>JAVJOM010000018.1:0-3662 GCA_040216775.1 Hyphomonas sp.
AAGCAGGATCATGATCGTCGAGAAGGCGAGACCAAACACAACAGCCGTGGCCAGCTGGACCCACCATTCAGACGAGGCGCTACCGAAATTGATCGCGCCATGGGCAAAGTCCACGTTCAGCTGGAATACCATCGGCAGCAGGCCGCAGATCGTCGTGCCAGTAGTCAGCAGAATCGGGCGGATACGCTGCGCAGCCGTGGCGATCGCAGCGTATTCAGGTGAGCGTCCATCGCTGCGCAGGCGGTTATACGTGTCGATCAGAACGATATTATTGTTCACCACGATCCCGGCAAGCGCCACAACGCCTGTACCGATCATGAGGACGGAAATGTAAGGCAGCATCAGTTGGATGCCGACCAGAACGCCAGCGGTTGAAATGATCACCGCCGTCAGGGTCAGGATTACCTGCCAGAAATTGTTGAACTCCCAGAGCAGAATAACGGCCATCATGAAAAGCGCCGCCAAGGCAGCACCGACAAAGAAGGCGCCGGCCTCGGCAGAATCCTCGTCCGCCCCTTCAAACCTGACTTCAACGCTGTTGGCTATATTCTGCGTTTCAATCCATTCTTTCAACTCGGCCACGATGGCCGCGCCAGCACCTTGTTCAATCGCATTGGCGCGCACGTCGATAACGCGCTTGCCGTCACGGCGTTCGATCTGGCTGACGCGTGGGGCGGGCACGCGTTCCACAAACAGCGACAGGGGAACATTGCCGGCAGGTGTCGCTATGCGCAGATTATCGATCGCAGAGGCACTCCGGTCGCTTTGGGGAAATCGCACGCGAATATCCACTTCATCAGGTGCATCGTCAGGGCGATAACGGCCAACGAGAATACCGTTGGTTACGAGTTGAACCGCTGCGCCAACCTGCGAAATATCCACGCCAAACTTGCCAGCTTCCGACCGGTCCACTTCCAGCTGGTATTCGATGCCGGGCAGGGGGCGCGAGTCGTCGATCTCGTAAAGTTCGTTCATGCTTTCAAGCTTCGTACGCAGGAGCGAAGCCGCAGCGTTCAATGCCTCGTTGTCGTCAGACAAAAGTGCAATCTGAACGTCCTTGCCGGCAGGCGGGCCATTCTCGCGAATCTGGATCTGAAACTTGAGCCCCGGGACAGCGTCGAGCCGGACGCGCACATCAGCGAGGGTCCGACGTCCATCATGAACGCCGTCGTCCGTGGCGAGATCGAGCAGCATCTCGCCAATCGAGTCGACGGGTGGCGAAGAGCCGCCGAAGCTGATCCCGTCTTCGCCGCCTTTGCCTGAGCGGGTCGATATGTCTTCAATGCCTTCGACATCTGCAATCACGGCTTCTGCGCGGCGGACAAGCGTGGCTTGTTCATCGGCTGACAAAGCGCCTTGTGCCTGAATGAAGACATAGGCCTGTTCTGGTTCGATATCGAGGAAGAGCTCGGACTTGTGCGGCGTTGAGCCGAACCACATGAAGATCATCACGACCGAACCGAGCGCGACGCCCGTCACCATCAGCGGACGCGCAACCAATCCCTTGATGAGTTTCACATAGGCGCCCAACCAGCCTTTCGCCTGACCCGGGTCAGCGTCGGCGGCAAGGGCGGCCAGGTCTTCATTGGTGCCGCTGGGGCGTGCACCAATCACAGAACCTAATACAGGCAGGAAGATCAGCGCCATTACCAGAGACGCGGTAAGCACGAAGATCAGCGTTATAGGCAGGTAGGCCATGAACTTGCCGGGCATCGAATTCCAGAACAGGAACGGCACGAACGCTGCCAGTGTCGTCGCGTTGGAGGCGACGACAGGCCAGAACATGCGCTTGCCGGCGAGGCCATAGGCTTCCTTGCGGTCCAGCCCCTCGGCCATCTTGCGGTCGGCGTATTCCGTCACGACGATGGCGCCATCAACCAGAATACCCACGGCGATCACCATGCCAAACATGACCATCATGTTGATCGTGTAGCCAAACGCGCCAAGCAGCAGGAAGGACATCATGAATGAAGCCGGAATGGAAATACCGACCAGCAGCGCAGAGCGCAGGCCCAAGGCCGCCACACAGATAATCATCACCAGCAACACGGCCGTGACGATCGAGCTCTGTAGCTGGCCGAGCTGTTCGCCGATCAGCTCTGATGCATCAGACGTGATCTGTGCCTGCACCGTATTTGGCCAGTTCGGTTTGGTTTCCTCGATCGTGTCCCGAACGAAATTTGCGGTGTCGAGAATGTTTGAGCCTGAGCGTTTGACGATCTGGATCAACAGGGCTGGTTGCTCATTGAATGTCGCGTGCCCGGTGGCGTCCTTGTAGGTGCGCCGCACTTCTGCGACGTCCGACAGGGTCACAACCGAGTTTTCTGTTCGACGGAGCGGCAGGTCGAGTGCGTCAGTCGCTGTGCGGATCAGACCGGGAACCTTGACGGCGAAACTGCCTTCCCCGGTATCAATCTGTCCTGCTGGAACGAGTTGGTTATTGGACGAAACGACCTGGAAAATTTCCTGGTACGAAATGTTGTAGGTTTCCAGCTTCACAGGATCGACGACGATTTCGAGCACATCCTCGCGGCGCCCGACAATGCGGGCTTCCAGAATGCCGGCATCGCGTTCCAGACGGTCCTGCAGGTCTTCGGCGATGGCGTTCAGGCCGCGCTCAGGCGCGTCACCAAACAGGTTTACCACCATGATGGGGAATTGTGATGCGTTGACTTCGGTGATGATCGGCTCGCGCGCATCGGCAGGGAAATAGCGCTTGGCCATATCCACCTTGTCTTTCACGTCGAGTACGGCCTGGTCGATATCGGTCGTCAATTCGAACTCGAGTATGAGCTGGCCTGCGCCTTCAGCGCCATAGCCGCGGAATGTCTTCAACCCTTCCAGCGACTGGATTTCCTGTTCGATCGGCTTCACCAGCAGGCGTTCGGCATCTTCAGGTGTCACGCCAGAAAGCGGCACCGTGATCCCGACGATGGGAATCTGGATGTCCGGATCAGCTTCCTTGGGCAGGCCGATATAGGTCGCGGTGCCGGCAATGATGGCACATACGAGAATGGCGAGCACCATGCGTGCCCGCCCGATGGCGCCATCGATCAAACCGTTCATTGTACGGCTCCGCCAGCGGGTACGGGGTTCACTTTTACGCCCTCGCTAAGGTAGTCCTGACCCATCGAGATGACACGGGCCGGGTCAGGCAATCCGGTCACCCATGCGCCGCCCACACCTTCGTCTACAACCTTGATCGGTGCGAATTGGACCGTGTTGTTTTCTTCAACGTACCGGACACCCAATTCGCCCGCATCCGAAAGTGTCAGGAGGGCAGGTGATATCAGTGTAGCCGCAACGCTTGTCACGGGCAGGATCAACGCGGCCGAAACGCCGGCAGGAACGGTTGCTTCACCGGTCACGATTTCGGCTTCGATCAGGAAAGTCCGTGTTTGCTCGCTGGCGGCTCGCGAAATATAGCGCACCTTGGATGTGTAGGTCTCGCCGCTGGCCAGTCTGGCTTTGGCTTCCATTCCCACGCTCAGGCGGCTTGCATATTCTTCCGACACTTCAGCAGCGACGATCACTGGCGTCATGTCGATCAGCACACCGCAGGCGGCGCCGGGTGCAAGAAAGTCTCCGGCTTCGGCAAGACGAGTTTCGAAAATGCCGTCAAACGGTGCGCGGATCTGCGTTTTGGCCAGTTCAACCTTGGC
>JAVJOM010000007.1:0-17793 GCA_040216775.1 Hyphomonas sp.
ACCGCAGACGGATGGCGAGCCGATTGCGCCGCCGGCCCCGCCACGCCCCAAGGCCAAGGCCGTGTGGCTGTTGTGGCTGTTGCCCTTTGCCCTCATCGTGATTGCCGCCTGGTATGTGATCCGCGGCGGGCTGGACCGCTCCGGCACGTTCGAGGAAGTGACCGATATCGTTGTCGAGCCGTTTGACGGGAAGCCTTAGGCGAGCGCTAGCGGCCGGACCACCCTTCGGTGCCCGGCAAACCTGTCTGACTGACTGTCTGATTCAGCTCGAATTATCCCAATTTTCCAACGCCGCGCCGAGCAGGCCCGGCAGGGCCGTGGCGATCATGCCGAGTTCGGGGCGCAGCCGATAGGCGGACGCCATTGGCAGCACAGCCGGGCGCGGCTCGCCGCGTTTGCGCTGGCGCTAAAGGGAGCGTGCAAGGCGCTTTGCATACACGCCGGGGTTTTCCAGCACGGCATGGAGCGCACTGATCCGGGCAAGGAAGGGCGCGGCAGGCACCGAGCCGTAGGACATGCACGAATCCAGCCCGGATAAAGCACGAACACTGCCCGGATAGGGCGCGGTCAGCCCGAAGCGGCGCGGTGTGGGGAAGCTGACGGTTTCGACACCGGCCTCTGTGGGGTCAGGGGCGGGGTTGATGCGGGGACGGACGGGCGCGAGGGTGAGGGCCAGCGCCATCAGCGTGAGCAGGCGCCGCACGATCACTTCCAATTGTTTCAGCCGCCCGGTCGCGCGTTGCTTCAGGGTCAGCGGCCGCAGGTTCGCATTTGTCATGCCGATGATATTGGTCAGGGCATAGCCCGCCTCACGCAGGCCGTGGATAACAATGTCAGACGGTTGGCTCATGCGGCGCAGTATAAGCGCGGTGGGGATTAGGTGGATTGGGTGGGGGAGAAGTGGGGGTTGCGCAAAGCGGGTTTCATTTTACCCGATACTTTCCGTCTTCTCGCTACACGCTCACCTTCACGCTGATTGGGGCGTGGTCGGAGGGTTTCCAGCCGCCGCGCCAGGGGAGGTGGACGCGGTAGGAATCAAGTTTGGTGTTCGCGAGGGCGTCGGGGTTGGCCCAGATATGATCGAGGCGCCGGCCCTTGTTCGAGGCGGCCCAGTCCTTGGCGCGATAGCTCCACCACGAATACAGTTTCTGTTCGTCCGGCACCGCCATGCGGGCAATGTCTGCAAAGGCGGCTGTCTGGCGCGAGTCCTCGAGGAGCTCGGTTTCGACGGGTGTGTGCGAGACGATCTTCAGGAGCTGCTTGTGTGACCAGACATCGTTTTCGTGCGGGGCGACGTTGAGGTCGCCGACGAGGATGCGCGCGGCCTTGGGCAGCGACTTGTAGCCCTTGCCCAGCTTTGCGAGGAAATCGAGCTTGTGGGCGAACTTGTCATTGGCGACCGGGTCCGGCACGTCGCCGCCGGCGGGCAGATAGATGTTGTGAATTTCGAGGCCATTGACGCGGGCCGCAATGGCGCGGGCATGGCCGTGGCGGCAAAGGTCTGGCACGTCGACCCTTTCAAGGGGCAGGCGCGAGGCGATGGCGACGCCGTGATGGCCGCCTTTCTGTCCGTTGAGAATGAGGTGCTTGAGGCCCATTTCGCGGAACTGCTTTTCCGGGAATTCGCCATCCTGGCATTTGGTTTCCTGCAGGCAGATCACATCCGGCGCTTCGGCGGCGACAAACTCGGCCACGTTCGGCGCGCGCAGACGCACGGAGTTAATGTTCCAACTGACGATCTTGAGAGGTTTGGCCATGGCAACTGCCTAGCATTCATCCCTGAAACGTCAACGCGCCCGAACGCGGGGGAGTTCGGGCGCGCCTGACGCGAGATTTTACGTCTCGCCGGCAAGGGAGGTCCGGCGGCGATGTCACGGGAGTTCACAGCGGGGGGTCAATTGCTGCGCGGGGTGTCCGTGTCATCGACAGTTGCAAAGATGTCACTCTGCGAAAAAAAAACAAGTAAACTTTATGTTAAACGGTTGCTTTTTCTGAGTTTCGACGAGTGCTACGGCGCGCCTTCTGGTGTGTTTACACCGCAGCGCACCACGGACGCCCTATTCGTCGTCGAAGTCTTTCAGGATGAAGAGGCGCGGATTGAGCTTCTTGTCATATTCCACATCGACCAGCTGGACCGAGGTGATGTTGCCGCCGCTGTCTTCCGTGCGCCAGCCAATGAGTTCCTTGGTGACGTCTGCCAGCACGAGCGTGAGCGTGCCGTCCATCTCGCCGGAACGGTCCTGAAGCGTGACGCCGATGCGGCCATTGGCGCGGACAACATCCAGAACCTGGGCTTCATTCTCGAAATCGAGACTGTCATCGAGCAGGAGCGACAGGGGCGTTGAGCCGAGCGGGACGCGGTCGGTTGTTTCCAGTTCGCTGTCCTGCATGGCAACGGTCGCGCCATTGCTGACGATCAGCAGCGGGGTCGGGTCGTCATAGTCGAAGCGAACCTTGCCGGGGCGTGACAGCGCGAAGCTGCCCGTGGAGACCGAATAGTCAGGCGCAAGCTGTTCGAACTTGCCGCTGGCGGTTTTGACGTCGGACATCGCCTTCGACACACTCTTGAGAATGGCCGAGCGTTCCGATGCGGTCAGCGCCGCGGTGGCGGCGGGTGCGGTAACGGTGGGCGTAACCGGGGCGGCATCCTGAAGGGATACGGCCAGCGGGGCGGTGGCGATGGCGGCGATAGCGCCTAGGGTCGTCAGCAGATTCATCATAGTGCAGGCCTCCTTTGACCATGAGCATCAACTTAATGATCTGAACCTCACCTAAACAGGGCCAGATCAAGGTATTTCGGCCGCTTTTCGTTGGCATGTGTTCAGGTAGAGGCGCTGCCGACGGGTAACCGACCGGGAGATGAACATGGCTTGCAGGTTTGCGGTTCCGGGGCGATCACAGCGCCGCCTTGCGTATCGCCGCCTGCAAGCCCATCTTTGCGCCCGTATATAAAGGAATTTCACACATGACCGATATGGCCTCGCTCAATACCAAGGACAGCACCGACCAAGACTTCGTGGCCGATGTGGTCGATGCCTCGAACACGCAGCCGGTGATTGTCGACTTCTGGGCGCCATGGTGCGGACCGTGCAAACAGCTCGGCCCGATCATCGAGCGCGTGGTCGACAGCAAGAAGGGCGCGGTCAAGCTGGTGAAGATCAATATTGACGAGAACCCGGCTTATGCCGGCCAGCTCGGCGTGCGGTCCATTCCTGCAGTCTTTGCGTTCGACAAGGGCCGCCCGGTCGATGGTTTCATGGGCGCGCTGCCAGAGGGACAGGTCAAAGGCTTTATCGACAAATTGCTGAGCGGGACTGACACCGCGCAGGTGATCGCCGACGCTCTGGCGCAGGCCGAAGCCGCGAGCCAGGCGGGCGATATCGGCACCGCAGCGCAGCTATATGCCAGCATCATCCAGGAAGATGCCGAGAATGTCGCCGCGATTGCCGGGCTGGCGCGGTGCTATCTGGCCAATGGTGACAAGGAGCGTGCCACGGCTACGCTGGACATGTTGCCGGAGTCGGCCAAGCACGATTCCGCCGTGAAGGGCGTGCGTATGGCGATCGAGCTGATGGCTGACGAGGAACAACCCGGCGAGTTTGACGAACTGCTGAGCGCGGTGACAGCCGCGCCGGACGATCACGCCAAGCGGTTCGAACTGGCGGAGAAATATGTCGGCGCACAACGCTACAAGGACGCCATCGACCATTTGCTGATCATTCTGGGCGCGAAACTCGACTGGAATGAGGGCAAGGGCAAGGAAAAACTGTTACAAGTGTTCGAAGCTGCCGGTCCGACGGATCCGGCGACTGTCGAGGGTCGGCGCCGGCTGGCATCCCTGATGTTTGCCTAAACCGGCATTCGGCCCACCTTCGTAATCATGACGGAGACAGGAACAGGACCGATGAGCGCGGGACATTACAGGAAGACAAGCGACCTGCCGGACACGCTGGCCGTGTTCCCGCTGCCAGGCGCGCTGTTATTGCCGCGCTGGCAGTTGGCGCTCAACATTTTCGAGCCGCGCTATCTTAACATGATCGACGATGCGATGACCGGCTCGCGCCTGATCGGCATGGTGCAGGCGATGGAAGGGCCGAAGGCGCGTCCGACCCTGGCGGGTGTGGGCTGTGCCGGGCGGATCACGACCTATTCCGAGACCGATGACGGGCGATACCTGATCACGCTGACCGGGATTGCCCGGTTTGCGATCCATGACGAACTGGATGTGAATACGCCTTACCGGCAGGTGAAGCCTGACTGGGCACCTTATGAGGCGGACCTGTTCGCAGCCAGCGACAAGGCCCTGCCGAGCCGGGACAATCTGGTGGGCGCGCTGCGCGCCTATGTCGAGATCAACAAGATGGAAGCAGACTGGTCGGCGGTGGAAGACGCCCCGCTGGAGACACTGGTCAACGCCTTGTGCTCGGGGTGCCCGTTCTCGACGATCGAAAAGCAGGCGCTGATTGAGGCGCCGACCTTGAAAGCGCGCGCGGAAACGCTCATCACTCTGCTCAGAATGGATGTTCCGGGCAATGATGGCGGAACCATGCAATAGGATCGATTCCGATGAGCCATGAATCGACAGGCAAACCTGAACGCGGATCGGGCGTGGACCCGCGCCTGCTGGAAATCCTGATCTGCCCGGTGACACGACAACCGCTGACCTATGATCGCGACGCCGGAGAGCTGGTTTCCAAGAAGGCCCGGCTCGCTTTTCCGATCCGGGGCGGCATTCCGATCATGCTGGTCGATGAAGCGCGCGATCTAGACAAGGATATTGCGGACGGAGACGACGCATGAGCGTGCCAGCCTGGCCGGTGCGGCTGACCTTTCGCCGGTCTGCCGCGGAACTGAAGGCGGAGTTTGACGACGGCTCAACCGGCACGGTGGACTATGTGCGCCTGCGCGAGAACAGCCCGTCGGCTGAAGTGCAGGGGCACGGGTCTGGCTCCAAGCCGGTTCAGCCACCCGTACCATCCGACATCCGTGTTGAGCGGGCAGAGCCTGTGGGGCGCTATGCTGTGCGGATCATGTTCTCTGACGGCCATTCAAGCGGCCTTTATACGTGGGACCTGCTGAAGCGCCTGACCGTGGGCGCCTAGCGCATCAGGCTGGGAAGGTCTGCCTGGTCGGCGCTGGCCTGACGTGCCATCGCCCGGCGGACCGGGCCGATCTTGCTGGCCGCCATGAGGGCCAGCCCGCGCAAGGGTTTCAGGACGGCATTGTCGTTCGAGAAGATGCGGTCGACCCCATCCATGAACATGGCCGTGGTCGCCGCATCAAAGCGGCGCCATTGCTGGTAACGGTGGAGGCTTGTGTCGGCACCCGGATCGAGCCCGACCTCACGCGCCTCTGACATGACATCGACCAGCGCGCCGACATCCTTGAAACCGAGATTGAGTCCCTGACCTGCCAGCGGATTGATCCGCCGGGCCGCATCGCCGAGCAGCGCGGTGCGCGGGCCAACCATTTCCGTCGCGATCTGGAGGTGCAGCGGATAGGCGAGCGGCTGTCCGTCGAGTTTCATCTCTCCGGCAAAATCGGCAAAGCGGGCATTGAGTTCCGCTTCGATATCTTCAGCAGGCATGGCCGCCATGGCTTCGGCGGCGCCTGTCTTCAGGTACCATGCAAGGTTTGCACGATTTCCGGGCAGTGGAAGGGTCGCAAACGGCCCCTCGGGTGTGAACAGTTGCCGGGCAAGGCCCTTATGCGGTCGCGAAAGCTTAACGTCTGCGGCGAACACAGACTTTCCGTAGGCGCGCCCTTCGGTCTTGATGCCGAGCGCGTTGCGCACACCCGAACGCATGCCATCGCAGGCTGCCACGAGGCCGGCATCGACCGTGCGACCGTCATGCAGCGTGAGGCGGGCATGTGCCGGATGGGGCGTCATGCCTGTAAACCTGGTATTGCGTAGCCATGTCAGGTTGGGTGTTGCTGCGGCGACCTCGTCGAGTGCCGCCTGAAGGGCTGCGGCGGGAACCATCTGGCCGAGCGGCTCTCCCTGCTGGTCTTCCGGCAGGTCGCCTGTACCAAACAGGACAGAGGGCGCCCCCATCCAGTGTCGCCCGCCATCCGTGGCCTCGAGGCCCATTAGCGGCTGTGTGTGGCCGTCCAGCGCCGGATGGACACCAGCGGCACCCAGAAGACGCCAGCTGCCGCGCACGATTGCAAAATTGCGCGTGTCCGGGGGCGGGGTCCTGTCGGGGTCACGGGCATCAACAAGCAGCGTGGTGAATCCGGCCCGCGCGGCAAGGATGGCCAGCGACGTGCCAACCGGGCCTGCGCCAATAACGGCCAACTCGGCCTTGAGGGAAGGGGCTGCGGACGTATCAGTCATAACATCTAGGTAGTAGGCGGTAACCAAAGCGTCCAGCGATGACGCAGATTTGGGCGATTGGCCGCAACCCTGCACAGGGTTTGACCACGTGGGCCTAGAATCCACCCTGACCCCAGTGCCGCGAGCGACTTTCAGCGGGCGCCCCAATCATATCAGCACTGGGAGAGCGCGGGGGGTCCCGAGCTCCAAGGTCATTGACGAAGGAGGGGCCAGAGATGGGCCAGACGATTGGAAGATTGATACGCGGGGCAGCTTTACTGCCTGTCGCGCTGACAGCGGGGGTCCTGGCCTATGCCCAGGAAGATGACCTCGCCACGCGGCTTGCGACGCTTGAAGAGACGGTGAACGGCAGCGCCAGCGCGTATGTCGACAATAGCTACCTGTTCCTGATTGGCGGCATCATCGTGATGCTGATGGCTGCGGGTTTCTGCATGCTGGAAGCGGGTCTTGTCCGTTCCAAGAATGCTGCGATGCAGTCCACAAAGAATATTGCACTCTATTCCATTGCCGGTCTGATGTTCTGGCTGGTCGGCTATAATGTCGCCTATCCGAGCGCGACGATGCTGGAAGGCCTTATTGGCGTGCCAAGCCTTGATGCATTCTTCTGGTCGGGTGGCGATCTCGGTGTCCAGAGTGATGCCGGCTATGCGCCTGCATCCGACTGGTTCTTCCAGATGGTGTTCGTGGCAACCGCGGCTTCGATCGTTTCAGGCACAGTGGCCGAGCGCGTGAAGCTGTGGCCTTTCCTGATCTTCACGGCTGTGCTGACCGCCCTGATCTATCCGATCGTGGCATCATGGGAATGGGGTGGCGGCTATCTCGACACCGTGTGGGGCTTCTCTGACTTCGCGGGTTCGACACTGGTGCACTCGACCGGTGGCTGGGCTGCGCTCGTCGGTGCCATCGTTATCGGACCTCGCGCCGGGAAGTATTTCGGCAAGCAGGTTCATCCGATGCCGGGTTCGAACATCCCGCTCGCCGCACTGGGTACGTTCATCCTGTGGTTCGGCTGGTTTGGCTTCAACGGTGCTTCGCAGCTGGCTGCGGGTACGGCGGCTGACATCAACGCGGTTGCGCAGATCTTTGCCAATACGAACATGGCGGCTGTCGGCGGCGTGATCGCGGCCATGCTTACCACTTCGATCATGTACAAAGGCAAGATTGACGCCACCATGGTGTTCAACGGCGCGATCGGCGGCCTTGTCTCGATCACGGCGGAACCCCTGATGCCAACCATGGGCCAGTCTGTGCTTATCGGCGGTGTCGGCGGTGTCCTCGTCGTGCTCTCGGTGCCGCTGCTCGACAAATTGAAGATCGACGACGTGGTCGGCGCCATTCCAGCCCACCTCGTGTGCGGTATCTGGGGCACGATGATTGTTGCGGCGACCAATACAGACGCGTCCTACATGGGCCAGTTCGTTGGTGTGGCCCTGACAGGCGTGTTCGTTGTCGCCGCCTCTGCGGTTGTCTGGCTCCTGCTCAAGTACACAATCGGTGTGCGTTGCAGCCTCGAGGACGAGGAAATGGGTCTCGACAAGGCAGAGATCGGTCTTGAAGCCTATCCGGAATTCTCCCGGGGCTGAGGGGGCCTTCGGATACAATGAAACCCCGGCTGGCTCGCGTCCGCCGGGGTTTTTCTTTGTCTGTTGGTCAGTGGGTGACCGAATTTTACATTGGGGTATCCCGGTCGGTTGCAGCCTCGACCTCGACCATCGGAATGATCACCATGTCGATGGCATGGATCACACCATTCGAAGCCGCGATATCGGCGCTGATCACGTCAACATGATCGGCTGTGACCATGTCGCCCACCCGTTCAATTTCCAGGTTGGTGTCGGCCAGTGTCATCAAGTCAGTCGTGCCTTCCGTGATGTCGGCGGCGGTGTAGGTGCCGGCCACGACGTGGCGCTTCAGCAAGGTGGCAAGGTCGTCATTGGCCTCGCCGGATGTCAGTTGCGCAACCAGTTCAGGGTCGAGGCGCGCAAAGGCATCGTTAGTCGGGGCGAAGACCGTGTAAGGGCCATCACCTGACAGCGTGTCGGCGATATCAGCCTGCTCAAGCAATGTGACGAGTGTCGAAAAGCGGGGATCGCCCATCGCGACGTCGGCAATCGTGCCGGACGTATCCGAATTGCTCATGGCGTCAACTTCGGATGCGTCGCGGGGGCCGTCCATGTCGATTCTGGCTTCCACTTGCGTTTCGGTTTGCGTCGTCATGGCCATCGTTGACGTGTCGGTCTCAGCGACCTGGAACAGGGTGTCATCTGCTGACGCTGTTTCACTTGAAACAGATTGCAGGCGTTGGAGTTGCAATGCGTTCAATTCCTCGATTGTCATCTCGTCGAGGTTGCTCTGCTCATCTGCAGAAATCACCGGAGCGGGAGTCTTAACGGCATCGGTGTTGCTATTAAAATCCTGAGCGTTAGCGGACAGACCCGTTAACAGGGCGGCGGTGGCGGGAATGATCAGAATGCGTTTCATGGTCGTCTCCTTATTGTCGCGTTATGGGGAAACAACGGGGCGTGGCCGCGTGATGTTCCCGGGATGGGTGCATTAAATTACGTTCAGATGCCGGGTTCGGGGCAAAATCTGCCAGTGGGCGATAGCGTATTCGGCGTCCGGCACAGGGTCCGAATTCGATCAAGCGCATTAACGCATTCGCGCAAATCGTTCCGGCTCCGTTTGCGCGGTGTTAAGGCTGTTACGCCAGTGTGTGGGCTTCCCATTCCGAGAAGCGGAGTTGCCCCAGCATATGACTGACTATGCCTACATTGACGATGATGCCCCGAGCGCCAGCGATCCGGTCTGGAGGATTCTGACAGGGGCCGCCGCCTTCGGCGCGGGCGTGTTTGTATGTGGCAGTGTTGGCTCTTACGTGCCGAGCGACCCGAGCTGGAATGCCGCCACGGACGCCGCCGTGCAGAACCTGTTCGGCGGAGCGGGCGCGATTTTCTCTGACTTTGCACGGCAGGGGTTTGGCTGGTCGAGCTGGACAGCCGGCCTTGCACTGATGATTGGCGGCGCCATGCGCGCGGTATTAATCGGCGCACCCAGCGTGCGCCGCTGGCTGCTCGGCGCAGCATTTGTGCCTTTGTCTGCGGCCTGCTTTGCTGGATGGCCCGTACCTGAGTCCTGGCCACTTAGCGCTGGACTGGGCGGAGTCGTTGGCGATGCCTTGTTCCATTATGCCGAGATGCCGTTCAAGGCCCTGCTCTTGCCTTCGCCCGGCACATGGGCCGGTTTCGTGCTGGGCGGCACCGCGCTGTGGGCGGCCCTGTCGGCACTTGGTTTCCGGCGGGGTGACGCACAATTGCTGCAGGAAGCTGCGGCGACATCTGGCCTGCGCGCCGCGCAACAGGCCTGGGGCGCTGCCGGATTGCTGGCATCGGTGGGCCGTGTCCTGATGCCGAAGCGACGTCCGAGCGAGGTTAATGACCGGGCACGTGTGGTGAAGGGTGATGACGAGCTGTCAGGTGAAGCGCGCAGCTTCCTGAGAAAGCCGAAGAAGCAGGTCGACTACGACGAGGACGATGAAGAGCTCGAAGAAATCTTCGATGAAGATGACATCGAGGAAGACGACGAGGACGACATCGAGGTTGAGGACGAAACGCCTGTTCGCACGATGCGCTTCAAGACCCCGAAGCCTGCGCCCAAAGCGCCTGCGCCGCGCGTGAAAAAGAGCGAGCGTCGCAATACTGCGACGCGCCTGCCGTCGATTGACCTGCTGCAGATGCCTGAAGAACGCGGCGACACGGTGGACGAAGAGGCGTTGATCGCCAAGGCGGCGCGCCTGTCTGAAGTGCTGAAGGAATTCGGTGTCCGTGGACGGATCAAGGAAGTGCGGCCCGGTCCGGTCATTACTCTGTTTGAAATGGAACCTGCGCCGGGCGTTAAGTCATCCCGTGTCATATCTCTGGCGGATGACATTGCGCGGTCGATGAGTGCCGTTTCGGCCCGTGTGGCCGTTGTGCCGGGCAAGAACGCGATCGGCATCGAATTGCCGAACGATGACCGCGACACAGTTTACCTGCGCACGCTGTTGCAGGCCGAACCTTATGTCGCGACGCGCGCCAGCCTGCCAATGGCGCTGGGCGAGGACATTGGCGGCGTGCCGACAGTGGTCGACCTGGCCAAAATGCCTCACCTGCTGATCGCGGGTACAACTGGCTCGGGTAAGTCTGTTGGCGTGAACGCGATGATCCTGTCGCTGCTCTACCGTCACACGCCGGAACAGTGCCGCTTCATCATGATCGACCCGAAGATGCTCGAACTGTCGATCTATGAAGGCATCCCGCACTTGCTAGCTCCTGTGGTGACGGATCCGAAAAAGGCCGTGAACGCGCTGCAATGGACCGTGCGCGAAATGGAAGGCCGCTATGAGCTGATGTCGAAGGCGGGCGTGCGTAACCTGGCCGGCTTCAACGAGAAGGCAGCGAAGTTCCGCGCCTCGGGCGAGGAAATGGCGCGCAAGGTTCAGGTCGGTTATGACGAACGCGGCAAACCGATCCACGAAACTGAAGTGCTGCCGATCGATCATATTCCGAATATTGTCGTCGTGATCGACGAGATGGCTGACCTGATGATGGTGGCGGGCAAGGAAATCGAAGGCTGCGTACAGCGCCTGGCGCAGATGGCGCGTGCCGCCGGCATTCACCTGATTACCGCAACCCAGCGTCCCTCAGTGGACGTCATAACCGGTACGATCAAGGCGAACTTCCCGACACGGATTTCGTACATGGTGACGACGAAGATCGATTCGCGCACCATTCTCAATGAACAAGGCGCAGAACAGCTGCTCGGCATGGGCGACCTGCTTTATCAGGCACCCGGCAAGAAATCGCAGCGTCTGCATGGACCGTTTGTTTCCGACGAGGAAGTTGGGTCTGTGGTGGACTGGTTGAAAGAACAGGGCGAGCCTGACTATGTCATGGACATCCTGGAAGCGCCGGAAGATGGCTCGACAGGTTCGGCCGTGATGGACGCCATGCTCGGCACGTCGACAGGTGACGAAGACGAAGACCTGTTTGCCCAGGCCATCGCCATTGTTGTGCGCGATAAGCGGGCGTCGACGTCTTACCTGCAGCGCCGTCTCAAGGTGGGTTACAACAAGGCGGCCGGTTTGATCGACCGCCTTGAGGAAGAAGGCATCATCTCCGCGCCCAATCATGCCGGACGCCGCGAAGTGCTGGCCAATGGCGGCCCAAGCGCGGACTGAGTCGCTCAGCCCATCGGGTAGAGGATGTCCTTGGACACGGCGTCGACGGCATCCATGACTT
Organism: Hyphomonas sp.; assembly: GCA_040216775.1. Lineage (GTDB taxonomy): Bacteria > Pseudomonadota > Alphaproteobacteria > Caulobacterales > Hyphomonadaceae > Hyphomonas. The sequence goes on from JAVJOM010000007.1 coordinate 11,614, forward strand.
CCTTGCTGAGCGTCATGTCGGCGGCGGCGAGGATGGGGGCGAGCTGATCCTGGCGGCTGACGCCGACAATGGTAGATGCAACAAAGTCATGTTGCTTGGACCATGCCGTTGCCAGCGTGACCGGCGACATATCGGCCTCTTTCGCGATGGCCATGTAGCGTTCGGTGGCGGCGAGTGACTTTTCGTTGACGAAGCGCTGGGCCATCAAAGTGTGGCGGCCACCTTTTTTGATATAGCTGGAGAAGCGCGCGCCTTCCGGTGTTGCGCCGCCATTGTACTTGCCAGACAGGACACCGCCGGCAATCGGTGAATACGGGATCAGGCTGACATTCTCGCGCTTGCAGATATTGGCGAGTTCGTCTTCGAAGCGCCGGTTGTTCATGCTGAAATTGTTCTGGATGGTCTGGTGCCGGACCGTACCGAGCCTTTCAGAAGTGGCGATGCTTTTCATCAGGCCCCAGGCATTTTCATTGCTGCACCCGACGATGCGGATGAGGCCTGCGCGGACCAGTTCGTCGAGCGTTTCCATCGCCTCGTCGAAATCGGTGCCATGATCGGGCCAGTGGGTCTGGTAGAGGTCGATATAATCGGTACCGAGGCGTTCGAGGCTGGCCTCCACGGCGCGGGTGATGTTGTGACGGTCCATGGCTGTCATGCCGGCGCGCTGCGAACTCTTGATCCATCCGTGCGACGGTCCGGACACTTTGGTCGCGATGATGAGGGAATCGCGATCCTTGGTTTTCATCCACTTGCCGACGATCTCTTCGGTGCGGCCGGCCCATTTCGGATCTGGCGGCACGGGATAGTTTTCCGCCGCATCATAGAAATTGATGCCGGCATCATAGCATTCGTCGAGAATGCGGAAGGCTTCCTTCTCGTCGGTTTGCGACCCGAAGGTCATTGTGCCCATGCAGATGTCGGACACATAGATGGCGCTCTTGCCTAGTCGACGTGTGTTCATGAATTCTTCCCTGGAATGTCTGGTTTCCTATTCAGCCTAACGGCAATTTCAACCGGCACCATAGGCTTGCGTGGTCACGGCTTGCGTTCCCCAGCGGAAATGCAGCCTGCGGCCTCAAGAATGTCGAGCGCTTCCTTCAGGCCGGGTGCGTAGCGCTTCCAACGGGCAACGGATCCCGTGTAGAGCGGCTCACGGACCTGGGCGGCGCTGGCCGTTGCGACGGGCGCCGTGTTTTCGTGGAAATCGAGGCAGGCGAATTCGAAGGACACGCCGCAAAAGTCCAGCAGGCGACGGGTCTCGCCTTCTATATTTGCCACTACGTGCTCATAATGGACGTCACAATAGCGGTCGTCTGGCAATGTGCGGGCAAAACCTGCCATCATGCGGTCGAAGCCGACATAATAGTGTGCGGTCGCCTCGAGGCTGTAGGCGTAATTGTAATAGGAGAAGCTAGTCGCAAACATCTGGCGGTAATTGCTGAGTACTGTATCGGCCGGGTGGCGTCGCAGGCAGATGACTCGCGCGTTCGGCAGGGCGGCCAGGATGATCGGGGTGTAGAAGGCATTGAGCGGCATCTTGTCGATGAATCGGCCGCTCAGGTCCTGAGTCCGTGACACGCTCTCCATATAGGCCTCGCCGAGCGCTGAAAGATCCAGCCCCGCGGCTGCGACCAGAGTTTCCGGATCGAGCACATAATTCGATCGCGTGGCGGCCAGCCGCTTCAAGCAGAGGCCGAAATCTGTAAGCTCGCCCGCCGACGTGATCTCGCTATGACTGGACAGGATCCGGTCAACCAGAGTCGTGCCGGTACGTGGCATACCGACGATAAAAATGGGCGCGCAGGTCTCAAACCCCGATGCACCCAGCAGGTTTGTGGGTACGCTGCGGGCCGCATCAAATAACGCGTTGTCGGCTGACGGATCGTGTTGGATCGTTACTCGTTTTTTGGCCTTGGCGCGATGGAGCCAGTTGAGCGCCTCGATGGAATCGCCGAGATCCTCATGCGCCTTGGCCAGGGCATGGCCTATTCGCAGGGCATCGTCCGGATCGGATTTGGTCGCGGCAAAGGCAGCTTCCAGTTCGGCAACAAGGTTTTCGGCTGGTGACTGGCGAGTGATCTGGACAATTGATGACAAGGCTCGCGTTTCCAGCGGATCGATAGCGAGACACCGGCGATAGGCATCTCGCGCAGCCTCCATCTCGCCGAGAAACTGAAGCGCCGCCCCGTGATTATAGTGGTAGCTGGACACAGACGGCGCCGTTTGCGTCGCTGCGGCGTAGAAGGGCGTCGCGCGGCGATGCAGGCCAGCCCGGCTATAGACGACGCCGAGTGTATCCAGCGTGTACGCATCTGTTGGCAAAAGCGCCGCAGCCGCATTGGCGGCGTGCAGCGCCTGCTCGCGACGTGAAAGGGCAATTTCGCTGCGGGCCAGTTGGGCGAAGGCTGCAGCGTGCCTTGTGTCCAGGGTGGTTGCGCGCGTAAACAAGTCTACCGCTTTGGCGTGGTTTCCATGGTCGGCTGTGAGGACACCGAGCAAATAATACGCTTGCGGGTCATTTGGGTTGTCTTTCAACTCCTGCAGGCAAAGCGCGTGGGCAGGCTGGTAGGCTTTTTCGGCCAGGAGGCGTGCAGCTTCGGTCAGGCGAGCGCTGCCGGCGGGGGTGGGAAGTTTGCGTGTCAGGGGCTCGTCCTGTTTCTGAGCAGATTTTGCCTGCTATGCCTATTTTGCCGCCTTCCGCTCAAAAAGAGAAGCCGACTGCTTCAGCGCCTTGCGCCAACAAATTTCATGCGGTCAATTTTGCTGACGAGACGGGGTAGAACGCTGATGAGGAATGTCAAAAATGAAACTATCACTTTTTAGAACGACGAGCGCGTTGGTACTCGCAGCCAGCGCAGTCATGGCCGGTCACGCCCAGGAAGCGGCTGACGAAACGGAACTTCGTGCGCAGACGATCACGGTCACCGCCACACGGCGCGCCGAGAGCGTGCAGGATATTCCGCTGAACATCGCTGCGGTCGGCGGAGAGCAGATCGAAGAGCAGGGATTCGACGAACTGGCAGATGTGCTCGCCTATGTGCCGGGTATCAACGTGGTCGACCGGGGCGGCCGTCAGGGGAACCCGATCATCGTACGCGGCCTAAACGCTGACGGCCTCGGATCCGGTGATGGCAATAATAATGGGGGGGGCACGGTCGCGACCTATGTCGGCGAAATCCCGCTTTATGTGGACTTGAAGCTCAATGACCTTGAGCGCGTCGAGGTCCTGCTTGGACCTCAGGGAACGCTCTATGGGGCCGGTACGCTGGGCGGGGCCATCCGCTACATCCCGAAAAAGCCCGACTTTGCTGGTGACTCGCTGGATGTCCGCACCGAGATTTCGCAATATTCCGAGGCCGATGATATCAGCTATGAAGCGGGGCTGACCTTCAACAAGGCGATTTCACCGACCTTCGCCATTCGCGGCTCGGTCGACTTCGAAAACGATTCCGGTTTCATCGACTATCCCTTCGTGGTGCGCGAAATCGGCGTGTCGGACGCCGATCCGGATTTTAGCGATCCGTCGGATGTCGCAGCTAACCTTCGCCGGGTGAATGATGCCGATGGCGAGGAAGTCGTCTCGGGCCGCATCGCCGCACGCTGGGAGCCAACCCCCTGGCTCGATGGTACCCTGACGTACTACCTCCAGAAATCGGACATTGAGGGCCGTCGCGGTTCGAGCGCACGCTCGACAGTGCCTGCCGGCAAGTATGAACTCGGCAAACGGGTTGAAGAACCGAACGAGATCACCAACCAGCTCCTTGCGCTGGAAGTGGTCGCCGATCTCGGTTTTGCTGAACTTACGTCGGCTACAGGCTTGTCGCGGTTTGACGATAATGGCCAGCGTGACCAGACTGACCTGCTGATCTCGCTCGAATACAGCTATGAGGCCTTTCCGACCTTCACGTCGTTCACGCACGAAAAGGGACGGGAAAACACCTTCAACCAGGAAATCCGTCTCGTTTCGACAACCGACAGCCGGTTCAACTGGATTGCCGGCGCGTTTTATAATGATGCTGACGCGACGTCCTATTCGCAGGAGTACACGCCGGGTTATGCCGCCTATGTCGGTTTCGACCGGCCGGACGATCTGGAATATTATTCGCAATTCTACTCCAAGCTGAAGGAATCGGCGATTTTCGGTGAGATCGGCTACGACATCACTGACAAGTGGAGCGTAACGGTTGGTGGACGCTACTATAAATACGACCTCGAATCCTTCAGCGACGTTGACTTCCCGTTGTTTGATGCCTTCCCGGATTATCTCGTTCCGGTCGGCATCAGCGCGATGGAAGACAGCCTGAAGTCAGACTTTGCTGCCGGAAGCCCGAACGGCACTGAACGGACGTCGCAATCCGATAATGGGACCCTGTTTAAGTTCAACACGTCCTACAAGGTCACCGAGGATTTGCTGACCTATTTCACACTGTCCGAAGGCTACCGTATCGGGGATTCGAACGGAATCGGTGTCTGCCCAACCTTTGATCCGAACGACAACCAGCAAGGTGCCTGTGCGCTGCTGCCGGGCCAGCAATTTGGCTCTGGTGCGACAGACTTTTCGACGCGGGACGAAAGCCAATACCTGCCGGATACGACGACGAATTACGAAGTCGGTTTCAAATCGACCCTGGATGGTGGCCGGATCACGTTCAATGGAGCATTCTACTATGTCGAATGGACCGACCCGCAGCTGACATCGGCGACGATCAACGCGTCGATTCCGATCACGGTGAACGCGGACGGTGCGGAATCGAAAGGTGTCGAACTGAATGGCAGCTGGCTAGTCAGCGACGCGTTCTCGTTGCGCGGCAGCTACAGCCATACCGAGGCTTCGCTCACCGCCCCGGCCCCGGGGCTCGTCGGCACGATTTCGCCGCCGGGATTTGGCAGCGTGCTGCTGGACGGCCGTGATGGCGACCGCCTGCCGGGGTCGCCGGAAGACCAGTTTGCGGTGTTCGGGACTTATGTTCATGCACTTCCGAACGGGAAAGAGGTCACGTTCAATGGTGGATATGCCTGGCAGGGCGAGGTGCTGACGCGCACCGGCGACTTGGGTGACGGCATCACGCTGGACAGCTATGGCGTGGCCAATGCCTCGGCGGCATATGATGCCGGCGCGTGGCAGGCGACCTTGTTCGTGAACAACCTGTTCGACGAATATTACGAGACCGGTGTGGTCGGCACGCCGCTGTTCAATCAGGTGCTTGCCGATGATGATGGCGGCCCGGTTTACCAGCGCACTTTCTACACATTCGTCGGGGCCCCGCGCACGATCGGCGTGCGGCTGAATTACAGCTTCCAGTAGCGCGAACGGAACACCAGACAACAGGAAGGCCGCCCGCGAGGGCGGCCTTTTTTATTCCGGCGCGTTTAGGGCGGCAAAGTCGACCACTTCCCAGTTGCGCCCCGTGGATTCAACAAAGCGCTTGAACTCATCGCGCGAGATGGCGGTCGTTCCTGTATTTGTGAGCGGGTGGAAATTGACTGGATCAGCCGAGAAAAGGGCAGCATCGGCGATGAAGCGGATCTTCCCGCCCGCATCATTCATCAGGGCGAAGGCGGTGACGGAGCCGGGGGTGACGCCCAAAAGCGCCAGCATGTCTTCTGGTGAGCCGAAGGAGAGGCGTTTGGTGGCGATATGGCGGTGGAGCCGGTTCAGCCGGATCAGCGTGTGCGCCTCGGCCGAAATCAGAATGAACGTGCCATCCTTGTCCTTGAGAAACAGGTTCTTGGTGTGGATTCCCGGCATCGCGGCCTTTAGGCCGTTGCTTTCGTCCACGGTGAAGACGGCCTCGTGCCAGTGCGTCTGGTGGGCTATGCCTAGCCCATCGAGATAAGCGAACAGGTCTTCGGGGCTTGCGGTCATCCAATACTTTGGGCCAAGACTTGCCCACAGGGTCAAGCCTTCCGGAGAAAATTATCCCCATGCGCCTCGAATGTTACAAGATCTATGATGTTGCACCCGAAATCGTGCCGGGGCGCAGCCAGCGGGAATGGATGGATGCCTTCCCGGATCGCCACCCCTATCGCTGCCTGCCGCTGACCATGGCGAATTCCACCGGCTGGGAAATCCTGTGCCCGATGGACATCAAGATCGTGTGGAATGGCGGCCCGGCCAAGGAGGATATCGCGTTCTTCACCACGGGCGACCCGGCCGCGATTGCGAGCTTTGCCGACAGC
>JAVJOM010000017.1:0-43553 GCA_040216775.1 Hyphomonas sp.
GGAACGAGCGGCTTGGTCGTATCGATCTCGCCGGAAAGGTCCCAATAGGCTGCTGCCGTTGTTTCGCCATTCTGCGAAGGATCAGCGATGACACCCACAAGCATGTCACCCTCGAGCGACATGGAAACACTTGAAACATTAGGATATTTGGAAAAATCTTCGCTTGAAAGAGGCTCGCCTTGCGCGATCATAGCGCCGACAAGAAGCGCGGCGGAACCCACCGCTACGAAGCGTTTCATCATCATTAATTCCTCCAAAGTGAAGTATCTGCAGTATTTTCCGGGCCGGGTCGCGTCAAGGGTCGCGCGCACCAAACCGCTGCGAATACGATTATCAAGCTTTTTATGCCTTAACACGACGTCGGGCAAAATGTTGCCGAAAAAGCACACAGAGAGGGTGGAAATCCCCACCCCATTAATAATCTGTCATAAAGGCTTGTCAGCTGGGTTTCGAGCGGCTCAACATGTTTCAAGTCCCGGAGGTTTACGTCGGGGTCGCTGGCGCTTGCGCCACGGGAAATAAATTGAGGTCACTAGTTAGGGGTATTATCAATGAATAGACGATCCATTCGTCGTTCTGTGTTCAGCAGCGTCGCAGTCAGCGCGCTGGTACTGACCGGCGCAGCTAATGCGCAGGAAACAGAAACAGCGACAACCGAAGATGACACCGTCATTTCCATCGTCGAGGAAGGCTCTACTGAAGCCGAAGCTCGCCAGGAAAAAATCGTTGTTACCGGTTCGCTGCTCGCACGCGACAATTTCGCGTCGTCCTCACCGATCCAGGTGATCACGGCCGAAGTCGCGACTTTGGAAGGCCTTGTTGATACCGCAGCACTGCTGCAGGGTTCATCGCTCGCTTCCGGTTCGACACAGCTGAACAACACGTTCCAGAACTTCGTCACAAACGGCGGCATCGGTGCCCAAACCATCGACCTTCGCGGTTGTGGTGACACCCGTACGCTGGTCCTGGTTGACGGCAAGCGCCCCGGTCCGGCCGGTACGCGCGGTTCGATCGCAGCACTCGACCTGAACGTTCTTCCGCAATCGATCATCTCGCGGATTGAAATCCTGAAAGACGGCGCATCGACCATCTACGGTTCGGACGCTGTCTGCGGTGTTGTCAACATCATCACACGCGACTCAGTCGATAGCCTGGAAATGAACTTCCAGACGACCCGCCCATTTGATTCCGGCGGCGAGCAGTATTCGATCAGCGGCGCCTATGGTTTCCAGATCGGCGATTCGGCTGACTTCACGATCTCGGCTGAATACCGTCTGTCAGAAGAGCTCGACACCAGCGAACGTGACTACCTCGATTGCTCGCGCGATTACGTGAACAACCCGAACGGTGGTGGTCTGATCGATCGTCAGAACTTCTCGGCACGTGGCGTTCGCCCGACTGACAACTGTAACAACCTTTACTACAACACGGCTATCGACGCATTCACCGGCGAGCGTCTCATTCCTTCGCCGGACGGCATCGTGGGTGGAACAGGCACAGGCGCGTTCATCCCGGGCTATCGTCCACGCGTCGGCACCGGCTACACAGCCGATGGCGTTGCCTTCTTTGAAGACTACCTCGACGGACCGTTCCTGGATAACCGGGACTTCATCCCGCGCAACGAGAACATCTCGATCTTCGGTACAGCTGACATCGACCTTGGCGGCATCGCCTGGGACTCCGAACTGCTGTTCAGCCGTCGTGAAACATCTGTCGAAGGCTGGCGCCAGTTCTTCCCGGTTGTTGGTTCGGGTTCCCTTTGTGGCTTCTGTGGCTACATCGATGATCCAACGTACGACAACTCGGCTGGTGGTCTGATGCAGATTGTTGCACCATTCCCAACGGTCGATGACATCAAACTCGACTATTACTATGCGAGCACGTCGCTTTCCGGTGGTTTCTCGCCAGGCGTTCTTGATGGCTGGTCGTGGAAACTCGACGGCAGCTACTCGCGTGGTGAAGGTAGCTATGGCGGCAACGAGATCATTCTTTCGAAGTCAGGCGACTGGAACTTTGATGGCGTTGCAGACATCGACGGTGACGGCGTCGCCGATACGATCGCGCCTCCTACCATCGACCTGCTGAACCCGGACATTCTCTCCGGCGCAGCGGTTAACGATCTCGTGGCTGCCGTTGGTGGCTACCAGACCGGTAGCACCGTCTACGAACAAACAACCTTCACGGCCGTTCTTGCCGGCGAAGTGTTCGAACTGCCTGCTGGCCCAGTTGGCCTCGGCTTTGGTGCAGAATACCGTGAATTCTCGATTGACGACCAACCGGGCGTTCTGACCCAAGGTGGCGACATCTGGGGTTCTTCGACAGCTGGCCCGACGAAAGGCACCAACAGCGTTTCCGAAGTCTTCGCCGAAGTGAACGTTCCACTTCTCAAAGGCGCTCCACTGGCTGAAGATGTTGAATTCTCGGGCTCAGTCCGTGCATTCGACTACGACATCGGTGGTTCCGGTACGATCTACAAAGTTGGCCTCAACTGGCAGATCAACCCGGTCCTTCGCGCCCGTTCGAGCTATGGTACATCTTACCGTGCGCCAGCCCTGTTCGAACTCTTCCTCGAAGACCAGACGGGCTTCCAAAGCCAGACGGCAATCGACCCTTGCGTCAACTGGGCCGATGCGACCAACCCGAACATCCGCGCAAACTGCTCGGCTGCGGGCATTCCGGACAATTACACAGGCACCGGGTCTTCGGCGCTCGTGATCACGTCCGGTGGTGGCCAATTGCTTGAGCCAGAGACGGGTGACACGTTCACGGCTGGTATCATCTGGACGCCAACCTTTGCTGACCTGAACATCGCTGTCGATTACTACGAAATCGAAATCGAGGACCAGATCACCAGCCTCACAGCTGGCCAGATTGTTGGCGGTTGCTACGGAACCACAGCTTTCCCGAACGATTTCTGTGCCCTTTTCGAACGTAATCCGGGCACGGCAACGATCGGTGCATACAACGTTGACAACATTCAGGCACCAACCCTGAACGTTGATTCCCAATCGCAGAACGGCATCGACCTCGAAGTCCGTTACACGAAGGAATTCAACTTCGGTACGCTGATTGCTGAAGGTTCCGTCAACTGGGCCTTCGAACGTTACATCAACGTGTTCGGTTCCGACTTCGTGTCCGGCATCTCGGACAATGATTTCAACGGCACGATCGGTTACCCGAGCGTTGTTGGTGATGCATCGCTGCGTCTTGACCGTGGTGACTGGACGTACACCTGGTTCACCGACTTCATCGGTCGCCAGGACGACAACCGTTACTTCACCGCTGACTACAACGATCCACAGGCATACTTCGCTCTGACAGGCCTTTATAAGGTCTACACCGAAGCCCAGTGGACACACGGCCTCTCCGTTCGTTGGACGGGTGACACGTGGACGCTTACGGGCGGTGTCCGTAACATCTTCGACGAGCACCCACCGCAAGTGTCTGACATCGTTCAGCTCAGCGCCGGCAACACGCCACTCAGCGCAACCGGTTACGACGTTCGTGGCCGCCGTGCCTTCGTGAACATCAGCAAGAAGTTCTAGTCTAAAGAACTCCAATAATCAGAGACCGGCGGAACACTGTTCCGCCGGTCTTTTTTTGTGCTGAAATTCGAGAATGGCTTCAAGCCGAGCCCGACGCGGTCTCAGGCCAGCGTCTTGCGCATCGCGTCCTGCCAGCCCTTGATCAGCGCGTCGCGTTGCGCGTCAGCCATTTTCGGCTCGAAGCGCGTGCCTTGCACAGGCCGCTCGGTCCACGTCTTTGCGTCCAGCCAGCCCAGCTGCATCGCCGCCAGCGCCGCTGCGCCAAGCGCGGTCATCTCGCGATAGTCAGGCCGCAGCACAGGCCGGTTGCAGATATCGGCCAGGAACTGCATCAGCCAGTCATTCGCCACCATGCCGCCATCGACGCGCAACTCGCGTATCTCCGCGCCATCCGCCGCAAAGGCGTCGAGCAGGTCCCGTGTCTGATAGGCAGCTGATTCCAGGCCCGCCCGCACAAGATGCGCCGCCGAGGTCGCCCGCGTGATGCCGCTGATCGTGCCGCGCACATCCGCATTCCAGTGCGGCGCGCCAAGCCCGGTAAAGGCCGGCACGATATAGACCCCGCCATTTCCCTTCAGGCCAGCCGCCACACTCTCGGTATCTTCCGCCGAGGCGACGATGCCGAGATCATCCCGCAACCATTTCACCACGGTTCCGGCATTGAAGATTGACCCTTCCAGCGCCATCGCGCCGCCTCCGGGCAGTTCATATCCCACTGTACCCAGCAAGCGGTTCTGCGAATCCGGTCGTACGCCGCCTGTGTTCGCCACCAGGAAAGCCCCGGTGCCATAAGTAATCTTCGCCATGCCCGGCTCCAGGCATCCCTGCCCCACAAGCGCCGATTGCTGGTCGCCTGCCGCTGACAGGATCGGCAGCGCGGCGCCGAGCAGGCTTTCATCGCTCATCCCGAAGTCAGCCGCATTCGGCTTCACATCCGGCAACAGGCTTTGTGGCACATTGAACAGCGCCGTCATCGCGTCGCTCCAGCCACCGTCATCGCCCAGCCCGAGACGATAGAGAAGCGTGCGCGACGCATTGGTCACATCCGTCGCGTGCACCTGCCCACCCGTCAGCTTCCAGATCAGAAAACATTCGACCGTGCCAAAGGCCAGCTCGCCGGCCTCAGCCCGCGCGCGTGCGCCCTCGACCGAGTCAAGAATCCAGCCGATCTTCGTGCCGGAGAAATAAGGGTCCAGCAGCAGACCCGTTTCAGCTTGCACCGCTGGCTCATGGCCCTCCGCTTTCATCGTCTCGCAGACCCGCGCCGTGCGCCGGTCCTGCCAGACGATGGCCGGGGCAATCGGTTTGCCGGTCGCACGGTCCCACACCAGCGTCGTCTCGCGCTGATTGGTAATACCGATCGCCGCCATCTCGCTGACGCCGCCCGCCGCCGCAATTGCTTCGCGGCATACGGCCAACGTCCGCGACCAGATTTCCTCGCCGTCCTGCTCCACCCAGCCGTCCTCGGGAAAACCGAGCGTCAGGTCCTGCTGGGCAAGCGCAACCTCGGCAAACGCGCGATCAAACACGATTGCCCGGGTCGAAGTTGTGCCCTCGTCGATCACCAACAGCTTGTCCGGCTTGGCCATGCCTCACATCTCCCGCAAAGAGGTTGATCTTGGCCCAGCCCGCCGGGCCGCGCAATGAGATGCAGCCTATCGCGTCAGCCCCGCCGCTTCCATCAGCTGCGCCAGGCCCAGCGTCGTCCAGTCACCATAGGGCGCTCCGATCAGTTGCAGGCCGATTGGCAGGCCCGTCGTACTTTTCGCCACAGGCACACAGGTCGATGGCAGGCCCGGGAATGTCGCTAGCCCTGCCCAGGCCAACTGGGCCCCATAGGGCTGGGCCTGACCATCAATCATCAAGGTGCGGTTCCCCCAATTCGGATCGGTCTGATAAGGAAAGGCCGGCGTGCCGAACGCTGGCGCGATGACAATGTCATGGTCGTCGAACATGGCGCGCCAGGCGCGGGTCACCCGCATCTGCTCATCCACCAGTTCCATCCATTCATGGGCATCCATCGGCTCTGCGCCCGGCGTGCCCCGCGTAATGACAGTGTTCAGCATCTTCACATACGTCGTGTGCATCGTGTCCAGACGCGGCAGAACACTTACATCGTCAGAAACCGCAACACCTGCCTCGGAAAGGCTGTCGGCCAGGTTGGAAATAACGTCCCGCGTCTCCGCATCAGCCACAGTGCCTGGCAGCGCGTCCAGCACCAGAACCCGAAATTCGGTCAGCGATTTATGCCGCGCGGGCGGCAGGTCCAGCCTGAAGCCTACCCCCTCTTCGGGCCCCGCAATCACATTCATGCCCAGAACGAGATCGCCCGCACTGCGCGCCATCGGGCCAACAACTGCCAGCGGGGCATCCACACCGTCCGTTCCCGGAAAGCCGTGTCCTCGCGTCGGCACGATGCCATAGGTTGGTTTGTGTCCGAACACACCGCACATATGGGCCGGAATGCGGATCGATCCGCCAATGTCCGAGCCAATCTCCAGCGGCACCATTCCGGTTGCAAGCGCCACGGCGGCTCCACCAGAAGAACCGCCGGGTGATCGTGTCGGATCATACGGGTTCAACGTGCGCCCATAGACCGGGTTCTCGGTTTGCCAATCTGCCAGCGCAACCGGCGCGTTTGTCTTGCCAAGAATGATCGCGCCGGCGGCCTTGAGGCGCTGCACGACAACGGCATCTGCCTCAATCGCCAGATCCTTGAACGCTTCCATCCCCCATGTCGTCGGCAAGCCCGCGACATCATTGGATTCCTTCACCGTCATGGGAACGCCCAGCAGGGGCCGCGCGTCAAAGGGCTGACGCGTTCTGTCGATCTGCCGGGCCGCTGCCAGCGCGCGGTCAAAATCCCGCACGACAACAGCATTCAGCTTTCCGTCAAAGTGCTCGATCCGCGCGATGGCAGCCTCACAGGCCTCCTGCGCACTTATTATCCCTGCACGAACTGCTTTCGCCGTGTCTACCGCACCCGCCGAACCCAGATCCACCATCTCCTGTGGTGCCATGATCACTCTCCCTTTTAGGCAAAAAGGGTAACACGCCACAGAAAAGGATCAACGCAGATCGCGCCTCGGGCCGCGATCTGCGAACCACCAGAGGGTCGCAGCCGTCGCCGCGAAGGTCGCCGTCTGGACAATCTCGCCCCGGGCCGCTGCACCAGACCCAAGGAACACCCAACCTGTGATGATCCATAGTAGCAGCGTCAGAAAAGGCCGTGTCAGCCCGCGCACCGCGTTCACCCATCTATAACTGTCTCCGGTGGCCGCCTCTGCCGCCAGCGACGCATTCAGCCCCTGCCAACGGCCAGCGGCTTCGGTATTCTGAAGTGCCTGCTCGCTCGCCAATTGTCCGGCCTTTATCTGAAGGTCCGCCATCCGGCTCTCATGCTCCCAGCGGGCACGTTCCTGCGTCTGGGCCTGTCGCCGCTCGACCCGGCTTGCTGCCCGTCCGATCACAGATCCAATCAGGCCAAAGATCCCGCCGCCTGCGGCGCTGGCGGCCAAGCCTGCTATGTCTGCCATAGGGATGCACTCCGCTTGTAAAACCAGCGCGGAGGCACAAGCCGCCGGTCGAGGTGAATGACTGTCCGCGCGAGGCCAATGCCGGTAAAGCCATGCCGCTCTGCCGCCGCCAGCAATCTGAACCGGTCATGTCCGGCGAGCGCAATGTCGACCGCAATTGTCCTGTGCCGGGAGTTTTCCGCCCACCGACCGACAGGTTCCGCTGGTCACAGCGATGGCCCAAATTCACGACAAGGGGCTTGCCGACATCTGTCCGCAGGGCTTCCAGCCCATCGAGCAACCCTTCGTCGTGCCAGTATTCCCCGGCGCAGAAATGACCGTCGCAGCGGCAAGCCAGCTCTCGCGGGCTGAAATGCGGCCACCGCCAGCTAGCGATATCAACGTCGGGGAAATGGGCGATCAACATGAACGCCATGATGCGCCCGTGCGCGCCACGGTCGGAAAAACAAAGCCCGTCCGCCTTGGATTAAAGGCGAACGGGCAATGAAGTCAGCGGGAAAGCCCCGTTTGTATCAGACAGTCGCGAGCGACGCCGCCGCCGTATAGGCCTGACGCTTGGCCAGCGCATCGCGCGCGCCATTGTATTCCCGCTCCAGCTGGTCGACATATTCCGCCGTGGACATGCGCGTCTTGATCGCACCAATGCCCTGGCCACAGCCCCAGATGTCTTTCCAGGCCTTGGCTTCCTGATTGCCGCCAGACCCGAAATTCATCGCCGACGGATCGGATTCCGGCAGATTGTTCACATCCATGCCTGCTTTCGCAATCGACGGTGCCAGGTAGTTGCCGTGCACGCCCGTGAACAGGTTGGAATAGACAATGTCGCCCGCCTTGGAGTCGACGATCATGTCCTTGTAGCCATCAACCGCATTGGCTTCGTGGCACGAAATAAACGCCGAGCCGATATAGCCGAGGTCAGCGCCCATGGCCTGTGCAGCCGCCACGGCATTCCCGGTCGCAATCGAGCCGGACAGGGCGAGCGGTCCATCGAAGAACTGACGGATTTCCTGGATCAGGGCGAAGGGTGACAGTGTGCCGGCATGGCCGCCCGCGCCACTGGCCACAGCGATCAGGCCGTCGGCGCCCTTCTCCAGTGCCTTGTGGGCGAACACGATATTGATAATATCGTGCAGCACGATGCCGCCATAGGAATGGATCGCATCATTCACTTCCTGACGCGCGCCCAGCGACGTGATCACAACCGGCACTTTCCACTTCACGCACATCTCGACATCATGATCGAGGCGATTGTTTGTCTTGTGCACGATCTGGTTCACGGCATAAGGCGCGGATTTGCGATCAGGGTTTTTCTCGTCCCACTCGGCCAGTTCGGTCGTGATCTTGTCGAGCCACTCGTCCAGCACCGGGCCTGGGCGCGCGTTCAACGCCGGAAAACTGCCAACCACACCCGCCTTGCACTGGGCAATGACCAGATCAGGATTGGAAATGATGAACAGGGGCGAGCCGATGACGGGCACGCGAAGGTTTTGCAGGACGGGTGGCAGTGCCATGGAAATTCCTCACAGGATTGATGGTCTTGGGTTTGAAACTAGATGCCCCGTGGGCCGGGACAAGCGGTAACGTTGGGACAGGCAGCGCACACCTATCCCAGTTTGAGACTGTCGACGCTGATTACCTCGTCGATCATCTTGTCGGCATCCTTGGCGGCGATCTGGCCGCTGAGCATGAGCATCGCCAGGCCATGCACCAGCGCCCATGCGCGCAGAACGGCGGCTCGGCGTTGCGCGTCAGTGGCTTTTGGTCCGGCAAGCGCGTTGATGGTCTGGCGCAGCAACCAGCCCGGCGAGTCTTCCGGGTTCTCACAATTCGGGTCTGCTGTTGCTGGTAGGGAAGAGAAGATCAGACGAAACAGGGCGGGATTGTTCATGGCAAACCGCACATAGGCCCTGCCCATCTCGGCAAAGCCATGCTTGCCACCTGCCAGACCCGCCGCCTTCTGTTCGCGCGCCAGCTTGGCCAGCCCTTCGGCTGCCAGCGCCGCCAGTAGCGAATCCTTGTCAGGGAAATGACGATAGATCGCCGTGGCGCTGACACCAATTTCCCGCGCGATCTCCCGCAGGCTCAACGTCTCCGCACTGCCTTGCTCCAGGCTCCTCAGGCCGGTCTCGATCAACGCAACCCGCAGGTCGCCATGATGATATCCACCCTTGGGCGATCTTATGTTGACAGTGTTATCATTCGCGTTCATGTTAATGCTGTAAACATTATCTCACCGTGTTTCAACCCCGGAGTTTTCCAATGGCCAGTCCCGTCGAAGCCCTGATCAAGAAGAATGTCACCAAAGGCATCATGAAGGTTGTCGAGTTCAATCGAGCCCGCCCCCGGATGGGCCAGAAAGACAACACATTCCTCACCGGAATCCACACGCCAGTCGACGCAGAGATGACGCTGGAAGACTTGGCCGTGACAGGCGAAATCCCGGCCGCCCTCAACGGGCGCTACCTGCGCATCGGCCCAAACCCTGTCACCCAGCCCAACCCGGCCACCTATCACTGGTTTTCCGGCGACGGCATGATCCACGGGGTCAGCCTTAGGGACGGCAAGGCGCTCTGGTATCGCAATCGCTGGGTCCGTTCCAACGCGGTGTCTGCCGCGCTTGGCGAAGCACCCGCGCCCGGCCCGCGCCGCGGTACACAGGACAATGCCAACACCAATGTCATCGGCCACAATGGCAATACATGGGCCCTGGTCGAGGCGGGCGCCTGGCCCGTGCGCCTGAACGACGAACTCGACACGCTCGCGCATGATCCCTTTGGTGGTACACTGAAGAACTCCTTCTCGGCCCACCCGCATCTCGATCCCGAGACCGGAGAAATGCACGCCATCACCTATTACGCCCTTGATGCCACGACCATCCATCACACCGTGGTTGATGCCAGTGGCAAGGTGATCCGCGAAGAGCCGATCAAGGTCGAACACGGTCCGTCGATCCACGATTGCGCCGTGACGAAGCAATATGTCGTCATCATGGACTTGCCCGTCACTTTCTCGATGAAGACCCTGCTCGATGGCCAGTCCTTCCCCTATCGCTGGAACCCGGCCCACAAGGCCCGCATCGGCCTGATGCCGCGCCATGGCAAGAATGACGATGTCATCTGGTGCGATATCGAACCTTGCTACGTCTTCCATCCCTGCAATGCCTACGAGGCAGATGATGGCACAGTCATCATGGATGTCAGCGTCCACAACACCATGTTCGCCGACAGCAAGCAGGGGCCGGATTCAGAAAAGGTCACGTTCGAACGCTGGATCATCGACCCGGCGGCACACAAGGTCACTCGCACCGTGCTGGACGAGACCCCGCAGGAATTCCCCCGGCCTGACGAACGCTATACCGGCCAGAAATACCGCTATGCCTACACAATGGCCCTGCCGGAAGATCACGGGTTCGAAGTGTTCGACCAGACCAAGCTCTACAAGCACGACCTTGATGCCGGCACCCGCGAAACCCATGATTTCGGCGCGGGCCGCGTGCCCGGCGAGTTCGTCTTCATTCCGCGTGCCGATGATGCACCGGAAGGCGATGGCTGGCTGATGGGCTATGTCGTTGACACGAACACCGACACGACAGATCTCGCCATCCTCGATGCAATGAACTTCACTGCAGATCCGCTGGCACTGGTCCACATACCCCACCGCATCCCGCCCGGCTTCCACGGCAACTGGGCGCCTAGCTAGATCCGGCTAACCCACCCGTGCGCTGCCGCCGCCATCTACCGGCAGGATCGCGCCCGTGATGAATCGCGCCTCGTCGCTCGCCAGGAACAGCGCAGCATGGGCCGTGTCCCATCCGGTGCCCATGAATTTCATCGGCACATTCTTCGACCGCTCGACGCGCAGGTCCTCCTCTGAAATTCCCCGCGCCACCGCGATACCACCAATCGCCATCGGCGTATCCATCAGGCCGGGCATGATGGCATTGCAGCGCACGCCGCGCGACGCGCCGCTCATTGCCACACTGCGCGTCATCCGGTTCATCCCCGCTTTCGACATTTCATAGGCCACCTGGAATCCACCCGCGATCGCGGCAAGCGACGAGATGTTCACGATGGCCCCGCTGCGCTGTTCCAGCATGCCAGGCAAAACAGCCTGCGTCACCAGCCACGCGCCTTTCAGGTTCACCCGCATGATGCGGTCAAACGCTTCCTCGCTCAGCTTGTGCGCCGGGCCGTCGCCGTGGCCGCCAATGCCCACATTGTTGACCAGAATGTCGACCCGGCCAAACGCTGATACACACTCAGCCGCAATGCGCGCGGCATCATCCGCCTTGGTGACATCTGCCGCGCAGATGCCCGCGATGCCGCCCTCGCTTTCAATTTCAGACACCGTGTCGGCGGCGCGCGCCGCGTCCCGATCGACACACAGAACACGCGCACCGGCCCGCGCGAATAACAGGGCCATGGCCTTCCCATTGCCAATCGTCTCGCCCGGCGTCTGCCCGGCGCCCGTGACAATTGCCACCTTGTCAGTCAGGCGGCCCGCGACATCACCCAGGCTCATCCCTTCAGGTCCGGGTCCAGCTCCAGGTCGTCGTCCAGTTGCACGCCAAACGAGTTCAGCATCATCGACACCTGTGTGTACTGGCCAACCGTCATCACCAGGTCCATGCGCTGCTTTTCGGTCAGCCCGGCCAACTCCTCCCATGTCTGGTCGGAAATGAAGGCGTCACTTGTCAGCTCGTCCACGGCCCGGATCATCGCGCTTTCCAGCGCCGACCAGCTCGGCGCCAGCGGGCCGTCCTTGATGTGGTGAATCTCGGTATCGGTCAGTCCACATTCCTTGCCGATGCGCACATGCTGGGCCCATTCATAACCGGACTTCCAGTTATAGCCCGTGCGCAGGATCACGATCTCGCGCTCGCGTGGGGCAAGGCTGTTATAATCCGACAGGATATAGCCGCCCCAGCGCATGAAAGACTTGAATGCCTTCGGCGCCCGTCCCAGCGTGCGGAAAATATTGTAGACCGGCCGGCCGTTGAACGTCTTTTCCAGCGTCTCTTTCTGCTCTGCATCCATGTCCGCATCGGCCAACGGTGCGATCCGCGCTTTTTCCAGTCTCATCTGCTTCTGCCTTCCTGCTTGGCGGCGCTGCGCGCCTGCCCGTTTCATCCCTGTGACTGTAGTAAATACGGTTCACAGCGGGGCCACAAGCACCGAGACGGGCATCAGGCCGCACCCCTGCCCCTGCGCTAGGCCTTGACCTTACGTTGGCGTCAACTCCATTACCAACACACACGAAGAGAATACAGGCACCTGACATCATGGCAGACGACATCCTCCCCCTCAGCAGCGCGTTCGCGGACGCGACCGAAGCCGAATGGCTGGCCGCCGTCGACAAGGCCCTCAAGGGCAAGGGCATCGACTCGATCACACGCCATTCGGCTGACGGGCTGGACGTGCGCCCGCTCTATCGCGAGAGTGACTTTCCCTCGGCGACCGACCCGCTGGGAACGCCCGGCGCCGCGCCCTACCTGCGCGGACCAACCGCCGCGCCGGACGCTTACCTGCCCTGGGATATCCGTCAGGCTTTCACACACCCTGACCCGGCCACGACCAATGCCGAAATCCTGCGCGACCTTGAGCGCGGCGTCTCTTCCATCGAACTCACCCTGGATGCGTCCGGGGAAACAGGCGTTCAGGTCACCGGCCTGGCAGACCTTCAGACAGTCCTCGACGGCGTCGATGCCAGCATTGCCACGATCGCGCTTGACCCTGTCGACGCGCCCGGCTTCATCGCCGCCGGCCTGCTCGCAACATGGGCCGAAGGCGCACCTGACCCCGGCGCCCTGAAACTCGACTTCAACCTCGACCCGCTCGGCGCCCTTGCACGCACAGGCATACTAACCTCCCCCCTCGCCGACACGTTCGCCACGCTGGCTGATATGCTGTCCCGCCTCTCCGGCCCCTTCACTGGCGCCGGTCTGATCCGCATAGACGCCCGCATGGTGCACGAAGCCGGTGGTTCGGACGCACAGGAACTTGGCGCCCTGATCGCCAGCGCCGTCGACACATTGCGCCGCTTGCCCGAGGCTGACATTGCCGCGCTCGCCCCGCGCTTCACCTTCGCGCTCGCCCTTGATGCCAATTACGGCCTTGGCGTCGCCAAGCTGCGCGCCGCGCGTCGCCTCTGGGCCCGCTGCCTTCAATTGCTTGAGGTTTCGCCGGTGCCCATGCGCATTCAAGCCACCACATCAGCCCGCATGCTGACCCGGTATGACGCCTGGACCAACATGCTCCGCTGCACCACAGCGGCCTTCGCTGGCGCCATTGGCGGTGCCGACATCGTCACCGTCCGCCCGTTCAATTCCGCGCTCGGCATCCCCGAAGAACTGGGCCGCCGCATCGCGCGCAACACCCAGATCATCGCCATGGAAGAAAGCCAGCTCGGCCGCGTCGCCGACCCCGCCGGTGGCGCCTGGTTCACCGAAACTTTCGCGGAAGACCTCGCCAATGCGGCCTGGGCTGAATTCCAGCAGATCGAAAAAGAGGGCGGCTTCGCAGACAGCCTGCTCGCTGGCGCCGTCCAATCCCGCGTCGTCGCCACCCGCGATGCCCGCGCCAAGGACATTGCCAAACGCAAGGTGCCAATCACCGGCATCAGTGAATTCCCGCTGCTTGACGAAATCGCAGCCCCCGTCGCCGATGCGGCCAAACCCAAGCCCGCACCCGCTGAACAAACCCCGACCCTGACATGCGCCCCGCTCACGCCAATCCATCTTGCCGCTCCGTTTGAGGCGCTTCGCGATGCAGCCGCGTCAGCGAAGAAGGCCCCCGACATATTCGTCGCGACGCTGGGTGCCGTCGCTGAACACTCGGCTCGCGCAGACTTCGCCCGCAACCTCTTCGCCGCAGGTGGACTTGCATCGAAAGAGGCGCCGGTCGCACCAAAATCCGTTCCCGAACTCGTCGCCGCCTTTAAGGCCTCCGGCTGCCAGATCGCGGTCCTGTGTGGCAGCGATACGCGTTATCCAGAAGAGGCCGAAGCCGCCGCAACCGCGCTCAAGGCCGCAGGCGCCCGCCACGTCTGGCTCGCGGGCAAACATGAGGCCCCCGGCATCGACTCCAACATCTTCATGGGCTGCGATGTGCTCCATACATTAAAGCTCGCGCACGCAGAACTGGGGCTTTCCCAATGACCAAATTTCCCGATTTCACCACTGCCGAACTCGGCGCCCCGCACGCCAAATCCGCTGTGCCCACGCTGGGCAAGCCTTGGCACACGCCCGAAGGCATCGACGTCAAAACAGCCTTCACCGCCGAAGACACCAAAGGCCTCGACTATCTCGATGACTATCCGGGCCTCGCCCCGTTTGGCCGTGGCCCCTACCCGACCATGTACACGAACCAGCCGTGGACCGTGCGCCAGTATGCCGGCTTCTCCACCGCCGAAGACTCCAACGCCTTCTACCGCCGCAACCTCGCAGCGGGCCAGAAAGGCCTCTCGGTCGCCTTCGATCTGGCCACCCACCGCGGCTATGATTCCGATCACGTCCGCGTCTCCGGCGATGTCGGAATGGCGGGCGTCGCCATCGATTCCATCTACGACATGCGCACCCTCTTCTCGGGCATCCCGCTCGACAAGATGTCCGTGTCGATGACCATGAACGGCGCCGTCCTGCCGATCCTCGCGCTCTATATCGCGGCGGCGGAAGAACAGGGCGTCACGCCGGACAAGCTGGCCGGCACGATCCAGAACGACATTCTCAAGGAATTCATGGTCCGCAACACTTATATCTATCCGCCCAAGCCCAGCATGCGGATCATTTCGGACATTTTCGCCTACACGTCGCAGAACATGCCGAAATACAATTCCATCTCGATCTCCGGCTATCACATGCAGGAAGCTGGCGCGACGGCAGACCTCGAGCTGGCCTACACGCTGGCCGACGGCATCGAATACATCCGCGCAGGTGTCGCTGCCGGACTGGACGTCGACAAGTTCGCGCCGCGCCTTTCCTTCTTCTGGGCCATCGGCATGAACACGTTCATGGAAGTCGCCAAGATGCGCGCCGCGCGCCTGATCTGGGCGAAACTGGTCGAGAAAGAGTTCAAACCGAAGAACGTCAAATCCCTCAGCCTGCGGACGCACAGCCAGACCTCCGGCTGGTCACTCACCGCGCAGGACGTCTACAATAACGTCATCCGCACCTGCCTTGAGGCCATCGCGGCCACAGGCGGCCAGACCCAGTCCCTGCACACGAATAGCTTCGACGAAGCCCTCGCTTTGCCGACCGACTTCTCCGCCCGCATCAGCCGCAACACCCAGCTCTTCCTGCAGCAGGAAGCTGGCGCCTGCCAGACGATCGACATGTGGGGCGGCTCCTATTACGTGGAGCGCCTGACGCACGACCTTGCCGCCAAGGCCCTCGCCCATATCGAGGAAGTCGAGAAAATGGGCGGCATGCGCAAGGCCATCGAAGAAGGCCTGCCCAAGCTCCGCATCGAGGAAGCCGCCGCCAATACGCAGGCCCGCATCGACAGCGGCACGCAAACCGTGGTCGGCGTCAACAAGTTCCATCTCGATGAGGACGAGGACGTGCCCGTGCTGAAGGTCGACAATGCCGCCGTGCGCCGCATGCAGCTCGACAAGCTCGCCCGTCTCAAGGCAGACCGCAACCAGGCCGAAGTCGATACCAAGCTCGACGCCATCGCCAAGGCCGCCGCTGGCACGGAGGGCAACCTGCTCGCCCTCGCCGTTGATGCCGCCCGCGCCAAGGCCACGGTCGGCGAAATCTCCGAAGCCGTCGAGCGCAGCCAGGGCCGCCACAGCGCCGTCATCCGCTCGATCAAAGGCGTCTATGGCGGCGGCGTCGAAGGCAATGCGCGCGCCGAGGATGCCAAATCCCTCGCCTCTGTCTTTGAGAAGAAACACGGTCGCCGCCCCAAGATCTACATCGCCAAGATGGGACAGGACGGGCACGACCGCGGACAAAAAGTTGTCGCCTCCGCGCTGATGGACCTTGGCTGGGATGTCGAGATCGGCCCGCTTTTCCAGACGCCGGAAGAAGCCGCCGCCGATGCCCGCAAGGCCGGGGTCGACATCGTCGCCGCCTCCTCCCTCGCCGCCGGCCACCTCTCGCTCGTGCCCGAACTGAAACGCGCCCTCGGCAATGAAGGCGCGGCGAACGCCCGCATCATCGTCGGCGGCGTCATCCCGCCCCAGGACTTCGACGCCCTCTACGCCGCCGGTGCCACCGCCATCTTCCCGCCCGGCACTGTCATCGCCGACAGCGCCATCAAGATGCTGGAAGTACTGGACGGAGACGACAACGCCAAGACGGCTGCAGAATAGCGCCAGCCTTTAGGGTTACTTGAACAGCTTCGCGTCCAGGCTCCACGTGTCGTCCGCGCGGAAGGCCATCATCGCGAGGGTGGCGCCAAAAACTGTCAGGGACGGGAAAAACAAGGGATTGTGTTTCCCGTCCGTCAGCAGATGCAGGCCCATCGGGTCCACGATATACTTCCAGATCGCCAACAGGCCGACACCGATCACGACCGCGACAGCGGGGTAGGTCACCTGGCGCCAGAGGCCCAGAATGACGGCCACGCCCAGCGCGACCTGATTCGCTCCAAGTGACAAGTCTTCACGTGATGGTGCTTTCCAGTTGAGCCGTCTATAAATTCACAAGCGCGCATTTCACATCTGAACCGGAGAATCCCTTGATCGTTTCAACCACGCCTACCATCCAGAACCGCGACATCACCGCATACAAGGGCATCGTCTGCGGCGAGGTCATCATCGGTGCCCATCTCGGCAAGGATATCCTTGCCAGCTTCACGAACATCGTGGGTGGACGGTCTGACGCCTACGAAAAGACCATTCGCGAAACGCGTGACGGTGCCATCAACGAAATGATCCGCAATGCTGAACAGCTTGGCGCCAATGCCGTTGTGGCCGTGAAGTTCGATTATCAGGTCATCGGCCAGTCCGGATCGATGATGATGGTCGCCGTTTCCGGCACAGCCGTTACTGTTGAATAGGCGCGACAATTCAACTTATTTAGTGTGCAGTCCCGGTGAGTCTGGCGTATTGTTCGCCCGGCAAAGAGGGAGCGAATGTGCATGATCGCACAGCAATGGAGACTGGGTGAAGTCGATCTTGTCGATCGTTTCTCGGCCAGCGTTCCGGCACTGGGTGTCCAGGTCATATTCGGACTTGTTTGCGTGCTGGCGGGCATCCTCGCGCGCGGGGGCGTGTTCCTGTTGGCGGGCGCTGCCGGCCCTTACTCGCTCATCTATCCTGCCATCCTGATCTCGGCGCTTTTTGGCCGCTGGCAGGCAGGGCTGATCACCTTTGTCGGCTCGTTTGCCTATGCCTGGTACGCGGTCCTGCCCTACACAAACTCCTTCCAGTTTGAGCAGGCAAGCGATGGCCCCCGCACGGTCGTTAACGGCGCTGCGGCACTGATCATTCTGGTCTTCGCTGAACTGTTCCGGCGCGCCGTCCGCCGGGCGGCACAGGAACGCGATGGCGAATTGCGCACCCATGAATTGTTGCTGCGCGAACTCGATCATCGCACAAAGAACAACTTCGCGATGGTCGCCAGCATGCTGGAAATGCAACGCAGGCATCATGAGTCCGACGACGTACGCGAAGCGCTCGCCATCGCCAGCGCGCGTGTCCACAGCTTCGCCGCCATTCACGATTCGATCTATAGCGGGGCAGGCTATGTCGAGAACATCAACATGCGCGATTACCTGTCCACCCTGTCTAACATGCTGTCGGGTGCGCTTTTTCACGATAACAATGCGTCGATCAGCCTGGAATGCGACGACACCCATATGCCTCGCGATACGGCGGTCGCGATTGGTCTCGTGATGAATGAAATCGTGACCAATGCCGCCAAGCATGCCTTTGCCGACCAGCAGGATGGTGAAATCAAGGTCACCTTCCAGGTTGCCGACGACAGGTCTTGGCAACTCACGGTCGCGGATAATGGTCGCGGCGAGGCGGCGGCGCTCGCCCCGCCTTCGTCTTCCGGCGGGCTCGGCTCTCGCCTGATGGAAGCGTTTGCCAAAAAGGCGGGCGGCGAGCTTGCAACGGAATGGCCGGGCGTCGGCACGCGGGTCACCCTGACGCAA
Source organism: Hyphomonas sp. (assembly GCA_040216775.1). Classification (GTDB taxonomy): domain Bacteria; phylum Pseudomonadota; class Alphaproteobacteria; order Caulobacterales; family Hyphomonadaceae; genus Hyphomonas. The sequence goes on from JAVJOM010000017.1 coordinate 18,184, forward strand.
GCCAACATCGCCCCAGACGAGGTTTAGCCCCTTCCCATTCCCGGCCACAGGTTCCAAACTGTAAAAAATACGGAGGGACTGACTGGATGAACGAGGAATTCAAGGACTATGACGCGCTGGGCCTCGCCCACCTTGTGCGCACCAAACAGGTCAAGCCGTCTGAGCTTCTGGATGCCGCGCTGGGCCGTGCCGAAGGGGCACAGGAGCAGATCAACTGCTTCTCCGCACTGTTCCCGGAACTCGCCCACAAGCAACTCGAGCAGCCTCTCGGCGATGGCCCTTTTGCCGGCGTGCCTTTTGTCACCAAGGATCTCGCCGTCGATATCAAGGGCGCACCAATCACGCAGGGCTCCGTCGCGTGGAAAGGCAACGTCGCCGCCGAAGACAGCACGCTCGCCGCACGTTATCGCAAAGCGGGCCTTGTCTTCTTCGGTGCCACCACGACACCGGAATTCGGCCTCACCCTGACAACCGAATCCACGCTGCACGGACAGACGCGTAACCCCTGGGACACAACGCGCACGTCCGGCGGCTCCTCCGGCGGCGCGGCAGCGGCTGTGGCCTCCGGTGTCCTGCCGCTCGCTCAGGCCAGTGATGGGGGTGGCTCCATCCGCATTCCCGCCGCCTGCTGCGGCCTGTTCGGGCTCAAGCCCTCGCGTGGGCGTATTCCGATGGGCCCTGGGCGCACCGAAGGCTGGAATGGTCTCTCCACCGTCCACGCCGTCAGCCGCAGCGTGCGCGACAGCGCGGCGCTGCTCGACGTCTCGCACGGCCCGGAAGTCGGCAGCCGATACCATGCACCAGCTCCGTCCCGCGCCTTCCTGGCTGAACTCGATCACGATCCAAAGCCCCTGAAGATCGCGCTCTGGCGTAACGCGCCAAATGGCACGAAGCCGGATGCAGACGCCGAAGACGGATTGAAATTCACTGCTGAATTGCTCGAACGCCTCGGCCACACAGTGGTCGAAGCTGCCCCCCAGATGGATGGCGCCGCACTCGGCAAGGCGGCCCTGTTCACCATCTCCGCCAATATCGCTGCCATGGTCGATGACCGCGCCAAGGCGCTCGGTCGCGAAATCCGAGAAGACGAGCTGGAGCCGGTCACGTTCCAGATGGCCAATCTCGGCCGCACCGTTCCGATGGTCGAGCTTGCTCATGCCAACAATACGTTCCAGACGGCGGCCATCGCCTATGAACGCTTCCTTGATGCTGGCGGCTTCGACATGACCCTGTCGGCCACGCTGACCCGCGCGCCGGAAAAACTCGGCGTCATGGCGCTCACCGCGCCGGATACGATGGGTGAAGCCGTGCAGACATTCGCGCCGCATTGCGCCGTGTTCAACCAGATGGGCGCACCCGCCATGTCAGTGCCCCTCCACTGGACCAGCCCCACATCAACCGCCCCCTCCGGCCTCCCCCTCGGCATGATGTTCGGCAGCCGCTACGGCACCGAAAGCCTGCTGTTCGCACTGGCCGGTCAACTTGAACGCGCCGCCCCCTGGGCGCACCGCAAACCTCCGGTATGGGTCGCATGAAGACACCCGATGCCTGACACACGAAAACCGCGGCCCGGCGGATGCCATTGCGGCGCCGTCCGCTTCGAAGCGGATCTGCCCGACGCCTTTGAGATAGAGGATTGCAACTGCTCGATCTGCACGATGAGCGGCAATACGCACGTCATCGTGCCTGCCAGCCGGTTCCGCCTATTGAAAGGCGCCGACAGCATGACGGAATACACGTTCAATACGGGCGCCGCACGCCACCTGTTCTGCAAGACATGCGGAATCAAGAGTTTCTACGTGCCGCGATCCAACCCTGACGGGTTTGCCGTCACATGGCGTTGCCTTGACGATTGGCAGTCGCTCGATGTGACGATCAACGCATTCGACGGACAGGACTGGGAAGCAAATGCAGGCACGCTGGCCCACAAGTCCAGAGACTAAGCAGCAGGCCTAGTCGTGATCCGGTGGACCATCGGGACGGCCACGATCACGCTCAGATTTGCGCTCCCTGCGACGCCGGTGATCGCCCGGTTCACGCGACAGCATCTCCGACAGGGCCTTGCGCTGCTCGATGTTGAGTTCATCGAGCCGGTCAACAAGCGTTTCGTGGATTTCTGAATGCACCGCTTCATCAGATGTTCGCAGGCCCACGAATGCGCGCCTTACGGCTTCGCGGTCATAGGGTTCTATCTGCAGAGCTTCTCCCAGTGCGGTTCGCGCTGAACGTCTCTGTTCGACCTGGCTTTCAGCTGACCGAAACGCTTCCATCATCATGCGGCGAACCAGCATGCGGTCTTCGCGGCTGGCCCCTTCAAGCACGGGCGGGCGTTCACCCCGCATGCCCTCGGGCGCTGGCCCGCCCGGATGGCCGCGCAGCAAAGCGCCGGCCACCAGTCCGACAAGCAGCAGGTTCGCCATGACTGACAGGGTCAACCAGAAGGGAATTTGGCGTTTTGGGCTGGTCTCGCTCATTGAGCGGCCTCCTGAATATAAGTGAGCGTATCAAATCCGAGCGCCGCATAAACGAGCGTATCGACGGCGTCTTCCGACGTGTCACCCGTGACAGGCTGCGCTGTGCCAAGCCCGATCGCGAGCCCGATGGCCAGCGATGCCAGGGCGCCAGCGGCAGGCCAGCGGGGGACAGCCGTAAACCAGCTACGCCGCTGCGATTTTGGTTTCGGGGCGGAATCGATCAATGCGGCCGTCAACGCAGCGGAAGGCGCCGCCTCCGGCATCGCGCCGAGCAGAATGTCCATTTCGCGCGCAGCAGTCAGGTGAGGCGCAAAGCGTTGCGGCTCTGCCGACAACAAGGCCGCCGCTGCGTCGCGCTCCGTTTCGGGAAACGCATGCACATCCGCGCCCCAGGCTTCGATCAGCGCGATCAGCCGTGCATCGGTCATCATCTTCGTCATGCGTCACTCCTTTCCAACAAGACCCCACGCAGCGTGCGCCGCGCACGGGCCAGAAGGCTTTCCAGCGCTTCGACGCTGATTTCCATAATATCGGCTGCCTCGACCTGAGAATGGTCCTGCAGCGCACACAGCGTCAATGCAGCTGCCTGACGCTCTGGCAGCGCGGCAATCGCCGCCTCTACCGCCTGCACCCGTTCCGTCTGATCAAGCGCATCGTCCGGCCGCAAGGCCATGTCGACTTGCTCAGGTGGCTCGGCCATCGTTGATTCCCGGCGCTTGCGCAGCCGATCATAGCAAAGATTCAGTGCCACCCGGTGCAGCCAGGTCGAGAATTTCGCCCGAGGCTCCCACTCCGGCAGCGCTTTCCATGCGCGAATGAACGTATCCTGGGTCACGTCCTCCGCCTCCGACCGGTCGCCCAGCATGCGCGTTGCAAGGGCCAGCACACCTGGGCTGTAGCGATTGACGAGCGCCGATACGGCCTGCCGGTCGCCGGCAGCCGCACGTGTGATCTGATCGAGGTCTGACGAGAATGCCACGTGGCGATGTCTAGCGCGCGATCGGGCATAGGGGAAATGCCTTCTCCACACGCGTCCAGCAGGAACCGGGTCGCCAGGCAGGCCGCATGCAATTGATCGTGCTGAGAGGGGGGAAATTCTCGCATATCGTGCATCCAACCTGCCTGGCTGTCCGGGAGCCCTGACTTACTCGGCGTCTGGCGCGTCAGGGGCAACATCGCGGCCTGGACCACGCTTGCCCCACTTGCCGCGGCGCTCCTTCATCGCAGCCTTATGTGCAGCGCGCTCTTCCTCAGTGACGACACCGTCGCCATCAGTATCCATGCGCTCCATGCCGCGCATCGGCCGACTGGCGAACTCTGCTGCAGTGACTTTTCCGTCGCCATCAGTGTCGAGCTTGGCAAAGTGGCGCGCCTGGCGTTCAGCCCGGCGTTCCGCTTCCTTTGCCTCGTGATGCGCCGTCATCTCTGGAAGAGACAGCGAGCCGTCCTTGTTGGCATCTACTTCGTTGAACATCGTGGTGCGGAAAGCTTCGATTTCTGCCTTGGAGATGTCGCCATCGCCATTGGTATCCATAGCTTTCATATGTTCACCGCGAGATCCGTCGTGCCGACCGTGGCCGCGCTCAGCCTGAGCCGCAAATGGCACGGCAATGACAATCGCTGCAGCGCCGATCAGTGTAGCAAGTGTTGAACGTTTCATTGGTGGAAATTCTCCGTTATCGTGATTAACCCATCACACGTTCAACGAAGCAGTCCCCTCAATCCGTCGCGGGCAGCTGCAGTTTTTCAACTGCAATGGCATGAACACTGGATTTCAGCGTCGCCAGATGGCGTTCCAGCGCGTGGAAACTGTCCTCGTGCACAGCCCGGCACAACCGGTCTTTCAGACCATCCGGAATCTCGTCCACGGTCATTTCACTCCCCACGGCCAAACGCTGAACCTGCTGCGATGCCTGCAGGTAGACCAGCGCATCCTGCAGCGCCGCACCTTCCTGCTCAGACAGGTTTCCAGCCTCGGTAACGGCTGTCAGCGCCTGACCGGTGTTCGACCAGATGACTTTTGCTTCGCCATTCAGCAGCATCTCGCGCTGGACGATGAATTCGATGTCGATCAGGCCGCCTTTTTCGGTTTTCAGGTCCCACAGGCCCTTGCCCGGCTTTTCCTGATACAGCCGCAGGCGCATGTCGGAAATATCCTGCGCGATCTTCCCGGTGTCCTTGCTGGCGCGGTCAGCAATCGCAGCCTTGGCAATCGACATCACGTCCGCACCAAGGCCCGCATCGCCCGTAACATAGCGCAGGCGTGTTAGCGCCATATGTTCCCAGGTCCAGGCTTCCTCATTCTGGTAGAGTTCGAAAGCTGATCGGCTAACCGCAACCGGCCCGCCCCGTCCGGATGGACGCAACCGCATATCCACTTCGTAAAGCGCGCCTTCCGCCGTCGGCGCCGTCAGCGCCGTTATCAGGCGTTGCGTAACCCGGGTGAACCAGCTTTGGGCCTCAAGGGATGGCGAGTCGTAAATCACGATAATGTCGAGATCGGACCCCGCCGTCAGTTCCGCCCCGCCCAGCTTGCCCATCGCGAACACGCCCCAGATGCCCGGCGCCTCGCCATAACGCCGCACGGTCTCCCGTTCTGCAACCGCGGACATCTCGCGGATCGTGTCATCGGCAAGACGCGACCAGTGAACGGCGGCATCTGACGCATTGATCAGCCCGTGCAGCAATTGATGCCCAATCAGGAAACTCTGTTCACGGTGATAACGGCGCCATTCGTCCAGTGCCGCATCAAAGCTTGTATCACTTCCAATCTTCGGAACATCTGGCGCCTGGCCACTGACCAGCGCCTCCAGCAAATCGGGGCGACGCGACAATATTTCGGCGAGACGCGGCGCCAGGGCCAGCGTTGCCACAAGATCGTCCAGCAGAGCAGGCTTCGCCAGCAACATTGAAAGGGTCTGAACGCCAGAAGACAGCCCACTGAAAAATCGCGAAAACCAGCGAAACGCCTCATCCGGCTCGCCCGTCGCGCCCATTGCCGTCAGCATGCGGGGCAGGATCGCCGTCAACAGTTCCCGCCCACGTACAGTGCGTGTCGCAGGCACATTTCCTCTATGCCAGTTGCGGATCGTATCAATGGGCCGAGCCGGATCCAAAAATCCGATTCCCGACAGTGTACGAACTGTTTCAGGATCGTCATCTACGCCTGTAAAGACAAGGTTGCCGATATCGCTGGAATCTTCCTCAGCATCTTCGTGTTGAAACAGGGCATCATAGGCAGACTGAACCAGCTTGCGTGTCTCCAGCAAATCCAGGTCAAACGCCTCAAGCGACGAGTATCCACACAGCGCCGCAACGCCAGTTCGCTCATCAATGTCTGCCGGGATTGTGTGGCTCTGTTCATCGTGACGCATCTGGATGCGGTGCTCGACATCGCGCAGCAGCTTGTAGGCCTCAGACAAGTCCGCCGCCGTGCCACCTGTCACAATGCCCGCATCGCGCAGCGCAGCCATCGCACCCAGTGTGGAATTATCTCTCAGAACCGGGTTCCGGCCGCCCAGGATCAACTGTTGTGTCTGCACGAAAAATTCGATCTCGCGAATGCCACCCGGGCCCAGCTTGATGTCCGGTGCCGGGTTTTCCAGGCCGACGGCACCGATCTTTGTATTGATCATGCGCTTGATCGCCTGGATGTCGTCGATCGCCCAATAATCAAGATTCCGGCGCCACACATAGGAGCCCATCCTGTCGATGAATCGCGCCGCGGCCTTCATGTCGCCTGCGGCAGCGCGCGCCTTGATCCAGACCATCCGCTCCCAGTTCTGGCCAACGCTTTCATAGTAGAGCTCAGCCATCTCCGTCGAAACAGCGAGTGGCGTCGAAGATGGGTCCGGCCGCAGGCGCAGGTCCGTCCGGAAGACATAGCCGTCTGCCGTGACCTCATCGAGCAGGCGAACAACATCCTTCAACACACGCTGGGCAGCATCTCCGGGGTCCCGTTCCCCACCATCAAACCCGTCGCGTTCGTAAAAGGCGGCAATATCGATATCGCTGGAATAGTTCAGTTCGAACGCGCCCATCTTGCCGAGCGCAACAATGAACAGCCCTTTTTCTGACAGGCCGCGGCTGGTGAGCGCCACACGCAGGGCCGCCTGCACACAAGCGGTTGCCAGTTCGGTCAACGCCGCCGTTACATCCATTACGCTACGGGTTCCAGACAGGTCATCTGCGGCCAGCGCCAGGTGCGCCGACGCCTTCGCCTTGCGAAGCGCCGTCATCGCCTCATCCATTGGCGTGTCGTCCGCCAGGCCGGTGACCATCGCCAGCGCATCCTCGAACGGGCGGGCTTCACAGCGTTCCGACAGGCGACGCAGGTAAGGCGCATGGTCGAAGGCCGCCGCAAGGGCGGCATCCGGTGTGGCGGCAAGAGGACGGATATCAAGCATTCAGGATCAGGCCCGTGGCAAACGAAGGATCGCTTTCAGGCCAGGTTGCCCGACCGGACCACCGGCGTCGAGCAGGATCAGTTTGCCACCATGCATATCAGCCACCGAATCGACCAGCGACAGGCCAAGGCCGGAGCCCGGCTGCGTGCGCGCCGAATCGAGGCGCTGGAATCGCTGCACCACGCGCTGGCGCGCTTCCTGCGGTACACCCGGCCCGGAATCGACCACGGTCAGGTCAATCGTTCCGTCAGGTCCGCGCGCCACTGTGAACGATATCGCGCCACCAGCCGGCGTATACTTCACCGCATTGTCCAGCATGTTTGAAAGGGCCTGTCCGATCAGGTCGCGGTCGCCCAGGATCATCAGGTGGCGCGCAATCTGGCTCTTGAACGAAAGCTCGGCCTCCTCGCACGCCGGGTCAAACAGTTCGGCCAGTTCCTCGGCCAGTTCGCTGACATCCATGCGTACACGTTCGCCTTCAGCGCCTGCTTCGAGGCGCGCAAGGCGCAGGATCGCATTGAAGGTCGACAGCACGCGGTCCACTTCCTCAACCGTCTCGCTGAGCGTCGCGCTGGCGGCTTCCTGGGACAGCGGCTGCGACAGAGCGATTTCCAGCCGGTTGCGCAGCCGTGACAGCGGTGAGCGCAAGTCGTGCGCAATCGCGTTCCCCGTATGCCGCGTGGCATCGACCAGTTTCTCGATCTGGTCGAGCATGGCGTTGATACGCTGGCCAAGCCGGTCGAATTCGTCGCCCGACCCGCGCACCGGAACACGCCGGCCAAGCTCGCCGCCCATCACAGCCTCCGCCGTCCGCGCCAGCTCGTCAGCGCGACTTGCCGCCCCGCGAGAGATCAACACCCCGCCAAGCAGTGACAGGATCAGGCCAATTGGCGCAGCAATGAAGATCGCGCGCTGGATGCGCACCACGATGGCCGTCTGCTGCGCCGTATCGAACGCCACCAGCAAGGCCCCGCCATTGTCGCGCAGGCGCACGAACTTTCCGGCCGCAGATCGCACGATCATCGAGCCGTCCGGCTCCGGCTGATCAAAATCGAAATAGACGGTTTTGGAATCGACTTCAGGCGGCGCCACCGGCATCCTCTGGAAGTGCCCGGCAATTTTCCGGCCAGACGAATCCTCGAGATAATAGAAATAGGTCGAGCCTGTGCGCGTCATGCGCTCAAGCACCGACTGGCTCAACCGCTCCATGCCGCCAGTATAATATGCGTTGCCCAGCTGTTCGAACTCAAGATCCAGCCGCCGATCGGATTCGGTACGGATATAATAGACGGTCGAATAATACAGATAGATCAGCAACGCCGCCGAAAACGCCGCAAACATGGCACTGTAAAGCAGCGCCAGTTTGAACGTCGTCGTTCGCAGGAAGGTCGGCAGGCCGAGTTTCATGACTCGCCTCGTGCCAGCCCGCGGGCGGGCCGTCTAGCCCTGCAAACGATAGCCGGCACCGCGTACCGTGTGCAGCAAGGGTTCTTCGAACTCCTTGTCGATCTTGGCCCGCAGGCGCGAGATATGCACGTCGATGACATTGGTCTGGGGGTCAAAATTATAGTCCCAGACTTTTTCGAGCAGCATGGTGCGTGTCACCACCTGTCCGGCATGGCGCATAAGGTATTCCAGCAGGCGGAATTCACGCGGCTGAAGGTCGATCTTCTTGCCGGCGCGCGTCACCTTGCGGGTCAGCAGGTTCATTTCCAGATCACCCGCTTTCAGCGAAGTCACCTGCGGCTCACCCACCTGACGGCGGCCAAGTGCCTCAACACGCGCAGCCAGCTCCGACGGCGCAAACGGCTTGGACAAATAGTCGTCTGCCCCGGCCTTCAGGCCCTGAACACGGTTCTGGACATCGCCCAGCGCCGACAGGAACAGTGCTGGCGTTGTCCCGCCCGCTTCCCGGTACTCCTTGAGCAGGGTCAGGCCATCCTTTTCAGGCAGCATCCGATCTACCACCAGCGCATCGAAATCGGTCGCGCGCGCCAACTCAAGGCCACGTTCGCCATCCATTGCCCGGTCGACGCTGTGACCCGCCTCCATCAGGACTTTCTCGATAAAGCTCGCCATCTCGGCATCATCTTCGATCACCAGAACGCGCATGTTATCTCCCACCAAGGTCTCTGCCATCATCGTATCCTATCCTTTTGTTGCCAGGTCGAGGGTTCGATAATTCGTTATCTGGCCGATCCGCACGGCAACAAGCACCTTGGTGCGGCCAGACTTCTTCGCGTCGGCAATCGCTTTTTCAAACGCGGCCACGGTCGTGGCTGGCTGGTTGTTGGCTTCCAGAATGATCATGCCATCCTGAAGGCCTGCGTCCTCGAAGATGCCTTTGCGGGCAACATCAACAATGATCAGGCCCGCTTCGCCTGCCTTGAGGCCCAGCTTCGTACGCGTCTCGTCATCCATCGGCTTGAAGGTTACGCCAAGATCATCCAGCGCCGTGCCTTTCTCTTCGGCCTTGGGCGGTGTCGCCCCCGGCGTCGGACGGAACGAGGCGCTCAGGTCATCCGGACGTTCGCCCACGGTCACGTTGACAGTCTGGCGTTTGCCGCCGCGCAACACTTCGAACTTGTTCTGCGTGTTCGCGATCAGCTTGCCGACCAGTCGGGTCGTCGTCGTCGCGTCGGTCACTTTCTGGCTGTTCACCGAAAGAATGATGTCGCCGCGTTGCAGGCCGCCCTTTTCGGCCGGGCTGCCATTGGTCACGTCGGCAATGATCGAGCCTTCGTCATTCTTCAGGCCCTGGGCCTCTGCCATGTCGGGGGTCAGGTCCTGGATCGCGACACCCAGCCAGCCACGGGAAACGCGCCCATCCTTGATCAGGGCCTGTGTTACTTCGCTGGCCAGCTCCGCCGGAATGGCAAAGCCAATACCAACCGATCCGCCGGTCGGCGAAAAGATCGCCGTGTTCACACCCACGACATTGCCATTGAGGTCAAAGGTCGGACCGCCGGAATTGCCCCGGTTGATCGACGCATCAATCTGGAGAAAATCTGTGTAGGGACCAGCGCCGATATCGCGGCCATCCGCTGACAGGATGCCCGCCGTCGCCGTGCCGCCAAGACCAAACGGGTTGCCCAGCGCAACCACCCAGTCGCCCTTGCGCAGCTCATGCGAATTGCCGAAGCGGACATAGGGATAGGATCCCTTTTCCTTGATGCGCAGCACGGCCAGGTCGGTCTGCGGGTCGGTGCCGACAAGGTCGGCCTCCATTTCGCGCCCATCCTGAAGCGTTACCATGATTTCCGTGGCCTTCTCGACCACGTGATTGTTGGTCACGACATAGCCGTCCTTGGAAATCAGGAAGCCCGATCCGAGCGAGCGCGCTTCCTGGGTTTCCGGCTCAGGGTTATTCTCTTCCTGGCTGCGGCGGTTCTCAAGGAATTCGTCCAGACCGGGCATCCCGCGGAATTGTTCGAAGAATTGTTCCATATCGGCCAGCTTGCCAACTTCACGCTCGCTGATGACATTCACGCTGACCACGGCGGGCTCAACCCGCTCGATCAGGTCGGCAAAACTCAGCGGCGCACCTGCAGGGGCCTCAACTGCGATGGGCTGCGCGCCTGCCTCCGGGCTGAAGATGTTCGGCGACAGCGCAAACGTGCCGACGGCCGCTGCGCCGAAGACAGCCGCCACAAGGGCTTGTCTCGATATGCCAAATTTCTTCATTAGTCTCTCCAAGTCACTGAAATTGCGTCGGTTAGCCGAACATTGCTTAGATAAACATGTCACAGGCAATGTGGTCATTAAATGTCAGTTAGGTGGATTTGACCGGGGTTTCCACCGTTCTCACGTGCCCGCCCACCTCAAGCGTCTGATGAACCGGGCATTTGTCCGCAATTTCCATTAACCGGGCGCGCTGATCGGCGTCCAGGTCTCCCTCAATCGTGATCGCCCGGTCGAACACGTCAATCTTGCGGCCCTCCTCGCAATGCAGGCAATCGTCCACATAGTCCTTGTTGTGCGTGATCGAGACTGACACGCGCTCCAGCGGCCACCCCTTTCGCTCGGCATACATGCGCAGCGTCATCGACGTGCAGGCGCCGAGACCCACCCCCACATATTCATACGGGTCCGGCCCGCGTCCGCCGCCGCCCACATCGACTGGCTCGTCTGCGATCCCGACAAAGTCGCCGATAACAACGGCATTTTCATATTTTCCGCGACCGGTCTCCCGAACGGCAACATCGCGCGTGCCGCCAGTCACCTGTACTGGCATCGCCGCACCTTCCTCGAAAATATACGGCTCGGCCCACGCAGCGATCATCTTCCCCGCCCTCTGGGCGTCGCCGGGCGAGGTCAGCAAATGGTCCGCCTTGTCGAGGCTGATGAAGGATTTCGGATGGCGCGCTGCCACGAACAGGGCGGTCGCATTGTCGATCCCCACCGTCTCGTCCAATGGTGCATGCATCACCAGCAGCGGGCGCTTCAGGCCAGCGGTCGCCTCTGTCACCTTCGCCCCGCGTACATCGTCCAGGAACTGGCGCTTCAGCACGAAGGGCCGCCCGGCCAGTTGAACTTCAGCCTCGCCGTCATCCTCGATTTTCTCGACATCCGTGCGGATGGCGTTGATCACATGGGCGGCATCCGAAGGCGCGCCTATCGTGACAATGGCCTTCACCTGCGAAATGTCATGCGCCGCCACAATCACTGCCGCGCCGCCAAGCGAATGCCCGATCAGCATTTGCGGCCCGCCATGCGCCTGCTCCAGCCATTCGGCTGCCGCCACAAGGTCCTGCACATTGGTCGTGAAATTCGTGTTTGAAAAATCACCTTCCGAATTGCCCAGCCCGGTAAAATCGAACCGCAATACGCCGATCCCCTGCTCCACCAGCGCCGCCGTGATCTCCCGCGCAGCGTAAATGTCCTTTGAACAGGAAAAGCAATGCGCAAACAGGGCCCAGGCGTGCGGCTGGAAGACAGGCATATCCAGCCGCGCCGCCAGAAGGCTTCCATCATGACCGTTAAATTCAACGCGGTTCGAATGGCCCATGTCAGCTCCTTGAGTTTTTCCAGACACCAGAACTGGCGGAGACGGGCCCAAGGCGCAAGGCTGCAGCCATCCCGTTTGCGTGACCCACCGTGACCGCAGGCTTGACTTGCGCCGCCCGCATGACCTTCGTGGCACAATGAAGCCCAGCTACCTTTTCCTCGCGCTCGCCTTACCGACCATGATTGCCAGCGCCTGGCTCGTGGCTGCGCCCGGCACGATCCTGTTATCGCTCAGTTTCGGCGCGCTGCTTGTCGCCCTGTCAGCCACAGACATTGCGACACTGCGTCTGCCAGACGTGCTGACCTTCACCGTCCTGCTTTTTGGCACGATCATGGTGGCGCTCACCCGGCCGGACCTCTGGATGCATCACCTGCTCGGGGCCGTGATCGGCTATTTTGCGCTTGTCGGGCTGGAGATCGCCTACAAGCGTCTACGCGGACGTGACGGCCTCGGTCGGGGCGACGCCAAATTGCTCGGCGCCATCGGCATGTGGGTCGCGTGGCCCGGCCTGGCGCCTGTCCTGCTCGTGGCCTCCGTAACGGGTCTGCTGGCGGCGCTCGTCGCTGGCCTGATCGGAAAGCGCGGCCTGTCGGGCGAAACGCAAATGGCTTTCGGTCCCTGGATTGCTTTTGGCGGGTGGGTCATCTGGCTCGCCGGGCCGCGCATTGCGCTGGTCCCGCTCGGTTAGACGTCTTCCGGCATCACCGGCTCGGCGTCCGATTTGCGCCGCCGCGCCAGCACGAACACAATCACCCCGCCGATCAGCAGCAGGCCAAACGGCCCGCCCCACAGGATCAGCCCGTCAACACCCTTGCTCCTCGGCCGGAACAGCACGAATTCGCCATACCGACTCTCGAACCAGTCGCGCACGTCATCGTCGCTCGCACCTTCGCTGATCATCGCCCGCACCCGCGCACGCATGTCTTCGGCTATCGCGGCAGACGATTGCGAGATCGGTTCATTCTCACACGCGACGCAGCGCAGTTCGCGCATCAGCGATTGGGCGCGCGCCTCCTCTGCCGGATCATCCAGCACCTGCGCTGAACACGCCATGGCCAGCATCAACGCCATGACGCCAAGCAGAATGGATCTAAGCACCATCTGCAGCCCTCCGGCGTGTGGGCCACAGGCTGAACAAGGCCCCCAATCCCATTAACAGGACGCCAAGATACACCATGTCGATCAGCGGGTTGAGATAAACCCGCAACACCCAGCGGGCCTCGCCGTCGACATCCCGACGGTCACCGAGTGCAATATAAAGATCACCTGTTCCCGTCTTGTGAATGGCCGTTTCCGTGGTCGGCATGCGCGCTGCAGGATAATAGCGCTTGGTCGGCGCAAGTTCCGCCTTGGCGCTGCCCTTGCGCGCCGTCAGGTCGGCCCGGTCGGCATACCAGTTCGGTCCCTCGATCGCGTAGACGTCGTTCAGGGTGATGTTCCATCCGGCGACGGTTCCAGAACCGCCCACCGGCAGCGCCAGCGTCGCTTCATAGCGCTGCGTCGTCTCCACCACGGCGCCAAGGATGAACACGCCCAACCCCATGTGCGCCAGTGTCATGCCCCACACCCGCAGCGGCAGTTTGAACACCCGCACCAACACAATCGCCCGTCGTTTCAGTTCCCATAGCGCGCCAAAGATCAGCCACAGGCCCAGCGCCAGCCCGAAGGCCGCACCAAGCGGAATTTCCCACAGGCCAACACCCAGCAGCAGGAAGATCACAACCAGTCCCACGCCGCCCGCAGCCCATTTCCACAGTCCCGTCAGGTCCGCCTTGCCCCAGCTCCACACCTGCACCACGGGCAGGATGGCCAGCAACGCAGCCAGCATCGGCACGAAGGTCAGCCGGAAATAAGGTTCGCCCACTGAAATCGTCCGCCCTGTCGCCTCAGCGATCAGCGGAAACAAGGTGCCCAGCAATACGGTCAGCGCCGCCACGACCAGCACGACATTATTGGTGACCAGCGCGCCCTCACGGCTGAACATTTGCCACGGCTTGCCGCCGTCCAGTTTCGGCGCTCGCAACGCAAACAGTCCCAGCGCAAACCCGCCATAGACCAACAACCCCGCCAGCAGCAGCATGCCCCGTTTGGGATCAACCGCAAAAGCGTGCACCGAGGTCAGGATGCCTGAGCGTACCAGGAAGGCGCCCATCACCGAGAACAGGAAGGCCAATACGGCCAACAGCGCGGTCCACGCCGCAAAGCTGCCGCGCTTTTCCGTCACCACAACCGAGTGCATCAAAGCGGCCCCGATCAGCCACGGCATCAGCGACGCGTTCTCCACCGGATCCCAGAACCACCAGCCGCCCCAGCCAAGCTCGTAATAAGCCCAATAGCTACCCAGCGCGATGCCGAGCGTCAGGGGAATGAAGGCCGCCAGCGCCCAGCGCCGGGCTTCCTTCGCCCAGATCCGGTCGATCCGTCCGTCAATCAATCCGGCTGCCGCCAGTGCGAACACAAAGGAATATCCAACATAGCCGAGGTAAAGCATGGGCGGATGGAAGGCGAGCGCCGGGTCCTGCAGGATCGGGTTCAGCCCAGCGCCTTGCAGCGGCGCAGGGTCCAACCGCAAAAACGGGGAAGACGCAAACAACAGATACGCCAGCGCCCCGCTGGCCAGCAATCCCTGTACGCCCAGTGTGCGCGCCTCGAACTGGTCGCGCCCGGTCCGCATCCACATTGCGCCCGCCGCACCAAACCCCAGCGTCACCAGGCACCACAGCGCCATCGACCCCTCATGGTTCCCCCATGCACCGGCAATCTTGTAGAGCATCGGTTTCAGCGTGTGCGAATTGTTGGCTGCCAGCGCCAGCGAGAAGTCAGATTCCGCGAAGGCCACGATCAGAGTTATGAATGACAGCAGCATCACGCCGAAAGCGACATGCGCAGACCGCCCCGCCAGAGCGCGGGCGCCCGTCAGGCCAAAAGCACCCTGCGCCAGCGAGGCCGCCAGCGCCAGGAATGCCGCAAGGTGGCCAAGTTCAATCATGTCAGCTGGCGCTTGCGACCGGGCCGGCGCCGAGCGGCTTCAGCTCGCGCGGCTGGTAATTCTCGTCATGCTTGGCCAGCACCTGCCGCGCGGTGAACAGGCCACTCGCGTCAAACGTACCAACGGCGACGACACCCTGGCCTTCACGGAACAAGTCTGGCGCAATGCCGGTAAAACTCACATTGATAACAGACGGGCTGTTATCGATCACGGTGAACACCATTTCGCTGCCATCGCCCGGATAGCTGAGTGAACCCGGCTCAACCCAGCCGCCAATCTTCACTTCCTTGCCCACGTCCGGCAGGCCATTTTCAGCAAGGATTTCTGGTGTGTAAAACAGGTTCGCATTCTGCCGCAACGCCACAAAGGCCAGCGCCGCCGCCGCCAGCAGCAGGGCGGCTGCCACACCAAAAGTCCACAATCTGCGGGTCCGGGCTCTCATGAGGCAACTCTATACTGGTAACGGCAGGGTTTGACAGTGCGGCAGATGCGGCCACACCATACAACTATGGGTCGGCGAGCGCAGGGCCACTGCCAATCACGTCCAGCATCGGCTTGAATCGCTCACGACGTGGATCGTCTTCCGGCAGTTTGGCAAACACCGCACGCATCATTTGCGCCGCCATTTCCTGATCGCCTGCCTGCGCCGCGCCCATCGCAGCCCACATGCCCGCCCGCACTTGCGTGTCGTCCAGCTCGTACGCCCGGGCGAACAGGCGTGCCGCGTCCGGGCCAACCTGCCCATCGTCCAGTTCGACCAGAACGGTCGCCAGGCCGACCAGCGCCGGCACATAGGCCTCGTTTCGCCGCAAGGCTGACTGGTAAGCCCGCGCGGCATCATCCGGGCGGTTCTGGCCGCGTAGCATCTCGCCAATGAAATAATGCGGCTCCGGCGCGTCCGGCTGGTCAATCGCGGTCTGCTCAAGACGCGCCAGAGTCTCTGCCGCTGTCAGGGTTTCCGGCGCGGTCCGGATCTTCTCGAGTATTTCATGCTGGCGCTTGTCCATCGGCATGTCGTCCATGCCCGGATGCCCCAGCATCAGATAGCCACCCACGCCAATGACAAGGCAAACAGCCACAATTGCCACCTGGGTCCGGGTCATATTCAGGCTCTTCATGTCTTTGGAAACCTCAGCCGCGCACGCAATCCGCCCAGCGCGCTCTCATCCAGTTCAAGGCGGCCCTTGTGCAGCTCCGCCAGCTCGGTGACGATCGACAGGCCAAGGCCAGTGCCCGGTGTCGTCTCGTCCAATCGCACGCCGCGCTTCAGCGCGCCTTCACGTTCGGCCGGCGTCAGGCCCGGACCATCATCCTCGACATCAATGACCAGCTCCTGCGGGCCGTCACTTATGCGCACCACAACTTCGGCCTTCGCCCACTTGCAGGCATTATCCATCAGGTTGCCGATCATTTCCTCGAAATCCTGTTTCTCACCCAGAAACACGGCGCCGTCGCCGTTCTCGACGCTTACATTGATGCCTTTTGCATCGAACAACCGGTTCAGCAAGCCGGCCAGAGACTCCACCACCGGCGTCACGTTCGTGCGTGCGCCCAGCGTCTCGGCCCGCGCCGCCATGCGGGCCCGTTTCAGGTAATGTTCGACATTGGCGTGCATGGTTTCTGTCTGGCGGCGAACAACGTCATCCAGTTGACCGTCTCCCTTGGCTTCATTCTTCAATACAGCGATTGGCGTCTTCAGAGCATGCGCCAGATTGCCCACATGGGTGCGGGCGCGCTCCACGACATCGCGATTATGACCAATCAGCTTGTTCAACTCTTCCGTCAGGGGACGAACCTCAACCGGATACCCCTCGCGCAGGGTCTGGCGGGTACCCGCCCGGATATCGGCAATGTCTCGCTCGATCCGCTTCAGCGGCTGCAACGAAAAGCGAATGCCCACCACCATCGCGGCAAAGACACCGCCGAACAGGGCAATCATCGTTCCCACAAGCATGCTGCGAAACCGGGTTGCGGCGGCATCATTCGGCGTGCGGTCCGCGGCAGCCACCAGAACCAGCGGTGTGTCGCGGTTTTCCAGCAGGATGGCCTTCGCCCCCACCCGTACACGCTGGTCGGCCGGTCCGGCATAGTCAGCAAACTGGGTCGTTCCCGGATCGGCCACTGCCCGTCCGATCTGCGACTGCGTCACCGGCACAGGCTCGTCCCAAAGGCTGCGTGATCGCAGGTCGCTCAGGATGGTCAAGTCGGGGTTGAGACCCACAACTGACCAGTAGCGACCGGAATACTGCGTCTGGAACCGGGCATCATTCGACAGAAAATTCCGTTCGGCATCAGTTACCCGGCCATCCTCAAGGAACGCGCCTTCCTGGCTCATCTCGCGGGTCAGCGTCACCAGTGTCTGGTCAAGGTCTTCTTCCAGAAGGGACAGGGTTTGCGCCCGGTACAGTGCCGACAGCGCCAGTGCGCCGCCAATCAGCACCACCAGCCCCCATAGCGCAGCTGCCAGCATCATCCGCCGGGCGAGCGATACGCTTTGCCAGCGATCAATGAATCGGGAAACGGGGTTGCCGGATGAGTCCATTCAAACGGTCTGGCACGTCAGGTGCCTATCCTGCAACGCGAGCTTCGTTCTCAGGAACAATCAGGCGATAGCCAAGACCGCGCTCGGTCTGGATGCGATCAACACCAATCTTGCGGCGCAGGCGGCCGATGAACACTTCGATCGTGTTCGAATCCCGGTCAAAGTCCTGATCATAAATATGCTCGACCAGTTCTGTGCGCGGTACGACCCGACCCTGATGATGCATCAGGTAGGACAGCACGCGATATTCATGCGCCGTCAGCTTGATCGGCTCGCCATTCACCATGGCCCGTGCCGCGCGCGTGTCCACCATCAGCTTGCCGGCTTCCAGCGTGGCCGCCGAATGCCCGGCTGCCCGGCGCAGAAGCGCACGCAGGCGCGCCAGCAATTCTTCCGTCACGAACGGCTTGGCCAAATAGTCGTCAGCGCCGGCATCAAAGCCTGCCACCTTCTCGCTCCATTGGTCGCGGGCGGTCAGGATAAGCACGGGGAAGGACTTCCCGTCCGCGCGCCATTTTTTCAGGATGCTCACGCCATCCATCTTTGGCAGGCCGAGGTCCAGGATCACCGCGTCATAGGGTTCGGTGTCGCCAAGAAAATGTCCGTCTTCGCCGTCAGCCGCCAAGTCTACGGCATAGCCGGACTGGGACAGGACATCTGCCAGCTGGCGACGCAGGTCAGCGTCATCTTCAACAACCAGGATACGCATGGATACTACCTTCCGTAAGACGGGTTAACACGAATCAGGCGCCACGACGATCAGTGATCGCGCCAGACTGGGCATCGACGACAAAGCGCATCTTGCGCCCGTCTTCGGTCATCCAGTCGATATGGTATTCCGCGCCTCCGCCCTGCTTCGACACCAGATCGGCCCCAAGCTGATAGCCGCCATACTCACGCTTCAGCTTCTGGAATATACGGCTCAGCGGCACGGTCTTGCCATCACGTACGGCGTCGCGCGCCTGTCCGGGCGAAAAGGAATCGCCCCAGCCCTGCGCAATCGCAGGTCCGGTCGACAGCAACGCCAAGGCTGCAAGAGAGGCAAAAATCCGCTTCATGGGGTCAGCCTATAAGCCCAAAGCCCTGAATGTGAAGTGAACGTGTGAATGGCGAGTGTTCAGTTTCATGCCTGTCAACCTAAGGATGCCTGACCGTGCGCAGTCAGATTTCCGATTTGGTAACCATATCATCGCTTCCTGTATATAAACATACACAACCGGATTTATCGAGTCCCATGTACCAGGTCTTCAACTGTATAGCGAACGAACACGATTTCGCGCACGTGCTGATGGCGGTGTTCGTGCTCGCTTTCTCGAGCCTGTGCACCCTGATCGTGTTCCACCGCAGTCAGGCAGCCGAGTCGGTCCGTGGCCAGCGCATGTGGGTCACCGCCTCGGGATTCGTCATGGGACTCGGCATATGGGCCACCCATTTCATTGCCTTGCTCGGCTATGAACCGGGATTCGACGTCGTTTTCGACGGGTGGATCACGCTCCTGTCGCCTTTGATCTCCGTGACTGGGTTCATCGTCGTGGCGCACATGATTTCCATAAACAACAGCACTTACAGCCGGGTTGCCTGTGCGATCATCGCGTCGCTCACTGTCGCCTTCATGCATTTCTACGGTGTCAGCGCCCTCAAAGGCTCAGCCGTAATCGAATATGACCTCGTAACCGTCGCCTTCGCCGTCGGAATTGGCTTTGCCAGCTTCCTGATAACGTACCTGCTCGTCTCGAAAAGCGATCAGCACATGCGCAACCTGCTCGCGTGGCTTGCCAGCCTGGCGGCAGTCATCTCGATCCATTTCGTCAGCGCCTCTGGCACCACGATGATTCCGATCAACGGGATCAGCCACCCGGTCTGGGAACTCGGCACAGGCAGTGTAAGCGCCTTCATCGCAATCGGAATCGGTACCATCCTCATCGTGTCGGCGCTTGCCGCAGGTCTGGACACCGCCGTTCAGGGCGTGCGCGTCAGTGAACACCGCAAGCTTGCCCTTCTGGCTGATTCTGCACTCGAAGCGCTATTTATCGTGTCGCCAAAGGGCCTCATCGTCGATGCAAACAAGGCCGCAGAGACGATTTTCGGAACGCCCCGCGACGCGCTGCGCGGATCGGACATTTCCAAGATCATGCAGTTGGATGATGTCGGAGACGTGTCACTGGTCGTCGATCATGATTTCGGAGAACGCCCCCTTCACTTTCCCGGTGGTCGCAAGGTTATTGTCGACATCAACAGCCGGGTTTTCGATGACAAGGTCAGCGCCTTCACCGTTTTCGCGGTGCGCGACCTTACTCAACGCCTGCGCAATGAAGCCAGGGTGCGGGCTCTGGCCTATCAGGACCCCCTGACCGGCCTTGCCAATCGTGTGACGTTCAACATGGCGCTCGCCTCGGCCATCCGCAAAAGTCCGGGCGCGGTCCATGATCTCGCGGTGCTGATTATTGACGTGGACGATTTCAACGAAGTGAACGACCAGTTTGGCCACCGCGCCGGAGACGTGCTGCTCAAGACAGTCGCTAAACGGATCAAGTCCAGCATCCACCAGACAGACCTCGTCGCCCGCCTCAGCGGCGATGAGTATGCCGTGATCCTTCGGGGGCGCACCAGCAAGGCTGAGATCAACGCTGCCGCTCAATCCATGCTCTCGGCGATCTCGGCCCCTCTGGAAATCGGACAACGTACGCTCGCCATTGGCGCCAGTATCGGCATTTCGGTTGGTGCGCCCCCGTCGGGCGGTCCGACACGTGTACTGACCTCAGCCGACCGGGCACTCTATGCCGCTAAAGGGGCCGGTCGTGGGCGGGTACAATTCTATGACACCCGGTTGCATCGCGAGCACGAGCAAAAGCGCGGGCTCGAACGCGAACTGCATCAGGCCGTGCTGCTTGAACAGTTTGAATTGCACTACCAGCCAAAGGTCTGCAGCAACACGCGGGCCGTACTCGGGCGAGAAGCCCTAATCCGCTGGAACCATCCGAAACTCGGCATGGTCTTTCCAGACACATTCATTCCAATCGCGGAACAAAGCCTGCTGATCAACCAGATCGGCAAATGGACCATCCGCGCTGCTTGCGAGGAAGCCAGCAACTGGGACGAGTCAATTACTGTCTCGGTCAATCTTTCCGCCAAGCAATTTCTCGATCCGGATCTCGTCCAGCACGTGCGCCTGGCTCTGCTTGGCAGCGGGATCAAACCGGCGCGCCTCGAGCTCGAAGTTACAGAGACGGCGTTGATCCAGAACCAGTTGCTCGCTGTCGCCATCCTGAACGAGCTCAAGGTCATGGGCGTTCAGATCGCCCTTGATGATTTCGGCACGGGCTATTCCTCGATGAGCTACATACAATCGTTCCCGTTCGACCGCATAAAGATTGATCGATCATTCGTGGCAGCGATGAATGTCGATCATAAATCACGCGCAATCGTCGAGGCCATCATCCATCTTGCGCACTCGCTCCAGATTCCCGTCGTTGCCGAAGGGGTCGAAACAGAAGACCAGGCACTGGCTTTGTGCAGACTCGCTTGCGAGGAATTGCAGGGATACCTCATCGCTCGGCCAGGGCCGATGGCAGCCGATCACCGCAGGGCAAACACTTCACGCCTGGGCAATTCTCTCACCGCAGCGTGACACGCGCACTTATTTCGATTTGCCTTCCGCCCACTTCTTGAGGGCTGCATCGGTCGGATCATCCAGAACGATTTTCAAGCGCGCATACAGGTTTCCCGGCGCACTTCCCTGAACGCCTTTTCCGCGCAGACGCAGCTGTGCATCCGAATTGGATCCTGCCGGCACTTTCAGTGTTACCGGCCCAGAGGGAGTCTTGACTTCGACACTGCCGCCCAGCACAGCCGTCTGCAGGTTGATCGGCACGGTCATGCGCAAATCCTTGCCATCGCGTTCCCATATCTTGCTTGGCCGGATTTCCAGTTCCAGCAAGGCATCGCCCGGTGCGCCGCCATTGGGCGAAGGCTGTCCCTGGCTTTTCAGGCGCAGCGACTGTCCTGACTCGATGCCCGCCGGAATGTTCACATCCAGCGCCGTGCCATCGGCCATGGTCATGCGTCGCCGCGCACCTGTCACAGAATCCTCAAACGAGATCTCCACGCGATAACGGATATCGCGGCCCTTTTGCGGGCCCGGATTGCGTCGGCGTCCGCCGCCGAACATGCCGCCCAGAATATCCTCGAACGGGTCGCCCTGAGCGCCATTAAACGGGTTGCCACCGCCGCGCGTTTCCCAGCGTTGTCCACCACCCGGAAATCCGCCGGGACCGCCCCCCGGAAACCCGGTCGGGTTCCCGTCGCCGTCAATCTCGCCGCGATCAAACTTCGCCTTCTTGTCCTTGTCGCCAACAATGTCCCAAGCCTGCGACACCCGCTTGAACTCTTCCATCTTCTTTTCATCGTCGGGATGCAGGTCAGGGTGCAGGGCTTTCGCCTTGTTGCGATAGGCTTTTTTGATCTCGGCCTCACTCGCGGTGCGGGGAACGCCAAGCACGCTATAGGGATCCAGGGCCAAGGGCGGGTCTTCCTTCCAGAATGGGTTAATCAGCTTTCCACAGAGTTAGGGTGTTCCGAGGCCGATTGAAACCCACTGACCTGTGCGACCATCTGCGCCGATCTGCGCCACACGGACCGACAAGACGTCCTTCAGGGTCCGCGTGACCAGTACCAGCCCGCTCGCGGCCTCAAGCCGCGCCGAAGCGATCAGCGCCGTCACCAGCGCATCCTCGCCACCTGTCCCGATGCGCAGGTAGTCCTTCGCCGCATCAAGGGACAAAACTTCCCCGTCCGGCGGTGTCATCACCGTCAGTGTCATCTCGATATTCCTGTTTCTATTCAGCCCCTAGCGGGCCATTTCCTTTTGGTTCAGCACTTGCATCTATAATCCCGATCCAATTCCTCCTTCCGGAGCCGCCCCCTTGCCCCTTCGCCTCATCCTGCTCGCCGCTGCCCTAACTGCCCTGCCTGCTGCCGCGCAGAGCACGGACTATATGAACGGCTATTACCAGCACGGCGTGGAATCCGGGGCCGCGCCCCAAACCGCCTCCAACATGGTCACCTGCGCCACCTATTGGGCCGTCTGGTCGCAAAGCGCTGCCACTGACTGGGACGCGGCCTTCATGGCCGAACTTGATCCCGATCTGCGCCCTGCCGAAAGTGAACTGGCCGCCGGTTACTGGGCCACGCTGGCCAATGACATCTACATGGATGAGACTGGCGACACCGCCCGCTTCGAGCAGGAGGTCGGCATCGCCACCCCCATCGCCATCCAGGCCTATTCAGACTTGCGCACCAGCGCAGACACCCGCGACCGCTACCACATGTTCCGCGTCCTCGGCGCCTGCCACCTCACCTTCGAGTAGGGCCAAGACCAGCGCCGTCAGCTTGCTGATGATCATACCGACCACCGGCTGGCGCGCCTCCGCCGTCCGTTCAAGAACGATGATGCGCTCTGCCGCAGATCCGGCCCACACCAACGCGCCGCCGGTCTGCGCCAGCACCGCCACTACGAAGGCCAGCGTTATCTTCTTCTCGCATTTCATGTGCCCAGCCCCGCGATCGCGTGCTTCTCCTCCACGGTCGCAAAGCTCGCCGTCTCCAGGCACTCCCATGGCGCATCGCGTTTGACAGACAGCGCCGCCACGCCGTCAATCTGCACCGCCTCTACAAAAGGCATTCCCGGCCAGTTGTAACTGCGTGTAGACGCCTTCGAGAAATCCGGCGCCCGCCACATCCGGTGCCGGTACCCGCAACAGTTTCGCCGCCCCCGCGTGGGCCGTTACCCGCGGCACGCTTGCCGCCGCTTCGACCACCATGCGCACACACCGATAGGCTACCGCATTGCGCAAATAGCCGTCCTGCGTCAGCGACGCTGCATCGCGCCCGCCCCATGCCGGGCTGCCGAGCTGCGACAGCGCCACCAGGGGTATCGCAGCTTTTGATTCTCGCCGTGTCCGTGCAAAAGGCCATCCCAAATCCATGCCGCGCCTCGTTTCCATGAGCTTGTTTCGATAAGGAGAATTTACGCCCGCCAGCATTGCGGTCGGACACAAGACTATTTTTCCAAGGAAACACCGGGCACTACGTTGGAAACTTGAGGGAAATGGCGGGGCCGGCCCTGCATTTTTCCACCTGCGGGCAATAGCCATGCCCGGCCAAATCTGCTTTGTGCCGCGATTGTGACAAGGGGAAGAGGAGCTAGCAGAATGTCGGCACAGGTCATCTCGATTGCGAATTCGAAAGGCGGTGTCGGCAAGACAACCACCTGCGTCAGTCTCGCCGAAGCCTTCGCGGCTTCCGGGCGTCGCACGCTCGTCGTCGATCTCGACACACAAGCCAACGCATCCCTGCTCGTCTACGGTCACGAGGGCGATGAACATTTGTTCCAGGCCATCAATGACTACGCCACGATATCTGACTGGCTGCTGGAAAATTTCTTCGCAAACGAACAGAAGCGCCTGTCCGAATTCGTCGTCACCAATGCCAGCGACGTTACTTATGAGGGCAAGAACCTCCCGCTCGACCTGATCCCGTCCTCTCCGCGCCTTCGCAAGACAGAGCGCGAGCTGATCTACGAACTCACCGCCAAGAAATATTCGATGGAGGCCCTGCAGGGCCAGGTCGGCCGCCGTCTGCGCGATGACTTCGATCTGCTGAAAGCCGAATATGACGTGATCATCTGCGATTGCCCGCCCGGCATCTCGGTAATGACTGAAAGCGTGCTCGCCGCCAGCCATCTCATCATCGTCCCGACCATCCCGGACTTCATGTCCACGCTCGGGCTCGACCTTTTCACCGGCGACATCATGAAAAACCTGCGCGACCGTGATATCGAGAACCTGCCCGTTGTGCTCGCCACCCGATTCGACAACTCGCCACACCAGCAAGTCGTCCTCCAGGCCATGCGCGATGCCGCGAATGCCAAGGAAGCCGAGTTCGAAATGTTCAACACCGTCATCCCGCTCAAGACCGGCTTTGCCACCAACCCGATCGAGCTTGGGCCCGATCCGACTCTCAGCGCCAAATGGCCCGGCGAGGCACTCGGCATCATCGACAAGCTGCTGAAGGAAGTTCAGGAGCGCCTGAAATGAGCGGACTGACCGGCACCGGGGGCGCTGGCGCGCTGGCAGCCCTGCTCGAAAACCGCGACCGGTTCTCCAAGCTCGCCGACAAGGATTTTGCCGCCGCCACCGGCCTCCTCGTGCGCAAGCTCATGAACTCGGCCGGCCAGACCAGTGACGACATGATTGCCCTGCGCGACGCGGTCGGCACTGACATTTTCGAAACTGAACTGAAGCGCCTGTCATCCCACCAGGCCCGCTTGCTTGCCAAACGCATCGACAAGGACGTTGACGATTTCGAAGTCTCCACTGCGGGTGCCGCCGCGGCTCACATCCGCAAGGTCATGTCCGGCGAGGCCACGGTCACAGAGGTCGCGCCCCCCGACGATACGCCAAGCGATCCGCCGACAGACGATGATACCCCCAAGAACACGTATTTCGGCCGCAAGTCCTTCCGCGCCGGGAATTAAGCGCCCGCGCGCAGGGCCAGCCACGCCATTTCAAAGGGCCGTTCCGGCCCGCCCAGATTGCGCTCGCGGATCGCCGCATTCACCGTGCGGGCCTGACGCCCCATCCGCCGTGCCATCTCTGTCCCGCTCAAGCCCAGCAGCCAGAACACGCGCATCTCCCGCCCCTCCCGCTCGCTCACCTGTAACCGTTTTCCTGATCGGATCATGGGCCGGAGTATAAGCCAGACGACATTCCGGTCGGACACATTCGCCCCATTCCCCGCACCAAACCGCCCTAAACAAGTACCGGGCCTGCCTGAAAGACTCTCCTTTCCCGCCGCATTCGGGGCGCAGCTTTGAAACATTGCAAACAGGCAATGAAAGGAAGACGCCCATGTTCGCCGCCGTCAGGATACGTGCCAAAATCGGAGAAAACGC
>JAVJOM010000027.1:0-119667 GCA_040216775.1 Hyphomonas sp.
AAGAAGATGTGTGACGCTGCGAAGGAAGAGCACATCGTGATCTATACGGTCGCGTTCCAGGCCCCGAAACAGGGCCAGGACATTCTGAACTATTGTGCAACAAGCGCCGACCATGCGTTCGAGCCGGAGAATGGCCAGGAACTAAAGGATGCCTACAGCATGATTGCCAAGTCGATTTCCGACTTGCGGATCACCTACTAGGCAGTCGGCAAGCGGACGGACGGCAAGGCGCGGTGTATGGTTTACCGCGTCTTGCCAAAACCGGCGCAAACGCCCACCAAAATCTAACGTCGAAACAAGCAATGTCGGTCATTCTGATGCATGGATGCGACCAGAAAAGTCGCAGTTGAGGCGGGTAAAATGTCCAGGCTTTTGAACGACGTTCGTGTCAGTCATTATGCGACCGGCACGCAAGCAAACATCTCGGTGATCGCTGCAATCGCGATCGTTCCAATTCTCAGCATCGCCGGCATCGCGATCGATGTGCAGATGACGATTACCCAGAAGGCCAAGGTTCAGGCCGTGATCGACAGTGCGGTTATCGCGGGTTCCAAGGCCATGCAGGCCGGCAAGACCCAGCAGGAAATCAGCACGCTTGTCACGAACTATGTCGACTCTCTGATTGATGTACAGGATTCGGGATTGTCATGCGCAGATCCTGAGCTTGCCTTTGAAGACGGCACGCAAAACATCATTGCCTCTATCCGGTGTTCGCAGAAGACGACCCTCTCGCAACTGTTGCATCGCGATACGCTGGATTTCTACGTCACTTCGGGAACGACCTATGGTATCGGCAATGTCGACGTTGCCTTCATTTTCGATGTTTCCGGCTCGATGAATTCCAACAGCCGTCTCGACAATCTGAAGAATTCCGCAAAGGTCGCCTTTGACGAATTGTTGCCGGATGACCGGGAACTGGACGGCACGGTGCGCATCGCGCTGACGACCTATAATGCCAACGTCAATGCGGGCGAGTATTTTGACGACGTGACGCGCAAGATCACGCTTGGCACTGATGCGTCGTCCGGAAGCAATTCGGCGCAGTCGCGCTATAACGCTTACAGCAACCGTGTGCTGATAGACCAGTCGACTGGCAAGCGGTTCTTCTATTACGAAAATGCCAGCTGCAGCTATAATTGCAATTACAACAGCAACTGGACGCTCACCCCGAAGCGGCAATGGTTTGAAACCAATATCGGCGACAATACGTGTGTTTCAGAGCGTGTTGGCATCAATGCGTTTACCGATGCGGCAGGCGGCACCGGTGCGACCAATTCGATGATTGCCGGCAATCCGTTGTGGAACTGGAATTCCAGTACGAACAACAAGCGTAACGGCTCCAACGAGATCGAATATGGCGGTGCCAATTCCTCGTCAGGCGCGTTCAACGTGACGCCGACATCCTGTGAGAACTCGGCGCCGCTGACGCTGACCGAGGACAAGGCCGTGCTGAACGCCTATGTCGACGACCTTCACGCAGGCGGCGGCACAGCCGGTCACCTGGGCATTGCATGGGGCTGGTACCTGATTTCTCCGAACTGGAACTCCCTGTGGCCCACACTATCGCACCCGTGGCCGTGGGACGAGCCGGATACGGCGAAGGCCATCATTCTGATGACGGATGGTGAGTTCAACCAGACCCACCCGTCTGTGTCTGACAGCTCTATCGAACTGGCCATGGAATTCTGCGACGCGATGAAGGCCGAGCCTTACAATGTGCAGATCTACACGGTCGGCTTCCAGGTGCCCAACAATGTGGCCACCACGCCGGGCGGGAAAACCATTCTGGACTATTGTGCAACCGATGCGAGCCATGCATTCGAACCCAGCAATGGGGAAGAACTGACGGACGCCTATCGCGAAATCGCACAATCGATCTCTGACCTGCGGCTCACCCGCTAGGTTGGCGCGCGCAGGGCGCTTCAAGCAAGGCTGACGTCAATGACAACAGGCAAAGCATTCAGAAACTGGTGGACCGGGCAGGGCGGCAACATCGCTGTCATGGGCGCGCTGTTCATTCCGGGAGTCCTCGCGCTTGGCGGGGTGGCCGTCGATTTCCAATTCACGATCCGCCAGAAGAACAAGGTCCAGTTTGCGCTCGATTCTGCCGTTCTGGCTGGCGCGCTGTCGCGTCAGGGCGGCGCGAGCGAAGAGGAGGTCAGCGCCGACATCAAGGCCTACACGGCGGCGCTGGTCGCTGAGCAGGGCGGCAAGATTGACTGCGCGCCCGTCACGGTAACGTACAACCCGGACAACAAGGATATTCGCGGCACAATCCGCTGCGATCAGCCGACATTCATTTCCGACCTGATCGGCTGGGACAAGCTCAGCTTCCGCGCAGGATCGACATCAACCTATGCGGTCGGCAATGCCGATGTGGCTTTCGTGTTTGACGTGTCGGGCTCGATGAACAGCTATAACCGGCTCAGCCTGCTGAAATCGGCGGCAGCAGTCGCCTTCGATGAATTGCTGCCGGATGACGGGCCCAATGATGGCAAGGTGCGCCTGGCGGTGACGACCTATAATAATGCGGTGAATGCCGGCGCCTATTTCAACAGCGTCACGCGGAGTGTGCAGCTGTCGGCAGATGGATCCAATTCGGCTGCCCGCAGCAATTACGATTCACATAATGACGCCCGCATGATCGATGCCTCTACAGGCAAACGGTTCTTCTATTACGAGCAGGAATATTGCCCGGGTGGAAACTGCACAGGAAACTGGAATGCCGCGCGCCGGAAGCTTGAAGACGCAAGCGTGATCGACACGTGCGTGTATGAACGCACAGGCGGTGACGCTGCGTCGGACGCGGCCCCGGGATCAATGCGCTGGATCGGTGCTGGCAACCCGCGCTGGAACTGGACCACTGGCAATAACAACAAGCGCAACGGCCAGTGGGAAATCGAAAGCAGCGGCGGCGATTCCTCGCGAGGCGCGTATGATGCGTCCTATGCCGGGTGCCGGGCGTCGGGACCCGTGCCGTTGACGGATGACAAGGCGGTGCTCAACGCGCATGTCCAGTCGCTGACCGCCAATGGCGGCACGGCGGGCCATATCGGCCTTGCATGGGGCTGGTACCTGTTGTCGCCCAATTGGGCGTCAGTCTGGCCTGAAGCGTCAGAGCCGCTCGAGTACAATACCAAGCAGAACATGAAGGCCGTGATCCTGATGACGGATGGTGACTTTAACACCAACCACCCGACTGCAGCGAAAAGTTCGTTCCGTCAGGCGCAGGATCTCTGCGATACGATGAAGGCGGCACCCTCGAAAATCCAGGTCTATACGGTGGGGTTCCAGGTGCCGGGTAGCGTTCAGAAGACGGCTGACGGTCGCACAATTCTCGAATACTGTGCCACCAGCCCGGCCTATGCGTTCAACGCCTCGAATGGGGATGAACTGACGGCAGCCTATCGGTCGATCGCGCGGTCAATCTCGGAATTGCGCATCAAGCAATAGCCTGGTCCAGCGGATAGGACATGGCAACATCACAGCGTTCATACCGTTTGCCACCAGCATCCAGCAGTCTGGCATCGTGCACGAAGCCGAGTTTTTCATACAGGTGGATTGCCGCCGCGCATTTGCGATTGGTCAGCAGGTAAAGGCTTTCCATTTCCATCCGGCGCGCGCGTTCGAGCGCAGCCGCCAGCAGGAACTCTCCGGACTTGCGCCCGCGTGCCGATTTCAGCACTCCCATCTTGGTCAGTTCGAACCGGCCATTGCCCATCGGCATCAGCGCGCAGGTGCCGACAATGCCTAGCCCGCCAGTGGAAACAAACATTACCGCGCCACCCTTGTCGACAATCAGGTCGCGCGGGTTGGACAGGATCTCGCGATCGGCCTGTTCCAGCGTAAACATCTCGCTGATCCATTCTGCGTTGATCGCATAGAATGTGCCCGCAAGATCATCGGCATATTCGATGATGGCATGGCCGTCCGAGGCGCGCGACGACAGGGACTTTTCATCGAACGCCGCTTCGATCCGTGCAATCTGTTCCAACAGGTTGGTGTCGGGGCCAGCGGCCAATTCTTCTGCGGCGCGGGCGACATGAGGCCAGACCTCGCGCTTCATGCGGGCAACCGCGTCGATCCCTTCCGGCGTCAGGGAAATGGATTTCTGGCGGCGATCTGAATCGGACACTGTTGTTTCGGCAAGCCCCATGTCCACCAGCCCGACCAGGCTACGTGTCACGGCCGGCTGGCTGACACCCAGCGCGGCGACCGCTTCGGTCACAGTCAGCGGACCATACCGGTCCAGTGCGGCCAGCAGGGGGAAATGGCTCGGTTGTGTGATGAAGCAGTTCTGCTCGAAAATCTGCGCGGCATCGGCCTGCATCCGCTCGGCCAGCCGTTTCAGGCGACTGCCGAGCGCAAGATATCCAAGGTCTTTCAGAATGTCTGCCATGACGAACTCCAGAATATACATAACACGCTATGTATATTGGTGGGCCTGTCAATACTGAGTCAGAGAATTTCCGGCTTGCAGGGCAAAAGCCTTTCATTTGGACGCCACCTCACCTATATGGAAGTTGTCTTCGGACTATGGCGATAAACGTACGTGTAATAAGCGGTTCGGACCCGGGGGCGGTACCCGGCGACTCCACCACAAGCAGGTTCAGGCACTTCAGCGCCTGTTTCTGACGGGGTCGAAATAGGATCGACGGACGTCTAAAGACGATGCTTTCGCCCGTATGAGCCCCGTTAGAAGCTCACATCAACATAGTTGCAAATGACAACTTTGCTGAAGGTGAACTGCTCGCAGCGTAGCTGTGCGTAGTAAACCGCTTTAACTCCTAGGGATTCAGCTCCCTAGGCGGGGCCCGGAGGCGCCTGGCAACAGAAGCCTCCACTTTTTTCCTCCTACTTACGGTAATCGAGTGGCGGGTCGCGGTCACCCAGCAGTGACGAATACTCATAATCCTCGCCGCGCGCGGCGTCGAATTCAGCGCGGGCGGCTGTACGCAATTTCGGGTTCTCGTAAAGCTCGATCGCAGCAAGCGTGAGTGTCTTGGCTGCCACTTGAGCGCCCTTGTACCCGATCGTCATGCCGCTGGCGGCGACGGCTTGCCAGCTGTGAGCGGCGGTACCGGGCACCCATGTTGCCGCGCGCAGGCCAACGGTCGGTACCGCGAAGGAGACATCGCCGACATCGGTTGAGCCATAGCCCAGTGAGACCTCGAAAGGCTGCACCTCTTTCTCGCTGCCCAACGGCAGGTCGGGCTTGGCAAAGCTCTTGTAGATTTCCGCGGCAAAGGCTTCTTCTTCGGCATTGTATTCCACGCCACCCACCTGGCGCAGCTTGCCATCCATCATCTTTGCGAGTGTTTCATTGACCAGTAGCGGATTGTTGCCGTGGATCACTTCCCACTCCACACGCGTGCCTGTTCCCAACGCGGCGCCGCGCGCGGCATCTTCCATACGCGCCCAGATGTCCTCAACGCCGTCGGCGCTGGGGTGGCGGGCATAATAGAAGACTTCGGCAAAGTCCGGCACCACATTGGGGGCGACACCGCCGGATGTGATCACGTAGTGGATACGTGCATCCTGCGGCACGTGTTCGTGCATCATGTTGACCATGTAGTTGAACGATTCCACGCCATCGAGGGCCGAGCGCCCACGTTCCGGCGCGCCAGCGGCATGGGCCGATAGGCCGTAGAAGCGGAACTTGGCCGAGCGGTTGGCGAGCGAGGTTTGTGCGGCGGCGGAGTTCTGGTCATCGCCATGCCAGTGCAGGGCGATATCGACATCATCGAACAGGCCTTCGCGCACCATGTAGACCTTGCCGCTGCCGCCTTCTTCGGCCGGCGTACCATAGAGGCGGACGGTGCCCGGTGTGCCCGTCTGTTCCAGCCAGTCACGAATCGCGAGGGCAGCGCCCACCGAACCCGCGCCGAACAGGTTGTGCCCACAGGCATGGCCGGCATGCTTGCCCTCGATAGGGGCGCGGCTGGCCATGGCATCCTGATTGATGCCGGGCAGAGCGTCGAATTCCGCGAGGATCGCAATGACCGGGCCGCCCGATCCATAGCTGGCGACGAAAGCGGTCGGGATGTCGGCAACGCCCGCTTCGACCGCGAAGCCCGCATCACTCAATTTCGACTGCAAAAGGCCCGATGATTTTTCTTCCTGATAGCCGACCTCGGCCCAGTCCCAGATCTGTTGCGCCATCGCGGCTGTCTCGTCATAGCGCGCATCAATACTGTCGAGCACGGCCTTGTCGCTTGGCGTCTGGGCATGGACGCAGGCGGAGAGAGCAAGGGCGGCAAGACTGGTCGTGATGAGGCGCATGAGGAGGCTCCGATACAGTGGTTTCTGGCCGGAGACTGCATCAAGGCGCGCGCATGAACAAGGCATGCCGCAGGGGCTGTCCCCGTCGCCTGTATCAGCTGTAGCGCGCTTCAACCTTTGGTCCGGCCAGGCCGCCCGCGACTGTGGCCACGCTGGCTTCGAGATCCGCCAGGTAATCGTCGACGACTTCGGCATGCTTGGGCGACAGCATCAGGTGCAGGCTTGGCGGTTCCTTGGTCACTGACGTGAACCAGCCACGCCGGTAAATTTCGCCATAGATGGCAAATGCGTGATGATCCGGGTGACGGAACGCGACAAGGCCAAGCATCGGATTGCCCAGCACTTCAAAGCCCAGGCGCTTCACGCCTTCTTCGATCCTTTCGCGCGTTTCGCAGACGAGCCCCTGTTTTTCGCGATACCCCACAACACCCAGTGAATTCATCACTGCCCAGGCCGCCGAGATGGCGCCGCCGGGGCGTGTTCCAGCAAGTGTGGGCGTTTTCATCGGCGCACCTGACCAGCCGGCCATGTCGAACGGCATGTACTGGTAGAGGTCCTCTGACCGGAAGAGCACAGTCGATGCCCCCTTGGCGCAATAGCCGTATTTGTGCAGGTCGGCGCTCATGGAGTGCACCTGTGGCACTTCGAAATCGAAGGCGGGCACCGGTACACCATTCATGCGAGCGAACGGTGCGAAATAGCCGCCGACGCAGGCATCGACATGCAACCAGACATTCTTCTTTGCTGCGACGTCTCCCAACGCTTCGATCGGATCAATGATGCCATGAGGGAAATTTGGTGCCGAGCCGACCATCATGATCGTGGCAGCATCAACTGCTTCGCGCATCGCTTCAGGGTCTGCCTCGTAAGTGCCATCTGTCTTGAGCGGAACCCGGCGCACTTCGATATCCATCAAGTGGGCCGCCTTGTCGAAAGCGAGGTGGGCTGACTGGGCCAGCACAATGTTCGTGCCTTCGCGCGGGCGCCCATTGGCACGGGCATAATCACGCGCGGTCTTGATCGCCATCGTGATGGAATCAGTGCCGCCGGACGTCATCGTGCCTGTCGAGCCTTCAGGGCCGTGCAACAGGTCGAGCCCCATTGCGATGACGTCCTTTTCCATCTGCGCGAGGCTGGGAAAGGCGAGGGGGCCAAGACCGTTCTCGGCCATGTAGAGTCCATACGCTTCGTGCTGGATGCGCGAGATGTCTTGTCCGGCATTGAAAACATAGACGGCAGTGCGGCCATCACGCCATGCCGCATCGCCGCCGCCGCGTGCGATCATATCGGCTTTGACTTCATCCCATACTCGCCCGTGTTCCGGCATTTTCATCGTGGTCATCCCTGCGCATTTCTCGTTTGTGATCCAAACCTATGCGTCGCTATCGGCCTTGGCCAGTGGCGAATGGACCCGCCTGCCTGTGCAACCTTGCCGGCACGTACGCGTTGATCTGGACTTAAACCCTGCATGGAGGTTCATCATGTCACGCAAGCCAACTCAAAAAGAAGACAGCCCGGACGAGACGCGGGACATCCGTCCTGCCGGTCCCGAGAATATGGAAAACCCGCCAAAGGACTGGGATGAAGTGGACGAGGAAAGCGATGAATCGTTTCCGGCCAGCGATCCGCCCGGCAATTACTGATTCTGTCCAAGGCAGACCACATTGATGGTGGCTGAGGTCGAAGGATACTTCACCTCAGCCTCTTTCTATGTTGCAGGCTGCGTGAGCGGCTTTTCGCCTTCCGCACATGCCCAACCGACCAGACCATTACGCGTTCACAGAACTCGCTCCCCGCCGGGGCGACTGCGCGAGTGCTGTTTTTTTCCTCGCCTGCCGTGCGAAGCCCGTTGCGGGGGGATGGGACCGCGCATAGTGTATGGAAAGTTACCAACATCAGGATTGAGGGTCAGTACGGCGAACATGACGGATTACATCGGATATGACGCGCTTACCCAGGCTGCCATGCGCGGCGTCGTTCGCGAATCGCTCAAGCGTGCGCTCGCCAATGGCGGACTTCCCGGCGAACACCATTTTTACATCACGTTCCGCACCAAGGCGCCGGGCGTGAAAGTTGCCGATTACCTGACCGAGCGGTTTCCCGAAGACATGACGATCGTGGTGCAGCATCAGTTCTGGGACCTTGAAGTCTGTGATGGTCATTTCGAGATCATCCTGAAATTCTCGGGCGTGCCACAGCACCTGTTCGTGCCCTACGCAGCGATCACGCGCTTCGTTGATCCGTCAGTGAATTTCGGCCTGACATTCGAGAACACGAACAAGGATGCCGACGTGATTGCGCCCGCCGCCGCGTTTGAAGTGGCCGAACAAGACACTGCGCCTGTCGACGCCGGCACGGTGGTGAACCTCGACGCGTTCCGCCGCAAATAGGGTCGCCCGGATAGTGGCAGGTACAGACAAGCCCCGCCTCAGCGACGCTGAGATGCTGGCCCGCTTCCAGGGCTCCAAGAAACGCCCCCCCTGTTCCGATACGCTGGGCATGAGGCTGGCGGAAGTCGAACAGGACGCAATGCGCATCCGCATGGATTTCGACGTGCCGGAAATGTTTTCCAATCCCACGGGCGCCGTGCAGGGCGGGTTCATCTCTGCCATGCTGGACGAGGCGATGAGCACATGTGTCATCATCGCGTCGAATGTGACGATGACGGCGCCGACGCTGGAAATGAAGACCAGCTTTCTGCGGCGCCTGATGCCCGGCCCGGCCAGTGTCGAGGCGCGCATCCTCAAACTCGGCAAGTCAGCGGCCTTCATGGAAGCCGAATGCTTCGGCCCGAAAGGCGAGCTGGTTGCCAAAGCCACAGCAACCGCCATTCCCATGTTGTTCAAACGGCTGGACTGATGCAACGGCACCAGCCACTCGGCATGACCGAACCGGAACACAAGGCCTTCAAGACGCAAACAGCCTAGGCCGACTCCGTCGCCTTGACCTGAACCTGCGTCGGGCGCGAATTTCCCTTGCCGTAGAGGTTCACCTTCAGCTTCGAGATTGCGTGCACAAGCGCATTCGGCCCGTATTTGATGTCGCCGGTGAAAGCGATGTTCGGGAACCGCTGGAAGATCTGCTCATAGGCCACGCGCAGCTGCATCTGGGCCACGCGTGAGCCGAGGCATTTGTGGATGCCGTGGCCGAAGGCGATGTGCTTGTCGACATTGTCGCGCATCATGTCGAACCGGTCCGGGTCCGGAAAGACGTCCGGGTCGCGATTACCAGCGCCATACCACATGACGACCTTCTCATCCTTGGCGATGAGCTGGCCATTGAGTTCTGTCTCCTCCAGCGCCGTGCGGCGCATATGCTTGACGGGTGAGACCATGCGCAGGGCTTCTTCCGACATGCGCGGGATCAGGGACGGGTCGTCCAGCACCATCGCGCGCTGGTCCGGCCATTCTGTCATCAGCTTGATGGTTCCCGACAGCGAGTTCCGCGTCGTGTCATTGCCAGCAAAGATGATCAGCAGCCAAGAGCCATCCAGATATTCCTGCGGCAATTGCTCATCGTCCAGTTTCGACTGCGCGATCACGGTCAACAGGTCATGGCGCGGATTGGCCCTTCGGTCAGCCATGACACTTGCGCCATAGGCGAACATTTCTTCGACCACTTTCCGGAACCTCAACGGAAAGAGTGGTTCGCTGAGGAAGGTCCGGAACGGGTTTGTCATGAACTGGCTCGCCATTTCCAGGTAATGCATCCAGTAGACAATTTTCTGGCGGTCTTCCTCGTCCACGCCGAGCATTTCGCACAGCGTGTAGAGCGGCAATTGGTTGGAAAATAATTTGACGAAGTCCAGTTCAGGCCCGTTCGCCTCAAGATCGTCCAGCAGCGAGTCCACCTTCACGCTGACCTTCTTGCGCAGCTCAGCGACATAAGCCGGAATGAAGAAGTCTTTCTGCTGGATCCGCATCTGCATGTGCTGCGGCTCGTCCATCGAAATCAGATTGTCCATCGCCGCGCGGATCAGGACTTCGGGCCGCCAATGCTCCCGCGGCGGTACAGCCAGATTGATCCCGCCTCGCTGGGACGAAAATATGCCCGGGTTCAGCTCGACCGTCTTGATGTCCTCATATCTCGAAACGGACCAGAATCCGCTGCCGCCACGGCGCATCTTCGACCACATGACCGGTGCGTCCGTGCGCATGCGCGCATAGAGGTCATGGGGGTGGCCGCGTGTCCAGGAATTGGGATTCCAAAGCTCGAAGTCCGATTCCAGCAGGGGATACACGGCCGGGTGTACCGGCCTTTCCGCTCCGGTATCTTCCAGGATGTCGTCGCTAACGAGTTTGGTCATTGCATGCTCCGTAAGGTCGCTTCTGAAGATGACGCAATTTTGCGTCAGGACAAGCGGCAAGGGGTTACTGAATCATTTAGCCAGCGCTCTCCCTACGACACTCAAGGAAAAAGGCGGTCACAGCTGTTGTCACATGGCGCCTTCCCGCTGGGTCACCCACGATTTCGGCACAAATCCATGATAGGTTTCTCATGTGACTCGGCAAAAAGACCGGGCAGGGAGGAAGACATGGCCGACGACCCGCGCACGCCGCACGTGCCGCAATCTGTGCTGGAGGTGACCGCATTCTCACCGGATGCGCGCAATGACCCACACCCGCCGCTCGAAACCCTGCGTCAAAATTGCCCTGTCCTGCGCGACGAGATGGCCAAGACCTGGTTCCTGACGCGCTATGCCGACATCCGCGAAACCGTAAATGATCGCAGCTTCGTCCGGCACCCGCTGAATGCCGAAGAGGGGTCCATCTCACGCCAGCTGGTCCAGGAAGATGAAAACCCGCGCCGCACCTCCATCCTCTTCCTCGATGACCCGGATCATGCCCGCGTCCGCCCGCCGCTGGCAAAAGCCTTCTACACGCGTATCCAGAAGATGAAGCCCCAGATCGAAGCCATCATCGACGATACGATCGACGCCGCGCCCGCTTCCGGCCCCTTTGACCTGATGGCCGAAATCGCGGTGCCGATTCCCATCCTCGTCATTGCCCGTATTCTCGGCGTGGATGAAGACCGCCTGCCCGATTTCCGCCAATGGTCCGAAGACGTCATCCTCAGCCTGAACCCGGTCCGTACACTGGAAGAGACCGCCCGCATGGAGCAGGGCAGTATGGCGCTTGATGGCTATTTCTCCGAATTAATGGAAGCGCGCCGCAAAGTGCCCGGCGATGACCTGATCACCGACATGGTCCAGTTACAGGCCAGCGGCGGCGCTCCGCTGTCGGATGATGAAATCCGCATCAATCTCGGCGCGCTCCTGGTGGGCGGCAACCTGACCACGACAGACCTGATCGGCAATGGTGTCTGGCTCTTCCTGACACATCCCGAACAACGCGCCGCCCTGAAAGCCAATCCTGCCTTGTCCGGGCAGGCGGTCGAGGAAGTGCTGCGCTACGAGGCGCCGGTCTCGGCAACCTCGCGCATTCTCGCGGAAGACCGGCAGGTCGCTGGCTGCCCGATGAAAGCGCATCAGGTCGTTTTCTGCTCACTCGCCTCGGCCAATCGCGACGAGACCATGTTTGAGAATTCGGATCGTTTCGACATCACGCAGAAGCGCGCCAGCCATGTTGCCTTCGGCGGCGGCCCGCACATCTGCATCGGCGCGCCGCTCGCCCGCATGGAGGCTCGTCGCGTCTTTGAGAAGCTTTTCGCGCGCTATCCGGACATGCGCCTCGCAAATCAGGACCTGGTATGGCGAGCGCTGCCGTTTTTCCGCGGGCTTGAGCGGCTCATGGTCGACGTCTGAACCGGGTTATTCCATCGCCTCGGCGCTGAGCCAGATGCCTTCGCGTTCGCCGACGCGCCGTTCGACCAGAAGGCGCGCGACCTGGTGGTCATCCTCAAACACATTGCCCGTCAGGCTGTCGAGCAGGGCCTTGGCGAGATTGTCGAGATCCATCCACGGCGCCTCGCCAGTGTATTCCATCACAATGTGGACGCTGTAGTCGCCATAGCCGGGCCGGAGGGGCGGGAACTCCTTGCGGAAGAATTCCTTCAGCAGGCCCTTGTAATATTTCGTTTGCGTCGTCAGGCCGGTACAGCGCACTTCTAAGGTGCCCATTTCGGTGATGCGCGCGCGCACCTTGCCTGACTTTACCCAGTCGTCGATCAATGCCGGGTCATCCCGCGTGATGCCATGCGGGCCTCGACCGCTTCCTTGGAATCTTTCAGGCCGAGCCCGGTGGATTGGCGCAGCAACTTGATCGCGGCCAGTTTGCGTTTGGCGTCAATCTCGGCATCGATCTCCATCCAGCGTGAAACGGTGACACGCTCCACCGCTGCGGCTACTTCTTCCTTGCTCATCGGCGTAGGCGAAAGTGAGCTGCGGCCGCTGCCCCGAAACATGAAGCCTAGAAAAAAGGCGAGCGCGATGGCGAACAGGACGGTCGGGTTGGACAGCGTATCAATCATGGCGCGCATGTTATCCGGCGCCCGCCGCATTGCCAGTCATTTCCGGCAAGGCGATCAGAGTTGCGCGGCAAGATGGGACGGCGCCACGCGTTTGGTGACATCGACCACATGCTGAAAGCTGGCATTGATCGTGCCCTTGGTGATCGTGATTTCCATTTGGCCTTGCGGCCCGTCCTTGCCCTTGCCGTGGATCATTTCGGGGGCAGGGATGACATGAAGCGAGCGGCGGCCCCGTGTCGTATCGATGCGCAGGCCGACAATATCCGTCCAGACCAGCATGCGTTCCTTCCCGCCGACACGCAGCAGGATGCCGCGCGTATCGATCACCATTTCCGGGATGGCCGACAGCATGCTTTTCAGACTCCAATAGGCCAGCAGGAGCAATCCGATCAGCGACATCGCGAGAAGAGTCTTCAGCAAGCCGCCGACGAGAGACGCGTCCCCGGCGTCTTGTACGCCAGAGATCAGGCTGCCGAACCCGCTTGCCGGGACGCGGACCAGCACGACAATGCCCACTGCCATGGCCAGGCCGAGCAGGAACAGCACAATGCCTTCACTGTATCGCTTCCTGTGAATCTCGAGACGTTCACTCATGCGTCTGGCCACCTTGCCCCGTTCTGAGCGCATGCTAAACCGCGCCCAGCAACAATCCAGCGAAATTCCAGGGAGCCCGCACAGATGGCCAACACCCCCACCCGCACTGAATCCGACACAATGGGCCCTGTTGAGGTCGCCTCCGACCGCTATTGGGGCGCGCAGGCCGAACGCAGCCTCGGCAATTTCAAGATCGGTTGGGAGAAACAGCCGGAGCCGATCATTCGCGCGCTCGGCATCGTCAAGAAGGCCGCCGCCGAAGCCAATATGGCGCTGGACAAGATGGACGCCGATCTCGGCAAGGTCATCATCCAGGCCGCCGACGAAGTGATCGAAGGCAAGCTGAACGACCATTTCCCGCTCGTCGTCTGGCAGACCGGCTCAGGCACGCAGTCGAACATGAACGCCAATGAGGTCATCTCGAACCGCGCGATTGAAATTCTCGGCGGTGAGATGGGCTCGAAAAAGCCGGTCCACCCGAACGACCATGTGAACATGTCCCAGTCGTCGAACGACACGTTCCCGACGGCTATGCACATCGCTTGCGCCGAGGAAGTCAGCCATCGCCTCGTCCCGGCGCTGAAGCACCTGCATGCCGCGCTCGATGCCAAGGC
Organism: Hyphomonas sp.; assembly: GCA_040216775.1. GTDB lineage: Bacteria > Pseudomonadota > Alphaproteobacteria > Caulobacterales > Hyphomonadaceae > Hyphomonas. The sequence goes on from JAVJOM010000027.1 coordinate 13,920, forward strand.
CAAGGCCTGGGCCGAGATCATCAAGATCGGCCGCACCCACACGCAGGACGCGACGCCTGTCACGCTCGGGCAGGAATTTTCGGGCTATGCCCAGCAGGTCGAGAATGGCATTGCGCGCATTGAATCCACGCTGCCCATGCTGATGCAACTGGCGCAGGGCGGCACGGCGGTGGGCACAGGTCTCGCCTCGCCGGTTGGATTTGCCGATGCGGTTGCCGAAAAGATCGCCAAGATCACCGGCCTCAAGTTTACCTCAGCGCCCAACAAGTTCGAGGCGCTGGCCGCGCATGATGCAATGGTCTTTACACATGGCGCCATCAACACCGTTGCCATGTCCTGCTTCAAGATTGCCAATGATATCCGTTTCCTCGGTTCGGGCCCGCGCTCTGGTCTCGGCGAACTGGCTTTGCCGGAGAACGAGCCCGGCTCATCCATCATGCCCGGCAAGGTCAACCCGACCCAGTGCGAGGCGCTGACGCAGGTCTGCGCGCACATCCACGGCAACAATGCCGCCATCGGCTTCGCCGGATCGCAAGGCCATTTCGAGCTCAACGTGTTCAACCCGATGATGGCCTACAATTTCCTCCAGTCGACGCGGTTGCTGGCCGATGCCGCCATTAGCTTCACCGACAATTGCGTTGTCGGCATCGAACCGCGCCTCGACAATATCAAGCGCGGCCTCGACAATTCCCTCATGCTGGTGACACCGCTGAAGGAAAAATACGGCTACGATCTCGCCGCGAAAGTGGCGAAGAACGCTCACAAGAATGGCACGACGCTGAAGATCGAAGCGCTCGCTCTGGGCATTTCGGAAGAGGATTTCGACGCAATCGTCGTTCCGGCGAAGATGATCTCGCCAGGCTGATTTCAGATCAAGGACAGCACCATGGCCGACACCGAGAGTCTGGCGCGCCAAGTCGAAGAACTCATGGCGCGTGAAGCGATACGCGATTGCTTGTTTCGCTATTGCCGGGGCATAGACCGCGCCGATGAGGCGATGCTGCGTTCTGCCTACTGGGCTGATGGCACGGATCATCACGGCCCGTATAAGGGCAGCGCGAGCGGCTTTGTGGACTGGGCCATGAAGATGCTGCCGCATATCGAGCGCGGCATCCATCAGATCCATAATATCCTGATCGAATTCCGCGAAGACGGCGCTGCCGTCGAAAGCTATTTCACGGCCTTCCAGCGGCAGCGCACGCAAAGTGGCGAGATGGAGCAGGTCGACATGAAGGGGCGGTATCTCGACTGGTTTGTCCAGCGTGATGGCGAGTGGCGCATCCTGAACAGGGTTGTCGTGTTCGACTGGGTCGAGAACATGGCCCTGCCACCCGGCACTGAGGCCGACCGTTTCGGGACCAAGACACCGATTGGTGCGCCTTATCCGAACGACCCGGTCTATACGGTGTTCTAGACTGATTTTTCTTGCTGTTGTCAGCCTGCTGCCGCACTAGGGGCACCGACATAGCAGGAGGAAATAGTACGTGAGCATGGATTTCAGTAATTTGTTTTCGGTGGCTGGCAAGACGGTTGTTATCACCGGCGGGTCCCGCGGCATTGGCGAGATGATCGCCGCCGGCTTCCTGTCGAACGGCGCCAAGGTCATCATTTCGTCGCGCAAGGCGCAGGCCTGTGAAGAGACGGTCGAGCGGCTGAAGGGCCAGTATGGCGGAGAGATCTATGCCATTCCGTCCGACGTGGGCACGCTGCTCGGCATCAATCATCTCGCCGACGAAATCGCCAAACGCGAAGACAAGATCGACGTTCTGATCAACAATGCGGGCGTTGCATGGGGCGCGACACTGGAAGACTTCCCGGAAGCTGGCTGGGAGAAGGTGATGGATGTCAACGTCAAGGGCGTCTTCTTCCTCACCCAGAAACTGATGCCGCTGCTGCGCAAATCCGCCAGCGCGGACGAGCCTGCTCGCGTCATCAACATCGCGTCGATTGATGGCATGCATACCAGCCCGATGAGCGGTTTTGCCTATGGCACGTCGAAGGCCGCCGTGATCCATCTGACGCGCTTCATGGGCGCGCATCTCGCCGGTGAGCACATCCTCGTCAACGGCATCGCGCCAGGGCCGTTCCCGACATGGATGCTGTCGACCGGCGTCGGCTTCAAAGGCGAGACAGAAGGCGTCGATTGGGGGGCTGTTGCCAGCCGCAACCCATCCGGTCGTGTCGGCGCCCCGAGCGACATTGCGGGCCTCGCCATCTTCCTGTCGTCCAAGGCGGGCTCCTTCATTACCGGTCATACCGTGCCGTGCGACGGCGGCATCGTCGCGTCCAGCTAGGTCGCAGTACTCCCCTGCAGCAAGAAGGAATGTCGTCCGGCTTGCTTGCGGGGGGTGGCGCGACGCGCGTGCGGGTTTAGATTGGCGCGAGAAGAATCACTTCCGCCCAGAAAGGCAGATACCCATGGCCAAACCACCCGTCGGCTCCAAGGCCAACCCGTCCGAATTCGATGTCATCGGCAAGCTGGCCGAAGATGAACCCTATTTTGTGATCCGCGCCCATGACCCGCTGTCGAGCGCGCTCGTCGAATTACACGCCTATATCGGTGCAGGCCAGTCGGGCGCTGCCCACAACAAGCTGGCCGAAATCATGGCGATGACGTCCGCACGCGCGCCGCGCCCGGCCTCCAGCCCGAAATACCGTGAAACCTTCGCGATCTCGCTGGCGATGGAACAATGGCGCGACAATCACAAGGAATGAACCTGACGCCCGTCGCGATGGCGGACGAACACGTCCGGCTTGAACCTTTTGATGTGACCGCACATGCCGGTCCACTGCGGGAAATGGCCGAGCGGTCAGGCGAGGCTTTGGCAACCTGGCCCTATTACTTCCCGCCACATGACTGGATCAGTGCGTGGATCGAAAATATGGCGCAACGGATGGCGGCAGGCACCCTGCTGCCATTCGCGGTCTACTCGCCCGGCGGCGAATTCATCGGCATGACATCCTATCTCAGCCCCGATGTCGCATCCCGCAATGCCGAGATCGGCATGACGATCTACGGTCCGCCATTCCAGGGCGGCGCGACCAACCCGGCCTGCAAGCGCCTGTTGCTGGGGCATGCCTTCGAACAGGGTGCCATCCGCATCAACTTCAATGTCGACCAGCGCAATCAGCGTTCACAGGCAGCGGTCCGCAAGCTTGGCGCGTCACAGGAAGGCATCCTGCGCGACAATCGCATCCTGCCGAATGGTATCGTTCGGTCCACTGTTGTGTTTTCGATCCTCGCCCGCGAATGGCCGGGCGTGAAGGCGAAACTCGATGCTCGACTGTCCGCCTTCGGCTGAGTAGTCTTGGCCCCATGAGCACCCCGATCAATTTCAACAAGGCCCGTAAGGCCAAGGCCCGCACCGCCAAGGCGCAGACGGCGGAAGAGAACCGTGCCCGGTTTGGTCGCACCAAGGCGGAACGAACATTGGAAGAAGCCCGCGCCGACAAACTGGCCAAGCTCACCGATGGCCACCGTCTGGACAAGGATACCGGCGAACAGGGTTAACAGAACCTTTTCACGCGGCCCCCGGCTTGCACTCTGTCGCTTCAGAGTGTTCCAAACCGGGAGAAGCCGTCAGATGAAAAATGTCCTGATCAAGTTCGTCGTTTGCACAATCGCGTTTTCGGGCGGCATTGCCTGGGGCATCGCCGCTGAAGCCAGCGAAACCGGCGTCACCCTGGCCACAATGTTTGGCGGCTAGGGCTCAGCTGCCGGATTTCGGCAGGCTGCCGTCTAGCAGCATTTCATCATAGCGACGGCCTGACACGCGCTCCAGCGCGTCGAAAATCGGCTGCGCTTTCTTGTCCTTCAACAGCGGGATACCGCTCGCCAATTCGGCGGCGCGCGCATAGCGCAGCTGGGCGGTTTCCATGTCACCCCGCGCTTCGGCACAGGCGCCCTGATTGTGCAGCACGGCTGGTGCGCGCGGATACGCGCGGGCCAGTTCATCCCATTGCGCGCAGGCGCCCAGGAAGCTGCCGCTCTTTGTGGCGTCAACCGCAAGCGTGAACCGCGTATCGTTCTGTTCTTCCGGGATCAGTCCTTCAGTCATGATCTCGGCGCGAACGGTCTTGTTATAGGGCGCGATGTCATAGCGGAAACGGCGCACGGCCTCGACCACGGCGTCCTGCACCATGCCGATCGGCGCGTTATACGGATTGTAATTCGACTGGCGCGGATCGCGGTAAACGCCTTCAGACTGGCCTTCATCTGGATATTCGGCGACGTCGATGCAGGTCTCCCGCGAAGATCCGCCCGGCTGTGTGGCGGAAAAAACAGAACGATTGGTGCCAAGATCAACCAGTGTTGTGGTCACGTTCACAATCACCGACTCGGTGGTGCATTCGGTTTCCACCATGGCGTGCCTTTTACAGTCGAACACACCCTTATGTCTCACGCAGCGGCGCTCGCGTTCGTACCGGACTTCCTCATCCCAGGCATCGATATCCACCCGGCCCTCATACACGCTGTCTGGTTGGCCCTGTGTCGCCATGAACCAGGGCATCCCGTCAAGGCGGATTTCGGCGATCATTGCCTCCAGTTCGCCTTCTGCAACCTCTCCGGCGGGGCCACGAAAGCGACCAACCTCTGGCGCGCGGTAATCAGCTGCTTGAGGGAAGTTGGGCGCGATACGGGCTTCGTAGTCATAGCCGGGCGTCTGGCAGGCCGCGAGCAGGGCCGTCGCGGCCAGGAAGAAGAAAAATCGCATGGAACTGTCCCCGTTTTAGATATGGTCGCCCTTCACTCTGGAGAAGTGCGCTGAACCCGTCATGAACCGGTGCCCTGTGCCCGCCCTAGCGTCAATGGTTGACGCGGGCAGGTGGCGTCGCCACTTCTGACCCTGTTTGAATGGAGCCCACACGAATGACCAGCCCGCTTTTTTCGCCGATCAAGATCAAATCCATGAATATCCCCAACCGGATCGTCATGGCCCCGATGACCCGCTCCAAATCGCCGGGCGGCGTGCCGGGCGAAGATGTGGCTGATTACTATGCCCGCCGCGCTGCAGCCGATGTTGGTCTGATTGTTACAGAAGGCACCACCGTCAAGCGCGGTGGATCGTCGAATGACCCCAACGTACCAAACTTCTACCAGCCCGATTCGCTCGCTGGCTGGAAGCGCGTTGTCGAGAAGGTCCACGCTGAAAAGGGCCTGATTGCGCCGCAACTCTGGCACCAGGGCATGATGCGCAAGCCGGGCACCGGCCCCAATCCGGACGCCCCCACAGACAGCCCGTCAGGTGTGACGCATTCGGGCAAGCAGGTGTTTGATCCGCCCTCGAGCGCCGAAGTCGACGATATGGTCATGGCCTATGCCAATGCCGCCGGTGAAGCGGTTCGTCTGGGCTTTGACGCGATCGAGATTCACGGTGCTCACGGTTACCTGATCGACGAATTTTTCTGGGACGTGATGAACAAGCGCGACGACCGTTTCGGCGGAAGCTTGCCGGCGCGCGCCACATTCGCCGGCGACATCATCCGCGAAACCCGCAAACAGGTCGGCCCGGACACCGCCATCATCCTGCGCTTTTCACAATGGAAGCAGCAGGATTACACCGCCCGACTCGCGCAAACCCCGGCAGAGTTCGAAGCCTTCCTCAAAGTGTTTGTCGATGCAGGTGTCGACGTGCTTCACGCCTCACAACGCCGCTATTGGGAACCGGAATTCCCGGATGTGGACGGCGAGAATGGTCTCAACACGGCCGCTTGGGCGAAAAAACTCACCGGCCTGCCAAGCATCACGGTCGGGTCTGTTGGTTTGACCGGTGATTTCGAAAAAGCCTTCCGCGGTGAAGGCGCAACCGTCCGTCGGCTGGATGATCTTGAAGAGCGCCTCGACAAGGGCGAGTTCGACATGGTCGCCGTTGGCCGCGCACTGCTTCAGGATCCCGACTGGGCCACCAAGGTTCGCGAAGGCCGCAGCGATGAGTTGAAAGACTATGACGCGAAGTCCCTCGCAGTCCTCTACTAGGCTACACACCAGATAATCCCTGCCCGGATGCATTGTTCTCGCGTTGCGTCCGGGCAGCGATATTTTTCATCCGATGCCGACGCGCCTGCGTAGAGGGGGGCAGGAGACATGCTCCTGCAGCCTGAAAGGTACGGAATGCACATTTCAAAAGCCCTTGCGCCCGTCCTGCTGCTGGCCTCGTCGGTAACAACCGCCTGCGTCAGCCAGCAAGTCAACCAGTTCGCCGACAGCCCGCGACAGCTCGTTCTCGAAGACTATTTTCTTGGCGAAACCGCCGCCTATGGCGTGTTCGAAGACCGCTTCGGCAAGGTGCGCCGCCAGTTCAAGGTCGATATTACCGGAACGCTTGATGGCGACCGGCTGACCCTGTCGGAAAAGTTCAAGTATGATGATGGTGAGCGCGATACGCGTGTCTGGGAGATCGACGTGCTGGGCGGCGGTGCCTATCGCGGCACGGCGGGTGATGTGCCGGGCATGGCCCAGGGGCAGGTTGCAGGCAACGCGTTCAACTGGAAATACAAGGTCGACCTCAAGGTTGGCGACTCGACCTGGAATGTCGGCTTTGACGACTGGATGTACTTGATGGACGACAATGTCCTTATCAACCGGGCCTACGTCACACGCTATGGCATCGAAATTGGCCAGGTCACCATCGCGTTCAACAAGTCGCCTGCGCGCTAGGCGCGCTCATAGGCCGCCTTCAGCCAGGCTTTCAGTTCAGCGTCCAAATCAGCCGCTGATTCGAGTCGCACCTTGTGTGTACACATTGATCCCGGCTTTTCCGGCACCAGCCGGTCATTGCCGGGCATGCCTTTCAGATTTAGGCCCAGATCAATCCGCGTCTTGGTCGCTGGAACAATCACCGCGAAATTCTTCGTCCGGCGCAGCGAGACGCTGGTCTTCTTGTTACCGATCTCCACGTCCTTGCCGAGCGAGGCGGCATATTTCACCAGTGCATCATGTATCGGGCGTATTGTGTCCTTGCCCTTGTACTGCGCCTCCAGCAGGTCGTCTGGATCTGCGTCGAGCCGACCTTTCGCAGCCTGGCAGATGAAATTGGCGTGACCATGCCCCAGGCCATGGTCGGTCTTGAGCATTTTCACTTGCTCGCCATGCTTCTCCAGGCCGCTCGCCTTGACCACTTTGACCCAGTCTTCCAGCGCCTTGCCGGTCTTGTCTTTCAGGCCCGCCTTCATGCTGGCCATCATTTCCTCAGCTGTCATCGCCATGTGTCGTCTCCTTCAGTCTTGCAGTGGCCAGTTTTCGCTGCGGCACTGCTTCGGCATCAGCGGCGTCATCAGGCTCATCATGCCCAGCATCAACTGGCTGGAAAAGGTGGCCTTGCCGGTTTCAGCAACCGACTTGATGTTCTTGAGAATGAAATCTGCGCCCTGTGCCATGCTTTTTTCCATCTTCGTGCCGGCCGGAACGTTTTCGGTGATCAGCGAGAATTCGGTCCCTTCAGTCACTTCCTTCAACTCGTAGGACACCACGCAGGCCGGATCGTCGTGCAGCGTGAACTGCAGCGTGTGGGAATAGCGGTGAGGCGGGCTGAATTCGAGAACCTTGCCCACCACGCTCGTGAACTTGCCGTTCGGCGTGCGCATCGCATAGGGCTGGCCCGGCGCAAGCCTCTCGCCGGTCGTCTTGCAATGGGCGCCGAAGAAAAACGGCAAGGCTTCGTCCGTCTTCACCAGTGTATTCCACACCGTTTCGATCGGCGCGTTGATGACGATCTTGTAGATTTGCTTTTCAGCAAATGCCTGCGGTTTGGTGCCAGCCTCAACCATTGTCCTTGTCCTTCTGCTGAACGGCCGCTTCGGCCATCTGTTTGAGGGACGTCAGGCGCCCCGCGAATTGTTCGCTGTAACCATCCATCCAGCGCTCCTGGATCATGCGGATCGGCACGGCGTTCAGGTACAGGTGCCGCGTGCGGCCCCGTTTCTCGCTGACCACGAGCCCGGCCTTCTCCAGCACGGCCAGATGGTTCATCACCGCGATCCGGCTGACATCGAACTGGCGGGCAATCTCGCCGACCGGGCAGCCGGGATTTGCTTTCAGGATATCGAGTATCCGCCGCCGGCTCTCATGGGCGAGGGCGTGGAACACCGCGGACATATTATTATCAGTAAACATGTAATTACATAATTACATGATGGGGCGCGAGTCAATGCACTCTCATTTGAAATCATGTTTTGCTTAGTCAGCTGGTCAGGTCGCGTTGCCCGGAAGTGTCATCTGGCTCACATCAGGGGCTATCGGGTTTCCGGTCCGGTGTGGCGCGCGCGTGTACCTTTGAAAGTGTTGACTCAAACTCATTGAGCAAAGTGACTTCCCCGTCGCTGGGATTTTCCAATTGCCTGAGCGCATCGACTCGACCCTCAAGCCAGAAAATGGCTTTTCGGCGTGACTCATCTGCTACGACTGCTTCGCATGCGGCTCCCTGAGAAGGCAAATCCGCGTTCGCTGGCGGCACTAAAGCCACCAATGCGACGGCAATCATGGGAACTTTCCGTTTCATCCTGTGGTTATCCCGGTTCAACCTAACAGATATTGGCAAGGGAATGTGACCGTGGCAACCGCCACGACCTGTCTCTGGCCCTGCCCATCAGGCCAATCCCTGCTATATGTTCTGTATGAGTTCCAATCCGAATCGCCTCTCGATCAGCCAGATGGCTGCCGCGCGTCCGCCTCAGGCGGCGGGTGAAGCTGCCTATCTCGCGGGCCTGAATCCTGAACAGCGCGAGGCCGTGCTGCATACCGATGGCCCGCTGCTGGTGCTCGCCGGTGCAGGCACCGGCAAGACGCGCGTCCTGACCACACGTCTTGCCCACATCATTGCCACCAAGAAGGCATGGCCCAGCCAGACGCTAACCGTCACCTTCACCAACAAGGCCGCACGCGAAATGCGCGAGCGGGCGCTGAAACTGATCGGCCCGGATGGCGAAGGCTTGCGCTGGCTCGGCACGTTCCACTCGATCAGCGCGCAGATCCTGCGCCAGCATGCTGAGCTGGTCGGCCTGAAATCCTCGTTCACCATCCTCGACACTGACGATCAGGTGCGCCTGTGCAAACAGATCATCCAGGCCGAGAACATCGATCCCAAGCGCTGGACGCCGCGCTTCCTCGCCAGCCTCATCGACGGCTGGAAGAACCGCGCGCTCACGCCAGACCGTGTGCCGTCAGACGACGCGCACCTGTTTGCCGATGGCAAGGGCATCAAGTGCTACGAGATATACCAGAACCGACTGAAAGTGCTGAACGCCTGCGATTTTGGCGATCTTCTCGTGCACAACATCACCCTGTTCCGCGATAATCCTGATGTGCTGAAGGATTATCACGCCCGCTTCAAATACATCCTCGTCGACGAGTACCAGGATACCAACGTCGCCCAATACCTGTGGCTGCGCATGCTGGCCCAGGGCAGCCACAATATCTGCTGTGTGGGGGATGATGATCAGTCGATCTATGGCTGGCGCGGCGCGGAAGTGGACAACATCCTGCGCTTCGAAAAGGATTTCGCCGGCGCGCAGGTGATCCGGCTGGAGCGGAACTACCGCTCGACCCGGCATATTCTTGCAGCGGCCTCCAGCGTCATCAGTAATAATCGCGGACGTCTGGGCAAGACTCTCTTTGTTGGCGACGACAGCCCGTCTGACAGCGTCGACGCCGAAAAGGTCAAGGTACGCGGCCTGTGGGATGGCGAGGCGGAAAGCCGCCTTATCGCGGACGATATCGAAAGCTGGGTGCGTGGCGGCGGCAAGCATGATGATTGCGCCGTGCTGGTGCGCGCTTCATGGCAAATGCGGGCGTTCGAGGAACGCTTCATCATGCTGGGCATACCTTACCGGGTGATTGGCGGCCCGCGCTTCTTCGAGCGCGCCGAGATCCGCGATGCGATGGCTTATCTACGCCTGATCCGCTCGCCCGATGACGATCTCGCCTTCGAGCGTGTGGTCAACGAGCCGAAACGCGGCGTCGGCAATACCACACTGGCCAAACTGCAGGCCTATGCACGGGCCGACGGGCGCAGCCTTTACACGCTGACGCCGATGGTTCTGCAGACTGACGAGATCAAGGGCGGGGCCAAGCGTGGCCTCACCCAGTTCATCGACCATATCAACATGTGGCGCGACAAGCTGGCGAATGGCCTGCCGCACACCGAACTCGCCGAAACCATCCTCGAAGAGTCCGGCTACACCGACATGTTGCAGAAAGATCGCAGCCCACAGGCCCAGACCCGGCTCGACAACCTCAAGGAACTTGTCCGTGCCATGGGCGAGTTCGATACGCTCGCCGGTTTCCTTGAACACGTGCAATTGGTGATGGACGCCTCCAGCGGCGGGGCAGGGGAGGATCAGGTCCAGATTCTCACCCTTCACGGTGCCAAAGGGCTCGAATGGCCCATGGTCTTTCTGCCGGGCTGGGAGGAGGAAGTCTTCCCGTCCCGCCGCAGCCTTGATGAAAGCGGCCTCAAAGGCCTCGAGGAAGAGCGCCGCCTTGCCTATGTCGGCATTACGCGCGCCCGCAGCCGCGCCTACATCTCCTTCGTCGCCAATCGCCAGATCTACGGCCGTTGGCAAAGCGTGATGCCCAGCCGGTTCGTTGACGAACTGCCCCACGAGCATGTCGATGCCATGAGCGAAACCGGGTTTTCAGGCCTGCCGGGTGGCGAAGAAGCGTTTTCTGGTACGATGGAAGACCTCGGTGCCCGTTCGTCCTATGACAGCCCGGGCTGGAAACGACTGCAGGAGAACGCATCGCGCACCCCCTCACGGCCCCCTTCGGACGCTGGTCCCTTAACCGCTACCTCCGGGGGCGCGAGCACGTTCAAGACCGGATCGCGTGTTTTCCATGACAAGTTCGGCTACGGGAAAGTGGCCTTTTCCGAAGGCAACAAGCTGACGGTCGACTTTGACAAGACGGGCCGCAAGAAGGTGATTGCCACATTCGTTGTCGCCGCCTGATTGCTTGACCTGCCACTGCGTTCCGCCTTGGATGGCAGGCGCACAAGGGTGGGACCATGGCGGGATATATTGAAAAGCGGCTCTATGACGGCGAAACCCTTCGCTATCGCGGCGAATTCCATTGGCTTTCGCACCTGCGCGCATGGCTCGCCCTGATCCTGCTTGGCGTGGTGATCTTCGGCATTGTCTTCTTCATTGCAGAGCAGATCCGGCTGCGGACGACGGAATTTGCCGTGACCGACCGGCGCGTCGTGCTGAAGAAGGGCCTGTTTTCCGCCGATGTGCAGGAGATCACCTTGGATTCCATCGAAGGCAGTTCCATTCGGCAGGGTATATTGGGGCGGATTTTCGGGTTTGGGCATCTGGCGATCAATGGACGGGGAGAGACGCATATCGCGTTTCCGGTCATGGCCCATCCGGCCACGTTTCGGGCGCACGCAGAACGCGCTAAACCCCCCGCAGATACCGACTGAAATAGAGCAGCACCGGCTGAGGCTTGCCAGGGGGAATGTTCAAGCCGGCGACGCGTGATGGGTTTGAAGGTGCGCCATTGAGGCTGGGCCGGTGCTGCCTCACCTGTATGGACCGCCGCGGCCCAACCGATGCCGAACAGGTCATTCATCTGACGCTCATCGGGCCTGCCCAGCGTGCTTTTTTCAGAATTTTGTATTCCGGGCCGTATTCGGAACGATGCGTTTGATCGCCTAAAAGGCCAAATTTGTTAACATACGCACCATTGGTGTTTACCTTTGGTGAACGACCCGTTCCGTTTGGCGCCAGCATTAACTACAGATTCCATGGTAAATGCCAATGAATACTGTTGGTTTTCAATGGGTGTACGAACGGTTCCGTTTATCTGTTGACCGTACCTTGCATTAAATGGGTGTTAACGGCACATGGGGTATGGGGGCTGTGTACAGAATTGCACAATTGTAGCGGATCAATCGGTTCGCCACACATCAGAAAGAGCTCGTAGACGTCATGATTGGTAGCCTTCTCGGCATGTTGTCCACGGACATGGCCATCGACCTCGGCACAGCGAACACCCTGGTTTATGTGAAGGGTCAGGGCGTCAAACTCGATGAGCCCTCGGTTGTTGCCTACATGACCCAGGGCGGTCGCAAGATCGTTTATGCGGTCGGCGAGCAAGCCAAGAACATGCTCGGCAAAACTCCGGTGAACATGGAAGCCATCCGCCCTATGCGCGATGGAGTCATCGCCGACTTCGAAGTCGCCGAGGAGATGATCAAGCACTTCATCCGCAAAGTGCACAATCGCCGCGCTTTCGTGTCGCCTCTCATCATTATCTGCGTGCCAAGCTCCGCCACCAGCGTTGAGCGTCGCGCCATCCACCAGTCGGCCCTTGCAGCCGGTGCCCGACAGGTTGAACTGATTGAAGAGCCCATGGCTGCTGCCATCGGCGCCGGCCTGCCAATCGACGAGCCGGCCGGTTCGATGGTTGTCGATATCGGCGGCGGTACATCGGAAGTGGCTGTCCTGTCGCTTGGCGGCATCGTCTATTCGCGCTCCGTGCGCGTCGGCGGCGACAAGATGGACCAGGCAATTGTCAATTACCTGCGCCGCGAACAGAAAATTCTGATCGGCGAAATGTCGGCAGAACGTATCAAGAAAGAAATCGGCACGGCGATGCCGCCAGAGAACGGCGAAGGCATGGCCCTCACGGTTCGCGGTCGCGGCACGCTGGACGGCGTCCCGAAAGAAACCGAAATCACCGAAGCCATGATCGCTGAAGCGCTGCGCGAACCGGTCACCGATATCATCGATGCTGTAAAGATCGCGCTCGAAGCGATGCCGCCGGAACTGGCAGCTGACATCGTCGACCGCGGCATTGTGCTCACGGGCGGCGGCGCACTGCTACGCAATCTGGACACGGTCATACGAGAGCAGGCACAATTGCCAGTGATGATTGCAGATGATCCGCTGAAATGCGTCGTGAACGGCTGCGGGTATGTGCTAGAAAACTACTCGAAAATGAAAACGGTACTGTCTCCGGAAGTCTAGGAAAACAGGCCGAAAAACGGCAAGGAAACAAGGCGAATGGCGCGCCTCAGCCGCTCAGGTCAGAAACCCGGCAAGCGCTCAGCAAAGCGTCTGATTCTCTTTGTGTTCATTTTTGGCGCTGCAGCGTTGGTTGTCGCCCAGTCCGCTCCCCAAATCCGGAACGTCTTCGATCCTGTCCGCACTGCTGCGGGCGATCAGCTTGGCGGTAATGACAGTGTCAGCTTCTGGGCTCGTGTGACGGGTCAGGTCGCGCGCGAGCGCCGTATCAAGGATCTTGAATCCGAAGTGCGCGAACTGTCACGCTACAAGGCTGCCGCTATTTCCATGGCCGAACGCCTTGAGGCCTATGAAAACATCCTGAACCTGATGGGCGAACCACCGGTTCGCGGCGTTACGGCGCGGGTTACAGCCGAAAGCGATGGTCCGTTCGCGCAAACCCTGTTGGCCAATGCGGGCCGCGCGCAGGGTGTTGATCCCGGGGCAATTGCGGTCAACGAGGGCGGCCTTGTCGGGCGCGTCATCCAGCTCGGCGAACACTCATCCCGTATCCTGCTGATCACAGATTTCAACAGCCGCGTGCCCGTGATGGGCGAGGTGAGCGGCGTGCGCGCAATTCTCTACGGTGGCCGCGACGGCGTTGGCGGGCTGACAGATCTGCCGGAACGCAGCGGATTTATCGAAGGGGAACGCATCCTGACCTCGGCCGAGGGTGGGGCCTTCCCGCGCGGACTCGTGGTTGGCGAAGCGAGCCTTCTGGGCGGCGAATGGCGGGTCAAATACAGCATGGCGAAACGGTCCGGCGGCTATGTCCAGATGGTGCCACCTCCCCTGATCGAAACGCCTGAACCGATTGAAATCTTGCCGGAAGCCGACGAAGCGGACGTTCCGGCACAGGCCAGCGCGGCACAGGGGGTGCGCCAGTAATGGCCAAACGCTCATCCGGTCGCCAGCGCAAGAGCCTCTGGTCGCAATCCGGCCCGACACCCCGCCTTCTGTTTGGTGCGTTTGCCATTGCAGCGATCGGCTTGCTTGGCCTGACGCCGAAGACCCTGTTTGGCCTCTCTATCGCGTGGCCCTATGCGGCCTTGTGGGGCGCCGTGGGATGGGGCCGGGTCGGCCTGTCACTTCGGCCTATGATTCTGCTCATTATCTTCGGCCTGATTCAGGATATCAGTTTCAATGCGCCGTTCGGCTGCTTCGTGATTGTGAATCTCGTCGTCTATGGATTCAGTGCCTGGATCGCCAGCCTGTTCGACGTCATGAACGAGCCATTGGTGGCGATCGTCGCGCCCGTGCTGCAGTTCATTTCGGGATTCCTCGTGCTCTGGCTGCTCGCCAGTGCGCTTGAAGACCATGCCGTGCGCGCCACGCCTTTGCTGGCAGCGTTCCTGACCACCGGCGTGATCTATGCGATTGGCCACAAGGTATTCGACCTTGGCCGCACACCGGGCCAGCCAGTGGGGCAGGCCACATGAGCCACAAGCCCAGCATAGACGACGATTTCAGCCGGCGCATGATTCTGGCGGCCGGGGCAGGCGGTGTCGTCTGGGCTGGCCTGGTCGCGCGCCTGTTTCAGCTGCAGGTTCTGGAACGCGAAAAATACCAGGCGGCCGCCGAAGACAATCATATCCGGCTGGCATTGGCGCCGCCGCAACGCGGACGCATCCTCGATCGTTTCGGCAAGCCGCTGGCCTCCCACCGCCGCGCCGGGCGTGTGTCGATCGTTCCGGAGCAGACCAGCGATCCGGCTGGCACACTCGCAAAGATTGCCGCGCTCATCGAATTGCCGGACGAACGCGTCGAGAAGCTGGTCAAGGAGATCGCGACCAGCCGGCGGCGCAATGCGGGCTTCGTGCCTGTCATCGTGGCCAATGAGCTGACCTATGAAGACTTTGCCAGCATGAACGTCCATGCGGCCGAAATTCCCGGTGTCCAGGTCGAGATGGCTTTGACGCGCTCCTATCCGCGCGGGCGCGATCTGGCCCACGTTCTCGGCTATGTCGCGCGCGCCAGCCAGGACGATCTCGACCGTCTCTCCGGCGGCATGGTGGAGGATGAGGCCAAGCGGCTCGAAAAGCTGTTCCGCCATCCTGACATGCGCACGGGCCGTCAGGGCATGGAGCGCTTTGCCGAGGAATGGCTGCGCGGCAAGCCCGGCTTTCGCAAACAGGTCACCAATGCGCATGGCCGCGTGATCGAGGAAATTCCCGACGAGAAGTTCGCCCCGGTCGCGGGCAAGGATCTTTACGTCACGATCGATTCCGAACTCCAGCGCGCCGCCATTGAACGTTTCGGTGACGAAAGCGGCGCCGCCGTCGTGCTCGACGTGGAAACCGGCGATGTGCTGGCCATGGTCTCGACGCCTGCCTTCGACCCGAACGATTTCGTCAACGGCATTTCAGGGTCAGCCTATGCCGAGCTGCGCGATAATCCGCGCTCGCCCCTGTACCCGCGCGCTCATGGCGGTGTTTACCCGCCCGGTTCCACGTTCAAGATGGTCGTCGCAACCGCCGCGCTGGAATCCGGCGCCGTCAAGCCAACTGACCGGGTGCATTGCAATCGCTATTACCATTTCGGCAATCGCACATGGCATTGCTGGAAAAAGGGCGGCCACGGTTCGGTCGACATGCACAGTGCCATCAAGGGTTCGTGCGACGTCTATTTCTACGAAATTGCCCGGCGAACCGGCGTTGACCAGATTGCGGCCACGGCGCGCAAGTTCGGTTTTGGCGAAGCTTGGACGCTTGGCATGACTGGCGCGCGGGGCGGCCTCGTGCCGGATCCCGAATGGAAGCAAAGGGCGCTCGGCGAGAAATGGTATGAGGGCGAAACGCTGAATTTCGGCATCGGCCAGGGCCAGCTTGGCGTCACGCCGCTGCAACTCGCCTTGATGACGGCCCGCATCGCCAGCGAAGGACACGACCTCAAGCCGAAACTCGTTGGCCTCGGTCCCAAGTCCGAACAGGACGGCATCCTCGATGCGCCGCTTGATGGCGATATCATGCGCCGCATGAAGGCCGGCATGTATGGTGTTACGTCCGAAGGGGGCGGCACGGCCTATCGTTCGGGTGATCTCGGCCTCGGCGGCCCACGCCTCGCCGGCAAGACGGGTACGGCGCAGGTTCGCCGCATTACCAAGGCTGAACGCGACAAGGGCATCCGCAAGGGCTCCGAAATCGAACGCGAATTGCGCGACCATGCTCTCTTCGTCGCCTATGCACCGGCGGACGATCCGAAATACGCGATCGCGGTCGTGGTCGAGCACGGCGAAGGCGGTTCATCCACCGCCGCGCCGCTTGCGCGCGACATTCTCCACTTCGCCCTCAAGAATGACAGCCGCCGCAAGCCAGTTTACGGGCAAACGGCCTCGGTTGCGACACCCGGGAAGGGTGAACCGACATGAGCCGCGACGGCTATACCGGTTTCAGCCGGGGCGAGGCGCGCACGCGCACCGCCCGATCGCTCTCGTTCGAGAGTGTCGGGCCGCTTGGCAAACTGGCGAAACTGCCCTGGGGGTTCATTCTCCTGATCGTCGCGATGGCGTTGACCGGCATTGCGATGCTCTATTCGTCGGCGCACACCAATCCGGGCGAAGCCAATCTCTGGTATCTTCAGCTCACCCGCTTCGGCATGAGCTTTGTCCTGATGCTGGTCCTCGCACTGTTGCCTCTGTCCCTGTGGCGCACATTGGCCATTCCGGCATACGCCTTCACCATCGTCCTGCTTATTCTGGTTGAAGTCATGGGCGTGACCGGCGGCGGCGCCCAGCGCTGGTTGCAAATCGGCCCGGTCGCGGTGCAGCCGTCCGAATTTGCCAAACTGGCCACCACGATGGCGCTCGCCTGGTATTATGACCGCGTCATTACGCCGACATCCGGGCGCATCCTGATCCATATCGGCGCGCTGGTGATCATGCTCATTCCTGCCACGCTCATCTTTAAACAGCCGGACTTCGGAACAACACTGGCGCTGGTTGCCTCTGGGGGTGTCGTCATTTTCCTCGCAGGCCTGTCCATGCGGGTCATCCTCGCCGGCGCCATCGCTGGCATTGCCGCCATTCCGGGCATCTATTTCGTGCTGGCTGACTACCAGCGTGAGCGGGTCGATACCTTCCTGGCCCAGATGTCGGGTGAATCGACCAATGCGTTGGGTGAGAGCTATCAGATAGAGCAGGGCCTGATCGCCATCGGCGGTGGCGGCGTTAACGGCAAGGGATGGCTCCAGGGCATCCAGTCCCAACAGGACTATGTGCCCGAACAGCATACTGACTTCATCCTCACTGTGATTGGCGAGGAATTCGGCTTCATCGGCACGACAAGCCTTTTGCTTGGTTTTGCAGTCATTCTTGGCTGGGCCTTCTATTCCGCCTCGCAATCCCAAAGCTGGTTTGGCCGGCTCGCCTCAGCCGGTGCTGCGGCGACGGTGGCCTTCTATATCGTGTTCAATGTCGGCATGGTCATCGGCCTGCTTCCGGTCGTCGGCATGCCATTGCCGCTCATTTCTTACGGCGGTACGGCCCTCCTCACGACCATGGCCTGTTTCGGTCTGATCCTGGCGGCGCACATGCACAGAGACGAAAAACTGTCCTCGACGGGGCTCATCTGACCCGCTAGCAGAACGCTGAATTGATTTTTATGCCGCGAACGCTAGGGTCGCGCGAAATCTTTTACCCCGGGGAGAGGGCAGCATATGGCAGGCGTCGGTCGCAAGACAGATAAATGGAGTTCGCGTTTCGGATTCATCATGGCGGCGGTGGGCTCCTCCGTCGGTCTCGGTAATTTCTGGCGCTTTCCCTATACCGCAGGTGAAGAAGGCGGCGGTGCCTTCATCGCGATTTACCTCGTCTGCGTCCTGTTGATCGGTTTGCCCCTCCTCATGGCGGAATACGCCATGGGCCGGAAATCGGGCATGTCGGCCATTGAAGGCATCCAGTCACTCGCGCGCGCTGAAAGCAGGAGCCAGAACTGGGGCATCGCCACCTGGATCGGCACGCTGACAGCCTTCTTCATCAGCACGTTCTATGTTGTCATTTCGGCCTGGTTGCTAGCCTTCTTCATCCAGTCCTTCGGTGGATATGCCGGCATTGATGCGGCCGCGTCGGGCCAGAATTTCAACGACATGATCGGGCAGGGTGAACATCCGCTCAGGTCCAAATGGTACATTCTCGCCTTGCTCGCCTGCTTCATCGGCGCAAACGTCTTCGTCGTCGGGCGCGGTGTGAAAGGCGGCATCGAGCGTGCATCAACGATCCTCATGCCGGCATTCTTTATCATGCTGATTGTCGTGGTCATTTTCTCGATGACTAATGGTGACACTGCACGGGCGGCTGCCTTCATTCTCGAACCCAAGTGGGAAGATGTCGGTTTCAAGACATTCCTCGCCGCGATCGGTCAGGCCTTCTTCTCGATCGGTGTGGGTGTTGGCCTGATGGTGACCTATGGGGCCTACCTGTCAAAAGACACCGATATCCCTCGCTCATCGCTCATCGTCGTGGGCTCTGACACGATGGTGGCCCTGATTGCCGGTTTTGCGATCTTCCCGATCGTGTTTGCGGCCGGCCTGGATCCCGCTGGCGGCCCGAGCCTCTTCTTCGTGTCCATGCCGGTGGCTTTTGGTGCCATTCCGGACGGGGAGATCTTTGCGACCGTGTTCTTCGCACTCGCGCTGTTTGCCGCCTTCACCTCGTCGATATCCCTCATGGAAGTCAGCGTTTCCTGGCTCGAGGAACGCCAAGGCGTGACACGTTTTGGCGCGTCCCTCGGTATTGGCTTCTCGATGTTCATGATCGGCGCAGCTTACGTTTTCTCACTCGAATATCTCGACTTCATGGACTTCATGACCGAGGGGCTGCTGCTGCCATTGGGCGGCTTGCTGACGGCGACGTTCGCGGGCTGGATTCTCAGTCGCGACATGCTCACCTCCGAGCTTGGCGAAGGCATGGTCATGAATGTCTGGCGGTTTCTGATGCGCTGGTTCGTTCCGCCATTCGTGGCGATCATCCTGGTCTTCGGCTTCATGGACAAGATCCAGGACCAGTATCACGTGCCGCTGCCTGGCGCGTTGACCTTGCTGCTCGGCCCCAACTGGGTGCCACCTGTCGAATAGGAAATAACTGGCTCCCGGCGCGTGCCGGGGGTCAGGCCTTCAGGGCAGGCAGGAACTGGTCGGCCATTTCGTCCGTAGCCTGAATCAGCTTGTCGACAATGCCCGGCTCCATGGATGAGTGCCCTGCATCGGGAATGATGTGCAGGTCTGCCTTGGGCCATGCCTTCGCCAGCGCCCAGGCTGTCGACAGCGGCGTCACCACGTCATAGCGCCCATGCACAATCACGCCGGGCACGTTCTGCAGCGTGCGCTCTGCTTCTTCCAGCAGCCATGAATCGTGGGCGAAGAAACCGCGATTGACGAAATAGTGGCACTCGATCCGCGCAAACGCATCGACGAAATCATCTTCGTTGAAACGGGGCGGTGTGGTCACCGGTCCCTTGATCGACAAGGTTTCGCCTTCCCAGCGGGCCCAGGCCCGTGCCGCCTCGATGCGCGCATTCTTGTCATTGCCGATCAGGCGTCGGTGGAACGCATTCAGCAGGTCGCCGCGCTCATCCTCGGGAATGGGCGCAACATAGCGATCATAGGAATCGGGGAACAGGCGGCTCGCGCCCGACTGATAGAACCAGCTGATCTCAGCCTTTGACACCAGGAAAACACCGCGCAGGATAACACCCAGCGTGCGCTCGGTATGGGTCACCGCATAAGCCAGCGACAGGGTCGACCCCCACGAGCCGCCAAAAACGACCCATTGATCAACGCCAACATGTTCGCGCAGCGTCTCCATGTCGTCGACCAGATCCCAGGTCGTGTTCTCGCGAAGTTCCGAGTGCGGAGTCGAACGCCCACAGCCCCGCTGGTCGAACAGGAAGATACGATAACGGGTCGGATCGAAAAACCGGCGCATTTCAGGGTTCGATCCGCCACCAGGGCCGCCATGCAGGGCCACAACCGGAACGCCGTCGGGATTGCCCGACTCTTCCCAGTAAATCTCGTGCAGATCCGAAACGCGCAAGCGACCGCTGCGCCGCGATTCGTGCCTCTGATACAAAGTGCGGCGTGTATGGCGTTTATTCATGCGTTCTTCACTATTTGTCAGCCAGTCTGGGAACTAATACTAGACTTGGCTTATTACCATTCGTAAGACTTATTACGGGTGGGGACCCGATCAGGTGTTTAGGTGGCCGATTGATGCGTAGCGTAATACTGACTGTATCCCTATGCCTTCTGGGCGGTTGTGCAACGGTGTCCATGGTGCCGGGCGAAGCAACTGTCGTGAGCGGCCTCTCGCACAATCAGTCGGTCCTGCGCAAGGTTTCCAGTGATTATTGTGACGCGGTGGTCGATGCAGGCTGGGTTCAGTCCTCCGGCGGCCTTGCAGGCCTTGCTGACACGCTGATCAACGGCCGAAGCGACAAGGTGGAAGACTATGCTGCGCGCATCGGCGCTGGCAAGAATGCGCCGTCGCTGGTCCTCTCACGCATTTCGGCAGACACGCAATCGGCCCGCTCCGGTCTGGCAAGCGTATCGACCGAGGCAAACGCCGTTCTCACCAATTCCGGCGATGCCACCGCGAACCGCACGGATGTGATGAGTTACGAACGCGCGCTTGTGCGTGCGCAGATGGCTTACCGCAATTTCCAGGGCGCACTCAGCACGGTCGCTGCGCGCGCAGACATGGACATGGATACGGCGCCAGTTGATGCCGAACTCGCTGATTTTGCAGACACGATTGATGCCGCCCGCAAGATGGCTGACGAACTTGCCGACAAATACGCGTCGCTGAATTCGAAATCGTCCTAGCGCCGCGTCGCGCCGACCGCGACCAGAACCCAACCTGCCAGGAATGATACGCCGCCCACCGGCACAACTGCGCCCAGCCAGCGTGGCGCGCCAATTGCCATTGCATACAGGCAGCCGGAAAAGATGATGGTGCCCACCACAAAGGCCCATCCGCCCAGCCGCATACGTCCGGTCTGGCCTGACAGTGCAATCGCAAGCGACGCGCCCGCATGAACCAGCGCATACAATGTTGCCGTGTGCCACCATTCCAGCGCATCGGCGCCAAGGTGCAGGCCATGTGCTCCAAACGCGCCCAGCGCTACACCTAAAAAGCCGGTGAGTGCTGCGGCAAGCGCCAGCCGGTTCATTGTGCGGTCTCGGGCTTGCGGGGCAGGGCATAGGTCACCACCGCATGGCTCGACGGCTTCTCCTCGCCCTCGATCCGCACGTCCACATCCATCACGGCCAGCGCCTGGCCAATCTTCATCACGCGCGCATCCGCCACAACGACATCACCGATACATGGCCGCAGGAAATTGATGCTCAGATTGCTGGTCACCGTCATCGGCTCATGACCGGTCAGCGTCATCACCGCCATATAGGCCACTGAATCGACCAGGCTCATCTGCGTCGGTCCGGAAATGTATCCGCCCGGCCGCAAATGCGTCTCGTCAGCGACCAGCCGCATCTTCGCGCGGCCCTCTTCCATCAGCACCACTTCGCTGCGATTGCCGGTATTCGGGAACGCTGCGCCGAGGAATGAATTGGCCTCGTCTGCTGTCATGCGTGTCGTCATTCGAACCGGCTCCCTTCGCGTCACCCCTTGCTGGGCCCGCCTGCTTCGTCCACCCTAAAGCCGACTGATCACCCGCCAAGAGGTGACGCCAAGGAAGGATATCCCATGCTCAGCGCCGGTGACGAATACCCGATCCACCAGACCCCCGAACCCGTGGCCTTTTCCGGCTCAGACCGAAATTTCTACGACCGCTATTTCTTCAATGGCTACAGCGCCGACGGGTCGACATTCTTTGCCGCAGCCATGGGCGTCTACCCGGCCCTCAACATCATCGACGGGGCCGTTTCCATCCTGCGCAATGGCAAGCAATCGAGCGTCTACCTTTCGCGCCCGCTCAACATGGAGCGCATGGACACGCATGTCGGCCCGCTCTCGGTCGAGGTTGTCGAGCCGCTGAAGAAGATCCGCCTGCGCCTTGAGGAAACCGAAGGCCTCGCGCTGGATGTGGAATTCGAGGGCCGCGCCTTCCCGATCGAGGAACCGCGCTTCACCCGCCGTATCGGTTCGCGCATGATGATGGACCTTACGCGCATGACACAGAATGGCCGCTGGACCGGCAGTGTCCGCGTCGATGGCGAGTCGATTGAGATCCGCCCGGAAGATTTCAGCGGCACACGTGACCGCTCATGGGGTGTGCGGCCCATCGGCGCGCCGGACCCCCAGCCGCTGATCCCCGCGCCCACCCCGCAATTTTACTGGATATGGACGCCGACGAATTTCCCTAACCTGTCCATGTTCTACCACGTCAATCATGACGAGCATGGCGTGCCATGGAACACCCGCGCCGTGATCGTGCCAGACGGGGTTGCCCAGGGTGAAGGCATTCATCTATCGGATGCCCAGATGAACGTCACTTACGCGCCCGGCACCCGCCGCATGGCCAGCGCGTATCTTGATATGACAGACCCGCAAGGCCGCGCCCACAAGGTGACGTTTGAACCGATCGGCACCTTCCTGATGAAGGGCATCGGCTACGGTCATGACAAGTATCGCCATGGCGCCTTTCGTGGTGACCAGCTCGCCATCGCCCGGGAAGACTTCGAGCCTGCGAGCCTGCCATGGCAAGTACCCGAGAACCTGCACATCCAGGAAATCGTCCGTGCAAAACATGAAGGCCCTGACGGACTCGGCTCTGAAGGCATCGGCACGTTCGAACAACTCTTCATGGGCCCGCACGCGCCCAGCGGCTTCAAGGAAATCCTCGACGGCGCGGCGTGAGCCGGGCGGGAATCTACTCTTGCACGAGTGCCTCGCAGGAGCGGGCCGTCGGACCGTTTCCGGAATATTGGGACGGTCCGTCCCTGTTCAAGGAGTTATCGTCGTGACATTCCGAAGTGGCTGTTACGAATTCGTCAGGCGTCGGTCCCGACCAATACCGATGGAGTCTTACCCATTTGCCCTTTTCGAACTGGCCACCTGTCACGAAGGAGACGTCAGCGAACCGAAACATGGATGTTGGTTCGTCCCAGGTGTACTCAAAAGGGTTACGTTCATTTCCATCTCTGTTTTTGGTTCTCAAGCGTATTGAGATACCAAGTCGGTGACGGTCAGAATTTCCAAAGAAACGAAAGTCCAGTCCGTCATATGCAGACTCCGGTCCTTCCAGCGGAACTTTCAGATCAGTTTGCAGGTTACCATCAACGGGATAGTCGAGTTCGACTTTCATCTCTACGCTCCGGTCGGGCAAGGCTCTCCATTGGTTTTCATCCGTCAACGTCATGCCACTAACTCCAATGAGGAGCACGATCTTGTCCGGCCTATCTTCGTCTCGAACGGTGTTGGGAAACTGTGTTGGCAGGTTCTGAAAGTCGATCGGGATGGTCAATATCATCCTGTTGGGGTCCATGTTCCTCTTCATTTCGTCCATGTCATCTTGGGTCAACACGATGGCCGGCGTATCCGGCGATACAGTCGGCAGGTTCACGGCGGGTGTCTGACCAATTCCAGGTATGGATACCCTGTCGCTCGAAGTGCGAGTGGCCGGTACTGTCTCAGCCGCGGCCTCCGCGAGCGCGCTCTGCTCGCAGGCCGCGATTTCAGCGGGCTTTTTGCGAACCGTGCTCGTGCGCTTCCCGTTTGTGATGCATTGAGCATAGGCGGTGTTGTAGGCCGCCACGAACGCGGGCGACTTGCTGGACAGGTCTGGCGCTGCCAGCGCGGGCAGGATGAACGTGCCAGCTGCGAGCAGTAAAGTCAGGATGCGGTGTTTCATGGGAATACCTCCAGTTTGGCCCGCGCACGCACTGCGCTGCCGTGATAGGTGATGGTCAGTTCGTACGTGCCGCTTTCCGAAAAGCGCAAAGTCCAGGAATCGTCGGGCTTACGGTTCGTATAGTGCGACGCGACAAGGGTGCCGGTCGTGTCGTAAATGCTGATTGCGCAATTGGCGGGTGGCAGGCTGCCAAATGTCAGTGTGACATCGTGACCGGCTTTCAATGGCGTGTCCGGCAGAGCGAGAGTCGGCTGCGCACCGATGCTGCTGGGCCCGGCCACCACGAAGTCGAGGCAATCTGCATATTGCGAGACATCCGCCACAGCGCGGTTCATCAGTGGCGCAAACCCGATACAGGCTTTCCAGTTGCCTGTCAGAGGTGGCAGGCGGCCGCGCTCGAATTTTCCCTCGGGCCTGTTGGCGGCCGTATAGAACCAAGCCGCCAGCCGTGGCGGCGTCTCGTCCATGAAAATCAGTCCGCCATAACCACGCTCGGCGGGCAAGCCGGAATACGTCAACGTCATGCCCTGGTCGGTGTCGACAGCGGCACTGTCCAAAGACAGGTATGTCGAGCTGACCGGATCGGTCGGGACATCGATTATTTCCAGGACACTGGTCGACGGCTCCACATGGGATTTCGCGGCGTCCCGATAGATCAGGCTCGGGGTGGATATCATCAGCGGGCTCAACACCGCGCTGCGGAATACCAGCGCGGGTGCCTCGATGCCAAAGGGCTGGAGCGTGTTGCCCCGGAAGACGAGAGATGGCGCAGTGATGGCGAGCGGCGCGCTTGGGGGTCCACGATAGACAAGCGCAGGAGCGGATACTCCAAGCGGCGACGCGTCGCTCTCACGATACACAAGAGCAGGGGCCGATATTTCCAGTGGTGTCGCTGCAGTGCCCCGATAGGCCAGTGGCGGCGATTTGATCTCGAGAGGTACTTGCGCGAGCGCCTGCAACGCAGCGCCGAACGCAAACAGGCAAATTCCGCTCAATCGCCGCATAACACCAGACCAATCCAAAGATTACAACTGGTCCGCACAGAGGACCTGCTTCTCCTTTGATAGACACAATCGGACCAGCATGTCTGCAAAATTAGCCGACCGTCGCCATTCCCTGCATCGCCTGCATGGCCAGGCTGATCGCACGCATGTCGCCTGTTGTGGTGCCTTCCATCCGGTTCATTGCATAGGACACGGTCGTGTGCGCCTGCATGTCGATCAATGCGATGGAGCCACCATAGCCGCCCCAGAACATGGAATGCTCGTTCAGCGCCGGTGACATCGGTCCCGACAGGCCAAAGCCAAGACCGTAGCGCACCGGGATTCCGAGGATCAGGTCGGTGCCTTCGATCTGTTGTTCTAATGCCTTGCGGCAACCGGCCTCGCTCAAATACTGCTTGCCGCCGGCCGCGCCGCCATTGGCAAGGATCGTGTGGATCATAGCGACAGCGCGGGCATTGCCTGTGCCACCCGCCGCCGGTATTTCAGCGCCGCGCCAGTCCCGCGTTCGCGTCGCGCTGACATCAATCACCGGATTGGTCAGCGTCAGTTTCTTGGTCTCGGTCATCACGGGATCCATCGAGATGCTTCCGTCCGGCGGCGGCTGCAGGTCGGCCACGCGATTGTCCTCAGCCGCAGGCAGGCCAATATGGAAGTCCGCACCCATCGGCTCGGCAATCTCCTCGCGGAACACGGTGCCCACGGACTTGCCTGCGATGCGACGAATGACTTCGCCAACCAGGTAGCCTTGTGTGATGGCATGATATCCGGCCTGTTTACCCGGCTCCCAGAAGGGGGCCTGCGCGGCGAGCAGGCTCGTCGCCTTCTCCCAGTCATACAGGTCTTCGGTGGTGAACGGCTCGCGCCAGCCTGACAGGCCGGCCGAGTGGCTCATCAGATGGCTGACTTTCACGTCTGCCTTGCCGCTCGCCGCAAACTCGGGCCAGTACTTCGCAACCGGCGCATCAAAGTCCAGCTCGCCCCGGTCGGCCAGCAGCAGGGCCGTCAGCGCCGTCATCGTCTTGGTCGTCGAATACACGTTGACGATCGTATCCTTGCCCCAGGGCCGTGTGCGCTCGATATCGGCATAGCCGCCCCACAGGTCGACCACGGCTTCGCCATCCTTGGTGACGCAGAAGGAGGCCCCGATATCGGCGCCCGTATCCAGATGCGTCTGGAACTGGTTCCGCACGCCCTCAAACTTGTCGCTTGCAATACCCTGTACTTTGGCCTGCGTCATCGCCCATCCTCCCGGCTTAATGATTTATGGCCGAAACCCTATGGACGCTCCGGACACCTAGCAACGCCTGACGGTGGGGCAGGCGGGTCAATTACTGGCGGGCGAGATTGTCCGGAAGTGGCACGCGATCAGAGGCGCCAAAGACACTCGGCCTCAGCCACGCCTTGATGTTTCGTGTCAGGGCCGTGTCCCCCTGCACATAGAGGTCGCCAGACTTGATCGCATCGCGATAGGTGCGGTCGCCCATCCACACGTCATGCATCGTGCGCACAGTGCAGGTGAAATAGACATCCACGTCCTTGCCGGGGTCCTTCAGGCAGAGATCAACATTGTCGTCCCGGATCAACAGCCAGTAATCGCTCTGTTCGACGAGGTCGGTAAACTTGAACCGGATTACGCTCTCTTTGCCGATGAGCTTGGACGGATCAACGCTGCGTTCCAGGTAGAGCATCAGGAAATCAACATCGAAATCCTCGTCGAGCACATTGTGCCGTGCCCAGCACAGGCCCCACTCTCCCATCGCCAACAGTACGGGCAAAAGGGCCCGGCAGGCTTCGGTTGGATAGTATTCATATCCCTTCTGGCCTGCAATCTTCCGGCGGACAATCATGCCTTGTTCCTCAAGGGATTTCAGGCGGCTTGTCAGCAAGGCAGGTGAAATGTCCCCCAGACCGCGCTGCAACATGCTGAAGCGCGTCGCTCCCATCAGAACTTCTCGAACGATCATGATGGTCCATTTTTCACCAAGTATCTCAGTGGCTTTCGCAATCGGGCAGAACTGACCGTATTTCATGGGGAGCCTCCGGGGGCTTTGTCAGACAGGCAATATAGCTTCTGAAGTAACTTACTTTACATTCTGAAGTGCTCTGCTTCAACGCCTGAACTATTGTAAGCGTCGAAACAGGTGCACTGTCTCCCTGTCACCGGACGATCCGGTCACAATTCAGAATAGGAGAACGACAATGCCACTCGTCACGATTGATCTCATCAAGGACGTTTTTTCGCCCGCGCAAAAGGCGGACATCATTCACAAGGTAACCGAAACGATGGTCGCCATCGAAGGCGAAGCCCTGCGCGCCGTCACCTGGGTGCGTATCAAGGAAGTGGAACAGGGCGACTGGGGTATCGGCGGCCAGTTGCTGACTGCCGCAGACGTACAGGCCATGGCGCGTGCCGGGGCCGAACCGGCCGCCGTGGCCTGAAGCGGAATCCGGAGGCGCCGCGTGGGGTGGCGCCTCCCACCTCCCATAAAGAGCAGGACAATTGAAAATGCCGTTCGATTCACAGATCATCGACGCCGCCGCCAGCCTCGGCAGCGCGTTCGCAGGAAAATCCGCGCAGTTCGAATGCAAGGATGAATTCGTCGACGCAAACTACGACGCCCTGAAGGCCCGCAAGGTCTTCTCCGCGCAGGTGCCGGAATACCTCGGGGGCGAAGGCGTATCGCACCGCGAGATGTGCGCTTTCCTGCGCCTTCTCTCGCATGATTGTCCGTCTACCGCGCTGGCGGTTTCCATGCACCAGCATCTCGTATCGGCCGCGCGCAAGAACCATGAAGACGGCAAGCCCGGAAAAGCGCTTCTGGAAAAGGTGGCTGATGGCGAACTGGTCCTGGTCAGCACCGGCGCAAATGACTGGCTCGACTCCAATGGCGAGGCCCGCAAGGTCGAGGGCGGCTATCGCGTCAAGGCGGTCAAGCCGTTTGGTAGCGGCTCGCCGCGCGGCGACATTGCGATCACGTCCTGTGCCTATGACTGTCCGGATGATGGGCCGTCCGTGCTGCACTTCCCGGTCTCGCTCAAGGCCGAAGGCGTTGAGCTCCTTGGCGATTGGGAAGCCATGGGCATGCGAGCCACCGGCTCGCAGACGATCCGGTTCAATGACGTGTTCGTTCCGGAAGAGGCAGTTGGCCTGAAACGCCCACGCGGCCCCTACCATGCGGCGTTCAGCGTGATCGTCACCGTCGCTATGCCGCTGATCATGTCGGTCTATGTCGGGCTGGCTGAATCGGCCGCAGCGCTCGCCCTCAAAAAGGCGAAGGCCCGCGTCAATGATCCGCTTACGGCCCTTCAGGTCGGTGAGATGCAGAACCTGCTCGTCACCGCGCAGCTAGCCGTCGATTCGATGATTGCGCTTTGCGACGATCTCGCCTTCACGCCGAGCGAGGTGCTGGCCAGCCAGGTCCTTGCCCGCAAGACGATCTGCGCCAATTCGGTGATCGCGGTGACGGAAAAGGCGCTGGAAGTGTGCGGTGGCTCCGGCTTCATGCGCAAGGCCGGTATCGAACGCCTGCTGCGTGACGCCCATGCTGGCCAGTTCCACCCGCTGCCCGAAAAGCGCCAGCAAATGTTCACCGGCCGCGTCGCGCTTGGGCTGACACCGGTTTGATCTTTGAGCCCGCCGTCAGCCCCAGAGCGCAGCGGTCGGCGGCTCGATCCAGCCGTCGCGATGGATGAGGCCGTTGGCGACATCGTGCTTCAGCCAGAGCGGCCCGTCGAGGTCGGCTGTATCGCACAGGCCGGCCAAAAGCACGGCGGGCGCCATCGAAATCGAGCCCGCCACCATGCAACCGACCATCACGCCCAGTCCGGTGGCGCGGGCGGCGCGCACCATGGCCAGCGCCTCGGTCAGGCCGCCCGCCTTGTCGAGTTTCACGTTCACCGCGTCATAGCGCCGGGCCAGGTCCTGGATGTCGGCACTCGTATGCGCGCTCTCGTCAGCGCAGATCGCGACCGGGCCGGGCCGGCGTTCCAGCGCCTCATCCTTGCCAGCGGGGAAGGGCTGTTCGATCAGCACCACGCCAAGGTCTGCCGCCGCGCGCGATATCGCCGGGAACTCGGCTGCCACCAGGCCTTCATTGGCGTCAACAATCAGCCGCGCATCCGGGCGGGCCAGATGCACTGCCTCGATCCGCTTCAGGTCGTCGGCCCCGCCTAGTTTCAGTTTCAGCAGCCGCCCCTGAATTGCGCCCGCCGCCGCCGCCATCGCGTCCGGCGTATCAAGGCTGACGGTCACCGCCGTTTCCACGGCCCTCGGTTCAGGCAGGCCGGTCAGCTGCCACACGGGCGTTCCGCTCAGCTTGGCTTCCAGGTCCCACAGCGCGCAGTCGACCGCGCAGCGGGCCGCGCCGGCGGGCATGCGTATTTGCAGCTCGTCCCGCGTGAGGCCACCCTCGATTGCATCGCGCATGGCTTCTATGGCGGCGGTGACGGTGGCAATTGTCTCGCCATACCGCGCATAGGGCACACACTCACCCCACCCTGTAGCGCCCCCTTGCTGCACACGCACCTGCACCGTCTCGGCACTGGTTTTGGCCCCCCTCGAAATCGCGAACGCGGCCCTGAGGGGCGAGGAAACGGGGGTGATATCGATTTGCCGGGTGCCCATGGTCTATCCTGATAGGTGAAATTTGTTCCATTCCGGTGCCCATGCCTTAAGCATGTTTTGCTAGGCAAGTCAGGTAGTTACACACTGATGGCAGAAACAGCTTCCCCCGAATTCGCACTTGATGAAAGTGGCGAACGCTCCGTTCTCCGGCTCACCGGGGACTGGACGGTCGCGCATGTGCAGGATGTCGACGAAGCCCTGCGGGACATCACGCCCCAATTCCCTCTCAGCATTGATGTTTCCGGGCTTGGTTCGCTCGATACGGCGGGGGCCTTTGTGCTCGACCGCACGCTGCGGGCCGCTGGCTCTGCTGAGGACGGCGTGCCGGATATCCTCGGCGAACATCCCACTGCGCGCCGCCTGATCGAGCAGGTCCACGCCGTCTCCGCGCCCATTCCTGAGGCGCCCGCGCCCGATCATGGCGTCTATGCCCTGCTGGAACGTACCGGCGAAGGCTTCATGAACATCATGTCCGAAACGGTCGCTACGTTGGCCTTTCTCGGCGAAACATTGGTCACCTGTCTGCGCCTGCTGCTCCAACCATGGAAACTGCGCTGGACCAGCATCGTCGCCGTGATGGAAGAGGCAGGCCTCGATGCCCTGCCTATCATCGCGTTCCTCTCCTTCTTCGTCGGCATGGTCGTCGCCTTCATTGGCGCGACAACGCTCAGCGACTTCGATCTTGAAATCTACACTGTCGAACTGATCGGTTATTCGGAACTGCGCGAATTCGGCGTCGTCCTCACAGGCATCGTCTTGGCGGGCCGTACCAACTCGTCCTTCACCGCGCAGATTGGCACAATGAAAATGCGCCAGGAAATCGACGCGATGACCACTCTGGGCCTGAAGCCGATGGAAGTGATCGTCGCCCCGCGCGTCATTGCCATGGTCCTGATGACGCCCGTGCTCGCCTTCGTTGCGACGCTTGCGGGCATTTCCGGCGGCATCATTGTTGGCTGGCTGTCACTCGACATCAATCCGGCAGTGTTCATCGAACGCCTGCGCAATTCCGTGCCGATTGACCAGTTCTGGGTGGGTATGTCCAAGGCGCCCGTCTTCGGTCTCGTCTGCGTTCTCATCGCTTGTCGTCAGGGCCTGAATGTCGGCGGCAGCGTCCAGTCGCTTGGCCGGGCCACCACCACATCCGTGGTGCAGGCCCTGTTCTCGATCATCGCCATCGATGCCATGTTTGCCATCTTCTACATGGAGCTTGGCATATGACCGCCGAGCCGATCATCCGCATTCGCGACCTCAAGACAGCCTATGGCAGTCATGTCGTCCACGAGCACCTTGATCTCGATATTCGCCGCGGTGAAATCATCGGCATCATTGGACCGTCGGGCTGCGGTAAATCCGTGCTGCTGCGCGCCATTGTCGGCCTCAAGCAGCCGGCTGCAGGCAGCATTGAAGTGTTTGGCAACCGGCTGGAAACGCTCGATCCTGAGGAACGCCGCGCCGTTGAACGCCGCTGGGGTGTCATGTTCCAGGATGGTGCGTTGTTTTCAAACCTCACCGTGCGCGAGAATGTCATGGTGCCCATGAAAGAGCACTCGGATATTGGCCCCCGCTTGCGGGTGGAACTGGCGGATATGAAAATCCGCCTTGCAGGTCTCGAGCCGGAAGCCGGCGACAAGTTTCCGTCAGACCTGTCGGGCGGCATGCGCAAGCGCGCGGCACTCGCCCGCGCCCTGTCGCTTGATCCTGAATTGTTGTTCCTTGATGAGCCGACCGCCGGTCTCGACCCGATTACCGCCGCCGGCTTCGACTCGTTGGTGCGCCAGCTGCAGCAGGCACTGGGGTTGACGGTCTTCCTTGTCACGCATGATGTCGATACGTTGCATGCAACTTGCGACAGGATTGCCGTGCTCGGAGAGAAACACGTGCTGGCAGTTGGCACGATCGATGAACTGAGACAATTCGATCACCCTTGGGTGCAGGAATATTTTGGCGGCCCGCGTGGCCGGGCCGCCACCGGACACTAGAATGGAGACCGGACATGGAAACGCGCGCTAATTACGCCCTCATCGGAGCATTCGTGCTGATTGCGGCTTTCGCAATCGCAGGCTTCGTCATGTGGCTTGGCCAGTCGCAGTTCCGGCAGGACTTCAAGGCCTATGATATCGTTTTCGAAGGGCCGGTCTCGCTCGAGGAAGGCTCCGCCGTTCGCTATATCGGCATCAAGGTGGGCGAAGTATCGACCGTGCGCATTGACCGGGCGGATCCATCGAAAGTGCGCGCCCGTATCCGCATCGACCGCGAGACACCCATCAAGGAAGATTCAACCGCTTCGATCCAGCTCGCCGGCATTACCGGCATCACCTTCATCCAGTTGACGGCCGGCACAGGCAAATCACTCGAAGCCCGCGCCGGTGAACCCGTGCCTGTCATACGGGCCGAACGAACCCAACTCGACCAGCTCTTTTCAGGCGGCACGGAAGTGCTTGGCAATGCCAACCGTGCCATCCAGCGGGTCAACCTGATCCTGACAGACGAGAATATAGATTCCCTGTCGGCGTCCCTGAAGAACATCGAAACGATCAGCACCAAGCTTGCTGCCCAGGACGGCCTCATCGATCAGGCATCTCTCACGCTGTCCGATGTCTCCAGCGCCAGCGTGCGTTTCGAAGCGGCGTCGGCGTCGCTCGAAAAGTTCGGCACAACGGCTGACACGCGTATTGCCAGCTTTGCTGACCAGATGGACCTGCTTGTCGGAGATGTGCGCAACGTTGCCCAGTCTGCGCGTGACACGATCTCGACCAGCAACCGCGCCGTCTCGGCAGCAGCTGATGCCATTGAGGGTCCTGCGACCGAGGCCATTATGGATGCCCGCCTTGCCAGCCAGGACCTGCGCGTCCTGATCAACCGGCTTGACCGTATCGCCCGCGAGGTTGAACAGAATCCACAGGGCTTCGTCGTCGGCGATCCCATTCCCTATGAAGGAGGCCGCCGATGATCCGCCGTCTAGTCCTGTTACTCGCTGCAACCAGCCTTACGGCCTGCGTCTCGGTCCTGCCCGAACAGAAAGCCCCGGAGGGCCTTTACCGGTTTGGTCCGATGGAAGCGTTGCACATGATCGACGCCTCGGTTGTTGTCCGCGAACCTGAAGCTTCTCGTCTGTTTGGAGGGCGCGCAATTGCGGCGGAAGACTCGTCCGGCGCGCTGCGCCTGATCAAGGGCGTTGAATGGTCAGACAGTGCAACGCGCCTGATGCAGGTGGCCTTACTGGATACGCTGGGTGGCGACAATGGCGGCGTTGCCGTCGCCTCTGATACCGGCGCACCAACGGATTATGAGCTGGCATGGCGCATTTCGGACTTTACCCTCTCGGGCACCACGGCGCGGTGCCGCATTGAGGCGACCCTGCTTGAAGGGCGTACCCGAAAAGTCCTGGCCCAGACAAACGTCTCGACATCGGCAGTTGCGCTCGACGGTAACAACGCCGCACGTGCAAAGGCCCTGACCGATGCGGGCAGGGCCTGTGTCAGTGATGTGGCTGCCTTCGTCGCCGAACGGGCGGTCGCGCCAGAACCGAAATCCTGACGCGAGGGCGTTAGCCCACTTTCATTTCGTCGAATGGCAACGTCTTGTCGACGCGCACATCCTGCGGCAAGCCCAGCACGCGTTCGGCGATGATGTTCTTCAGGATCTCGTCCGTGCCGCCAGCAATGCGCAGGCCAGGGGCCCACATAAAGCTCTGCTGGAAGATAGCGTCGGCCGGCATCGTCTCGGTATCATTGATGATGCCGTAATGGTCCTGCATCTCGATCGCCGAGTTGCAGATATCCTGCAAATGGTTGGCCGTGATGATCTTGCCGATCGAGTTTTCCGGTCCCGGCGTCTGGCCGCGCGACAGCGCCGTCATCGTGCGGAACTTGGTCAGCTTGTAGCCCTGCGCGGCGACATACCAGTCGGCAAGCTTTTCACGGAAAGCCTGATCGCTCATGGTGCCGGCATCCTTGGCATAGGTCATGATCTCGCCCCAGTCCGGGCCAGGTGACCCGCCAACAGCGAGGCGCTCGTTCATCAGCGTCACGAGGGCAACTTTCCAGCCAGCGCCAACATCGCCAAGGCGGTCGGAATCCGGAATGCGGACATCTGTGAAGTAGACTTCGTTGAATTCCCGGCCACCGGATGCCTGGTGGATCGGGCGAACTTCAACGCCCTTCTGCTTCATGTTCACGATGAACATGGTCAGGCCCTTGTGCTTGGGCACTTTCGGGTCTGTTCGCACCAGAACGATGCCATAATCGGAATAGTGCGCGCCGCTGGTCCAGACTTTCTGGCCATTGATCACCCACTCGTCGCCGTCTTTCACAGCGCGGGTCTTCAGTCCGGCGACGTCAGAACCTGCCGAAGGTTCGGAGAACAGCTGGCACCAGATTTCCTCGCCCATCAGAGCCTTCTGGACATAGCGTTCCTTGTGCGCGTCGGAACCGAACGCGATCACGGTCGGCACACACATGCCGAGGCCGATGGCGAACGGACCGGTCGGCGCGTCATACTTGGACTCTTCCTGTCCCCAGATGACGGATTGCATCGACGTGCCGCCGCGGCCGCCCCATTCCTTGGGCCAGGTGATCTGGGCGAACTTGTTCTCGGCCTTGATTTTCTGCCAGTCCTTGGCCCGTTGCAGGGCGTCCTTGCCGGAACCGGGGCGCGGACGTGCGCCGCTCTTCGGGTCCAGGTGCTTGTCGAGGAACGCACGCGCCTCGGCGCGGAATGCGGCTTCTTCTTTTGTGTCGTTGAAGTCCATGTGTCTGATCCTTCCCTTACGCTGCGTTCTTGGTTTCGAGAGCGCGGACGAGTTTTTCTTTCCACACTTTCGGGCTGCCGGCTTGAACGGCCAGGAGCTTGGCCCGGCGATAGAAGAGGTGGCAGTCGACTTCCCATGTGAAGCCCATGCCGCCATGCGTCTGGATGTTTTCCTTGGAAGCGAACCAGAAGGCTTCCGATGCTGCCACGCGGGCCGCCGCCGCCGCTTCCGGCAGTTCGGCTGCATCCGTCGACAAGGCCCATGCGCCATAGAAGCAGTTGGACCGCGCGACTTCGTTCTTCACGTACATCTCGGCCAGCTTGTGCTTGATCGCCTGGTTGCCACCAATCGGACGACCGAACGCGTAACGTTCCATCGCATAATCCTTGGCCATTTCGAGACAGCGCGAAGCACCGCCCAGTTGTTCAAAAGCGATCAGTACGGCGACCCGGTCGAGCAGGGCGGCGTTGAGACTGTCACCCTCACCTGTTTTGCCGAGAAGCGTGGCTGGCACCTTGTCGAAGGTCAGTTCGGCATGGCTGCGTGTCGGGTCTAGCGTCGAGAGCACTTTCTTCGAAACGCCCTCGTCGGACAGGTCGACTAGAACAAGGCTCGCGCCCTTGCCGTCCTTCACCAGCACAAC
Organism: Hyphomonas sp.; assembly: GCA_040216775.1. GTDB lineage: Bacteria > Pseudomonadota > Alphaproteobacteria > Caulobacterales > Hyphomonadaceae > Hyphomonas. The sequence continues at coordinate 48,748 of JAVJOM010000027.1, forward strand.
TGCGTGCGTGGCGATATCGCCATCGGTCACCGGTACTTTGGTGCCGCTGATCGTCTTGCCATCAAAAGCGGTCTTCAGCGAGCCGGCATCCGGATTGCCCGGACCTTCGCTGGTTGCGTAGCAACCAACCACTTCGCCTGAGACGATTTTCGGGAACAGGTCGGCCTGTTGCGCCTCGGATCCGGCCAGCTTTAGCGCTTCGGTAAAGAAGTAAGCGGTTGAGGCATACGGCACGGGCGCCAGGACGCGGCCCATCTCTTCGGCAAGGACGCACATTTCGAGCATGCCAAGGCCAAGGCCGCCATGCTCTTCCGGAATGGCCGTTCCCAGCCAGCCCATCTCGACCACCTTTTTCCAGACACCCTCATTGAAGGCCTTCGTGTCGTCGTTAAGAACGGCGCGGACTTCGGCCATGCTGCATTGGCTCTCAAGAAATTTTCGCGCTTCGTTGCCGAGAAATTTCTGGTCCTCTGAAAAATCGAAATTCATCTTTGATCGCTCCCTGGCTTCCCTTCGGAAGCTTGCTCTTTTGCCTGAACGCAAGATAGCGCCCTTTACGTGCGCGGAAAGCCGTGACCCAGCGGAAATTGCGATTTATGGCGCGACGTCAACCCGGTTCCGTCAAATTTCATCAATCAACTTTAGCCGATTTAAAGCAGAATACGCCATTGTAAGCTCAAGTTTCTGGGATTGAGATTATGGCGAAGGCAGTCTTCCACAAGGCGCAACGCGTTTTCGTAAAGCCGGTCGGCACATGGGCCCTCGTCGAGCAGGTCATTCCCCATTGGGTGAAGGACGTCGACGAGCCGCTTCGCATCTCCTACGATTGTGGTCTGGGTCGCCGGTTCGAGGCATTTGAACTCGTTTCCGAACAGGTCATGCACAAGCATCACCGCCTTGAAGATGAGGACGATGATTTCGTGCTCGAGCGGTGGCGGATTGACCGCAAGGTGATCAAATGGCGCATCGACTCGGCCATCGGTCTGGACCCGAATCCCGGTACGTTCCCCGTCGTTGTAACCGATGATGGCGACTGGGGTGGCTGGCGCGTCACGGGCAGCGAATATGATCGCGACCCGCAGCGCATCGAACACCAGGCCCGTATGATCGTCCATACACCCGAACTGCTGCGCGTTGCCCGCAAGCTTGCCGACACGGTCAGTGAGCGCCCGGACGAGCTGCCGACCGAAATTGCGCAACTGGCAAATCGTTGCGCCCTCATCCTGCGTCACGTCTACCAGACGGACGAGGCCTGCGCAGAGACAGCCGCCGAATAGATCGGGATTACTTCCCGCCAGACAGCCTTGCCACGATCAGGGCCAAGGCGGCCCCAAGACAAGCCCCGATCAGGTTGGCGCCCCCATCCAGAATTGACGGTGTGCGCCCGGTTCGGGCAAGCGCCTGGGCGACCTCGAGCATCGCGCCATATCCAACGGCGATAAGTATCCCGGCGATGATCCGTCGGCGGCCCAGCCAGAAACACAGGCAGGCTGACAGCGCGGCATAGGCGATGGCATGTTCCACCTTGTCGCTGAGATGCACCTCCGGCAAGTCTTCGCCCGGCAAAACCGACAGGACGGCAATTGCGGCCGCAACCAGCAGTGCGGCCACCCCGGCCAATCGCCGCGCAAGAATGCTGTTCAGTGCCGACAACATCCACCTCATGCCCCGCTGTTTCCCTGTTTCCTCTGCAGCCTTGCGTCCGTCTGCCCCTTGGAAAGACGTGCGCTCATCCCGATGTGGGTGGGGCAAACACTCGACGGGACCTGTACAAGCCCGTATCGAGACATCTTCCCGTTCTCGCTTCCCGGAGACATCATGCGCACTGAAACACCCGTTGCCGTCAAACTTGCTGACTACACGCCTTATCCGTTTGACATCGACCATGTCGACCTGTCGTTTGATCTCGATCCCGACGCGACCAAGGTAACGACGACGCTCAAGATATCGCGCAAGGGCAAAGGCGGCGCGCCGCTCGTTCTTGACGGTGAGGCGCTGAAACTGGTCTCCATCGAAATTGACGGCCGCGCCCTCGCGCCATCCAACTACACCTTGACGGATCATGACCTGACCGTGTCCGACGTGCCCGACACGTTTGAACTGAAGACACAGGTCGAGATTGCGCCGTCAAAGAATACTGCCCTGTCGGGTCTTTATATGTCGGGCGGTCGCTTCTGCTCGCAATGTGAATCTGTCGGTTTCCGTCGCATCACCTATTATCCGGATCGCCCGGACGTGATGAGCCGCTTCTTTGTCACCATCACGGGTGACAAGGCGTCCTGCCCGATCATGCTGTCGAACGGTACGCCGGGCGAGGTGACCGATGCCGGCAACGGACGCCACATGGCAACATGGGATGACCCCCACAAGAAGCCATCCTACCTCTTCGCCCTCTGTGCTGGCGACTATGATGTCTACAGCGACAGTTTCACAACGATGAGCGGCAAGCACATCGACCTCGCCATCCATGTCGACAAGGGCGACGCTGACCGTGCCGCGTGGGCGATGGACAGCCTGAAACGCTCGATGACTTGGGACGAGAAAACCTATGGCCGTGAATACGATCTCGGCGTCTTCAACATTGTCGCCGTGCGCGACTTCAATTTTGGCGCCATGGAGAACAAAGGCCTCAACGTCTTCAACTCCGCCTATGTCCTGGCTGATGAAGACTCCGCCACTGATGCTGATTTCGAGGCCATCGAAAGCATCGTCGCTCACGAATATTTCCACAACTGGACCGGCAACCGCATCACTTGCCGCGACTGGTTTCAGCTATGCCTCAAGGAAGGCCTGACCGTCTTCCGCGACCAGAATTTCTCCGCCGACATGCGCTCGCGCCCGGTCCAGCGCATAAAGGATGTCATCCGCCTGCGCGCGCGCCAGTTCGCCGAAGATGCCGGCCCGCTGGCCCACCCGGTCCGCCCGTCCAATTACGGCTCCATCGACAATCTCTATACGGCTACTGTCTATGAGAAAGGCTCTGAGCTGATCGGCATGCTCCGCCGCATCATTGGCCCGGCAGCCTATCGTAAAGGCATGGACCTGTATTTTGATCGTCATGACGGACAGGCCGTCACGATCGAAGATTTCTATGCCTGCTTCGCCGAAGTGACCGGCAAGGATTTCGAACCCTTCCTGCGCTGGTATGCGCAGGCCGGTACGCCGCAAGTCACCGTCAATGAAAGCTGGGACGATGCGGCAGGAGAACTCACCATCACGCTCGCCCAGGCGACACCCGCCACACCCGGTCAGCCCACCAAGCAACCGGTCCCGATCCCGCTCGAACTTGCCCTGCTTGATGGCAAGGGCGGCACCGATGCGTGGATGACTGTGCTCGACACTTCTGAAACCACGATCAAGCGCCAGGCTGCAGGAGGCCGTCCGCTGCTCTCGGTCAATCGCGATTTCAGTGCGCCCGTCCGGGTTGAACGCGATCTCACCCGTGACCAGCGCCTCGCACTCGTTGTGGCCGAAACTGATCCCTACAATCAGTGGGAAGGTGTCCAGACGTTGGTCACCGAGGAAATCCTGAAACTGTCCGAAGGCAGCCAGGCGAAGCCGGACGGCGACCTTGTGGCCGCCGTCGCCGAAGCCATCCGCAGCGCGTCGGGCGATCCAGCCTTTGCGGCATTGCTGACTCGCCTGCCGGAAGTTGGTGAACTCTTCCTTGAGCGCAAGCCGGCTGACCCGGTGGCGCTCCATTCCGGTCGCAAGCGTCTCCAGGCCGCACTCGCTGCCACCCTTGCCCCCACCATTGCCACCACACTGGCCGCCCCTTCACCCACCCCTTACCGCCCATCTGCCGAACAGGCCGGCGTGCGGGCATTGCGCGGTGCCTATATCAACCTGCTGGGCGCGTCGGATGACCCGAATGCCCCGCAAACACTGCTGTCGCTCTACAAGAACGCCACCAACATGACCGAGCGTCTTGCGGCCATGCGCGCGCTGACAATGAAAGGCCAATCGCCCGAACGCGACGAGGCCCTCGCCGATTTCGAGCGAGACTGGAAGCACAATCCGATCGTCATGGACAAGTGGTTTGCCGTTCAGGCGGGGCAGGGAACTGCAGCAACTGTTGCAGAACTCGCCTCGCACCCGGAATTCGATCTGAAGAACCCGAACCGCGTTCGCTCCGTTGTCGCGGTCTTCTCGACCGCCAACCTGGCCGCCTTCCACGCCCCGGACGGATCAGGCTATCGCGCCGTTGAAGATATCATCCTCAAGGCCGACGCCGCCAATCCGGCGCTCGCCGCCCGGCTTTTGGCCGCTTTCGAGCAATGGCGGATTCTGGAACCAAAGGCCGGCGCAGCAGCCCAGGCGACCCTGCAGCGACTACAGGATGCGAAGCTTTCGCCAAACTCCGCCGACATCGTCGGCCGGGCTTTGAGTTGATCTGCGGGAAGTAGTTAACACTTCCGTCATGGTCGTTAACATTTGTGCAAGGATTCCGGCTGAGAACGGTAAGCGGGTACGTGTGCCGAATGCGCAGAGAGTGGAGCCTCCTTGGCAGGTCAAAGGGTCAATGCTGAAGGAATGACCACTGCAGACCAGGCGTCTGCAAGGGTTTCGGCGCGCCTGAAATGGACCATTCTCGGCATAATTCTGCTCATGGCAGGTGCGCTCGGTCTCAAAGGTTGGGAAGAGCGCCAGAGCGCCGACATCGCAACGCTTGCAGCGATCCAGAGCGATACTCGCGCCATCGCAGCCGGCATTGAAGGCCGCGTTGATACCGCCGAAGCCGTCATTCGTCTCGTATCGGAATTGGGCGTAGCGCGTTCCGCCGTCGCAGCCGCGACGCCCGGAATTGATGCCGTCCTCACTGTGCGCGATGCCGAACAGTCGCCCGCAGGCAGTCGCTTGAACGAGGCGGCCCAGATGGCCACCACGCTACTTGAAAACAATTATCGCTTCGGCATCTCCAGCCAGGGCGACATTGTGCTCGTCTCGAAACCGAAGACAGGCCCTCCGATGATGGCGATTGCGCCATCAGGCACATGGCTGCCTGCCGAGGAGTCCGGCCGGAAGATATCGCTTGTATCGAGTGAGGGCACCGATCTTGGACGGCCAAACCTGACCATGGCGGGGGGGCTGCAGCGAATTGCGACGGCTTGCACGCCGCTGAATGGCAGCCCGGCAGCCTTGTGTGAATCCATCCTGCATCCGCTCTTCACTGTCGACGATCTCCTCAGACTGCTTATCTTTGCGTTGATGTTGGCGGCGCCCGTCCTTGCGATTGTGGGGTTGATGAACCGCCTGTCTCAGGAAGAGACGGCGACGATCATCGAGGAAACCCGAGATGATGAAGCAGACAGGATCATGGGATTGGTTATGCGTGGAGCGCGCGCCGGCTACTGGGAGTGGGCGCCGGGAGCATCGTCGGTCTATCTCAGTGAAGGCGCGGCGGAACTATTCGGTATCGATGAAGCGGGTCTATTCGATGCGGAGGACATGCTTCTTCACGTCCACCCTGAACACAAGCCGCGGATGATCGAGACGCTGGAAAAGTCGCGTGAAATAGGTTGGATTCAGACAAGCTTCCTGACCGTGGCACAGCCCCCCCTCTGGATCGAAATGCGGGGCAGCATCTCGCATGACCCGACCGGTCGGCCGACACTGTTCGGTGGCATCGTGCTCGACATTACAGAGCGCAAGCAATCGGAAGATCGTGTGAAAGCGGCCGAGCGCCGGCTTCGGGCGGCCATTGAAGGCTTTGCCGGGCCATTCGCCCTTTGGGATCATCGCAAGCGGCTGCTCTACTGGAACCGCGCCTTTGCGCTTGATTTCGGGCTTCAGGATACGCTGCGACCCGGAATCGCCTACGACACGGTCGTGATTGCGCGCGCCGCCGCCGTGCGCACTGAGAAGCAGTCGACAGAAGACCCGCGAACGACCCTGATCGAGCTGCAGTCAAATCGCTGGCTCAAGGTTGTTGAGCGCCCGACGCCTGATGGAGGCCTCATCACCGTCGGCATTGATGTGACCGAGAACGTCGAAAATGAAGAGGCGCTTCGCCGCCAGAAGCAGACCATGCGCAAGACGGTTCTTGACCTTGAGCGGTCCGAAGGCCGGGCCGGTGAACTGGCCCGTCGCTACTCGGAAGAAAAGTCAAAAGCGGAGCATGCAGCTCACACCAAATCTGCCTTCCTTGCAAACATGAGCCACGAGCTGCGCACACCGCTGAATGCGATCAACGGCTTCTCGGAAATCCTTGCGCACGAACTCTACGGACCGCTCGGGGATACGCGCTACAAGGGCTATGCGCATGACATCCTGACATCGGGCCAGCACCTGCTCGACATGATCAACGACATTCTTGACATGGCAAAGATCGAAGCGGGCAAGATGACGATCAATCCGCAACCGATTGATCCGGTTGATCCGGTCGACGCCGCCGTCCGCATGATCCGCCGCAAGGCTGAAGACAAGGGAATCGAGATCGTGCTGGATGCCCAGCCGGGCTTGCCGGACCTTGATGCTGACCATCGTGCCATTCGACAGATGGTGCTGAACCTCCTGTCGAATGCGATCAAGTTTACAGACGCGGGCGGCAAGATCACTGCCACGGTCGAGCAGCGCGGCACAGATATTTACATTGGTGTCACGGATACAGGCATCGGTATTCCGATCGAGGACCTGCCGCGCCTGGCTAAGCCGTTCGAACAGGTCTCTGGTTCGCGCGATCGCAATTATGAAGGCACCGGTCTTGGCCTGGCGCTGACCAAGTCATTCGCTGAGATGCACGGCGGACAGCTCACCTTATCCTCGATAGAGGGTGAAGGCACGACCGTCGCGATCCTGCTGCCGATTTCCGGTGCAAGTGAACTGGTTGCCGAGGACGATTCACGGGAAGTGGCCTAGGTCTTCAGGGCCGCATGTTCCAGTCGAGAATCCGGGTAACGGATCCAGCAACTTCAACTGTTCCCCACGCGCCCGTCTTCAGTTTGCGATTCAGCCCTGCAGGCATCTCTGCGACAACATCCGGCAGGAAGCGCGCAATGCCATTACTGGTAACAATCAGGACGTTGGCATCCGCGGCCACATACGCCGCACGCTCCAGCAAGTCCGCCCAGGCAGTCCGCAATGCGTCCGGGTCTACTTGCCATCCCGGCGGAGGCGCGGCATCCCGGTCCCAGGCAGCTATCGCATCGACCCCGATCCGTACAATGACTGTCTCCTCGGTCTGGTTCTCGTCCGGCCCGTAATCGATCTCGGTCAGGAAAGGCAGGATCAACAGCGCTGGCGCGTCAGGCTTTCCGCTCAAAATGGCCCGGGCCGTCTGCCGCGTGCGTTGTAGGGGCGAGCAGAACGCGGCCATGAATGGCGTGTTCTGAAAGTGCGCCGCCAGCGCCTCTGCCTGGTGGCGGCCTGACTCTGACAGAGACAGGTCAGTGCGCGCACCCACGCGCGTGGGGGTTTCTCCCACGTCGAACGTGTTGCCATGTCGTACAATCGTTAGACGGGTCAAAATTCAATCCCCTGCCGGATCGCCGTGCTCGGCAATCAGGCGCTCTGCGAGTGCGACATCTTCAGGCGTGTCAATGCCGGGAATTGCAATTCGGTCAGGTTCAACCGCGACGCACTGGATTGACATGCCGTTCTCGAGCAGGCGCAGCTGCTCCAATCCTTCAAGCTGTTCGTAGTAACCTTCCGGCAGGCTGACATATCGGCGCAAGGCGTCGTGCTTGAATGCGTAGAGTCCGATGTGCCGGCAAACGGGTGACAGTGGCCCTGCCTCGCGCAGGGCGGGTTCCTTGCGCATGGCCGGCAGGACGATCTTTGAAAACCAGAGGGCTCGTCCGTTCACGTCGTGCGTCAACGTCGTGCCAGAAAAAGGTGTCTGCTGTTTGTGGGTCCGCAGGGCGTCCAATGCTGACCAGCTTAGCCTCACATAAGGCGTGGCGGCATCCGCGCCGGATTCCATGGCTGCTTCAGCGACAGCAACAATATGAGCAGGTGGTGTGAACGGAGAGTCGCCCTGCAAATTGACGATAATCGCTGGTTCGGCCCCGAGTGCTTCAGCCGCCGCAAGCGCCCGGTCGCTGCCGGAAGGAAGGGCTGGGTCAGTCATCACGACTGGAATCCCGTGCGTCTGGCAATGCATTTCGATGCGCGGATCATCCGTCGCCACCACATGCGCCGCGTCCGGTAGCGCCCTGACCGCCTTCTGCGCCATGTTGGCGACCCGGCTGACCATGGACTTACCTGCAATCAGCGTCAGCGGTTTGCCTGGAAACCGGGTTGATCCATATCTGGCTGGTACAACGATCAGGGTTTTCATCTGTCAGCTACCTTGCGCGCGGCCTAGAGTTGGCGCGGCGTTGCAATCTCTGCGTCGCGCATGTCCTGCATCAGGCCTATCAGCGGCGCGACCCATTCCAGCGTCTCGTCTCCAACGCCTTCTCCGCGCAGGAATTCCGTGAAGGCAGGAATCAATTCGGCGTCGCCGCAGCGATCAACGGCCGATTCAAGTTCGGGCACGACGATTGTCTGGAACGTGTCAGCAAATCTCTGGATTTGCTTCGTCTTTGAGGCCAGCTGAATGGCGACGAAGGGGTCAACCTCCCCGTCCTTGCCTTGCAGGCGGCGCAGGTCATTGATCATGCCGCGATTGTTGGAGGCAAATTTCTTCAGGACCTTTTCGGTCTTGTAGTCGACCCATTCTGCGGTGCACGGCTTTGGTTCAACCGAAGCACAGGCTGTGAGGGCGGCAAGGCTGAGGCTTGCAAGGGCAATCTTGGGTATCATGGGGCGCGTCCATCCAGACCGGTTCGGAAAGACCGCACCCTAGTGGCCTCTCGCCCTGACGCAAAGGGCCTAATGACGGTACAAAGTAGTCGGCCCCGGTGAGGTCACGCACCGAGGCCGCAAGGTCGAGCCAAAGGGGGAAGGGCTCGGACCTAATGTCGGGAAATCTCCATTTTGTGTGTCGATGCCAGCTTGCTGGTGAAGGCTTGCTTTTCTTCGTCACACAATTCGTCGCTGTTTTCGATCACGGCCAAGGTCTCCGGCGCTTTCAGCCTGGATATGTCGCCATGCACGCACGCGGCGTGGAATGCATCTCCTGATCCTGTTTCGTGGCGTAATATTCGCGTTTCACCGGGGGCCAAGTTTGCGTCGCGGCACGATGTGACAAGCGAGTCGACCGAGTTTGACGCTTCCTCGACCTGGTGTTCCATGCGTGCGCCGTAGGCCTGCTCGACGCGCGTCTCGATCTCGCGTGACCAGGATTCGATCCGCGCTTCGATTTCCCGGTTCGAGGCTTCGGATTCCGCATCGTACTCGGCTTCCCAGTTGCCCATCTGCGCATCCACACGGTTACGCCATGCTTCCGTGGCTGCCTCAAATTCATTCGCCCAGGCGTCCCATTCAGCGGCGGTCTTTTCGGAAACTTCTTCAGTCCCGTTGAAAACAAAAACCCGATTCATGCCATGCTCGCCACCTTGTAGTTCAACGCTGCTTTGCGAAGCGGGCAGGGGCGGCATAGGTGGCATTGCCGGGGCAGGTGGTACGGGCGGTGGCAGACGCAGCTTGTGCGTCTCTTTTTCAATCAGCTTAGAGAGTTTCCGTATCTTCTGATCGGTATCCGGAACAGCCGTTTCGAAGGGATCGCCCAGCAGCACGAACTGGCGGTCTTCGACTTTTTGGCCATCGATGAACAGCGTGGCATCGTCAATCGTGATGGTCGACGCGAGGTCCTTTTCCGGTTCACCGGCGCTCGCCGAGACGGAGGCGGTTGCCGCGAGGACGAACGAACCGAGCACGGCTGTCAGTCCAAGCCCGGCCAATCGACGGCGCGGGGAAGGTGTTGGGTACGTCAACAGGCGCATGCGTTCCTTCAGCGAATGTGTCAGCGGCAGGCTGGCGCCAAGCGGCAGGCGCTCAGGAACCGAGATGCGCACGGCCTTCAGCAACGTGGAGCCGTATGCGTGCGGGCTGGCAGCTCCACAGCGCAACACATCGCTGTCGCAAGCGGCTTCCTGGTCGGTGCGGAATGCTTGGCGGGCGATATAAGCCAGCGGATTGAACCAGAGACACGCGACAAACAGCTCCGCCAATTGCAGGGCCCAGAGGTCGCCGCGTTTGACGTGCGTCAGTTCGTGGGCCAGTGCAGCACGCTGCTGGGCATCGTCATAGTCGGATTCAAACCATGCGGGCAGCAGCACGATCGGGTGAACTAGGCCTGTCACTAGCGGACCGTTCGATATCAGGCTTGTCGCGATCTGGGGCGTGCGCTTGAGGCCGACCTGCCGGGCCATCTGTTCGGCAATGCCCTGCAGGCGATCCGACGGCGTGCGGCGTTCGCGGCGGATCACCGACATGAAGCTGTGTTGGGCTGCCGCGTTGCGACCGATGACAATCAGCGCGCCGACGATCCAGATGCCCAGCAATGTCGTTAATACCGTTGCACTCAATTCGGCCCCTGACAGGAACTCGACTGGCGCGTCGACAGGCGCTTCTGGCGGCACGATGACGGCGCGAACGCCTTGAATGTCATGTGCAAGGGTGCCTGTTGGCACCTCCATGAACAGGGGCATTTGGTTGAACACCATTGGCGATTCGCCAGCGATTTCCACCATGGACGCGCTGGGCGCCAAGCCGAGGAGACTGACCCATGACATGCCGTTAGGAAGGGGCGGCAAGACCAGGCGCGCCAGGGGTAGCAGCCAGAGTGCATAGGCGAGACCGGGACCAAACTCGCGGGCGACCACTTTGCGGGCCAGCAGGACAAGAATAATCAGGGCGGAGACAGCAAGAACGGTTTCGATGACTGATCGCAAGTCGATCGTGAGAATATCGGTGATCATTTCTTTAGCTCCCCCAAAAGTTTCTCAAGTTCTTCGATGTCTTGAGGTGTCAGTCCGCGGCTATCGGCCAAGTGTGCCACAAGCGGCGCTGCCCGGCCCGAAAATACACGGTCGATAAATTGTCCCGCCGCCTTGGCCTTGTAGGCCTCTTCATCAATCGCCGGGAAATACAAATAACGTCGGCCATCCTCCTGCGTGACGGCCGCGCCCTTTTCGACGAGGCGGGCCAGAAGGGTTTTTACGGTACGGTTGGTCCAGTCCTTGTCATTGGCCAGAGTTTCATGCACGTCACTGGCGGCAATTCCGGGGTGCTCCCACAGTATGCTGAGCACTTCGAGTTCTGCGGCTGATATTTTCATCCCAACTGTCTCCCCAGAATGGACTACAATCGTAGTCGTAATATAAGACTACAGATGTGGTCAACTTGTTTCTGATGACAACATGGTAAGGTCCGGCTTTGATGCCGCAGCCATGCTCTTGTCGCTTCTATTCGAATGGGGCGTCCTGTAGGGTCACGGCGGGGTCATGGGCGGGTAGTAGAGGAGAGGGTGATGAGGAAATCAATGTTCGGCGCGCTGGCATTGGCGCTTGTGCCAATGGGGTGCGAAACGACGGCCATTCCAGGCGATTTAGGCGCTATTCTTGGCGGGGTCGCCGGTTCGACAGCTGGTCAGGGCGCTTTATCCCAGGCAGAGATTGACGCTGGCCTCCGCGAGGCACTGACAGTCGGAACGAACCTTGTCGCGGCCCAGCTTGGCCAGACGAATGGCTATTTCGGTGATCCGCGCATCCGTATTCCGCTTCCGAAAACCTATCGCGACATCCAGACGAATTTGGCGCGTGTCGGCGCGAGCGGCCCCCTTGATGATCTCGAACTGCGCATGAACCGTGCGGCAGAATCGGCGGTGCCAGAAGCTAAGACTCTCATCCTTGGCGCTGTGCGGTCGATCACGATCAATGACGCGCTCCAGATTCTCAATGGCGGCGACACCGCCGCGACGGATTTCCTGCGCGGCCGGACAGAAACGCAGTTGCGCGCTTCCTTCACGCCGTATGTCCGCCAGTCATTGGCACAGTCTGGCGCGTTTACATCGCTGGAGCAGGCCGCCGGACAGTACGGGCTTGGCGGCGTGACCAGCAATCTGCAAGCAGACTTGACAAATCACGCGGTCGGCCTCGGCCTTGATGGCATCTTTCTCTACGTCGCCGAGGAAGAAAAGAAGATCCGTGAGAATCCGGTCGCGCGTACCAGCGAAATCCTGCGCCGTGTGTTCGGGAACCGTGCTTAATGCGAAGAATCAAGCGTGAATTGAAGTCCGGCGGTGAGATTGCCGGGATCGAATTCGGCGATCCTATCAAGCCGTATGCTGCCCTCTGGCTGCATGCGACAGGTTTCAATGCGATGACCTATCAGTCTCTGCTCGCGCCCTTGGGCTTGCGGGCACGCGTCGCTGCGCTTGACATGCGTGGACATGGCCGGTCCACGCTGGCGGCCAAACCGCGTAGTCTGGCATCGTGGAAGCGCTATCGGGATGACGTAATCGAATGGCTGGAAAAGGAGGCACCGCAAGGCGTCGTGCTCGGCGGTCACTCTATGGGCGGGTGCGTCGCCCTACTGGTGGCTGGCAAACGGCCCGATCTTGTAAAAGGTCTCGTCCTCGTCGATCCGGTGATCTTGCCGCGCAAGGTCTACTTCTGGAACCATGTCTTTCCGTTGGTCTCAATGATCATTGCCCGCAACGGCATGGCCAAGCAGGCCCGCAAGCGCAAACCCGTCTTCAAGTCTTTCAAGGATGCCCTCGACTCCTATACCGGTCGGGGCGCCTTCAGCAGCTGGCGCGAACCCTTTCTTGCCGACTACCTGCTCGACGGGATCGACCGCGTGGACCAGCAGACCCCCGAAACTGCCGAGCAGACGTGGCGTCTCCTGTGCGAGCCGAAATGGGAAGCGGCAACCTTCGCTGCCCAGCGCAACCGCCCCTGGGGGGCCATGCGCAAGGTCAAGAAGAAGCGTATCCCGATCACGATCCTGCGTCCGAACTCGGCCTCGGTCATCAGCGGCAAGGTCCGGGCCCAGCTGATCCAGATGAACCCGAACCTGATGATGAAACAGGTCCGTGGGACATCGCACTTCCTACCCATGGAAGCCCCGTACGAAGTGCGTGATCAGCTTTCGGCGTTTATTGCGCGGCTCTATGAAGGCTTCACGGTCGGGGAGGATGGCCCCGTTTCCCGGTCGCTATATGCCCGGCGCCGGCGGGTCAGCTAGGCCTTTCGCATTAGAAAATCTGCAAAGTCGCTTGCGCCTGCACAGCGCGAGAGCCGTTGCGCGTGAATGCACTTCAGGTCTAATCGCAAAATATTCTGGAGCGCATGCGCATGGTTGAGTTGCTGACATCTTCGCCGGTGCAGATTGGTGTGGTCCTGTTTCTGGTCGCGCTGGTTTTCTTCGGCTTTGTGCGGGAGGCCCTGCCGGCAGACGTGATTGCCCTTTTGGCCATGGGAACTCTGATGCTGACGGGCATCATGAGTGTGAAAGAGACGCTGGGCGTCTTCTCCAATGCCGCCCCGCTTACCATCGCCGCCATGTTCGTTCTGTCTGCTGCGCTGGACCGCACAGGCGTGATTGATCAGGCAGGGCGATGGGTGACGCAGTTCACAACGGGCTGGCCGCCCATTCTGGCTATTCTTGTCATGATGCTAGCCGTTATCTTCCTGTCGGCCTTCATCAACAATACGCCGGTTGTGGTCGTGTTGATCCCTGTCGCGATCCGGCTTGCCAAGTCGTTGAAGATTTCGCCGTCCAAGTTGCTGATTCCCCTGTCCTTTGCGTCGATCTTTGGCGGGACGACAACACTGATAGGCACATCGACCAATCTGCTCGTCGATGGTGTTGCCCAGAGCGGCGGCCTTGCCCCGTTCGGCATGTTCGAGATCACTGCGGCCGGCGCGATCCTCGCCTTGGCGGGCATGACCTATTTCATGGTGTTCGGATGGTGGCTGCTGCCCAATCGCGACACGCTTGCCGGGATGTTGCCGGATCAGAGAGAACGCCGGTTCATCGCGCAGATTCTGATCCCGATTGACTCGGTGCTGATCGGGCGTCCCCTGTCGGAGACAGGTTTCTCGGCCCAACGCGGATTTTCAATCATCGACGTGTTCCGCGAAGGCGTGTCGTTGAAACCCTCCCTCAGCAAACTGATCCTTCGCGGAGGCGACCGCATTGTCCTGCGCTCGCCGGTTTCAGAAATGCTCAGCCTGAAGGAACTCGGACATGTGGCCATCGGCGCGGCGGCAGATGAACGGGCAGCGTTCGAGCCGGTTCAGAGCAGCGAGGTCATTATTGCCGAAGGGGTGATCGGCCCGCAGTCCCGGTTGATTGGCAGGCGTCTGCTCGGTCTCGGCCTTGCTCGCCTGTACGGCGTCTATGTCATGGCTGTGCATCGGCGCGGCGAGAATATGGCTGGCCAACTGGATGAGATGCGGCTGGATGTAGGCGATACCGTTCTGGTGGAAGGCCCCGCCGCTGGTATGCGTCAAATGTTTGAAGATGGCGCGCTGAATAACCTGACAGCTTCGAGCGACCGATCGGTGCGACGGGACAAGGCCTGGATTGCGATCATCGCGCTGTTGCTGGTGATGGGGCTTGCGGCGTTTGAAGTCCTGCCCATTGCTGCGCTTGCCATCATCGGCGCAACCAGTGTCGTGGCGCTGGGCTGCCTTGACCATCAGGAGGCCTATCAGGCGATCCGTTGGGACATTTTGATGCTGATTTTCGGCATGCTTGCGCTTGGCCAGGCCATGGAGAAGACGGGTGCCGTCGAGCTGGTCATTGACCTGGTAGCCGGTCCGATGGGCCATATGGGCCCGCTGGCGCTGCTGGCGATGCTGTATCTGGTCACGTCCATGCTGACCGAATTCATCAGCAACAATGCGGCTGCTGTGTTGCTTACGCCGATTGCCATCGGGTTTGGAACGCATCTCGGGATTGATCCCCGCCCGTTCGTGGTGGCTGTCATGTTTGCCGCCAGCGCCAGTTTCGCCACGCCGATTGGCTACCAGACGAACACGCTGGTCTACACCGCAGGGGGCTACAGGTTTGCGGATTTCATCAAGGTCGGCCTGCCGTTGAACATCCTGCTGTTCATCGTGTCTATGTTCGTGATCCCGTACTTCTGGCCGCTCGGCTGAGGGCCTACCAGAGCGGGCGGTCAGGTTCTGCCGTGCGGGCCAGTTTTTCCATGAGGCGCGCGAGTTGCTCTCGTTCCGGTTCGCTCAAGGTTTCGACCAGGTCACGCTCGGCGCCCAGGGCAATCGGAACGATCTTGTCGTACACGCCTTTGCCTTTCGTCGTCAGCGACAGGATCGACCGCCGCCCGTCAGCAGGCGATGGCTTGCGTGAGACATGTCCACTGTCGATCAGTCCGGATACGGCCCGGCTGACGGCCACCTTGTCCATCGCTGTGACTTGGCCGATTTCCGTTGCGGTGATCCCGGCATTCTCGCCCAGCACAGCCATCACGCGCCACTGCCACACTGACAGGCCGAATTCCCGGTCGTACAAATCCGCGATCTTTCCCGACACCGTGTTGGACAGGACCGACAGGCGATAGGGTAGGAACTCGCGTAGGCGCAGTTTCGTTTTCGAAGAGCGTTCTGACATGAATCTGGTCCGGCTTCGGGCTTGCTTTTTGCGGTTATATTAGTTACATATGAAACTATATTAGTCGTTTGCAAAGGGAATGAACCATGGCCGACCTGTTTGACAACCCCGCAGGGCTCGACGGATTCGAGTTCATCGAGTTCTCGGCGCCTGAAAAAGGTCACCTGGAAAAGGTGTTCGAGACCATTGGTTTCACGAAAGTCGCGCGTCACCGTTCCAAGGATGTTGAGCTTTGGCGCCAGGGCGGCATCAACCTGATCACCAATTACGAGCCGAAGTCCCCGGCCTGGTATTTCAGCCGCGAGCATGGCCCGTCCGCCTGTGGTATGGGCTTTCGCGTCAAGGATGCCCGTAAGGCCTATGATCACCTGCTCAAGCAGGGCGGCGAGCCGGTGGAAATGCGTACCGGTCCGATGGAGCTGCACATTCCCGGCATTCGCGGCATCGGCAATTCGATCATCTACCTGATCGACCGCTACGATACCGGCCTGGAGGAGCTGTCGATCTACGACATTGATTTCGACTACCTGCCGGGTGTCGACCGCAATCCGGTGGGCGCGGGTTTCAAGCTGATCGATCACCTGACTCACAACGTCTATGGCGGCCGCATGAAGTATTGGGCGGACTATTATGAGAAACTCTTCAACTTCCAGGAAATCCGCTATTTCGATATCAAGGGCGAGTATACCGGCCTCACCTCCAAGGCGCTGACGGCACCGGATGGCAAGATCCGCATCCCGCTCAACGAGGAAGGCGAAGGCGGCAAGGGCCAGATCGAGGAATTCCTTCGCGAGTTTAATGGCGAAGGCATCCAGCACATCGCCCTCATCTGCGACGATCTCATCGGCTGCTGGGACCGCCTGAAGAAGCTCGGTGTTCCTTTCATGACTGCGCCACCAGAGACCTATTACAATATGCTGGACGAGCGCCTGCCGGGTCATGGCCAGCCGGTCGACGAATTGAAAACGCGCGGCATCCTGCTCGACGGCACGACCGAGGGCGGTGAACCCCGCCTCCTGCTGCAAATCTTCGCGCAGGCCCAGGTCGGCCCGGTCTTCTTCGAATTCATCCAGCGCAAGGGTGACTACAAGGACGGTTTCGGCGAAGGTAATTTCAAGGCCTTGTTCGAAAGCATGGAACGCGACCAGGTTGAGCGCGGCGTGCTCAAGGTTGAGGAGAAAGTGTGAGCGACGACAGCGATCCGAATTGGGCAAGACAGCTAAGCGTAGGTGGGGCGATTTTCGGCGCTATCATCGGATACATGGTGCTTTCCCGATTTTTTAATCAGCCTGATGCGACAGCTGCCGAGGCTTACGGACGTACTGTGGCGTCAACAATGATCGGGATTCTAGCTGGCGTCCCAGCGGGAGCCCTACTCGGTTTCGGGGCCGGAAAACTCTTCGATATCTTAAAGATCAAGCACTGAGGTAAGTTCTTATGACAGACGCTCCTGCACTCCGCGGCGTCCACCACGTCGCCTATCGCTGCAAGGATGCCAAGGAAACGGTCGAGTTCTATCACGACGTTCTCGGCATGGATTTCCAGCTCGCCATTGCCGAAGACTATGTGCCCTCGACCGGGGCGTATGACCCCTACATGCACATCTTCCTGGATGCCGGAAACGGCAATGTGCTCGCCTTTTTCGAGCTGCCTGAACAGCCCGACATGGACCGCGATCACAACACGCCCCAATGGGTCCAGCATATTGCCTTCAAGGTCGCCACGATGGACGACCTGCTGAATGCGAAGACGCGCGCCGAGGCGCATGGGCTCGACGTGGTCGGCCCGACCAATCACGGTATCTTCCGCTCGATCTATTTTTTCGATCCCAACGGCCACCGCCTCGAACTTGCCTGCAATACCGGCACGCCGGAACAGATGGCCGAACTGAAACGCGTCGCGCCAGAGATGCTGGAAGAGTGGAGCCGCACAAAGAAGGCCCCGAAACACGCCGCCTGGCTGCACGAAAAGATCGAGACCGAGAGTCACTGAGTCCACCGTGCCGCCAAGCGGCACAGGCGCCAATGCGCGCCACCTTGTCGGGTCGGGGCACTTGACGCATGAAGTATCTTCCCGTGCACCCGGCACGGGATACACATCCGGAGGAATTGATGAAGCTGATTGCCGTCGGAACCGCCTTCGCCGGGCTCTTCCTGTCGCCCGCCTTGTCGGCGCGCTCAGACCGCCTCGTCACCGAGATCGCGCCCACCCGGACGCTCTCGCATGTCGAGGAATTCAACTGGTTCGGCGGCGAGGACGATTTCAGCGCAGGGATCAGCTTTGCGGATTTCGATGGCGACGGTGATCTCGACATCGCCAATGTCAACGGCCGCCACTGGCCGGTGGCCGACATGCTGCTCCTCAACAACGGCAAGGGCCGCTTCCCGATGGCAGCCGAGATCGGCGCCTGGCGCACCACCGGCTATGGCGGCTGCCCGGCCGATATCGACAATGACGGCGACATGGATCTGCTAGTGCCGCGCGACTGGCTGCCGGTCGCCGTGTTCCGCAATGACGGGACAGGGCATCTTGCCGACGCCGGCGAGATCGGCGAGGCCGGACATGCCCGCAGCTGCGCCACGCCAGACCTCAACAATGACGGCGTCGCCGATCTCTTGATCGCCGACCGGGGTGGCGCGTCCTTCGTCGCCTATGGCCCGCTGTCGCCGCACACTGCGACCCATCAATTGGCCGACGTCCCCGCCATCGGCGTGTCGGCGGGTGACCTCAACGGCGACGGCAAGGCCGACATCGTGCTCGCCCTGCGCGGCGGCGCGACGCTCGCGATCCTGTTTGCCGGGGAGACCGGCTATGGCACGCCGGTCCTCGTCGGCAGTGAAAAGCACGAATCGCGCTCGGTCGCGCTGGCCGACTGGGACGGCGATGGTGACCTCGATCTCGTCACGGCCATCCTGTCTGGCTCCAACCAGGTCTACCTCAACCGGGACGGCGAATTTGACCGGGCCGTCATCATCGGGCCGCCCGGCGAAGTCTCGGCCGGGGTGCGCGTCGCCGACCTCGACGCCGATGGCCGTGTCGACGCGGTGTTTGCCAATGAAGGCCCGAACGCCGTGGTTATGAACGTCACCGGCGGCGCGCGGCGCGTTGAACTGCCGGGCAAAAAGGACACCTACGATCTCGACATTGGCGATATCAATGGCGACGGCCTGCCCGATATCGGCTTTGCTAATTCTGACGCCTCCAACACGCTGTTTTTCCTCATCCCAACCGGAGACCCGGAATGAAACTCGCCACCCTCAAGAATGGCGCCCGCGATGGCCGCCTTGTCGTCGTCTCGAAAGACCTCACCAAATGCACCGATGCTGCGCGTATCGTGCCCACATTGCAGGCCGCGCTCGACAATTGGGCTGTCTACGCGCCCAAGCTCGCCGAACTGGCCAATCAGCTTGAACTCGGTTCCGTCCCCAGCTTCCGTTTCCATGAACATGATTGCGAAAGCCCGCTGCCGCGCGCCTACCAGTGGGCTGACGGTTCGGCCTATATCAACCATGTCGAACTCGTCCGCGCCGCACGTGGCGCCGAAGTGCCGGAAAGCTTTTATGACGACCCGCTGATGTATCAGGGCGGCTCCGATGCTTTCCTCGGCCCGCGTGACGATATCCCACTTGGAGACGAGGCTTGGGGCTGTGACATGGAAGGCGAGATCGCCGTCATCACCGATGACGTGCCCGCGGGCGTGTCCGAGAAAGATGCCGCCAGCCACATCAAGCTCGTCCTCCTCTGCAATGACGTGTCCCTGCGCGGCCTGATCCCCGGCGAACTCGCCAAGGGCTTCGGTTTCTTCCAGTCTAAACCTCCAAGCGCGTTCAGCCCTGTTGCCGTCACGCCTGACGAACTTGGCGATGCCTGGAAAGGCAGCCTCGTGCACCTGCCACTCCGAGTCGATTACAATGGCGAAGCGTTCGGCCGGGCCGAAGCGGCGGACGACGCCACGTTCACTCTTGCGCGCCTCGTGTCCCATGCGGCGAAGACCCGACCCCTCAGCGCCGGTACGATCATCGGCTCAGGCACGGTGTCCAACAAGGGCAAGGATGGTGGCCCCGGCAAGCCTGTCAGCGAAGGCGGGCGTGGCTATTCCTGCATCGCTGAAATTCGGATGATTCAACAATTGTTGAAAAAATCGGATCTGACCCCCTTCATGTCGCCCAGCGATGTGGTACGCATCGAAATGCTGGATGGCCAAGGCCATTCAATTTTCGGCGCAATCGAGCAGAAAGTGATACCGGCCTGATGGCAAGCAAGGTCTACAAGAACGCAACCGAGGCCCTCGACGGCCTCACCTTTGACGGCATGACAGTAATGTGCGGCGGCTTCGGCCTGTGCGGCATTCCCGAAAACCTGATCGCGGCGCTCCGCGACAGCGGCGCAAAGGACATCACGGCGATTTCGAACAATGCGGGCGTTGATGGCTTTGGCCTCGGCCTGCTGCTGGAAACGCGCCAGATCAGCAAGATGATCTCGTCCTATGTCGGCGAGAACAAGGAATTCGAGCGCCAGTATCTCTCTGGCGAGCTTGAGCTTGAGTTCAACCCGCAGGGCACGCTGGCGGAGCGTTGCCGGGCAGGGGGCGCAGGCATTCCCGGCTTCTACACCAAAACCGGCGTCGGCACGCTCGTCGCTGAGGGCAAGGAGCACCGCGAGTTCAATGGCGAGACCTACATTCTCGAAACCGGACTCGTATCTGATGTCTCGCTCATCAAGGCCGAAAAGGCCGACACGCAGGGCAACCTGATCTTCAACAAGACGGCCCGCAACTTCAATCCGCCCATGGCAATGGCTGGCAAGGTGACGATCGTCGAAGTCGAGGAAATCGTGCCTACGGGTGATCTTGACCCGGACACGATCCACGTTCCCGGCGTGTTCGTGCAGCGCATCTTCAAAGGCAGCTTTGAGAAGCGCATCGAACAACGCACCACACGCAAGCGGGAGAGCATCTGATGCCTTGGACACGCGATGAAATGGCGGCCCGCGCCGCGAAAGAACTTCACGATGGTTTCTATGTGAACCTTGGCATCGGTATCCCGACCATGGTGGCAAACCACATCCCCGAAGGCGTAGACGTCACGCTGCAATCGGAAAACGGCATGCTCGGCATGGGGCCGTTTCCCTATGAAGGCGAAGAAGATGCTGACCTGATCAATGCCGGCAAGCAGACCATCACCACGCTGCCGCGCTCCAGCTTCTTCGACAGCGCGACAAGCTTCGCGATGATCCGCGGTGGCCATATCAATCTCGCCATCCTGGGCGCGATGGAAGTGGCCGAAAATGGTGATCTCGCCAACTGGATGATCCCTGGCAAACTGGTTAAGGGCATGGGCGGCGCAATGGACCTCGTTGCAGGCGTTCAGCGCATCGTCGTCGTCATGGACCACGCCAACAAGAAGGGCGAAACCAAGGTCCTGAAGGCGTGTACCCTTCCGCTTACCGGCAAGAATGTCGTTGACCGGATCATCACGGACCTGTGCGTGATGGACGTTGTGCCCGGCGGCCTGAAAGTGATCGAACTTGCCCCCGGTGTGACGATGGACGACGTGAAGTCGAAAACCGAAGCCACACTGGTCGACTAGCCAAGCGTTGGCACATCGGATGGCGACAGGCGCGGCACGATTCGGTAGCGGGCCTGCACGAAGCAATACAATGCGAAGCCCATCAGGCCGATGCCCGTCAGGCTGAGCAGGAAGCGCCCGAAAGGCTGGGTTTCCAGCTTTTCCAGCGCTTCGCCGAGGCCAACGGCATGTTCGGCATTTGCGGTCAGGCCCGCATACAGGATCAGCCCGCCGACAATGAGCAGCACGAAACCGTGCGACGCGAGGCCGTAGCGAAGCAACGGCGCCAGCCGCTCCGTCACCGGCGTGCACCGAATGTCCTTGCGATAGGAAGCCTGCCATGACTTCGCGAAAAGATATATGCTGACGCCAAGCGTTGTTAGTCCGGCGGCGATGACAACGGCGCGGCCTGTTGGGTGCTGCATCAGCATGGCGCTCCAGTTCGCGGCCGAATTGCCATCGTCACTTGCGTGTCCTTTCCACAGGATGGTCACGGCCGACGCAGCCAGCACAGCGTGCGTGAGGCCCGACATGATCTGGCCGGCGCGGTTGGCGTAGCCCTCAGCATCATCGCCTTCGGTTTCAAGATCCATGATGCCATCCACCAGCCGCCAAAGCGTATAGGCAAGCAGCCCCGCCGCGATGAAACCCAGCAGGACGGCGCCAAGCGGACGTTCAAAAATGTAGGCCAGCGCCCCGGTCGTGCCCTCAGCTTCGCCCCCATTGATCGCAGCAAAAAGGGCCAGCAGTCCGACGACAAAATATACCAGTCCGCGCGCTGCGTATCCTGCTCGCATGAGCCAGCCGAGAGCGGTATTAATATGCTTGACCATGCCATTCCCCTGCAAAGGCGCGCAGGCGCCAACAGAACTACTGTTTCACTGCCTCCTTGTTCCCGCCGCCAACCTGTGATGTTGCGGGGGAGGGCACATTTGCCTATTGGTTTCGTTTGAAACGATCTGCGTGGACAGGACATATCATGAACCCGGCTTTCGAATCCCTCAACGCGCTCGCACCGGATGCGCTTCTTGGTCTCATGACGGCCTATCGCGCTGACCCGCGTACCGAGAAGTTCGATCTCGGCGTCGGTGTCTATAAGGATGATGAGGGTCACACGCCGATCATGTCTGCGGTCGCCAAGGCCGAAGCGCTTATCCTCACGCAGCAGACAACCAAGGTTTACGAAGGCCCGCGCGGCAACCCCGAATTCTGTGCGGCGATCGAGCGGTTCGTGTTTGGCGACAGTTCACATCTCATTGAAGCCGGACGTCTCATCTCGATGACGACGCCCGGCGGGTGCGGTGCGCTCTACCTTGGTGTCGGCCTGATGAAACGCCTCGGCGTGAAAACAGTCTGGCTCAGCCGTCCGACCTGGCCCAACCATTCGAACCTCGTGAAGAATACCGGCCTCGATGTCGCTGAATATGATTATGCCGATCCCGAGACAGGTCGCGTCGATTTTGAAAGCCTGATGGCCAGTCTGGCAAAGACCCGCCGCGGCGATGGCATCATCATCCAGGGTCCGTGTCACAATCCGACCGGAATAGACCTCAGCGTCCAGCAATGGATCGACTTGGCCATGCTCACCGTCGAACGCGGGATAATTCCGATGCTCGACATCGCCTATCATGGTTTTGCGGGCGGGCTCGAAACCGACATGGAAGGCGCACGTCTCTTTCTCAAGATCGCCGAAGACTCGATGGTCTCCTATTCCTGCTCGAAGAATTTCGGCCTGTACCGCGAACGTACTGGCTGCTTCCTCGGTCAGGCCTATACGCGGCGCGCTGCTGAAGCGGTCATGACGCATGTGGCCGACATCTCACGCACCAGCTACTCCATGCCGCCCGCCCACGGCTCGGCTATTGTTGCCACCATCCTCGGCGACCCGTCCCTGCGCGCGGAATGGGAATCCGAGCTGACCCAGATGCGTGAGCGCATGATCGGCCTGCGCAAGGCGTTGTCAGACGTGCTGGTGGCCAAAACCGGTTCGAACCGTCTCGCAGCGCTCGCCGAACAGAACGGCATGTTCAGCCAGATCCCGGTCACACCCGAAGCGGCCAAGGAAATGCGCGAGAAGCATGGACTCTACCTGCCATCATCAGGCCGCATCAACATTGCGGGCCTGCGTCAGGCCGACATTCCCCGCATTGCGGAGATCATGGCCGGGTATCTCTAGAGTGACAGGCCGCGCGGCGCGAGCCGTTCAAGGTCTTCCAGCATCTGGGGCGGCGACGGAATGGCCTTGCGCGCATCAAGATCCAGCGTGATCGCCACAACCTGGCTCGTGGCCCAGGGCAGGCCCGTTTCCGGATCCATCATCCAGTGCACCAGCGAGTGCGTCTTCTCGGCCGTTCCGCCGAGTGACGTGTGGATTTCAAATGCTTCACCCGCTTTGGGCCAGCGATGGTAGCGCAAACGGTTTTCCAGCACTGCCGCTCCCATGCGGACGCCGCCAGCAGCCTCGGCCACCTGCTGGCGCCATTCGTAGAGAAGGTTCGGTACGCTGTCGGAAATCCGCCCGATAATCCAGCCCGGGGCCATTCGCCCGTGCACATCGATATGATGCGGCGGAACGATACCTTTCCCGATCAGCGGCGCGCCCACGTCGTGCGCCGTTTCAATGCGGATATCTGCCGTCGCCAGCGCGGGGGCATTAGGATCAAACGATCGCGGCGCCGCCTCGGCTGGGGGGGTGTCCATATGTGCGTCCAGCGCGATGCGGGCCCGCGTGCTCCAGGGGAAGGATTCCCGACCTTTTGTGTCGATATGCGCGACGCGCGTCAGGAACGATGCTGACAGCGTGCCATCATGGTGGCGCAGTTCCTGATAGAATACAGCGTCGCTGGCACCCACGCTCACGACACAGCCATTCATGCTGATCGGGCGTCCGGGCAGAACTTCGCGGATGAAACGCACATGCTGGTCCACGGGAACCAGCGTTGATGGCGCATCCTTCTGGAAGGCGTGCGGCATTGCCAGCTCGTGACTGAACGCCGCCAGCCCCTCCATCTGCTTTTCGATATAGAGGCGCACATTCATGTGCCCCATCTCGTCGCAATCCCATTGGTTGCAACTGCCCCGCCAGAGTGTGATCACGCGTGACATTCCCGGCAGGTGCCACGCACTTCGACCACAGCGCGTGTCATCGTGAAACCGGCAGCTTTCGTCTCGGCCTGAAGCGCCTCATTGGTCGCCACAGCATGCAATTCTTCCGCGCCGCCGCACTGGTCGCAGATCAGGAACACAGCCGAATGGCTGTGGCTTGTATGGCCGCATGCCACATAGGCGTTCAGGCTTTCGATCTTGTGGGCCAGTCCCGATTCCTGAAGGAAATCGAGCGCGCGATACACGGTCGGCGGCTTGGCCGAACCCTCACCATCCAGGTTTGCCAGCAGGTCATAGGCTTTCGCCGGCTCGGCGCTTTCCAGCAACAGGCGCAACACCTTGCGGCGAATGCGGGTCATCCGGGCGCCCTGGCGCATCACCAGCGCTTCGGCGTCGTTCAGGAACGTCTCCACGTCCTGCGGACTGCAGGGCGTATTGGCGTGTGTATGATTATGGGTATGTGCTTGGGCCATGCCTGCAATGTCGTGTGTTTTGCAGCCAATGTGAAGGGGCAAGCGGTTAACGTCCGTTTCTGGCCTAGACGCTTCGCGCAAATCACCCGAGATTCGTTTCTGAGGCGAATCGAGAGGATGAGTAGATGGAATTGTCGGAACGCGGCGGATTGGAGCTTTGGCGACGGGCAGTGACGGCTTCCGTGCGTTCGGATGCGCCGGATCTGACGGCGCGCCAGCAGGCCATCCTGATGACCATCGCTCTGGCACCCGGTCCCCACACCGTCCGCGGCCTTGCAGACCATCTCGACATCGCAAAACCCGCTGTTACGCGCGCGCTTGACACCCTGTCCCGGCTCGATTTCATTCGCCGCGTGAAAGACGACAACGACCTGCGCAATATCTTCATCGAGCGTACGCCTGCAGGGATGGCCTATCTTCGGGCTTTTGCCGGTCTTGTTCTGGCCGCAGCTTCAGGTGAGAGTGAAGAGAATCTCGCGCCACGGCGCAGTGGAAAGTCCACTGCAGCCGCCTAGGCGCTTAGCTGCCGGGTCCAATACGTATGCCTGAATTGACTGACAGCCGTCTGGCGCGCCCTTCAGGGGCTGCGAAGCCTGCTCAGGTGGTCGTGGCTTCTGCCTCTGTCCGGGAGGGGCCTGACGCGTCGTCCCGGCTCGCCACCCAGGCTTTGCTGGGCGAAATCGTCGACGTCTATGAAACACAGGGCGGCTTTTCCCGGGTCAGGTGCCATCGCGACCACTATGTCGGCTGGGTAATCGCGGATGCGTTGTCTGCCGCGATCACCGCGCCGACCCACAAGGTCACGGCGCTGCGCACGTTCGTCTATTCCGCTCCAGACCTCAAATCATCCGTAAACTCGATGCTGAGCCTCGGCGCTCGCCTCACGATCACGGGGCAAGAGGGAGACTATGTACTCGCTGAACAGGCTGGCTGGGTCCACACGCGCCATCTGGCGCTCCTCGGCGCATTGGAGACCGATCCTGTCGCCATCGCCGATCGCTATCTTCATGCGCCCTATCTCTGGGGCGGACGTGACAGCCTTGGTCTCGATTGCACGGGCCTCACACAGCAGGCATTCGAATCCACAGGCGTGTGCCTGCCGCGCGACAGCGACATGCAGTTTGCGTGGGCTGGCGATGACGTTGTCGACTGGAAAGTTTCAGGCGCCCTGAAGCGCGGCGACCTCGTGTTCTGGAAAGGCCATGTCGGCATCATGACCGACGCTCATCGCCTGTTGCATGCCAATGCCTGGCACATGGCAGTGACCCGTGAACCGCTGGAACAGGCGATTGTCAGGATCAGAACGCAATACGCCGAGCCCATAGGGGCTCGGCGTATTGATATTGGAAAATTAGCAGGACAGGTGCCCCACTGGATGGTCGAACCCGTGGCCTAGTGCTGCGGGGCTTCGGCAGGTGCCGGTTCTGCCTCAGGCTCGCTTGCAGGGGCCTCAACAGCCGCTTCAGCAGGCGCTTCACCTTCAATAGCTTCCGTTTCGGTCGCTTCAGCAGGGGCTGCCTCGCCTTCGGCTGCTGCGGCTTCGCCCTCGGCAGGCACAGCTTCGTCAGACGCAGCCAGTGGCGCCGGCAGTGCGGGCGCGTTCGGCGAGTTTGCCACCAGATAGGCGATCATGTTCGCGCGATCCGGATCGCGGCGCAGGCCGGCAAATGACATCGATGTGCCACGTGCATAGGACGAAGGATTGTTCAGCCAGGCGTTCAGGTTTTCATAGGTCCATGATCCACCCATGCCGGAAAGGGCTGCCGAATAGGCGAAACCGGGGTGGGCCGCTTTGGCCGCTCCGACAACGCCGTACAGGTTCGGGCCGGTTCCGTTGGCGCCGCCATCGACGATGTTGTGGCAAGTGGCGCACTGGGCCTTGAAGGTGCGCTCACCTTTGGAAGCGTCAGCACTGGCCAACGCTGCACCCAGGTCAAACACGACTTCGACCACTTCTGCTCCGGCGCCGCTGCCGGCCACTTCAACGCAGTAGGCGTATTTCGCACACATCTGCTCACTCATGGAGGTCGCTTCTGCATGCTCATCGCCATGATGTTCTGCGTCGCTACCGTGGCTGAACACGATTCCTGAAAGCTGGTGCAGGCCCATCAGGCCGAGCGCGGTTGCTAGCAACGCGCCGATGATCTTGTTGACACCGAGTTCTCCCATTGGGGCAATCCTTCGAATCTATCTTGTCATGTGTCTTGGCGCGCGCCTTTTGGCACGCTAACGGAGTGCAGACAACATAAAGGCTGAGAGGAAGGGGCGCTTCCCCTTTCTTCGCGGCGATCCGACGCACGTTGGACAGGGAAAAAAGGACGCCGAATGGCCAATCACATCGCGTATCAGGGCGAACCAGGGGCAAATTCCCATATCGCCTGTAACGAGGCCTATCCGCGGCTCTCGCCGCTTCCCTGCCGCACGTTTGAGGATTGTTTCACCGCAGTCGAGAAGGGCGATGCCGAACTTGCCATGATTCCTGTGGAAAACACGATCGCTGGCCGTGTGGGGGACATTCATTATTTGCTGCCAACCACCAGTCTTCAAATCGTCGCCGAACATTATTTGCCGATTCGGTTCCAGCTAATGGGCCTGCCTGGCGTGAAACTGGACGATATTACCAAGGCGCGCTCTCACATCATGGGGCTCGGCCAGTGCCGCAAATTCCTCAAAACCCACAATATCGAACCGGTCACGGCCGCTGACACTGCCGGTGCCGCGCGGGAAGTGGCTGAAGGCGGCAACCGGGCCGTCGCCGCAATTGCGCCGCGCCTCGCCGCAAAGGTTTATGGCCTCGATATCCTGGCGGAAGACATTGAAGACGCAGCCCACAACACGACGCGGTTTATCATCATGTCGCGAGAACCGTCTGATATCGATGCGGGTGACGGGCCCACAAAGACCGCCTTCCTGTTCGAGGTACGCAACATTCCGGCTGCGCTCTACAAGGTCATGGGTGGTTTCGCGACCAATGGCATCAACATGACCAAACTCGAAAGTTACCAGATTGACGGCTCATTCACGGCGACCCAATTCTACGCCGAGATCGACGGTCATCCTGACGAGCGCCCGGTACAGATCGCGCTCGAAGAGTTGGGCTTCTTTTCGCAATCGCTAAAGATTCTCGGCGTTTTTCCTGCCAAGCCGACGACGGGCTTCTAGCAGGCCGGAGTTTCAAACTGCAGAGCGTCGGCAATATGGTCAGCGAACAGTTTCGCCTTGCCGCGCAGCTTGCCGGATGTCCACACACAGTGGATCGGGCTGGGCGTTGCCGTCCATTCCGGCAGGATGCGCACCAGGCTGCCATCGTTCACGCAATCTGATACGAGCCAGGCCGCTGTCAGGAACACGCCCAGTCCGTTTTGAGCGGCCTGCAGCAGCAAGTCGCCGGATGATGCCTTGAAGCGTCCATCGACCTTGACGTTCACCGTCTCGTCGCCGCGCGACAATGTCCACTCGGTCGAAGCGGTCTGCCGGAACATGACGGCATCGTGTTCGGCAAGGTCGCGTGGGTGCGCTGGCGTGCCGCGCGCGGCAAGGTATTCAGGTGAAGCCCATAGCGCGGCGGGCGCTTCCCCGACTTTTTTGGCCATCAGGCTTGAATCGACCAGTTTGCCGATCCGAATGGCAAGATCAACGCCTTCTTCAACGAGGTCAGTATAGGAATCGTCCGTCAAAACATCGACCCGGATGTGGGGATACATCTTCATGAAGCTTGCGATCCTTGGGCCGATCACCAGGCGAGCCATCGAAGAGACACATGAAATACGAAGCAGGCCGACGGGCTCATGGTCCAGCCCCCGCGCCTCGGCTTCGGCATCATCATATTCTGAGAGAATGTCCTGGGCGCGCTTATAGAAGCGTTCGCCCGCTTCGGTCAGGTTCAGCGACCGGGTCGTGCGCAGGAACAGAGTGGCGTCAAGGCTTGCCTCAAGGTCCTGAACGCGGCGCGAAACAGTCGGCTGTCCGAGGCCGAGATCACTCGCAGCCTTGGAAAAGCTGCCTGCATCCGCAACGCGAATGAACAGGCGCATGGCATCAATACGGTCCACCCCAGTGTCTCCTATGCGTATTTCGAATGAAGCATATGGGGACTGTCCGCGTTCTGCGAAGGGGAATTCGGACTAAATCTCAGTACACAAGGACGAAAACCAAACCTCATACGTCCAAAAGCGAGAGATGGCCCGATAATGAGCAACCTGAACATTCACAATGAATCTACCGCGCCTGTGGCCGCGCGCGCTGCCCTCGAAACGGTTAAAACCGCTTACGGCATGATTCCGAACATGTTGGGTGTGCTGGCGGAAAATCCGGCGGCGCTGGAAGGCTATCTCAGTCTGTCACGCATCTTTGATACGGCAGGGTTTACGCCGCTTGAGCGGCAGGTTGTGCTGCTCACGGTCAGCATCGAAAATGCATGTCACTTCTGCGTCGCGGCGCATTCAGCAGCCTCGGCAGCGGCCAAGCTTGATGCGATCGCAATCGAGGCCCTGCGCAACAATCAGCCGCTGCGCGACGCGCGACTGGAAGGCTTGCGTATGTTCACCCGCCGCATGGTGCGCCAGCGCGGCTTTGTGTCGGATGCTGACGTCATGATTTTCCTCAGGTCGGGATGGGACAAAAGCGCCATCTTCGGCGTCATCCTCGGCGTCGCACTGAAGACCATCTCCAATTATACGAACCACGTCGCCGAAACACCGTTGAACCCAGCCTACAAGCCTTTCGCCTGGGCGCCGAACACCTGCGGCTGCCCCGGGGGCGGCGCTTGAAGTCGCTTGTCCGCATGCAGCGCTCTCTTAATGCTCACGCAATCGTGGGTAACGCTCACAGGCGTTTGTTTTGCCTGAGAGGGCATGTTCGTGAGACCACCCGGCATAAGAAGGCGAGGGACGCATTCCATGTTTGACAAGATCAAGACTTACGCACCGCACGCATTCAGCCTTATCGCCTCGGCGGTATTTCTGGACAGTCTACGCTACAAGTTCACCAACGCGCCTGAGACGCAGGTCATCTTTGGTCGGCTGGATACCTGGGCTGACAGTTTCGGCGCAGGCGGTCTGTTCGCTCAGACTGGATTGTTCAGTCAATACGTTATCGGCTCGGCCGAACTCGTCGCCTCAGCCTTTCTCCTTCTGGGCGTGTTCACGGCCTTCCGGCGTTTGCAGACACTCGGCGCACTGATTGCCGTTGCCGTCATGAGCGGCGCGGTCAGTTTCCACCTGTTTACGCCTCTGGGGATCGACCCGAACAATGATGGCGGTGGCCTGTTCGTCATGGCTGTCACTGTATGGATTGGATCACTCCTGCTGCTCATCGTGCGGCACAAAACCCTGTTCGCCATTTTGGGCGGCCTTCGCGCGGCCATCCTGCCAGAGAAGGTGCCCGCAAACCCTATCGCGAAAACCCGGATCCACCCCGTCTGAGTTTTTGCCTAGTCGCCGGGGCCGCCTTTCGGGGGCGTCCCCACCTGACCTCGAAAGTTTTCCTCCCAGGTCCCGGCGACTTCCCGTCTTCATCGCGAAAGAAAGTATATTCCAACATGAAACCTCGCATCTTGCTCTTGGCTGCCCTGCTTGCCGTCTCTCCAGCCATCGCCTTCGCGCCCAGTGCGTCTGCAGAACCTGCGGTCTATACGGGGCGGTTCTCCAATATGGCGCTGCAGGGCTATGATCCCGTCGCCTATTTCGAGAGTGGCGCGCCGGAGAAAGGCGCCAAGGACATCAGCGCCGATTACAAGGGCGCGACCTTCCTGTTCTCTAGCGCGGAACACCGTGACGCGTTCATCGCAGACCCTGAAGCCTACGCGCCGCAATATGGTGGATACTGCGCCTGGGCGATGGCTGATGGCAAGCACGCCAAGGGCGATGCGCGCTTCTGGAAGATCGTCGATGGCAAGCTCTACCTGAATTACAACGCTGACATTCAGGGTAAGTGGAATGCTGACATTCCGGGCTTTATATCCGATGCCGATGCCGAATGGTCTGCGCTTAACGATTAGGGCAAATCTCGCCACATATCTGAACAAGAAGTTACCAAAGCCATGCCTCTCGATCGGGAGTTATAGCTTTGTATTTAAAGAGAAATATTGGTATTTCGACTGCAGCCCGTTGCCGCGCAGCAACACATTTGATCCGTGATCAAACATGACGGCAAATTCACTCAACTTGGGGAATAGTCATCACTAGATTCCGGTTTCCCGGAGACGGGATAACAAAAGGAATACCTCCCATGAAACTTGCAATCACCACGGCCATCACCCTCGTTGCGTTCGCTGCTGCACCTGCCTTCGCGCAGGACACCGGCTTTTACGGCACGATCGGTTACGGCAACTATAGCGCCGACGATGCCGACCTCGGTGCCGTCCAGCTGCGTGGAGGCTACAACTTCAACGAATTCCTCGGTGCGGAAATCGAAGGGGCTGTCGGCATTTCCGACGAGTCCACAACGATTGCTGGCATCAATGCGAACGTTGAACTGGAAAACTCCTACGGCGCGTATGCCGTCGGCCGTATTCCATTCTCCGAAAAGGCCGATGTTTTCGGTCGGGTCGGTTACGTGAGCACCGAAATCAAGGCGTCTGCTGGCGGCGTATCCGCTTCGGCTGACGACGATGCTGCGGCCCTTGGCGTGGGCGGCGATTACTACTTCGCTCCCAACCAGGGAATCCGCGTTGGCTACACCTATCTCGACTATGATGACTCGGTCGACGTGATCGACGTTGCGTACGTCCTGAAGTTCTAGGTCGGCCAGCAATGGTTCGGTCGGGTGGGCAGCCCTCGATTTGACTGCCCGACAGGATGGTCCCCCGCGCTCGTCATGAGCGTGGGGTTTCATCATTGTGCGTCAATTATCTGATTTTAAATAAAAAAACGGGCGAGACATGCTCGCCCGTCCTTCAAAACATGTCCGCAGACTTATTTCTTTTTTGCGGCCGGCTTCTTAGCAGCAGGCTTTTTCGCGGCTGGCTTCGCAGCAGCTTTTTTCACGGCTGGTTTTGCAGCAGCTTTGGCAGCAGGCTTTTTGACGGCCGGCTTCTTGGCAGCTGGTTTCGCAGCAGGTTTTTTAGCAGTCTTGGTAGCAGTCTTGGTAGCCGGTTTTGCAGCAGCTTTTTTCGCAGCTGGTTTCGCAGCTGGTTTCTTCACTGCTGGCTTCTTAGCAGCCGGCTTTTTCGTTGCAGTCGCCATGTCCGATCTCCTGTCAGTGGCGAGCCAATAATATTGTGATTCGCGGGAAATCAACTCTTGATTTTCACCTGAGGCGCGAGCGGAAAAATCATTCCGTATACGACTAATCGTCGCGAAGGGCCCAAGTCTTCAGTATATGATGCGCAATTGCCATTTTTGGCGGGCAAAAAAGTTCGGCATGTTGTCCGGAAATTATTTCACGTGCCTCGGCCCGCGTGATCCATCTTGCCTCATCGATCTCATCCTTATCGAGGGTAATTTCGAAATTTTCGGCCTCCAGAATCAATCCCACCATAAGTGACGAAGGGAAGGGCCAGGGCTGGCAAGCGATGTATTCGGCGCTCGCCGGATCGCATGTGATGCCCGCCTCTTCAAACAGCTCACGTGCCGCCGCCTGTTCGATCGTTTCACCGGGTTCGCAAAATCCGGCCAGGCAAGACATGAACCCGGCCGGCCACATTGCCTGGCGCCCGATGAGGCATTTGCCATCTTTCACCGCCAGCATGATTGCCACGGGGTCAGTGCGCGGGAAATGTTCAGTGCCGCATTCCGGGCATTGGGTTTTCCATCCCGCATCGACGATGCCGACCCGTCCGCCGCACTTGGCACAATGCCCATGACTTGCATGCCACAGGAACAGGCTGCGCGCGGTAGACACAAGATTGGCTTCCATCTCGGCCATCGCGCCAACCGCCATGCGGAATTCGCTGAAATTGCCTGCACCGGCGACCAAGGATGCGTCGACGTCGAACCCGTCTGGCAGGTTCAGCGCGAACACAGGTGCGCCCTGCTTGTCTTCGCCCAGAAATATGGTTGGCGAGGCAGGTGACAGTTTGCGCGCTTCCGGTCCCATCCAGAACAGGCCGCGCTTTTCGACGAAGGGTTCGCCCTTGCGCATGAGGAAGAAGAGAACATCGTCCTGCTGCATGGCGGCTTCCAGCCAGGCTTCGTCTGTACGGTGATGCGCGGCGCGCTCGAGAGGCTTTGCCGCGAGCGGCATATCGTTTGAATTTGTCATGGATCGGGACACTACCGGGTTTGCGAGGGAAGGGAATTGCTTACGCGCGACACGCGATCCTGCCCATCCCCCATAGTCAAAACTCTCATATTCGGCTAGGGCGCGCCTCAGACACCTGATTCCTCCTCCCGAAAGCCTAAAGTTCCTATGTCCCAGTCCATCGAGAAAATGCGCAATATTGCGATCATCGCCCACGTTGACCACGGCAAGACCACGCTCGTCGACGAACTGCTCAAACAGTCCGGCACCTATCGCGAGAATGAGAAAACCGTCGAACGGGCAATGGATTCCAACGATATCGAGCGCGAGCGCGGTATCACCATCCTCGCCAAGACAACTTCGGTTGAGTGGAATGGTTACCGGATCAACATTGTCGATACGCCAGGCCACGCCGACTTTGGCGGTGAAGTTGAACGTATTCTTCAGATGGTTGACGGTGCCATTGTTCTGGTCGACGCGTCCGAAGGCCCGATGCCGCAGACCAAGTTCGTGGTTTCCAAGGCCCTTAAGGTTGGCCTTCGCCCGATTGTGGCCGTCAACAAGATCGACAAGCCCGAACGCCGCCCCGACGAAGTCATCAATGAAGTCTTCGACCTCTTCGCCAATCTCGACGCCACAGACGAGCAACTCGACTTCCCGATCCTCTACGGCTCGGCCAAGCAGGGCTGGATGAACACCGAATACGAGAACCCGACCACCGACATGGACGCGCTGTTCCAGATGGTTGTCGACCATGTGCCAACGCCGAAAGTCGAGGAAGGCCCGTTCCGCCTGCTCGCCACCACGATCTCATCCGATCCTTTCCTCGGCCGCATCCTGACCGGGCGCATCACGTCCGGCACCGTCAAGCCGAACCAGCAGATCAAGGTGCTTGCGCGCGACGGTTCGCTCGTCGAGCAAGGCCGCGTCTCCAAAGTCCTCGCCTTCCGGGGGCTTGAGCGCGTACCGGTTGAAGAAGGTGTGGCAGGCGACATAGTCTCGCTCGCGGGCATGACCAAGGCCAACGTGGCCGACACGTTCTGCGATCCGTCCGTGTCGACGCCAATCGAAGCCCAACCGATTGACCCGCCAACCATTTCGATGACCTTCCGCGTCAATGACAGCCCGTATGCCGGCACTGAAGGCACGAAAGTGACATCCCGCATCATCTGGGACCGTCTCGTCAAAGAGGCCGAAGGCAACGTTGCCCTCAAGGTCGACCGCGCCACCGATGCAGAAGCCTTCACCGTGTCAGGCCGCGGCGAACTTCAGCTAGCCGTTCTCATCGAAACGATGCGCCGCGAAGGTTTCGAACTGGGCGTGTCGCGTCCTCAGGTCGTCATGCAGGAAGGCCCGAACGGAGAGAAACTCGAACCAATCGAGGAAGTCGTCATCGACGTTGATGATGACCACTCGGGCATCGTCGTGCAGAAATTGTCTGAGCGCAAAGCCGACATGCTCGACATGCGCCCCTCGGGCGTCGGTCGCACACGCATGGTCTTCCACGCGCCAACGCGCGGCCTAATCGGTTACCAGGGCGAGCTTCTGTCAGATACGCGCGGTACGGCCATCATGAACCGAGTGTTCCATGAATATGCCCCTCACAAGGGCCGGATCCAGGGCCGTCACACCGGCGTGCTGATTGCTATGGAACAGGGCGAGGCTGTCGCCTTCGCGCTGTGGAACCTCGAAGATCGTGGTCCGATGATCATCAATCCGGGCGACAAGGTTTATGCCGGTATGATCATTGGCCAGCACACACGCGATAACGATCTTGAAGTGAACGTTCTCAAGGGCAAGAAACTCACCAACATGCGCGCATCCGGCAGCGACGAGGCCGTCCGCCTTACGCCGCCAATCCAGATGACGCTTGAAAAATCGCTGGCCTATATCGCTGACGATGAACTGGTCGAAGTCACACCGCAGAACATTCGTCTGCGCAAAATCTATCTCGACCCGCATGAGCGCAAGCGTCACGCCAAGTCGAACCCTGACTACTAGGACGCCAGGGTCGGCAGCCAGAACATCTGGGCGGCGAAATAGCTGCTCACAAGAACTGCTCCAGCAGCCGCGACGCTCATCGCGGCTGCCGCCATTTTAAGGGCGCCTGACCGGCGTCTCTGGGCGAACAGGTAGAATTCCAGTCCAGCCAGCGCGACGATCCATGTGCTGGCGACTGCGATGTCTGCCGGGCCCATCAGGTTACGCGATCCTGGCATTTCTCCGCCCGTGATGAAGAAATAGAATCCGTACCCGAGGCGGAAAAACCACACGCCGCTCACCACGATGAACATGCGCAACGCCCACCGCCGGTGATCGTCAAAGCGCCGCTGCAGCGCCGCCCGCAAGGCGAGGCATCCGAACGCAATGATCAGCACGCCATCCGCCGTGTTGACGACCAGCAACGCGATCGAACCGAAATGCGGGCGCAGGTAGCTCAGGACCAGCGCCCCCGCACTCGTCAGCAACGCGACGGTCAGGTAGAAGCGCCCATTCCAGCGATGGAAGGCCCGGAACCGGTTTCGCACCAGAGGGATGAATTGCAGCGGCCCGCTCGCCGTAATCCAGAACGCGAGCAGCACGTGCGACAGGAATAAGGCATTTCCCAGCACGTCGCCGCTGATGAAGCCGTGTATCACGCGTCCATCCATTCGCTCGAAATCGCCCTGGAAGGTCGATACATAGTAGAACGCGGCGATATACAGCACGAAGGCCAGCTGCCCGAGGGCGGCCGCCGTGAACCATACGGCGCCTGAAAAGGACAGCGCCTTGCGCGGATCGATCAGGGGGCGGGAACGCTGGATGGCTGCGCTGTCGGTCATTTCGTGTTCACTCCGGTGGTTATAGTCTTGCGGCAACTTACCGAACGGGCGACCTTCTCCCCATGACCCTAGGCGACACATTCATGGCGCTTCGTAACAGGCTGGCTGGTCTGACATGACGACCCGGGCGACGGTTTCTGCCGGCTATGCCGCGGCGCTGCTCGATCTGGCCATATCGCGTGGCGCGCCGCGTGCCGCCTTGCTGGCGCGTGCAGGCATCACAGACGCCGATTTTTCCGATCCGGATGGTCGCATCGCCCTCACCGCCTTCAAGACGCTCATGCGCGCCGGCAAGGAATTGTCGGGCGAGGCGACATTGGGGCTGCTATTCGGGTCGACCGTTCGCTTCAACGACCTGACCATCGTTGGCCTGATCAGCCACGCTGCATCCGACATGCCAGATGCATTCCGCCAGATGAACCGTTATGGTCGGCTTGTCATCGACACGACAGCGCCATCAGACGGCGACCGTTTTGTCATCACGCGGGAAGGCGCACGCGCCTTCATTGTCGACACGCGGAAGAACCCGAACGAGTTTCCGGAACTCACCGAGTCCACCCTTGGCCGGTTCATCTGCGGCACCCGGCATTTCTTCCCTCACACACCGCTCTACTGCTCGGCTGAAGTCACCCATCCCGCACCGACCTACGCTGTTGATTATGAGCGCATCCTTGGCGTGCCTGTCACATTTGGTGCCTCGCGCAATTCGATGGAGATCACTGACGCTTTCTTCACGCTGCGCCTGTCCGATACGCCGCGCTATGTGTTCGGCTCGCTCAGCGCCCGGGCTGACGAATTGATGAAATCGCTTGATGCTGCACACAGCGTCGCCTCACGCGTCGAGGCAATGGTCCTGCCGGTCCTGCACAAGGGCGACGTCACGATGGATGGCGTCGCTGCGGGCATGGGCGTCAGCCGCCAGACCCTGTACCGTCAGCTCAAGGCGGAAGGCACCAGCTTCGACTCGCTGCTCGATTCGCTGCGCCACCAGATGGCGCTGCATTACCTGTCCGGAGAGAAAGTCTCCGTCAACGAAACGGCCTATCTCGTTGGCTTCTCGGATCCCTCATCCTTTTCGCGGGCCTTCCAGCGCTGGACCGGTACGCGCCCGGGACAGGTCGCCAAGGCCTGATACGTGGGCCGACACTGTCTTCATTGCAGCGGAAGAAGGAACGGCATACTGTTCGCGTTAGCCGCGTGTCAGGCAGCAGCCAGATCGGATGTTTGCGTGAGCAGGCGGCTCCACGCGACATCGACATCCGGGGCCCAGTCGCCTTGCAGTGACGCTTTCACGCTGTCACGGATCGCGACGAAAAACGCATCGAACAGGTTGTCTGGCACGCCATAGCTTTCATGGTTTACGCGTTCCGACCCCAGGACCACGCGCGCCATGCTTCCACCTTCGGCCACATCAATCAGGCAGTCGAACGCCTGTTGCAGCATCGAGCCGCGCACCCCGCCGTCAGTGTCCATCAGGAACAAGGCTTCGAACTCGGGGTGGACCGCGAAAAGGCGTTGATAGATCGCTGGTGCCGGATCACCTTCGCGCGTGGCGAAGGTTTCCAGGCTACTCAAAATCAGGTCCGCGTTGCTCATGCCGTGTCACTCCTCGGCGCCGTTCTCGGCCTTGTCCTGCTTTGCTGGATCATATTTGGCGAACCAGCCCATGATGTTGTCCGTCTTGGCTATCAGGCGGCTGGGGCGCGATGCGATATAGTGCGGTGAGCCCGGTATGCGGATATAGGCTGTATCGACACCATTCATCTTCAGCGCGGTGTAGAACTGCTCGGCTTCCCAGGGCGGCGTGCGCCAGTCTTCCTCACCCACCATCACCAGTGTCGGTGTCACGACCTTGTCCATGTAGCGGATCGGCGAATGCTTGAGGAAGGCTTCTGGGTCCGACCAGGGCTCGGCACGTATCCAGTGGCGCCGCACCACCTGTGCAATATCGCCGGCCAGCGCCATGGTCATCCAGTTGATGACTGGCTTGATCGATGCTGCCGCAGCGAACCTGTCGGTCTGGGTCACGATCCAGGCGGTCAGGATCCCGCCGCCCGACCCCCCGGTCACGAACAGGCGTTCGGGGTCGACATATTTGCGCGCCACCATCTCGTCGACCACGCTCATCAGGTCGTGATAATCATTGCCGGGATAGGCGAGGTCGATCTCCAGGGCAAAAGCTTCGCCATAGCCGGTCGATCCGCGCGGGTTGGACCAAACGGTGACATAGCCTTCTGCCGCATAGCGTTGAATCTCGCTCGCGAAGTACGGACCGTACATTGAGTAGGGGCCGCCATGGATTTCCAGGATCAGCGGGAAGCTGCCATCGGCCTTGAAGTCCGGCGGGAAGGCGACCCATGCTTCGATCTCCAGACCATCATGGCTGGAGGAAACCTTCACCTCTTCCACGCGCGCCATGTCGAGATAGGGCAATACGTCTGCATTGAGTTTGGTCAGCACTTTCGCGTTCTTGCCGTCCATACCGACGACGCCAACCTCGCTCGGCCGGTCTGCGAATCCTGCCATATATGAGACGACGGGCTTGCGGCCGCCGCTGACGGTGAAGCTGCCATTCGCATAGGGTCGGCCAATCGAACCGCCGCCAATGCCGGACACCACTTGCGTGACCTTGCCCTTCAGGTCGACCCGGAACAGGCTCAGCATGCCATGGTCTTCTGACAGGACCAGCAGGCTCTTGCCGTCCGGTGCCCATTCGGTCTGGCCAATGTCGCCCGGAAAGTCGGCGGCCAGTGCGCGCGCATTGGTGCCGTCGGCATTCATCAGGTAAAGATCGGCTTGCTGATAGGACAGCGTCTTGTCGTCAAAGCCGCGATAGGCAATCGTCTTTCCATCGGGCGATACGGTGGGATCGAAATCCGGGCCGTCCCGGCTGGTCAGCGGCGTCACTGACAGGTCCGACAATTCCACCGCGTAGATTTCGCTCTCAATCGGGTCCATGTCCCGGTCTTCGGCGGCATTGCCTGAAACCAGTAGCGTATCATTGTCGAGCCAGGCTGGCCCGCCCATGTCAGCCTCGCCAAAGGTCACCTGCCGCGGTGTGCCGCCATCAACCGGCAGCACGAAGACCTGCGTCGCGCCGTCTTCCAGGTATCCCGCGCCATCGAAGCGGAAGGTCAGGTCGTCAATCACTTTCACGCCGGCGTTCCACGTCGCGCCCTCGGGCGGTGT
Organism: Hyphomonas sp.; assembly: GCA_040216775.1. Classification (GTDB taxonomy): domain Bacteria; phylum Pseudomonadota; class Alphaproteobacteria; order Caulobacterales; family Hyphomonadaceae; genus Hyphomonas. The sequence continues at coordinate 87,553 of JAVJOM010000027.1, forward strand.
CGGTGCCTTGGCAAAGCTTGGGGACTCGCCCTTCACGAACATGCTGAAGGCGACATGCTTGCTGTCCGGTGACCAGGTTGCCTCAGACGGGCCTTCCAGAAACTGGGCCAGCGGGAAACTGCGGCCGCTGTCCATATAGAGCACGCGTACTTCCGGCTTGCCGTCCGTCGCGGTCGAATACACCATCCGGCTGCCATCGGGCGACCAGCGCGGCGAGGATGCGCCTGCACCGCCGGTCACCAGCGGCCGGTTGCTGCCATCGGACAGGTCCAGGATCCAGATCTGGCCCGTGTCCTTGTCAGTCATCCTGTCCATGGAATGGCGCACATAGGCGACCGTCTTGCCGTCAGGTGAAATTTGCGGGTCGGTCGCATACTCAATGTCGAACACGCGGTCTGCCGTGAAGCGTTTGGATGGGGCTTCATCCTCTTTCGCCGCGGCGGCGCCTGCCAGGAGGAGCGCGTAAACGCCTGCCATCAAGATGTGCCGATAGTTCATTACTGTCCCCACTGTCTATTTTGATCTCAAAACCTACCAGCAGCAACGAGTAGCGACAATGACTTCGCGATTCGATTCATGGCGACTCATTCGCACCCTTGCGATTCGCGCCTTCCCCGCGCATATAGCCCGGAGGAGGCAGGTGGCGGACGGGCCATTCGCCAATCGGGTCAGATCGGGAACGAAGCAGCCCCAACGATTTCAGCCCGGGTCGTTCGCCTGTCTCCGCCTTTTCACGCCATTCCCGAAATTCTGGTCTGCGTCGGATCGCCCGCCGCACGAATTGTGGAATACGTGTTCGCCTGTATGGACAGGTGATCCCGCTTGGCATTAACTGCATGTTAACTGGAATTCCACGCCCTTTTTGACGGTTTTAAGAAAAGTCCCGTTGACCCCATGTTAACCTTCCGACACTATATGTTGTGTCAGGAGAGAAGTTGGGGGCCATATCTGGCTACCGGGGGCTTCAGTTCCTATATATATCAATGAAACTGGAGGGCTGCACATGTCTGCATCCGAGGCGAAGTCTGTGACCAAAAATACGCCGCGTAAAGGCAAGCCAAAGGCTGACGCTGAAGCGCAATTGCGTGTGGTTGAAGGCTCTCCGGTGAAGACCGATCCTTCCCGCGACGCGCTGCTCACCGAATTCGGCAAGACCACGCTGCGCGACCGCTACCTGCTGCCCGGCGAGTCCTATCAGGACATGTTCGCCCGCGTGTCGACGGCCTTTGCTGACGACGCAGACCATGCCCAGCGCCTCTACGACTACATGTCCAAGCTCTGGTTCATGCCATCCACGCCTGTTCTCTCGAATGGCGGCGCGGCCCGCGGCCTGCCAATTTCCTGCTTCCTCAACCAGGTTGGCGATTCGCTTGATGATATCGTCGAAACCTGGACCGAGAATGTCTGGCTCGCTTCCAATGGCGGCGGCATCGGCACCTATTGGGGCAATGTCCGTTCGATCGGTGAGAAGGTTGGCCAGAATGGCCAGACGTCCGGCATCATCCCGTTCATACGCGTGATGGATTCGCTCACACTGGCGATCAGCCAGGGCTCGCTGCGCCGGGGTTCGGCTGCGTGCTATCTTGACTGCCACCACCCGGAAATCGAGGAATTCCTCGAAATTCGTAAAGCGTCGGGCGATTTCAACCGCAAGAGCCTCAACCTGCACCACGGCATCAACATCACCGACGCCTTCATGGAAGCGGTTCGCGCCGACGAAGATTTCGGTCTGATCAGCCCGAAATCCGGCGAAGTCGTGCGCACTATCAATGCCCGCAAGCTTTGGCAGAAGATTCTCGAGCTGCGCATGCAGACCGGCGAGCCCTATCTCCTGTTCACCGATACCGTGAACAATTCGATGCCCGCTCACCAGCGCAAACTGGGCCTCAAGGTCACCCAGTCGAACCTCTGCTCGGAAATCACGCTGCCAACCGGCATCGACCATCGCGGCCAGGACCGGACGGCTGTCTGCTGCCTGTCCTCGGTCAATGCCGAAAAGTTCATGGAATGGTCGAAAGACGAGCATTTCCTGGAAGACATCTTCCGCTTTCTCGACAACGTCCTCGAAGACTTCATCGAACGCGCGCCGCCGGAAATGGCCCGCGCCGTCTATTCCGCCAAGCGCGAACGCTCGGTCGGCCTCGGCCTGATGGGCCTGCACTCCTTCCTCCAGTCGATGAACGTTTCGATGGAAGGTGCGATGGCCAAGGTGTGGAACGAGAAGATGTTCAAACACATCCGCCAGGGCGCTGATGCGGCCTCGGTCAAGCTCGCCAAGGAGCGTGGCCCCTGCGAGGATGCCCGCGACGTCGGCATGATGGCCCGCTTCAGCCACAAGCTGGCCGTGGCGCCCACAGCGTCGATCTCAATCATCTGCGGCGGCACGTCGGCTGGCATCGAGCCGATCCCGGCGAACGTCTACACGCACAAGACGCTGTCTGGCTCGTTCACGGTCAAGAACCAGCAACTTGAAACCCTGCTCGACAAGAAGGGCCTCAATACTGACGATATCTGGACATCGATCCTTGAGCATGAAGGCTCGGTTCAGCACCTCGACTGCCTCGACGAGCACGAGAAGAACGTCTTCAAGACAGCCTTCGAACTCGACCAGCGCTGGATCATCGAGCTTGCGGCTGACCGCACGCCCTATATCTGCCAGTCGCAGTCGCTGAACCTCTTCCTCAAGGGCGACGTGTCCAAGTGGGACTTGCACATGCTGCACTGGACGGCCTGGGAGCGCGGCCTGAAATCGCTCTACTACTGCCGGTCCAAGTCGGTGCAGCGCGCAGCCTTTGCCGGTTCAGAGCGGATCCAGGGTGAAACCATGGACACACCGAACACCGATTACGACGAGTGCCTTGCCTGCCAATAAGCGGTGATGCTCTCATCTGCGATCATGCGGCCGGTCCGGAAACGGACTGGCCGCTTTTCGTTCGAAGGTAGAAAAGCCGGCTGCCCGGAATTCACGCAAACCTTGGGGAAATTGCCCCAATTCAAACAAATATATCTACAGATTAACAACGCGGATGGCCCGTTTGGCCCCGTTCTTGCGGGAAAAAACCAAAAGATTGCGGGTTGTGGAACAAGAACTACAGGTGAGCGTTGGATCAACCAGAATTAATCTTTTGAGAGCTAAAGGCGTTTGGGTATGGTGTGCCCTTTATGCTACATTAAGCGCGGTAAGGTCTAATTCTCCATAAGCATAAGCGTGCGAGAATTAGTCATGAAGGGTATAAGGCGTATGGTATTCGCAGTAGCCTCTACAGTGTTGACGCTAGCCTGCCAGGGTTGTGTCTCGACGTCTCCACATGATTCGGCCCGGTCCGAACCGGCCGCGCCGCCATCGCTCGGCATGATCACCGCGATGCCTACAGCGCTCGGCACAAGCTCAATCCAGTCACAGACGCCTGAAGCCATCTCGGTTCATGTCGTCAACAGCGCTCCGGCGCGCTTCTCCGGCACCGTGATGGGCGTCCTTCCAGCCCCGGTTGCCCAGTTTGAAGGCGCGACTCCAGCAACGTTTGGCATAATGCCCGGCATCGTCTCGGCCGAACTGCCTGAACTCGCATGGACCGGCAGCCCCGCACTCGTTGCCATCGCAGCCGAACGTGGCAAGAGCCGCCTCTCCGTGCCAACCCAGATCGAAAAAGACATCGCAGCCGAAGTGGCCTTCTCCGCGCCGAGCGAGTTGACGGGCCTGAAATTCGACGTGGGCGTTGCCCCGCGCATCGTGGTGCGGGAAGAGGGCGAATTGCAGACCAAGCGCGTCGGCGGTGAAGTCCGTATCGGTCGCGACCTCAACATCCTCGACAAGAATGGTCAGCCAAAAGGCTGGTACATCTTCGCTGGTGCTGACGGCGAAGCGCTGATCTGGGATGCAGGCAACTCCAGCCTCGCCCCGAATTTGAAGGATATGTCCCTGTCGGATCAGGTCACTGTGGGTGACCTTCAGGCTGGTGTTTCTGTCCAGCGCGCAGGCGGTGAACTGTCGCTCAGTTACATCCGCCGCGAGGTCAAATACGAGGACCGTAATGGCGGTATAAGCGACACTGAAGATTTCGCAGGTGTAAGTTTCACGATGCGTCGATAGATGATATCTCCCCGGCCATGATAAAGGCCCAGATACATTTCGGGGTCGCGCTGGTCGCGACCCTTTTTATTGCGCCACTGGCTCAGGGCCAGGAGGTGAAGAAACCGGCTGTCACGTCGCTGACGGTCGAGAATGATAAATTTGGTGGCGGCACAGACCGCAATTATTCCAATGGCCTGCGTTTCGAGCGGGTCTCTGCAGCCGATGAGATTTTCCCGGCGCTGGAATGGGTGGCTGACCGGATTCCGTATCTTGATCTCGACCGCAAGGAACTGCGCCAGGGTTTCGCACTCTCGCACACCATCTTCACACCGGAAGACAAGACGCTCGCCGTGCCTGATCCGACCGATCGGCCCTATGCGGCGTGGCTGTATGCGTCAGGCACCATCGTGGCTGCCAGCGCCAACACGCAGGACACGTTGCAGGTCAATCTCGGCGTTGTCGGGCCGTCAGCCGGGGGCGAGTTCGTCCAGAACAATTTCCACCGCGTGATCGGGGTTGCCGAGGCGCAGGGATGGACCGCCCAGCTGCGCGACGAACCCGGCATTGAAATCATCGCCCAGCGTCTGCATCGCATTCCGGGGCCAGACCTGCCGCTTGGCGTGGAAACCGATCTCGGCTTCGATATCGGCGGTGCCATCGGCAATGTTCGCACCTACGGCTCCACCGGCCTGACGGCACGGATCGGCTGGGATCTTGATTCCAGTTTCGGGCCGCCGCGCATTCGCCCGGCCCTGTCCGGCGCAGGTGAATTCATTCCGGGAACAGATGAAAACCCGCTAGGGGGCTATTTCTTTGTCGGGGCCAGTGGCCGCGCGATTGGCCGCGACATGTTCCTTGATGGCAATCTCTGGCGCGACGGTCCGCGGGTCGATGACCGCAAGACATTCGTCGGCGACCTCCAGGCTGGCCTCGCGGTCCACTACCGCGAAGTCCAGCTGGCCTTCACCTATGTGAACCGCACCGAGGAATTCGACTCCCAGATCACGCCGCAACGCTTTGGCGCGTTCTCGATCTCGATCGCGCACTAAAGCGTCGCGATATCGATCACGAACCGGTATTTCACGTCGCCTTTGACCACGCGGTCATAGGCAGCGTTGATATCCTTCATTTCAATGATTTCGACATCGCTGGTCACGCCATGCTCGGCGCAGAAATCCAGCATCTCCTGTGTCTCCTCGATGCCGCCAATGCCTGATCCCGCGAGGCGCCGGCGTCCGGCCAGTAACAGGCCGCCATGCATCTCTTCCAGCGGTTCGATCGCGCCGACCAGCACGATTGTCGCATTGCGCGCCAGCAGCATCAGATACGGGTTCAGGTCGTGTTTGACCGGCACGGTGTTCAACAGGAAGTCAAAGCTGCCCCGGTGAGCCTTCATCGCGTCACGGTCACTGGAGATCAGTACATCATGCGCGCCCAGCCGTTTGGCATCGGCGCCCTTTTCCGGCGAGGTCGTGATCATCACCACTTCACAGCCCAGCGCCACGGCGAATTTTACGCCCATATGGCCAAGCCCGCCGAGGCCGATCACGCCAACCTTGTCGCCTTTCTTGACGTTCCAGTGCTTTAGCGGAGACCAGCTGGTAATACCTGCGCACAGCAGCGGCGCCACTTCTGCCGGGTTCAGCTTGTCGGAGACTTTCAGCACGAATTCATCGCGCACCACGATCTGCTTGGAATAGCCGCCATAGGTCGGTCCGCCGATTACGGGCTCGGTCCCGCCATAGGTGCCAACCGATCCTTTCTCGCAATATTGCTCGTCGCCGTCGGTACAGGCGGGGCAGGCGAGGCAGGCATCGACCAGGCATCCCACCCCAACCGTATCGCCCACCTTGTGCTTGGTTACGTCCGCGCCGATCGCGCCCACGCGCCCAACAATCTCGTGGCCGGGTACGATGGGATATTTCGTCCGGCCCCATTCATTGCGCGCTGTGTGAATGTCGCTGTGGCACACCCCGCACCAGGTGATGTCGATCAGAACGTCATTCGGCTGCAGGTCGCGTCGGTCTATCTCGAAAGGCTCGACCGGTGTCTCAGGTCCTTGTGCAGCATAGGCAGCAACGCGCATCGTGTTTCCTCTCATTTATCATTCTGGCCAAGGTCGCATGACTTGTCGCGAAGAGTCGAGACGCATGCGAGTTGCTGTCCCCCGGAATGAGACGATACAGTCACGCAGCGACGCATCGCGAGGGATTGCGCACCATGGTCATTATTCTCAACGGTACCAGCAGCGCCGGCAAGTCCTCGCTCGCCCGGGCGCTTCAGGGCGTGGTGGCTGCGCCCTTCCTGCACGTGCGGATGGATACCTTCCTTGAAATGATGCCGCCGCGCTATGCCGATCATCCCGACGCCTTTGCTTTCCTGGAACTGGCGGGACGGGAGCCGGCGGAGACGGCTGTCGAGACCGGACCCTATGGCGTCAGGGTGATGCAGGGCATGCGCAGCGCGATTGCCGCCATGGCCGGGCACGGCCTGAACCTCATCATTGACGATGTTTTCCTGGACGAGGAGCAGGCCGCGTATGACCGGCTGCTCGATGACCATGATGTGCGTTTCGTTCGGGTCGACGCGGCTCTCGACATGGCCGAGCGCCGTGAACGCCAGCGCGGCGACCGCGATATCGGGCTGGCGCGTTGGCAGTTCACCCGTGTGCACCGGGATGTGCGTTATGATTTTGCTGTCGATACGACCCACGCGACGCCTGAAGACTGTGCCCGACAGATCGCTGAAAAATTCGGTCTCTGACGCACGTCACCCCGCCTTCCGAAACGTCAGGCTGATCCGGCGGGCGCCAACGCTCTCATGCACACCCGCCTTGATCGGCAGAACGCCATGATAGGCCAGCCGCGCGCTGCGCCCGAAAACCAGCGCGTCGCCATGCTCCAGCAGCACGGTCTGCTTCGGCCCGGTGCGCGTTGTGCCGCCAATCGTGAACCGGCCGGGCAGGCCCAGCGAGACAGATACAACGGGCTGGCCAAGGTCCTGCTCGTCCCGGTCCTGATGCGCCGTCAGCCGCGCGCCAACCTCATAGCAATTGATCAGGCAGGCATCAGGATCAAAGTCCGGCGCGCCAAAGGCTGTTGCCGCCCGCGTCGCCACATCGCGAAACACGCCCGGCATGTCCGGCCACTGCCGCCCACTCAACGAGTCCAGGGGATCGTAGCGATAGCCAGTGCGGTCGGATACCCAGCCGACAGCGCCGCAATTCGTCATCGAAACGGACATGGTCTTGCCACCCGGCGTCACCAGGTGCCGGAAGGGCGCCGCCGCCAGCACGGGCTGAAGCGCCTCCCACAGCATTGGCGCATCGGCAAAGTCCGGCAGGTGCAGCACGCCGTCGCCATGCCATATTTCGCCCGGCCGCAGGTTGCTCAGCAGGTCAGCCATCACTTCGCATCATGAAAGATGATCCCTGCCGCAAACCGCGTTCCCCGGCGCAGGGTGCTGACTCCGTGGCGCATCTTCACGCGATAGTCGCCGCGCGTGCCTTTTACGGGCCGGTCGTTCACGGCGAACACAATGGCTTCGCCTGCGCGCATCGGCACGACATGCGCCCGCGATTGCATCCTTGGCCTCTGCTCGGTCAACACGAATTCACCTCCGTCAAAATCCTCACCAGGCTCACTCAACAGAATAACGATCTGGAGAGGGAAGACGATCCCGCCATACAGGTCCTGATGCAGGCAGTTATAGTCGCCATCGCGATAGGACAGGATCAGTGGAGTCGGCCATTCCTGTCCCGCTGCATGGCACGTCTTCAGAAAGTTGGCGTGGTCAGCCGGATAACGCGTATCCAGCCGCATGCGCTCTGCCCAGCGATTGGCTATCGCGGCGCACCCAGGATACAGCGCGTCGCGCAGGCCTGCGATCAGGCCGGGCAGGGGATAGCGGAAATACTTGTATTCGCCCCGCCCAAAGCCATGGCGCGCCATATGCACATGGCTGCGATAAGGGGCGTTGTCTCCAAATGCGCCCGACAGCACAGCCCGGGCCTCTGCATCCAGCAGGACGCCAAGCGAGGCAAAGCCCTGACCATCCAGCGCCGCCTCAGCCGCTGCCCAGTCAATATCCGCGACGTCCATGTTGACTTCCTGCCTGATCACAACACCCGCTATAGATTGGCCCGGTCATGCCCGCATTCCGATTCATGCGGCTTGATGTGTGCGTCCTTGCGCGGCTAAACAGCAGCACCCGCAACTCGCACCTCCCGGAGACTGGACATGGGGAAACATACAGCCACCGTCAGATGGTCGCGCGGCGACGATGATTTCAAGGCAAACAAGCATTCACGCGCGCACGAGTGGGAATTTGACGGCGGCCTGAAAGTCCCGGCTTCGGCTTCGCCTGACATTGTCCCGCTGCCCTATGCCGTGGCCGAGAATGTCGACCCGGAAGAAGCCTTCGTCGCGTCGATCTCCAGCTGCCACATGCTGTTCTATCTCCACAAGGCGCGCGATGAGGGCTTTGTCGTCAACAGCTATGAAGACAATGCGGTTGGAGTGCTCGCGAAGAATGCGGCGGGGCGCATGGCGATCACCCGGGTCACCCTGAACCCGGTCGTCACCTATCAGGGACAGGCACCGTCACCCGAGCAGGTCGAGTCTTTGCACCATCAGGCCCACGAGTTGTGCTTCATCGCCAATTCGACCACGACGGAAATCACGACCAACACGGCCAGCTCCTAGGCGGAAAAATTTTCAGCAGGCGCCGCATTGCTCCCCTTGCCGGTGCCCCCCATCTGAATGTCCAGGCCGACAGCATTGCCCGATTACCCGGCCCGGAAACCCTTCCCGCCATGACGTTCGATTTCCTGACGCCCGAAATGATTCAGGCGTTCTTCGCCGTGATCGCGATTGATCTTGTTCTGGCCGGTGACAATGCCGTCGTCATCGGCATGGCCGCCGCTGGCCTGCCTGCGCATCAGCGCGGCAAGGCCATCCTGATCGGCATCCTCGCCGCCACGGTCCTGCGCATCGTCTTCGCGCTCATCGCGGCAGAGCTGCTCCTGATCGTGGGCCTCCTGTTTGCCGGCGGCATCCTCCTGCTCTGGGTCGCATGGAAAATGTGGCGCGAGCTGCGCGACAGCGCCGCCCATGCCGCACAAGAGGCGCTCGCCGCGGCCGACCTTGATGGCGACGGCACTGTCGCCGGTCAGGCTCCCGGCAAGAGCCTGCGCGCCTCCGTCACCCAGATCATTCTCGCCGACGTCTCCATGTCTCTCGATAATGTGCTCGGAGTCGCAGGCGCGGCGCGCGAACACCCCTATGTCCTCGTCTTCGGTCTCACACTCTCCATCCTGCTGATGGGACTGGCCTCGTCCCTGATTGCCCGCGTCCTGACCCGCCACCGCTGGATTGCCTTTGTCGGCCTCGCGATCATCCTCTACGTTGCGCTTCACATGATGTGGCAGGGCGGTCTGGAACTCTGCAATGAAGGCCTGCCGATGCTCGACATGGGCGTTCCGGCGGTCTGCAATACCGGGCACTAGGCGTCTGACGAATCCATCTTGCGGGCCGCACGGGTCAGGCAGATAATATGCGTGTGCCAGCGCCTGCTGGTGTTCTCACGGAAAATGAAACTCACATGGGCCGCTTCCCGAAAGCCCTGGTCATGACCCTCCTCATCATGGAGATCACGGCCATCGTTGCGCTGACAACTGTCTGGACATCCCTGTCCGAGCTTCATGCCAGCCAGGTCATCATCAACATTGCGCTCGGCCTCTCGGTCGTCGGCCTCGGCGCGCTAGCCGTCATGGTCTTCCGCCGCGCGATGGCCGCTGAGCGTCGCCTCGAAAGCAGTGTGGACCTGGATCTGGTGGCAGCGGTTGAACTGTTCCCCGAACCTGCATCCGCAAGACCCGCACTGAACGCCATTGGCTCCGTAACCGGGCCCAACCTGTCAGGCGGCGTGTTGCTTGCGGTTGGCCAACCAGTCGTCCATCGCGTGGAATGACAGCGGGCGGCTGAACAGGAAGCCCTGCATCATTTCGCACCCTGCAGAGGTTACAAAAGCCGATTGCAGCTTGGTCTCGATGCCTTCTGCCACGACGCTCACGTCAAGCGTACGCGCCAATTGCATGATCGAGGTCATAAGGTCCGAGATCTTGGCATTCGTGCCGATGCCCTGGATCAGGGACCGGTCGATCTTGAGCTTGTCGAGTGGCAGGTCGAGCAGGGCGCGCAGGTTGGAAAAACCCGTTCCATAATCATCCAGCGCAATCTTGACGTCAGCGGCGCTCAGACGTGAAATATTGGCGTGGGCAGCGGCCAGGTCATTGATAATCGAGGTTTCAACGATCTCTATACAGATATGCTGTGGCCGCACGCCCGCCTGTTCGAGATTGGCCAGGAATTGTTCGGAAAAGTCACGCGTCACGATATCCAGAGGCGAGGCGTTCACGGACAGGTAGTCGATTTTTCCGGCATTCAGCCAGGCTGCCGTTTCCCGGCACGCGCGCTTCAGCATGGCCGCGTCGAGTGTCGTGCCAAGTCCGCACTCCTGCGCCAGGTCAAAGAATTCATCGGGCGTGATGGGGCCGAGCGTTGGATGCGTCCAGCGTGCCAGCGCCTCAACGGCGCACACTTTGCGGGTGCGGGTGCAGATAATGGGCTGGTAATGGGGTTCTATATCCCCGTTGGTAATCGCGTCCGGCAGGTCGCGTACCAGCTTCAGGCGCCGCGTCAGTCCCGCACTGATCGTTTCGTCGAACGACTGGACAATGCCACGTCCGCGCCGCTTGGCGATGATCAGCGCGACGTCTGCGTGGCGCATGAGGTGGTCGGCGTCCAGCGCATCTTCGGTAAAGATCGAGAATCCGACCGATCCCGATATCGGGATCTTCCGGCCTGCGACGCGCAGGGGCCGGAAGACATACTTGCGGGCATCCTCCAGCCCGGCGAGCATTTTCTCCTCATCGGCTTCAGGTAACTCGGTCAGGATGGCAAATTCGTCGCCACCCCACCGCGCAACTGAAAACACGTCTGGCAATTCGGTCAGGCGCTGGCCGACTGTCTTCAACACCAGGTCGCCTGTCGGATGGCCGTAGCGATCATTGATTCGCTTGAAATGGTCGACATCCATCAGCGCCAGGCCAAACCGACGCGATTTGGCACCATAGGCTTCGACCGACGCGGCGAGGTCGTTTTCAAAGCCAAGCCGGTTCTTCAGTCCGGTGGCGGCATCCGTCTGGGCGATGTCCATCGCCGCTTTCTCTTTCAGTTCGGCGACGGAGAGACGGTCTTCCAGTTCCGTCGCTCGCCGGGCGGAGCTTTCACGCAGTCGCTGCAGCTGCACGCCCGCTTCCTTGATCTCGGCCTCGTAATTGTCCTTGGTCGTGTTCAGCGTCTCCGTCGTGGTGACGGAGGCCAGGATGATGGCAACCAGGCCCACCGTCCCATCCGGAAACGTGTAGGGAACCTTGCGCGTCAACGCGAAAATGTCCGGTCCGATCTCTTCCTCGTTGATGCTTTCCTCGCCGGCAAACACGCGTCGGTCTTCCGTCCAGAAAACCTTCACCTGGTCGGCCGGGAAAAAGGCGCGATCATCCTTTCCAAGGTAATCGCGATGCCCGATCAGTTCTTCGAAAGCGGCATTGCCATAAATCCACTGGTGCTTCGCGTTTTTCGCAAACACAGGGTAGGGCAAGACGTTGAAGATTCGCTGCAGGTCGACCGAGGGGATCATTTTTTCCGTCCGCCATGCCCGAGACCCACGCGATCAGGCGTGGAGGCCCCTGCCGGGCTGGCTGGTTCGATCTGGGGCGCCGCACGGTTCATGCCGTCATGTCTAACGCTCTGATCATAACCAATTTCCTAATGTGGGTGGTAAAGAGCAGGGCAAACGCAATCCTCAGTAGAATATGCCTTTTTTGAACCGTCAGCGTGAAGGCAGCCATGAACCATTCGGCGCACATTTGCGGCCTTTGCACGCGGGACTCATTCATTCCAATCGGTTAGGGTGTGCGTCAACGTAGATTGCTCGAAAATTCGCCAAATCCGCATTTCTTGTGGGCATCCCTGTGGACAAGTGTCGCAGAGATTACCGGAACATCTTGCGGCATTAACCTGAATGAAGCACTATATGTGGTGTATATTGCTCCATACATCGACATGAACACCAAGGAGGCCCTGATGGCTGACGGAAATTCCAATGTGCCCGGACTGCTCACCCCGAGCTTTGCGTACAAGCCGTTCCGCTACCCGTGGGCTTATGATTTCTGGAAGAAGCAGCAGCAGGTCCACTGGATGCCCGAAGAGGTGCCACTGGGCGAGGACTGCAAGGACTGGGCGGTCAAGCTGTCCGACGGCGAGCGCAATCTGCTGACCCAGATCTTCCGCTTCTTCACGCAGTCCGACGTGGAAGTCGGTGCCAACTACATGACCAACTACATGCCCCTGTTCAAACCAACAGAGGTGTCCATGATGCTGGCCTCCTTCTCCAACATGGAGACGATCCACATCGCGGCCTACGCCCTGTTGCTGGAAACCATCGGCATGCCCGATTCGGAATTCTCGGCCTTCATGGAATACCAGGAGATGTCGGCCAAGCATGACTATCTCGGCCAGTTCGGCTGTGAGACGAACGAAGACATCGCCGTCTCCATGGCCGTCTTCGGCGCCTTCACCGAGGGGCTGCAACTGTTCGCCAGCTTCGCCATGCTGATGAACTTCCCGCGCTTCAACAAGATGAAGGGCATGGGCCAGATCGTGACATGGTCGATCCGCGACGAGTCGCTCCATTGCGAAGGCATGATCAAGCTGTTCCACGCCTTCTGCGCCGAAACCGGCGTGATGACGGATGAACTGCGCGAGAAGATCCGCGAAAACTGCCGCACCGTGGTCGCGCTGGAAGACAAGTTCATCGAACTGGCTTTCGAGGCCGGAGAGATCGAAGGCATGACGCCCGACGATATCAAGCAATATATCCGCTATATCGCCGACTGGCGTCTCGGCCAGCTCAAGCTGGAACCGATCTACGGCATCACCAAGCACCCGCTGCCCTGGCTGTCGGAAATCCTCAACGGAGTCGAGCACGCAAACTTCTTCGAACAGCGCGCCACTGAATATTCCAAGGGCGCGACCCGCGGTGACTGGCACGGCGATGACGGCGTCTGGACAAACTTCGACAAGCGCAAACCTGCGGAAGTTCCTGCCGAATAGGCGGCTCTATCCGAGCGCACAATTCCCAAAGGCCCCACCGAAAGGTGCGGGCCTTTTTGCGTCTGTGCCTACGTGTCCGCAACAAACAGGCGTTGCGCCACGTCCTGCATGTGCTTGATATATTTGCGCTGTGACCATTCGCGGTCGATGCGCAAATGTTCCCAATTGCGTACCGACAGCAGTGTCCACAACAGGTCGCTGGCATCTTTCACGCCATAGTCCGGGTTCAGCTTGCCGTCGGCCTTCAGCGCTTTGATCGCGGCCTCGCATCCTTCCCACATGTCCTGCATGCGCTGGCGCCAGGCGGCTGTGGCCTCCTCATCATTCATCGCCATCAGGGCGCGGGCCACGCCATAGATTTCGGGGATGTAATCGGTCCACGCGGCGATATAGGCCTCCAGCCGGGCGACTCCGCTGGGTGCCGCGCGGCTGGCGGCCAGGCGGTCATCAGATGATTTCAGCTCGTCGACATAAAGCGTTACCGCGATAAGCAATTCCGTCCGCGTGCGGAAATACAGGTACAGCGTCTGGCGCGTGACGCCGGCCTCCTTCGCTACATCGCTGACGCGCACCGTGTCGCCGTCGGCGGACTCCAGGCGTTTCAGCGCGGCGTTGAGAATACGAATGCGGGTTTCGGGCACTTGATTTGACATGGTGTAAGATTAATGCAATTTGACACGATGTCAATTGACACGATGTAAAATGAGAAAGGATTTCCCATGTCTGTCACCCTTGTCCTGACGGCCTTTTCCGTCATCGCCTGCGCCCTTGTCGCCGGCGTGTTCCTCACATTCTCCGATTTCGTCATGCGCTCGCTGGATCATACCGCCCGGTCAGGCGGCATCGAGGCGATGCAGGTCATCAATCGCGAAGTGTTCCGAACCCTGTTCATGGTCTTGCTCATCGGCATGGCTTTCGTCTCGCCCGTCCTGATGGCGCTCGCGATGTGGCAGCTTTCCGGCGCCGCGCAAATGCTCGTCCTGTCGGGCGGCGCGCTCTACCTCGCCCTGGTCTTCGGCGTCACGGTCGCTGGCAATGTGCCGCTCAACACGCGGCTTGAGGCCCTGTCGCCCACCAGCCCGGATGCCGGACCCTTCTGGTCAACCACATTCTATCCGCGCTGGACCCGGTTCAACCATATCCGCACGGTCGGCGCGGCGGCGGCGTCCCTCTGCTTCCTGCTCGCCTGCCTTCTTCCCGTTCACGCTTAGCTTCGTTGGAAAAAGACATGTCAAAATCACTGATTACACGCGGCGTTCTCGTCCTTGCGGGCCTCATCGGCCTGATCGTCGGCGCAGGCATCCTGTTCGCACCGGTTGCCTTCCACGCCACCAGCGGCATCCATCTTGGCGGCGACGTAAATCTCGCCAACGAAATGCGCGCGGCGGGCGGGCCGCTGATCGCGGGCGGCCTGTTCGTGCTCGCCGGCGCCGTCTGGCAGCGGTTCACGCTGCCGGCGCTGGGGCTCGCCACCGCGCTCTATCTTTCCTATGGCGCGGGCCGCCTGTTCAGCATGGCTGTGGATGGCATACCAAACCAGGAACTTGTCATGATTGCCATGCTGGAATGGGCCATCGGGGCGGCTTGCGGATGGGCGCTTCTGGTCCAGATCCGCAAGCGCGCCGTCGCTTCAGCTTAATTCGCCAGTTTGAATTCCAGTGGGTATTCAAGTCCGGTCACGCTCACGAACTGGCCGTCGACCAGTTGCGGTGCGAATTCGGCCTTCAGCACAGACCGTTCGGCCTCGCTCTTGAACACCGCATCCGTGCAGGCGGCGGTCACATTGAACGGCTTGCCGCGCGTATCAATCGCAAAGGCGACATTGCAGGTTCCCGACAGGCCGCGCGAAGCTGCCTTGCTCGGATAGGTCGGCATGGGTGGGCGGATCACCTGATAGCCGCGAGACGACACCACAACCGGGGAAATGGTCGGCAGGTTCATGCGGACGGGCAGCATTGAAGGCACCGCGCCTGCGATCACAGGTGTCGGCAGCATGACGTCGCTCTTGGTCGCTGAAATCGCTGGCGGCGGGGGTGGCTTTGCCGCGTCGTCGATCATTTGTGGTTTGGGGCGCTTCCGGATCGCGTCATTCGTTTCCGGCAGTTGCGGCGTGATCTTGGTTAGGACGTAAGAACTGGGTTTCGCCAGCATCACCTCTTTCACCGTGATCAGTGAATTCATGATCAGGAACAGGCCATAGGCGACGGGCAGGGCGAGCAGGGCGGCCATCGGGGCGCGCGTGGCAGGTGTATTCAGCATGCATACTTCCTCCATTTTTATCAGGACGGCCTTACGGTCCTGTACAATATTGTAATGTAATATTGTTACAAAAATGGCGCGCGTCAATCAAAATCGGGGCACGTGGTCCCTGCCCACTATGCTCAAGCGGTGTGTTTCAGGCCCGCAGCCTTGGCCGGCTTCCACAGGGCAGCATCCGGCCGGGCGAGGAAATAGCCCTGGCCCTTGCGCACGCCCAGCAATTTCAGCGTGTCCAGTTCATTCTGCGTCTCGATGCCTTCAGCGATGACCATCGCACTTGTTTCGCGGGCATAGAACATCAGTGCACCAACCAGGGCGCGGCGGGCCGCGTCCGTGTCGACATCGCGGGTCAGGCTCATGTCCAGTTTTACGATATCAGGGCGCAATTGCACGATATGGCGCAGTGAGGAATAGCCCGCACCGGCATCGTCAATGCCCAGTTTCAGGCCGCGCCGGCGAAGCGGCTCCAGCGCGTCCAGCAAAATGGCATAGTCATCGACCTGCGCATGCTCGGTGATTTCCAGCAGGATGCGGTGGAGCGGCTTGTCGTCGAACAGCTCGGCGAACGCGGGTGTCACGATCGTGGCAGGTGATGCGTTCACGGACAGGTACTGGTCACTTGCCAGGTCTGGCAGCTTGGCCAGCGCAAGCGCCATCGCGGCGATCTCCAGGCGTTCGGCCATGTCCACTTCGGCGGCTTCATTGAACCAGATATCAGGTGTGCGCGGCGGTTCGGCGGAAAAGCGGCTCAACGCCTCATACCCGACAGGTGTCATCTGGCCGAGGTCGAAAATCGGCTGGTAGACCAGCGAGAAGCCGCCAGTCGACAGCACGTTTTCGATCCGGGCGCGCTTTTCGGCCCGCTGCCTGTCTTCGGCCACATCATTGTTGATCTGGCGCGTCGCAAGGTCTGCAAACACACGCATCGTCTCAAGGTCGCGTGCATTCAGCGTTTCATTGGGCTTGCGGCTGATGCAGCAGAACATGCCATAGGCGCTGCCATCCTTCAGCCGGATCGGGATGCTCATGTGCGAACCGATCGGGATCGCCGCCGTGATCGGCATCGACGCGGCCAGCGGTTCATTGGCCGTATTCGGGATCAGTTCCGGCAGGCGCCCTTCCAGGATGTGCTGGCAGTACACATCGTCCAGGCTGTGACTGTCGCCCACCTTGGCCAGCGCTTCCAGCCCGGGGGCGTCAACGCGGCGAAAGACAGACCGTCCGTCAACGAACTCCGACAGATAGGCGACATCCATGCCCAGATGCTTGCGCACGGCGGAAAGGGCCGATTGCAGAATATCGACGGGGCCGTCCGTCTGTGGGTCGATGTCGGACGTCAGTAGGTCTAGCGAGGTCATGGGAGATTCAGATCCTGTGTGGAAATAATCCATCACAGATGATGCTTGAATTGCCGTGAACCCGGTCGGGTAAATTTGATGTATCGTCTTGTCGACAGGTCAAGTGAGGGACCGCCAGTGGCCGTCGACGGTCCCTCCAACGCACAAGACCGGGAGGAAATGGCCTAGCGTTGTTCCGCGTCAGCGAGAACCATGACGTCATTGCTGGCAAATGTGCCTGACGCTGCAAGGCCTTCCTGTGCCTGCAATTCCTTGATCTTCGACACTGCCGACGCCACGAGCGACTTGGCGCACTTGGTGTCAGTGTAGAAGCCGGATGTACTTGCCGAATAGGTCGTGCACGCCGCCTTGGCCTGGGATTTGATGCTCTTCAGCACCTCGGCTGCGCCGGCTTCAGTCGCCAGCATGGCCTTGTCATAAGCAATGTCCACCGTGATCGGTGTTGTTTCCCGGGCAGATGCCATGGGAGCAAGCAGCACGGCAGCCGCGACGAGGGATGCGATTGGTTTCATCATGGGTATAGCCCTTTAGAAGTTAGCGTCGGAATAGTCCGACAGGAAACTCCCCCCGCAACTGAGCCTTTTGATCACCGTCCCCGGCAATGCGCACGTGTGCGTATTGGCCAACCGGGAACAGCCAACTCATGCTGCACTGCAACAATGACCTCGCATTCGCAGCATGGCAACCGACGTTTTGCGAATTTTCGATCACGGCGCGTCCCTGCAACGGCCATCGCCTGAATAGCGGGCGCAATTGCCCAAAGCTTCATCTGAAACGGGTCAGATCATCCTGCCTTTGTCACATCTGCTATGCATTTATGACGCAACGGAGCGGCAGGTCGGGGGCGTTGAATAGTATGATAGTCATTATATTACAGTGCATTGGGGCGAATCGCGCCCTTTCTCCGGGAAAACGGCCGAATTTCATCCGCCACCCCCAGCCAGTCATGGCCGGTTGTCCCCAAACGTCATCTGCCATAGATTTTGCCAATAGCAGTCTGGCACGGGTTTTGATTAGTAATTGAGAATCATTCGCACTATATCAATGGTATCAAACCGGAGTCACCTGATGCCCCGCAACCTGCTGAAAACTCTCACCTATAGTGCCATGCACCTGACGGTCGCCGTCACGGTGGCCTACGTGCTGACGCAAGACTGGCGCATCGCCCTTGGCGTTGGCGTGATCGAGCCCCTGGTCCAGACCGTCGCCTATACATTTCACGAACGACTCTGGCAGCGGGCAGGCAGCGGCGTTTCCCGGTACAGTCCTGCTGCTGCCTGATCGCCTGGACGGTCTGGGGCCGGAACAAGCCGTCAACAGCAGCGGGCGATTGACGTCGCGTCCCATTTCCGCCAATTGGGTGCATGACGAAACTCACTACACCTGAAGCCGTTGTTGATGCCCTCGAAGGCCTCTACAGCGAAGCCGTCGAGGCCCTGTCTGGCGCGCTCGATCTCTACCTCCACAAAGGCACGCCGCCGGATGCCAAGCTGCGCGACAGCGGTATTTTCTGCTATCCGCAAATCCGACTGACCTATGATCCGGATGGCCCACCGCCACCGATCAGCCGCGCCTTTGGCAAGATGTCGGAAGCCGGCACCTATATCTCCTCCTTCACCCGGCCGGATTTCTTCCGCGCCTACCTGATCGAGCAGCTCACCCCGCTGATGCGCGACTATGAGATCGACGTCTTTGTTGAGCGCTCCGGTCAGGAAATCCCCTACGCCTATGTCTGGGAACAGGGGCAGGCCGAAGGCCTTGAGGAAATTTCCCCGGCCGAACTCGCCCGCTGGTTCCCCAGCCCCAAGCTTGAGGACATTGGCGACGAAGTTGCCGATGGTGAATTGTTCGAGCCTTATGACACCCATCCGCTCGCTCTGTTCGATGCCCCGCGTGTCGACCTCTCGCTCAAACGCCTCCAGCACTATACCGGCACACCGGTCGAACATTTCCAGCACTATGTCCTGTTCACCAATTATCACCGCTATGTGGATGCCTTCTGTGACTGGGCCCTGACCCAGATTGACGGTGACAGCCATTACACATCGCTGTCCGTACCCGGCGGTCTTGAAGTGTCCACCGTCACCGATACGACCCGTGCGGAAATTGACGCCACCCCGTGGCGCCGTTTCCAGATGCCCGCCTACCACCTGCGCGCACCGAACGGCGCAGGCATCACGCTGGTCAATATCGGTGTCGGCCCGTCTAACGCGAAGACGATCACTGATCACCTCGCCGTCCTGCGTCCGCAGGTCTGGCTCATGGTCGGTCACTGTGGCGGCCTGCGCCACAGCCAGTCCATTGGCGACTATGTGCTCGCCCATGCCTACCTGCGTGAAGACCATGTCCTCGACGCCGTGCTGCCGCCGGAAATTCCGGTGCCGCCCATCGCCGAAGTCCAGGTCGCCCTGCAGGAAGCGGCTGCCCGCGTCACCGGCGAAACGGGTGATGCCCTCAAGCGCCGCCTGCGCACTGGCACTGTGGTCACGACAGACGATCGCAACTGGGAACTACGTTTCACCGCAACCGCCCGCCGGTTCAACAAGTCGCGCGCCATCGCCATCGACATGGAAAGCGCCACCATCGCCGCCAATGGCTATCGCCTGCGCGTGCCTTATGGCGTGCTGCTCTGCGTGTCGGACAAGCCGCTGCATGGTGAAATCAAGCTGCCCGGCGCGGCCAATCGCTTCTACGAGCGGGCCATCGGCGAACATATCCGTATCGGGATTGAAACGCTGGAACGCCTCGCCGCCGACAAGGGCGCCAAGATCCACAGCCGAAAACTCCGCGCCTTCGACGAACCACCGTTCAGGTAGAGTCACACCTCCCATCGCGCAGCGATGGGAGGTGTGGGCCGTCTACACCGCCGTTACAATCGCCCGCGCTTCATCTGACAGGAGCGCGATCAGTTCCGGTTCGCCCAATGCCTGCAGGTATTTGACGAAATCCCGCCCGCTGCCTTCCTTGGCCCCGGTCACCACGATCCGGTCGGCTAGCGCAACGAAATCATCAAGGTCATCCTTGAAGAAAATATCGCGCATGAATGTGTAGCGCCCCTTGTAACAACCAATCACAATCCACCGCCAGAACAGTAGTACGTCCTTGTCCTGCAACACGCCGGTTTCGATGGCCCGCATGATGCGCCGGATCCATCCGAGATAGAGTTGCAGGGCCGACACGCTGACTTCCGCGTCGGAGCTTACCACAGTGGAGGTTTCCACGAAGGCCACGGTCCGCTCGCCATCCCGGTATTTCCAGTCGCGCTCTGTCCCGGCGCGCCACTGGGTGTTGCGGTCCATCACGCTGATCAGTCGCACACGAACCGGCGCGCCGCCTGAGGCCTTGTCGACCACGCCTTCGGATTCGAGCACTTGCACGATCTGTTCATCCAGCTCCGTGGTCAGCTTCAGACGTTCGATGCTCAGCTGCTGTTCGGCCTGCTTCTGCTGGTTCCGCATCACCACGAGATACGCAAACGAGGCGACCCACGCGGTGCCCATTGCGGTGATGCCATAGTTGAGGATCGTGAAGGAAATCTCTTCGCGCGAATTCGGCTCGAACGACGCTAGCGCCATGGTTTGCTTTGCTGGCCAGGTCAGTTCGAGGAAGGCATGGAAGAGTTCATTGGTCAGGCCACTCAGAACGGCCGCGCCCAGCACGATGAAAATGAACGTGATAAGGCCCAGAAGGCCAACCGCCACCCAGCGAAGAATCCATTCCGGCATGCTGCTATCCACCCCATGTCCCATAATCCCGATGGAATATCAGGTGGAAATTGCTGGCCGACAACAGAAAACTGGCGGGCACCAGAATGATGGCGCCCGCCCGTCGATTACTTCTTCAGTTTGGTGATCTTCGTGCCTTCGATGCTGACACCGGCCATCAGGCCCTTCTGGTCGAAGATGAACGCATAGGCGTCTTCCTTCAGCGTTGAGGTCGACAGGTTCTCGGCCACGCCGGCATTGACCAGCACGACTGTCGGGCCGACGCCGATTTCCCAGCCATCGGAATCTTCGACATATTTCACGGCATCATCATTCATCAGGAACACGGCATAGCCGTATTGCTGCGCTCCGGCCTGCAGGCCCCACGAGCCGGTGAAGGTGCTGTAATAGTCGGTCACGGCGCCGCCCTTGCGCATTTCGCCCTCACCAAACGCCCCGCCAACGCCAAGGCCGGCTTTCACGATTGACGGGAACACCAGGACAGCGCGTGACTGGTTGGCAATCGCGCGGGCCGCCGAATTGTCGGCTTTCAGCTTGTTGAGTGCCTGCGTGCTCTGCGCGTCGATGTCCTGACGGCTGACTTCATCGGGCAGGCTGGAGCATGCGGTGGCCAAGACGGGCATGCCAACGATAAGGCTGGCTGCGAGAAGTGCGGAACTGAATTTTGCCATGAGGGAGCTCCTGTTGAGGCATATGTTTATCTGTACTGCTGAACGCAGGTCCACACAACTTGTTCCGCCTATTCAAAGGGTTCCGTTGAGGCGCTCTGGACGATCACGCCATCCCGCGCTAGCTCGTTATCCATGAATAATCGCATCCTCCCGTTCGACGGTGTTCGCAATTTCCGTGACTTCGGCGGTTACGCCTCGCGCCATGGCGGCACGGTCAGGCGCGGCCGCCTATTCCGCTCTGGCCACTATGCCGAAGCCACCGAGGCAGACCTTGAAAAGATTGCCGATCTTGGCATCCACCTGCAGGCAGACCTGCGCCGTCCTGACGAGCGCGAAAAGCAGCCCGGCAAATGGTCGGCCCCGAACACGCTCACCCATGATGGCGGCCGCGAGACGGATGCGCCTCACACACGTTTCCTCACCCAGCTCGAAGTCGATGCCGATTCCGCCGATGGCTGGATGAACGATTATTACCGGCTGGCCCCGTACAAGCCCCACCATACAGAGCTGTTCTCAGACTGGTTCAGGCATCTTGCCGGCCTTGAAGGCGACGCCGCTGGCGTTGTTAATTGTGCCGCCGGCAAGGACCGGACCGGCATCCTGTGCGCGCTGACGCATCACGTGCTCGGCGTCGGCGACGAGGATATCCGCGACGATTATAACCTCACCAATGAGGCCGTGAACGTGTCGCTTTTCCTTCCGGATGCAGCCAAGTATTTCAATGATATGCTGGGCAAGCACCATGATGTCGAAGTCTACCGGCCGTTCCTGGGTGTCCGTCTCCACTATCTCGAAACCGCCATCGCAACGATCAATGCGAATTCCGGCTCGATCGATGCCTATCTCTCCGACACACTTTTCGTCGACGATGCCATGCAGCAGGCGATTCGCGAGCGGCTGATTGAGGCCTGACCCAGCTGACGGCCCGTCCGCGCGGCACCCCTTGCTTTGTTTCCTTGCCGCCCGGCGGCGATAACCGCTAAAGTCCCCGCGATGAGCGAATCCGATATCCCTGAGCGCGACGATCAGACCTTCTCCATGTTCGGAGAAGAGGCCCCGTCTGATTCGCCCAAGGCCTATCAGGTTCTCGCCCGCAAATACCGCCCGCGTCTTTTCACCGACCTGATCGGACAGGAAGCGATGGTCCGCACGCTTTCGAACGCGTTCGAGACAGGCCGTATCGCCCATGCCTTCATGCTCACCGGCGTGCGAGGGGTCGGCAAGACAACCACGGCGCGCCTGCTCGCGCGCGGCCTGAACTACAGCCGCGACGGCGCCGATGCTCCGTCCATCCATCTCGACCCACCAGGCGACCATTGCGACGCCATCATGGCCAGCCGCCACCCGGACGTGCTTGAGCTCGATGCCGCCTCGCGCACAGGCGTGGCCGACATGCGCGACCTGCTGGACGGCGCCCGCTATGCGCCCGTCTCGGCGCGCTACAAGGTCTACATCATCGATGAGGTTCACATGCTGTCGACGGCCGCGTTCAACGCGCTGCTGAAGACGCTGGAAGAACCGCCGCCGCACGTGAAGTTCATCTTCGCCACCACCGAAATCCGCAAGGTGCCGGTCACGGTCCTGTCGCGCTGCCAGCGGTTTGATCTCAAGCGTCTCGATTCGGTCGAACTTGCCGCGCACCTCAAACGCATTGCCGACCGTGAAGGCGCGAAAGTCTCCGAAGAAGGCCTCGCCCTCATCGCCCGCGCCGCCGAAGGCTCTGTGCGCGACGCATTGTCAATTCTCGATCAGGCCATCGTCCAGACAATGGATGGCGGCGAGGTGACCGGCCCTGCCGTGCGCGACATGCTGGGCCTCGGTGACCGGGGCCGCCTGCTTGATGCTTTCAGTTTCGCGATCAATGGTGATGCCAAGGCCGCCCTCGGCGAGATCAAGGAACAAGTCCATGCCGGGGCCGATCCGGCTGTCATCCTGAAAGACCTGATGGATATTGCCGCCGATGTCTCTGTCGCGCAGGCGACCGGCGGTGACTATGATCCTGGCGGCCCGGCTGACTGGGCCACGCGCACGCAGGCCCTTGCCCAGAAGCTGACGCCTGCTCAGGCCTCCCGCTGCTGGCAGATTCTGCTCTCCGGGTTCAACGACCTGCAGACGGCGCCTGATACGGCAACCGCACTCAACATGGTGATGCTGCGCCTGACAGCCGCCAGCAGCTTGCCGTCGCCGGAAGAGGCCGCCCGCATGATCGCCGCGGGAGGCAGCGATTCGCCGGGAAAGCCTGACGCCCCCCAAGAGGAGCCGCACCATCCCGGCGGCATCGCAAGCTTTGCCGATATTATCGCCCGCCTCGACGAATTGCGCGAAGTGAACCTCCAGGTCGAACTCGAGAAATTCGTGCGTCCGGCCGCGATCACGCCCGGCCATCTCGCCTGCGAGCTCGAAGACGGCGCGCCGGCTGGCCTTCTGTCGCGCCTGAAGAAATTCCTCGAATACGAAACCGAAATGGACTGGACGGTCGAGCAGGTATCGGGTGGCGGAGAGACTGTGCGCCAGCTGGAAACCCGCACCCGCGAAGAGCGCTTTGCCTCAGCTGCCGCTCACCCGGCTGTGCTGGCTGCGCTGCAAAACCTGCCGGGCACAACCATCGTCGATGTCATAGAACCGCTTGAATCCGACGCGCCGGCTGACAATGTGATCAGCCTCAGTTCCCGGCGCCAGTAACAGGAAGACCCCCATGAAAGACCTCGCCAAGATCATGCAGCAGGCCCAGGAAATGCAGGCCAAGATGCAGGAAGCCCAGACCAAGATCGAAGCCACCGAAGCCGATGGCGTTGCCGGTGCAGGCCTTGTCCGTGTCCGCCTCAAGGGCAAGGGCGAACTCATTTCCGTGCAGATAGACCCGTCCCTGATGAGCGACGATCCTGAAATCCTCGAAGACCTGCTCAAAGCGGCCCATTCAGATGCCCGAAAGCGCCTGGATCAGGCCATGGAAGAGGCCATGAAGGCCGCCACCCAAGGCCTCGGCGGCGGCATGCTCCCCGGCTTCAAGCTGCCGTTCTGATCGCAACGCATGTCCCAGCGCTCTGCCGGTCCTGAACTTCTACGTCTTATCGAGCTGATGGCGCGCCTGCCGGGCCTCGGTCCGCGCTCGGCCCGGCGGGCCGTCCTTTTCCTGCTGAAGCGCAAGGACCAAATCCTGTTGCCGCTGGCCGACGCCCTCCGCGAGGCAGGCGAGAAGATTGATCGCTGCAATATCTGTGGGAATTTCGACACGATCCAGCCCTGTGCCGTCTGCCAGGCCGAAGGCCGCGACGATGGCATCATCTGCGTCGTCGAAGACGTGCCAGACCTTTGGGCGCTGGAGCGCGGCGGGGCCTTTCGCGGGCGCTATCACGTATTGGGTGGCGTCCTGTCAGCCATTGACGGCGTCACGCCGGATGACCTGAACATAGGGCCACTCGTCGCCCGCGTCGAACGCGGCGGCATCCGCGAAGTGATCCTTGCTCTCAACGCCACCGTCGATGGCCAGACCACCGCGCATTATGTCGCTGACCAGCTGGAAGGCATGGGCGCCGAGATTACCCGGCTTGCCCATGGCGTGCCGGTCGGGGGCGAGCTTGACCATCTGGACGACGGCACACTGGCCGCCGCCCTCAGGTCACGCCGCGATGTGAAGAACTAGCGCCTAATCGGCAATATCCAGACGATAGATGCCATCCATATTCTTGGTGGCAACATACAGGTGCCCGTCCGGCCCCTGGATCACGTCGCGGATTGGGTAGCCTTCTTCATCGCCGGTCAGCAGGTCTTCCCGGCCGACCACAATGCCGTCTTCCATGTCGATGCGCACCAGTTTCAGGCCTGCCGGGCCGTTCATGCCGCCGGTGAACAGGTCACCCTTCCAGCCAGGATAGATATCGCTGGTCAGCCGGGTCAGGCCCGATGGCGCAATTGAGGGCACCCAATATGTCAGGGGATTTTCCATGCCTTCGGCTTCGGTCTGGTTGGTGATGATCGTTCCGTCATAGTTCACGCCATAGGTGATCTTCGGCCAGCCATAATTCGCGCCCTTGCTGATGATGTTCAACTCGTCACCGCCTTTCGGGCCGTGCTCGGTTTCGTACAGCGTGTCAGTGCCGGCATCATAGAAAAGGCCCTGTGAGTTGCGGTGGCCATAAGACCAGACCGCCGGATGCCCCACTGTGCCATCCGCAAACGGATTGTCCGCCGGGATACTTCCGTCGGCATTGATGCGGATGACCGTGCCATGGGTTGTTTTCGGATCCTGCGCCAGATCCATGAAGGCAAAGCCCTCGCCCACAGTCGCGAAGAGCGTACCATCCTTGGCGAATTGCAGGCGCGAGCCATAGTGCAACCCGGTATTGCGCGTATCGCCCGCGAAGATTTCGGTCACATTCTCCAGCGCATTGCCGTCGTCGCTCAGGCGGGCCTGGACAATCGCGGTGGTATTATCCTCAGCAGTGCCTTTCGAGTAGGACATGTAGACAAGGCGATTGGTGCCAAAATCCGGGTCCAGCGTCAGGCCGAGATAGCCAGCTTGCTTCTCGGTATAGGCTTCGGGCAGGCCGCTGACCGCAACTGGCGCGCCTTCGCCCCCAGCCACGCGCTTCAGGCCGCCTTCCTTCTCGGTGAACAGCAGGTCGCCATTCGGCAGGAAGGCCATGCCCCATGGAAACTCCGCTTCGGCAACCACCTGGGTCAGTTTGACCTTGGTTTCGCTGGCGACGTCCGGAGTCTGGACCTCCGCGCTGCCGCAGGCGGCGAGGAAAAGGCCGGAAGCGAGGCTGGCAGTGATGATGCGCATGGATCTCAGGTCCTTGTGTTGGAATGTCTGCTGCAAAGGATAGTCCGGTGCGCCGTGTGAACCAAATAAAAAAGGGGCAGCTCTCGCGAGCTGCCCCCAGTTCTCTGCCGTCGCGGATCTTTCAGCCCGCGCCGGATTTGGATTGGACTACCAAGACTTCCGGACCGTGATGCCGTAGAGAGCAGGCTCGGTCAGGAAGACGTTGCTGAACAGGCCCGAGCTGTCATCGGTCAGGTAGGCACCCGTGATGACTTCTTCGTCGGTGATGTTCTTGGCAAAGGCTTCAACGCCCCAACCGCTTTCTTCATTGGCCAGCACAACCGACAGGTTGAGGTTGGTCCAGCTGTCCAGTTCGTCGCGCTGCGTGTTGAACACGCGGCTGTAGCTGTCAGCCTGGTAGTAGAAGTCGCCGCGCACGGTCATGTCCCAGTTTGAATTCTGGAACGAGTTGAACGTGTATTCGGCGGCCAGGTTCAGAGTCATTTCCGGTGCACCTGGCAGCGCATTGCCGTCCAGATCCTTGGAGATGCCGTCGAACGGTGTCAGGGCGCCGATCGTCTGGGTGACGCCATTGCCGTCGACATAGGTCACGTTGCCAAGACCGAAGGCGGCTTCCTGTCCTGCAAAGGCACCCGCGCACAGTCCGCGTGAGTCGCCATTGTTGAGCAGGCCGCCCTGGATCGCACCCAGCACAGTGGCGTAGCCCTGAGCCGACACAACACAGTTCGAGTAGGTTGATGCGTTCTTGATCGTGACAAAGTTCGGATCGCCATTCGTCCGGTCAAGCACATCGATACCTGTGGTGCCCTGCAGTTCTGAGTTCAAGAGGCCGAGATTGGCCGTCAGTAGCCAGTTGTCCGCCGGTGTCCAGAGGTACTCCACTTCGAGACCGGAGATCTTGGCGTCGACGTTGAAGTTCGCCGATGTCCGGTTGACGATCTGGGTGATCTGATAACCCTGATAGTCATAGTGGAAGCCGGTCACGTTGAGCGACTGGGTGTTGTTGGCGAACGTGTTCTTCGTGCCGAGTTCGAATGCGTCGATGAATTCCGGCTCGAAGGTTTGCGGGAACAGGTTGGCGCCCGCTGGCTGTGGTGGGTTCAGACCGCCACCCTTGTAGCCCTTGGAGTAGAACGCATACACCAGCGTATCATCCGTGGCGTTGAGGGACGGTGACCAGTCAAGACCGATACGACCGGTCGTTTCTTGGAAATCAGCCTGAAGCAGACCGATTGGAACGCCCGCTTCCGGCAGCGCCGTCACAGGTGTGAACAGAGCCGAAGGCACAATGTCCTGCTCTTTTTCATCGTTCGTGTAACGCAGGCCGAGCGTGAATTTCAATTCGTCCGTCACGTCATAGTAACCCTCACCGAAGAAGGCTTTCGACTCAAGGCGGTAAGGCGACAGCGAGCGGAAATAGTTCCGGCCGAAGCCTTCCGTTGAATTCAGCACATTGCCGTCATCATCCGGGTTGGACGTGTCCAGTGGTGTCAGGCCACCGAAGATCGCGCCGCCCAGAGCGTTGTTCAGCTGGGTCAGGGCGGTCAAGGAGTTCGACAGCACATAGTAACCAGCCTGATTGTCCTGCGGATCGATCGACTCGCCATCAACATAGATCATGCCGAGGTTGAAGTTGAACGGGCCGTCATAGTCGGACTGCAGGCGGAATTCCTGGGTCGTCGTTTCCGATGCGCCACCCGAAATATCGAACGTGCGGAACAGGTTTGACACACCGAGTTGCGGGTCAGACACGACACCGCCCGGGAACAGTAGCTGGTAAAGAGGCGCAAGCGCCGGATTGCCAAGCGGAACGCCAGCCGTGTTGAATGCGACGGTCGGGGCGATCTTGTTATAGTCGTCAACCGAAACCTGGTCTGTCTCGTTGCGGCTCGTCAGCGAAGTCAGCTTGAGGCTGTCGCCAATGTCGAGTTCGAGCTTGAGCGTGTAAAGGTCCTGTTGCGCCTTATAGACAGGCTCGAGGGCCGATTCGATGTTGCGCAGGTTTGGATCAAGCGGATCGGTGAACGCGTCGCCGTTGAGCAGGCCAGCCGTGATGCCGAGACCGCCACCGAGCGTACCGGCAGAGTTCACACGGTCATAGCTCTGGCTGAGAGGTGCTTCCTGGCAACCGAGCGACGTAATGAGCGTATCGAGACCGGTGATCGGAATACCGGCAAAGCTCGTCCTTGTCGGGTCTTTCTTACAAAGCTGCTTGCCGGCGCGGATGCGATTGTCATCCTCGTCGAAATGCTCGTACGAAAGCCAGCCGCGGAAATTGTCCGATGGCTCGAAACCCAGCGTGGCGCGGACAGACCACAGTTCGCGGCCATTGACGTCATTGCCGGTCACCGTGTTGTCAGTATAGCCATCGCGCGAAGTAACGGCGCCTGCAACGCGCAGGGCGACTTTGTCGCCGACTGGCACGTTGACCATGCCCTGGCCTTTGAGTGTGTTGTAGTTGCCATAGGTCAGCGCAGCGTCTGCCTGGAACTCACCAAACACAGGCTTGCGGGTGATGATGTTCACAACACCGCCGGTCGAGTTACGTCCGTAGAGCGTACCTTGAGGACCACGCAGAACCTCGACGCGCTCGATGTCGAAATATTCCTGCTCGTAAAGGAAGTTGGCACCAAGTGGCACATCGTTCTGGTGGATACCCACGCCGGCATCCGAAGACTGGGCCACAGCGTCGTTACCAATACCGCGGATCTTGAAGTTGCTTCCGGTGAAGTTGCCCTTGGTGAACGATACGTTTGGAACAGCTTTCACGAGGTCGGCGCCGCCAGTCAGCTGCAGCCGGTTGATCGCATCTTCGTCGAAGGCCGAAACGGCGATCGGAACATCTTGGATGGATTGCTCGGTTTTCTGCGTGGTGACCGTGACGGTCGCCAGCGTCCGGGTCGATTCCGGTGCATCAGCTTCCTGTGCCCAGGCCGCCTGACCGAACAGTCCGATTGCCAGCGCGGAAGCGCTCGCAAACAAGACGGTTTTCGAGTCTGATTTCCGTGTCATTCTGAATTTTCCTCCCCTCGGGCCCGTCGGGATTGCAGGCCGCGAATTGTGATATTTGGCCGAGTGTCCTCATTGGCGGGACAACTTCAGTGACCATCACAAATAGAGTGAGGGGGTGTTGTCAACATGTTTACAAGACCGTCATGCATTTGATCTGACGCAGGTGTCATAAATGTAACGCTGACGGCTTGGCCCTTTACGTAGGGGCTGGTAGAGCCGCGAAATGAATCAGGATCACTCATCAGCGCTCGTACTTTTCTCCGGCGGACAGGATTCGGCGACCTGCCTGGTTGACGCTCTTTCGCGTTATGCGCGAATTGAGACAGTCGGCTTCGATTACGGACAGCGCCATCGGGTCGAACTCGAATGCCGATCCGCCTTTCTGGAGTCGATTCGTGCACACTTTCCCGCATGGGGCGAACGTCTCGGCCCGGACCACATGCTCGATGCGAGTATCCTCAAGAGTCTCGGCCACAGCGCCATGACCGATGACGTCGCCATCGAGATGACAAAGGCGGGCCTCCCCTCGACGTTTGTTCCGGGGCGAAACCTGCTGTTCTTCACGCTTTCAGGGGCTTTGGCGTATCGCCGGGGGCTTGATGTCCTCGTCGGCGGCATGTGCGAGACGGACTATTCAGGCTATCCTGATTGCCGCGCCACCACGATGGCGGCGCAGGAGCAGACCCTCCAGTTGGGCCTTGATTCTCCTATCCGCATCGAGACACCGCTGATGTATATCGACAAGGCTGCCACATGGGCCATGGCCGAACGCCTCGGCGGGCAGCCCCTGGTTGACCTGATCGTCGAGCAAACACACACCTGCTATCTCGGCGACCGCGACCACCGGTATGATTGGGGTTACGGCTGTGGCACGTGCCCGGCCTGCGAATTGCGCGCCTCGGGCTGGAAACGCTGGAAGGGCGCCGCATGACCTGGACCGTCAAGGAAGCCTACTACACGCTTCAGGGCGAAGGCGCGCAGACCGGCCGCGCCGCCGTTTTTCTGCGCTTTGCCGGATGCAACTTGTGGTCGGGTCTTGAACGGGATCGCGCCACTGCCGTCTGTCGCTTCTGCGATACGGATTTCATCGGCACAAATGGCATCAACGGCGGCAAGTTCCGCGCGGCGGCCGATCTCGCCGCTCATGTCAAAGCCATATGGGAAGCCGAAGCCGGCCCGGCGCGCCCCGCTTATGTTGTCTGCACCGGAGGCGAACCTCTTCTCCAGCTCGACGCCCCCCTGATCTCGGCCCTCAAGGCCGAAGGATTCGAGATTGGCGTCGAGACCAACGGCACGATTGCCGCGCCTGAAGGGCTCGACTGGATCTGCGTCAGCCCCAAGGCCAATGCCCCCCTCGTCCAGACGAGCGGTAATGAGCTGAAGCTGGTCTATCCGCAGATCGAACCCGAAGCGCAGCCGGAACGGTTCTCGCAACTGGACTTTGCCCACTTTTTCCTGCAACCGAAGGACGACCCTGATGCGGCCCGAAACCTGCAGGGGGTAACGACCTATTGTATGAAGAATCCCCAATGGCGACTGAGCTTGCAAACCCACAAACTGATCGGGCTTCCCTGACACCGGAGGGCCGCGTCTTCGCGATCTCCAAATCGGTGAATTTCGAGGCGGCCCACTATATGGGCGGCAAGCCCGAGGGGCACCCCTATCGCAATGTCCACGGGCATTCCTTCCTGTTGGAAGCGACCGTCTCCGGCACGGTCAAGCCGGGCGAACAATGGGTCGAGGATTTCTCCCATCTCACCGACAGCTTGCAGGCAACCGCCGCCAAGCTGGACCACAAGCTGCTCAATGATATTGAAGGGCTAGACGTGCCGACACTGGAACGTATCTGTCTCTGGGCGGCGGCTGATCTGGCCCCGAACCTGCCCGGTCTCAGCCGCGTCGCCATCTCCCGACCCAGCCTCAACGAGCGCTGCGAACTGGTTCTGTAGCCGTCGTCACGAGACGAGTTTCAGGCCCGCGATCCCTGAAATGATCAAGGCGATACTGCCAAGGTGTATGGCCGAGGCCTGATCACCGAACAGCCACATGCCCAGCAGGGCCGTGCCGACAATGCCGATCCCGGTCCAGATGGCATAGGCCGTGCCCAGTGGCAGGTCTTTCAGGGCCAGGCTGAGGAAAGCGAACGATGCGATCATGCAAGCCACGGTCAGTCCGCTCGTCAGCGGTTTTGTAAAGCCGTCTGCCAGTTTCAGGCCAACGGCCCATCCAATTTCGAGAAGTCCTGCAGCGAACAGATAGACCCAGGCCATATGACGCCCTCCGGCGGTTGGCGGGTCGTCCCGGCAGAAAAGAAACAGGCATGAGGGTCGTCCCTCACGCTGTGCATATAGGTGGGCCCCGGCGCCGCTTGAAGTCGTCGGCGCCGGTTTCCAGGCAGGTCAGCTTTGGCGTTGCAGCCGCTTGGCGAACTTGCGGGCAAACCGGTCAGATGCCCGATTGGCGTCATACCATGTTGTCGGGCCCGCCTGGCGGATATCGGTTTCAAACCAGTCATATGTCAGGCTGCCCATTTCGGCGCCATTCGCATCGAATGCCGTCGCCGTCAGCTTCATTCCGCCGATGCTGACAGAGCCGCCATAGTCGAGGCCTGGCTGGTCGCCGAGCTGCTTGAAGGTCGGCTTGGTCGGCACGGCGCGTTCGATGGTCACCATAACGTTTTCCACCTCGACCCCGGCCTTTTCGAATTCGCGCATCAGGTCCTGCTTGATCTGCTTGGCGAGATAGGCACCTTCGCGCACACCATAATCATCCTCAAGCGTCTGCTCGAAGTCTGTCGAATAGCCCACCGAGATATCCGTCGCCAAAGCGGCGGGCGCGAAAAGCAGGGCTGTCGCGGCGGCTGCGAGTACGTATTTCATCGGGTCATCCTCCTGAATGTTCCTGTATCATACCATACTACGCCGCCGCCGCTTCCTGAAGTCACAGCGCTGTGAGCATACGCCTCAAACCGTATCGACGAACACGATCTCTGCGTCATTCACGCCTTCCAGCGTCAGGCTTTCTGCGCCGGTCACCGCTGCCCCGTCACGGGCATT
>JAVJOM010000029.1:0-94502 GCA_040216775.1 Hyphomonas sp.
CGCCGGAACTGTGTTTCCAGTTTCACTATTTCGCCATGCGCAAGATGCACTTCGCGATGCGGGCGCGGGCGCTGGTCATCTATCCGGGCGGGTTTGGCACACTGGATGAATTGTTCGAATTGCTGACGCTGACCCAGACCGGCAAGTCACCGGCCATTCCCGTCGTACTCTGCGACCGGGACTTCTGGTCTGGCATCATCAATTTTGATGCGCTGCTTGAGGCGGGCATGATTTCCGAAAAGGACCTCGATATTTTCGAGTTTGCTGACAGCGCCGAGGAAGCGTGGGAAAGCCTCGTAACGCGCGGCCTGTCTATCGAGCATGCGGCAGATTAGCGCTGGAGACATGGCGCGATAGCTGAGCGCGTCCGCCACGTCAGGTGCCGCAAGGGAATAGATTTTCAGGGGCGATTACCAAGCTAAGCTGACTCCTTGAGAGAGGTCGCGCCGTGGCGCCAGCCTCCGCCGTCTGCCGGGTTATGTTACCCGCCAGCGCTTAAAAAGGGAGTGACAGGTCATGGCCTCAGGCGATGCAGTTGAAGAGCTGGGACTTGATCCCGATGAATTACGGGCGAAGTATCGCGAAGAACGCGACAAGCGCCTGCGCAGCGACGGCAACGAGCAATATGTTAATATGGTGGGCGAGTTTGCGCACTATATTGAAGACCCCTACATCAAGCGCGTCGAGCGCGCGCCCCTGACAGATCATACCCATGTCGTGATCATCGGCGGCGGGTTTGGCGGCCTTTTGGTCGGGGCGCGGCTGCGCGATGCGGGCGTTGAGGATATAAGGGTGATCGAGAAGGGCGGCGACTTTGGCGGCACCTGGTACTGGAACCGCTATCCCGGCGCGGCCTGCGATATTGAGAGCTATATCTACCTGCCGCTGCTGGAAGAGACGGGCTACATGCCGGTCGAGAAATATTCCAAGGCGCCGGAAATCCTTGAACACAGCCGGCGCATCGGCGAGCACTACAACCTGTATGACAAGGCCTGCCTGCAGACCGAGATCACGGGACTGAACTGGGACGATGACGCGAACGTCTGGGTGATCGTGACGGACCGGGGTGACCGGATGACGGCGGACCACGTGGTGATGTCGAACGGGCCGCTGAACCGCCCCAAATTACCGGGCATTCCGGGCGTCGAGAGTTTCAAGGGGCACAGCTTCCATACCAGCCGCTGGGACTATCACTATACCGGCGGTTCCAATGCAGGCGGGTTGACCGGCCTGAAGGGCAAGCGCGTCGGCATTATCGGGACGGGCGCGACGGCGGTGCAGTGCGTGCCGCATATCGGGGAAAGCGCCGAGCAGCTTTACGTGTTCCAGCGCACGCCATCGTCGATCGATGTTCGCGACAACCGGCCGACTGATCCGGACTGGGCGAAGAGCCTGGAGCCAGGCTGGCACAAGGACCGGATGGAGAATTTCAACACGCTGGTCTCAGGCGGCTTTGCGCCGCAGGACCTGGTGATGGATGGCTGGACGCATATCATCCGCAACCTGCTGTTCATTGCGCAGCAGGAAGGCAACAAGGATCTCAGCCCGGAACATCTGGCGGAACTGGCCGAGATTGCCGACTTCCAGAAGATGGAGCAGGTGCGGGCGCGTGTCGATGAGATCGTGTCGGACACGGAAACGGCCAATGCGCTGAAGCCGTGGTATCGCCAGTTCTGCAAGCGGCCCTGCTTCCACGACGATTACCTGGCGACGTTCAACCGGCCCAATGTGGAACTTGTCCATACGGATGGGCAGGGTGTGGAGAAGATTACCGAGACGGCGATTGTGGCCAATGGCAAAACCTATGAGATCGACTGCCTGATCTATGCCACCGGCTTTGAGGTGGGCACCGAATACACACGCCGGGCGGGCTATGACGTCGGTGGGCGGGACGGGCGCAAATTGTCCGAGCACTGGGCCGATGGCTATCGCAGCATGCATGGCATGCTGGTGAACGGCTTCCCGAACCTGATCGTGATGGGCACGACGCAGGCAGGGTTTACCGCGAACTATCCTCATCTGCTGGACGAGCAGGCCAAGCAGATCGCTTACCTGATCACTGAGGCCGAGACGCGGCAGGCCAGGGTGTTCGAAGTGACCGAGACGGCAGAAGAGGCCTGGGTGGACGAGATCATCGACAAGGCCATGATGCGCGAGAAGTTCCTCGAGGAATGCACGCCGGGCTATTACAATAATGAAGGCAAGTTGAGCAAAATGGCACGCCAGAACACCTCCTATGGGGCAGGATCGAACGCCTATTTTGCGATACTGGAAGGCTGGCGAAACACAGGGACGATGGAGGGGCTGGAATTCCAGACCTGAGACCCGACAAGGAACCGCATGATGGATTTTGAGCTGGCCGAAGAATACCGGATGCTGCGCGATCTGGTGCAGCGGTTCGTGCGCGACGAGCTGATGCCGCTGGAGGCCGGCGTGCTGGCGCGCGACGCTGAAGGGCAGGGCTCTCACCTGATCGAGAGCGAACGCAAGCGGCTGGACGCGGTATCAAAGGACATGGGGCTGTGGAGTCTGGACGCCCCGGAGGATTCCGGCGGAATGGGCCTGCCGCATGTGGCGCTGGTGGGTGTGAACGAGGCACTGGGGTCGACGGTGGCGCAATATACGCTGCCGCCGGATTCGCCGAACCTGCGCATGCTGATGACGAGTGTGAACGACCAGCAGCGCGAAGCCTATCTGGAACCCTATGCGCGGGGTGAGACGATCTCTGCCATCGGTATTTCCGAGCCGGGCGCGGGGGCGGACCCGTCAGGCATGCTGACCCGCGCCGTGAAGGATGGCGACGACTGGGTGATCAATGGCCGCAAGACATGGATCACGCGGGCAGCGGAGGCTGACTTCACGATCCTGATGGCGATTACCGACCCGGAGAAACGCGCGCGGGGCGGCATGTCGGCGTTTCTGGTGGATCGCGATGCGCCGGGTTTCAACGTGCTGCGGCGGATCCCGATGCTGGGCGGCGAATATACGTATGAAGTCGTGCTGGAAGATTGCCGGGTGCCGGGCTGGAAACTGCTGGGCAAGGAAGGTGACGGGTTTGGCCCGATGCAGGTGCGCCTGGGTACGCGGCGCATGGAGATGGCCGCCTGGTGCATAGGTGCAGCGCAGCGGGCGATAGACATGATGACCGAGTATGCGCCGCAGCGGGTGACGTTCGGGCAGAAGCTGTCACAGCGTCAGGCGGTGCAATGGTGGGTCGCGGATGGCGCGGCGAAGATTCACGCGGCGCGCCTGATGGCGTATGATTGCGCGTGGAAGCTGGACACCGGGAAAGATGTGCGCACAGAAATTTCCATGCTGAAATATTTTTCGACGGAAATGGCGCAGGAGATTATCGACAATGCGATGCAGTGCTTTGGCGCGATGGGCATGACCAAGGAGATGCCGTTGCACCTGTTTGCCGGGCGCATCCGGAATATGCGGATATATGACGGGCCGTCGGAAGTGCACCGGATGGTGGTGGCGCGCAACCTGATGGACGCGCGCTGAAATCAGACCCGTTGAGTATGCCCGGCAGGGGGCATAGGATGAATTACAGCAAGACAGGAATTCCACGATGACGGACCGTATCAATATATCCATCGACAAGGGCGTCGCAGATGTACGCCTTGTGCGCGAAGACAAGATGAACGCATTGGACGACGCGATGTTCGCGCGGCTGATCTCGGCAGCCGAAGAGATCAATGCTGACAAGTCTGTGCGGGTTGTTGTGCTGTCGGGGCAGGGCCGGGCGTTTTGCGCCGGCCTCGATATGGGAAATTTCGGCAAGATGGCTGAAAGCGGACCAAAGGATGACAGCGTCGCGGGCGGGCGGTTGACGCCCCGCACGCATGGTATTGCCAACCGCGCGCAGCAGGCCGTGTGGGGCTGGCGCAGCCTGCGCGTGCCGGTGATCGCGGCGGTGCACGGCGTAGCGTTGGGCGGTGGGTTTCAGGTGGCGTTAGGCGCGGATATCCGCATCGTTCACCCGGAAACAAAACTGTCGATCCTTGAAGTGAAATGGGGCCTTGTGCCCGACATGAGTTCGACAGCGATCATGCGCCGTCTGGCGCGCGAGGATGTGATCCGGGAGCTGACATATACGGGTCGCATCTTCTCTGGCACGCAGGCGCTGGAATATGGCTTTGCGACGAAACTGTCCGAGACACCTTATGAGGACGCCATGAACCTTGCGCAGCTGATTGCCGAGAAAAGTCCGAGTGCGGTTCAGGCGGCAAAGAAGCTGTATAATCATATCGCCGATCAAGACGATGCCGAAGCGTTGCAGACGGAGTCTGTGCTTCAAGATGAGTTGATGGGCGGCAAGAACCAGATCGAGGCGGTGATGGCCGGATTACAGAAACGGGCGGGTAATTTCGTCGACTAACAAGCCCCGGGGAGGGCATGCATGATCGACTATAAAGGCAAGGTCGCGCTGGTGACTGGCGCGGGATCCGGCATCGGCCGGGCGTTGGCGCAGGCGCTGGTGGCGCGCGGCGCGAAAGTTGTGTGCGCGGATATCAATGAAGAGGGCGTGCATGCAACGGCGGCGAGCCTTGGCGCGCAGGCGATGCCCATCGTGTGCGACATGGCCGATCATGAAGTGGCGGCGACGCTGATCCATGATGCAGGCACATGGCAGGGACATCTGGACCTCGTCTGCTCGAATGCGGGCATTGGCCTGAACCGGCGGCTGATCAAGCAGCAGCTGGATGACGCAGCCGAGCGCCTGTTCGAAGTGAACCTGTTTTCGAACCTTCGCATGGCGCAGGCCTATGCCCGCTGGATGGAGGCGACCGGCGGGCGGGGGCGGCTGATGATTACGGGGTCCGAGAATTCGCTGAGCGTGCCGGCGGCGGTGAAAGGCAACGGGCTGGGCCTGTACGGGGCGACCAAGCATGGCGTGCTGGTGATGGCCGAGTGGATGAAGCTGGAATTTGATGCGGGCAACATACCGGTGGACGTGCATGTCCTGATGCCGGGCGCGGTGTATACGGCGCTGATCGAGAAGCATTTGCCGGACCCGAGCAAGGCCCCGCCAGGACTGGGCCTGATCATGCCGGACCGGTGCGCCGAGATTGCCCTGAAGGGCATGGACCTGGACCTGTTCTACATTCCCACCCACGCGCACCTGGCCGATGACATGCAGCCGCGTGTGCAGGGCGTGAAGGATGCGCTGAAGGCACTGGGCCTGACCTGATCCTCATACACCGGCCAGCGCCAGCGACCGCTCATGGCGGCGGGGCAAGGCGGATTTTCGTCGTGTCCTAGCCGGGTGGCCTGGCAGGTTGCAGCGAGAGGATGCTGCGCGGTGGGGCGGGCTGGCGGGGCGCAGGTTTCGCGCCCTGCGGGCCAGGCGTGATATCCAGTGCGAGAATGTAGAGCGCGCCGCGCAGCATGTCTTCGATCATGCAGAGATGGCGCTGGGCCTTGCGATAGAAGGCGCGCGGAATGCTCAGCGGATCGCGCCCACCGATCCAGTCGCTGAATTCCGCCACCATGTCGATGACGCGGTTGAAGACCGGAGGGGCGAGTGTGTCTGACATGGTACCATTATGACGGCGTGGTCGACGGGGTGGACAAGTTTTGCCTGTCAGACAGGGCGACGGCCTTAGAGGAATGTTTTCATGTCGGCCATGAAGCGGTCGAACTGGTCGTGGTGCAGCCAGTGGCCGGCGTTTTCATAGACCTTGACTTCAGCACTCTGGAAATGCTTGAGGCGCCCGTCTTCGGCGGGGTTGGAGGCCCAGCTTTTCTCACCATAGAGCAGGAGCGTGGGGCAGGTGATCTCGCTCCAAAGTTTCTCGATGTCATCATAGGGAATGTCATAGGGCGTCATCACGCGGAAATAGTTGTCGAACTTCCACGAATAGGTGCCGTCCTCGTTCTGGCTGATGCCGTGAATGGTGAGGTGGCGCGCCTGCTGGTCGGTCAGGTAGCTGTTCTCGGTTTTCATGCGCGTATAGGCATCTTCGAGTGTGGCGTATTTCTTCGATGTGCGGCCAGCGGCGGCGCGCTTGGAATCGATCCACTCGCGCATGCGTTCGCTGGGCGGGCCGCTGAAACGTTCCTTGAGGATCTTTGGCGACGGGCCAAGACCCTCGATAGCCACGATCTTGCGAACTTTTTCCGGATAGATCCCAGCATAGCGCAGCGAGATCGCGCCGCCATAGGAGTGTGAGACGATGGTGACCGGATCGAATTTTTGCTGGTGGATCAGCTGGGCGAGATCGTAGACGCAGGCACGGACCGAGTATTCGCCGTCTTCCGACCAGGCGCTGTCGCCATGCCCGCGCAGGTCTGGTGCGATGACGTGCCAGTCCTTGCTGAGCTCCTCAGCCACCCAGTCCCAGGAGCGGCAGTGATCGCGGCCGCCATGGACCAGCACCAAAGGCGGTGCATCCTGATTGCCCCAGTCGACATAATGCAGGCGCAGGCGCTGGGAGATGAAACTGTTCGAGGTCGGTCCGGAGAATTGTGTCATGGGGCTGATTTGCCTGGCTTTGGGCGATCTTGTCCACAGCGGGGCGCGATTTATCCGGCGGAAAGCGTCAGTCGGCGAGAATGGCGAGGATTGCCTGGCGTATGAAGAGGGTCAGGCCGGTCTGGTCCAGATCTGGATGCCGCAACATGCGGATGGCGAGGCCATCGAACAGGGTGAAGAGGACCTCGACACGGCCTTCTGCGTGATCAAGATCCAGCTTGTCGCGCAGCAAACGCGCAAATTCGGTCCTGACGACGACGTCATGGCGGCGGAGCAATGCGGCGATGTCTGGGTTTCGCTTGGCTTCAGCGACGATCTCAAGACTGAGCGCAGACCGGAAGGGATCTGTATTGGTGCGGACGCCTTCCTCGGCGCGCGCGACCATTTCGCGCTTCAAGTTCTCGCGAGGGAGAATCTGGAATTCCCGCATCTTGGCTTCATGGGCGGCGGTTTCACGTTCGACGATGGCCGCGATGATCGCGTCCTTGCTGTCAAAATAATGATAGATATGCCCGGCGCTCATCCCGGCGCGTTCTGCAATGCGGGCCATTCCCGTGCCGTGAAAGCCCTGCTCAACAAAGCACGAAGTGGCAGCATCGAGAATTTGGGTGATCCGGGCCTGTGTACGAGGTGAGCGTTTATCAATTTGCTTCGTCATTTTTCTAAAACTTCTGCTTTCGGCCCTTGATTTGTTGCGCCGCAACATTATTTCGAACGTTCATTCTAACTTTACAATCCGTCGCGTAAACATAGGCCCGATTGATCAAGGTGACATTAATGCCAAGAATTTCAAACAGTTTCAGAGCCTTGCTTGGCGCGGCCCTTGTTGGAACCGCAGCGGCTTGCGGCGCTTCCGAGCCCGCCGCGCCCGCTCAGGCGGCCGCCAGCGCCCCGGCTGCCGCGCCCGTTGACGTGATGGTGGTGCACAGAACGAGCATCGAAAGCACCCGCGAACTGCCAGGCCGGGCCCGCGCTTTCCGGGAGGCTGAGATCCGCCCCCAGGTGACAGGGCTGATCAAGTCGCGCCTGTTCACGGAAGGCGAACTGGTCAGCCAGGGGCAGGCGCTCTACCAGATTGACTCAGCCGAGTACGCGGCAGCCGTGAATAGCGCGAAAGCCGCCGTGCAGCGCGCAGAGGCCACCGCTGAATCCGCCCGCCAGACAGCCACACGGTACGAGCGTCTCGCCGAGATCAACGCCGTGAGCCGCGAAAGCCTCGATCAGGCCGTTGCCGCACAGCGGCAGGCCGAAGCCGATGTCGCCATTCAGAAGGCGGCGCTTCAACGCTCGAACATCGATCTGGCCCGCACCAAGGTGACTTCGCCGATCGACGGCCAGATTGGCCGCTCGACCGTGACGCCCGGCGCGCTGGTGACAGAGAACCAGGCCGCCGCACTGGCCATCGTTCAGCAACTGGACCCGATCTATCTCGACCTGACAGCAGGCAGCTCCAAGATTCTGGGCTGGAAACGCGATATTGCCGAGGGCCGAATCCAATCGTCGGACGGACAGAGCGTGTCTGTGTCGATCAAGCTGGAAGATGGCAGCACTTATTCCGAGCCGGGCCGACTGGAATTCAGCGAAGTGAACGTGGACGAGAGCGCCGGATCGGTGATCCTGCGCGCAGTCGTGCCGAACCCGGATGGGTTCATCCTGCCGGGCATGTATGTGAATGCCAGCTTCAGCGCGGGCACGTATGACAATGTCTTCCTTGTGCCGCAGGGCGCGGTTGCCCGTACGGTGAAAGGCGAGCCGACTGCGATGGTGGTCGGCAAGGATGGCAATGCCGAAGTGCGGAACCTGACGATTGTCGAGGTGCACGGCAATGACTGGATCGTGTCCGAGGGCCTTGAAGACGGCGACAAGCTGATCATTGGCGGCCTTCAGAAAGTGCGTCCCGGCGCGCCCGTCATGGCGGTGCCGCCACAGACCGCGTCGGCCCAGCCGACCAGCGCCGCGACGACTGTCGTCAAATAGCAATTCAATCGAGCTGAACTCCCATGGCTAATTTCTTCATTGACCGGCCCATCTTCGCATGGGTCCTGGCGATCATTGTCATGATTGCAGGCGGAATCGCGCTGAGGACCCTGCCGGTCGCCCAGTATCCTGACATTGCGCCAGCGACGGTGTCGATCAATGCGGTCTATCCGGGCGCGTCCGCGAAAGCCGTGGAAGACACGGTCACGCAGGTGATCGAGCAGCAGATGACGGGGCTGGACGGCCTCGATTATATTTCCTCCTCATCGAGTTCTCAGGGCGCCGCGTCCATCACGCTGACTTTCGAGACGGGCACGGACCCGGATGTCGCGCAGGTGCAAGTGCAGAACAAGCTGGCGCTGGCGACGCCGCTCCTGCCGGAACAGGTGCAGCGCCAGGGCGTGAGCGTGAGCAAGGCCTCGTCGGGCTTCCTGATGGTGACAGCGCTGATCTCGCCAAACGGGACGTTCGACCAGTCAGACCTTGGCGACTATGCGCGCTCGAACGTGACTGATGTGCTGAGCCGGGTCGATGGTGTCGGCAGCGTTCAGCTGTTCGGCTCTGCGTATGCGATGCGTATCTGGCTCGATCCCGGCAAGCTGAACCAGTACAATTTGATGCCAAGCGATGTGATCGCGGCGATCAGCGCCCAGAACGCGCAAGTCTCGACCGGCGCGCTGGGCGGCAGCCCGGCGTTGCCGGGCCAGGAAATCACGGCAACGATTTCGCTGCAGACCTTGCTCTCCACGCCTGACCAGTTTCGCGACCTGTTGATCCTGACGACCGGCGATGGCGCATCGGTGCGCCTCGGCGATGTGGCGCGGGTCGAGATGGGCGCGGAGAGTTATTCGACGGTGGCCAAGTATAATGGTCAGCCGGCAGCCGGCATGGCGGTTTCGCTGGCATCCGGCGCGAATGCCCTGCAGACGGCAGACGGTGTGCGCGCGGCAATGGTCACATTATCGGAACAGTTTCCTGACGATATCGCCGTGGTCTATCCCTACGATTCGACACCGTTCATCAGCACGTCCATCGAGGAAGTCCAGAAAACGCTGATCGAAGCGGTGATCCTGGTTTTCCTCGTGATCCTC
This sequence comes from Hyphomonas sp., assembly GCA_040216775.1. Lineage (GTDB taxonomy): Bacteria > Pseudomonadota > Alphaproteobacteria > Caulobacterales > Hyphomonadaceae > Hyphomonas. The sequence goes on from JAVJOM010000029.1 coordinate 9,550, forward strand.
GTCTTCCTGCAAAGCTTCCGGGCGAGCTTCATTCCGATGATCGCCGTGCCGGTGGTGTTGCTGGGGACATTCGCGGTGTTGCTGGTGTTTGGCTACTCGATCAACACGCTGACCATGTTTGCGATGGTGCTGGCGATTGGCCTGCTGGTTGATGACGCGATCGTCGTGGTGGAGAATGTCGAGCGGGTGATGGCCGAGGAAGGCCTGTCGCCGCGCGATGCGACGCGCAAGTCGATGAAACAGATTACCGGTGCACTTGTGGGCATCGCGGTCGTCCTGTCGGCGGTGTTCATTCCGATGGCGTTCTTCCCGGGCTCGGCGGGTGTGATCTATCGCCAGTTTTCGGTGACTATTGTTTCGGCCATGACGCTGTCGGTGCTGGTGGCAATCATCCTGTCGCCTGCCCTGTGTGCGACCCTGCTCAAGTCAAACGGCCATGATGTGGCCGACAAGAAGAACCTGGTCGCCCGCGGCGGCGCCTTGTTCGAGAATGGCCTTTCTCGCCTGCGTGACGGCTATGAAGCGGTCGTCGCGCGTGTTCTGCGTCGTGCCTGGCTCTTTGTCGGTGTGTTTGCGGTGATGCTGGTCCTGCTGGGACTGGGTTTCCGCAGCCTGCCGACCTCGTTCCTGCCGAATGAAGACCAGGGCGCCGTGATGACGATCGTCCAGCTGCCGACCGGGGCCACGCTGGAGCGGACGACAGAGGTGATGGATGCGGTTTCGCTGCATTATCGCGAGAACGAGCCTGACAATGTCGAGGGCGTGATGGCAATTGCCGGCTTCGGCTTTGCCGGAGCCGGCCAGAATATCGGCCTGTCTTTCACGCCCCTGAAGGACTGGTCCGAACGGACTGGCAAGGACCAGGCGTCTTCGGCGATTGCCGGCCGTGCGTCGGGCGCTTTCAGCCAGCGTACGGATGCGATGGTCTTTGCCATCATTCCCCCACCGATCCGCGAACTGGGAAATGCGAGCGGCTTTGACTTCTACCTGAAGGATACGGGCGGTATCGGCCATGATGCGTTGGTGAAGGCGCGCGACCAGTTGCTTGGCCTGGCGGCGCAGGAGCCGGGCCTGACGAATGTGCGCCCGAACGGCCAGGAAGACAGCCCGCAATTCAAGCTGAACCTCGATTACCAGAAGGCGCAGGCGCTGGGCATCAACCTGGCAGATGCGACCAGCCTGCTGTCGGTGGGCCTGGGCGGAACCTATGTGAATGATTTTATCGACCGTGGCCGGATCAAGCGTGTCTACGTGCAAGGCGACGCCCCGTTCCGGATGCAGCCGGACGATATTGGCGACTGGCGCGTGCGAAACGGAACGGGCGACATGACCCCGATATCGGAGATCGTGTCGTCTGAATGGCAATACGGCGCGTCGCTGTTGCAGCGTTATAATGGATCGTCAGCCCTGAATATCCAGGGCCAGCCGGCCCCGGGTGAAAGCTCGGGCGTGGCGATGGACAGGATGGAAGAGCTGGTGTCTCGCCTGCCGAACGGCACGAGCCTGGAATGGACGGGTCTCAGTGCCCAGGAGCGCAGTTCCGGCAATCAGAGCACGCTGCTCTATGCCTTGTCCGCCCTGTTCATCTTCCTGTGTCTTGCCGCGCTTTATGAGAGCTGGACCGTGCCAATTTCGGTCCTGCTGGTCGCGCCCGTCGGGGTGCTTGGCGCTGTCATTGGTGCGCATGTGGGCGGGTATGACAATGATGTCTTCTTCCAGGTCGGCCTACTGACGACGGTCGGGCTGGCATCAAAGAATGCCATCCTCATCGTCGAATTTGCGCGCGCGCTTGAGGCCGAGGGCAAGGAACTGATTGAGGCGACGATGGAGTCGGTGCGGTTGCGTTTCCGCCCGATCCTGATGACGTCGCTGGCTTTCGGACTTGGCATTACGCCACTTGCGCTCAGCTCCGGTGCGGGTGCCGCCTCGCGCGCCGCGCTCGGCGTGACCGTTCTGGGCGGGATGATTGCCGTGACGACGATCGGCCTGTTTGCTGCGCCGCTTTTCTATGTCGTCGTCAGGAAGCTGACGACCCGCACGCCCAAGGCGCCTGCACAAATTGATGGAGCTGTATCATGACGCCTTCCCTTCGCCTTGCCCCACTGATGCTGTCAGTCGCGCTGGTTGGTTGTGTCAATCTTACGCCGACCTATGAGCGGGCAGTGCCGCCGGTGCCGGAGACCTTGCCGGTAACCGAGAGTGCTGCGGCGACTGTGGCGGTGATTGGGTGGGAAGACCTGGTCGAGTCCGAGGATCTTGCGGGCCTGATTACGCTGGCCTTGGAGAACAATCGTGACCTGCGGGCCGCAACCGCGCGGATCGCCCTTGCCGAAGCGCAGTACGGCATTACACGGGCCGCGCGTCTGCCCAATGTTTCCGCGTCGGGATCGGTTACCGAAACCGGCACGTTCGATGGTGACAGTGCGTCCGCCCTGCTGATGGACAGCGCACGGGCGCAACTTGGCGTAACGGCCTATGAACTGGACCTGTTTGGCCGGGTGGCGAGCCTGAATGAGGCGGCACTGCAAACCTATCTTTCCACGGTGGAAGGCGAGCGCAGCGTAAAGATCTCGTTGATCTCGTCCGTGGCGCAGGCCTGGTTGACTTTGGCGGCTGATCAGGAACGCCTGAGACTGGCAAAGGAAACGGTTGAGAGCCAGGGCGCCTCGCTGTCGCTGACGCGGGAATTGTTTGATTCCGGTGTGGTGACCGAGATTGATGTGCGCCGGGCCTCTGCCAGTGTGGAAACCGCGAAGGCGCAAGTCGCGCAGTTTACCGGACTGGTGAGGCAGGACCTGAACGCGCTGCGCTTTGTCGTTGGAGCGGACGTGCCGGCTGATATCGCCGGAAAGGCTGTTCTCAGCCCATCACCGCTGATGGACCGGCTGGCTGTTGGTGCGTCATCGGATATCCTGTTGTCGCGGCCTGATGTGCTGGCGGCGGAGCGCCAGCTGCGGGCGGCCAATGCCAATATCGGCGCGGCGCGCGCCGCCTATTTCCCCGTGATCTCGCTGACCGGCAGTGCCGGGTACAGCAGCACAGGACTGGACGACCTGATCGACGGTGGCGGAACGTGGAGCGTTGGGCCGCAAGTGTCGTTGCCGATCTTTGATGGCGGAAGCCGCAAGGCGAACCTTGGTGTGTCCAAGGCAAATCGTGACCTGACGCTGGCCCAGTATGAGCAATCAATCCAGACGGCATTCCGCGAAACGGCGGATGCGCTGGCCGTGGCGCAGACGGTGGATGACCGGATTGCCGCGTTGCGACGGCTGGTCGAGGATACATCGGTGACGCTGAACCTGTCGCGGGAACGGTTTCGCGTCGGAATCGACGACTATTTCTCGGTGCTGGACGCCCAGCGCAATGACTATGAGTCACGCCAGAATCTGATCGGTGCCGAACTGGACCGGGCGCTGAACGTGGTGGCCCTGTTCCGGGCGCTGGGTGGCGGACCAGTCGGCGGCGAAGTCGAGTAGAGGCTTAGCTAGTCAAGCCGGGCGGCGCGTTCAGCGTCGGCCCGGTAATTGCGGCTGGACATCAGCAGGCAGAGAATGCTGAGCGCGTTGAAGATGAGGATCAGTTCAAGCGCGCGGGCAAGCGGGTGGGCTGTACCCTGCGCGGCGAAATAGTCGCTCAGCACGCCAGCGATCCATGGACCACAACCGATACCGATCAGTGTCAGGCAGAACAGCATGAAGGCCGAGGCAAACGCGCGCATGCGCAATTGCACGAGTTCCTGGGAGGCCGTGTAGGCGATGCTGGCATAGATGAGGCCGACAAAGCTGGGCACGACGTTCCAAGCATAGGCCATGCCGACCGTTGGTGCGCGCAGGAACATCCAGGCAAAGGGCAGGGCGATTGCCGCGCAGAGCGCGATGATCAGTGGGCGCCAGCGCAAGTCCTTTTTCGACAAGCGGTCACAGACGAGGCCGATGACCACGGCGCCAATGCTGCCGACGCCGCCGATGAGGAGGCCGAGCGGCCATGAGACCTGACCCGGTGAGAGACCATAGGTGCGCTGGAGATGGCTGGACGTGAAGACGAGGAAGGCGTTGGCTGAAATGCAGATCAGCAGGCAACCGGCGAGGAGCCATAGATAGGATGTCTGACCCGCGATGAAGCCGAGGGTTTCCTTGAGCGACGGTGCCGGACGGTTATCCTGACGCGCTTCGGAATGGCCGCGAACAGGTTCACGCACAGTGAAGCGGACGATAAGCGCGAGCAGGAGGCCCGGCACGCCGGCCACGAAGAAAGCCATGCGCCAGCCATAGGCCTCGTACACCAGGCCCCCGAGAGCGAAGCCCAGCATGACACCAAGGCCGATGCCGGTAGTGTAGACGCCGAGGGCGGTGGCGCGTTCCTGAGGGGGGTAGAGGTCTGCGATCATACTGGTGGCGGGCGGGGTGCCGCCGGCTTCGCCGATACCGACACCCATGCGGGCGACTAGAAGCTGCCAATAGGATTGCGACAGGCCAGACAGGGCGGTCATGCCTGACCATATGGTGAGGGCGAGCGCAATGATGTTGCGGCGGTTGCCGCGGTCGGCCCACATGGCGACCGGTATGCCCAGCGTGGCGTAGAATGCCGCAAACGCGATGCCGGTGAGCATGCCGAGCTGGCTGTCTTTGAGGCCAAGTTCCGTCTTGATCGGTTCGAGCAGGATGACGAGGATCTGCCGGTCGACATGGTTGAACGTGTAGACGAGCGTCAGCACCATGAGGACCCAGAGGCGGCCGGAACTTGCAGCCTTGATGGGGAGAGACGGAGTATTGGACATGGAGTGGGACCTGTATTCTGGCGCAGCACGCGGTCGAAGGGAAAGAGCCGGAGAGGCATGGGAGACACGGAATGTCTCCTGACGATCAGCTTGCGGCTCCCCTTGAAGCGAAATGAGCGAGGTTGATCCCCACTTCAACAAGTGTTGAAATATGGCCTGCTTTGCCACGTGGAGCAAGACAAATGCGTTTGAGGGGTTAGTATCCTGCAATCGAAGCGCCTGCACCTGAACAGAAATGAGTCATGACCCTAGCAATGCCAGACGATGCCAAGCCCCTTCGCCGCACTGCGATCCTTGATTCAGCCGAGGCCCAGTTTGCCCAGCACGGTTATGATGGCGTGAACCTGAGAGCCATTGCGCGCGAGGCAGGCGTCGATGTTGCGCTGGCCAATTACCATTTCGGGAAGAAGCGCGACCTGTTCGATGCCGTGCTTATGCGACGGGCCGAAGTGCTGAACGCCTGGCGTCTGAAAGCGTTGGAAGACGCGCTGTCAGAGGCGCGCCCCAATCCGCCGAGCGTTGAGGCGATTGTGAGGGCCTATCTACGCCCCCTGCTGACAGGCTCGCATGTGACCGAACCGGGCTGGAAGCATTATTATGCGTTGATCGCCTACGTGAACAACTCGCCCGAATGGGGCGGCAAGCTGATGACCCAGTTCTTTGATCCCCTGATCAACCAGTTCATCGATGCCCTGCGGCTGAGCCTGGGCAATGCCGACGAGAAGGCGCTGTTCTGGTCATATCATTGTTTCTCGGGCGCGCTGACGCTGACCTTTGCCGAGACAGGCCGTATCGACCAATTGTCGAAGGGGCTGTGCCGTTCGGATGACCTGGATGGGGCATATGAGCATGTCGTGCGCTTCATCACCGCCGGATTTGAATCGATCCGCCCGGACGCATAGCGCGCAAGAAAAATGGCGGCGTGTTGCCACGCCGCCATTTGCCGAGATCTTGAAGTGTCCGCAGACTAGAACTTGTAGTCCACGCCCATCGTGACTGTACGCGGGTCGCCGTAGAAGGCTGTCAGTGTACCTTCGAGACCAAGCGTCGGCGTGAATGTGCCGTTCGGGTTGATCGTGACGAAGTTATAGCCAGCAACGATGTAGCGCTCGTCGGTGAGGTTCTTGCCGTTCAGGCTGAAGCCCCAACGTCCGCCTTCGGTTTCCCAACGCAGGCCCGCATCAATCAGGGTGAAGGCTTCCTGGTCGAGGAACGGGTTCGGTGCTTCGAACTGGCTGGAGTCACCGCGATACGAGACCAGTGTGTTGATCAGAAGGCGACCATTGTTCTCGAGGATTGTCAGTGGCGTGTCATAGGAGAGGCGGCCACTTGCGGTCCAGTCTGGCGTGTTCTGGATGACACGCTGGTTGGAGACATCATTGCCGAAGGCATCGATGTATTCGTCATATTGCGCGTCGACATAACCGATCGACCAGCCGAGGTTGAAGAGATCGGATTCGTTGAACACCTGCTCGGCGAGCATGGCATTGCCTTCGAATTCGACCCCCCAGATGGTCGCCGCACCGGCATTGGTTGTCACGCCGGTGAAGGTGTCGTTGATGCCATCATTGTCCGTATCAACACCCACCGAACCAGGCACCTGGATGTCCTTATAGTCGGAATAGAAGCCGGCGATGCTGTAGGTCAGGTCGCCGCCATTGTGGCTGCCTTTGTAGCCGACTTCGTAGCTGTCGACCTCTTCAGGATCAAACTGCATGAACTCGAAGATTTCCTGGTCCGACACTGTGCCGTTGAGGTCGAGGTCCGGTGCAGCCGTCGTCTGGCCGCGGGGGTCGAACGAACCGCCTTTGAAGCCCTGCGAGTAGGTCGCGTAGATATTGCTGTTGTCGGTCGGCTTGTAGCTGACGGACACGCGTGGGCTGAAATCGTCAAACGTGGCTGAACCGTTGAAATCTGACGTGGTGGCGATCAGCGTCGGGTTGCCGCCGAAATATTCGGAGAAACCGCCAATGTAAGTACGACGCAGGACTTGCGAAGTGCGCTCGTCTTCCGTGTAACGGGCACCGACAGCGACGCTGAAGCGATCTGTCAGGTCATAGGTGAAGTCGCCGAAGATCGACCACGTCTTGGTGCCGACATCGCCGAAAGTCTGAGCATTCAGTCCCGGCAGCAAGAGCAGATCGCCCGTCGTGCCGAGCAGAACATCGAACACGGTCGATGCGTTGGCATCAAGATAGTAGACACCCACGATGCCGTTGAGGCGGTCGCTGGAATAGAGGACCTGGAATTCTTCCGAGAATTGGTCGTTCGCATAATTGGCAGGAACGTCGAGATCGGCTTCCGGCAAGCTGTCAAAGTCGATTGGCGACGTGCTGTCGTCTTCGCGGTAGGCGAGGATGTTTTTCAGCGTGATCGTGTCGGAGACCGTATATTCAGCCGTGATCGAGCCGCCCCAGGCTTCCGATTCCTGATCGACGACATTGAGGCCGGCGCGTGTGTCATACTCGTCGTCGAGGACAGGGTAGGTGAATGCCGGGAATTGGTCCGGGATCAGACGGTGTCCCTGACGGGCATTCGACTCGTCGCGGGTGAAGTCGCCAGCAAAGCGAAGCTGGAAGTCAGGTGTGACATCCCACTCGGCCGAGAGGCGGGCAGAGCCGACATCCTTGTTGTAATTGTCCTGGCCGGTGACGATGTTTTCACCGTATCCGTCACGATAGAGGGCGGCCACTGCACCACCAACGCGGAACGTGTCGGTCAGCGGCGCGCTGGCGGAGACGACGACCTCACGTTGGCCATAGGTGCCGATCGCAGCACGGGCGCTCATGGTTGGCACGTCGGAGAGCGAACGGGTGACATATTTGACGGCGCCACCGATAGTGTTGCGTCCGTAGAGTGTGCCCTGTGGGCCGCGAAGGACTTCGATGCGCTCGACGTCAAAGACGTCCAGAACGGCGGACTGCGGACGGTTGAGGTAGACATCGTCGACGTAAATGCCGACGCCTGCTTCAAAACCGGCAACCGGATCTTGCTGGCCGACGCCGCGGATGAAGGCTGTCAGGGTCGAGTTGGTGCCGCGCGACACTTCAAGTGTGACGTTTGGCGCAACTTTCGCGACTTCCGTAATGTCGGCAACGCCGAGTTGGGCAAGAAGGTCGCCATCAAAGGCGGAGACCGAGAGGGGCACGTCGATGAGGTTTTCTTCACGGCGCTGGGCGGTGACAACCACGGCGCCAAAGCGGCGCTCTGCCTGTGGGGTCGCTTCCTCGTCGACCTGCGCGAATGCAGGTGCCAGAGGCGTCAACGCACTGGCGGCCAGGGCGATCAACGCGACGCGTGATGTGTGTTTACTCATGCCATTCCTCCTAGGGGTCGAATGCAACATGCTTCGACTCTCAAATTCAACATTTGTTGAAAAACGCCTTAAATCGGACTCTTTGTCAATCGCTTTGACCGTGGGAGCGTGCTTTCCCGGTCGCCGTGACTTAATCGCCACGCCGAACCCGCATCGTCATGCGGACCGTCTGGAGAGGTTGGTTGATCGCCCGCACTTCAGCCCTTACGAACCATGTGCATGGCTGATCACAATGACCTTCTAAAATCGCTGCGGCAGATCACGCAGGCAATCGACCTGTATTCCAAACACCTGCTGAAGGAGACGGGGCTGACCTCTCCTCAGCTGCTTGTGCTGCAGGCGCTGAGCGTGCCGGGCAGGCGCAAACCGTCTGAAATTGCGCGGTCGGTGAACCTGTCCCAGGGGACGATTACGTCGATTGTGGATCGGCTGGCGCGGGCCGGACTGGTGGCGCGTGAGCGAAACGACGACGATAAACGCGTCATCGAAGTGGTTGTGACGGATGCCGGACGGGCGCGTCTGGAAGATGCGCCTGCGCCCCTGCAGCATGATTTTCTCGAACGGTTCGGCGCATTGGCCGATTGGGAAAAGTCGCAGCTCGTCTCATCGGTCCAGCGACTCGCCGGGATGATGCAGGCCGATGGCCTGGATGCGGCGCCCATCCTGGAGATTGGCGAACTGTCGCCGGATGATCCGAAGCGGCAGGCCTGACGCGGCTTAGCGTTCGACCTGTTCCATTTCGTCTTCAGCAGGGCTGTCCCAAGGCAAGTGGCGTTCATCAAGCACGACGAGGTTGTCGCGCGAAATGATGGTTGCGCGTGTGTGGTAACCCAGAAGCTTGGTTGTCGGTTCTTCGAGGTTGCGGGCCAGCAGCATGGTTTCTTCAGATGAGAAGTTCGACAGGCCGCGTGCGCGCTCGACGCCTTCTTCATCATAGACGTGGATGACATCGCTGCGGACATAAGGGCCGTGGATGGAAATGACGTCCGCGCGTTCGACGCCGCGCTTGCCGGTTTCCAGCAAATCAGCCGCTTCCTGACTGATGACGATGCTGCCAGCCATCTGGAGACGGTCCGTGAGCCAGGCGGCCCAGGCGGAAGCTGGTTCCGTGTTGGCGATACATTTCGTATGCGGGCGTTCGCCCTTGAGCACGGACGAAACCGGATTGTCGGCTTCGCCATTGGCGATGAGCGTCGTGCAGCCGGCATGCTGGGCCATGTTGGCGGCCTGCATCTTGGTGAGCATGCCACCGCTGCCGAGCGCGCTGGTGCCTTCGGTGACCGACAGGTATTCCGAAACATCATGGAGTTCTTCGACCAGCTTGGCGCCGGGTTCGGACGGGTCCTTGTCATACAGGCCATCGACGCTGGTCAGGATGATCAGGTGTGATGCCTGGATCATCTGCGCGATTCGGGCGGCAAGGCGGTCATTGTCACCGACGCGGATTTCCTCGGTCGTGATCGTGTCGTTCTCGTTGACGATCGGCATGACATTGCCGTTGAGCAGGCGATGGACCGTGTTCTTCGTGTTGAGGAAGCGGCGGCGCTCTTCAAGGTCGCCGCGCGTGACGAGCACTTGCGCGATGTCGAAATTGAATTCGTGGGCCACTTGCTTGTAGGCGTTCAACACGATCGGCATGCCGCAGGCCGCCGCAGCCTGTTTGTCGCGCAGGCCCGCGTTTTCCGGCTTCACGTTGAGCGTGTTCAAACCAAGCGCAACGGCGCCAGACGAGGTCAATACAACTTCGTAGCCTTCATTACGCAGCAAAGCGATATCTTCGAGGAGTCGCTGAATGAACGCCCAGCGTGGGGTGAGCAGGTCTGGATTGGCCAAAAGGCTCGATCCGACTTTCACGACGATGCGTTTCGTTTGCGTCAATTTCCAACTCCATTAATCTGAGTGCACGAACTAGGTGTGTTTTGAGGCGGAAACAACTCGTCGGCGGATAAAACGTCTGATGTTTTTCGTCAGGCAGGCGATCAGACCCTGAATAATAGCAACAAAAGCAAAGTCCTGTACGCTTGCCTTGAAAAATAAGCAAAAAGCCTAAGGTGAAGGTTCTGGGAAATAAATTTGAACTCAAAGCAAAAATGATTAGGAAGACCGCAAAAGGGATGACGGCGATTCCCGAAACTTACGTGTAACAGGAATATCATATCACAATGCATGCACTATTGATTGGTTGCGGAAAAATGGGCGGTGCCCTGCTGGAACAGTGGGCAAAGTCCCCCGACTGGACGTTCACAGTGGTGGACCCTTTCACCCAGACAGTTCCCAACGGTGTGCATCTGTTCAAGGATCGCGAAAGCCTGCCGGAATCGCAGTTCGACGTCATCATCGTGGCCGTCAAACCGCAAATGATCGACGAGATCATCCCGGCCTATCAGGACCGTCTCGCAGCCTCTGGCCTGGTTGCCTCGATCGCGGCGGGATGTTCGGTAGCGCGGCTGTCAGCCGTATCGGGCACGTCGGCCGTCATCCGGATCATGCCGAACCTGCCGGCCCTGATCGCGCAAAGCGTCAGCGGTCTTTATGCCAGCCCGGAATGCTCAGCCGACCAGAAAGCTGCGCTTGAAGCGCTGATGCAGCGGGCTGGTACAACAGTCTGGGTGGATGACGAAGATGCGCTGGACCGCGTGACTGCGGTGGCCGGGAGCGGGCCGGGCTATGTCTTCGAGATCGCGCGGACCTATATCGCAGCGGCTGAAGAACTGGGCTTCACGACGAGTCAGGCCCGCGAACTGGTGCTGGGTACGATGGCAGGCGCCGTGGAAATGGCGCGGCAATCGGACGAGTCTGTCGAGAGCCTGCGCAATTCGGTTACCAGCAAGAATGGAACGACGCAGGCCGGACTCGAGGCCCTGAACGCGGACGGCACCCTGACCGAACTGTTGCGCCGAACGACCCGGGCCGCTTATGACCGGGCCGTAGAACTGCGTTAGGCGTTTCGCCCGGATTCTGGCAACACTGCCGACACTCCCTCTCCGACACAAAGACGACAGAGAAGAAAATTCATATGAATACAGCAGCTTTCGTTTCGCTAGGCGCCTATTTCATTCTGATGATGCTGATCGGGCTTTATGCCTATCGCAAGTCAACCAGTGACGTTTCCGAATACATGCTGGGCGGTCGCAAGTTGCACCCGGCCGTTGGCGCGCTGTCTGCTGGCGCCTCCGACATGAGCGGCTGGATGCTGATGGGTCTGCCGGGCGCAGTGTTCGTGACCGGGTTCAGCGCGGCGTGGATTGCTGTCGGCCTGGTGATTGGCGCGTACTTCAACTACCGCCTCGTGGCGCCGAGACTGCGCGTCTATACCGAGCTGTCCGAGGATGCGATCACGATCCCGGACTTTTTCGAGAAAAGGTTCAAGGACAAGACACGGGCGCTGCGGATCCTGTCATCCGTCGTCATCGTCATCTTCTTCACGCTTTACACGTCGTCCGGTGTGGTTGCCGGTGGCAAGCTGTTCGAAGCCTCGTTCGGGCTGGACTATACGCTTGGCCTGTTCGTTACCGCAGGCGTCGTGGTGGCCTATACGCTGTTTGGCGGCTTCCTGGCGGTCAGCCTGACCGACTTTGTGCAGGGTTGTATCATGTTCGTTGCGCTGGTGCTGGTGCCGGTGGTGGCGATCATGGCGGTCGGTGGATTTGAGGCAACGCATGCTGAGGTGCTTGCGTCGCCGCCAGCCAGTGTGGCCGATGCACCGAGCCGGGTGAACTTCTTCAAATGGTTCCAGGGCGTGTCCCTGATCGGGATCATCTCGGCTGCGAGCTGGGGCCTTGGCTATTTCGGCCAGCCGCACATCATCGTGCGCTTCATGGCCATCCGGTCACTCAAGGACATCGCCGCGGCGCGGTATATCGGCATGGGTTGGATGCTCGTGACCGTGATTGGCGCAGTGGCCGTCGGCATTGTCGGCGTAGCTTATGTCAACGAGCATAATCTCAACAGCCAGCTGACGGACCCGGAAACGATCTTCATCCTGTTCTCGCAGGTTTTGTTCCATCCGCTGATCAGCGGGTTCCTTCTGGCGGCGATCCTGGCGGCCATCATGAGCACGATCTCGTCGCAGTTGCTGGTCTCGTCCAGTTCATTGACCGAAGATTTCTACAAGACCTTCCTGCGCAAGGAAGCGAGCCAGAAAGAACTGGTGCTGATCGGGCGACTATCCGTGCTGGCTGTGTCGCTGGTCGCGATATTCCTGGCGTTCGACCGGTCGAGCAACATCCTGTCGCTGGTCAGCTATGCGTGGGCCGGCTTCGGCGCCGCGTTTGGCCCGTTGATCCTGCTGAGCCTGTTCTGGCGGGGGATCACGCGCAATGGCGCGCTGGCGGGCATGATCACAGGTGCGGTGACCGTGCTGGTCTGGCTCTATGCGCCGATCACGGTTGGCGGCCAGCCATTGTCAGGCACGATCTACGCCCTCGTTCCGGGCTTCGTCTTCAGCCTGGCGGCCACGGTGGTTGTCAGCCTTATGGGCGGCGCACCTGCTCCTAAAGTGCAGGAAGAGTTCGACGAAATGCTCGAAGCCATGTCGGCCGTGAAGCAGCCGCTGATCTAGCCTCAGGTCGTGCCCGTGGAATAGTGCGGGTCGCGAATGCCGTACTGCTCGATGACCGCATCAAGGTCGCCGGGTGAGTTCAGCAGCGCCAGCCGCTCTTTGGGATCGAGTGCATTGATGTAGTCGTCAAGCGTTGCGACGCGGTTCGCACGTGCGCGGGCCAGGGCCAGCGGCGTGTGAACTTCGCTGTGGCCGAGCGGCCAGTGAGTATCGACGATGTGCGTACGGCGTGTGCGCAGGTTGCGGTCAGCGAACAGGTTTATCAGGCTCGGCGCATTCAGGTTCTGATAGGCTGGGCGATCAGCCACCGCTTCCAGATAGGATCGTGGCGGGTCGAGTTCTTCAGGGCTTTCGAGCAGGTTCATCCGGCGGGCAAAGTCTCCGCTTTTCGTGCGACCGGTCCAGTAGGACAGCGTGGCCGCGAGCAACATGCCGATCGTGGCAGGCGCAAGCCATGCAGCGAAGACCGGCGAGATCGCAAATGCGGAGACGTTGAGAACGGCGCCGAGCACGATCGCTGGCGCGTGGTGGCGGAATGTGTCGGACAGGCTGTACTCATTCGAGTCGCGTGCCTGTGGGTTCCAACCGCCGTCGCGACCCGTGAAGACGCGATACACGGCCGTGGTCTGCTCAACCATCATGACCGGTGCGAGCAGGACAGAGATAAGCGTTTCGGCAAACACACTCATGACCGTTTTGACTGGGCCAACCGTGCGCCGCCAGCGCGCTGAGGCGAGGCCATAGATCATCCCGTACAGTTTCGGCGCAAACAGGATGGCCATCGTGATGATGAAGAGGTGCAACGAGCGTTCGGAGTCGATGACCGGCCAGGATGGGAAAAGGGCGGCCGTGTCGCCGAAATATTCCGGCTTGAGGAACATGTTCTGCAGCGACAGCAACATACCGACCGTGATGAACAGCAGCCAGAGCGGCGATGCCAGGTACGAGAAGATGCCGATGATGAGGTGCATGCGGCTGGTGAAGGTGAGGCCGCGTGTCTTCAAGAGGACGGCCATGTGCTGCATGTTGCCCTGACACCAACGCCGGTCACGAATGGACAGGTCGATGATGGAGGGCGGGCCCTGTTCGAATGACCCGCCGAGTTCTGGCGCGATCTGAACGTTCCAGCCGGCGCGCCGGAGCAGGGCGGCCTCGACGAAATCATGGCTGAGGATCGACCCGCCGAAGGGGGCGCGGCCAGGGATTTCAGGAAGGCCGGCAGCATTGGCGAGGGCGGAGATGCGGAGGATCGCGTTATGACCCCAGAAATTGCCCTCGTTTTGGGCCCACCAGGCAAGACCGCTGCCGAGGACGGGGCCGTACAGGGCCGCCGCGAACTGCTGGGTGCGTGCAAACAGGGTACGCCCGCCCACCAGTTGAGGGATGGTCTGGATGAGGCCGGTTTCCGGCGAGGCGTCCATACGGCGGGCCAGTTCGACCAGCGTATCGCGTTCCATGAAGCTGTCGGCGTCAAACACGATCATGTAGTCGTAGCGACCACCCCAGCGTGTGATGAAGTCTCGGATATTACCGGCTTTGCGATGCAGGTTCATCGTGCGCCGGCGATAATGGACCACGTTGCCGGGTGCGAGGCGCGTGCGCATGCGTTCGAAGGCCGCTTCTTCCTGAAGGGCGATTTCGGGATCGTTCGTGTCGCTGAGGATGAAGCATTCGAACCGGCCGGGCGCGCTGGCGAGCGATTCCGCCGTGGATTCTACGGTGGCGAAGACGCGCTCGACTTCCTCATTATAGATCGGGAAGGCGATGACGGTGCGACCGGAAATGAGGGTGGAGGCGGGTGATGTGCGTGAGCGGTGCGTGTTGAACAGGCCGGTGAGCGCGGCGAGGAAGCCGATCGTGCTGCTGACAAAGGCATAGGCGATCCAGCTAATGTTCAGGCTGAACACGCCGAGCAGGATCTTCTCCAAGGTGGTGACACCGGACACGTCCAGCACGTGATACATTTCGACCGTGGCCCAGGCGGCCAAAGCCAGCGCCAGCGAAAACACCAAGACCTTGCGCCACATGAAGGATTTCGGCGCTTTGGCGTTGCGGGTCGGGCCGGTCTTGAATGCCTGGTCAGGCATAGCAATCGGCAATTCGGCAGGGCGTGCACGGAACGTGATCATCATGATCTCCAGCGATAGAGCCAGGTTTCAGAGACAGAATGGTCGGCCTTGGTCAGCAGGGCTCGCAATTCGCAAAGGCTGGCATCCTTGGCGTCGAGTTCAAAGCTGAGGCGTATGCCGCCGGTCTTGGGGTTCGGGTGTACGACGGGCGAGATGATCGTGCCGGACGAGGTTGAAACCTGTGGCACTGCATCACGCAACAATTCGCTGTTGTCGGACTCAAAATCGATGACGAACATGGGCCGCTTGGAGGCGGGGGATATACCGACTTTCGTAGCCGTGACCTTGGCGACTGGTGCAACGACCGGCTGCGGCAGGCTCCAGATCATCTCATAGGACAGGCGAACCGGCTTGCCGGCGTCCCACGCATCTGCGGGGCGCCACGAGACAACGATGTTGTCATTGTATTCATTGGCTGTTGGAATTTCGACCAGCGTGAGCTTGCCCGGCCCCCAACCATCCTTGGGCGCAATCCAGACATTTGGACGGCGCTCGTAATTGGCTTCAAGGTCATCATAGGCATCAAAGTCGCGCTTGCGCTGGATCAGGCCGAAGCCGAGGGGCGGCTCGGTCGCGAAACTGGAGATTTCAAGCTGGCCCGGATTGGCCAGAGGGCGCCAGACCCATTCGCCGTTGCTCAATTCGATCATCAGGCCTTCGGAATCGTGCACGGCGACGCGATAGTCGCGGTCGCCACGATTGATGCTGTGCGGCGAAAAATAATACATGGACGTGATGGGCGCGACGCCGACTTCTGTCAGCTTGCGGCGCGGGAAGAACACCGCCTCAACGTCGACATTCGTGGTCGAGCCGGGCCGGATGATGAACTGGAAGGCGCCGGTGGTGCTGACGCCGTTCAACAGGGCGTAGACGGTCATCGTCTTCGCGCCGGCTTCAGGCTTCACCAGCCAGAACTCGCGGAAGGACGGGAATTCCTCGCCTGCAGGGGAGGCCGTCGAAATGGCCATGCCGCGCGCGGACGCGCCGTAGACTGTGCCGGCGCTGAGGACACGGAAGAAGCTCGCGCCCTTGAAGCTGATGAGGTCGTCAAACTTGCCAGAGGAGTTCAGCGGGGCGGTGACGTGGAAGCCGGCATAGCCGAGAGCCTGCTTGTCCTCATCTGACAGGGGAAGGTCGAAGAAATTGAAGTCTGTTTCGGTCCAGGTTTTCGGCGTCGACACACCATTGTCGATGATGTTGAGCTTGACCTCTTCGTTGAACAGGTAGCCACGCGGATCGTAGTGAACGCGGAACGGGACCGTCGTGTCAGGCGTCCACTCAGCGGATTCGCGCTTGAACTCGAGGCGGCGGTATTGGTCGTAGTCCAGCGTTGCGGCGGCGGCAGGAACCGGACGCGATTTCTGGAAGTCATGTTCGGAGAGCGCTTGCGCCTTGTTGATGACCTGCTCGAACGAGAACGGAGCCTTGGCTGGAGTCGCGTCAACCGCGGCAACCGCTTCGAGTGTCGCATCAGTCGATTCAGCCTCTTCCGGCGTATAGTCGGCAACCGAGTCGAGGGGTTCGATGACTGGCGCGACGGGGGCGGGGGTCGCTGCAGGGTCTGCGACGGTGATATTTGCATCGGTGACAGAACCGGCAACGGCGGTGCGGGACGCGCCGGATGATCCGGTTGCGACGATGATGCCGCCCAACAGGACGGCGGCTGCGGCACCAAGTGCGGCTGCTGGTACAAAGTAAGGGCGTTCAGTTAGTTTCAAGGCAACCTCTTCGGGCCGTGCGGCCATGGTCTTTGAAAGCGTTTAGATTTTTCCGAGGCAACAAAATTACAACTCAGACCGCCAGCACTAGGGAAAGTGCCTTCTATCTGACCAGTACGCCTCACCAGCGCAGTCGTTTCGCTGAGAAATTAGGTTATTTTGCGGCGCAGCATTACCAAGCTGCAATAACCAAGCCCTGACCCCGTATCTGCGCTCAATGCTGTAGAAAGTGAAATGTTGCAAGTGCGCTGTATCAGTTCGCCAATGAGTCAGTTTTGCAACGGCGGCGAATCCGCTGGGACGGTGTCATTCTCCAGAGAAATCGCCTAGAAAACAAACCTGTTCGCCGACAGAGATTGGACCCCTGCGTGAAAGACACGTTGCAGATCCTGCCCGTGCTGGAGCTGGCACGCGATGTGCCCGGCGTGACGGGGCTTGCCTGTCACAGCCGGGGGTGGGCGGTTGCACAAAATGCAGTACTTCCCGCCTTGAGCGAGCCTGAGGCCAGACGAGTCGCGAAGTTGAAGAATCCTGAGGCGCGGGAGCGCTTGCTGGTGTCGCTGGCGAGTGCGCGCCAAATGCTCGGATCGCTGCTGGATATACGTCCCTCCGATGTGGACCTTCAGCGCAATGCCCAAGGGGCGCCGTTTTTGGAAAGCCATCCCGAGCAGTACCTGTCAATTTCCCGCAGCGATGACTGGACGGCTGTGGCCCTTGGGGACGCGCGGCCAATGGGGCTGGACATCGAGCGGCTAAGACCAATCGACTGGCAACCTATGCTGGGCATGGTTTGCAGTGACGATGAGCGCGCCGCGCTGGTCGCGCTGGCAGATGCCACCCCAGACAGCGGGCTGGCGGCATTCTTCGCGCTCTGGACGATCAAGGAAGCGGTGTTGAAGGCGGTTGGCAAGGGGTTGCGAGGCGGTGCGAAGGGTGTGCCCGTACAGATGGGGTCACTGGGCTGTTCAGGCGGGTCGGAACAACACGTGATATTCGAACAGGCAGAATTCGTTGTTCACACCGAATGGCATGACGAACTGATTGTCAGTCTAGCCGTCGCCGCAAACGGAGGCGGCTAGGCGCGGTCTGACAGGGCGATTGTCAGCGGGCTTGCCTCGTAGATACGCAAGCCATCGCACCAGAGCGTGCCCTTGCCTGTGATCAACAGCCGGTCGCCGGACTGGACGACCTCCATGATCTCCATGACCGTGGTGACCTCCTGCTTGTCCGGCGTGACCTGACCGCGATAGGCCCATTTGACAGGGGCGCCCGCGGCGACGGTTTCGAATTGCGGGTTGGCCATGCCGTTGGCGTAGCCTTTCAGGCAGGCGGCATGGGACAGGAGCTGGACCAGTGCGTCGAGGCCGAGCGAGCCAGGCTGGACCGGATCCTGGAAGAAGTGGGCCTTGAAATACCAGGCATGCGGATCGACCGACTGGCGTCCACGCGCAAGGCCGAGGCCTGCTGCGCCGCCAGTGGCATCGAAATAGTCGATGCGGTCGAGCATGACGAGGTCGCCGGTTGCCGTGGGGGCTGCAGGCAGTGTGGTCTCGGCGCGGTTTGGAGTGAGGGCCAGAAGGGCGCGGTGTTCGTCTTTCGTCGGCAGGCCTGCCTGGCGGACGAGCGCGGCAGCCGGGAAAAAGCCGAACTGGGTCTTCAGGTTCATCACGGGGCGACCGTCGGAGAGTGTCGCTTTCAGATCGAAGGCTACGATGGTCATCGGGCCAACCTTGGAGAAGGAGGACAGCGTTGTATCGACGGTGATCATGCCGTCATGCGGACCGACTTCCATGAAGACCTGCCCGTCGCCGTCGAGATTGCGGAAGCGTTCGCCGCCTTCGAGCGCAAAGCCGCAATGGCTGGCGAGCCAGCCGCAGGGCTGGAGGACGATTTCGGAGAGGACAGCGAAGGGCATATGGCCATTGGCATTGTCGCGGAAATACCAAGCGTCTGGCGGGATGTCGTATTCGGCGACGACGCGGGCGCCGGTTTCCTTCACGCCGGGACGGGTGGAAACCTGCGTGACACGAGTCATCATGTGATAGGGCGGCTGGGGCAGGCGCGGGGCGCGGCCGGCAGTGTCGAAGGGGACGTACAGGTCTCCGAAGGCCGCTGAAGGCGCGCTGGCGGCGCAGTTCAGCAGGGCCGCATGATCGCCGCGGCTTTCCCCCATCGGGCCGACACGGAGCGGTTTGTCCGTCGTGTGCGGCGCAGGCCAGTCCTTGCGCAGGCGGATGGCGAAGCGCGGGCAGTGGAAGACTTTCTTGCCGTCCGAGCGGGCGAGGAGCGAGGCGTAAAGAACCGGGCTTTCGCCATCAATGATGTCGTCGATGAAGACTTCGTAGGTCACTTCATGATCGCGGTCGGGAATGACCTGTCCGCGACAGACGAATTTGGCGGTGTGGCCGGGCAATGGCTCGAAGACATAGCCATCACGCTCGATCGTAAGGCCCGCAGCGGCGGCGTAGAATTCGAGGGCCTGAACGGCAGCCTCGGCCATCAAGGTGCCGGGCATGCAGGGGTCTTCATGGAAATGGCCCTGATAGAACCAGGAATCGGTGGGCACATGCGCGCGGGCCTTGAGATAGCCTCGCCCCCATGGGCCGCCAGCGGGATCAAAGGCGGTGACCTCATCGAAGAAGGCCAGTTTGTCGTCCGGCAGGTGGGCCGGGCGGGAATGTGCGGCGCAGAATTCAAAGCCCTTGCCGAAACAGGCGAGCGCGTCGCCGGTGCGGAATGCGGCCACTTCCGGTGCGCTGAAGGCGCGTTTGGCGCTGGCGCGGGATGTGTCAAAGGTGTGAGGAGAGGGTGTGGGGGCCGCGTCGGTTGATGCGTCCCAGATGACGCCCTTGCCAGTTGCAAGTTCGTTGTCGGTGAAGAAGCCGGCCTGTCCGTTGCGTACGGAGAATATCTTCCGGTCTCCGACCATGCAGTCATACTGGAAGAAGAACATGCGCACGCCTGCGAGGGTGGCGTGGCCCGTGATCTCGATCTGGAAGGACAGCGTGTCACCGGGACCGGGCAGGCCGCCATCGTGGAAGGTGATCTCGCAGCCGAGCAGACGGTAGACGCGCTCGTTCCGGTTTTTCAGGTCTGCGCCCATCCAGCCGATCAAGGTGAGGTCGGCCTGTCCGCATTCGATCAGCGGACCGGGGCGGACGCGGCCATTCCGGACATACCAATCGTCAGCCTCGAGGTCTGTCTCGGTCCAGATCACGCCCGTGCTCTCGACACCTGCTTCAGCGTCTATGCCGGTGATGCGATCAACCAGCAGCAGCGGCGGGGCAGGCAGGCGAACCTGACGGTCGAATGCATCCTGACCGATAAAGTCGGGGCCGAAGAAATCGGACATCAGGCCGCGTGTGGAATCCTCAATGGCGGCGCGGGCCCAGCTCGGGCCGCTGGGCGCACGGGCCATGAGCGGTTCTTTACCGGCGACCACTTTGCGCGGCGGGGTGGAGGTGCGCTGCGTGACAACTGGAGGCGGTGTGGAGGCTGGTGTCACGGTGGGGGCCGTATGAGTGACGGGCGCAGGAGATGTGGGGGCAGGTGCGGCGTTGCTGCGGGCATAGTGTGGGGGCGGCAGGTGCGGGGCCGGTGGCAGGCCGCCGGTTGCGTGCGTCTGGGGAGTTTGAGGTGTCGGATAGTGAACCGGTTTGGTGAGGGGCATGGGATCGGTTCCTGTCCAGGGATTGTTGCGGGCGGCGTCGAGACGCGTCACCACGCAGGCAATGTTGATGTCGCGGCCATCGGCAAAGAGCGTGGCGGTGAGATGGGCAATCTGGCCAAGGTCTGACGACACGATCCGGTCGGTGGCGACGGCGACATGCGGCTGGTCGCCCAGCACGCTGGAAATGGCGCGCGAGAGGGTGGCGCGAGGGCCGACCTCGACAAAGGTGCGCACGCCATCTTCATAAGCCTGGCGGACCGTCGCGGGGAAGTCGACCGTGTCGACAGCCTGACGCGTCAGCATGTCGGCGACGCGCGCTTTGGTGGGGGCGTAACTGCCATTGATGGCATTGGCGTAGAGGCGGATGCCCGGCACTTTTGAGACCGGACGCGTATGCAGTTTGCGCCATGTGTCTTCGAACGGCTTCATCGCCTTGGCGTGGACGATGAGATGCTGGTTCATCGCAGCACCAGAGCCGGGGCCGAGCGCCTCTGCCACGGCGCGGCAGGCGGCCGCTGGCCCACCGATCAGGCAGTCTTCCTGCGAGTAGATGATTGTGATTTCGACATTGGGGTGGCTGGCCATGGCGTCGCGCAGCTTTGGCAGCGGCGCCTTGATATGCCAGTTGGCCCAGTCGGTTGGCACGTTCGGGCCCCAGGCCGCGTGAGCCGTTTCGAATTCGCCGCCGAGATGTCGTTCGTACATGGCGGCATCGTCGATCTCGTCGAGCAGCTTGCCGGGATCTTTCCAGAAGCCAAACGCGAAGAGCGCATTGCTTTCGCCGAGTGACAGGCCGATGGCGACGGTAGGTGACACGCCCAGGACATCACGCAGCAGGATGGCGTGAGCTTGGCTGATGAGGGTGCCGGCGCAAAGCTGTTCGTATTCGGACAGGTCTGCATGCGTGAGAAGGTGCGCCATATCCGTGGCGCGGGACATGCCGGCAAGGGCCATGCCGAGTTCCGGGAACGCCATGAACAGGCCGCGTGACATGCGGGCATAGACGGCGGCGGAACCGGTGAAGACGAAGGCCAGTTCGCCTTCGGGCGCGCCTTCGCCGTAATAGATGTGTGTGCCGGTTGGAGCGGTGTCGTGCTCAAGTGCCTTTGCAGCCGTATCGATCATTTCTGCAAGCGATGCGCCATCCGTTGCGATCAGGGCGACGCGGCACTTGCCCTTGCCCCCGGTCTTGCCGTTGCGCAGCTTCTTGGCGAGTGAGGCCCGTGTGGCACCTGCGGCCCAGAAGAGGTGAGGCGGCGGACGGAGCGCATCGGGGCTGGGCTGTTCCGGATTGCCGGTGAGGGACACGGATGCACCATGCGCAAGGGCATTGGCTGGCGCGTTGATGGTATGCTGTGGCCGCTCGCCTGTCAGGTTCGGGATGGCGCAGTCATCGGTGATAACCTGGTCGCGCGACATGAGCAGGGCTGATGCGGCGATCTCGAACAGGGGCGAGGCGGCCGGGGCCGCACCATAGGCGTTGGCGAAAAGCGGCGAGGCCTCGGCTTCGCCATTCCATTCTACCAGACCCAGAGTGGCCAGAATGGGATCGCCAGCGGCGTCGGCATCTGCGCGACGTTTGAGGACGAGGGCGGCGGCTGTGTCGCCGATATTGGTCAAGCCAAGTTCGGCGAGAGCGGCGGCGGCAACAGGCTCGGTCGCGAAATCTGCTGCGGCGACGACCGCCATGTCGAGGCGCCCGGCGCGCAGAGCATCGCACGCGACGTCGAGCGCGGCGAGGCTGGAGATGCCTTCGGACGAGATTGCATAGCCCTGTCCGCGCAGGTCCTCGGCTGATGTGATGCGGTTGGCGGTCATGTTGGCCATGGCGCCGAGGACCGTGGCGGCCTGAAGCGGCGGCGCGATGCCATCCTGTGCATGGGTGTGCTCCGGTGTGCCCGGCGTGACGCCGAATGCTTTGGCCACACGTTCGCGCAGCAGCCAGCGGGCGGCATCAGCGGCGCAGCCCATGCCGACAAAAACGCCGCTGCGCTCGGCGGCCGGGCGGTGGATGCCGTTCAGGGCCGAACGCGTGAGCGACAGCACAGCGAGTTGCTGGGCTTCGGCCTGGAGCAGGTCGTTCGGCGGGGTGCGGGCATAGCGCGGGTCTGCGCCGATGGTTGTCGCGGGTTTGGGCGGGCTGACGGGGTGGTTCATCAGGCGACGGAGTACATCGCGTTCGCCCTGGTCGCTGCCGCCCATGAGGCTGGCGCTGCAAATGACAATGTCATCGGGTTCATCTTGCGGTAACGCCACCTGCACCGATCCTTTGACTGGCTGGTATTGGTCCAGGATCAGGTGGGCGTTGTTGCCGCCGAAACCGAAATTGCTGATCGCAGCGCGGCGCGGGTTCTTGCCGGATTGCCAATTTGCAGAATTGGCGAGCGGTTGCAGCGCGGGTGTTGTCACGGCGTCGATCATGTCACCGTCCAGCGGCATGGATGGCAAGGTTTCGTGCGCCATCGCCTGTGTCAGCTTGAGCAGGCTGGCGAGGCCCGCCGCCGTAATGAGGTGGCCGGTATTTGCCTTGAGGGAACCGATGGGCAGGTAACGCTCGGCGCCGAACACACTGGCGGCAGCCGCGATTTCGACACTGTCACCAACCGGCGTGCCCGTAGCGTGGCATTCGAGGAAGTCGACACTGTCGGGTGTCAGGTTCGCATCCGCATAGGCGCGGCGCATGGCTTCGGCCTGTCCCTCGCTGTCAGGGGCGAGAAGGCCTTTGCGTTTGCCGTCATTGGACAGGCCGATGGCGCGGATGACGCCGTGAACGGTGTCTTTCGGTGTCACGTCACTGAGGCGCTTGAGCACGACCGCGACGGCGCCCTCGGCAGGCACCAGTCCATCAGCGCCCTTGATGAAGGGACGCGACCGACCGGTCGGGCTGAGCGCCTGAAGCGCTTCGAAGCCGATATGGAGGATCAGGTTGTCAGCCGCGTTGACCGCACCGACGAGGCCAATGTCAATCTGGCGCGTCTGCAATTTGCGGCAGGCGATTTCCAAAGCGTAGAGTGACGAGGCGCACGCAGCATCAAGCGCGAGGACCGGACCGGTGGCACCGATGGCCCGTGCGAGGACGTGGGCGGGGAAACCGGAGTTGAATGCGTCTGTCGCGGGACGGGAGGATTTTCCGTGCGCCCAGACATCGGCGGCATAGGCGGACTTTGCCCGGCTGGGATAGGAGAGGTTTGCAAGGAAGACACCGCGTCGGTCAGCGGGCGTGTCGCTTTTGCCTGCTTCGTCCCATGCCGTGAGCGCCGCGTGGAGGGGCCATTGGCAAACCGGATCAAGACGCGAAGTATCAAGGCCCGGGAGCGTGGCGCGTTCGGCGTCAAAGACACGGTCGAAGCCTGAGACGAAACCCGAGACGTAAGGCAGGGCGACCTGTTCCGCATCGGTCAGGCCGAAGGCGCCTGTGGCCGGGCGCGTGATGAGGCATTGATTGCCGGTGACAGCTTGCCAGAGTGCATCGGGCGAGAGGGCGCCGGGCAGGACACAGGCCTGACCGACAATCGCGATCGGTTCGAAGCGTGTCATTCGCCGCTCCACTCATCCCCGACGAGGAGTTCGACAATGCTGCGATCACCACTCAGGAGCTGGTCAGCGAAGATGCGGGCACCGTCTGCCTGATTGATCAAGGCAATACCCTGCCGGGCGAAATGAGCGGCGAGACCGGCATCGACCATGCCGCCATCCCATGGGCCCCAATTGTAGGATTTGACCTGAGTGTGGGGGAGTTCTGCGCCAAGTTGGCGGGCGAGTTGGTTCAGGCTTTCATTGGCCATCGCATAGTCGGCCTGCCCGGTATTGCCAAACAGGGCAGAGGCCGAGGAGAAGAGGCCAATATGAGTGAGTTGGCTGACATTGATGGCACCGAGCAGGGCAAGGATGCCGTCGATCTTGGGACCGAAAACCTTGCGGACTTCCGCTTCGGTTTTTTCCATGGCCAGCTTGTCTGCGAGAACGCCGGCGCCGTGGACGAGGCCTGTGATGGGGCCGTGCTGGGCCTGAATCGTAGCGATGCTCGGGGCGAGGGTGACCGTGTCTGAAAGGTCGAGTTGAACATAATGTGCGCTGGCGCCGGCAGCGGCGAGGGCGGCGAGTGTCTGCTCGATTTCCTGACCGGCGAGGGCGGCGCGAGCCGCGCGGTCTATATCGGCGGGTTTGACCTTCTGGCCGCTGTCGACGGCCTGTTGGGCGAGGGATGCGCGCAAGGCTTTCAGGTCTGTCGTGCGGGCGATGCCTTGCGGCCAGGGCGACAGGGCGGACCGTCCGGCGAGCAGGAATGTGCCACCCGTGCGGCGGGCGAGTTCCACGGCACAGGTGGCCGTGACGCCGCGTGCGCCGCCTGTAACGAGCCAGAGCGCGGAAGATGTGGGGGCGTGGGTTGCGGGCGGCGCGAGTGTTGCGGCGACATGGGTTTGCCGGGCGTGGCCGTCGGCGGTGAGGATGGCGTCGCCGAGCGCTGTGCCGAGGGCGGTGAGGATGTGCTGGGCGCGGGTTGGTGCGTCGGGCGCAGCCAGAGACCAAGCAGCGACATGTGTCTCCGGCCATTCCTTTTGCAGCGTGCGTGAGAGACCGGGCATGCCGTTGATGGCCGTATGGTTGGTGGGCGCAGCGGTTTGGAGCAGGATGATGCGGGCGCCGGGTGTGCTTGCGGTGCGGGCCTGGGCGAGGGCCTGCCAGTGGCGATCTGCTGGCGCGGAGATGGACAGGCCTTCGGTGAGGATGACAGTCTGCGCAGCGCCGGTCGGTGCGGCGACGGTTTCCGCGTGAACGCCGCTGGCGCTGAGGACCGAGGCGAGGGCCTGTGCCATGGCCGGTTCCGCCAGCGTGATTTCTACGCGGCCAAGATCAACCACGCCTGTCCATGCCGGCAGCGCGACGGGCGCGCTGAAGCTGACCGGCCGGACATCGCTGCCATAGGCGGCGACGGCTTGATCCGTGGACGGGGGACGGTGAGCTGAGGACGTATCCTCACCGGCCCCTAGCTGAAAAAATCGGCAATCTTCCGGATCGTGCGGAGTTCGGCGATGGCTTCCGGATCCACTTCCGGCAGCGAGGGGTGCTGGTCGCGCAGGGCGGACAGGATTTCGACCTGTTTGATCGAGTCGACGCCGAGTTCGCCTTCAAGGTCCATGTCGTCTTCCAGCATGGAGGACGGGTAGCCTGTCTTGTCGGCGACGAGGGCGCGGATCACGTCCGGCGTGATGGCGTTGCCATTGGTAGCAGGTGCGGGGGCAGACACGGCAGCAGGTGCCGCGGTGGGCGCTGGGGCGGCTGCGACAGGCGCAGGCGCTGTGGCCGCCGGGGCGGACCCGCCAATCATCGTCGCGATGGCGTTGATTGTGCGCAGTTCGACCAATTGTTCCGGGTCGATTTCCGGCAGGTGTGGCAGGCGCTCGCGCAAAGTGGAAAGGATTTCGACCTGTTTGATCGAGTCGACACCGAGTTCGCCTTCAAGGTCCATGTCCGGGTCGAGCATATCGACGGGATAGCCGGTTTTTTCCGATACGATGGCCTGAACCAGTGCGATTGGATTTTCGCCGCTGGCGGCAGCCGGGGCGAGTGCAGGGTCAGAGACGGCGGTGGGGGCGGGAGGTTTAGGCGCCACTGCGACAGGTGTGGGGGCGGGTTGGGGTGCAGGGGCGGCAGCGCCGTTCGTGTGGGGCTGCGGTGCGGGAGCGGCTGCAACCGGGGCCGGGGCTGGCGCGGCGGCTTGCGGCGCAGGCTGAGACACCGCGACGGGCGCTGCAATGCGCTGGACCGGGGCAGGCGCGGTTGATGGTGAGAGTGGCTGGCCGCCAAGCAGCGACGCAGCAGCGTTCAGGAAGGCGGTATGGCTGGCGGCTGTCGTGGCGAGGTATTCAGAATGAAGCTGGGACACTTCGCTCCAGATGCGCTCTGCGGACGAAGAAGCCGGCATCGGCGTTGGATAGGTTTGGGGCGTGTCGGGCATTGCTGAAGTCCTGCTGGGAGTCGGAGCGGTGGGTGCTGTTGATGTGGAAGCCGCTGGCGCGGCGGGCGCAGCGGTTGGTGGGGGTGTGACGGGCGCAGCCATGGCTGGCTGGATCGTCATTGTCGGGACGGTGTTCGGCGCGGCGCGGCCGGCAGCGCCATTTTTCGGCGGATACGGCTTGTCGAAATTGGCGCCGGAAATGTAGACCGCGTGCTTCGATGGCGGCGCGGCGGGAACGGGCGGAGGTGTGTCAGCGAACAGGGCCGCAAGGTCGAGTGACTGACCCGCAACGCTGAGTTCACCAATGGCGGAAAGGAATTGTGTCAGACCGTTGGCGCGCTTGTTGTCGAGTGACACAGCGCGATAGGCGCGGTCGCCGAGCACGTCCTTTACAAGACCGGTCACGATGGAGCCGGGGCCGACTTCAACGAAGAGACGCGCGCCTGCCGTGTACATGGCCTCGACCTGTTCGCGGAAGCGGACCGAGGTGGCGATCTGACCGGCGATGACGGCGGGAAGGTCGGCGACCTTCACAGCATACGGTGAGGCCGTTGCGTTTGCGTAGACGGGCAGCTTCGGCTTGCGCGGCCGCAGGGAGGCCAGTTCGGCCGCGAAGGGTTCGACGGCGGCATGTACAATTGACGAGTGGAAGGCCGTCGCGACCTGAAGGCGGCGGGCTTTGAGACCCTTTTCGATACACAGGGCTTCAGCCGCCTTGATGGCGTCGACCGGGCCGGACAGAACGACCTGACTGGGGCCATTATCATTGGCGAGAACGACGTTGGGCACTTTGGCGACGATGGGCGCGATGGTTTCAGCGTCTGTCTGGACAGCCATCATGGCACCAGGTGTGGACTTGGCGGCCTCTGCCATCAGGCGTCCGCGCGCAGCCGCAACGGTCAGCGCGCCGTCGATATCGAAACTGCGCGCCAGATGCAGCGCCATGATCTCGCCGAAGCTGTGGCCACCGGCCATGTCAGGATCAATGCCGAGGCGTTCAAGCAGGGCAAGTTGGGCGAGCGCGACAGCGGCGATGGCCGGCTGCGCATTCTGCATTTCCGTGAGGCGCTGTGTCTGTTCGCCAAATTCGACCTGATCGAAAGCGGCAGGCGGGAAGGCGAGACGGTGAAGCTTTTTCGGGCCGGTTATCTTGTGGCCAGCTGCAATATCCCAAACCGCACGTGCCGCCGGGAAGGCCATGGCAAGGTCTGCGCCCATGCCGACATACTGGCTGCCCTGGCCGGAGAAGAGGAACGCAATCTTGCCGGCCTCTGGTGGCATGGTGGAGGCATGAATGCCCGCGCCGAGTGGCGCGGTGCCGAGCGTGCCGGACTCGATCTGGCCAATCAGGCGCGAGGCCTTGGTGGCGAGGTCTTTCTGGTCGTCAGCGACGATGGCGACGCGTACGCGGCCATCGGCTTCGAAACTGGCCTGGGTGGATGCGGCGAGCGCCGCGAATCCGTCTTCGTCCGTCTCCGTGTGGAGCAGGCTTTCGATCTCTTCGACAAGCGTATCCGTAGTTCCGGCCGAGAAGAGGAAGAGTTCGGACGGTGATACGCGCGGCGGGCGGATGGCGTGGGGGCCGGTATATTCCTCTAGCGCGACGTGGAAGTTGCTGCCGCCGAAGCCGAAGGAGCTGACCGAGGCGCGACGCGGGCGCGTCTCCGGTGAGATCCACGGCCGGGATTCGCTGTTGAGGTAGAAGCTCTTGCTGTCTTTGAGCACATCAGCAGGTTCGCCGATCTTGATCGTAGGCGGAAGGGTTTTCCGGCTGAGGGCCTGGACGGCTTTGATCAGGCTGGCGGCGCCAGCGGCGGCCTTGGCATGACCGATCTGCGATTTGACGGAGCCGACGGCGCACCACGGTTCGCCATCGTCATTGCCCTTGCCGTCGAAGACAAGATGGAGTCCGGCAAGTTCTGCCTTGTCGCCTGCCTTGGTGCCGGTACCGTGGGCTTCGACCAGATCAACCGTTTCTGGTCCGTAGCCTGCCTGTACATAGGCGCGTTCAATGGCGCGGGCCTGGCCAGAGGGGAGCGGCGTGTAAATGGCGGTGCCTTTTCCGTCTGACCCGCCCCCAATGCCGCGGATGACAGCGTGGATGATGTTGCCGTCGCGTTCGGCATCTGACAGGCGGCGCAAAGCGAGAATGCCGACGCCTTCACCGAGCATCGTGCCGTCGGCTTCCATCGAGAACGGGCGGCAATCACCTGTCGGCGACAAAGCCGGTGTCTTCGAGAAGCACATGTACATGAGGATGTCGTTGAGCGCGTCAACGCCGCCAGCAAGCACCGTGTCGGAATCGCCGGCGCGCAGTTCGTGCAGGGCGATCTGGAGGGCGGAGAGGCTGGAGGCGCAGGCCGCGTCAGTGACGAAATTGCTGCCGCCCAGATCGAGCCGGTTGGCGATGCGTCCGGCGACGACATTTCCGAGCAGGCCCGGAAAGGTGCTTTCCTTCCACTCGATGTAATGATCTTCCATCCTCTTGGTGATGGCCAGCACGTCTGCTTCGCCAAGGCCGGACTGGCGCAAGGCGTTGACCCAGACCGGGCGCTGGAGGCGGCCCGCCATATGGGCGGTGAGTTCGGTGGCGGAGGCGACACCGAGCATCACGCTGGTGCGCGTGCGATCAATCTCGCAGCCGCTGGTGCTTTCGATATTGTCGAGCGCCTGCTTGGCGGCAATCAGGGCAAGGAGCTGGGCGCTGTCTGTCTGTTGCAGGGCATTCGGCGGAATACCGAATTCCAGCGGATCAAACGGGATAGGCGAAATGAAACCGCCGCGACGGCCATAGGTGCGATCTGGCGTCAGCGGGTTGGCGTCATAATAGTCGTCGATCAGCCAGTGAGAGGCGGGCGTATCGCTGAGCGTGTCGCGGCCCTGGAAAATGTCGCGCCAGTAGCCGGTATTGCCGCCGCGTCCCGGAAAGATGGACCCGACTCCGATAACGGCGATGGGTTCTGCTTGTGTGCGGGTCTCATTTACCATTTTTTGTCTCATTCGGCGTCAGCGAACTGACGGGGCGTATAGGTGAAATCTGTAGGTGCAACTGGGAGGCCAAGCGCTCGCAACTGCCCTGCGCGGGTGAATTGGGCCGCGCCTTCCAGAAGGTTCCAGGCGATCTGCTTAATAGTGCGGTTCTCTGTCGGTTCGAGGAAACTGCCTGCGACCCATTCATTGAACACGCCCATCGCGGGGCCGCACCAGACCTGATAATCCATCTCGCGGCCCGGTGTGCCTTCGCGTGCCCATTGAGCCCCCATGAACAGGTAGCGGCGGGCGACAAGCGCGAGGCGCTTGTTGCCGTCGCTTTCGGCGCGGGCTGCTTCGGCGGGGTTGGCCTGGCGGATATAGGCGAGCGTGCGCTGCCATGCAGCGTCGAACGGTTCGCCCAGCACATCATCAAGCCAGGCCTGGTCTTTTGCAGGCAGGGTCTCGTAGCTGGCACCGGAGCGGTACATGGCGTGGAGGCGTTTGCCACGCATGGCGAAAAGCGTGCCGCGTTTGAGGACCTGCACCTCGACGCCCTGTTCGAACATGTCGGCGGCAGGGGCCATGGCGACGTCAGCCGGGCCGGCCTTGGCCAGAAGGCGGCGACCGGCCTCGGAGAGGCCGGATTCAACGGCGGACTGGTTGACGGAACCGGTGAGCACGTATGCTGCACCCATTGAAAAGGCGGCGGCGACGGAGGCCGGTGTGGAGAGACCGCCAGCCAGACCGATGCGGATGGCATTAGCATCAACACCTGTGCGCGCGGCAACCCGGTCGCGCGCGAGGGCGAGCGACGGGAACAGGACGCTGGCCGGGCGGTTGTCGGTGTGGCCACCGGAATCGGACTCTGCGGTGATCTCGGCGGCGACGGGCACCTGACTGGCAAGGTCGGCCTGTTCGGCGGTGATCGCGCCCCTGGCGACGAGTTCCGAGAGCAGCCTGGCTGGCGCGGGCGACATAAAGGGTTCGGCCACTTCGGCACGGGATACTTTTGCGAAGACATGATTCTCGCGGTGGATGGTGCCATCTGCAGCGCGCGACAAGCCAATCGCGGTGTAGCGAACCAACTCAACTGAGAGTTTCATAAAGGCGGACGCGGACACGCGTTTCACCCCTTGGGCGAGGAACAGATCGACCACTCGCGCCTCATAACCGGGCTGTTGGGGTGAGTGGATCAGGTTGGCGCCCCAGGCGGTCTGTTCTGGGGTGAGTTGCGCCTTGATCTCCTGCACGCCGGCTTCGATCACATTGGGTGTGAGACCGGCGCTGCCATAGAAACCGACACAGCCTGCGCGAACGGCTTCGACCACCATGCGGGTGGTGGCAATGCCGCGGGCCATTTCGCCAACTACGTAGTTAAATCGACAGCCGTGAGTGTGCGAGAACAGACGGTCGCCGAGCCATTCCGGGTAGATGGGGGGCAGGTGGATGGCGTCAGACGTGGTGGCAGCGGGACGGTCACGATTCAGAATATCGAGTCCCACACCCGGCGAGCGCCCCAGAACCACCTGTTCCCGCGGGAACGCGATGGCCCTTTTCAGATTCTCTGAAACACCCATTTTAAACCTCTGCGGACACGTTCTCCTGCCCGGACAATATACGCTGTCGGCCCGCAAGTTCTTCGCGAGCAATTTCAATTTCTAACTGCGCAAACTTCATCCGGTTTGTATAGTGGTACTATTGTGACAGGCCCTTCAAAGATGTTGTCGGGCGTGAACAAATTTTATCTATTCTGTCTAATAGCACAAATAGCGATCAACTCTTCGTCTGACGCGCATAGATTAGTCGTTAAGGGCCATTTCATAGTCTTCAACAGCCTGCAGCCACGTCATCTCTGTTGCCTCGGATTCGGCCACGAGATCGGCGCGCTGGCGCAGCATGTCCTGTAATTTTTCCGACGCAATACCCGGCTTGGAGAGTTCGGTATCGATGGCCGTGATTTTGGCGTTGATCTTGTCGAGGCGCTTTTCGGCATCGTCCGCCGTGCGCTTGAGCCCTGACGCAGCCTTCCGGCTTTCGGACGATCGCTGGCGCTGGTCAGCCTTGTTGACCTTCGGGGCGGGCTTGGCAGGCTCTGATTTCGAGGATTTGGTTTTTGGCTCGGATTTATTGCGATCCGCCTGCAGCACCAGGGCCCGGTAATCCTGCAAGTCGCCATCATAGACATCGGCCTTGCCGTCCTTGACGAGCCACAGCTGGTCGGCGGTGCCTTCGGCGAGAAAGATATCGTGGGTGATGAGGAGGACAGCGCCCTTGAAGTCGTTGAGTGCGTAGATCAGCGCTTCGCGGCTGTCGATATCAAGGTGCGAGGTCGGCTCATCGAGGATCAGGATATGGGGCTTGTCCATGGCCATTAGGCCAAGGAGCAGGCGGACCTTTTCGCCGCCCGAAAGTTTTTCAACCTTGGTTTCCACCTTTTCGTGGCTGAACCCCATGAGGGAGGCCACTGAGCGCTGTTTTGCGATTGGCGTTTCCTTGGGGAGCGCGTGGCGGACGTGATCGAGCACGGTCTCGCCAGGGGTCAGTTCGTCGAGCTGGTCCTGCGAGAAGTAGCCAATCCGCACTTTGCTGTGCGTCACGCGGTCGCCCATCATCAGCGGCAGGCGCTCGGCGATGGATTTCACCAGCGTCGTCTTGCCCTGGCCGTTGGTGCCGACAATGGCGATCCGGTCATCGGGGTCGAGGCGCAGGGTGACATTGCGCAGGATGCTGGCGTTTTCCCCATAGCCGAGTTCGGCACCGCGCAGCTCAAGCAGAGGCGGGGCCATTTTGTCCGCTGGTGCAGGGAAATTGAACGGCGTGGTGCGTTCGGCCATCGGAATCGAGATGTCCTGCATCTTTTCGAGCATTTTGACGCGCGACTGGGCCTGACGGGCCTTGGATGCCTTGGCGCGGAAACGATCTACGAAGGCCTGCAGGTGGGCCTTGTCGACTTCCTGTTTGGCGCGCTGGCTTTCAAGCTGGGCATATTTAGCAGCGCGCAGCCGCAGCCAGGCGTCATAGCCGCCGGGCACAATGGTGAGTTTCTGATGCTCAAGCGCCATCGTGTGCGTGACGCAGCGGTTCAGCATTTCGCGATCGTGCGAGACGATGAGCACGGTGTGCGGGTATCTCTTGATATAGCCTTCGAGCCAGGCAGCGCCTTCAAGATCGAGATAGTTGGTCGGTTCGTCGAGCAGGAGCAGGTCCGGCTGGGAGAACAGGACCCCGGCGATCGCGGCGCGCATGCGCCAACCACCGGAAAACTCCCGGGTCGGGCGATCAAGGTCGCCCTGGACGAAGCCGAGGCCCATCAGCACTTCGGCCGCGCGGGAGTCTGCCGACCATGCGTCAATATCAACGAGCCGTGTATGAATGTCGGCGATGCGCATCGGATCTTCGGCCGTATCGGCTTCCTGCATGAGCGCGTGGCGCTCTGTATCGGCGGCGAGCACGACTTCAAGAATGGTTTCATCCGTGGGGGCGACTTCCTGGGCAACCCAGCCGAGGCGTGCGCCCTGGTTGAGGCGAATGGAACCGTCATTGGTCGGGTTCGTGATCTCTTCGCGGATCAGCTTGAGCAGCGTGGACTTGCCTGTGCCGTTGCGGCCGACGAGCCCAACCTTCCAGCCAGAAGCAATCTGGGCGGAGGCGCCCTCAAACAGAAGGCGCGCTTCGATGCGATAGTCGAGGTTGGATATTGTGAGCATATCGGGGGGTTTAGCGGCCAAAGGTCTGAAGGCAAGAGCCTAAGCTCTGTTGCCGACAGCCTTTGGCGGATTGGGCGTGTGTTACTCTGCCGGAACCGGCGCCAGGTTTTTCAGTTCGTCCTCGTCAAGCAAGGCATTGAAGCTGGGCTGCGGCTTGCCAGTGATGAGATACACGAAGAAGCGTTTTATATCGGCGCCGATGCCATACAGGGCCGGC
Source organism: Hyphomonas sp. (assembly GCA_040216775.1). Classification (GTDB taxonomy): domain Bacteria; phylum Pseudomonadota; class Alphaproteobacteria; order Caulobacterales; family Hyphomonadaceae; genus Hyphomonas. The sequence continues at coordinate 42,577 of JAVJOM010000029.1, forward strand.
ACAAAGAACAGGGTGACCAGCAGGGCGAACAGGACACCGAACGCGAGGCTGACGGCAATCGGGATCAGGAATTGCGCCTGAATGGAGCGTTCCATCATCAACGGAAAGAGCCCGACGAAGGTAGTGAGCGACGTGAGGAGGATGGGGCGGAACCGGCGGGTGCCCGCTTCGATGAGGGCCCTTGCGCCATCCATTCCCTTGTCTCGCAGCTGGTGCACATAATCGATCAGCACGAGGTTGTCGTTCACCGCCACGCCTGCCGCGGCCATGATTCCCATGTAGGACAGGATGCTGAGTGGATAGCCCATGACCAGGTGCCCCAGCATGGCACCTGTGAAGCAGAACGGGATGGCGGCCAGCAGGATCAAGATCGGTTCGGCATAGGATTTGAACGCCACTGCGACGAGGAAATAGGCCACGCCGATTGCGATCAGCAGGAACGTCATGATCTCGGTCATGAATTCCGCTTCGCCCTGCGCCCGGCCTATGCTGCCACGCTTCACCTTGGGGTGTGCCTTGTCGAACTCCACGAAGAAATTCTCATCGAGATCGCCCCGAATTTCGAAAATGCGTTCGGCAACAACTTCGGCGCTGACCACAACAGCACGGCGACGTTCGCGGCGCTTGATTTGGGAGATGCCTTTTTCAAACCGGATGTCGGCGACTGCATAGAGGGGCAATTCGCGACCATCTGCCGTACGGACACGAATATTGTTCAGGAAATCGAGCGATTCCCGGTCTGTGCGCGGGTAACGCACGAATACGCGAACGTCTTCGCCATCGCGGGGCAGGCGCTGGACTTCTTCGCCATAAAAGCCCTGACGGACCTGGCGGGCAACATCGGCTGTGGTGATGCCAAGCGATTCCGCGCCGGGCTTGAGGTCGAACTGGATTTCATCGGTCGCGCTCTGCACATCGTTCACGACATTGTAGACGCCGTCATACGAACGCAGCTTTAGCATGAGGTCTTCAGCAGCCGTGTTGAGCGCGTCGAGATCGGTTGAGTTGAGCATGTACTGGATCGGTGGATCGGTATCGGCATTCTTGTAGTTGACCGTGATCGTTTCGGCATCCGGCACTTCACCGATCAGGGCCCGCAGGCGTTCGGCGGTTTCCTTGGCCGTCAGGGTACGTGTTTCCGGCGGGACGAGTTTGACAAGCGCAAGGATATTGTTGTCGCGTGACCGCGTGTACCAGTTTTCGATCAGTTCGCCTTCGCCATTGGTTGAGGCGTTGATTTCCTCTTCGAGCGCCTTTTCGCCGGCCTGGATCTGGGCGAGGACTTCGAGCGAGCGGGAATAGGGCGTGCCCTCCGGCATTTCGACCGTGACTTCGATCTGATCGGATTCGGTTTCCGGGAAGAAGATCGTCTTGACCAGACCATTGGTGAGGAGGCCCACAGACAGGATCATCGCACCGATGAAGATGGATGCGGTGAGGTAGCGGTGGCGCAATGCACGGATCATCAGCGGCCGGTAAATGGTGCGGGCGAACCAGACGACGCTGTTGGCAATGGCACCCTGGAAGCGGGCAATGCGGTTCTCGGGATTGATGGGCTTCAGGTGGGACAGGTGCGCCGGAAGGATCAACAGGGATTCGATCAGCGAGAAGAGCAGGGCGAAGATCACGACGAGCGAGATGGAGCGGGTGAATTCGCTGGTGCCGCCTGACAGGAACATCCAGGGCGCGAAGAAGATCATCGTGGTGAACACGGCGAAGATGACAGGCTTGATGACCATTGTCGTGCCGTTCACGGCAGCAACCAGGCCTTCCTCGCCGTCTTCTGTGCGCGAGTGGATGGCTTCGCCGACAATAATCGCGTCATCGACGATCACTCCGATGACCAGAAGAAAGGCGAAGGTGGAGATCATGTTGAACGAAACGTCGGACATGGGCAGAAGCGCAAGGCCGCCCGCGAAGGCCGTGGCGATACCTAAGGCGACCCAGAGGGCAATGGCAGGACGCAGGAACAGGAGGAGGGTGATAAGGACAAGGCCGAGACCGGTCAGGAAGTTGGTTCCGATCAGCTGGATGCGGCTGGTATAGTCCTCGGCTGAATCCTGCCAGACGGTCATCGAGATGCCCGGTGGAAGCGATTTAACTGCCTCGTCAAAATACGCGTTCACGTTCTTTGACATCTTCACGATGTTCATCTTCGGGCCGCTCATGATCTGGATCAGGATCGTGCGCTTGCCGTTGACCGTTGCGAGGAGGTTTACTTCTTCAAATCCGTCAATGACCTCTGCCATGTCCGAGACCCGCACAATGGCGCCGCTAGGCATCTGCTTGACGATGATGTTCTCGAACTCTGCCTGGGTGTCAGCCTGGGAGCGCGTGCGGAGCTGGACATTGCCGCCATCGCTGCGGACATTGCCTGCGGAGATGTTTACGGACGTGCCGCTGACAGCCTGAGCCACGTCAGACAGGCTGACACCGTAGCGGCGCAAGGATTCTTCGGAGACTTCGATCGAAATCTCTTCATTGCGGACGCCGAAGAGTTCAACGGAGGGTACGTGGCCAAGCAGGCCGATCTCGCGGCGTGTCGCTTCGGCAAAGTGCTTGAGTTCCTGCTCGGTGACGGTTTCGTCACCGGAGACGGCGATGCGGATGATTTCGTTTCGGCTGCGGAAAACATTGAGCTGGGGTGGCTCAGCGGCACTCGGGAACGTGCTGATCGCGTCGACCTGGCGTTTCAGGTCCTGCAGGAATTCGCCTTCATCAAGATCCTGATTGCCGATGACGATCAGATAGCCGGCGCCTTCGTTCGAAACAGAACGGAGCTCCTTGATGCCCTCGACCGAACTGACGGCCTCTTCCATGCGGACGGTGATCTGCTCTTCGATGTCCTGCGGAGACGCGCCGCGCCAGACGACAGAAATCTGTACGCCAGGGAACTCGACATAGGGTTCAAGCTCGCGCTCCATACGGAAGAAGGCGACGAGGCCTCCGAGGATGATGGCGATCATCAGCAGGTTGGCGGCGACCTTGTTATTGGCCCACCAGCGAATAATTCCCGACATTTCCCGGCCCCCTCTATTCTTCGCTTGCGCTGGTATCGGCGACGAACGCAGTTTCCAACCGATCGACAGGTTTGATTTTCATGCCATTCGAGGCGGCGCGGACAGGTGAGGTTACAATGCGCTCTCCTTCGCCGACGCCTGATGCAAGGATGAGACGCTCGCGTTCGGAGAAGGCGACCTGGACGGGGCGAATTTCGAGTGTTCCATCATCGCGTGCGATAAAGACGCTGTCCTTGCCGCGCAGCGCCGTGCGGGGGAGGACGATACTGTCTTCGAGTGTGCGGCCGTCAATCTCAGCGTCGACAAAGAGGCCCGTGGCGAGCGGTGTGCCATTGTCGGCGCCTTTGCCATAGGGATCCTGGACTTCAACATAGGCGAACAGGACGCGTGTTTCCGGATCAAAGCCGCTATCGGTGCGCGTGATGCGGCCTGTCCATGTATGGGGCACCCCGGCGACCGTGGCAGACAAGGTGACGGGCGGGCCTTTGTGCGTGCTGGTTTCGGAAAAGCCAATGCCGAGCCCGAGATTGGCGAGGTCTGAATCGGTGAGAGCGATGGTGATGTCGACAACGTCGCTGGCGTATATTTCACCAAGGCGAACGCCGGGAGAAACATAGGCGCCGATATTGACGGACTTCTCACGCACGCGGCCTGAGAAAGGGGCAACGATGCGTGTGCGCTGAAGCTGGAGACGTGCTTCATCAAGGCGCGCGCGGGCCGATGCGAGTTGGGCTTCGGCCTGGGCGCGCTGGGGACGGCGAAGCGTAAGGTCGGAGACCTGATCGATGCCGAGCTGCTGAGCGCCCTGAGTGGCGATCTGCCCCTCCGAGATTTCCTGAAGAAGGGCGGTATTCGCCTGTGCGACGGCGGCTTCGGCCTGGACGATGCCCAGTTCGTATTCGCGCGATTCCAGACGGACGAGGGTTTCGCCCTGCTGGAATTGTCCGCCAGCGAGGAATGCGGGAGAGACATAGGCGACGCGGCCACTGATCTCAGAGGCCAGAGTGACTTCGGAGCGGGCTTTGACTTCGCCCTGACCGCGGACCGTGATCGACACTGGCTCGGTCCGCGCGGTCGCGGTCAGGACCGGAAGCGCCTCGATGATGTTGGCTTTTTCCTCAGGGGCCGGCTTGAGTGCCCCCATGGCGACGAAGCCGCCGACAGATCCAACGAGAACGAAGACAGGGAGCGCCAGGAACAGGATCCGCTTGATAAGCAGGCCGAACCTGAAGGGCGGCTTTTGAGCTGTTTCGGTATAGGACATGGTTGAAATACCCAGATTTGACTGTGTTGGCGGGCATTTGGCACCTGTGCGGCGCGCCCCGCCTGATGAGTCTGGATATCACCAAACATATTGAAAAACAATAAGTGATAGGTGATAAACAACAAATAATTGTTGTTTTACGATTTTTCTGGAAGCGCAGGATTCCAAGCGCTGACGCCGCAAAGCGCCGCGATGCCCGGCCTGTGGAAGCATTTTGTATTGGTGAGGTACTTGTGGTGGGTGCCGGATGGCTTAGCGTTCTTCCGGCTGGCAGGCGCTGAGACCGAGTACGGGAACCATGGTCTCCCATCCGTCTTTGCTAACGAGGGACAGCCGGCCGTTTTCAATTCTCTGGCCACCATCCAGGCGTTCGCCAGGACGATAGCTGATACCAACGTTGCCCTTTGCTGACCGGTACGACATTTGGGTCATGAACTGGCCGAAAAGGCTGCCGCCAGAGGAGGTCAGCTGTAGGGTCGTTTCGGTGCCGTCCAAGTTCATGATGGCTGAATCGGCGCCAGCTTCCGCAAAGAAGACAAAGCGGACGGGGGTCGCTTGGGTCCAGAGGAAGAGTCCGCACGAGCCGGGGGCAAGTGTCTGAGAGGGTAGTTCACCTGTCGACTTGATGACTTCGGTTGCGGACGCAAGTTCCGAAGCGGATGACGGTGAACTTGCGCATGCGCCGAGCAGGGCCAGCGCGACCGTGAGACAGATGGCGGTTGGTGTTGTCCTCATGCCTAGTTCTCCTGAGCCAATGCAGCTTCCTGGAGCAACGTGTAGCCGTTTCCGGCCTTTGTGAAGCCCATCACCGCAAGTGCGGCGTTCGCCTGTTCATCCAGACTCTCGACATGGATGTCCATGCCCGTGCGGCCATCGGTTAGCGTCTTCAATGTGATCTCGAAGCGTTCGCCATTGGGTCCGTCGCCTGTCATGGGCAGCTGCAGAAGGCCGTCAGCGCATTCGGGCGAACCGGTGAGCAGGGGCCAGTCGCGCCCATACTGGACGCCGAGGCGGCGAACGAGGTCGAGTTGGGCATTGCCGCTGGCGTGAGTGCACTGACCTGTGCGGTTGAGCCGGGCTGCTGCATTGGACAGTTTGAGTGTGCCACCGACGCGGCGCAGTTCGTCATGGAGGCCATCGAGGCGGCTGATGTCGATTTCCGCGCCCAGGCCAGAGAGCGAGATCGATGATGTCGACGCGGCCAGTTTCAGCCGGGCGCGACCTGTGGGTGCGATCCAGTTGACGTCGGATACGATTGCACCGCGAAAAAGGGACAGCGGCGACGCGTTGATGTCGAGGGCGCCAGCCGGTGTGCCCCGGTAGGCGAGTCCGGTAACCTGACCGTTCCAGATCGTACCGCGGGCCTGTTGCCAGGAAATGCCTTTATCGACGAGGCCAGCGTTTCGCATCGCGAAAGACAACGGAACGTTGGATGCAATTCCGACGACGAGCGCGGCGGCAAAGACGAGAACCAGTGCGAAACGTTTCATCCGGTGCCTCCGAATTCGAAGCTGGAACGAACGCGCCCTGCGCCGGCATCATTCATGGTGGCCCGGCTGGCTTCAAGGGACGCGTTGGTGCGTAGATCATACAGCCACGCAAATACGTTTTCAGCGCTGGTATCGTCGATCTGTACTGTGACGACGCCTTCGGCGCTGACTTGTAGGCGAGCGATCGAAAGGCCGCGACGCGTAGCGGCTTCAAGAACGGCGCGCCGCCGAGCGTCGGCATCCATCGCGGGGCCAACGGGCGCGCCGACGCCTGTTGCTGGTGACAAGCCACGCGAGGTCATCAGGTCCAGTGTTCGGGAGGCCTGATCCGCCCGAAGCGCGGCGGATGACCGACTGGAGAATAGCGGAACAAGGATGAATTGGAGCAATATGATCAATGCCAGCAAGGCAGCGGCCGCGCCCAGAAGGGTGCGTTCGCGCAGACTGCGTTTGTCCCACCAGTCGATCATCGGGCTGCCTCCAGCGTGAGGTCACCGAGGACCTGGTCGTCCTGCTGGCGGGAATCACCAAGCGAGACGCCAAGTCCTTTGGCTTCGAGCGTACTCTTCAGATCGGCGTCGCTGCCGAAGTCCGCATAGACCATGTTGGCTATGAGGCGTCCGTTCTGGTGGTCGTAGCGCAGGCCCGCGATGGAGACACCGCTATCTGCGGGGATCGCCTCATACAGCAGGGCGGATGCATCGAGGAATGGCAAGCGGCTGGCAGCGGGAACCGTATCCTGATTGCGCACGGCCAAGGCGAGATTAGACGGAACGGGCGTACCAGGAAAGGCGGCCGAATAGGTGTTGCGGGCGTGTTGTTCGAGCACAATCGCGAGACGTGTCATTGCATACGCCTCAAGGCCTGTGACGACCAAAAAGCCGATTGCGGCGGCGGCGGCCATGATGAGCGCGGGGCGCCATGCGCCGATGCGGATGTCAGCCTGTTTGCGACTGGTGAACTGGCCCTGGCGCAGGTCTGTTAGGGCGCCGCCCGCCTCGGCCCACTGTGCGAGCTGAGCGAGGCGCGGGAGTGAGGATGAGTCTGTGACCGGAACGCCGAGCCTGTCGGCAAGTGCAGCGCCGTCGGCCTCAAGGGGCTGAGAGGACTTGCCTGCCATGGCTTTCAATGCGTCGTCGGGCAGCGCAGCATCGGCGGCAAACCGCTGGGTGCCCGTCGAAAACAGGATATAGGGCCCGGCATCGACTGCCATCGGCTTTGCCGGAAGAACGGACACGTCGGCGACGAGGCGGGCCGTCTTGAGACCGGCCATGCTCAGACTGGCCACCCATTCTTCCATCTGGCCGGGATCCACCACATGGATGGGCCGCAGGCCACCTGCGAGCGGTTGACCAATCGCGACATGCGCATCCTCGACCGGGACAGCGAGTTCATCTTCCAGTGCAAAGGCGGCCGACCGTCTCAGTTCAGCTGCGCCTTGAACGGGCAGGCGGACTTCAAAACAGCCCACCTCGGTCGCGGGCACGAAAACGATAACGTCATCACTGGAGTCGACATCGGCTTCTGCCGCAGACATCAGGCGGATGCCCTTGTCGCTGACGAGTGCGAATTCAGTCGTACTACCTTCACGGGGCAGGAATGTGTAAAGGCGCCGGGCCATCAGAGTTCTCCCGTCGTGCGCTGAACGAGGCTGGCTTTGCCACCGATACCCACCGCATAGACAAGCTGAAGTGTTTCCTGCGTTGAGCCAGACACGATGCGGGCTGTCAAACGCAGGTTGCTGGGGGCCACGGCAAGGATCGAGTCATTGCGGGCCGCCAGGGCGATGATTTCGATATTCTCGTTTTGCAGGAACGAGTCGACTGACTGCCAGCCTGCGAGGGGCTTGGCGCGAATAGCAGAAAGGGCTTCTTCGCCTGTGAGTTCGGATGAGAATAGCGCGATAAGGAGGGGCGCCTCATCTTCCGTGAGTGTCTCGATATTCAGCGCCGACTGGAAGCGGCTGGGACGGACACAGACCAGGGGACGAAGTGCATCGATGATTTCGGGTGTGAAGCCTTTGATTGCGCGCAGTTCCGTCAGGTTCGCGAGCGGCGCGTTGCCGGGCCGGTAAGGTGTCTCGAGAGTGCTGTAATAGGCGTCCTCGGCGCCGTAGGCGCGGGGGACCTGGTTGTCGTCAATCCAGTCGGCCAGGCTTTCGGAAAGGGCGCGCGCCTCGGTCGGGAATATATCCATTGCTTCGAGAAGCTGCTGAAAACGGATGTGGTTCACGTCGTCTGCTTTGCCTGCAATCGTGTTGAGATTGAAGCAGTTTGAATCGTCGGTGAGCGTGGCCTGGATTGCGCCACGCTCGAACGGCAAGGTCATGGACTGGCCAGTCTCGAGGGCTGCGCGGATCGTGTCATCGTCCATGGCGTAGAGGCGTTCAACCGCAATCGCGCCGAGCGCCTCGGTTGATCGCGCGGCCCAGACGGCTTGCGACCGTTCCGAGGAGACCCGGGCCAGGCTGAGCGAGCGGCCCAGGGCCTCCACGGCAGCAAGCGCGGCCACTGACATGACGGCGACGATCATCAGGATCGACAGGAGGGCAGCGCCTTGATCATTCGGGGTCTTGCGCTGCATCATGACAAGGTACCGAGCATGCAGTTTAGCGTGAGGACGTCGCTGTCGGCGAATGTGACGGTGAAGCGGATCAGGTCGGGATAGTCGCCACTATTGGTTGCAGGCCACGCGTCGAACCACACGCCCTTGCGCCGGTATTGGATTTCGAGCGTTTCAATATCTTCGATCAGGACGCGTTCCACTGTGGGCGTATTCCTGACCGGGTCTGGCCGCAGCCAGGCCTTTCGGATCAGGTTGCCATCTTCGTATGCGTAAGCGACGCGCTGGAGATCGCTCCGCTCACTGCCGATCACGGGATCGGTCCAGCCAGCGCGGACGAAGCTGACCAATTCGCCTGTCTTGTCGCTCTTGAGGCCTTCAAAGCCGATGGCTGGCAGGTAAGCGTCGGGGGCGGCGGAGGGGCGGCGTGTGACTTCGCTGAAATCAGCCCGCATCAGGCCGAAGGCTGAGCCAAGGGAGCGGACTTCGTCCATGCGCGCATCGACCGTGCGGCTGGCTTGCAATGTCTGCATCATCATCAGCGTGCCGGCGGTCGCCAATGTGGCCGTCACCGCGAGCGCGACGAGTGTTTCGACAAGGGTGAAGCCTGCAGTGGAGCGCGTCACTGGTCTGCCCTCAGACTCTGCAGCCGCGCGAGGACCTGTCCTGTTTCGGGTGAGGACACGGTGATCTCCACCATGGACAGTCCTGCTTCCTGTGTGGGTGTAACGGTCCGGTTCCAGTCAAATGTGCGGCCACGCTGGATCGCTTCGCCTGCGACGACGCCAGTGGGCAAGGGCGGTGGCAGGGTCAGGGCATCGGCCATGCGGTTATTGGCTTCGATCTCGGCGAGCGCCCGCAGGTCGACCTGACGTGCACCCTGGGTCGTTTCGCTGCTGAGATGAATCAGGCCAACCGCGGCGATTGAAAAAACACCGAGCGCAGCGAGCACTTCCACGAGCGTGAAGCCGGATTGGGAGGCATGGTCAGGCATTGGGCGCCTCCCACGTGACTTTGCCATCCGGCGCTATTGTCAGGTCGATTGACTTGCCTTTGCGGACCAGCGTGAGCCGTGCCGCCTGCGCCGTTCCGGTCGTGTCGAGGATGATGTCCGGGAGTATTTCCGGGGTGTCGGAAGGGGTGGGTGAAGGCGCGGCAAGGGGACTGCGCCGCGTGTCGAAGGCGACATTGCGGTCGAACTGGACGGCGGCTGGCATAACGATCCACGCTCCGTCCTGCCATTTGACCCTCTGGTAGCCTTCGTCAGTGATTTTCAGGCCCCTGGGGGTTCCGGTGACGAGGGCTAGGTCGATGGCTGCGGTAATGTCATGTTCAAGCCGGGCGGCCGCCTGTTCGAGCGGATCAGCGTGCGGGCGCATGGTCATGGCGACCATGCCAGCGGCGAGGGCCATGATGAAGATCGCGACCAGCACTTCCACCAGAGTGGTGCCTGCATCTTGTGGAAGGGGATGATCACGGTGGAGACTCATCGTTTTGTTGGTCAGTTCCAGTTGCCGATATCGTCGTCGTTCTCAGGCTCGCCGTCGGGACCTGCGGAATAAACGTCATAGGCACCGCCGGATCGTGAGCCTGGTATGGCATAGTAGTAGTCATTGCCCCACGGGTCCTGCTGGATGCGCTTGATGTAGCCGCCGGGACGATACTGGTCTGCCTTGTCGCCATTCGGCGGCGTTTTCAGGGCATTTAGGCCTGCATCTGCACCGGGATAGTTGAACATGTCGAAGCTGTATTGCTCAAGCCCGCTTTCGAGCGCGGCGATGTCAGCGCGCGCGCGGTCGATGCGCGACTTGCTAAGGACCGGGCCAACTGAAATGACCACGGCGGTGGCCAGCAGGGCCATGATGGACACCGTGACCAGCAGCTCGACGAGTGAGAAGCCGGCATCCTTGGTGCGTGTTGCATTTGGCTTTTTGTCTGTGTCGTGGGTCATGTGAGCCTCCTGAATGGATCGCGGCGCTATTGCAGCGCCAGCGTGTTGAGCTGGATGATGGGTAGCATGATTGACAGAACGATCATGCCGACAAGGCCGCCCAGCACAACGATGATGATGGGTTCCATCAGGCTGAGCGCGGTGGATGTGGCATTCTCGAATTCCTCTTCAAGGAATTCCGCTGCACGGGTCATCATGCCCGGCACGTCGCGGCCGGCTTCGCCACTGGCAACCATGTGAACCATCATCGGCGGAAAGGCGCGTGTACCCTTGAGGGCAGCCGCGAACGACCCGCCCTCGCTGACACGAACGGCAATCTCGTCTGTTGCTTTACGGAAGACGCTGTTCGACATCGCGCCGCGTGCGGCCTGAAGCGATTCCAGAACGGTTGCGCCAGACGATGACAGGGTGGCGAAGATGCGGGCGAAGCGCGCCGCAGAAACCGTGCGTGCCAGGTTTCCGACAATGGGAAGGCGGAGCACAAAACGATCCAATGTCTCGCGCACGCTGGGGGTGCGTATCAGGCGCGCCAAAAGGATTACGCTGACAACTATCCCGATCGCGATGAGCCAGCCCCAATTGCGCAGGAGGCCCGAGAGGCTGATGACTTGCTGGGTGAGCCAGGGCAGGTCTGCATCGAACATGTCGAACTGTTCGACGAGGCGCGGCACGACGAGGATCATCAGGGCGACGACCATGCCGATGGCGAGCGTTGCAAGAAGTGCCGGGTAGATCAGCGCCGATTGGACCTTCTGGCGCAGGCGCCATGTGTTCTCAAGGTAAACCGCCAGGCGCTCCATGACCTCGCCCTGGCGGCCTGACATTTCGCCTGCTGCGACCACCGACTTGAACAGAGGCGGAAACGCGCGCGGGGCTGTGGCAAGGGCATCGGCGAAGCGCGATCCTTCGGTGACCTCGTTCCTGACGCGATGAAGGATGGCGACCGTTTCCGGCTTTGCATCACTTGCCGCAGCAGTGAGGGCCTGTTCGACGGTCAGGCCGGACTGCAGGAGGACAGCGAGCTGGCGGGCGAGCAGGGCGCGGTCTTTCTCGGATATCCGACCGCCAGCGCCCTTTTTGCCGCGCGCAGTTTTCGCGTTGAGCGGCGAAACTTCGACAGGCATGAGTTCCCGCATGCGCAATTCCTTGCGGGCTGCGCGGGGACTGTCGGCGGAAATGACGCCGCGCATGCGTTTGCCGCCATTGTCGACTGCGACGTATTCAAACGCTGCCATCGCGAGCCTCCTTGCGGCAGACGCGGAGGACTTCGGTTACGCTGGTCTCGCCTGAGAAAACGTAACGACGCGCGTTTTCGATCAGGCGGTGATGGTCGGCAAAGGCAGCCGCTTCGATGGCATCCTCGGTGGCGTCAGCATGGAGCAGGTTGCGTATGGCATTGTCTATAACGAGAAGTTCGTAGATCGCGATCCGGCCGTGGAAGCCGGTATTGCCGCAGGCCAGGCATCCCTTGGGCGTGTAGTGGGTGAAGGAGTCGGCGTGGGGTAAATCGAGGGCATCATATTCTGCCTGTCCCGCCGTTGCAGGCTGCTTGCACACGTCACAAAGCTTGCGCACAAGCCGCTGCGCCATGACCGCGCGCAGCGTGGAGGCCATAAGGTAGGTCTCGACACCCATGTCACGCAGTCGGGTGATCGCGCCAGCGGCGCTGTTGGTGTGCAGGGTCGAAAAGGCCAAACGACCTGTGGATGCGAATTCGAAGGCCGCTTCGGCGGTTTCCAGGTCGCGAATTTCGCCGACCATGACGATATTGAAGTCTTGGCGCAGGATGTTGCGAAGCGCGCGTGCGAAGGTGAGGCCGACCTTGGCGTCCATCTGCGTCTGGCTGATGCCGGGAAGGCCGTATTCCACCGGATCTTCCAGTGTCATGATGTTTACGCTGCCTGTATTGAGGCGCGAAATGGACGAATAGAGTGTGGTCGTCTTTCCTGAGCCGACGGGGCCTGTGACCAAAATAACGCCATTGGGCTGTCCGAGGACTTCATCGAACCGCTGGTAGGTATCGGAATCCATTCCGAGTTCTTCGAGTGTGAGCAGCGCGTTTTGGGTGTCGAGCAGGCGCAGAGCAACCCGCTCGCCAAATCGCGTCGGAAGGATCGCCACGCGCACGTCGATAGAGCGTCCACCGGCTTGGAGTGAGATACGTCCATCCTGCGGGAGGCGTTTTTCGGCAATATCGAGGCGCGCCATGACCTTGATACGGGACACAAGCGGCGCGGCAAGTTTGCGCGGAGGTGTGAGAACTTCAACCAGGTCGCCATCGATCCGATAACGAATGGACAGTTTGTCTTCGAACGGGTCGATATGGATATCCGACGCCCGCCGTTTCATCGCTTCGTAGATAAGGCCGTTGATGAGGCGGATGACGGGAGCGTCGTCGCTGCCACCGAGCAGGTCTGCCGCTTCGGGAATGTCATCGATCAGTCCTTCAAGGCCGCCACGGCTGGCTACGGCCGCTTCGATGTCTGTTGCGCCGAGCGGCCCCTGACTGAATGCGACGGTGAGGGCGCGGTCGAAGCTGGGCGGGTCGAGAGACTCAATGGCGTGTGAGCACCCAAGCGCCCGCCGGGCCTCTACGAGCGCCATGACGTCAGCGCCCGTGCGCACACCCACGGTCAGCGTATCGCGATCCGGCAATACGATGAGGCCTTTGTCTTTGGCAAAGGCGTAGGTGAACTGGCGGGAGATGGCGGAGTCTGTGCTCATGGGACTATTGCGGCGGCGGCGCCCCGAGAACTTCACTGACGAAGGCGTCGAGCGAATTGACGTTCGACCCCTTGTCATTCCAGAGTTCCTCGGCCCGTACGAACCGGTAGCTGCGCGAGGTTGCGTCTCTGGCGCTTTGGCGGTCACGTATGACGGTAGGGCGAATGAAGACCATGAGGTTCGTGCGCTTGGTGGCCTTGCCTTCCGAGCGGAACAGGCGACCAGCAATTGGCACATCTCCGAGGATCGGAACTTTTTCGTTCGCGATTGTGTCGGATTGCTGGATCAGGCCGCCGATGACAACAATTTCACCGCTATCGGCCAGAACGTCTGTCGTGATCTGACGCTTGTTGAACACCAGATCTGACGTCGCGGTCGAGATTGCCCCAGCGATGCTGGAGACTTCCTGGTTGATCTCCAAGCGAACAGCGTCGTCAGAGGAGATGCGCGGTGTCACGTCAAGCCGGACGCCGATTTCCTTGCGATCGACGGTTTGATAGGGGTTGGTGTTGTCCGCGCCCAGAACCGTTCCTGTGATGATGGGAACTTCCTGACCCACGAGGAGGGATGAGGTGCCATTATCGAGCGTCATGTTGAACGGCTTCGACAGAACCCTGGAGTTGGTGTCGTTCTCGACGGCCGTAAGAATGGCGCCGAACAGTGTGTCGCCGTCCTGCCCGCCGACGCCAGCGCTGATGCCCGATAGGCCCAGCAGAGAGGTTACAGCGGCGGAAGCGAACGGATTGGAGTCTCCGCTATTGAAGGGGGTGTCGCCGCTCAATGCGCCCGCAAGTGCGAGAAGATTGGGTGCTGACCGTGAGTAGTTTGTCGTCACAAAGGGTACGGATGAATTTCCGGTTCCGCTGAGCAGGAATTGCAGGCCGAGTTCACGTGCGGTGTCGTCGGACATCTCAACAATGATCGCCTCGACGAGCACCTGGGCACGGCGCTTGTCGAGATCCTGGATCACCCGCTCCAGTGTCAAGAGCGTTTCGCCCGGCGCATTTATAACGAGCGAATTGGTGGGGGCGTGGAAGGCAATCGTGCTGGGAGTTATTTCGCCGCCGGCTTCGCCCCGCCTGAACGCCATGGCACCAGCGACCTTTTCGAGGATCGGCACAATATCGGCTGCGTCGGCATTCTTGAGGGAGATGACGCGGAGTGTGTCTTCCACCCGGTCTGTCGAATCCAGCTGTTGCACGACCTTCATGGCGCGTTCGACCATCAGGTCATCACCGCGAATGACGATCGAGTTGCCAGTCTGCGAGGCAATGGCCTGAAAATTCGAAGCGTAGGAGTCGTCACTGCCCCTCCCCTGGAGTGCCATCAGGATGGATTCCATCTCGCTGGACGGGATGTTCCGGAGGGAGACGGTTTCCGTGCGGGTTTTGTCTTCGTCGATTCCGGCGACCAGTTGGCGGATACGCGGAATATTCGAGCCATAGTCCACAATAACCAGGGTATTTGAGCGTGGATTAGCAATAACCTGACCTTGAGCGTCTACGAGCGGTTTCACCATCTGGGCCGCTTCAAGCGCATTGAAGTTGTTGAGGTGAATGATTTCCGTCACGAAGCTGTTCGCCCCCGATGAGCGCGTTCCTGCTTCGCTGACCGCAGACTGCTCGGGGATGATCCGGTACGTGCCCTTGCCTGCCGGGACGGCGGTGAAGCCGTGGACGCGCAGCGTGGAGAGGAAGACGTCAAAGACGCCATCGGTTGTCAAAGGTGAGGACGAGGTGACGGTGACGCGCTTGCCGCGGACATCGGGGTGAACGATGAAAGTGTAGCCGGTCACGATGGATACGTCTGCAATGAGCGAGCTCAACTCCACATCATCAAAATTCAGGACGTGACGCGCAGAGGTCTGCGAAGGCTCTCCAGCCAGCCCGAAGGCGGGCAGGGCAGCGGAGGCCACGAGGAGCGCCGAGAGGCCGAAACGGAAGTTCATTCTAATCTCCCTCAGGGAAGCGAAGCGTGACGGGAACAGAAGCGCCATTGCGCTGAACCGTCAGGGATAGCTCGGCCGCATTCGACAGCCGTTGGGTAAAACTCTGTATTTCTATTTCGGTCACAGGCCGACCGTCGAGTTGCGTGATGATGTCTCCGGACTCCAGTCCTGTGCCGGACAAGGCCGAGGTCGCACCCGGTGTCGTGATACGATAGCCGGTCAGAATGCCGTCTCTTAGCACCGGTGATACGTCAAGCGATGCCAGGAGCGCAGCATCTATCGTCGCTGGCGATTGCGAAACAACCGAGGGGCGTAATCCGCCCTCGACCATTCCGTCTTGTCCTGGAAGCGACAAGACAGCCAAAGTGTCGCTATTGCTCTCCATCATCAGCGTCTCGAGTGCGCCTCCCTTGCGGAGAAGAACCCTGTCGGGAAGGACGCGGTCCAGCGTGACGCCGTCTATAATTGTATCGCCCGGCACAAAGCTGCGCGCCTGCTTGTCAGACATCTGTATGATGGCAATTGCAGTCACGCCTGGTGCGCTTTCATCCGAGCCGGACGTGATGGACCTGAGACCTTTCAACTTGAGATTCAGCGTTGTGGGTGGCGCATTGGGAACTATGCCCGTTCCCGCTGTGCCATCAGGCTGCCCGAAACGATTTATGCGCGTCAGCAGCGTGATGTCGCCGTGCAGGGATTGAGCGTCGCCGGCGCCGGTTTGCGTCATCGCGAACTGGGGCAGGGGACGGCTTACCGCGCCAGACCGGTCGACCGTGATCCACAGGATGCGCGCCACCAGCAGACCCAACAGGGCAACGAGCACCATTTCGATCACCAACCGCACACGTGGCAGGATCTGAACGGCACTCATGGAGAGATTCGCTAGCGGACTCATATTTGTGCTCAAACGGCCTCTTCCAATGAAGACATTAAGTATCGTCGACGGCATCTTGACCCGGTCCGCCCAAACGTCGCCAGGTATTTGAAGTGTTGATGCAGCAATCAGGCCAACCGTGCCAAACAGAATTACAGTACATCATTGTAATGATTTAAAACATAGCGCTCGATCGACCGCTGCAGGCCAATCGGCCATCGCCGAACTACCTGCGGCAAACAGTCAGAATAGCAGGTTTGCGGGCACGTTCAGTGCTTCTGACAGCCTCCGTGCGGTTTTGAGACCGAAGGTCTGACCTCGCTCAATTGCCGAAATATGATTGGGCCGGATGCCGCACAACTCGCTTAACTGGCTCTGCGTCAACAGGCGCAGTTCGCGTAAGACGCGAACCGGGTGTTCGCCGGCGTCGATCCTCCGCTGGGCCTCTTCGGGGATTTCCGGCAAAGTGGAGGGCAGCTGGGCTAACGCCTTTTCCAGCTCTGCGACTTTCGCCTCCAGATCAATGAGTCGACCTTCGATCCCGTATATTAAGTCCTGATCACTCACCAAATTCGACCCCTGAAGTTGCGTTGCTGCCCCTGTCCTTTATTTCGGGTGGATAGTCTGGATTTAACGCGCGCACATGTCGGTTTTGCGAACCTTTTGTGACCAGGTAGACAGTAGTCAGTATACGAATAAACTACTGGAAGATAGACTTTCAAGGCCAGGTCCGAGCCTGTCTTTAAACTGCAATATTTCCGTTAATTGATTGTCACGCCGCAGCGCTATTCAGCGCAAAGCTGGCCCGCGATCGGGTAGGGCCGGGCTGATGGAATCGATGAGGGGTTATCATGATTTTTCGCACTTCAGTGAGCGCGCTCACATTATGTCTACTTGCGGCGTGCTCGCAGGGAAGCGATATCGCATCGCCGGGCGCGGCCAATCCAGGCACACCGCCGGGTGGCGGAACTGGTGGTGGCAGCGGTGGTGGCTCTTCGTCCGCGGAATGCCCAACAGGCTTCACTGAAGGTGATGTAGTCGGCGGCTTTACGACGTGTAACCTCACTGGCACGTACCTTGCGGACCTGACGCTTCCTTTTGTCGATGGCGTGGCTTACGCCATTGATGGACGCGTGGACATTGGCGTCGATGTCGGAGCTGATGGGGCGAAAGCAGACGGCACGGCTGCGACTTTGACGATTGAGCCCGGCGTAACAGTGTTCGGTCGCGCTGGTGCCGATTTTATTGTGGTCAATCGTGGTTCGCAGATCGATGCAGACGGCACTGCGACAAACCCAATCGTTTTCACCAGCGCTAATGATCTTGTGCGCCGTGCGGCAAACGCCAACGATTTCGGTGGTGACAATATTGGCGAATGGGGCGGCCTCGTGATCCTAGGCCAGGCGCCGATCAATCGCTGCCGCGATGCTTCCACGCCAGCGACCGTGTCGTGCGAAAACGTCATTGAGGGCGTCAGCAATCCTGAGGCTGTCTACGGTGGCGCCAATTCGACTGACAATAGTGGCACGCTCCGTTATGTGTCACTCCGCTTCTCCGGCTTTGCCATCGGAACCGGCAACGAGCTAAACGGCATTTCTCTGGGCGGCGTCGGATCGGGCACGACCATGGATTATGTGCAGGTTCACAATAGTTCCGATGATGGCATAGAGTTTTTCGGCGGCACAGTTAATGCACGTCACCTTGTGCTGACCGGCAATGATGATGACTCGCTCGACACCGACAACGGCGTAAGCAGCAGCATTCAATATGTTGTCGTCAAGCAGCGCGAGCTTGGCGGTGACAACATGGTCGAGGCAAGCAGCGTGGCGGGTGTATCGCCTGCGTCAAACACCAAAATCTCGAACTTCACCTTTGTTGGCAACAATTCCGGCAATGCCCTGCGTATGAACACCGGATCGGTCGGCACTTACGTCAACGGTGTTGTGAGCAACCCTTCCGAATGCTTCCGCTGGGAAGATTCGGCAGGCAACGGCACAGCTGGCTACCAGGCGGGTGCGGATCCGGCGTTTGCGTCGGTCCTTTTCGATTGTACGGCGGGTCTCGCAACGTCGAACTCCGACACGGCCGCGGCAACTTCATCCGTCGCAGCTGACGCGAATAATTCGACTACAGCGCCTAGCACGCTTGCGGCCAGTTATTTCCCTGGACCAAACGAAGCTGCTGTGGCGCCTTTCAGCACGGCGCCACTTGGCTCTTTCTTTGAGCCTACCACCTATATCGGTGCCTTCGGTCCTTCCGAAACAGAAACCAATAGCTGGGCCAGTGGCTGGACCTTTGGCCTTTTCCCGGCTCCGACCTGCCCGACAGGCACAACGGATTCCGGTGTCTCCATCAGTGGTCAGACAGTGTGCCGTATCTCCGGTACGATCACATCTGATGTCCAGCTGACCCGTGGCAACCTCTACGAAGTGGTTGGTCGCCTGAATGTCGGCGTGGATGTTGGTGCTGACGGTGCTGCAGTCGACGGTGATCCAGCCTCTCTGACGATCGAATCCGGCGTGACCGTGTTCGGCGGCAGCGGCCTTGACTATATCGTCGTGAACCGTGGCTCGCAGATATTCGCCAATGGAACCAAGGAAAACCCGGTCACGATGACATCTGAAGCCGATGTCACGGGCACCCAGCCAAATGCTGCAGAGGCCATCGGCGAGTGGGGCGGCCTTGCGATACTCGGGCGGGCACCGATTAACCGCTGCCGTGTCGCTGCGACGCCTGCGACGATCAACTGCGATAACGTGATCGAGGGGGTGAGCAATCCGGACGCTGTCTACGGCGGAGCAACTGCTGATGATAATAGCGGTTCGCTGCGTTACCTGGTGTTGAAGCATTCGGGCTTTGCATTGGCCCCCGGCAATGAACTCAACGGCATCAGCCTCGGCGGTGTTGGCACGGGAACGATTGTTGACCATGTCCAGGTTCACAACAGCTCTGATGATGGCATGGAGTTCTTCGGCGGCACGGTGAACGCAAAGCACCTCATCCTGACCGGCAACGATGATGACTCGCTGGACACGGACAATGGCTTCAGTGGCAGCCTACAGTATGTCATCGTCAAGCAGCGTGCGGCTGGCGGCGACAACATGGTCGAAGCCAGCTCGGTTGCCGGCATCTCGCCAGCCTCCGACGCCAAGGTTTCCAACTTCACATTTCTTGGTGGTGCAGGCGGTAACGCATTCCGCCTGAATACCGGCACGATTGGAACCTACGTCAATGGCGTGGTGAAGGAAGTCACGGAATGCTTCCGCTGGGAAAGCTCGGCTGGCAATGGTGTCGCTGGCTACCAGGCGGGTGTGGACCCTGCGTTCAACTCGGTCCTGTTCGATTGCGCGGCAGGTCTCGAAGTGGCCGGATCGGATATTGGGGCGGCTTCTGCGTCAATCGCAGCCGGCACGAACAACTCCACGGCAACAGCAAGCACGTTGACGTCTGACTTCGTCAACGGCCCGGCCGAGTCGGCTGTCACTGCCTTTGATGTGACCGGGCTTTCGACTGATCTTGAGCCAGTTGATTACATCGGTGCCGTCAAGGACAGCACCGACACCTGGTGGCAGGGCTGGTCGTGCGGTCTTGAAGCCAGCGACCCTTGTTGAGTTGAGAACCGCCGGGATGGCCGCGCCGCGTGCGTGCGCCATCCCGGCACTTCCCATTTTTAGCCGAACAAGGACGCACTCAAATGAAAGCGCCTGAACCACGGCAAGCTAGGTCAAGAAAAATGTCCAATATTCCAGTCAGATTCAAATGGTTGCTGTCTACAGCAATCGTTCTCGCCCTGGTGCCCATGTCGGTCGCTCAGGAGACTGCCAGCACCCCCGAAACGCCAGAAGACAGCCGCACGCTTCAAACCGTCGTGGTGCGTGGCCAATTCATACCTGAGCCGCAACGTGAAACATCGCAGGTCGCCACGTTCCTTTCGACAGAAGACCTCTCCCGACAGGGCGATTCCAACGCTGCGCTCGCATTAACGCGCTTGAGCGGCCTGAGCATCGTGTCGGGCAAGTTTGCTTATGTGCGCGGCCTTGGCGATCGATACTCGTCAGCCCTTCTCAACGGATCGCCCCTGCCGAGCCCCGAGCCGCTACGCAGGACCGTTCCACTCGACCTGTTCCCTTCGAGCATCCTGTCGGGCGCGGCTGTTCAGAAGACATATTCGGCAAATTACCCCGGCGAATTTGGTGGCGGTATCATCGACTTGCAGACGCTTCGTCAGCCGGCTGAAAACTTCCTCACCGTCAAAGCCGGTATTTCGGCGAATACGGAAACGACCGGCGCAGATGGCTTCTACGTTCGTGGCGGTGATCTTGACTGGTCCGGCTATGATGACGGACTGCGCGACATTCCAGGTCCTCTCGCGGCACTCGTGTCTTCGGGCCAGCCGCTTAACACTCAGTCTCCCGCGCAAGTCGAGATTGTCGGCGAGAGCCTTGTCAATTCGCCCCTTTCAGTGATCCAGCAGGGCGAGCTTGGCCCGAATCCGAACGGATCCATCGAGGGTGGTCTCATTCTGGACAAGGGTCAGTATGATATCGGCCTGATTGGTGTGGTTGGATTCGACTCGGGTTGGACCACCAAGGATGCAACGCGCCAATTCGTCGAAGGGGGCGTAGTTGGCAGCGACCAGCGCCAAAGGACGACGACCTATGATGCGACGCTGAACGCTCTCGGTTCTGGCTCAATCGGCTGGGGTGAGAACGAAATCCAGGCCACGCTGTTCTACGTGCATACGACGTCGAAGCAGGCAGAGATCACAACCGGCACGGACTTCAACGCGCCGGGCGCTACGGGCGAAATCTTCGACGAATCGTCCGGCTGGTTTGAGCGTGAGCTCAGTTTCGTCCAGTTGCGCGGTGACCATATGGTTGGCGATGTCGATTTGAGCTGGCGTGGTGCCTATGCCGTATCGACCCGGGACGCACCTTATGACCGTTCCTTGCGTCGCACGCCAGATGCCAATGGTGTTCCATTATACTCGACCGCCAATAATTACGGCATCATGTTCTCTGACCTGGAAGATACGATTGCGAGCTTTGGTGCAGACGCATCCTATACGGCCGATATCGGCAACACGCGTGAACTGGTTTTGTCGGGTGGTTTCGATGTGGCCTCGACAGAGCGTGACTACAACTTCATGTCACTTCGGTTTGTTGGCGGCAACGCGATACCAGTCGACGTACAGTCCGCTCGCCCGGACTATCTTTTCTCACCGGACAATATCGGCCCTGGGCGGTTTGTGCTGCAGGAAGTCATCACGCCGAATGATTCCTACTCCGCGGGTCTCGACGTGAATGCGTTCTACGTCGAGACGGACCTCGACATTCTTGATTTTGTCCGGGGTACAGTTGGCTTCCGCTACGAAGACGCCGAGCAAACCGTGAAAACATTCGATCGCTTCGGCAATCCGGGCGCAGGTGACGTGAATCTCAGCAATGACTACGTGCTGCCATCGTTTACCCTGACCTGGAATTTTGCAGACGATGTTCAGCTGCGGGCAGGTTACTCGCAAACAATCGCGCGGCCGCAATTTCGCGAGCTGGCTCTTTCTTCGTTCACCGATCCCGAGAATGGTCGTGTGTATCGAGGTAATAGCGGCCTGCAGGACAGCGAGCTGAAAAACTATGACGCGCGTCTGGAATACTATCTGGGCCGCAATCAGTTCATAACGGCTGGGGCGTTCTACAAGGACATCAAGAACCCGATCGAGGAAGTGCAGTATTCCACCGCTTCCTTCGTATTCGAGACGACCTTTATCAACAGCCCGAAGGCAGAGCTGTACGGTGCCGAACTTGAATACCGAACAAATTTCAGCATGCCGATTTCCAACGATTGGTTCGATGACCGCGAATGGCTGTTCTCGGCTAACTACACGTACACGGCCTCAGAAGTTCAGGCGCAGCCAGACGATCTGGTGTTTGACCCGATTTCGCGTACACCGCGGGCAGCCTCCTTGTACGGGCTTGACGGGTCCGACCTGCAGGGGACGCCGGAAAACATCCTCAACGTCCAATTCGGTTGGGAAAGCGACGTGGACCAGTTGACCCTGCTTCTTGGCTGGGTTGACGACCGTATCCTGCAGCGCGGTTTCGGAATCGGAGCGGCAGCCCTGCCAGATGTGATCGAAGAGCCGGGTGTTCAACTCGACCTCGTTTTCAACAGGACACTCACTTTGGGTGGACGTGATGTCGAACTAGGCATCAAGGGTCGCAACCTGCTTGGCGAGAAGCATGCCGAATACCAGATGACAGAAGGCGATGTCGGACGAACCGAGTTCAACACGTACGAGCGTGGCACGACCTTCTCGGCAAGCCTGTCGACGACCTTCTAGGCGGTCTGTTCCGATAAAAACAAAACCCCGCGAGGCACCGAGCCTCGCGGGGTTTTTCGTTTTTGGGTAAAAGGCTTGGCTTAGGCTTTGCCAAACACCCGTGCGAAAATTGTATCGACATGTTTGAAGTGATATTCGAGGTCAAACAGGTCTTCGAGTTCTTCGTTGGTCAGTTTCGCAGACACTTCTGGGTCGGCTTTCAGCAGGTCGAGCAGGTTGCCTTCGCCGCGCCAGGTGCGCATCGCGTTACGCTGAACCAGCGAGTAGGAATCCTCGCGACTTACACCATGTTCGACGAGCGCGAGCAGAATACGTTGCGAATTGTGAAGCCCGCCCATGCTTTCAATCGTACGCAGCATGTTCTCAGGATAGATGACCAGATTTTCAACCACACCAGCCAGGCGGTGAAGGGCAAAGTCCAGATGGATTGTGGCGTCAGGACCAATGCCGCGTTCGACGGACGAATGGGAGATATCGCGTTCGTGCCAGAGCGCAACGTTCTCAAGGGCTGGCGTGACGGCAGAACGAACGAGCCGCGCGAGTCCTGTCAGGTTTTCCGTGAGCACGGGATTACGCTTGTGTGGCATCGCCGATGAACCCTTCTGGCCGGGGGAAAAGAACTCCTCCGCTTCCAGAACCTCGGTGCGCTGCAGGTGACGCACTTCGGTTGCAAGGCGCTCAACCGACGATGCGATCACGCCCAACACAGCGAAAAACATCGCGTGACGATCACGTGGAATGATCTGCGTAGAGACAGGTTCGATGGTGAGGCCGAGCTTGGCTGCGACGTGGGCCTCGATGGCCGGATCAATATTCGCGAATGTGCCGACCGCGCCGGAAATTGCGCATGTGGCAATTTCTTCGCGAGCCAATTCGAGACGGGTGCGGGAGCGGGCAAATTCAGCGTAGAATGTCGCCAGCTTAACACCGAACGTGGTGGGTTCTGCGTGGATGCCGTGGCTGCGGCCAATGGTGGGCGTGAGCTTATGTTCGCGTGCGCGCTTTTCGAGTGCAGCCAGGACACGGTCCAGACCGGACATGAGCAGATCTGCAGCGCGAACCAGCTGAACGCTCAGGCAGGTGTCCAGGACATCCGAAGATGTCATGCCCTTGTGCAGGAAGCGGGCTTCGTCGCCGACATGTTCTGCGACATTGGTCAGGAAGGCGATGACGTCATGCTTCACTTCGCGTTCGATCGCGTCGATGCGATCGACTTCGAATGCGCCACGATCACGAACGGCTTGTGTCACGCCTGTCGGAATGAGGCCGAGATTTTCCATTGCTTCAGCCGCGAGCGTCTCGATTTCGAGCCAGATGCCAAAGCGTGTCTCAGGGGACCAAATTTCAGCCATTTCAGGACGGGTGTAACGGGGAATCATATCGCGCCTCTTTGATTGTCAGGCCCGTATAGCCCGGAATCGATTGAATGCCAGTGCCAGCGCGCCGCACGAATCATATCGCGTCAGGGCTGAACAGTCTGGCCGCTATCGGGGAGCTGGTCTAAACCAGCGTTCGCGGCAGCATAATTGAAGCCAAGGGACTGAAGACGGATGAGGCAACGAAGCATGAGAAGATTGATTGTCGCCTTGATGGCAGCCAGTGCGTTTTCGGGATTGGCGTTTGCGCAGGATGGCAACGCCTATCCGCCAGCTTCGGACGCCGGTTCGTGCTTCGCGCGGGTTCTGATTCCAGAAACCACCGAGGTCGTCACAGAGCAGGTGATTGATCAACCTGAGCGGACCGAAGTCAGCGTTATTCCGGCCGTGTTGGAGACCTACACGCAAGAGGTTTTGGTGAAGGAGGCGACCAAGACCTACACTGTCGTGCCAGCCCAGTTTATCTCCCAGACAGACCAAATACTGGAAACGCCGGAGCGCATTGAGGCGGTCGTCATACCGGCCGAGTTTGAGACCTATACCGAAAACGTGCTCGTGAGACCCGCCTATACAACCTGGAAGCCGGGCGCCGGTCTGTATGGACGAAGCGTCCCCGTTGCGGATGGGGATGTCGGTTCTGCGGTGCCGACCGGGGAGTTGTTGTGCCGTGTGGAAGTGCCGGCCCAATATGAAGAAGTCACGCGCATGCGTCTGATCCATCCTGAGCAAACAAGGACAGAGGTTATCCCCGCCGTTTATCGCGCCGTAACCAGGCAAGTTGTCCAATCGCCTGCACGGGTCGTGGAAGAAGAGGTTCCCGCCGTCTACGAAACCATGACCTTGCAAAGAGTGGTCACGCCGGCCCAGGAGGAGGCCATCGTGATTCCGGCAACCTACCGCACTGTGGAAAAGCGCGTCGTGACCGGCGGAGGGAGTGTCGAGTGGCGCGAAGTCCTGTGCGATACGAATGCGTCACCCGGCAAGATCAAAGAAGTGCAACTGGCGCTGAGCGCCAAAGGCTATAGCGTGCCGACGGATGGCGATTTCGGTCCAGCAACTCTCAAGGCGATGGAAGAATATCAGCGAGCAAATGGGCTGCCGGTCGGCTATCTGACGGTCAGTACCGTAGAATCCCTAGGTGTTTCAGTGGATCAGCCCAATTAACACTGGAATGAGTCTTTTCGCGACACCTCCAATGGACGCAGGTGCTGCCAGACAGCATGAACGAGGAACTTTATGGCCCGATCCCATTTTCATCGTGAACACCACCAGCTTTCCCGCATCGGTTGGATGCGGGCTGCCGTGCTTGGCGCGAATGACGGGATCGTCTCCACCGCCAGCTTGATCATCGGGGTTGCATCGGCCTCGGCCGGGCAAGGTGAGATCGTGGTCGCAGGTGTGGCAGCACTGGTCGCGGGTGCCATGTCGATGGCGGCAGGCGAGTATGTCTCAGTCAGCTCGCAGTCGGATGCCGAGCAGGCGGAGCTGGCCAAAGAGCGGCAGGAACTGATCGACTTGCCCGACGCCGAACATGCGGAACTCGCCGGTATTTACGAGGAGCGCGGTCTGAAGCCGGAGACAGCAAAAGAGGTGGCGAGCCAACTGATGGCAGACGACCCTCTGCGGGCGCATGCCCGCGACGAACTCGGCATTACGGACCTTAACGTGGCGAAGCCGGTGCAGGCAGCGATTTCATCAGCCATTTCGTTTTCGGTCGGGGCGGCCCTGCCTCTGGCGCTCGTCTGGCTCGTGCCGCTCGGCATGCTTGTGCAGATCGAAGCGGCGGCATCGCTGGTCTTCCTGGCATTGCTCGGAGCTGTCGGGGCGAAGGCGGGCGGCGCCGGCATTTGGAGGCCGATGCTTCGGGTGATGTTCTGGGGTGCGTTGGCCATGGCGCTTACAGCCGGGATTGGCCATCTGGTCGGCGGCGTTATTTAGACGAGGCTTGCCCGGTGATCGCCTGAAAAAGAAAACCCCCGGCACTTTTCAGTGTCGGAGGTCTTGTTTTGCGCGTCGGGCGTGAGGCTTATGCCTTCGCCATTTCGGCTTTCAGGTTTTCCGAGACTTTCTCAATGAAGCCTTCGGTTGTCAGCCATTCCTGATCCGGGCCGACGAGGAGTGCGAGATCCTTGGTCATGAAGCCGGCTTCGACAGTTTTCACGATGGTCTCTTCGAGCGTCTTCGCGAAGGCCTGCACGTCTGGCGTGCCGTCCATACGGCCACGGTGGCTGAGGCCTTGTGTCCACGCATAGATCGAAGCGATCGAGTTGGTCGAGGTCGCTTCGCCCTTCTGGTGGTTGCGATAGTGGCGCGTGACCGTGCCGTGAGCCGCTTCAGCTTCAACCGTGTTGCCATCGGGCGTCATCAGCACGGAGGTCATCAGGCCCAGCGAACCGTAACCCTGGGCCACGGTGTCGGACTGAACGTCGCCGTCATAGTTCTTACAGGCCCAGACGTAGCCGCCGGACCATTTCATGGCAGCCGCGACCATATCGTCGATCAGGCGGTGTTCGTAAGTGCCGCCGAAGGCCTTGAACTTGTCAGCAAATTCCGCGTCGAAGATTTCCTGGAACAGGTCCTTGAAGCGACCATCATAGGCCTTGAGGATCGTGTTCTTGGTCGACAGGTAGACCGGCCACTTGCGCTGGAGGCCATAATTGAAGCTGGCGCGGGCAAAGTCGCGGATCGACTGGTCAAGGTTGTACATGCCCATCGCGATACCGGCTTCAGGGAAGTCGAAGACCTCTTTTTCGATCTTGTCGCCATTCTCACCGACCCAGGACATGGTCAGCTTGCCCTTGCCGGGGACGAGGAAATCCGTGGCTTTATACTGGTCTCCGAAAGCGTGACGGCCAATGACGACAGGCTTCGTCCAGCCTGGAACAAGGCGTGGGACGTTGGAAATCACGATGGGTTCGCGGAAGACGACGCCGCCGAGAATGTTGCGGATCGTGCCGTTCGGGCTGCGCCACATCTTCTTGAGTTTGAACTCTTCGACACGCTGTTCGTCTGGCGTGATCGTGGCGCATTTGACCGCAACGCCGTATTTCTTGGTGGCTTCGGCCGCGTCCACGGTGATCTGGTCGTCGGTCTCGTCGCGCTTCTGGATCGACAGGTCATAGTACTTCAGATCAACATCCAGATAAGGATGGATCAGCTTGTCCTTGATGAGTTGCCAGATGATGCGGGTCATTTCGTCCCCGTCCATTTCGACAATCGGGTTCTTGACCTTGATCTTAGCCATGTTTTGTAATCCTTGCGGTTGAAGCTATTGGAGTGCGCTATAGCAGAGCGGCAGGCCGCGTCAAAACAGGTTCCCACATGTCAGAACAGCGCAGCCCCTGCGTCATCCTCCATTCCCCGCAATTAGGCGAAAATATTGGCGCTGCAGCGCGGGTGATGCGCAATTTCGGTTTGACGGACCTGCGGCTGGTGTCGCCGCGCGATGGCTGGCCGAATCCGGCAGCCGATACGATGTCAGCGGGCGCATTCGACGCCGGTGTGACGGTGAATGTGTATGAAACATTGCAGGATGCGCTGGAGGGCGTGACCTATCTGGTCGCGGCGACCGCGCGGCTGCGGGGCATCGAGAAGCGGGTGACGGATGCGGTGGGGGCTGCGGGGGCAGCCCATGCGCGGACGATGGGGGGTAAGGGGGTGGCGGCGGTGATGTTCGGGGGGGAGAAGTCTGGCCTTCCGAACGAGGCTGTCGCTCTGGCTGATCTTTTAATGACCTACCCGGTGAATCCCGAATTCAAGAGCCTGAACCTGGCGCAGGCCGTTTGCGTGTTCGCGCATGAGTGGGGCAAGTTGAGTGCGGCGGAAAATCCGGCGGATTTCCCCTCTCAAAGCGACGTCAAACCGGTTGCGTCGACGTCAGGCGCTGTTTCAGCGGACTCGCCGCCAGCAACGCGGGACGACGTGTTCCGGATGTTTGAGCATTTCGAGGAGGAGTTGGAGAGGGCCGGCTATTTCTTCCCGGCGGCGAAAACGCCTCTGATGAAGGACAATCTGCGCGCCGCCCTGATCCGGGCGGACTGGACCGAGCAGGAAGTGCAGACTTTCCGCGGCGCGATCAAGGCATTGGCGATCGGCCGCGGAAAGGCACGTGTCGTGCGCGAGGACTAGGCTATCTGCCTTTCCAGACGGGCGCGCGCTTCTCGATGAAGGCAAGTGGGCCTTCCTTGAAGTCTTCTGTTCCGACAAGACCGGCAAAGGCCTTGCCGCTGGCACGCCAGAGATCATCATCATCATCGGTAAGCGCTGCGGCAGCGACCTTGCGGCTGGCCTGCACGGCAAGCGGTGCGTTGGCGATGATGCGATCAGCCAGTTTCGTAGCTTCGTCCATGACCTGCGCCTCGGGCACAACCTTGTTGACCATGCCGAGTTCGTAGGCGCGCTGGGATGGCAGCGGGTCACCAGTCAGAATGACTTCAAGTGCCGTTGGCATGCCGATGACGCGGGGCAGGCGGAACAGGCCACCGGCGGCGGCTGCGAGGGAGCGCTTCACTTCGGGCAGGCCGAAATTCGTCGTGTCGGCGCAGACGATCATGTCGCATGAGAGCGCAATCTCGGTGCCGCCAGCGAGGGCGGAGCCGGTGATGGCTGCGATGAGCGGCTTGGTGCGTTCGCGTTTCACGATGCCGGCGAAGCCGCCCTTTTCAGTGCCGAGCTTGCCGCCATTGCCTGCATTGATCTCTTTCAGGTCTGCACCCGCGCAGAAGGCCTTGCCATTCGCCTTCAGGATAGCGACCCACATTTCAGGATCGTCTTCGAAGCGATCCAGCGCGTGCTCAATACCGGTGGCCATGACGCCGTTAATAGCGTTCCGGGCTTCAGGGCGGTTGAGCGTGATGATGGCGAGATGGCCGCGGGTTTCATATTCGACTGACATTTGGCGTTCCTCCAGATTGGTTCTGGCAACACTAGGGCGGCTTACGCTGCGTTCAGCAAGCAGAAAGACGCGAAACCGCGTAACCCCTATTGGCGGCCCCAAGGGAAGGGCTGTCAGTGTTCCTGAAAATCAGGGAGCCCCGCGCCATGGATCTATCTTTCAGCCCGGAATACAAAACCTTTCGACAGGAAGTGGCCAACATTCTTTCCGCCAATGCGCACCTTGCGCCGACCAGTGACGACAAGGGGATGAAGAATCCCAAGCGGCTGGCGTGGCAGAAACTGCTGATCGAGAAGGGGCTCGCTGCGCGCACCATCCCGACTGAATATGGCGGATATGGCGCTGAACCAGATATCCTGAAGTCGCGGATCATCGCGGAAGAGTTTGCCCGGTCAGGTGTGCCACGCGCCATGTCGAACCAGGGCATTTCCATGCTGGTTCCGACATTGCTGGAACTTGGAACGCCGGAACAGAAGGCCGCCTATATCCGGCCTACCCTGCATGGTGAGATGATCTGGTGCCAGGGCTATTCGGAGCCGGGCGCGGGGTCGGACCTTGCAGCACTGCGCACGGCGGCAGTGGAAGAAGGTGATGATTACATCATCAATGGCAGCAAGATCTGGACCTCGACGGCCAAGCAGGCCGACATGATTTTCTGCCTTGTGCGGACAGATCCTGCCGCCAAGAAGCACCACGGCATTTCCTATATCCTGTTCTCGATGGAGACGCCTGGAATAGAAGTGCGCCCACTTGTCGACATGACTGGCACGGCGAATTTCAACGAAGTGTTCTTCACGGATGTGCGCGTGCCCAAGAGCGGGATTGTGTTCGAAGCCAACAAGGGCTGGCAGGTTGCCAATGCGACGCTGACACACGAGCGGGGCATGCTGGGCGACCCGAATGCGACCAAGGCACGGCTGATAGAGCTGGTCGAGCTGATGAAGCGTGAAACGATGAACGGCGAGCGCTTGATCGACAATCCGCTGCTGCGCGACCGCCTGTTGAAGTTGCAAGGCGAAGTTTATGCCATGCAGGCGAATGGATTGCGCATTACGACCCATAGCCTGAAGAAGGAGAGCGCGGGCCTGGCAGGCCTTGTCGTGAAGCTGATGGGGTGTGAGCTGAACCACGAGATTGCACGCCTTGCCATTGATGCGCTGGGCGAGCTGGGCATCATGTACGAGGAAGGCGAGCATCTTCGGGCCGGCGGTTCGTGGCAGGCACGGTACATGTATGACCTCGGCCTGATCATTGGGGGCGGTACGGCGCAGATACAGAAGAACATCATTGCGGAACGGGGCCTCGGCCTGCCGCGCGAACCCAAACCGGCCAAGGCCTGAGAGGAGACGACCCATGGAATTTGCACTCTCAGAAGACCAGCGCATGTTGCAGGACAGCCTGAACGGCTTCCTGAAGGATGCCGCACCGCTCGATACCATTCGCAAGATTGCGACAGGAGATGAGGCCGCGAGTGCGTCGCTGACGTCCGGCCTGGATGAGTTGGGCCTCGCGGGACTGCATGTGCCGGAGCATCGCGGCGGCCTTGGGCTGGGCCTGCTGGATGCCTGTCTTGTTCAAGAGGCGCTGGGTTATGCGATTGCACCTAGCCGGTTCCTGGCGACGACGGTTACGGCGCACGCAATGCGTAATGCCGGGGAGGATTTCCTTTCAGGCGTTGCGACCGGTGACATCAGGATGGGCCTTGCCTTGACGGAATTGTCGTCGCGGCGCGATGGCGCGGGCATCACGATGATAAAGGACAAGCTGACCGGCACATCTCTGCTGGCGGATTCCGCAGACGGCTCGACACATCTATTGGTGGCGGATTCCACGGGGGCACTGAATTTGGTCGCCACGCCGAACGCTTCCCCCATGCAGACAATTGACCGGACACGGGTATTTTCTGAAGTCCGGTTTGATGGCGAGGTGGCGGAAATGACGTTGGCTGCGGATGACGAAGTGCTTGCTGCAGCCCGTCTTCTTGTGGCCGCCGACACGTTGGGCGCAGCGCAGGCGATGCTGGACAAGGCGGTCGCCTATGCGGCGGAGCGGCAGCAATTCGGACGCGTGATTGGGTCATTCCAGGCCGTGAAGCATATGTGTGCGGAGATGGCCGCGCGACTGGAGCCTTCACGCGCGCTTATCTGGCACGCGGCACATGCGTTGGACACAGGCGAGCCCGAAGGATTGGTCATGGCAACGCTGGCGAAATCGCATCTGGCGGAAGCCGGCACATTTATCGCGCGCACGTCAACGGAAGTGCATGGCGGGATGGGGTTCACCGACCTTGTCGGCCTGCATTACTGGTTCAAGCGGATTGGCGTGAACCGGCAACTGTTCGGCAGCCCCGAACAGTGCCGTCACGATGCAGCACGGCTTCAGGGATGGCTCGAAACCGCTTGATCAGATGACCTTGCCGGGGGACAGGTGGCTCGCGGCTGACACGATGGCCTCTGCATCGATCTGGAAGTGACGGTAAAGGTCCCCGATGGTGCCGGTCTGGCCGAAATGCTCGACGCCGAGGGGCGTTGTGGCGTGGCCCTTCACGCCGCCAATCCAGGCCAGTGTGGCCGGGTGACCGTCGGTGACCGTGATGAGCGTGCAGTCGCGGGGGACTTGTTCCATCAGGCGTTCGATCTGGCTCTTGGCGGCCGTGTTGCCCCGGGCGCGGGCCCGGCGGGCCGCCGTCCATCCCGAATTGAGACGGTCGGCGGATGTGATGGCCAGAACGCCAATGTCGCGGCGATTATTGCCGATGCGTCCGGCGGCCTTGATGGCTTCAGGCGCGACGCAGCCCTGATAGGCGATGACGATCTCGCAATTCGGGCCGGGTTCGCGCAGCCAGTAGCCGCCATCGATGACGCCCTGACGGAATGTTTCGTCGTTGCGATCAGACCAGCGGACCTGTTCGAGCTGGCGCGTGGTGAGGCGGAGATAGACAGAGCCGCCTGTCTCGTCGCGCAGCCATGTCCGCTCATCCGGATCGCCGTCGCCATCGCGTTGGAGATAATCAAACGACCAGTCCATGATGATGGATAGCTCGTCGAGGAAGGCCGGCTCGAAGGAGACGAGACCATCCTGGCTCATGCCGATCAACTGGGCGCCGATGGACTGGTGGGCGCCGCCTTCGGGGGCGAGTGTCACGCCGGATGGTGTGCCGACGATGATGAAGCGGGCATCCTGATAACAGGCATAGTTCAATGCATCGAGGCCACGCGCGATGAACGGATCGTAGACCGTGCCGATGGGAATGAGGCGTTCGCCGAACAGGGAATGCGAAAGTCCCGCCGCACCGAGCAGGAGGAACAGGTTCATTTCGGCGATACCGAGTTCGATATGCTGGCCCGTCGGCGAGAATTGCCATTTCTGGGTCGAGGGGATCTGCTGGTCGCGGAACGTGTCGCCGCGGACCTCGCGCGCGAACAGGCCGCGCCGGTTCACCCAGGGGCCGAGATTGGTCGACACGGTGACATCGGGAGAGGTTGTGACGATGCGGTCGGCCAGTTCGGATTTCGACTTGGCGAGCGCGTCGAGAATCTTGCCGAAACCGGCCTGGGTCGACTGAACGTCGTCGTCGAGGAAGGTCGGACCGGTGCTGGCGACAGGCGGGGCGGAGAAGCGGCGGGGCCCGGCAGCAAAGAAGGGGACTTCGCGCAGGAAACTATTCAGGGCATCGGAGTCTGCGACACTTGCCATCGGGGTCCATTCCTCGCCTTCGGCGATCCCCATCTTGCTCTGAAAGTCAGCCATCTGGGCCTTGTTCATCAGGCCGGCATGATTGTCCTTGTGCCCGGCGAGCGGTGTGCCCCAGCCCTTGATCGTGTAGGCGAGGAAGACGGTGGGCGTGTCGTCGGTAGTTGAATCGAAAGCGTCACAGAGTGACTGGAGGCACTGGCCGCCGAGATTATTCATCAGGGCGGCGAGTTCGTCATCGCTGCGGCGGTCGAGCAGGGCGGTAATGTCGCCCTGGTCACCGATATCGTTCATCAGGCGCGCGCGCCATGCAGCGCCGCCCTTGTAGGTCAGCGCGGAATAATCGGCATTGGGGCAGGACTGTATCCAGCTCTTCAGTGTTTCGCCGCCGGGTTCCGCGAACGCTTCGCGCTGGAGGGCGCCATGACGCAGAACAACCGTGCGCCAGCCGAACGCCTTGAAGATGTCTTCCACCTTTTCCCAAAGACCTTCGTGCACGACGCCGTCGAGGCTCTGGCGGTTATAATCGATGATCCACCACGTATTGCGCAGGTCGTGCTTCCAGCCTTCCTGCAGGCACTCATAGACATTGCCCTCATCAAGTTCGGCGTCACCCACGAGCGCGACCATGCGGCCCAGTGGCCTGTCTGCCGCCCAGGGTTTGGCTTCAAGATAGTCCTGTACGATTGAGGCGAAGGCGGTTTCCGCGACGCCGAGGCCGACCGAGCCGGTGGAAAAGTCGACATCGTCGATATCCTTGGTTCGGCTGGGATAGGACTGCGCGCCGCCATAGCCGCGAAAGTTCTGGAGCTTCTCGAGTGTCTGGTTGCCCATCAGGTAGTGCATGGCGTGATAGACGGGTGCGGCATGCGGTTTGACGGCGACGCGGTCTTCCGGGCGAAGTGTGTGGAAGTAGAGCGCTGTCATGATCGACACCATCGAGGCGCACGAGGCCTGATGGCCGCCGACCTTCACGTCATCATCGCGCTTATCCCGCAGGTGGTTGGCATTGTGAACCGTCCAGGCCGAGAGCCATAGCAAGCGTTGCTCGAGGGTTTTGAGATGGTCGAGTTGGCTGGGCATGGGCAATTCCTGTTGGTGCGGCGGTGCCCCAGACCTAGCGGGAAAGACCGTGCGCGGGAATAGAAGAACATGAGGAAGTTCATGCGCCTTGCGGCAATTTGGGGGCAAAAACTGCTTCCTGATGCACCGCAAGGTTTTGCTATGGTCGAACGAGCGTTTCTCGAAACCAATCGGATTCAGATGGATCAAAAGCGTCTCGCAACCATTCGATGACCACCTGGCCCCGTCCCAGACGCCGAATGCGTTCAGTGTAGCCAAGCCAGAATTGTATTGAGGCCATAGGCGGAAGCGGCAGGGGCATAAGCGCCGGAAAGGCGGCGGCAATATAGGATGGCAGCACCGCAATGCCGCCGCCTGCAAGGCATGACGAGATCAGCGTCGCCGTAGAATTGCTCACCAGTGAAAACGGTATTAATTGCTTTGCCAACTCGGCGCCGTCAGCCCATCTATTGGACTGATTGACGTATCCTTCATGCAACAGGCATCTGTGCTCATGAAAGTCGGACAGGTTAGTGGGCGTTCCATTTTGGTCGAGATATTCGCGCGACGCAAAACAGAGATAGTGGATGACGCCCATGCGTCGACCGATGAGTTCGCTGCGCTTTGGCGGCTCATACTGAATGGCAATATCAGCCTCATTGTCGAGCAAGTCCGGAGGTCGGTTAGACGTGGATAGTGTAAGTTGCACTCCCGGACTACGGTTCCTGAATTCGGGCTGACGCCGCGCGAGCCAATACGGACCGAGAGCGTCGCAGGTGACGATATGCACTGGTCCTGCATTCGGCGTGTCGATGTCAGACACATCGTCATGGGCAGCTGAAACGATGTCGGCCATGAGATTTGCATGCCGAAGCAGCAAGCGGCCAGCTTCAGTCAAGTCGATTCCCTTGGTAGATCGTTTCAGCAGCTCGGTTCGCAGCGCGCTCTCAAGCTCGCTGATGCGTCGGCTGATCGTTGGTACAGACCCGCCCAGTTTTTCGGCTGCGGCAGACATGCTGCCCAGCTCAGCGACAGCGCGGAATATCCGCATTCTGTCCCAGTCAAAAGTTTCCGTTAGCATCGCTTCCCCTTTCACGGGTGTAAGTCCCCGTTTCATTTACCGGTAAAGCCACGAAGCAACGCCTATGGCATCACTCAAGTACGCTTGTAGTGGTAAATGACAATGAATACAATCAGAAATAGCGAAGCGCAATTTGGTGCAATTGATCTGGTGCGCGTTGCCGAAAAAGGAGCTGAATTCGGTTTTCGGCGCGCGACCTTTTCCGAGCTGGAGCAAGGCATCGCCATGGCCGAATCGCTCATGTCTTCGAAGATTGCCGATCCCGTCGCCGTTGCCGAAATGGATCGGATAACGGGAATGACGGCCTGGGTGACCGGCGACCCGGTGGAGGGGATTTTCCTCACGCTGCCTTTGACTCGTAAGGGTGAAGTGGCGGTGCGGGATGGTTCCTATAATCCTGCTCGCCCAGATCCGGCGCATCTTTGCGCGAACGGTGAGGGGTGTGCGGCCTTCTACATAGGCGTCTATGCCGGCGCGACTCGTGAGGCGCGCCGGAATGTGATGACGGCAGCGGCCGTCATGCGCGTGGAAATGTTCAGCGCCTATCCGTGCTTTGCGCGCGGTGCGACTGAGGACGGCAGGCGATCCATGGAAGGCCTGGGGTTCGTGCCATATGAGGGGGGACTGTCGGACCTCTATGTCCAGGAGGCGCTGACACCGATTGTGGCTGGTGTGCAGTGAAGCAGTATCCATCGATCGGAGAAAGTGTCCTGTGCCGCAATGTGCCGGCCGGAGGGTTTGAACGCTATACAGCGCAGCCAGTGCGGACACTGGAAGACTATCAGAAAATGGTCGCCATCCGCGCGGCGGTTTTCATGGCAGAGCAGGCATGCCCGTATACAGAAGAGTTCGACGGCAATGATCTTAATGCCACGCACTTTCTTGTATTTGACGGTAAAGACGCAGTTGGGACACTTCGGATAAGGTGGTTTGCCAATTTTGCGAAACTCGAGCGTGTGGTATTGCTGCGGAGCCAGAGAGGACGGGCCGCCCTGCATGTCATGCTGGCGGAGGCATTTGAATTGGCCACGCGGAAAGGCTACCGGCTGATGATTGCGCAGATACAGGCGCGGCTATGGCCTGTTTGGTCGCGCACGTTTAAGTGCCGCCTGGCGGAAGGGCGACCGCGCTTTTCTTTTTCGGATTTTGACTATCTTGAGATCGAAATCCCTTTGCCCGAACACCCCAAAGCGCTGAGACCCGATAGCGATCCCATGGTGATGATCCGCCCGGAGGGGCAGTGGGATATGCCGGGCGTGCTCGATGCATCCGCGGCACGATCGAATAAGTCGGATGTCGCAGCCTGACGTTAGATCACGGATGTCCACGGCTTGCTGAGCAAGGCCGCCGAATTGATGATGCCTACCATGCAATAGGTTTGCGGGAAGTTGCCCCAGAGGTCTCCGTTAGCAGGATCAACATCTTCGGACAGCAATCCCACATGGTTGCGGCTGGCGAGTACCGATTCGAACATGACGCGCGCCTCATCTACGCGGCCGATCCGGAATAATGCATCGATATGCCAGAAAGTGCAGGCGGTAAAAGCTGTCTTGGGCCGACCAAAATCATCTTCTGTCTTGTAGCGATAGACGTGGTTGCCTTCGCGGAGTGTTTTGTCGATGGCGTCGACTGTTGCGACGTAGCGCGGGTCGGTTGCCGGCAGGAAGCCGATCTCGGCCATGAGGAGGACAGAGGCGTCGAGCGCTTCGCCCCCAAAGGCCGCCGTGAAGGCACCGACACTGGGGTTCCATGCTTTCTCCAGGATGGTTTGATGAATAATGGCGGCCCGTTCCGCCCAATAGGTTGCGCGGTCGGGCAGGCCAAGGTGGAGGGCAATCTTGGAAAGCCGGTCGCAGGCGGCCCAGCACATGATTGCGGAAGACGTATGAACATCGGCAATCGTCCGAAATTCCCAGATGCCCGCATCCGGTGTGTCGTGCATGGCGAAGGCGCGCTCGCCGACTGGTTCGAGTTGGCGAAATTCGGCAATGCCAGGTGGTGATAGAAGGCGATGGTCGAAGAAGGATTGCGATACGCCCAGCACGACCTGCCCATAGACATCATGCTGCACATGTTCTGCGGCCTGATTGCCACGGCGCACGGGGCCCATGCCGCGATATCCGGGCAGATGGGTGGCATGTTCTTCGGTGAGGTCTGATTCCAGTCCGATACCGTAAACGGGCTGGATGTGTCCGCCGCGCGACTGAGCGACAATGTTGCGGACCCAGCGCATATAATGCTCCAGTGTGCCCATGGCGGACAAACGATTCAGCGCTGAGACAGTGAAATACGCATCGCGAATCCAGCAAAAACGGTAATCCCAATTCCGCTCCGATCCTTCGTGTTCCGGCACTGATGTGGTGAGGGCCGCGACAATGCCCCCGGTTTCTTCGAATACGCACAGCTTGAGTGTGATCGCCGCGCGGATTGTCGCTTCCTGCCACTCTAGCGGAACGGCGAGACTGCGTGACCATTTTGACCAGTATTTCCGTGTGCGATCTTCCCAGTCGAGCGTCATGACATCGACGGTATCGGCCAGGGACTCATCCGCGCCCAGGATAAAGGAGACGTCGTGTTCAAGGAGAAAGCTCGTGCCGGACAGGATATAGGATACCGGCGCATCCGTGGTGACGCGGAACGCCAGTTCACCGTCAGTGAATCGGATGTGATTAACCCCGCGTACCGAGGGTAGATCGCGTGCGCCCCAGTTTGTTTGCGGCGTCAGGGTGATCCGGACGCGCGGCGTGCCGGACACGACGTGGAATCGTCGGACAACGGACGCTGGTCGGAAAACGCGGCCGCGATTTTCGAAGCGAGGCGCAAAGTCGACGATTTCCAGTATGGCGCCATCTTCCGCTTCAAGGCGCGTGCGAAGAATTGCGGTGTTGGTGTCATAAGTTTGCGAGCGGGATTTCAGACCGTCCATCCATACGCCGAACATGCCTGCGCCGCCGAGGAGTTGATTGAAAACGGGCTCTCCATCAAAGCGCGGAAGGCAAAGCCATTGGTAGTCACCCCCTGCGCTCACCAGGCCAGCGATGGTTCCGTTTCCGACAATGCCCATATTCAAAGTGCTCATACGGATGCAAATTCCTTCAATAGTGCGTGTACATCTTCGATCGATGACATGCGGTGTTGCGCGGCGGTTGCGCCTTCGCCGATCTTTACGGCAATGCCGCCGGCAGACTGGGCCGCGACGAAGGCATCTTCGTCGGTCGTGTCATCGCCGATCATGACTGGGCGGCGCCCGGCGAACGGCTTGTGTTGAATGGCCGCAGACAAGCATTTGCCTTTGTTGGCCGCCGTTGGCTTGGCTTCGTAGACCATCTTGCCGTGCTGTAGGCTGTAATCGTCAAATGGCAGCACGGCTTGCCTGAGCGCCAGGCCCAATTCGGATTCCACTGTTGGCGCGGCGCGGTAGTGGATAGCAATGACGGGGCCTTTCGTTTCCAGGTGTACACCGGGAAGACGGGCCGCAATGTCGGCCAAGGCAATGGTCAGGCCGTGAGGAGCGGCTGCGATCTTGTCAGCGGAGTGTTCTCCGGGACCAGAGGCGCGCAAGCCGTGATTGCCGAACCGCCAAAGGGTTGGCGGCACACGCTTGAACAGGTCGTCGAGATCGCGTCCCGATATGATGGCTAGCGCGCCGTTCAAGCGTTTGGCGCATGCCTCGAGAATGGTATCCATGCCCTGCGCAAGCCAAACAGTATTCGCGTCGTCCTGCAGGGCGGCAAGCGTTCCGTCGAAATCGAGAAAAACAGCGTCTTGCGACGAGAGCGCAAATGTTCGTGTGGAGTGGCCGGGCATGCCTTGCACTAGGATCCGGCCTTAACTGTGTCAAATGCGGCAAGGAAGTGCTTGCGCCACCAGGTGATATCCTGCTGGCAAATGCCGTCATACAGCGCGCGCCAGCGCTTCTGACGCTCGTCGAGCGACATGTTCAGCGCGGTGCGCACGGCCTCTGCAAGGGCGTTG
This sequence comes from Hyphomonas sp., assembly GCA_040216775.1. Taxonomy (GTDB): domain Bacteria; phylum Pseudomonadota; class Alphaproteobacteria; order Caulobacterales; family Hyphomonadaceae; genus Hyphomonas. The sequence continues at coordinate 80,831 of JAVJOM010000029.1, forward strand.
GTGTCGTGAGGGTTGATGATGAGAGCCTCCTTCATTTGCTCGGCGGCGCCGGCGAACTGGGAGAGGACAAGTACGCCGGGATTTTCCGGATCCTGAGCCGCGATGTATTCCTTCGCGACAAGGTTCATGCCGTCCTGGAGCGGCGTGACAAGCCCGACCCTCGCAAGCCTGTAAAGCCCGGCGAGTTCATCGCGCTCGTACCCGCGGGCGAGATAACGGATCGGTATCCAGTCAAGGTCGCCATAGTCGCCATTGATGCGCCCGGACAGTTCGTCGAGTTGCTGTCTGAGTTGGGCATATTCTTCAACAACGGATCGCGACGGTGGCGCAATCTGGGTGAATGAGATGTTGCCGTGGAGATCCGGGTATTTGTCAAACAGCGTGGCCATACCCTCGAAGCGTTGAGGCAGGCCTTTTGAATAATCCATTCGGTCGACACCGATAATAAGTTCCCGGTTACCGAGAAAGCGTGCCAGTTTTCGAGACGCGCCCTCAGCGGCTTCGCTGGTCGCACTTCGGCTAAATCCTTCTGCGTCAATTCCGATCGGGCAAAGCCGCACGGTGAGTGTGTGGTCGCCAATCCTGTAGTGTTCTTCGCCTACCTGTTCGGCGCCAAGTTCTTCCTGCACATAACGCGCAAAGTTCTGGCAATCATGCGGGCTTTGAAAGCCGACAACGTCATACGCGCAAAGGCCGTGAGCCAGCGTCCTGTGATCTGGAATAGACCGGAACACTTCAGGCGCTGGAAATGGAATGTGGAGGAAAAAACCTGTCTTGCGGTCGCAACCGGCGTCCTTCAATTGCTTGGCGAGCAGGAAGAAATGGTAGTCCTGAACCCAGATAAGGTCCCCGGGTGACGTTTGATCCGAAACGACCTGAGCGAACTGCTGGTTAATCGCGACATAGGCAGCGAAATAATCGCTATCGAATACAGCCAGATCCAGTCGATTGTGCATCACCGGCCACAGGACGCTGTTGGCGTAGCCCAGATAAAAGCCTTCATATTCTGATTTCGACATGTCGAGCAGGGCAAAGGATACGCCGGTCTCTTCCGTCAGGAAGGCGCGCCGCCGGGGCGTATCAAAAATCTTGCCGCTCCAGCCGATCCAGAGGCCCCCGGTCTCGGCGAGCGTATCAGACAAAGCGACGGCGAGACCGCCCGCGCCTGGGTTGCCGAAGGCCGTTCGATTCGAAACGGCGACCAGGCGTTGGATTTTATGGGATGGAGATTTCGTCATGTGAGCACCTGCCCACCGTACTCACGAACCGTTGCGCGGTTCCGTTCTGCGAGCCAACGACCGTGAATAAAGTGCAGTATGCCCAATTTTGAGGCAGGCGGTCCGTTCATGATTGAGCGGGTCGTTATCGATGAGCGGAGGGAAATGGTGCCCGGGGGCGGTGTGGTATGGGGTAAACAATCCACGGAAAACCCAATAGGTACAGGTGTTCGCAAGGATATAGATACACCGATACACCGCTGTTTTCAAGCCCGGGGTGTATCACTTGGTGGCTCTGGGTGTGCCCGCCCGGGAAAAGGACAGTTGAACACTCAGGCTCGCCAAAAACCCGGAGCAAGCACTTCAAAAACGACGGAGCGTAATCGCCACTAATACCTTGCCACCCATGATCGCGAAATGTAAGGCTGGCTTAATGGGAGCTCACGCACATTTGACGACGCTCAGTCAACATGCAGCGGCGGACAAACTCGCTGAGCTATTTGAGATTAGCGACCGTGATAATGAGTCCTTCCCACCCCCAGTCGAAGTTGATTTCCTGAATCTTTTTCCGGATAAGTCGGGAAGGGAGCGAGCTACTCACCTACTACATCCTTATCCGGCTAAACTCATTCGCAACATTCCGCGGTTTTTTCTAGCCTGTGAAGATGTGTCACCGCCTGGATCTATAGTGCTCGACCCTTTCTGTGGGTCTGGAACAGTGTTGTTGGAGGCGCAACTATCGGGCCTCAATGCAGTCGGCGCAGATGCAAATCCGCTTGCTCGTCTAATCGCAATTGCGAAACTGGACCCACCAACTGCCGACTATGCTAAAAAGCAATTGGAAAGGGTGATGAAACGCGCGTCGAGCGCACGAGAAGACCTACCTGATGTGGTCAACATTGACTACTGGTTCAGCCCGCACGTGAAGGGGCAGCTCGCACGTCTTCGCTCAGCCCTCAAGGAAATTTGCGGAGATCCGTGGGCAGATCCCTTCTTGTGGGTCTGCTTTTCTGCATGCGTCAGACGTGTAAGCCTCGCTGATCCTAGGCTGTCCGTTCCTGTTCGAATTAATCCCGAGCGCGCGAAAATGTACGGAGCCAAAGGCGATCAAGTGCTGCAAAGGTTTGAGCGACTTAAATCAGTCGAAGTCTTGCAGGTGTTCTGGCAGGTTGCACTAGCAAATATTCGACGACTTGAGAGAACGGTTTTTCCAACAAATTTTGCTGCGCCGGTATTGTATGAGGACGCGCGATCGCTTGGCTTGGAGGATGCCAGCATCGATTTGGTGATCACTTCGCCACCATACGTGGGGGCCCAAAAGTACGTTCGAGCATCCAGCCTGTGCTTGGGGTGGCTGGGCTTTTCCCCAGGAGGGAAACTTCGCCCAATTGAGCGGCAGTCGATTGGCAGAGAGCACCTAAATGCTGACGAAAACGCAGGAGATATTCATACTGGCCACGCGGATGTTGACGAACTCCTCGATCGGATATGCACAAAAAATACGTTGCGAGCTCGGATCGCCTCAACCTACATAAAGGAAATGGACAGTGCGCTTGCGGAGATCCATCGTGTCTTGCGAATAGGTGGCAAAATGATCTTGGTGGTGGGTCCTAATATGGTTTCAGGCTATGAGTTTGATACCCCCGGGTATCTTTCAAAGATTGCGAGCAGCAAGGGAATGCGTCTCGACCTCCACCTCGTCGACACGATCGCCTCACGCGGATTGATGACTAAGCGTAACAAGACGGCTGGGACAATTGCGCAGGAGTCCGTTTTCGTTCTTACAAAGATCAACGATGATTGACGATAGAGAAGAACTGACGCTTGCTGACGCGCTCCAGGAAAAAATCAAAGTACTTCATGATTCGATCTGGGAGCGTCGCGCAGATTGGCCTCAAGTGTCCAATTGGCTCGATCAGTTTGAGGACGAAGGCACAAGTGAGGGCGATCGAGTGCATGCGCTCTACTTGCTCTCAAATTTTATGTACTTTGGTACCAGCGAAATTCGCGCACTTCTGAGGTCTCTTTATCGAGACGTCTTCCGGGCTTCCGTCATCGCCGATATCCGCAGCAAGGATCCGACCTTGCGAATGCATGAAATCGAAGAGCGGTTTGAGAGCGAATTGAAAAACACTCGCTTTGTGTCGCTGGGGAATCCGTCTGAGAGTAGTGCTTTTCTATTGTACTATTTTAGACAAGAAAACGAGATTCCCAGAGAGTGCTTCATAAGCGGCGCAGAGATATTTTCTCACACGAATCCGGGCCAGCTATCATTGCTACATCCGGACATTATGCACTACGTGTTCATCGATGATATGTGTGGTTCCGGTAGCCAAGGAGCGGAGTATTCCGAGAATACAGTTGTTCCGCTCAAGGCTCTCAAAACCGATGCACAAGCCTACTACTACGCGTTGTTCGGTGCGGAAGAGGGTATCAAACTTTTGAAAGGGTTGGATCGGTTTGATAAAGTTCACTCCGTCGTGGAGCTCGGCGACTCGTTTAAATGCTTCAGCGATGAATCTAGGATCTATAGGGATGCGCCAGTTCAGCTGAGCCGTGAGGCGGGCAAGGCGATAGCATACCGTTTTGGCTCTCGTTTGGTTCGGGATCATCCTTTAGGATATCGAAACGGTCAGTTGCTCCTTGGATTCGCTTACAATACTCCCGATAATACTTTGCCTATCATCTGGTCTAGCGGAACGAAGGACGTTCGTTGGGCCCCGGTGTTCAAGCGATATTCCAAACTGGCCTATAGTTGAACATGACCAATAACCCATTCAGTTTAACCAAAGCGAACGATCTGACTGATTCTCAGATCAATTCGCTCTGGGTCGATGTTGAGGAAGACAGTGGGAGTGGTCGGCTTTTTGATGCTGGCAGGTTCACATCGCCGATGCCTACCTTCATTTTGGGGGGCAAGGGCAGCGGCAAGACCCATTTGATGCGGTATGCATCTTTTCCGCTGCAGCGCATGCGGTTTCTTGAGAGCGATCTACCGTTGGTTCAGGGGCTTGAACGGGACAGATACGTCGGAATCTATGTGAAATGTAGTGGTCTGGATGCCGGTCGGTTCCAGGGTAAAGGCCAAACGGCTGAAGCATGGGGCGAGATATTTTCTTACTATCTAGAACTCTGGTTGGGGCAGTCGGTGCTTGACGTGGCTCAAGCCATTTTCGCTGACAAAGAGTTGCATGGCGTAGAAGAGCATCTTTGCCAACTCGTTGGGGGGCTGTTCGATGATGATCCGCCGAAACTATCAACTTTGCGAGAACTTTGCGAAAACTTAAACGGAAGGAGAAGGGCTCTCGATTTCGAGGTGAACAATGCGGCCTTCACGGGGAAGTTGTCCCCCCGCATCGCAGTTACTCGTGGTAGGCTCATTTTCGGGGTGCCAAAGCTAATAGCGAAGCTTATCCCTTCTCTAGCCAATATTCAGTTTTGCTATTTGCTGGATGAATTCGAGAATCTCACCGAGCAGCAGCAAGTTCATGTGAATACGTTGGTTCGAGAGCGCGAAAGCCCCGCGACTTTCAAAATTGGGGCGCGTCAGTTCGGGATAAGGACACAGCGGACGCTTAGTGCAGACGAGGTGAACGTTCGTGACTCTGAATTCGATGAGTTGAGACTCGATCGTAGGTTTCGTGAAAACGAGAACCAATACCGACAGCTGGTCGATCTTCTGGTGAAGCGTCGACTAGAAGCTTTTCGAGGTGATGCTCCGGCCAATGTGGCCAGCGTAGATCTGAAGGACTGGTTCGAGGAACCGAACCTCGATTGGCAGTCCAGTTTGTTGCTTGAGTCGGGAGGGTCTCGCGAGAGCAAAGACCGAAAACACTTCGTGCGACTCGGACATGTTTTGCAGTCGGGATTCGAGCTGAGCGCCGCGCCTGGAATCGATGGGGATGCCTCCATCAGGCAAGTTATTTCCGGGCTGTCGGTTCCAGAGCATCCGCTGCTAGAAAAGCTTAACTTATTGATTTTCTATTCCGAGTGGTCGCGGGGGAAAGATCTGCTAACCGCTGCGAAGAATATAAACTCGCAATCTGCCGCGTATCAGAAGGGCACAAAAACCGGGCCGTATGCAGATAAGTTGAAGCGCTACAAGAGCGACCTGGTGGCCCAGCTTCTTCGTGAGAACAGCCAAAAGCAAATCTATGCTGGGCTTTCCAACTTTGTACGTATGTCGGAAGGACAACCCAGGGCGCTAATTACCCTGCTGAAGCATACGTTTGACTGGGCTGTATTTCAGGGCGAGAAGCCTTTTGTCGAAGGTAAGATATCGTATGAAGCGCAAAGCCGTGGTGCTGTTTCCTCTGCCGATTGGTTCTACCACAGCATGATGAAGGCGGGTGCCGAGGGTGTTGGAATCCTGGTCGCAATGGACCGTCTGTCGCAATTGTTTCGCATCAATCGCTTCTCCGATAAAATTCGCGAATGTTCTCTAATTGGCTTTAGCGCTTCACTGATAAACGTTTCAGAGACAGCCGCAGCAGTGCTTCAACATGCCACCGACCGCTCTTTTCTTGTTGACGTGGAAGGTGGACAGCAAGAACGCAACTCGGAACAAGTTACGAGAAAGTTTCAATTGAACAGGATGCTGGTTCCTCGCTGGGCGCTTGGCACCGCAAGACGAGGCATCATACCTTTCGATCGGAGCGAGGTGGAAGCTATATTCGATCCGGAACAAGATGACGCATTCACTGAACTAAAGCGCGAATGGGAGAAGCGCGCCTTAGCGCCGCTATTTGGGAATGCTCGGGGCAGATTCATTCGCTCTTCTGAAGACGGTGCAGGCGAAGGTCAGACCGACCTCTTTGATCGCTAACCAGATGGATTATGGGTTTTTTCTGCGAAAGGTGATCGCGTCCGAAACAGATTGGGCAGACGTGTGCGAATTCGATATTCTGTTGTCCGCATACAATTTGAGCGACAGAGTACGCCATGTTTATAACCACGTGCTCGCAAAAGAAAAACTTTGGCTGATTCACAAGGAATACGAACTGACTCCGGATGATTTACCGCCGGAGCAATATTTTGCGCCTGACTCGCCGGACGAATCCAGTTTTTGTTTAACCCTGTTTGAGGAACTCAGAAAGCGTTCTCCTGATCTTACCAAGTTGTCGATTTGTATTGATTCAACAGGCATGCTTCGTCCGCACCTATTGTTTCTTCTCAGGTTGATGGAGCGTTCAAAGATCATGCATTTCAGCGTAATCTACGCGGAACCAGCCAACTACAAAAATAAAGAGAACACCAAGTTTTCAGCGGGTGTCGGCTATGACGTTAGGCCAGTCCAAGGATACGAAGGCACTCCGGCCACCGATTCTTCGGCGGACTTGCTGATCATAGGCATGGGGTACGACGACCGAATGATTGCAGAGGTGGCAGAGGATCGTGCGAAGGCTGACAAGCACCAGCTATTCGGCCTTCCGTCGCTGAGTGCGGACATGTACCAGCAGAGCGTTTTGAGGTCCAGGCGTGCTGCAGAAGAGTTGTCCGACCCGAACTTCGCAGAAGCCAACAGATCGTTCTCACCAGCCAACGACCCATTTGGAACCGCTGCGGTTCTTAGTGAAATTGTTGACCAAAGGCGAAAGGAGCGCGGGGTCACAAACCTGTACTTATCGCCGCTGGGAACCAAACCGCAGGTCATTGGCTTTGGTCTATTTCACATTTTTGAATGTAAAGACGGAGCAGCTTCGATCACCTATCCATTCAGCAAGGGCTATTCGCCAGAAACAGGCAAGGGAGTCGCTCGTGTCTGGATCTACACGATAGAATTCGACGTGTTCGAGCTCAGCTAGCAGATCTATGACGGCTCTATAGTACGTCATGCGGCGTGATAACGTTCTCGACATTTTAGCTCGCTCGCGTTCTTGGCTAGCAGGGGTGTGGGGAGGGTGCCCTAGCCCGGCATCGTCCTGAGAGCTCGAAACCCCTGCAAACATTGGGGTTGGTGTGCCCAGTGTCCGACCCGAGTCGGCTCAGGGTTACAAGGTGATACACCAACGGCACACCGGGCACCTCTTGGCACGGCTTAATGCTGTCACTGGGCCCACCCCCTACGGGGGGAAAACGGCGTTGCTGCACTATCATAAGGGCGCTGAGATTTTTGCCCCAAAATCCGACCTGGGCCTAAGTGGACAAAGGGTAAGCTGCGACGCTAGGGAGGTGAGGGCCCTGCCATCGTCAGTACACCGGAGAAGAGACCGACGAGTGCAGAAGGCGGAATGCAAGTGCAGGTGTTGATCAGAGGGCTCCGGTACTGAGTGCCTGGGCGGCGGTGGAATACACCCCTTTGCCGCTGATCCTTGGAGATGCGCCCAGCGTCAGCTCTGCGGGTGAGCTGTAGGGAGACACTGGGCCGCTGCGGTGGAGACGCAAATGCTTGGGCAAGAGCGGGTGCATATCACCACCGTCCTAAGCGCTAAAGCGAAGGCACAAGGGGTAACACTGGGCGTTGCACTGAGGGTAGGCTTAGCTGGTGTGTTTCTCACCACACACCTCCATCCAGAGTAACTCTAAGGGTGTCACTAAGGGTAACACTGAGCGTGTCTCTAAGGGGTAGGTGTTGGGGGGGTGTATCTACAACCAACACCACTCAGAGTCACACTAGAGGTCAGAACCTAGTGTTATCTAGAGTGTATCCTCTAGTCTTACTTAGAGTTCTATTCTCTAGGTTTATATCCACTACGACCACTAAGCTCAGGGCAGAGCAAACGCTCGCCCCCTCTAGCTCCAATGATCTCGCCTTGGTGTCTCAACCGAGGGTCAGCGCTCATGGGCCGGGGGCGTCACTGTCATGGTGAACTGGCTAGAGGGTGGGTGTTAACCGCAGCCATAGCGTAGAGGGGGCAGGTAGTCAGAAAGACCACTATGGTGCGGGCGAAGTGTTGGGGCGGATTGGCGAAAGTGGCGCTTGAGCCGACTAGCTTCTCCGGTAGTTCAGGGTTTTGATTTGAGTTGTCTCGGACGACTACTCTTCCGGTAGTGTAGGGTTTTGATTTTACCCTCAGCAGACGCCTATGGAGGTTTCCTTAAGCGTGGGGTTTTGAGGGAGACTAGATCGTTCGGCTAGCCTTCCGTTTGCCCATGTCCCCTTCAGAAGCGCCCATGTGGGACTCTAGGAGAATCGTACAGAGGCGTTTACGATTTTCTGGTGCCGAACACCGGCCAAGGCAGAACGACTCTCAGCGGCCATTCTGAGTCATTCTGGAGGATGCTGATTGCAGGGGTTTTGTTTGATCTGAACGACACCCTAGTCGTGGCGCAGAATCTCTACACCAACTCCTCGTCCATGTAGACGTAATCTGGGGAGTCTCCCAGCCGCTCAAAGGCTTCCTCCATGGCGGCCTTGAGCTCTCCTAAGTCCACACTACCTGCGCCGTACACGGCATTGATGGAAGCTTCTGTGTGACCTAGGAGGCCGTGCCGCAGGTGACGCTTTGCGCCGCTCACGATCATCGCTTGGTTGACCGTATGGCGGAAGCTGTAAGCCACTAGCCGCCGCTCCTTGGGCACCCCTGCGGCCCTGATGGCAGCGTTGGCACGGTTAGAGAGGTTAGTCGTGGTGTGGAAGCGTGTGGGGAATAGCGGGGTGCCGGGCAGGGCAGCTTTGTCCACTAGAGTCTTCACGTCGCCAAGCACTGCTGCAACGATCGGTATGCGCCGCTCACTGCCCTTGGTCTTGAGGCCTCTCAGGGCGTTCGCTTTGATGCGTAGGTGAGGCGTAGGAGCGTCTAGGACCACATCGCTCTTTAGAAGCCCACCAATCTCCATGGGCCGTGCCCCAGTGTACTTTAGCAGGCGGAGAAATGCTCGCATGTGCGGGTTGGTGGAGTTCCGCATGAGATAGGCATCGATTAGCTCAAGGTGACCCCTTGTGAACGGCAGGCGCTTCTGTGAGGCGACTCTCTCCACGTCGCGGGCAGCCTTTGGTGGCTGTTGCCGTGCCCATGGGTTTTTGCTTCTGAGGGTGTCGTCTTCAAAGTGGTCGGCAGCCCAGTTCCAAATTGCCCTGAGCACTCCTATGCGCCTCCGAACGGTCTCTGCTCCGTTGTTGAGGCCCGTGTGCAAGTGGGTGATGAACTCGCGCGCTAACGCTCTGTTGATCTCAGTAAGCGGTAGCAAGCGAGGGCCGCCCTTCGCCTTCTTGCTTAGGGTAGGGTGAGCGGCAATCCACTCCTCCAGTCTCGGCACAGTGGCGGACTCTGCCTTGTCTTCTTTGTCACCCCAGTGGTGCTTCATGCGTTCGTCTATGACGCGCCCTAGGGTTAGCGCTGCGGGTACTCGGGCCCCACGCTTGACGGTTTCAATCTTCAACCGCGTTTCGGGGTCCAGTTCGTGAAGCTCAGGCTCACGGCCCAGGCGTCGCTCATAGGGTGTAATCGCTTCCCTCAGCCAATGGTCGTAATCGCTCATTTCGCGGGGGCCGTGAGCGACCCCGGAAGGATCGGGCCCAATGAACTTGTTACGCAGTGCCCACTCCTCAGCCATCTCGGCGAGTGCGTGGGGGTCTTGCCCCGCACGGTAGGCTCTCTCGGCGTCCAGCAGGCGTTGTCCCCACTGAGCATCCAGCGCTTGCACCAAGGCAATGGCGCGGCCTTCCTGTCCAACTCTGCGCCCCAAGGCTTGGACGATCTCGGTTCTGCCTCCAAAGTAGGGCCGGAGGTGTGCAGGTATCTTTCGGCGGTAGCGCAGGGCTCCTCCACGGGCCTGCAAGTGCTTGATGGTCATGCGCATGGAAATAACTCTGGATTCGGTCAGAGAGAACCCTCACGGCCACGCTGAGTGAAACCTTGGGCCACAGGGGTCAGTTCGGAGGGTAGTCGCGGCTACCGGCTCATCAACTCGCCGCTGGTAACGCTCAGCTCAGCCTCGTTACGCTCGACACGGTAAGCTATCGCTTTCTCGCGCGCCCGGAGACGTTCCTGCGAGGTGTAGAGTCGGGCAAGCCGCCACTCATCTCGCCGGAGGCAAGCTCCGAGGAGAGCACGGAAGACCCTAAGCCGGAGGCGTTTGATGCTCGCGGCTGTGCGCTCGGCGGTGACTGTTGGGATGTGTTGGTGGGTCATAGTGTATCTCCCAGTGTATCGCTAAACTTGCGGAACACCTTGGAAATACTGAGATTTCAATGGGTTGGCCAAACCAAATGGTGCCCGGGGGCGGAATCGAACCACCGACACGCGGATTTTCAATCCGCTGCTCTACCCCTGAGCTACCCGGGCGGGCCGATAGGGAAGGCGCGTAATAACCAAGGCAGGCACACTTGTCTATCGCGTTTTCAGTCATCGCCTGCGAAGTCGTCCAGCGGGCGCCCGCTGTCGGCGTTTTCATCCAATTCAGCTGGTGCGCCGGGGATTGCATATCCCCCCTTGAGCCACTGGCCCAGGTCGACATCGGCGCACCGTTTTGAGCAGAAAGGCCGATATTCGGACGAAACGGGTTTCTTGCGACACTGCGCGCATTTTGGAGTGCGATTCTCAGGCGAAATAGGCTTGCTCATATCTGGAACACTTCAGGTTTGGACTTGGTGTGGGGTGAGATCGTCAATCGGGCTCCGAAAGACTCGTCAAGGCTGGCCTGAAGGTCAAGGCCGGACCCTGTCATCCATGAATGGGCTCGGGCCGGCATGTTGAGCTGGAAGCGGGCCATAGGCTGGGCGCGTGCTTCGCGCTGCAGGTGGCGAAGCCCTTCAAGACAGACAGTTTCGTCGGTCGGCAAACCGTCTGCGCCAAGCATCCGATCAGCAATGGGGGTTTCTCCCCAGGCAACTGATGCCTCCATGAGTCCGAAGGGCGAAGGCGCAAGTGCCTTGACCTGTCTCTGGGATAGATCGGCGAAAGCGGACAGAAATCCGTCGCGTATTTTGATTCCCGCCTCCCGATTGATCGGCGACACGCAATCGAGAACGACTGCGCCGCCAAGATTGCGCAGATTCATCTGGCGCGCGAGTTCACGACAGGCCTCGAGGTTTATTCGGAGCGCGCGAGCGGCTGCGCGCCCCCCATCATTACGACCCGACGTGTCGAGGTCGACGGCGACTAGCGCGGCAGTCGGCTGGATTTGAAGGGTGCCGCCTCCCGGCAAGGTTACGGATTCCGACAGGGCGTCATCGAATGCAGCTTGGATTTCCGGGTCACCTGCTGGCACATTTTCCGGCTTCACTTCCGTTCCAAGGGGCAAGCTCTTCTGCCACACGTCGACGGGATCGAGTCGCGGTTGAGATTTTTCTCTGGATTCGACCCTCACGACCCGAGCCAGCTTGCCGCGCCGCGCCTCTGCAACAGTTTGCACCTCGATGCTTTGGCCCTCGGTCAGGCCGTGTCCATCGTTCAGCCGGACGAAGGCTTCGGTTCCGTGAGAGAGTTCAACAAAAGCGCCGCCCTGACGTTCATGGATCGCGCGGATTCTCCCTTCAGCGATGGTACCAACCTGGGCGCGCGACGTCTGATCGCTCCACCTGTCCAGTCGCAGGGCGATGGGCCGATCTGATGCGTCGTACGCGACCCAGCGTGTTTCCCCGATTGCCTTTTCGCGCAGAATTCGGGTTACCGACATGTCTATCGCAGGGCCGAGATCAAAGACGCGGTCACGGGATCTGCAGCGGATGCATCACCTGTCAGGGCCGGTTTCAAACGTGCAGCCATGGTCTTGCCGCGCTCGACACCCCACTGATCGAAGGGATTGAGGCCCCAGAGCTTGCCTGCAAAATATGTGCGATGCTCGTACATTGCGACAAGCGCGCCAAACGCTTCGGGCCCGAAGCGTTTGTGGATCATGAAAGTCGAGGCGCGTCCTCCGGCATGGACCTTCTGGCGGGCGACCTTGTCGTCGAGGCCGGGCTCTTCCTTCATGACTTCAGCGAGGCTGCGTCCGTTTGCGAGGACCTCAGCCTGCGCGAGCGCGTGCGCTGTCAGCGCCGTAAGGCCTTCCGGATCGCGACCGGTGTCTGGCGCGAGGATGAACTCGCAGGGCACGGCTTGAGCGCCTTGGTGCAGCCATTGGTGATAGGAATGCTGGCCGACCGACCCTTCTCCGCCCCACAGAGCCGGGGCCGTCGCAACAGGCACTGTTATGCCGTCGGAACCGACGCTTTTTCCATTTGATTCCATTTCGAGCTGTTGCAGGTAGGTCGGCAGTAGCCTCAGACGGTTCGCGTAGGCCAGAAGCACACGCATCCTGTCGCCGAGGACGGACGTGTTCCAGTAGTCCAGCAGGGCGAGACGCATGGGGACGTTGGTGGCAAGCGGCGTGTCGCGCGTATGCGTGTCCATTTCCTCTGCGCCGACGAGAATTCTCTCAAACACGTCTGCGGTCAGGTAGATCATGCAGGCAAGAGACGCCGCGGACCAAAGCGAAAAGCGGCCACCGACCGATAACGGCATGTCGAATAGATGCGCCTCGCGCCCCCCCAGCCAAGCCTCGGCCTTATCGGGCGCTGCCGTGACGAGGGCCAGGTGTCGGGCGGAATCGTCACCCAAAGCGTGCTCAAGCCAGATGCGTGCGCGGGCAAGATTGTAGAGCGTCTCTTCAGTGCCAAAGGACTTCGATACGCCGATGACGAGCGTTTCTTTAGGGTCGAGACCGTCCAGTGCGCGGTCGAGATCCAGCGGGTCGACATTTGCGCAAAAGCGCAGGTCTATTCCGGCAGGCGCCAAGTCTTCGAATGCGTCTGCGATTAGCCGTGGTCCGAAATCGGACCCGCCAATGCCGATATGAACGATGGCCGAGAACGCCTTGCCGCTCGCGGTTGTCGTTTTGCCTGAGCGGATGTCGCGGGCAAATTGCAACGCGGGTAACACGCTCTGCCTGACGTTTTCAGCTTCTCCCGTGAGTGGCGTTGTCGACCGTAGCGCCCAATGCAGGGCAGGGCGTCCTTCGGACGGGTTGACGATGGTCGCGCCAAAGAGTTCGCCTGCCGACGACTCGAGTTCATGGGCGCGCCCAAATTTGATCAGTGCGGCTTCGGAATCCGGGTCGAGGTATTGACGCGCCATGTCGATCCGCCACCCGGCAGCTGCCAGAATCGATGTGCCCGCACGTTTGGTGGCGATCTCTCCCAAAGGGTTTTTGCGAACTCGCTGAGCGTGCGCGGATAGGTCTGCGGCCATGAAACGTTCCCCGATGATAGAGTTGGTCCATGGCATATCCGGCCTTGGGCCTTGAAGGCAAGCGAACGCCCCATGCACAGCCAGCATACAAATGCCTGCTTGAAACCCGTGCCACACATGGGTATGAGGCGCGTTTAACGGGCGATCTGCCTGCTATTTCGATATCAAACCGCGTCCGGCGGGCCGGACACCAAACACAGTAAGGAGAGGCCCGATGGGCAAGGCAAAGTTTGAACGCAACAAGCCGCACGTGAACATCGGCACGATTGGACACGTTGACCACGGCAAGACGACGCTGACGGCAGCCATTTCGATGGTGCTTGCTGAGGCGTCTGGCGGCGA
>JAVJOM010000033.1:0-6806 GCA_040216775.1 Hyphomonas sp.
CGCCGGAACTGTGTTTCCAGTTTCACTATTTCGCCATGCGCAAGATGCACTTCGCGATGCGGGCGCGGGCGCTGGTCATCTATCCGGGCGGGTTTGGCACACTGGATGAATTGTTCGAATTGCTGACGCTGACCCAGACCGCCAAGTCACCGGCCATTCCCGTCGTGCTGTGCGACCGCGACTTCTGGTCTGGTATCATCAATTTTGATGCGTTGCTTGAGGCGGGCATGATTTCCGAAAAAGACCTCGACATTTTCGAGTTCGCTGACAGCGCCGAGGAAGCGTGGGAAAGCCTTGTAACGCGCGGCCTGTCTATCGAGCATGCGGCAGACTAGCGCTGCGGAGGCAAGCCTGATGGCGGCCTAGGAGGCCATGCGGTTCGGGGCTGGCGTTGCGGCCTGCATGGCTGCCATCGTCTCGTCGAGTGTACTCATGGCGGCCGATGCCATCCTCGTGATCTCGTCGCGGTCTGCCTCGCTGGCTGCAAGTGCCTCGACGCTTGCCAGGAGTTCGGCCAGGCGTTCGGCCCCTGCGCTCAGCGCCATGGACTTGAAGGCGTGGGCCTTGCGGGAGATGGCCGTCAGCCTGCTGGACACAAGCATGTCGTTCAGCGTTTCCCGTTCGATTGGCGCCCGTTCCGAGAACATGTTCCAGACCTTGGCTCGCACGTCCCGGCCCGACTTGCTGCCGAGTGAATCCAGCGTGGCGATGGTCGTTTCGTTAAGGAGCGGCGTCTCGTCGAATTGCGCTTGCGGCGCCGGGTTCGGCGCGCCGCCGTAAACGCCTGCAATGGCCGTGGTGAGGTGACCGAGGCTGAAAGGCTTGGTCACATGACCGTCGGCGCCGGCGTCAGACCAGGCATCGGAATCGTGTCCGGCCATTTGCGCGGTCAGGGCGATGACAGGCAGGCGCGGCGTGCCCAGCCTGGCTTCTGCCGCGCGGATCTGGCGAGTGGCTTCAAGGCCGTCCATGACCGGCATGGAGCCATCCATGAAGACGAGATCAAAATGTTCCTCTGCGGCGCGGCGGACGGCTTCGGCACCGTCCTCGACGAAAATGGCTTCGACCTTGAGTGTGGAAAGCGCTTCGCGCAGCACTTCCCGGTTCACGGCATTATCGTCTGCCGCGAGGACCCGGCAGCCTGCAAAGGAGCGGGCCACGGTAGCGTCGGGCTGGGCTTTCAATGCGTCGGCGCCGCGCAGTGTGCCTGTTGCGACACGCTGAAGGAGTGCGGACAGGTCGGCGCGGGAATAGGGGTTGGTCAGGCAATCGGCAGCCTTGCCATCGCGCAGCACTTCATCGGCGAGCGTGTCGCCAATATCGGTCAGCACGATACGTGGCGTAGATGACGCGTACTGGTTTCGGGCGAGCGTGGCGGATTTACCGACAATGAAATCGGGAGCGTCATCGGTGATGATGCAGCCAAAGACGGACAGGGATTGGCTGAGAGCCCGATGCTCGACACCCTCCGGCACGTCCAGGAAGACGCGCAGTGGCAGCGTGCTTTCGGTGACGGGCATGTCTTCAACCGGCACCTGGACGTCGACGCGGAAAACGCTGCCGCGGCCGAGCTGGCTGGTGACCGAAATCCTGCCGCCCATCGCATTGACCAGTTTCTGGCAGACTGACAGGCCAAGGCCCGTGCCGCCAAAACGCCGTGTTGTGGTTTGGTCGGCCTGCGAGAAGGATTCGAATATGTGGTCGATCTTGTCTTCGGGAATGCCGATGCCGGTGTCTTCGACTTCAATCACGAGCGTGACGGCATCAGCCTGATCACAAGGCAACGCGTCGAGCCGAATCAGGACGCCGCCTGTTTCGGTGAACTTGAGGGCGTTGTTGACGAGGTTCGTGACAACCTGGTTGAGGCGCGTCGGGTCACCCAGCACAAGGTTGGGCACGCGGGGAGAGACGTGGGTGGCAAGTTCCAGGCGCCCTTCGCGGGCCTGTTCCCAGAACAGGCTGGTTGCATCGATTGCCAGCGCCTCTGGCGACAGCGGGATCGATTCCAGGTCCAGATGACCGGCTTCGATCTTGGACAGGTCCAGAATGTCATTGATGATCGTGAGCAGGCCCTTGCCGGACCGCGAGATGATATCGGCATAGCGGCGGTGGCGGGTGGACAAATCGGCTGCACTCAGCATTTCCGCCATGACCAGCATGCCGTTCATGGGTGTGCGGATCTCGTGGCTCATTGTCGCGAGGAAGTCGGACTTGGCAGCGTTGGCGGCTTCGGCCTCGTCGCGGGCGAGGCGCAGGTCGACGGTGCGGTTCTCGACGGTTTCTTCCAGCGTTTCGAGATGGCGGGCGAGGCGCTGGTCGCGTTCGCGGATGCTGGCGATCATGTCGTTAAATGCATTGGCCAGCACGCCGGTCTCGTCCTTGCCGACCGGAAGGTCGGGCAAGGCGGCTTCGCCATTGTGGGCGAAGGACCCCATGACGCCCGTCAGCAGCTTTAAAGGTCGGGTCATGCGCGCGATCAGGACCTGTGCGATGACGATGCCAATCAGGATAGCGAGGAAGGCTGTCAGGGCGGTTATGACCAGGTCGTCAATGACCGCCTGCTTCATCTCCGATACGTCTGACAGGAGGCCGAGCGTGCCGATGGTTTCACCACCTTTGACGATGGGAAGCTCGAACCGCAGGTAACGCGCGGACCAGATTTCGGCTTTGGTCATCGCCGCCGGGTCGCCGCTTTCACGCACGAGGAGGGCGCCGGCCCCGATCTGGACGAAAGTTGAACCGTCAGCGAGTGCGATGTCGGTTTGAAGGACGTTCGGCAGATCGCGTACGCCGCGCAGGCTGGCGAGCGCAGCACCCTGGTCCTGATCGGCAACGGGATCTGCGAGGGCGGCGACATAGGCGGAGCCGGCCCCGGCCAGCAGTGCGCGATAATTGGCGATCTCGCGGTCGAATCCGCGCCAGGCATTCAACGCGGCAGTGACCATGACAACCGAGAAGATTGCAAAGGCAACGAGCACCGACATGCGGAAGCGCAGGGAGTGATACAAATGGATGCGTGAACTCACCAGGGCGTCCGATATTCGAGCATTTGCGAGAGACTGAAGTTCTCACAACAAGGTGAACAAAGTCCGAATTCAATAGGAAGTTTTCCTTGAAACTTACGAGATAGTCTTAGTGCGGAGTAGACAAAAGTATGAGAAATTCAATGCTGTAGAGAGAATGCGTCCCGTGGTCGTCACGGCAGGAAACCCAACATGTTTGCGCGGTTTGTACATTGTCAGTCTGGCAACATTGTTGTCCCTGCGGCGTTGGCCAGCGTCGTAATGATTGCTGCAGGTGGCGGCGCTGTCGACATGATGAGTGTGACCAGTCAGAAGTCGGCCCTGAAGTCGCTTGCGGACAATGCTGCGCTGTCGGCTGTGCGCGAGATGACCATCGTTTCGGATGACCCTGAGCGCATTGCGGCCGTTGCCATTGCTTATGTGGAAAGCAGTCGAGACGGCGCCAATGTGTCAGTGCAGCCAAAGGTGGACATGAAAGAGCGTACCGTCACGGTGGCGCTGACGTCTGAACCCCGAACCTATTTCCCCGGTCCATTTTCCAACATGAAGGCCATCAGCGAGTCTTCAACCGCCAAGCTCGCCGGAACGGGTGGCAATGTCTGCATGATTGGTCTGTCGCCTACGGCGATCAGCACGCTCAGAATGCGAAGCAAGGCCCAGATTACAGCGGAGACGTGCGCGCTGTATTCCAATTCAACCAGCGTTTCGTCGATGAGCGTTTCGACCACGGCGCAAGTGTCGGCGGACTTCATCTGTGTTGCGGGCGGGTATCAGGGCAAGGAGTCCAAGAACACCAAGCGCGTTGTCGAGGATTGCCCGCAAATCGAGGATCCGTTGGCATCACGGCCAGTGCCGGAAATCGGCGCCTGTGATTTCAGGAATACAAAGGTCAAAAAGAAGGCGATTCTGGATCCCGGCGTCTATTGTGGCGGGCTGACAGTCGATGGCGGTACGGCCGAGCTGCAGCCTGGAGTCTACATCATCAAGGGCGGGCGTTTCCTTGTGACCAATGGCGGTACCCTGCGCGGTGAAGACGTGGGCTTCTACCTTGCGGACGACTATTCCAAGATCGGCTTCGATTATGAAGCCAATGTCGATATTGCAGCGCCGCGTGACGGTATCATGGCGGGCCTGTTGATCATGTCGGCGCCTTACACAGACCTTATCGCTGTGGGTGGTTTGAACAAGCTGAAGCCCGTTGATGACGTGAATACAACGCTTCGGATCGGGGACGGCATCCTGCCCGCTGACCATACGATCCGCAGCGACAATGCGCGACGCCTGGTGGGCACGATCTACCTGCCGAACGGCAAGCTGTTGATTGACGGGCGCAATCCGATTGCTGACCGGTCAGAATATACAGTGATCGTGGCCGACACGTTTGAACTGCGCGATGGCCCGAACCTGGTGCTGAGGACTGACTATAAATTGTCCAAAGTGCCTGTGCCGGAGGGCGTTGGCCCATCCGAGGATGTATCGTCTGTACTGGTGAACTAGGCGTTCCCGCTGAAACTGCAGCAGAATTAGCGAATTGGTTACGTGTGAGGACGCAGTATTCATACGGAAAATTAGGGGTCCGGTTTCTTGCGTCATCACTCAGCACTCATCATGGACGATGATCCGCTTTTTCAGGTGGTCGCCGAAGAGGCTCTCTACGCTCTGGGCCTGTCCGAAGTGTCGATGGCGGATGACGGACATCTCGGCCTGAAGATGCTGGCGGACAGTCCCGGTAAATATGACCTGATCATCTGTGATCTCCAGATGCCGAACATTGATGGCGTCGGTGTCATGCGCGAACTCGGCAAGCTGAAATATGACGGCACGGTCGTTATCGCAAGCAGCGAAGACCGGAGCCTGATCAAGACCGTTTACAACATGGCCCAGATGCTGGGCATCCGTATCGCGGGTGCACTGAAGAAGCCGCTTGACGGTGACGCCTTGCAGGCTCTTCTCCAATCGACACTGCATCTGGACGAAACGTTCAGTCAGCCCGCTGTCGCGCAGGACGAGATTACGCGGGCGATCCGCGACAAGGCCATCGTGCCGTTCTACCAACCCAAGGTGAACCTGCGGACGGGGAGTGTGACAGGGTTCGAAGTCCTGGCGAGATTGCGCGATGCAGAGGGACAATATCATACGTGTTCCCCGTACCTTCAGGCGGCGGAGCAGTATGGATTAATCACCGATCTGACACTGATGTTGCTGGACCAGGTGATACCGGAAGCGCGCCAATTGCAGGACCAGATCGGTCCATTCCGGCTTGCCCTGAACCTCAGCCCGACATCGGTCGGTGATGCGACACTGCCTGACCTGCTGGCAAACACGTGCCGCGATGCCGGTTTCGACACAAGCCAGATCACGCTTGAAGTGACGGAAGACCGGCTGCTTGAACGCAAGGCAACTGTGCTGGAGGTGATATCGCGGCTGCGCCTTGCAGGGTTCAAGCTGAGTGTCGATGATTTCGGTGCCGGATCGACCAGTATCGAACAGCTGAAAATCTTCCCGTTCAACGAACTGAAGATCGACAGGCAATTTGTCGAGATTGCGCCGGATGACGAGTTCTCACGGGTCACGATCAGGTCCAGCATCGCTCTGGCGTCGATGCTAGGCATGACAGTTGTGGCGGAGGGGATTGAGACCGAAGAGGTTTTGAACTTCGTCATCGCCGCTGGCGCGGACGAAGGGCAGGGATATTACTTCTCAGAACCGCTGCCGGCGTCAGCGGTGGTGGGCTGGGCCCGGAAATTCCGGCTCGGCAGCCCCAAGGCCGCCTGACGACTGGCGGTCCAACGGGTCGCAAGCCAATTGCGCTGAGACGTCATTGCGTACGCCGCCGCGTCAGGTGCCGCAAGGGAATAGATTTTCAGGGGCGATTACCAAGTTAAGCTGACTCCTTGAGAGAGGTCGCGCCGTGGCGCCAGCCTCCGCCGTCTGCCGGGTTATGTTACCCGCCAGCGCTGAAAAAGGGAGTGACACGTCATGGCCTCAGGCGATGCAGTTGAAGAGCTGGGACTCGATCCCGAGGAATTACGAGCAAAGTATCGCGAAGAACGCGACAAGCGCCTGCGCAGCGACGGCAACGAGCAATATGTCAACATGGTGGGCGAGTTTGCGCACTATATTGAAGACCCCTACATCAAGCGCGTCGACCGGGCGCCTCTGACAGATCACACCCATGTCGTGATCATTGGTGGCGGATTTGGCGGCCTGCTGGCGGGGGCGCGCCTGCGCGATGCGGGCGTTGAGGATATCCGGGTGATCGAGAAGGGCGGCGACTTTGGTGGCACCTGGTACTGGAACCGCTATCCGGGCGCAGCCTGCGATATCGAGAGCTATATCTATCTGCCGCTGCTGGAAGAGACGGGCTATATGCCGGTCGAGAAATATTCCAAGGCGCCGGAAATCCTCGCACACAGCCGGCGCATCGGCGAGCACTACAACTTGTATGACAAGGCCTGCTTGCAGACCGAGATCACGGGACTGAACTGGGACGATGCGGCCAATGTCTGGGTGGTCGGGACGGATCGCGGTGACCGGATCACGGCGGACCATGTGGTGATGTCGAGCGGGCCGCTGAACCGGCCGAAACTGCCGGGCATTCCGGGCGTCGAGAGTTTCAAGGGGCACAGCTTCCATACCAGCCGCTGGGACTATGCCTATACCGGCGGTTCCAATGCAGGCGGGTTGACCGGCCTGAAGGGCAAGCGCGTCGGCATTATCGGAACGGGCGCGACGGCGGTGCAGTGCGTGCCGCATATCGGGGAAAGCGCCGAGCAGCTTTAC
>JAVJOM010000039.1:0-23134 GCA_040216775.1 Hyphomonas sp.
ATCATGTCATGCCTCGGCCTGTGCAGCGTGAAATACTGGGCAACGGCAACCAGGGCTGCGACACCGGACGCATTGTCATCGGCGCCATTGTAGATTTCACCATCGACGATCCCGAGATGATCATAATGCGCCGTGATCACCATGGCCGGTCCCTCGCCCGGCGTCTGTCCGGCGATCCAGCCGACGAGGTTCACACCGGATACGGATGTGCCGCCCTGCACTTCAGGCGCTGCTGTGAACGGCTGGAAATACGTGTCGCCAAACTGTCTCAGGCCAAGCGTCTCGAACCGTTTCTGGATGAAGTCCCGCGTTGCCTCATTACCCCGAGAACCAGTCGCCCGCCCCTCAAGCGCGTCGCTGGACAAGGTCTCCGTCAAGCGCAGCATCGCGCCGGCATCAATATAGTGCGCATCATACTGCACGAGGCTCGGCTCGGCAGCCTCCCGGTCGAGCGACAACAAAATGCCGCCGATCACCAGCGCAACTACACCCAGAATGGTCGCCAGCCCCCACGCTCTCCGTCTGCTCATCGCTGTATTCGCTCCGCTCGCCACCTTGACCCCTCAGGGGCCCGCGTCCATGTGCCTAACTGAATTGAGGACACACTGCCATGGCCATGACCCGCGACACCCTGCTCGGCTATCTGAACGATGCATTTCCCGATGCGGAAATCACACTCACAGATCTCGCCGGTGACGATAACCACTGGCAAGCTGAAATCATCAGCCCGCAATTTTCAGGCATGTCCCGCGTAAAGCAGCATCAAATGGTCTATGCGGCCCTCAAGGGCACAATGGGCGGCGAGCTGCACGCCCTTGCCCTCAAGACGAAAGCACCTGACGCCTAGCCGGCAACCAGGAAGTCCCGCTTGCCCAGCACGACGCCTTGTTGCCGCAGCAAGCCATACGCCATGGTCGCGTGGAACAGCATGTTCGCCAGCACGAACGAGGTCAGGTATTGTCGCCCCTGCATGGGCACGGTCTGCGGGCCGAGCGGAATCTGCAGCGTCTCGAGTTCATTTGCATTGATCTTGGCGTCGTCGGTCGAATTGACAAACGCCATCGTCGCTTCGCAGCGTGCCATCAGTTCCGGAAATGTGGTCTCGGTGTCCGGAAAGCTCGGCATGTCGAGGCCGGCAAGGCGGGCAGCGCCACGGGCGGCATTGTCACAAGCGATCTGCACCTGACGGCTTAGCGGCAGCATGTCCGGGTAAAGGCGCGCCGCCAGCATCACGGAATCGTCAACGCCCAGGGCGCGAGCATGCTCTTCACCTTTTTTGAGTGTGCTACGTGTCGAACCAAGTATCTGATTGACGGACGTCTTGAGGACATAGGACAGGGTATCGGTCATCGGATTTCATCTCCATTTTCTGACCTGACTTTTGCGCCTGAACGCTGACAGAAACAATCATTATTTTGTGTCATGCCGCGATTGACGTTATTGCGCCAATCCTGTCACTTCGGGGCAAATCTCACCAAGGGAGTCTCGTTTCGCAATGCGTTTTTCACTCGCCACCAGCGCTATCGCGCTAACAATCGCCGTCGCCAGCTGCGCCGCCCCAAAAGAAACCCTCACGGAAACGACGCCCGTTGCGGCTGAAACCGTCACCGAGACGGCCACCGTAACCGAAGCAACCGCCTTCATGGCCCGAGCCGAATCCGAATTGTCGGACATGTCTGACGAAGCCAGCGTCATTTTCTGGAACCAGGCCACCAACATCACAGACGAGACAAACGCTGCGGCCGCCGAAGTTGGCGCGCGTTACACGAAGCTCGCCGTATCGCTCGCCAACGAGTCCAAGACATTCAATCTCGCAGACCTGCCGCCTGAACTCGCGCGCAAAATGACACGTCTGCGCGCCGGCATCACGATTCCCGCTCCTTCGACGGAAGGCGCTGCCGAGGAGTTATCGAACATCACGACCGGTCTCGAAGCCGCCTACGGGACCGGCACGTTCAATTACAAAGGCAAAGACCTGACACTGGATGAGCTGTCCACGATCATAGAAACTTCGCGAGACCCAGAAGAATTGAAAGCCGTCTGGGACGGCTGGCGTACGGTCTCTCCAGCCATGAAGGATGATTATGCGCGCATGGTCGAGATTGCCAATGAAGGGGCCAACGAGCTGGGCTATCCAAGTCTCGACCAGATGTGGCTATCGAATTACGACATGGCACCTGAAGAGATGGAAGCCGAAGTCGACCGCCTCTGGACCCAGGTAGAGCCACTGTACGAAGAGCTGCATTGTTATGCGCGCACTAAGCTCAATGCCAAATATGGCGACGACGTCCAGCCCAAGACAGGCCCGATCCGCGCCGACCTGCTGGGCAACATGTGGGCCCAGGACTGGTCCGGCATTTATGACGTCGTCAAAACCGACACGCCGGGGCCCAGCTACAACCTGACGGCGCGCCTTGTCGAAAAGGGTTATGATCCAATCAAGATGGTGAAGACTGGCGAAGCCTTCTTCACGTCACTCGGCCTCGCTCCCCTGCCTCAGACTTTCTGGGAACGCTCGATGATCACGCGCCCGGCAGATCGCGAAGTCATCTGTCACGCCTCCGCATGGGATCTCGATAACAAGGAAGACGTGCGCATCAAGATGTGTACCGAGGTCAATGAAGAAGACTTCGACACGGTGCACCACGAGCTGGGCCACAATTTCTACCAGCGCGCCTACAAGGACCAGGACTTCATTTACAAGGACGGCGCACATGACGGCTTCCATGAAGCCATTGGTGACTTCATCGGCCTGTCCATCACGCCCGAATATCTGAAGCAGATCGACCTTATCGACGAGAGCGAAATGCCGCCGGTCGAAGCCGACACGGCCCTGCTCCTCAATGTCGCGCTCAAGAAGGTGGCCTTCCTGCCCTTCGCGCTCACCGTCGATGGCTGGCGCTGGGATGTCCTGTCCGGCAAGACTGCGCCTGAAGACTACAATGATGCCTGGTGGGCCAAACGGCTCGAAATGCAGGGCATTGTGCCACCTGGCGAACGCCCGGCCGACGCCTTCGACCCCGGCGCGAAATATCACATTCCGGGCAATACGCCTTACCTGCGCTACTTCCTCTCCTATGTGATGCAGTTCCAGTTTCACAAAGCGGCCTGCGAGCAGGCTGGCTGGGAAGGCCCGCTTCACCGTTGTTCAATCTACAACAACAAGGAAGTCGGAGAGCGCTTCAATGCGATGATGGAAATGGGCGCGTCCAAGCCATGGCCGGACGCTCTGGAATCCTTCACCGGCACGCGTGAGATGGATGGCAGCGCGATTGTCGAGTATTTCGATCCGCTAATGGTGTACCTGAAGCAGGAAAATGCTGGCCAATCTTGCGGCTGGGATGACGCCGCTTCCGAATAGGCTCGTTGCTGTTGTGCGCGGTGGCCCGCTTGACTAGGGCGGCCGCGCACCACACATCAGCGTTTCAAACGAACTTCAGGATCCTGCCATGACCGACCAGACCACACACGATGCCATCGAAAAGGCCGTCAAAGCGAATGACGTCGTCTTGTTCATGAAGGGCACGCCAACGTTTCCGCAGTGTGGTTTCTCGTCAGTTGTCGTGCAGGTACTGGATTATCTTGGCGTTGAATACGTTTCAACCAACGTCCTGGAAGACGCCGCCGTTCGCGAAGGTATCAAGGCCTATTCGCAATGGCCGACGATCCCGCAACTCTACGTGAAGGGTGAATTTGTCGGCGGCTGCGACATCGTCAAGGAAATGTTCGAAAGCGGCGAATTGCGCGACTTCTTCCAGGAAAAGGGTGTTGAAGTCGAAGCAGCGTGAAGATGACTGGCGGATTTTAAAACATTCGCCTGACCCGATCTTGTCAGGGATCACGCATCTCCTTGTAACGGACAAGGAGAATTATCCATGTACATATCGGGACCATCAAACGCGAAAGTTGGCCAGAAAATCACCATAACGGCGAATGGCGCGCCCTCCGGCACCAAGCAGATCAAGTTCAGTGCAGAGGGTAATATCGGATTTGATGCCGTGGAAACGTCAAGCGGATCAGCCTCTTTTCAGTTGGACCTTGATTTCGCCGGAACCACCCGGGTCACAGCAGAGGCCCATGATGAGTTCGCGCGCACTCTGGAATCGGCATCTCACTCTTTAACAGTGATTGATCCGGCGTTTGAAGCGGTCGGTGACGAACTTGATCGCGTCGGCGGTTGGTTCATGGGGCCCTCGACCGCTTCGGTTGGTGAAACGATCCAGCTGACGGCTACCGGACTAAATCAAGCGGTCGTGGCAGAATTCAGCGCGCAAGGCCTCGACCTCTCCAGCACGAGAGCCCACGTCAGCGGTGGTTCGGCAAGTACCTCTGCGCGCGCATATACTGAAGGCAGCGCTTCAGTCTCGGCTCGCGGCTACGATGAAAACGGCCAGTGCGTTGCAGAGGTCACGCACGCAGTACAGGTCAGCAACAAGGATCGCAGCCCCGCCCCATCGGCCGCGCCTGGCCCTATGCCTCAGATATCGGCTCCCCCAGCGGCAGCAGGTGCACCTTGGCGCATGCAGCTACAGGATCTAGCGGCGGCACATTCTGTTATTGTCGAATTTTTTGGCGCCAATGGAGGCATCTATCGCCTGTTTCCACGTCAGCGAAATGAGATGGATCTGACGCTAACCTTTGAGAACTCAGGTAGCACGCAAGTCTGCGTCTCACTGCGCGACCAATCACTGAACGCACTCCAGGTCGCGAGCACTGAGGTAAATGTTGCAGATCCCGGCGTACAACCAACGACAGCGGCATCGCCACTGACTGTGCATCCGGCCGGGACGGTGCCGGTGCTCGGGGCTGCCAAGCCGCCGTTCGCCGCCCTGGCAGGCCACCATGGTCCCTCCACCGCATCCGCCGCATCTGGTACGGGAGATTTGGCCCACCTGATCAATGCCAAAACCGCCAGCCTGATGAGCCGTCTGAACAAGTCCTGACCAATTTCAGGCGAAAAAGTACAGGCCGCCGAGTATCAATAGCGGTATCACCGACATTCCGAACAGGTTGCGTGTAAACGCATAGGTTCCGATCCATTTGTCGATTTCCGGATCACCGGATGACGCGGTCGTCGTCACCATCTCAACACGCTCGCCTTTAATCACTGTGTCATCAGAGACGATATACTTCTGCAGCGAACCTTCGGTCAGTAACGCGCCGAAATAGAACAGACCGCTGAACATGATGCCCCCGAAGGCGAAGCTCATGATGAAAGGCGCAAGTTCCGGTCGGCGGAATTGCCCCATCGCCCACAATGAGAAGAAGAACACGGTCGCTGCCGCGACCAGAGCGGCAACCTGCAACAGGCGCAGCCTTTTGAAATCGGGTTTCTGATCCATGCGCGTTCCCTTCGCAGCCTTGCTGGGAACTATAGCAAATTCGGCAGCGGAACTGTACCCGGTGCCAAATCCTAGCCGCTCACCAGATCCGCAACGATTGCCGGGGCCGCCGCAAGAGCGCAGCTAGGGCAATTGCTCGGGCGCAGGCTAACTGGAACCACCATAAGCGACAGGCTGAACAGAAGGCCCGACAAATAGCCTTTGCGACGACGGAAGGGCATCGGATAACAGGCCCGTGCAGATTTTCGCCAGCGGACAAGCACATAGCCGATCAGAAAAAAGCCCACGCCTGATGCGAGCCAATACAGAATGCCTGAGCTCAACACTGTCAACGAAACCTCCACCTCGCCGTCAGTGAAAACAATACGATGAACGTGTTTGCGTTCACGAAAACGAAACCAAGCAAATTGGTTGACGATTTTAATCTGCCATTGACCACAATGCCGCTCCCGCGCTGAGACAATCATCTCGCAAACGCCGCCTGATGTGCTAAAGCGCGCGCCATGACATTGACCACACTCAGCTCCATTGCGCCGAAAGTCGGCATCGTTTCTCTCGGCTGCCCCAAGGCACTCGTGGACTCAGAGCGCATCATCACCCGGCTGCGCGCCGAGGGCTATCAAATCTCGCCCGATTATGCCGGTGCAGACCTTGTGCTGGTCAACACCTGCGGATTTCTGGACAGCGCCCGCGACGAAAGTCTTGAGGCGATCGGTGAAGCGATTCAGGCTAACGGCAAGGTCATCGTCACTGGCTGCCTCGGCGCAGAGCCGGAGGTCATCCAGAAGGCGCATCCGAAGGTCCTCGCCATCACCGGGCCCCACCAGTACGAGGACGTCATGGCGGCCGTCCACACCCACCTTACGCCCCCCCATAACCCCCACCTCGATCTCGTACCTGAGTCCGGTATTCGCCTGACGCCCCGTCACTATGCTTATCTCAAGATCTCCGAGGGTTGTAACAACCGCTGCAGCTTCTGCATCATTCCAAAGCTCCGCGGCGACCTCGCCTCCCGGCCCATCCATCACGTGCTCACGGAGGCTGAACAGCTGGTCCGCGCGGGCGTGAAAGAATTGCTGGTTATCAGTCAGGATACGTCGGCCTACGGTCTCGATGTTCGCTACAAACCCGAGACGTGGCATGGCACTGAATACGAAACGCGTTTCCTCGATCTCGCCCGCGGACTTGGCAGTCTCGGCGTCTGGACACGCATGCACTACGTCTACCCCTACCCCCATGTAGACCAAGTTATACCCCTCATGGCGGAGGGGTTAATCACCCCGTATCTCGATATCCCCTTCCAGCACGCATCCGCCAGTGTCCTGAAGGCCATGAAACGGCCCGCGAAGCAGGACCGCGTTCTAGAACGCATCCAGCAATGGCGCCGGGATGTTCCCGATCTTGCCATCCGGTCGACCTTCATCGTTGGTTTCCCGGGAGAAACCGAAGAAGACTTCCAGATCCTGCTGGATTTTGTCCGCGAAGCGAAAATCGACCGCGCCGGCTGCTTCAAGTACGAGAATGTTGCTCATGCCGACAGCCGGACACTACCCGGCCATGTGGATGACGCGGTCAAGGAAGATCGCTGGCACCGCTTCATGCAGGCACAGGCGGAAGTGAGCGCAGCGCGCGCCGCCGGCCAGATCGGCACGACACAGGATGTGATCATCGATGGCCCCGGTGACGGGCATGGTGAGATGTTGGCGCGCACCAAGGCCGATGCGCCTGAAGTCGATGCAGTGGTCTATCTTTCCAACGCCGCGCATTTAAAACCCGGCGACATCGTACCCGCTCGCATTACCGATGCGGACGAGTACGATCTCTATGCTGAACCGGCTTAGCGAGAGACCTTGTTCAGCACCCGCACGGTGGAATCGAGCGGGACGCCCAGTTCGTCAAACGTCCAGCTTAACCGCGACTGGCCCGCAGAATTCTCGTTGCAATTGTCGTGATCGGCGTAATCGATGCCGATCTCGTATTCACGACGTCCGTCCCTGTCTACCTCCGCTTCAACATTCTGCTTGGTGGCGCAAGAGCCTGGAATTTCGACAGTCACATTGGTCTGATTGATGGAAACAGACTGAAGATTCGGTAGCCCAAACTGGGTAACGACGTGGAAACGGTCGCGGTCACCTTCATCTGAATCGATAATGATACAAGCAGAGAGGCTGGCCGCCGCGACGGCGAGCAAAGCGAAGGTCCTTGGATTCACGAAATATTCTCCTTATTGAAAAACAATATATTGACTTATCGTATTTCGATATATCATAGTCAACCGAAATCAATTGGGAGACAACAAATGACCCGCA
Organism: Hyphomonas sp.; assembly: GCA_040216775.1. Lineage (GTDB taxonomy): Bacteria > Pseudomonadota > Alphaproteobacteria > Caulobacterales > Hyphomonadaceae > Hyphomonas. The sequence continues at coordinate 7,652 of JAVJOM010000039.1, forward strand.
CCGCAATGTCCCTCTTAGCGATTGCAGCCGCACTGGCACCAATGGCTTATGCAGAAACAAGATCATTTCCCGCTGGTGACTTCACCGGCATCGATACAAGTGGAGTGGTAGACGTCGTATTCGAAACTGGCGAAACGGCCTCTGTTGAGGTCGAGCAGGAAGACGGCGATTTCAGCGACATATACATCGGCCAGGATGGCTCCACACTTGAAATCGGTCGCAACAGTCTGCGCGAAAAAGCGGGATGGGCGCGTAATGTTTCGATCCGCCACAAGGACGGCCGCAAGGTAGTTAAGGTGAACGGAAAGCGCGTGCCAACATATGTCATTCGCGTTGTCGCGCCGACGCTAACCGAGGTATCCGTTTCCAATTCATCATCTGTCAACGCGTCGGGCCTTAGCGGTCAGACCTTCTCCGGCGCCGTTTCGTCCAGCGCCGATCTTTTCCTCTCGGGCAAGGCGGACGAGGTGTCGCTGAGAGCGTCGTCCAACGGTGATCTCGATGCGTCGAAATTTGAGGCGCGCGATCTGAAACTGGACGTGTCATCGAGCGCTGATGCCCTCGCCCTTGTTCGCGACGGCTCACTCCACGTTGAGGCTTCCTCAAGCGCGGATGCCGTGATCACAGCCTTCAATACAAAGAGAGTGTCGATTGACGCGTCTTCAAGCGCAGATGTTGAAATCTCCGGCAGCTGCCTAACCCTCGAAATTGCTGCGTCTTCAAGCGCCGACGTGGAAGCGCGGAACCTGACCTGCGCCACTGGCAAGCTCCAAGCGAGTAGCGGTGCCGACATCGACGTGTTCCTGAAGGACAGTGTCGAAGCGCGCGCCTCCAGCGGAAGCGACATTGAAATTTCCGGCAATCCTCCATCGCGAGACATCAGCGAATCCAGTGGCGGCGACGTCGAGATCAACGACTAATTTCCAAAGGACCCTACCCCATGCGCAAGACACTCTTGGCTAGCATCTGCCTCACCCTCCTTACACCCGGCATCGCCTTCGCCGACTCGTCCAAAACATATGACTTTACGGGCTTTGACGCGCTCGACATCTCGGCGGGCGTCGACGTCATCTATGAAGCAGGCCCCGATTATGCCGTGATCATTGATTTCACAAAAGGTGGCCCGGACAATATGAAGCTGCGCCAGGAGGGTTCGCGGCTCTACATCGCACAGAAGTCGACATCCGGATGGGGCGACAAGGTACGTGCCAAAGTGCGTGTAACCTCCCCCCATCTGAACGAAGTCGAAGCCAGCTCTGGTTCCAGCATCCGCGCGTCCGCGCTTGATTCAGACATCCTCGTGCTTGACGCCTCGAGCGGCGCCAGCATCAAGGCCGACGGAAAATGTGGTTCCCTCAAGATCGTGGCAAACTCCGGAGGATCGGCCTCCGCAAAAGACGTTACGTGCCAGAAAGTCGCCGCCAACGCATCAAGCGGCGGCTCAGTGAGAGCCTATGCCTCAGAGCAAGCGAAAAGCCACACGTCGAGCGGCGGAAGCGTTGATATTTTTGGCGATCCTGAAACGCGAGAAAACAATCGGTCGGTGTCAGGTGGCTCGACGACGTTCCACTAGCTGATCTCGAATTCGCCCGGCTTGTATTTTGAGCCGGGCCACTCGAGATTCATGTCCTCCAATGCACCGCGCACAAGCCTTGCGACCATGGCGTTGCGCCGCGTGCGACTATCCGACGGAATGACATACCAGGGCGCATGACGGGTGGAGCATCTGCTGACGGCCGTTTCGTAAGCTGACATGAAGTCAGGCCAACGCTTGCGGTCCTCAAGATCAGCCGGATTGAACTTCCACAATTTGTGAGGCTCTTCGAGGCGCTCCGCCAGACGAATGCCCTGCTCTTCGTATCCCACATTCAACATGCATTTGACAATTGTGACACCATTTTCAGTGAGGTGTTTTTCGAAGGCATTGATCTGGCCATAACGCTGTTCGATCGTCTCTGCAGGCGCAAACTCCCTTACTTTCACGACAAGAACGTCTTCATAGTGAGACCGGTCGAAGATGCCGATATTGCCTTTGGCCGGCACAGCATTGTGTACACGCCAGAGATAGTCCCGCGCCAACTCGTTCGAACTGGGCGCCTTGAACGCCTTCACTTCCATACCGAGTGGCGTGGTGTCCGAAAATACGCCCTTGATCGTGCCGGACTTGCCAGACGTGTCCATGCCCTGGAGGACAACCAGCAGAGAGCGCTTGCGCTCGGCATACATCCGATCTTTCAGCTCATTGATCACCGCCGCGTCTTTCTTGAGACTGGTCTTGGCTGTTTCCTTGTCATCAAACAAGGAACGGTCGCCCGAGTCCCGTGTCGAAAGGTCAAACGGCTTGGCAGGCGAAGCCATAAGGGCCCGCCGTGTTGCGGTAATACTGGGTATGCGCATTAGATGGTCTCCGGAACGAGAAAGGCCGCACCAGTCTGGCGCGGCCTTTCCAAAACTTCAAGAAAAACAGGTGTCTTACGACGAATAGAATTCGACGACCTGTGCAGGTTCCATCTGGACCGGGTATGGCACATCGGCCAGCCCAGGAACGCGCACGTATGTTGCCGACATGGCCTTTGGATCGACGTCAATATATTCAGGCAGATCGCGCTCAGGGCTGCCAAGGGCCTCCAGAACGAGCGCAATGTTACGCGACTTCTCGCGAACTTGAACGACGTCACCCGGCTTGAGCCGAGCCGAACCGATGTTGCAACGACGACCGTTGACCATGACATGGCCGTGATTGACGAACTGGCGCGCAGCAAAGATCGTCGGAACGAACTTGGCGCGATAAACGAACGCTTCGAGACGCGATTCGAGCAGGCCGATCAGGTTTTCTGCGGCGTTGCCCTTCATGCGGCTTGCTTCGACATACACACGCGAGAACTGCTTCTCTGTGATATCGCCGTAATAGCCCTTGAGCTTTTGTTTCGCCATAAGCTGCATACCAAAGTCCGAGACCTTGCTGCGGCGGTTCTGGCCGTGCTGTCCGGGCTTGTAGTTGCGCTTGTTGACCGGAGATTTAGGGCGGCCCCAAATGTTTTCACCAACCCGACGGTCGATCTTGTACTTCGCGCTATGGCGACGTGACATGGCAGTACCTCATTTTCGACGCGGGCCGGTGGGCATCGCTAATTCGCGCCCACGATTTCAACGGCGGCTCCGCACCACCCGTAGATAAGCGGCGGGTAAAACACCAAATTGACTGGTGCGTCAAGCCATACGCCTGCTAGTGCTGCGGGACAAAACACGAAGAAAAACTTGGGAGGAAGACAATGAAGAATCTGAAGGGACGAACGGCAATCGTCACCGGCGGTGCCAGTGGCATCGGCCGAGCTTGCTGCGTGGGCTTGGCACGCGAAGGGGTTGCAGTCCTGGTGACGGATATTGACGATGCCGGAGCTGCAGAAACTGTCGCAATTATCGAGAACGATGGCGGCAAAGCGATTTCGGCGCATCATGACGTCACGGACGAGGCGCGCTGGGACGAGATTATCGCTTTGTGTGAATCTGAACTGGGCACTCCATCGGTGATGGTGAACAATGCCGGCGTCGCAATTGGCGGTGCAATAATGGAATTCAGCCTCGCAGACTGGCAAAAGCAGATGGCCATCAACATGGACAGCGTCTTCCTCGGCACGCGCGCAGCAATGAAAGCCATGCAGATCAAGGGGGGCTCGATCATCAATTTGTCGTCCATCGCTGGATTACGTGGTGCATCAGGTGTCAGCGCCTATTGCGCCAGCAAAGGCGGCGTTCGGCTTTTCTCCAAGGCGGCAGCGGTCGAATGCGGCCAGCTCGGCCTGCGAATCCGCGTCAACTCGGTTCACCCAGGCATTATTGATACGCCAATCTGGCAAAAATCCATCGCGCGCATGACTGAAACCATGTCTTCAGATCAGATTGCCGGCCTGTCGGGACAATCCGGTGCGAACACTTTGAACGCAGACATTATCGCACAGGCAGCTCCCATGGGACGCGCTGGTCGGCCTGAGGAGGTCGCAGACCTCGTCGTTTTTCTTGCCAGCGACTCATCGAGCTATATCAGCGGACAGGAACTCGTCGTGGACGGAGCCATGACTGCCAGTTAAACCCCCCGCCAACGGTCAGCGCGATCCAGTTCCGCTCTGGCTCGGGCGGCCCGTCCGATTGAGCCGAAATCGGCATGCCACTTGCTTATGGGTTGGTTAAAACCAGCGCCCTGTTCTCGAATGAAAGTCGTCTAAATGCCTGAAGTGACCGTCGTAATTCCCAGCTATAATAGTTCGGCGACGATCGAAGCGGCGGTACGCAGCGCACTCACACAAACCGAACCCGTTGACGTCATCGTTGTCGACGATGGTTCAAAGGACGACACTGTCGGGAAATTGCAGGCCCTTGCATTGGATCACAGCAATCTGACAGTGCTGGTTCAACCGAACAATCAGGGGCCATCCGCTGCCCGAAATCGCGCAATTGCGGCAGCAAAAACGAACTGGATCGCCATTCTTGATGGCGACGACTACATGCACCCTGACCGCCTCAGGCGCATGCTGCAAATTGCCGTCGCTGAAGATTTGGACTTAGTCGCGGACGATCTCATTCGCATTCCTTCTGATCCCAATCCTGAAACAGGCACGCGGCTGTGGTCAGATACATCAATTGGGCTCGTACGAATTGATCTTGCGCGATTTGCACGGGAAAATATCGATGAAAATACCGGGTATCGGCGCGAACTCGGATACGTGAAACCACTCATGCGCAGAGATTTCCTGAAGAGCCACAGCATCCACTACAATGAGACCATGCGGCTTGCTGAAGACTACGACTTTTACATGCAAGCGCTGCTAGCCGGCGCCCAATTCGGAATTATCGACCCTTGCGGCTATTTCTCGATCGACTATCCGAGCTCGTTGTCGAAAGACGGAAGCGCCTCTGATGCTCGCAAAGTCCTTGATCGTGACATTGAGTTTTTAAAGCACAGGTCACTTTCCCCGGCCGAGCGGCGTGCCGTGCACGAGCATAAAATGCTCGCCCACAAGCATTGGGCCTGGATCCATCTCATTGACATGGTCCGCACTCGAAATGTGATTGGTGTGGTTCGTACGATGATTGCTCCCCCCCAAGTATTGGGAGCACTCTTCCTGCGCCTGTCCCGGCACGCCTTGGGAAAAAAACCTGTTCCGCACGCCTTTGTGAGTTCGGCTCAGACTCAATCCATTGAGGCCATGCTCGCAAATTCAGCCCACTCCGGGGCAGCCTCGTTGTAAACTGGCAACCGGTCGTCGAACGGCCTACCTGGCGAAAAACTGGTTTAGGCGCGACTCTTCACCAATGTGATCGCCTCATTCCGGCGCCCCTGAGCCACCAGCATGCACGCCCGTCCTAACCGAACCGCCAGCGCTGGCGCGAGTGCAGCCATCGCGACGACGTAGGAAACCATTCCGATAAACACCAAGATCAGTAATTGCACGGGAAGGTGGATTGTATCCGGCAGCGATTTCATCGTTCCCCAGACTGCAAGCGCCATGATGATTGACCCAATCAGCGACTTGGAACCGACAACAAGCTGACGATGCATCGGGAACCCGATCGACTGCTTCACCGCGTACGCGCCCATGGCCCAAGTGATCAGGAGCTGAGCCAGCATGGCCAGCGCAACAGCCTCAAGGCTTATGTGAAGCGTTGCCGCGACGAAAACGCCTGCCAGCACAAGCCCCGCCAAGGCGATTTTGAACGTCCAATCGACCCGGCCAACGCCATTGAGGACACCGGCATTGAAGGCAGAAGTGGGTGATCGGAGGCCCATGAGAAAGAAAATCTGTATGGTCGGCACAGCCGGCGCCCATTGGTCTCCAAACACAACAGGAATACCGATCGGCGCTATCACGAACGCTCCAATAAATGCTGGATAGGCAATGAAAGCGGATAGACTCATAGCGCCTTCAATTGCGCGGTGGAGCATCGGTAAGTCGTTTTGAGTCTGCGACGCGACTGGCATGGCGACAGCCGCGAATGGCGTAACCACGGCCGCCTTTGCCTGATCACTCAGTCGAGTCGCGATATTGAACATGCCAAGTGCCGCAGGCCCCTGCACCGCGCCAAGAGCACCACGAATGAAAGTCGCCTCTACTGATTGGACGACACGCGAAGCGACCGTAAGTGAATTGAATCGCGTCAACTCGGATGTTTCGACCCAGCTAGTTTTGAACGAAGGTCTCCATCTCGCCAGAATCGTGAAGGCAAAAAGCCGCACGGTCCGACGGGACATTTCCATAAAAATCAGCGCCCAGGCGCTTTTTAGATATATGGCGCACGTTATGCCCACCACCGCAGCCACGATCGTGCCCAGGATATCGATGAAAGTGATCTCTCGATATCGCAAGTCTCGCTGCAGCAGCGCCGCCGGGATTGATACGATTGCCCCCATAAAGAGGGTCACAGAGAAGAACTGGATCATTGACTGAAGTTCAGGGTGCCCGAACCCGCGCGCGATTATCGGCGCCAACAGCATAATTGCGATCCAGAATACACCAGCAAGTGCCAACGACTGTATGAATACCGAATTGATATGCCCGGGCTGAACATTGGGGCGTTGGATCAACGAGTCATTGAGGCTGCTGGATGAGAGCATTTCCGGCACGGCGAATGCGACCAGAACCATGCCAAACACGCCGAAATCTGTCGGTGACAAAAGGCGCGCAATAAAAAAAAGTGAGAGCGTCCCGCCGAACATGCCGACCCAGTTGCCCATCGCATTGAGCAAGACCGCCTTTCCGGCACGCCTGAGCAGACCCTCTGACATTCCTAGTGCTGGGGTTTTTCAGATGAACTGAACGCCGTCGATTTGGCCGGGAGTATGTCAATCGTTGGCATTGCAGCAGCCTTCTTGAGTTTGTTCATGATCAGAAAGTAGCTGACCGACTTGCGGGGATCCATGTCGAAAAGCGCCGACCTGACCTTCCACCGAAGTCCTCGCGCCAATGCCGCGACAATTTTGGAGCCTATTGGGGAAGCGGTTGCGATCTCGCAAAGTTCGTCGACTAAATTCGTATTTTCAAGAATTTCGTCGCACCCATACTTTGAAGCGAACGTAGAGCGCAAGGCGGCTATCTCAGGTCTCGACAGCGACTGTTGGCTCGTGGATTCAGCTTCGCGCAAGTCCAACACCGTCAGGTTCCATAGTTTTTTGCGAGCCATCACACTCGCGCGCCGAATAAGGGCATGACGCTTGTTCACCGGATCCGATACGGTTCGGCCCTTGCTCAGGTATTCGTCAAGCTTGAGTTCCGGATAACATTTCCGGAAAATCACCTTGTCGAACTGAGACCAGGCGGCATCCCGCTTGGCTGTATGTATCTGCTCAGCATGGCTGCCACGCATTCCATCATGCACCCTTTGGAAGAATACTGTCTCTTCTGTCGATACGGATGTTCCCAACCGCGCCAGCCGTATGAGCATCTCGTAGTCTTGAGACCGAACCAACTCTTCATTGAAGGGGCCGGCAAGCCTGTAAAGTGATCGACGAACGATCATGCCCTGCTGGTGAGCAAACATGTCATCTAGCGTGGCCGCCAGAAATTCATCCGACTCGCAATTGCGCCAGTATCCGGTTCCAAGATTACTGAATTCGCCTACGGGATCGATTGAAAAGCGTTCATGACGTCCATAAGCAATGCTGGCTTCAGGGTTGGCCTCAATCAAGCCAACCAGTATTTCCAGAGCGTTCAGCGCAGCAATGTCGTCGTCATCGAAAATCCAGACGAGATCACCGGTCGCGTGTTTGAGACCGAAATTCAGAGCCGCGGCTTTACCGGCATTGGGCTTGGACAATACACTGACGCGATCTTCATATGGCTTCAACAATTCCAAAGTGTCGTCTGTCGAGCCATCATTGACGATAATTATCTCGTCGGCTGGACGGGTTTGTCCCAGAATGGACGTCAGGCTTTGCAACAGGAAATTGGCCCGATTGAACGTTGGCACGAGTACGGTGACTGAATTTGACTTCATTTTTCATCCCGACGCGTTTGGTTCATCAAGTTCTCTGGCAGCCATTTTTGCGTGGCACCGAACTTGCTCTCCACAATCGTAGCAATTAGCGCGCCACTTACTGCCAGTTTGTGCAGCAGGCGCATCAGGCACAGGTAAAGTTGAGGACGATTCGAAAAATGAAAATCGCATTCTTCGTAAATGCATTTCCGATGATGTCTGAAGCTTTCATCGCCAATAGCGCTGCCGCGTTGATCGATCAGGGCCACAGTGTCGACATTTTCGGAGTTGGAAACGTTCCTGCCACCGGGCTTTCTGTCAAAGCTGTGGAACGCCACCAGCTGGAACAGAACACGGTTAACATGAGATGGCCCACGTCGACAGTTGGTCGCCTGGCCCACCTCCCGGTCGCACTCGGAAAATTCTCAAAAATTCATGGCGTTGCGGCGATGACTCGTCTTAGCCCTGCAATCTATCGACGCTCCTTGCTGGACCTCAGCGCGGTTTACCAGGCCAGTGCGATCAAGAATGCTGGTGAATATGATATCCTCCACTGCCAATTTGCCACGATAGCCGAAAGCGTGATCAAGCATCGCAAGGCGGGCTTCCTGAAAGGCAACATCGTCGTCAATTTCAGAGGCTACGATATCTCAGAAACCGTTTCAGCGATCGGGCCACATCTCTATGATCATGTCTGGCCAGAGGCCTCCAGCTATATCGCCAATTGTGACTATTTCCGCCGCCGTGCGATCGAACTCGGCTGCCCGCCGGACCGGATAGAAGTCATCGGGTCTGGAATTCGTCTGGAAAACTTTCCGTTTGAACCGAAATCTCCCGACCGAACCGGTCCTATAAGGTTTCTGATGGTCGGTCGGTTGATTGAACGCAAAGGGATGCACATCGCGCTTCAGGCCCTGTCGCAATACATTTCGAGGAATCAGGTCGAAATTGCTGTTGATATCGTTGGTGACGGCGTGATGCGCTCAGACCTGGAGACGCTCACAACCAGGCTCGGTCTCGCCAATATGGTGGCGTTTCATGGCGCCCGCGACCATTCAGAAATCGCTGATCAAATCCGCAATACAGACGTTTTCCTGGCCCCATCGATGACCAGCGCCAATGGCGGCCAGGATGGCCCCGTGAACACCTTGAAGGAAGCGATGGCAATCGGCCGTCCAGTTGTCGGAACGCGTCACGGCGGCATTCCAGAACTGGTTGGTGACGGCGAGACAGGAACACTCGCCGACGAAGGCGACGTCACCGACTTGTGCGCGGCAATTGAGCGCCTGATCCACAATCGCGCCGCTTGGCCGAAAATGGTCCAGCGCGGTCGCGAAAAGGTGGAAGCGATGTATGGCCTGGAGCGATGCACCGACCAACTCATCCAACATTACGAGCGGTGCCTGTCAGAAGATGCGGCACTCCCGAACATCCCAAATTCAACAGCAGCGTGAAAGCGATCACAACATGAGCAATTCCCAGCCTAATCAGCCGGCCGCAACCGTCGTCATCACCGCACGGGACCGCTTCAGCCTGGCTGTCCGCACACTCGAGAATGTGGTGGCCGTCACGCGCCAGCCCTACAAACTCATCTACATCGACTCCGGCAGCCCGAAACCCGTCGCCAGCGAGCTCAAGCGTATCTGTGAAGAAAATGGATTTCGCTATGAGCGCTATGACCACTTTCTCAGTCCATGTCAGGCAAGAAACCGTGGGCAGCACCTGGCCGATACGAAATATGTTGCCTACATCGAAAACGACGTCATGGCCGCTGAAGGTTGGCTTCAAGCACTTGTGAAGTGCGGCGATGAAACAGGCGCCGAAGTTGTTCAGCCCCTGATTTGCCAGGGCATGCCGCTCCACACGGAAATTCACCAGGCTGGCGGCAATTTCGCCGAAAGCATCGAAGGCTTTTTCCACGGCACACCGGAACAACACCGTTTGCTCGACAGTCATCTCAATGACCAAGGTAAACGCATCGACGAAGTCGAACTCAAGCGCATGGAAACGCAAGTTTGCGAGGTTCATTGCATCCTGGTTCGCCGCGACACATTCCAGCGTTTCGGTGATTTCGATGAGGGTATGCCCTGCTCCAAGGACCATGTCGATTTCAGCATTTCCATCTGGAACAAGGGCGGGCGCATCATGTTTGAACCAACCGCCATCGTGACGTTCTGTCACCCTGACCGCACACACCCTGTCGAACCGATGGACTGGCCTTTGTTCATTCTTCGCTGGTCGCCAAAATGGCAACGCAAGAGCTTGGCTCACTTCCAGAAAAAATGGGGCTTGGAGAAAGACCCGTACTTCAAGAAATATCAAAAGCTCACGTCATGGCGCTACCATGAAGGCGTCGTGAAACCCCTCGTGCGGAAAGTTCCGTTTATCGGCCACAGCTACAAGGTCCAAAGTCTCGCTTCCGCAGCGATGCTACCCATGGTGAGCGCGATCGGCACCCGTCTCGCCCGCAAGCAAGCAGCCCAAACTGCCGATTGGAACAGCCACGCCGCCTAACCTGCGATATATCACCGGTCCCAACCGGTGATATAACGTCTCCACAACCTCTGATTGGATTGTTGGCAGACGCTCGAAGACTGATGACGCCCGAAGCAGCGACAAGATGCCATGCGGTATTTAGACCGTTGCTCCCGCGCTTGGTTTGACACTTGCAATCTGCTGGGTCATCAACCGTTTCGGGGAACGCAAATGCCAATATCGGACAGTGTCAAACTTGTCGGGAACGTCACAGTGCATCATCCTGATCTCGTCAACCTGTACGGGTGCGAGGTAGGTGATGGCAGTCGGATTGGTGCATTTGTCGAAATCCAGAAGGGCGCCTTTATTGGCGAACGCTGCAAGATTTCTTCCCACACATTCATTTGCGAAGGCGTCACAATTGAAGACGAAGTCTTCATCGGACATGGCGTGATGTTCACCAACGACCGCTTCCCCAAGGCAACAAATCCTGACGGCTCGGCCCAAACCGACGATGACTGGAAGCTGGAACTTACGTGCGTCAAACGCCAAGCATCGATTGGATCTAACGCAACCATCCTTTGCGGGATAACAATTGGTGAAGGTGCCCTTGTATCTGCAGGTGCTGTCGTCACAAAAAATGTTCCTGACTTCGCTATCGTCGCGGGCGTACCAGCCAGGGTGGTCGGCGACGTCCGAAACAGATAGCGCACTAAAAATCAACGAAACTCGCGGCTTGGCCGCAAACCACATAAGAGCCCAGAATGAGCGCCGACAAGAAAAAGAATAAAACCATCAATATCGGCGTCGTGGGATACGGCTATTGGGGGCCAAACCTGGTCCGCAACTTTGCGGAACTCGAAGATGCGCACGTCCACACCGTGGCAGATCTAAATCCAAAAGTTCTGGAGATCGTCGCGCGTCGTTTCCCGGCGACCAAAACAACGACTGATTTCCAGCAGATGCTGCAGGACCCGGAAATTGACGCTGTGGCCATCGCCACGCCGGTCAACACTCACTTCCCGCTCGCCATGGCCGCCCTCAAGGCCGGCAAACATGTCTGGCTGGAAAAGCCTATGGCGGAAACATCCCTTCAGGCCCGATCACTCGTTGAAGAAGCGGAAAAGCGTAATCTTGTTCTGCACGTCGACCACACGTTCATCTACACGGGAGCCGTCCAAAAAATCAAAACGTTGATCGATAGTGGCGAACTCGGAAAGATTCTGTATTTCGACTCGATCCGTGTAAATCTCGGCTTGTTCCAGCGCGACGTGAACGTCATTTCTGATTTGGGGGTTCATGACTTTTCCATCCTCGATTATCTGTTCGAAGAGCACCCGATCGCTGTTTCAGCGTCAGGCATCAACCACTTCCCGGGAACGCCTGAGAACCTCGCCTACATCACCTTATTCTACGAAAGCGGCCTGATCGCTCACGCCAACGTTTCCTGGCTGGCGCCCGTGAAAGTGCGCCAGATTTTGATTGGCGGTTCCGACAAGATGATCACGTATGATGACCTCGAACCGAGTGAAAAAATCAAGATCTACGACAAGGGCGTCAGCTTCACCGACGATCCGGAAAAGATTCAGGAAATGCGTGTAGGCTACAGAACGGGCGACATGTGGGCACCAAAAATCGACGGGGCCGAAGCCTTGAGCGTTGAAGGCAAGCATTTTGTCGATTGCATCATCAACGGAACAAAACCAATCACTGATGGCCGACTTGGCCTCCGCGTCGTCGAGGTCATTGAAGCCGCAACCAGTTCAATGCGGGGTCGCGGCGAAACCGTTCACCTCCCACGCCAAGGAAAGTAAGAATGATTCCGTTTGTTGATCTGAAGGCCCAATACCACTCAATCAAGCCGGAAGTTGATGCTGCCATTCAGGGCGTCCTGGAAAGCTGCGCATTTACGCTTGGCCCGGACGTGGCTGAATTCGAAAAAGAGTTCGCCGCTTACTGCAACAATTCTCACGCCGCAGGCGTCAACAATGGCACGAGCGCCCTCCACCTCGCTTTGCTCTCGGCTGGTGTCGGCCCAGGCGATGAAGTCATCACGGTTCCTCACACTTTTGTCGCATCCGCAGCGGCGATTTATTATACCGGCGCAACGATCAAGCTTTGCGACATTGATCCAGTCACATTCACAATGGACCCGGTCGCGCTTGAAGACGCAATCACGCCGCGCACGAAAGCGATCATCCCTGTCCACCTTTACGGCCAAATGGCGGACATGGACCCCATTATGGCCATCGCGAAGAGGCATGGTCTTGTGGTGCTCGAAGACGCCGCTCAGGCGCACGGCGCCGAGTATAAGGGGCGACGAGCAGGTTCGATCGGTGATCTTGCCGGATTCTCATTCTATCCAGGGAAAAACCTCGGCGCTGCAGGCGAAGGTGGCATGGTCGTCACCAGCAACCCGGAATACAATCGCAAGGTCCGCATGTTGCGCGACTGGGGCGCCGAACAGAAATATCACCACGAACTCAAGGGATTCAACATGCGTCTTGAGGGCATTCAAGGCGCCGTCCTCCGTGTGAAGATGAAATATATTGAAAAATGGACTGAAATGCGCAGAGACGCTGCTGCGCGATACGACGACTTGTTTGCAGGATCCGGAGTAGAGACGCCATTGCAACTCGACGATCGCCGTCATGTCTACCACCTCTATGTCATCCGGACACCAGATCGGGAGCGCTGGATTGAAGAGCTGTCGAAGAAGCAGATCCAGACCGGCATCCACTACCCCTTCCCGGTTCACTTGCTGCCTGCCTACGCAGACCTCGGCTACAAGCAGGGCCAGTTCCCGCATTCGGAAAAAGCAGGCAATGAAGTGCTGTCTCTGCCGATGTACCCGGAAATTACCGGCGACATGCAATCGGTCGTGGTCGAGGCGGTAAAAGACCTTCAGCTACAGTTGGCCTGAACAAGAATTCAAAAAGAGCATCGGTTGACTTGTCGGAGCCAACCAATTTGCCATTCATCCGACGAAGCAGGCATATCGAGTAGTTTAAAAGGCGACTGAAATGAACCTAGATGGCGCGAATATCCTGGTCACTGGCGGCTGTGGCCTGATTGGATCCACGACGATTGACGAAATCCTCGCGACAAGCAGCCCCAAAAAGATTGTGATATTTGACAACCTCTCGCGTGGTTCGATGCGAAATGTCGTCGAGATCACGAAGGATTCGCGGGTCGAACTCGTGAAGGGTGACATTCGCGATGCGAAAGCCGTTCAAGACGTTTCCGTCGGGATGGACGCTGTCATTCACATGGCGGCCATCCGTATCACCGCCTGTGCCGCTGATACACGCGAAGCGATGGAAGTCATGTGCGACGGCACGTACAACGTCATTGAAGCGGCGCACACATGTGGCGTAAAAAAGGTCCTCGCGGCCTCCTCTGCCTCCGTCTACGGAATGGCCGACACTTTTCCCACGACTGAAACGCACCATCCCTACAATAACCGCACATGGTACGGCGCATCGAAAGTCATGCTTGAGGGCCTGCTTCGTTCATTCAACGATATGTACGACACAAATTATGTCGCGATGCGCTACTTCAACGTCTATGGCCCGCGCATGGATATTCACGGCAAGTACACTGAAGTCCTTGTTCGGTGGATGCAGCGCATATCCGAAGGAGTTCCTCCGCTGATACTTGGTGACGGAAAAACGTCGATGGATTTTATTTATATTGAGGACCTTGCACGCGCGAACGTGCTTGCGCTGAAATCCGATGCTTCTGACGAAGTGTTCAATGTCGCGTCCGGCGTAGAAACCAGCCTTAATGAACTCGCGGCAGCCTTGATGAAGGTTATGGGTGCAGATCCGTCAATGGTCCCGGAATACGGTCCGGAGCGATCGGTCAATGCAGTTGCACGTCGTCTCGCAGATACATCAAAGGCTGAAAAACTTCTCGGCTTCAAATCCCAGATCGATTTGGAAGATGGCCTGCGCCGCCTCGTCGCGTGGTGGAAAGCCAACAAGGACAGGTTCGAATGATCCCGATCATCAGACCGGTAATGGGTCAGGAAGAGGCAGACGCAGCTGCCCGGGTCATCCTGTCTGGCTGGATTACCCAAGGTCCCGAAGTCGCAGCCTTCGAAAATGAATTCGCGGCCTTCATGGGCGCGGAAAACGCGGTGGCTGTATCGAACTGCACGACAGGGCTTCATCTGGCACTTCTCGGCGCAGGCGTCGAACCTGGCGATGAAGTGATCACGGTCAGCCATTCCTATATCGCAACAGCAAATGTTGTCCGCTATTGCGGCGCGGAACCTGTTTTCATCGATGTCGATGCGGCGACCTTCAACATGGACCCCGCTTTGATCGAGGCGGCGATTACGTCGCGCACCAAGGCCATTCTTTTAGTCCACCAAATGGGCATGCCCGCAGACCTTGCGGCCATAGTGGCTGTCGCACGCAAGCATGGTCTCAAGGTTATTGAAGATGCGGCCTGCGCAGCAGGTTCCGAAATCAACTGGCAGGGCGAATGGGAAAAAGTCGGGCGGGTGCGTGGGGATGCCGCCGTGTTCTCATTCCATCCCCGCAAGATCATGTCTACGGGCGATGGCGGTATGATCACCACGCCGCATGAAGACTGGGCCGCGAAATTCCGCCTCCTGCGCCAACACGGCATGAGCGTGCCGGATACAGTCAGGCACAAAGCCAATACCGTGATTTTCGAAACCCATCCTGTGATGGGCTACAATTACCGGATGACAGACATCCAGGCGGCCGTCGGGCGTCAGCAATTGAAGCGCCTGCCCGAAATCACTTCCCGCCGCCGCGAAATTGCCAGCCAGTACAAGCAGCTTCTCGCATCAGCGCAATGGATCGGGTTGCCTGAAGAGCCAACGTGGGCGCGGTCAAACTGGCAGAGTTTTTCTGTACAAATCCCAACCTCGTGTGACCAACGCGAGGTTATGCAGAGCATGCTGGATGCCGGCGTGTCTACGCGGCGGGGAATCATGTGCGCGCATCGCGAGAATGTCTACAGGGACTCTTCCCTTGTGGCTCCGTTGACCCAGTCGGAGTTCGC
>JAVJOM010000040.1:0-23837 GCA_040216775.1 Hyphomonas sp.
TTTGTAATCAATGCAGGAGTTCTCCATGTCCGATATCCGTTTTGACGGCCGCGTTGCCATCGTCACCGGCGCAGGTGGTGGTCTTGGCCGCTGCCACGCACTCGAACTCGCTCGTCGCGGCGCAAAGGTCGTGATCAACGATCTGGGTGCCAGCATGGATGGATCGGGTGGCAACTCGGCCGCCGCAGAAGCCGTCGTCAAGGAAATCGAAGCCATGGGCGGCGAAGCCATGGCCAATGGCTCGTCGGTGGCGGACGAGGCCGGCGTCAAGAAGATGATCGATGACACGATGGCCCGTTTCGGCCAGATCGACATCCTGATCGCCAATGCAGGCATCCTGCGGGACAAATCATTCTCGAAAATGACCCAGGCAGACATCGACCTTGTCATCGACGTTCACCTGCGAGGCTCATTCATGCCGATCCACGCGGCCTGGGACATCATGAAGGCCCAAAATTATGGCCGTATCGTCGTCACCACCTCCTCGACCGGCCTCTACGGCAATTTCGGTCAGGCTAATTACGGCGCAGCAAAACTCGGCCTTGTTGGCATGATGAACACGCTGAAAATTGAAGGCGCAAAAAACAATATCAAGATCAACTCTGTTTGCCCGGTTGCGGCGACACGCATGACCGAAGGCCTGATGCCGGAAGCCGTTCTGGCCCAACTCAAGCCTGAATATGTCACTCCCGGCGTGATGAACCTCGTCAAGGAAGATGCCCCAACCGGCATGATCCTGTCAGCTGGCGCGGGCGCATTCTCGATGGCCCGAATTGTCGAAACCGAAGGCGCCTTTGTTGGTCAGGGCGACGATCTCACCGTGGAAGCGGTCGCAGCCAAGTGGGACCAGATCACGGATACGTCGAAAACCCTGCCCGCATTTAAAGGTGGCGGCGAGCACGGCCAGCACATGTTCGCGCTCGTAGCCGGTGGTGTTAAAGCCTAGGTGCTTGCTTCAGGCGAAGTTTTCCCGCAGGATTCTCCTCATACGCTAAATTGAGGAGAATCCATGCGGTTCACTGCATCCCTGTTTCTATTCCCGTTATTTCTGTTCGCCGCGGCTTGCAGTGCGCCGCCGCCGGCAGACCCGCCTGTTGAAATTGTCGAACCACTTCCGATCAGCGCCGCTGGCGAGATGTGTGGTGGCATAGCCGGTCTGCAATGTGAGGACGGCTTCTTCTGCAAACTTGACGATGGCGCCTGCGTGAGCACGGCGGACGTTGCTGGTACCTGTGCGGAGATCAAGCCGTTCTGCACGCGTGAATACGCGCCGGTCTGCGGCTGCAACGGCAAGACCTATCCCAACAAATGCGAAGCCCACGCTGATGGCACGAGCGTGGCAACCCAAGGCGCCTGCACCGGATAAGAAAAACGGCCTCCTGAAAAGGAGGCCGTTTTAATTTTATTCCTGCATCGCCTTGAGATACATGGAATTTACCGGTTTCGCGAACACGCGCTCTACCATCGGCTCGAAGAATTCCAGCGGTTCGCTCTCGTATTCCGGATCGAACGCGGCCTGATCGTACAAGTGGCAGAACTGCGCGCAGTATTCATAATGCGGGCTGTCCTTGAACTGCTCGCGCATATTCTTGTCCAGACCGATATGCTCGAAGAAATAGTACCCTTGGAACGCGCCATGATTGGCGACCATGAAGAGGTTTGCTTCCGAGACGAAAGGCTTCAGGATCGCTGCGGCAACATCGGGATGATTGAAACTGCCAAGGGTGTCGCCAATATCGTGCAGCAGCGCACAGACCACGTATTCCTCGTCACGCCCATCGCGGTGCGCGCGTGTCGCAGTCTGGAGGGAGTGGGTCAGGCGATCGACAGGAAAGCCGCCATAGTCACCGTCCAGCAAGCGAAGGTGGTCAAGAACGCGCTTGGCCAGGCCTTTATTGAAGCCCTTCGAGTGCTCAACGATGATGTCCCAATCTTCCTGGGTGCCTTCGAGCATTTCGCGGAATTGCGCGCGATCACCCATCTCCTGTCCGTCTGCCATGTCTGTTTCCTCCTGACACCTTTTGCATAAGACTATACTCAAACGGCATAAACATGAAAGCGTGCCTTGGCGTCGCCTGTTTGTTCCCGGGCCTGTTTTGTGGCATTCTGCAAATCAAAAGACGAGGAACCGTCATTATCGCGAGGCTTGAACATTCAGCAAACCGAGAGGGTCATCCGGTGCGATACGCTCGTCGTATCATCCTCGCCCTGTTTGCCATACTCATTTCCATTCCCGCTTTTGCCGCCGAGCGCCTCGTTATTCCGTTCGACGTCAATTCCTACGGTCAGATGGTTGTCCAGCTTCGCATCAACGATGCGGCCGAGGCCCCCGGGGTCGTCGACACAGCTGCAACCCATGCCATGATCGACCTGGCGACCGCGAATGCAGCCGGTGTGCCAGCGCCGGATGACGCCATGATCAACGTGCTTGGACTCGAAGGCGCAGAAATATTTCCGCTTGTACGCGTCGAGAACCTGACCGCCGGAAACGTGCACATCGGCCCATTCGACGCCGCCCTGAACGAACAAATCGAGGTTCTGGGCGTCCACAATGTGATGCCAGCAGATGCATTTGACGGAGACGTTATCGACTTTGATTTCGAGGCGGGTCGTATTCTTGTCTACGATGGGCGTCCCGATACCAGCACGACGCTGACGTCCAGTCGATTGCCAATGCGCCAAATGCGGGGGTTATGGTTTGCTGACGTCAAACTGAACGGAACGATGGGCCTCGCCCTGATCGATACCGGCTCGAGTATTTCTTACGTCAACAGTCGGTTTGCTGATGATGCAGGTGCCAAACCCAACGAAGAGAAAACCAAAACGCTCCATGGAATTACAGGTGACGGTGTCGCCATTCGTGTTGCCACGGCACGCCGCTTCAGCCTGGGTCGTCACCGGGTTCTGGGGCCCGACCTCCTGGTGGCCGACCCGGCCATTTTTGCCCATCTCGGCCTCGCCGATGAACCCGTGATGGTGCTTGGGCTGGACTATCTTTCGATATTCAGGGTGCAGCTTGATCGTCGCGAGGGCCGACTTGTGCTCAGCGCTCCCGGGGCAAAGCGGGGCATGAGTGGTGTGCGTATGAATGCCGGCGGTTCCCGGCTGCGCACCTACTAAAGTCCGGCCAAAAACCCCCTTCCCCATAAGGAGAAGGGGGTTTCCATTAGGGGCATCAGTCCCACAGCGATCCCAGCGCCAGCCGGTCCCGCCACGTGTCACGCAACCCGATATGTGCAGGACCGCAATCCTCGCACACATGATCGTGCAGTCGACGGGCAATCACCCACGTCGACTCGCCGACCCGGACACCCGCCTGCTCAAGCACCAACACGATACGGCGAAGCGCATCGTCCGATACTTCGGCATTCTGTCGGCCTTTCGCCTCGGCGAGACGCCAACCAGCCGGATCCTGCCGCAATGCCACGACGATCATGTCACCGCCCTGATGCACCGTGAAAACGGCCATACGCCCGGCAGCAAGATCGCCGGTAAAATCGCGCAAGCAGTTGCGGAACTCCAGCGCAACGCCGACAAGCGTCTTGCGATCACGAACCGGAACAAAACCGTCCGGCAAGTGGGGCACCGGCAGGACCTGTCCGAACCGAACTGGCTGTAGCGCTTCCGCAGCCATGTCAAACAAGGCCAGCGGCGTGCCCGCCCGGTTCCAACGCTGGACGATTGCCGTCGCCTCGCCCGAGCCATGAATTCGCAGGGCCAGACGATACGCTTCTGCCAGTTCCTCGACGGCCACCAACTGGGTCGGCAGGCAGGAAATGACGCCGGCATGATGCAGGGCCACCGGCAAAGCGCCGATCAGCGCCAGTCGATCCGCAGCTATGATCGGCATATGACGCAGTACGCGACCAGCATCATCCTCGGCAAACAAGGCGAGGAATCGGGCATAATCGCCTGCCTCCCACAGCACTTCACCCAGCCGCCCAAGCGCTTTCACAAGCCCTCCCGGCGCGTCACCTTGTGCGAGCAGGCGAGCGAGTTCGCGATCGCGTCCCCGTTCGACAGCCCGGACAATGTCCGTACCGCGAAGAGTCGTCGGACGGCTCAGAAGTATCGCAGCCGCATGGCGACGTGCGGTCGGCAGGGTCAGGAACCCACTATGGGGCGCAGGCCAGGCGCCCGCGATGACTTCCGCATGCGGCCCGGCCAAAAAGCCGAGCAGCGGCGTCTGAACTGCAGCACGTCCTGTTGGACGCGTCTGCAGCAGGGTCATGGGCGTGCCCATGATCCACCTCCTTTCAAATCGCGTACGCTCAGGCAAAGCTGCAGCGTCTGCATATTCAAGGTTCTAGTGTGAGGTCAGGCGTCCACCGGCCAGAGCGCGGGGGAGGCTGACAGCTCTCCCCGCAATCGCGAGGAGCAGCGGGGATAATTACCGTTCTGCTTCATCTCAGGTCTCTTCCAGTTGGTGCGAGCGAGTCATCCATGTCCGGATGGCAGCTCGCGAGGGGCGGCGTATAACGCCAGCCAAGGTTAACTGTCAACCGAACCGCCAAAAGAAAACCCCCGGACGTTTCGGTCCGGGGGTTTTCTAAAATTCGCAAAAGCTGGATCGACTAGTCGTCCATGGCTTCCAGTTCGGCTTCGTGCCGGGCCTTGTCGGCTGCGCCTTTGGCGCTCTCGTCACGATCGACCAGTTCCAGCACAGCAACCGCTGCGTTGTCGCCATGACGGAAGCCAGCTTTCATCACGCGGGTGTATCCACCGTTGCGGTCCTTGTAGCGGTCGCCCATTATGTCGAACAGCTTGCGGACAGCGTCTTCGTCGCGGACTTTCGCGATAGCCTGACGGCGTGCTGCAAGGTCACCTTTCTTGGCAAGCGTAATCAGCTTGTCCATGAGCGGCGCCATTTCCTTGGCTTTCGGCAGCGTCGTTGTGATCTGCTCGTGCGTGATCAGGCTTGCAGCCATGTTCGCGAACATCGCCTTGCGGTGCGAAGTTGTCTTGTTCAGTTTGCGATGGGCTAGTCCGTGGCGCATTGTCTTGTCCTCTGGAGGTGATCAGGCCCCCGTAATCAGATTGATCGGGTCCTATAGATGGTCGTCGTATTTCTTGGCAAGGCCTTCAATATCTTCAGGCGGCCAATCCGGCACTTCCATGCCGAGATGCAGGCCCATGCCAGCGAGGACTTCCTTGATCTCGTTCAGTGACTTGCGGCCGAAGTTCGGCGTGCGCAGCATCTCTGCTTCGGATTTCTGGATGAGGTCGCCAATATAGACGATATTGTCGTTCTTCAGGCAGTTCGCCGAACGCACGGACAGTTCCAACTCGTCGACCTTCTTGAGAAGGACGGGATTGAAGCCGAGGTCGGTTTCTTCCTGCGCCTGGCCCACTTCGAGGGTCGGCTCTTCGAAATTGATGAACAGCTGCAGCTGGTCCTGAAGAATGCGTGCAGCGTATGCCACTGCATCTTCCGGTGTCACAGAGCCATCGGTGTCGATATCGAGTGTCAGCTTGTCATAGTCCAGCACGGTGCCTTCGCGGGTATCTTCAACCAGATAGGCAACGCGGCGAACCGGGCTGTAGATAGCGTCAATCGGAATATAGCCGATTGGAGCGTCTTCAGGACGAAGCGCATCCGCAGGGACATACCCCTTACCAGTGGCGACCGTGAATTCCATGCGAACTTCTGCGCCCTCGTCCAGCGTACAGATGACGTGGTCAGGGTTCAGGATCTTGCTGTCTGCCGATGTCTCAATCTGGCCGGCTTTTACTTCGCCTGGGCCTTTTGCCTTCAGCACAAAGCGCTTCGGCGTATCGGATTCCATGAAGATGGCGACCTGCTTCAGGTTCAGAACGATCGTTGTGACGTCTTCACGTACGCCCGGGATTGCCGAGAACTCATGAACGACACCGTCGATCTGGACGCCAATGATCGCCGCGCCCTGAAGCGACGACAAAAGCACACGGCGCAGAGCGTTGCCGAGCGTCGTGCCGTAGCCGCGCTCAAGGGGCTCGATGACCAGTTTGGCCTTACGCTTGGTGTCGTATCCAGCCTGAACCACCGGGCGGTTCGGACGGATGAGTTCTTTCCAATTGCGGTCGTTGACGGAAATAAGTTCTTTGTCAGCCATGGGCGACTTTCCTTGAAAGCGGCAAGCGGCGCAAAGTGCGCCGCTGGTGTGGTTTGATTAGACGCGGCGACGCTTGGGCGGGCGGCATCCATTGTGCGGGATCGGTGTCGTGTCATTGATCGACGTCACCGTCAGGCCAACAGCCTGAAGCGCGCGCAGGGCGCTCTCACGACCCGAACCCGGACCGCGCACGTTCACTTCAACCGTCTGGAGGCCATGCTCCTGGGCTTTCTTCGCAGCATCTTCAGCAGCCATCTGGGCCGCATAAGGTGTCGATTTGCGCGAACCCTTGAAGCCAACGACGCCCGAAGACGACCAGGAAATTGCATTTCCCTGCGCGTCGGTAATCGTAACCATTGTGTTGTTGAAGCTCGAGTTCACATGAACAACACCAGAAGTGATGTTCTTGCGCTCTCTGCGGCGGACTCGTGTCGATGTATCGCGGGCCATTTCGGTCTGATCCTATTATTTCTTCTTGCCGGCGATCGGCTTGGCTGGACCCTTGCGGGTACGAGCATTGGTATGGGTGCGCTGGCCACGGACAGGCAGTTTGCGACGGTGGCGCAGGCCACGGTAGCAACCCAGATCCATCAGGCGCTTGATGTTCATCGATGTATCGCGACGAAGGTCACCCTCAACCATATAGTCGGCGTCGATTGCCTCACGGATACCAATGACTTCGGCGTCGGACAGGTCAGCCACGCGGCGTTCGGGCGCAATGCCCACTTTTTCAATAATTTCGCGTGCCATCGCCGGACCAATGCCGTGAATATAACGGAGCGCGATTTCAACGCGCTTGTTGGTCGGGATGTTAACGCCTGCAATACGGGCCAAAGCCGTTACTCCTGAAGCGACTGTTCAAACATAAAGAGCGCAAGGGGGCGGTTTTCGCCCCGTCGCGCACTGGCGATTAAGCCTTAAGCTAAGAGAACAGGCTTATACCCCTGCAATTTCCCGCGTCAACAGCGGAATCCCAGCTTTAGGCGGTCTGTTTCAGGGCCGTGCCAATTTCCGATGCGACCTGCCCCTCAGTTCCCATTCCGTCGATTTCTACCAGAACGCCTCGTTCGGCATAAATCGGCAGCAAGGGTGCTGTATCTTCGTAGTATTTTTCGAGACGGCGCGAGAAAGTTTCCGGATTATCATCCTTCCGGCCCTCCTCCTCGAACCGCTTCGTAACGCGGCTCAGCAGCCTGTCATCATCGACCAGGAGGCGGATGACGCGGTCCACTGCCCTTCCCCGTGATTCCAGAAGCGCATCAAGTGCCTCAGCCTGCCCCACAGTGCGCGGAAAGCCGTCGAAAATGAATCCAGCTGCATCCTTCTGGACGGTCAGCTGCTCATCAATCAATGCGATCACGATTTCATCGGATACAAGGCCGCCTTCGTCCATGATCTGTGCGACGCGAAGGCCGAGTTCAGAACCGGAAGCCCGCGCCGCGCGCAGCATGTCACCTGTCGACAGCTGAACGTACCCACGTTCACTGACAAGTCGACGCGCTTGCGTTCCTTTTCCGGCCGCAGGCGGCCCGAACAGTATCAAATTCATTTCTTGCGGCCCCCGAGCTTCGACTTCTTGATCATGCCCTCATATTGATGGGCGATCAAATGCGACTGAATCTGCGTCACTGTATCCATAGTTACAGAAACCACGATCAGAAGCGAGGTGCCACCGATATAGAATGGGATTTCCGGGAAATATCGACGCAGGAGCTCGGGAAGAATACAAACGAACACGAGATAGAGGGCGCCAATCGTCGTCAGGCGCGTCAGCACATAGTCGATGTAGGCCGCCGTGTTTGACCCGGGACGAATGCCGGGAATGAACCCGCCATACTTGCGGAGATTGTCCGCAGTTTCGTCCGGATTGAACATGATTGACGTGTAGAAGAAGCAAAAGAACGCAATCAGAACGGCTTGTGTGATGATGTATGTCCAGGAGCCTGGCGAGAAGTGAGTCGCAAGCAAGCCCAGAAAGCCGCTGGCATCGCCGCCAGCCGCGTTTCCACCCAGGAAGCCAATCGCCGTCATTGGCAGCATTAGCAGCGCCGAGGCGAAAATCGGCGGAATAACGCCTGATGTGTTGATCTTGAGCGGCAGGAAGCTGCGCTGTCCTTGGGCCGCACCATGTGCCTGCTGTCGCTTGGGATATTGGATAAGCAGTCGGCGTTGCGAACGCTCCATAAAGACGATGAACATGACCAGCGCGATGACCATTGCGGCAATCGCGATCACGAAGACAATATTCACCGATGTCGTCCGTGCCTGCGTAATCAGGTTGAAGATCGCGCGCGGAAGTTCGGCCACGATACCGGCGAAGATGATCAGCGAGATTCCGTTGCCGATACCACGTGCAGTGATCTGCTCACCCATCCACATCAGCAGCATGGTGCCGCCGGTCAACGTGACAACGCCAGTCAGAATGAAGAACCAGGGGGCGATGCCCTCGATGCGAACTGCCGACAGGCCGCCCGCGATGGCAAAGGACTGAACCAGCGCGAATGCGAGCGTCAGGTAGCGCGTGTACTGGTTGATCTGCTTGCGGCCCGATTCGCCTTCTTTCTTGAGTTTCTCAAGTGTGGGCGAAGCCGACGTCATCATCTGGATGATGATCGACGCCGTAATGTAAGGCATCACGTTCAGGGCAAAGATGCCCATTCGCTCAACGGCGCCACCGGCAAACAAGTTCATCGAGCCGAGAATGCCGCTCGACTGGCTGGCGAACAAGCTGGCGTATTGCGATGGGTCGAGGCCGGGGATCGGGATGAACGTGCCAAGGCGATAGAGGACCAAAATCGCCAGCGTAAACAGGATCCGGCTCTGGAGGTCCTTGGCCTTTGCGAAGCTCGCAAAGTTCACATTGCGAGCCATTTGTTCTGCAGCGTTCGCCATCGGCCGTTCAGCCTCCCTGAAAAAGCGTTCGCCGCCAAAATCGGCGGCGAAACTGTGTTTGTGAAGGGGTATCCGGAAAAAACCGCTGATTAAACTTCAGCTGTGTCTTTCTTGGGCCCGGTCACCGTCACCGTGCCACCAGCTTTTTCGATCGCTTCAATCGCAGCTTTCGAGGCGCCCGTCACTGTAATGTTGACCTTTTTAGGAGCGTCGCCCTTGGCGAGCAGGCGCACACCGTCGCCAAGCTTGTTCACGAGGCCCGCTGCAACCAGCGTTTCCTCGGTCACGTTCTTCGCATCCAGTTTGCCGTCTTCGATGGCTTTACCAAGACGACCGAGGTTGACCCAGGCGTGCGACTTGGAATTGCGTGACGTGAAGCCGCGCTTTGGCAGACGCATGTAGATCGGCATCTGGCCGCCTTCGAATCCGTTCACGGCAACGCCGGAACGTGCCTTCTGGCCCTTGACGCCGCGACCAGCTGTCTTGCCCTTGCCCGAACCCACGCCGCGACCAACGCGCATGCGGTTCTTTGTCGAGCCCTCTGCTGGGGACAAATCGTTGAGTTTCATCGCTTTATCTTCCGATATTCTATTCTGAGAGAGAGCTGCCAGTCCGCGCTAATCGCGCTACTCGCCAACCACCTCGACCAAGTGGGCCACTTTGCGGATCATACCACGCACTGGCGCAGTATCTTCGAGTTCCTTCGTCCGGCCAACCTTGTTCAGGCCAAGCCCCTTCAGCGTCTGGCGCTGGCTGGGGTCGCGGCCGATCGGGCTGCCCTTCTGACGGACGGTGAGCATTTTCTTCGCCATGTCGCCTGTCCTTCTAGCTTACGATGTCAGCCATGCCGGCTTCGGAAGCGCCATCGGTACGACGACCGACAACATCCTGAACCTTGAGACCGCGCTTTGAAGCAACGGAGCGTGGGCTGGCTTGTTCTTTGAGAGCATCAAACGTGGCGCGAACCATGTTGTACGGGTTCGACGAACCGATTGACTTGCCGACAACGTCCTGGACGCCGAGCACTTCCATCACGGCGCGCATTGGACCACCGGCGATAACACCGGTACCGGGAGGCGCTGCGCGGAGCACAACTTTACCTGCACCGTGGCGGCCCTTGCCGTCATGGTGAAGGGTGCGGCCTTCGCGAAGCGGCACGCGAACCATGTTGCGCTTGGCTTCTTCTGTTGCCTTGCGGATCGCCTCAGGCACTTCGCGGGCTTTGCCCTTGCCGAAGCCTGCACGTCCCTTTTGGTCACCGACGACAACGAGTGCGGCGAAACCGAAGTTCTTGCCGCCCTTCACTGTCTTTGCGACGCGGTTGATGCCAACCAGCTTGTCGACGATCTCGGAAACTTCTTCCTCACGATCGCGACGGCGGCCTCGTCCTCTTTCTTCAGCCATAATGGCGTCTCCCTAGAATTTGAGGCCGCCCTCACGGGCGGCGTCTGCCAGGGATTTCACCCGGCCGTGGAACATGTAGCCGCCGCGATCAAACACGACGTCCTCGATACCGGCCTTCTTGGCGCGCTCTGCGAGCGTCTTGCCAACGAGGGCCGCAGCAGCAGAATCTGCACCGGTCTTCGCCTTGCCAAGGACATCCTTTTCCAGGGTCGAAGCCGAAGCGAGCGTAACGCCCTTTTCGTCATCGATGATCTGGGCCGAAATGTTCTTGTGGCTGCGGGCAACCGACAGGCGCGGTCGCCCTTCGGCGACCTTCCGGAGCTTGGCGCGAACCCGTTGGGCGCGGCGCTGCATTTTTTCGCGTGAACTTTTCATCGGCTTACTTCTTCTTGCCTTCCTTGCGGCGGACGTATTCGCCGACGTAGCGGATACCCTTGCCTTTGTAAGGTTCAGGCGGACGATACTTGCGGATTTCCGCGGCGACCTGACCAACAGACTGCTTGTCGGCACCCGTGATGACAACTTCCGTCGGCTTCGACGAAGCGAGCGAGATGCCCTGCGGTGCCTTGTAGATCACATCGTGCGAGAAACCGAGCGCCAGCTTCAGGTCATTGCCCTGCATCTGTGCACGATAACCAACGCCGACGAGCTCGAGCGACTTGGTAAAGCCTTCCGACACACCCATGACCATGTTGGCGGCGCGGGCACGTGCGGTGCCCCACTGTGTCCGGGCCGTCGAGTCGAGCGCTTCCGCGAAGGTCGGCAGACGACGACCGCGAGCCTTTTCGGCAGCGATCTTGTCTTCAGCGGCTTTCACGAGGTCTGCACGTGGCATCACGGACAGTTCGTTGTTCTCGAACTTCGGTGTGATGACTTCAGCAACAGTGAAGGTCATTTCGCCCTTGGGGCCTTTTGCCGTGATCGTCTGGCCATTGACGGTAACCGTCGTGCCATTCGGGACCGGGATTGCGAGTTTTCCAATACGTGACATCAGCGCTCTCCTAGAATACCCGGCAGAGCACTTCGCCACCGACATTCTTCGTCCGTGCGGAGTTGTCCGACATCACACCCTGCGAAGTAGACAGGATGGAGATGCCCAGACCATTGCGCACGAGCGGAATGTCAGAGACCGAAGAGTACACGCGGCGACCGGGTTTGGAGATACGTTTAATCTCCGAAATGACTGGTTGACCTTCGTAATACTTGAGCTCGACTTCGAGGTTTTTGTGACCGTCTTTTTCCACTTCCACGTAACCTCGGATGTAACCCTCATCAATGAGGACATCCAGGACGCGGGCGCGGATCTTCGACGCCGGGGTGACAACTTTAGACATGCCGCGCATCTGGGCGTTCCGGATGCGTGTCAGCATATCACCGAGGGGATCTGAAAGGTTCATTTAGCTCTCCCTCCTTACCAGCTGGATTTCACGAGACCGGGGATCATGCCTGTGGAACCAAGGTCCCTGAGCGCGATCCGCGACATTTTCAGTTTGCGATAGTAACCGCGCGGACGCCCGGTGACTTCGCAGCGATTGCGAACGCGGCTTGGCGCGGAGTTCCGAGGAAGCTCAGCCAGCTTGAGGCGCGCTTTGAAGCGTTCCTCAAGCGACAGGTTCTCGTCCATCGCGATAGCCTTCAATTCGGCGCGCTTGTCCGCATACCGTGCGACAAGCTTTTGGCGCCGCTTGTTCTTCTCAATTGCGCTCTTCTTTGCCATATCAGCAGATCTCCTGGCGCTAGTTCCGGAACGGGAAGCCACACTCGGCGAGGAGTGCCTTGGCTTCTTCGTTGGTTGAGGCGGTGGTGCAGACGATGATGTCCATACCGCGAATCTCTTCCACCTGATCGTAAGCGATCTCCGGGAAAACGATGTGTTCTTTGAGGCCCATGGCGTAGTTGCCCATGCCGTCGAAGCTCTTGCCGTTGAGGCCGCGGAAGTCCTTCACGCGCGGAAGCGCAATGTTGGTCAGGCGGTCAAGGAATTCGAACATCCGGTCACGGCGAAGGGTAACCTTGCAACCGATCAGCATGCCTTCGCGCAACTTGAAGCCGGCGATCGACTTGCGGGCTTTGGTCGCCACAGGTTTTTGACCCGCGATCAGTTCCAGTTCCGCCAAGGCTGCCTTGATCTTCTTGGAGTCGGCGACGGCTTCGCCCACGCCCATGTTGATCACGACCTTGTCGAGTTTCGGAACCTGCATAGGGTTCGTATAGCTGAACTGCTCTTGCAGTTTGCCCCGGATCTCATCGCGGTATTTCGTCTTGAGACGGGGTTCGTATGCCTTAGACATCGATGGATTCCCCTGAACGCTTGGCAAACCGCGTTTTGCGGCCATGCTCGTCTGTTTTGAAGCCGACGCGAACGGGCTTGCCGTCACGTGGGTCAACATGCGCAACATTGGACACCTGAATCGGGGCTTCAAAGTTCTTGATGCCGCCCGGGTCCATTTGTGTTGGCTTCTGGTGACGCTTCACGACATTCACGCCGCGAACAACAACACGGTTTTCGTCGACGAGCACTTTAAGCACTTCGCCTTTCGTACCCTTGTCGCGTCCTGCGATCACGATGACGGTGTCGCCTTTTTTGATCTTCGCAGCCATGACTACAAAACCTCCGGCGCCATGTTTGCGATCTTGACCTGGTTCTTACCGCGAAGTTCACGCGGGACCGGACCAAAAACGCGGGTTCCGATTGGCTCACCGTTATTGTTGATGAGCACTGCAGCATTGGAATCGAACCGGATGGTCGAACCGTCTGCGCGATTGATGTCTTTCGCGACACGAACGACGACAGCCTTGCGGACGTCACCCTTCTTCACGCGGCCCGTCGGAATTGCTTCCTTGATGGACACAACGATCACGTCACCCACGGAAGCGTAACGGCGACCAGCACCACCCAGCACCTTGATGCACTGGACCCGGCGAGCACCCGAATTATCGGCGACGCGGAGGTTACTCTGCATCTGGATCATGCGTCACTCCCTTCGCCGGAAACGAGTTCCCAGCGCTTCAGCTTGGAATGCGGCGGGCATTCCTGGATGGTCACGATCTGGCCTTCGACAGCAACGTTTGCTTCGTCGTGGGCGTGATACTTCTTGGAACGCCGGACGATCTTCTTCATCACCGAGTGGGTGAAGGTACGTTCGACGCGAACGATGGCTGTCTTGTCCTGCTTCGTCGAGACAACGACACCTTCCATAATACGTTTAGGCATGTTCTCTCTCCTAAGCCTGACCTGCCACAGCCTTTTCGCGAAGGATCGTTTTGACGCGAGCGATATCGCGACGAACTTCCTTGGCTCGGGCTGTTTTTTCCAATTGGCCGGTGGCCGACTGAAAACGCAGGTTGAACTGTTCTTTCTTCAGCTTGATCAGCTCATCCTTGAGCTGGTCGGCGCTTTTGTTTCTCACATCAGAGGCTTTCATGATCAGATCCCCTCAATCCGCTTGACGACTTTGGTCTTGATCGGAAGCTTGGCTGCGCCAAGACGCAGGGCTTCGCGGGCAATATCTTCCGGCACACCATCGATCTCGAACATGATGCGGCCTGGCGAGACACGGGCGACCCAGCGGTCGACCGACCCCTTACCTTTACCCATCCGAACTTCGATCGGCTTTGCCGACACAGGCACATCCGGGAATACGCGGATCCATACCTTGCCTTGACGCTTCATATAGCGCGTCACGGCACGACGTGTGGCTTCGATCTGGCGCGCGGTAACGCGTTCAGGCTCGAGTGCCTTCAGGCCGAACTGACCAAAAGCCAGCGTAAAGCCGCCCTTGGCAGTTCCATTGATCCGGCCCTTGAAGGCCTTTCTGAATTTGGTTCGCTTCGGCTGACGCATCTCTTACGCTCCGGCGGCTTGCGCACCGGTGGCCGGTCCGCGTTGGTTGGCGTTGGCACGGGCACGTGACTGGCCCGAAGATTCGAGGCGCTTGTCCTGGGCCATTGGATCATGTTCCATGATCTCGCCCTTGTAGACCCAGACCTTGATACCGATGATGCCGTACGTGGTGGCCGCTTCAGCTGTGCCGTAATCGATGTCGGCGCGTAGCGTGTGCAGTGGCACGGAGCCTTCAGCATACTGCTCGGTCCGCGCGATTTCCGCGCCGCCAAGACGGCCGGCAACCATGATACGGATACCCTGTGCGCCGAGGCGCATGGCCGACTGGATCGAGCGCTTCATCGTGCGGCGGAACGAAGCCCGGCGCTCAAGTTGGCGTGCGATATCATCGGCGATCAGGGTCGCATCGATTTCAGGCTTGCGAATTTCGACCAGGTTCACACGAACCTCATCATCCGTCATCTTGGAAAGCTCCTTGCGGAGAACCTCGATGTCGCCACCCTTCTTACCAATCACGAGGCCCGGACGGGCCGTGTGAATGGTGATCAGGCACTTCTTGTGTGGGCGCTCGATGATGATTTTCGAAATGCCGGCTTGCTTGAGCTTGGTCCGGATCGCCTTGCGGATCGCAAGGTCCTCGTGAAGAAGGCGGCCGAAATCGGCGCTTTCTGCATACCAGCGGCTGTCTGCTGTCCGGTTGATACCGAGACGAAAACCGATCGGATTAACTTTCTGACCCATCAGGCGGCCTCCGCTTCCATGCTTGTGTCACGAAGGACAATGGTAACTTGCGCAAATGGCTTGAGAACGCGGGCGGCGCGGCCGCGGGCACGGGCCCGGATACGCTTCATGACCATGTTCTTGCCGACGTGAGCTTCGGCAATGACCAGGCTGTCAATGTCGAGGCCGTGATTGTTTTCCGCATTGGCGATCGCGCTTTGCAGCAGTTTGCGAACGTCCTTGGCAGGGCGCTTCGGCGAAAACTGCAGCTCAGCGAGCGCGCGCTCAACAGGCAAGCCACGGATCTGCTGCGCCAGAAGGTTCAGCTTCTGCGGGCTGGAACGGTACATGCGCAACACGGCGCGCGACTCGTTGGGTGCCTGCTTGGGGGGGTTCTTTGTCTTACCCATGACTACTTCCGCTTCGCTTTCTTGTCGGCGCCGTGGCCGTAATACGTACGGGTCGGAGCGAACTCGCCAAACTTGTGGCCGACCATCTCTTCCGAGACCGTGACCGGGATGAACTTGTTGCCGTTATGGACCTGGAAATTCAGGCCGATGAAGTTTGGCAGGATTGTCGAACGACGCGACCAGGTCTTGATGACCGAGCGCTTCTCGGAGGCGCGAGCCTCTTCGGCTTTCTTCAGCAGATAGCCGTCAACAAATGGGCCTTTCCAGACAGAACGTGACATGTCTCGCGGCTCCTCTAGCGTTTCGCGTTACGGCGGCGGATGATCAGACGATCCGTCGCTTTGTTTGTGCGGGTCTTCGGACCGCGGGTTTTCTTGCCCCACGGCGTCACTGGATGGCGACCGCCCGAGCTCTTGCCTTCACCACCACCGTGCGGGTGGTCGACCGGGTTCATGACAACGCCGCGGACAGACGGGCGCTTGCCCATGTGACGCTTGCGGCCAGCCTTGGAGAGAACCTGGTTCATGTTGTCAGGGTTCGAAACGGCACCGATAGTTGCCAGGCAAGTGTCGAGTACCATGCGAAGCTCGCCGGATGTCAGCTTGATCTGGGCATAGCCACCGTCACGACCGACCAGCTGGGCATAGGTGCCAGCCGAACGGATCATCTGAGCGCCCTTTTCAGGCTTCAGTTCGATATTGTGGATGATCGTACCAACCGGAATATTCTTCAGCGGCAGCGTGTTGCCCGGCTTGATGTCAGCTGTTTTCGACGTCACGACCGTGTCACCAACCTCAAGGCGTTGTGGCGCGATGATGTAGGAGAGAAGGCCGTCTTCGTACTTGATCAGCGCGATGAATGCCGTGCGGTTCGGGTCATATTCGAGACGCTCAACAACAGCAGGCATGTCCCAGCGTGTGCGCTTGAAGTCGACCTTGCGGTAAAGCTTCTTGGCACCACCACCGATGCGGCGTGCCGTGATACGACCACGATTGTTGCGGCCACCCTTCTTGGACAAGCCTTCGGTAAGCGCCTTGACGGGCTTGCCCTTGTGCAGGTCCGAACGGTCGACCAGCACGAGCTGGCGACGGCCTGGGGAAGTTGGATTGAATGTCTTAAGTGCCATTTTCTACGTCCTTCCCCTACAGGCCTGTCGAAATGTCGACAGATTGGCCTTCAGCGAGCGTCACGATGGCCTTCTTGACGTCATTACGACGACCGAGATGACCCTTGAAGCGCTTCGTTTTGCCCTTCTGGAGCAGCGTGTTGACCTTGGTGACCTCGACCTTGAAGAGGGCCTCGACAGCCTCCTTGATCGACTTCTTGTCGGAGTCCATGGACACCTCGAAGACGATCTTGTTCTCTTCAGCGACCAGCGTCGATTTCTCGGTGATGATCGGACGACGGATGATGTCGTAATGATGTTGCTTCGGATCAGCCATGACTATTCAGCCTCTGCTGCGATTGCGGGTTGAGCCAGCGTGCCGTCAAAGCGAGCCTGAATACCTTCAGCAGCTTCTTTCGTGATGACCAGCGTCTTGCGGCGCAGGATGTCATATACGTTCAGGCCGGCGACCGGGAGCACATCCACATTAGGAATGTTGCGCGCGGCCTTGGCGAAGTTTTCGTCAACCGTGATGCCTGAAATGATCAGGGCATTCTCGATGCCGAGGCCAGCGAAGTGCGCGGCCAGGTCTTTTGTCTTGGCTTCTTTCAGCGTTGCCGCATCAATCACCATGAACGAGTCAGCGACAATTTTCGACGACAGCGCATGCGCCAGAGCCAGTTTGCGGACCTTCTTTGGAAGATCATGCGCATGGCTGCGAACGCGTGGGCCGTGTGCAACACCACCACCAACGAAGATCGGGGCGTTGCGCGAACCGTGGCGAGCGCCGCCCGAACCTTTTTGGCGGATGAATTTCTTGGTTGTCACGGAGACCTCAGAACGGGTCTGCGTCTTGTGCGTGCCAGCCTGGCGCTTGGCCAGTTGCCAACGAACCGTGCGGTGAAGGAGGTCCTTGCGGATATCCTCTATCCCGAAGATCGCGTCGTCGAGCGTAATCTTGCCAGCGGCTTTGCCAGCGAGGGTTTTGACTGCGAGTTCCATTATTCAGCACCCTCTGTCTGGGCAGGAGCGTCTGCTGATTTGAACGAGCCAGCTTTCGGCGCATCGGCCGGCACAGCTTTCTTCACAGCATCGCGAATTTCCACGAACGAACCATCATGACCGGACACAGCGCCCTTCACGAGGATCAGGCCGCGCTCAACATCTGTGCGCACAACCGTCAGGTTCTGGGTCGTAATACGGTCGGTACCGAGGTGGCCGGCCATTTTCTTGTTCTTGAACACGCGGCCCGGATCCTGGTTCATACCAGTTGAACCATGCGCACGGTGCGAGATCGACACGCCGTGCGTGGCGCGCATACCGCCAAAGTTCCAGCGCTTCATGGCGCCGGCAAAACCTTTACCGATAGCGTAGCTGGACACGTCGACCTTCTGGCCCACCACATAATGGTCGGCCTGAACCTCAGCACCGATCTCTGGCAGGTCACCCGAAACACGGAATTCCTTGAGCTTGGCTTTAGGAGCGACGCCCGCTTTCGCAAACTGGCCACGCAGGGCCTTGTTCGTGCGCTTGGCTTTCTTGTCGCCAGAACCAAGGATGACAGCCTTGTAGCCGTCGGTGCGGGTGACTTCGCCGCCCTTCTTGGTGGTGACAGCGCGCTCGTCTTCCGTGCGCACGCCAACAACCTGGCAGCCGTCGAGCGACAGGACCGTCACGGGAATGTGGCGACCGTCTTCATCGAATACGCGCGTCATGCCCAGTTTGCGGGCCAGCACGCCTGAACGAGAGGCTGGAAGAGCCATTAGCGCGCTCCCTCAAGCTTGATTTCAATGCCAACGCCGGAAGACAGGTCGAGCTTCATCAGCGCGTCAACGGTCTGTGGGGTTGGATCCACGATGTCGAGGATGCGCTTGTGCGTACGAATCTCGAACTGCTCGCGCGACTTCTTATCGACGTGCGGCGAACGGTTCACGGTAAAACGCTCGATACGGGTCGGAAGCGGGATTGGCCCCTTCACTTCCGCGCCTGTACGCTTGGCTGTGTTCACGATCTCTTTCGCCGACATGTCGAGCGCGCGGTGATCGAAGGCTTTCAGCCTGATCCGGATATTTTGTCGTTCCATCGTCTCGTCCGTCCACACAAAACACTTAAGCCCAGGGCGATGGCTCGTCAGCATCGAGCGCCCGGGCGTGGGTAGGTTAAATTGTCAGTTTCGAGGGAGCGTTCGCTAATTAAGCGCGGCCTTCCCGGCGAATTGGTGCTTCTATGGGAAGGACTCCCCCACGTCAACAGACGAAACAGGGAATTTGCAGGCAATGGCTGCGTCGGTTTGGCAGCCCATCCAGCCAACCGAAAATCCATACCGGAGAACCAAGTTTAGACGGGCTCTCGCATGGGTCAATTCCGCACCAGTCAGGCTGAGGTGAGCACCTCGGCTTCCATCTGCGCCAACCGGTCCTTGCCGAAAAACATTTCCTCTCCGACAAAGAAGGTCGGAATACCAAATGCGCCCCGTTCAACCGCCGCTGAAGTATTCGCCACGAGCCGTTCCTTGACTGCCGGATCCTGCGTTTGGTCCAGAAGGGCTGCGCCATCGAGCCCGGCGCCAGACATCGCCGACACGTACACGTCCGGGTCATCCATCTTCAACCCTTCTTCCCACATATGTTTCAGGCCCGCCGCAATATAAGCATCCGTCTGGCCATTCATCTGTGCTGCAATAGCGCCGCGCATCAGGATAAGGGTATTCACTGGAAAGTGCGGATTGAACCGGAAGCGATCGATTGCGTGCGTTTTGATGAACCGCGCCATTTCCAGCTGTTCATAGGCCAGCTTCCCCTTCACATTGCCAAAGGCGATCATCGGCGCCTGATTGCCCGTCGCCTTGAAGATGCCCCCCAGCAGGCAAGGGATATAGTTCACCGTCGCGCCGGTGCGCGCTGCGATGCCCGGCATCAATTGGTGCGCCAGGTAGGCGTTCGGGCTGGCGAAGTCGAAAATGAAGTCGATGGTCTTTGGCATGTTTGTGGCTCCTACCAGGTTTCTTTCCAGGGACGCAGGTCCAGCTCATGCGTCCAGGCGGTGCGTGGCTGCTTGTGCAGCATCACGTAATTCTGGGCGATATGGTCCGGATTGAGAATCGCGTCAGCCGCACGTTTGTCATTAACATCCGGCACCATTTCGCGAATAAAGTTCGAATCGATCGCGCCATCAATGATGGTGTGGGCGACATGGATGTTCTGCGGCCCCAGTTCCCGCGCCATCGACTGGGCCAATGCTCGCAGTGCGTGTTTGGCGCCCGCAAAGGCTGCCAGTCGTTCGCGTCCGCGTGTGCTCGCAGTGGCACCAGTAAAGATGATCGTGCCGTGCCCCCGCTCCAGCATGCGTCTGGCCACTTCGCGCCCCATCAGGAATCCCGCGAAACACGCCATCTCCCACACTTTGCGATACACCCGCGAGGTCGTTTCGGCGATCGGGAACTGAACGTTTGCGCCGATATTGAAAACTGCAACCTCGATCGGCGCAATCTCTGTTTCGATCCTGTCGACAAGCGCCACCATCGCGTCCTCATCGCGCGCATCCGTTGGCAAGGCCACGGCCTCGAACCCGTCATTCCGAATGCTCTGGGCCAGCCCCTCCAATGCATCCGCATGGGTCGGACGCCGGACCAGGCAGGAAACCATGCCCTCCCGAGCAAAGGCCCGGCCGATGGCGCCACCCGTATCATCTCCCGCGCCAATCACGAGACAGGCTTGCTTGGCGGCCATGGCGAATCCTCACTGCGGTTTATTGGTTGCAAAAAACCACCAATACCGTAATGGTTTTGAAACGCAACTAAAATAGGATTTGCCCGACAGGAGCTCCCTTATGGCCAAACGGCATACACACACCTGCCCCGTTGCGGCTGTACTCAACATCTTTGGGGATAACTGGACCTGGCTGATCGTCCGGGAAGCATTTTATGGCGCCACAAGGTTCAGCGAAATCATGCGCAATACCGGCATTGCCCGCAACGTGCTGAGCGAACGACTTGAACGGCTGCTGGCGGAAGGAATACTCCAACGCGAGGATGTCGGCGCGAACGGCACCCGCTACGCCTATGTCCTTACCCACAAGGGCGAGACACTCTACCCCACACTCCTCGCACTCCATCAATGGGGCAACAAGCACATCTATGGCCCCGGCAACGAACCGGTACTCCTACTCGAAAAAGCCACCGGCCAGCCCGTGCCTCCCCTCTCACCAATCAGCGCCAACGGCACGCCGCTCTCGCGCGCCGATATCCTCTCTGTGCCCGGCCCTGGCGCCAGCCTGGCAACCCAACGCCGCCTTGCCGGGGAAAATTCCTGAAAACTCCCGCTATGGTTTCCGCCGCGACAACTCACCCCGATTAGTGATGACACCCGCATCGGGCTGGTTACAGTGACCGCACGATGAACCCTGAGACGCCGTACCGTACATCCCTGCTTACCCGTATCGCCTATGGATTCGGCTCTGTCGCCTATGGCGTGAAGGATGCGGGTTTCGGCTATTTCTTGCTCCTCTTTTACGGAACGGTCGTAGGCGTCGAGCCCGGCCTTGTCGGTCTTGCCATCTTCATCGCACTCGTCGTCGATGCCATCAGCGACCCTGTGGTGGGCTATCTGTCCGATAACTGGCGCTCGCGCTGGGGCCGACGACACCCTTTCATGTATGCTGCTGCGCTTCCTGTGGCTGTCAGCTACTTTCTTCTGTGGAACCCACCCGCTCTCAGCGACGGCCAGATGTTCTGGTACCTGCTGCTGCTGGCCATCATGATCCGTACATTCATCACCTTTTATGAAACGCCCAGTTCCTCGCTGATGCCCGAACTGTCGCAAGATTATGATGAACGCACAAAGCTGCAGGCCTGGCGGCTTTACTTCGGCTGGACCGGTGGCAACCTGATGAGCGTGCTGATGTTCGGCGTCCTTCTGGTCGCGACCGAGAAATACCCCGTTGGAACCCTCAATCGTGACGGCTACGCCACCTATGGCGTCATCTCGTCTGTACTCATTTTTCTCGCGATCATGATTTCGGCGCTCGGAACGCATTCCCAGATCAAGCACTTCCACGCGCCCCCGCCGCGACGCAAGATCAGTCTGGGCACTATCTTCAAAGAAGTTTTTGAAACGCTCGGCGACCGGTCCTTCTTCGCCCTGTTTGTCGCCACCCTGTTCGGTGCCGTTGCCTCGGGCCTCTCTGCAGCGCTCGCCTTCCTCATGCTGACCTATTTCTGGGGTTTCTCAGGCGGACAAATCTTCCTGTGGACCTTGCTGGTCTTCCTTTCCGCGCTGATCGGCCTCCTCGTCGCGCCGCGGGTCGTCAAACGGTTCGGCAAGAAGCGAGGCGTCATCTGGCTCGGTGTCGTCGCATTCACCATGGCCCCTGCCCCGGTCATCCTGCGTCTCATCGGCCTGATGCCCGCCAATGGCGACCCGCTCCTCTATCCCATCGTCGCCACGATCAACACGATCGACGTCGCCCTCATCATCGCGCTCCAGGCCGTTCTCTATTCGATGATCGCAGACCTCGTGGAGCAGAGCGAACTCAGGACCGGCCGCCGGTCGGAAGGCGTCTTCTTCGCCGCCGTAACGTTCACGCGAAAGGCAACCCAGGGCCTCGGCGCATTCTCGGCCGGTCTGATCCTGTCTTTTGTCTCCTTCCCGCAAGGTGCCGCCGTGGGCGACGTCTCGCCGGAAACCCTGTGGCGGCTCGGCGCAAGCTATGCCCCGACACTTCTCCTGCTGTGGACATGCATGATCATCGCGGTCGGCTATTACCGCATTGATCGGGGCGACCATGAAGACAATCTCCAGCAGCTGGCAGAGCGCCGGGGTGCCGAAGCGGCGCGTCAGTCGGTCGCTGCCGCCGACACGGACTGAAACACGCGCAGGAAATTGCCGCCCCAGATCTTCCCGATATCAGCGGACGCATAGCCGCGATCGACCAATGCCAGCGTGACATTGAACGCCTCATCCGCCTCGTTGAAGCCCTCGACCCCGCCGCCATGATTGAAGTCGGTCCCGATCCCGACATGGTCGACGCCGATGCGCGCAACGATATAGTCGATATGGTCCATCATGCGGTCGACACTGCCCCGGCCGATGACATCGCGCATAGCCGTCAGGAAGGCGGTTTTCTCCGCTGGATCATCCAGTTCCCAATAAAGCTCGTACGGATAGGAATAGGCTTCCGGCAGGCCCGCCTCGCGCCGTACGGCCCGAATCCGCGCCAGCAGGTCCGGATCGGACAAGTCCACCAGGTAGGCGCCGAAAGCGGCGACATGGATCACGCCGCCGGTTTCGCCGATCCGGTCGATCTCCTCATCAGACAGATTGCGTGACACGTCCGACAGGGCGCGCGCGTTCGAATGGCTGGCAATCACGGGAGACGTCGACAGAGCAATGGCCTGCAGCGTCGCATCCTTCGACATTTGCGACACATCGACGATCCCGCCCAGCGCATTGATTCGTTCAATGGCCTGCACGCCTAGCGCTGACAGGCCGCCATGTTCGGCTTGGACCTCATAGGTTTTCGTGTCGCCGTCATATACAGGGCGCGAACTGTCGGAGAAATCATTGTGCCCGATATGGTTCAGTCCGAACACGCGCACGCCCGCCGCATGGTACGTATCCAGCGCCGCGACATCACCTTCCAGCGACCTCGCATTCTGGAAGCCCAGGATCACCGCCGTCTGCCCGCGCGTACGGATCGCGCGCACCTCTTCGGGCGTGGTGGCGATGGCGAGCGAGTCATGCGCGGCATCCAGTGCGCGAATCGCGGCCAGCTTTTCGTCGGCTTCCGCGCGGCCGGCGGCATCGCCTTCCGGCGTGCGCGGGCCCGGCCCGACCGCGACCGCCATGACAACCGCGCCGACTCCGCCGGCTGCCAGCTTGTCCGGCGCCACTTTCGACCGGCCATCCGGCCCCTGATAGCTCAGCGATGTCGACGCCAGGACGATGTCCGCGTGCCCGTCCAGCACCAGGCTGTTCTGGTGCGCGGCCCGGGCCATATTCATCCGGTGCGCCGCCGTGTCCTCGATAACCGGATGCGCACAGGCCGCCAGCACGGCCAGCGCCGTCGCAGCGCTCGCTATCTGCATCATGGATCGTCTCAATCCTGTTGTTCCGATGACCATGCGCGTCTCCCATTTTCGGCATCTGTTTTCCCGACCCTAAGTGGCACGGCGCTCAGGCACCATCCCGCTGGCCGAGGATTCTGCCTTGCGGGCATTCCCACGCCGGGCTCGCGCGCAACGAAAAAGGCCGCTTCCTTTCGGAAGCGGCCTTTGTCTTGTCGTTGCTGTTGCCAGCTTACTTCTTGATGGCCGAGACGACGCCGGCGCCGACGGTACGACCGCCTTCACGGATGGCGAAGCGCAGGCCCTG
>JAVJOM010000042.1:0-34540 GCA_040216775.1 Hyphomonas sp.
GCTGGTGCTGGTGCGGATCTGATGCTTGCGCTGCGAATTGCAGGCGGTTGTCGCAGTTGTGGACGCGCGGCCCGATATTTCGAAAGCGGGATCAATATAGCACTATGCAAATAGATTAATCGATACTACACCTTCCGAACGTCCGGGCGAAGACTCGGAGCCAAGGGACAATCGGGAGGAATAAAAATGAGAAAATCATCCATGCTGGCGGCAGTCAGTGCGCTCGCGATCGCTGGAAGTGGTCAGGGGTATGCGCAGGTCCAGGACGAGCCGGATGGCGTCCGGAAAATGGAACGCGTCACGGTCACCGCGGTCAAGCGCGAGCAGGACCTGAACGACGTTCCTGTGTCAGTGACGGCCTTTACCTCCGACCTGCGCGAAGAGCTTGGTCTCGCCAATCTTTCTGATTTTGCACGCTTCACGCCCAGCCTGGCTTTCTCCGCCGGTGATGACCGGGTTTTCATTCG
This sequence comes from Hyphomonas sp., assembly GCA_040216775.1. Taxonomy (GTDB): domain Bacteria; phylum Pseudomonadota; class Alphaproteobacteria; order Caulobacterales; family Hyphomonadaceae; genus Hyphomonas. Next base: position 468 of record JAVJOM010000042.1, read on the forward strand.
CGGCGTTGGGCGCCAGACAAACACAAACGGTTCCGATCCAGGCGTGGCGACTTATGCCGACGGCATTTATGATGCGTCGACGTCGGCAGTCTCGAAAAGCGACTTCTTTGTCGAGCGCGTCGAAGTGCTCCGCGGGCCACAAGGCACGCTCTACGGACGTAACTCCATCGGCGGTGCGATCAATGTCATTTCCAAACGCCCAACGGAAACGCTTGAGCGCGAAGTGCGGCTTTCCATAGGGAATTTCGAAACCAGGGAAGTACAGGCCAGCATTGCAGGTCCGCTGGACGATGGTCTCAGAGGCAAGATCGCGGGTTCCTATCGCAATCAGGGTGAAGGCTTTTTTGACAATGTCGCCGGTGGCCCAAGCGAGGCTGGTGCCGGAGAGTTCGCCTATTTTGAAGCGCAACTTGACGCAGACCTGTCGGAAAACGTCTCACTTTGGCTAAAAGCAGATACACAAAACGGAACATTCAATAACCGCACGACGAACAGCGCCGGCCCCTATGATCTGGCCCCGGTTCCAGCAGGTTTTCTCACGCCTGGACCCGGCTTTGGTTACCTCCAGCCGGGCTACACGCAAGCCGGGTCAGCAACCAGCAACCCCGGTGTAAATGACATTCGCAAATTCAGCGTCGATACACCCACAACGTCCAAACTCGACGAAAACTACGGCCTGTCTGCGGTGGCGACGTGGAATCTCGACAATATCGACATCAAATATCAGGGTGGTTATCGGACCTATTTGTACGATGCCAACCGCGACGATGACGGCACGAGCGTGCTCTCCTACACTTATCCGCTCGATCCAGCCTCGGCGGTTGCCGGAGAAGTGTTCCTGGGCGGTCCAAACTGCCAGTGGTATCTGGAAAATGTCGGGCCCGTTTGTGGGCCGGCGACAATCTATCCGCAACGCACGTTCGGATACATCGAGGACAAGTCCTTCTGGAGCCATGAGCTGACGGCCCAATCGTCCGGCGACTCGGATTTCTGGTGGATCGTTGGTGCGTACATGTATGACGAGCAATTCCGTCAGGAATCCCACTTCGGCAACAAGGCCCAGCCAGAGATCTCCGCACCCGTCGGTGGTCCGCTCAATCCAAGCGGTGACTTCGTGACGGCGATTTCCGAACTCGACACCACGTCCTACGCTCTCTTCGGTCAGGCAGACTACGCTCTGACGGATACGCTCACGCTCACGGGTGGTTTGCGTTACTCGATGGACAAGAAGTCGGGAACTGAATGGCTCCGGATTATCGCCTACGGCATCATTCCTGGATTCACGGTGGGTGGATCAGGTAGCGCAGCTCCGGCATTGGATCTGACCGCTGCCTCAGTGTCCTACGCACCAGCTGCCGGCGTAGCGAGCGCTGTAACGATTGATCCTGAAACCGGCCTCGCAAGCCGTGACCTCGAGAACGAGTGGAATGCCTTGTCGGGTGTTGCCGGTATTCAATGGCAGCCGTCCGACGAGACGAACCTCTTCATGCGCTACAGCCGTGGCTACAAATCGGGCGGTTTCAACGCTGGCGGCATTAGCCAGTTCCCACAGACCGGCGAGGAGTTGCTCGACGCATTCGAGATCGGCGCAAAGCAATCGTTCGGCGATCAGCTGCAAGTAAACGCCACAGCCTATCATTATTCCTATGATGGTTTGCAGGTGCCTTTGGACGTCGAAGAAAACGGCGTGCGTCTGACACGCTTCTTCAACCTCGCCGACTCCAGTGCGCAGGGTTTCGAACTCGAAACAACGTGGACCCCAACCGACGCGCTGCGTGTTATGTTGAGCTATGCCTATAACGACTCGGAAGTTCGTGACGGATGCTGCTTCGTTGATGTTGCTGATCCGCTTGCTATCCAGCCGGATGCCAATCCGGTGGGTCAGGTCGATGGAAGCGGAAATCAGTATCAGAGCCTTAAGGGTCAAATGCTGCCGCGTACCGTGCCGAACAAGGTTGGCTTGAACGTTAGCTATGACATCCCGCTGGGAGAGAATGGAGACCTGACCTTGTCGGGCAACTATTCCTGGCTCGACGATACGTATCATGGTGTGTTCAACCGGTCGTACACTCAAACGCCATCGTCCGATCAGGTCGATTTCATTGGTGTATGGACTAGCAGCCAGGATACCTACCGTGTTGTCGGATACGTGAAGAACGCATTTGACGAACAGGGATTTGATGGTTCAACCGGCACGCTCAGCTTGCTGCCGTTTGGTACGTCGCAGACCTATTATCTAACCGCGCCACGCACATTCGGTGTCCAGCTTCAGATGCGCTTCTGAACGCCGGTCGCATGACGCAATCCGCAATGGAAAAGACAGCCAAGCTCCCGTGGACGACAAAGATCGTCTACGGGCTTGGTACCGTCGCATTCGGTATCAAAGATAACGGCTTTAATGCCCTTTTGATGATCTACTACAATCAGGTCATCGGCCTTCCTGCCGCTTGGGTCGGGGCAGCGATCATGCTTGCGATGGCTGCCGACGCGGCCCTTGATCCGATTATTGGTCAGTGGTCCGATAGCCTGCGGGGCAAATGGGGACGTCGCCACCCATTCATGTATGCGGCCGTGATACCAGTGGGAATATTCTACTTCCTGCTGTGGCAGCCCCCGTCCGGCGCCACGGATGGGGCCTTGTTTGCATATCTCCTGCTGATGACCAGCGCGACCCGCATCGTCATCGGCATCTATGAAATACCGTCCACAGCCCTGCTCGCAGAGTTCACCCAGGATTATCACGAGCGCACCGAGCTTGTTGCTTACCGGTTCTTTTTCGGCGTCGTGGGGGGAATATTGATGGGGATATTCGTATTCACCGTTATCTTCGCGAATGATCCAGCCAGTCCCGGCGGCATTCTGGATGCATCCGGGTATCTTGAATATGCTGGAATAGCCGCCCCCTTGATGGCGATGGCAATCTTCCTGTCGACACTGGGCACGCACAGTCGGATTTCTTTGCTTGTCACCTTGCCGCCCCCTGTGCGTCAAAGCCTTTGGCGCACACTCAAGGACATGGCGGGGACGCTGTTTGATCGAACCAATGCACCGATCCTTGTGGGCAGCATATTTGGCTCCATGGCGGGTGGTTTGAACGCAGCGCTGACGATTTACATGCAAACGTATTTCTGGGAACTGACTGCCGACAAGATTGCCTTGCTGACCGCAAGCGGTCTTCTGGGTGTCGCGCTTGCATTTGCTATCGTGCTGCCGCTTTCGAAATTATTCGGCAAGAAGCGAACCACGCTCACTTTGTATGCGGTCACGCTTCTGGGCATTGTGGCGCCCGTGATTTTACGCTTGCTGGGCCTTTTCCCTGACAATGACAGCCCCTTACTTGTGCCACTCCTGTTTGCCTTCATGACGATCGTCGCGATGGCCGTTGTCACCGCCTCCATTCTGGTCGCTTCAATGGTAGCAGACGTGACCGACCAGATTCTGCTCAAAACCGGACGCCAGTCCGAGGGGTTGATTTTCTCGGCTACCACGTTCGTCGGCAAAACCGTTTCAGGCATGGGCGTTCTGGTGTCAGGTCTTATTTTGACGCTTGTCGGCTTCCCGGAGGACGCGAATCCGGGAGTGGTCGACATTTCAATTGTCCACAATCTCGCATTCTGGTTCGCGCTAGCAACCCTGGTGTTTACCAGCATGGCTTTGATCATAATGAGTTTCTATCCCGTATCTGAGGATGATCACCGGTTCGCGGTGGAAGAAAACGCCCGGCAGCGCGCCGCGAAAGGTTGAGCAGCAAGAAATGCGTGATGATCATCAAATTGGCTGATATTTCAGCAGCTTGAGGGAGCCCAAACCGATATTGTTCCGGTACAGTAACAGACAATCGGGTGCTTTAACTTTCCACCTATTTATATGCACGCCGTCGGAAGAGGTCGTGGTAAGAGAATCACAATGGTAAAACGCCCAAAGCCTGAAACATCTAAGCCTGCTGAAGGTGAGGATGGCGACAACGTCGCGGAGATCAAATATCCGCGGCGCACGGAGCGTCGCAAACGCACACGAGCGAAGATTCTGAAGGTAGCTGCAAAGCAATTCAGCGAAGGTGGATATGGCCCCACGACGATGCAGTCGATTGCCGATGAGGCGGATATCCACGTCACAACGCTTTTCATGCACTTCAACAGCAAGAGTGACCTTGCGCTGAGCATTGTTACGACCTCAGCGGATGAATTGCGCGAACGGGCCTTGAACGCCAAGGGCGAGGTCGGCTTCTTTGAATACTTCCGACGGGAAGTCGCCACGCTGGTCGAGGCGCTGCGTAACTCAGCCCAACCAGGTTTGATGTTCTGGAATACCCAGCGCGGGGATAATGAACTCGCCTTTGCATGGACGGCATTCGAACGGGAGCAAAGAAACGTGTATGCCGAATACATTGCTGCCGAATATGGCCTCGATCGAGCAAACGATTATCGTCCAGACTTGGTTGTATCGCTTGTCCTTTCCAGCATCATTCTGGCGCACAAAAAGTGGAGCCGGGCTTCAAGGAAATTGAGTCTTGAGGAAGAAGTGAATGCGTGCCTGGAGATTGCCGAAGCGGCAGGCAGAACTATGCTTGCTTCCGAAAGCGGGAAATAAGGGCGAACAGAAGCTTCGCGGCGTTTCTGCTTATTCGATTGTTTAGGAGTAAGATTGCATGATCCATCATCAATTGGATTCTCAGGTGATGTTGGGCGAAGCGCGATGACAGATATTCCCTACAAGGCACCCGCGCTGGAAAAGGGGCTGGATATCCTCGAAAGCCTCGCAGGTGTTCGCGAGCCGCAATCCATTTCCGATATTGCTCGCAATCTGGGCCGGTCGCGAAGCGAGATATATCGCATGGTCGTGGTGCTTGAGGCGCGGGGATATGTGGAGCGGACTGAAGACCCGGAAAAGCTGCAACTATCCAACCGTTTGTTCGAGATCGGAATGCGGTCTCCGCCCAAGATGAATCTCCATGAGGCAGCGCTCCCCGAAATGTCGGCGCTTGCGTCCGGAATGATGCAATCAATCCAGCTCGCCGTTGTTAGTTCCGACCAGATCGTTGTCATCGCGCGAACGGAAAGCCCGGATGATGTCGGGTTCAGTGTCCGGCTTGGTCACCGGCGTTCGATCATGAAGTCTGCATCCGGGTTGGTGCTTTACGCTTTTGCTTCGCCGTTGCAGGCCGCAAAAATCGTCAAAGACCTGAAAGATGCGGGGAGCAATTCTGCAGACCTGGAGGCACTTGATGCGCTGTCTGGAAAAGTCCGCAGTGAAGGTTTTGTCTGTATGCCGTCACGCATGGTCGATGGCGTAACCGACATCGGTGCGCCGATATTTGACTCAACCGGGGCGGGCGCGATTGCAAGCCTGACCGTGCCGTTTGTGGTGACCCGCCGCGCAAGGGTGACTGTTGAGGAAGCCCCGTACCTGGTCGCCGAAACGGCTTTGAAAATCTCGGCAACGCTCGGATTTACGGGGCTGGGTACGCCTTAGTCGAGGCGGAATACTTCTTCCATCGGCGCCCACCACTCGCTGTCCTCAGCTGAGTCGAGTGGTGTCTGGCAAGGATCGGTAAGGGCCCACCATCTTTTCGTGTCAGGATCTTCGCCCATGCGCTTCATATCGGCATCGAGATCAATGCCGTGGTATTCGTACATGCCGACCAGCAGGTTCTCCGGCTCTCTCAGGAAGATGCTGTAATTGCGAATATTGCAGGTGGTGATCTGACTCAGGACAGAAGGCCAAGCATTCGCGTGCAGTTTTTTGTACTCTTCTATCTTCTCGGGCTTAAGCCGGATGATCCACGCTTTACGTTCCATGCCAGTCTCCTTTTCATCCATCGTCATGTGTTGGAGTTGAAACTCCTGTCGACAATGGAGTCCATCTTTCCTGATTTTCATCGTTTATATACGAACAAACCGCTTGCATATGAAACGCATGATGTTTAGTTAATTGAGAAGAAGTTGCCCGTCTAGAGGCGACACGCGGGAGGAACAAACATGAGATGCGGTTCGCAATTTTTCCATGCGTGGGGTGTCGGACACTCTGCAGTCTGCTTCGGTGAATACCGTGGCTGCTGAAAAGAAAACGTATTCAGCAACAGCTGAGAGCCTTGGCTCCCATGAAGCGCCGGAATGGTTTCGCGATGCGAAGTTCGGGATATTTATCCACTGGGGTCCTTATTCGATCCCGTCCTTCGCGCCCAAACATTCTCAAATTGACCAAGTGGCTGCTTCGGATGAGAAGCAAGGGTTCGCCAACACGCCATATGCGGCCTGGTACCAGAATACCATGCTGTTCGAAGATAGTCCGACGGCGGCCTATCATAAGGAAACGTTTGGCGAAGATTTTTCCTATGACCATTTCGGCAACGCCTTCAATGAAGCTTTAGAAGGGTGGGATCCGGTATCCTGGGCACGGCTCTTCAAGAGTTCTGGCGCCCGCTACGTTGTTCTCGTCACGAAACACCATGACGGCTTTGCGCTCTGGCCAAGCGATGTGCCAAATCCCAACAAGCCGGGTTGGCATACGACGCGGGATGTTGTCGGCGAATTGGCCGAGGCTGTACGTGCGGAGGGTTTGAAATTCGGCATCTACTATTCCGGAGGTGTCGACTGGACTTTCAAGCACAAGCGCATCGAAAGTTTCGTCGATTTCATGACGAGCATGCCGGGGGATGACGAAGGCTATACGGCTTACGCCAACGCGCAATATGACGAGCTGATTGAGCGCTACAAGCCAGATTATTTGTGGAACGATATCGCCTATCCGCGCGCGCAAGATTCGTTCGATATCATCGCCAAATACTACAACACCGTTCCAGAAGGCTTGACGAATGACCGTTGGATTACGCCAGATGGTCAGCTGCCGGAAGGTGCTTTCGATAAGCCCGAAGGCTTGACGGGACTGCTTCCGCCGATGCCGCAGGTTTGGGATACGCGTACGCCCGAATACGGCATGTTTGACCGTATCCTTCCTTTCCTGTGGGAAACGACGCGCGGCATGGGCCACTCGTTTGCCTATAATCGGAACGAAACAGATGAAGACTATATCAGCCGTGATGGCATCGTCGCCATGCTGGCCCGCTCTGCATGTTTCAATGGCAATGTCTTGCTCAATGTCGGTCCGCGCGGTGATACAATTATTCCGCCAGGACAAGCCTCGCGCCTCGAAGCTGTGGGCGAGTGGTTGAATACGGTAGGAGTGGGAGTTCAGGATACGCGATCGGTCGAGTTGCCTGAGCGGGAATCTGGCGGCGTCGCGATTGGAGCGACACGAAACGGAAACAAGTTGTACATTCATCTATTCGGCGTGCCGGACGCAAAATCCGTCACACTGAAACTGCCGGAAGGCATGCAGGGTGTACTCAAAACGCAGCAACTGGGTGGAGCGATGTCCGAGTGGTCTGTAACCAACGGACAATTGACGGCATCGGTGCCTGATTGGGCGGATACGTCAGTCCAGGTGCTCGCATTGGAGCTGTCCGCATGATCGTCGGGTTGAATGCGCGCGATATCCGGTTCCCGACCTCCCGGCACAGCCACGGGTCGGATGCTATGAATCCTGATCCGGACTATTCTTGTGCCTATGTCAGCTTGCTCATGAGCGAAGGCGAGCAGAGTGGAAATGGCCTCACTTTTACAATCGGGCGTGGGAACGACCTCTGCGTTGCGGCAATAGAAGGCCTGGGGCGGCATTTGATAGGCCGCAGCCTTGATGAATTTGAGGAAGACCTTGGCCTCGTATCGCGTCTGCTGCTGAACGACAGCCAGTATCGCTGGCTCGGACCGGAAAAGGGTGTTGTCCATCTCGCAGCGGCTGCGCTCATCAACGCGGTTTGGGATGCCCTCGCAAAGCGCGCCGGAAAGCCCCTGTGGCGGTATGTGAGTGACATGTCACCGGAGCGTATCGTTTCGGCAATCGATTTCCGACATATCTCTGACTACCTGTCGAAGCAGGCTGCGCTAGCGCGCCTGGTTGAGCAATCGAAAGGAAAGGCTGCCCGCATCGCGCAATTGGAGCTAGATGGATATCCGGCCTATACGACATCGGCTGGCTGGATCGGATATTCTGACGCAGAGATCGTGCGCCGCCTCCACGAGGCATATTCTCAAGGCTGGCGTCACTTCAAGATCAAGGTTGGCGGCGATCTCGCTGGCGATCTGGCTCGCTGCAAGTTGTTCCGCGACACCTTGGGCGTTGACGTGCGCCTGAGTGTGGATGCCAATCAGGTGTGGGACGTTGATGAAGCCGTGCACGCGATAAAGGCCATGTCAGAGTACGATATATATTGGATCGAGGAGCCCACGAGCCCGGACGACATTCTGGGACACAAAGCGATTGCCGATCAGGTGGCGCCGATGCTGTTGGCGACCGGAGAGCACGCGCATAACAGGGTCATGTTCAAGCAATTCCTGCAGGCCGAAGCGATTGGATTCTGCCAGATCGATGCGTGCAGGCTTGCCGGAGTGAATGAAGTCCTTGCTGTCATGCTCATGGCTGACAAGGCCGGCATTCCGGTCTGTCCACATGCAGGCGGTGTAGGTCTTTGCGAATACGTCCAGCACCTTTCGATGATCGATTTCGTGTGCATATCGGGAACGATGGAGGGACGCGTCATCGAGCATGCTGCGCACCTTCACGAGCATTTCATGAATCCGATCGAAATTCGTAACGGACGTTACGTCGCTCCAACAGCCCCGGGATACTCGGTGGATTTGTGGCCCAAAAGCATGGCGGACCATGAATTTCCGGGCGGTAAGGAGTGGGCCGAGGCGGTAACGGCATGAACGCTCCAGGGAACCCCGGTATGAATGATCGGCCGACATCCTATACAGCATCAGCTGAGAGCTTGCAGCAGCACCCGGTGCCAGACTGGTTCCTTGATGCAAAATTCGGCATATTCATCCACTGGGGACCTTACTCAATTCCGGCATTTGCGCCGCATCACGCGCAGATTAGTGAGCTTTCGGGGAGTGACGCATCACAGACTTTCGCAGATGTGCCGTATTCGGAATGGTATCTGAATACGATGAAGTTTCCTGATGGTGCCACGGCAGCATTTCACCGCGAAACGTATGGTGAAGATTATTCCTACGACCATTTCGGTGCCGCGTTCAATGAATCGCTGGTCAACTGGGACCCGGTTACCTGGGCAAAGCATTTCAGGCGATCAGGTGCCCGTTATGTGGTGTTGGTCACCAAGCACCATGATGGCTTCCTGTTGTGGCCGAGCGCGACGCCAAATCCCCATAAGCCGAATTGGGGAACGAAGCGCGATGTGGTCGGTGAACTTGCCGCCGCAGCGCGGGCAGAGGGCTTGAAGTTCGGTGTCTACTATTCAGGCGGTATAGACTGGACGTTCAAGGATAACCGGATCAACTCCTTCGCAGACGTTATGGCGATGCCCGGTGAGGCAGAAGGCTATATCGACTATGCGAATGCCCACTATAACGAACTGATTGAACGCTATGAACCGGATTACCTCTGGAACGATATCGGGTATCCAAGTCAGCAAGCCTCGTTTGATATTCTTGCGAAATATTACAATTCTGTTCCGGATGGCCTGACCAATGATCGCTGGATGGCACCGGATGGCGCGTTTTCAGCCGATGCGTTCGAGAAGCCGGAAGGCCTGAACGGAATTATTCCTCCCAAACCACCGGTATGGGACACGCGAACACCCGAATATGGCATGTTCAATCGGATATTGCCCTTCTTGTGGGAAACCACGCGCGGGATGGGCCACTCGTTTGCCTTCAATCGCAACGAGACTGCTGAAGATTATCTGTCCGGTGACGAGATCGCATCCATGCTGGCTCGCGCCGCCTGTTTTGGTGGAAACGTTCTGTTGAATGTAGGCCCGCGCGGCGACGCCCAGCTCGATCCGACACAGGCCGATCGACTCGCTGAAGTGGGAGGGTGGGTCGAGCGCAGCCGCTCGGCCTTTCAGGATACACGTCCGGTTGCCTTGTCGCAGGAAACTGTGGGCGGGGTCAGCATAGGCGCGACACGCAGAGACGAGACGCTGTACCTGCATTTCTTTGGTGAACCTGGCACCAATAGCGTTTCCATTAAGTTGCCGGAAAGTATCGGCGCTGTGGATTCTGTTACCCAGATGAATGGAGAAGTCGGGAAATGGTCCGTTTCAGATGACCAGCTTGAGTTCGACGTAACATCTTGGGCGGACGGACCTGTCAAAATAGTGACACTGACATTGTCTGGTACAGAGGCCGATGCATGAGTGATCGCACCACACTCGATTTGCCTGCGTATGGTCTCGGTGCGGCGGGACTGGGCAATCTCTACGCTGCGATTTCGGACGAACAGGCATACGCGACACTCGCGGCAGCAGAGCAAGCGGGAATGAACCTGTTCGATACGGCTCCGTATTACGGTCATGGCCTGAGCGAACAACGGATCGGGGCGTTTCTGTCAAAAAAGGACTACAGGCCCGCGATATCCACCAAGGTGGGGCGCCGGCTTGTGCCCGTTGGATCGCGCGACATGCCTGATAATGGTTTCGAGTCGCCGGCGCCATTCATTCCGGAATTCGACTATTCGGCAAAAGGTATTCGCGACTCGTTCGTCAGCAGTCAGAAGCGGTTGGGCGTCGATGTCGTGAATATGTTGCTGCTCCACGATGTCGGCGAAAAGACCCATGGCGACGCGCATGAAGCGGTCTTGGCCCAAGCCCTGGACGAAGCTTTGCCGGAAATGGCAGCCCTGAAGGCTGAGGGAAAAACAAAATGGATCGGGTTGGGCGTCAACGAAATCGAAGTCTGTGAGCGTGTGCTCGACCGAATTGATCTCGATGTTCTGCTGATTGCCGGGCGCTATACGCTGTTGGAGCATGACAACTCGCTACCCTTCCTCGACGAATGCAATCGACGCGGTGTGCGTGTCATCATTGGGGGCGCTTTCAATTCAGGACTGCTCGTTGCATCCGGCAATGAACCGCTGCGATATGACTATGTTGATGCGCCCGAATGGGCAGTGGAGCGTGTGGGGCAGATGCGGGAAGCATGTGCGGTATATGACGTGCCGCTACCGGCGGCCGCGTTGCAGTTCTGTGGTGCGCACCCTGCTGTAACAAGCGTCATCCCAGGCGCACGCTCCGCCGAACAGGTTCACCAGATCGCGCGTTGGACGGAGATGGAAATCGATCCGGGCCTCTGGAACTTGCTGCGGGAGAAATGCCTGATTTCCAAGACCGTGCCGGTGCCATCATGATGGAGAAGCTTGATGCCCACATGCACGTCTGGAAAATCGCACGCGGAGACTATGACTGGCTAACCCCCGAGCTCGGCGCAATTTACCGCGACTTCGCGATAGAAGATGTGTGGGACGAGGCGAACCGGACCGGCACGTCGCGGGTAATCCTTGTGCAAGCTGCGGCGAGCATGGCTGAAACAGAATTCATGCTTTCAATCGCCAATTCAGACAGCCGGGTAGCGGGGGTTGTCGGGTGGGTTGATTTCGAAGCCGCCAGCGGCGTCGAGGATGTTGAACTTTTCGCGCAAAACAAGCACATCGTCGGGCTTCGTCCGATGATTGCAGACCGGCCAGACGCAGATTGGATTCTGGACGCTGCTCATGCACCTGTTCTGGAGGCCATGGTCGAGCATAATCTGGTATTTGACGGCCACGCGCGCGCTGACCTGATCACTGTCATGGCGACACTGGCGCAGCGTTATCCGCAGCTTGAAATCGTGCTCAATCACGGTGGCAAACCAGCGATTGAAAGCGGACGCCTCGATGAGTGGCGCCGGGATATATCCAGGCTGGCGACCTGCGGAAATGTGTCGTGCAAGCTGTCCGGGTTGCTGACGGAGGCGGGATCCAAATCAGATGACGGTTCAATCAGTGATGTTGTCGAACACATGGGCGATTGCTTTGGACCGGAGCGGTTGATGTGGGGAAGCGATTGGCCCGTGCTGACGCTGGCTGGATCCTACACGGGATGGGCCGAGCAAAGCGCCCGTCTCATTGAACGATTGTTCCCCGCACATCAGGCCGCAATCTGGAAAGACAATGCGGAACGTATTTATCTCGGAAGGGCAGGAGTTCGAATTGGGAAGGCTTAAGGGCAAATCGGTTTTGATCACAGCGGCGGGTGCCGGCATAGGCCGTGCGGCCGCCGAGATATTCGCACGCGAAGGCGCGAGTGTGATCGCGACGGACATCGACGAAGCGGCACTCGCCAGTCTCTCGTCCGTGTCGAATGTTGAGACGGAGGTGCTGGATGTTACGGACAGGGATGCTATTGCAGACCTGTGCCAACGGAACGCTGGTCTGGATATTCTCTTCAATGTGGCCGGCTGGGTCCATAGCGGGACAATTGAAGAATGTGAGCGGTCCGACTGGGACCGATCAATGCTCATGAACCTGACATCAATGTACGAACTGGCTCGCAATGTGCTGCCCAACATGGTGGCCAAGGGCGGCGGCGTGATCCTGAACATGAGCTCGGTCGCCTCCAGCGTGACAGGCGCCCCGAACCGCTTTGCCTATGGAACAACGAAGGCCGGGGTCATCGGGCTTACCAAGGCAATTGCCGCTGACTATGTCGCCAAGAATATTCGCTGCAATGCCATCTGTCCGGGAACGGTCGATACGCCGTCGCTACAGGGGCGGATGCAGGCGCAAGGCGATTATGAAAAAGCCCGTCAGATGTTCGTGTCGCGTCAACCGATGGGGCGACTGGGTCAAGCTGAGGAAATTGCCAACCTCGCTCTCTACCTGGTGTCAGACGAGGCGTCTTTCACGACGGGCGCCATTCATGTTGTGGACGGTGGCTGGACAAATTAGGGATTGAAGAGATGAAACTTGTAAGAGTCGGTCCAATTGGTCGCGAAAAGCCAGGAATTCTTGATGGCAACGGTGACATCCGCGATGTCAGCACCCTGGTGGATGATTGGGATGGATTGGCCCTCGCGGATCCTGTTCTCGCCGAAATCAGCCGCCTTGATCTTTCAACGTTTCCCAAGCTTGATCCCAATTCCCGGATTGCTCCTTGCGTCGCGCAGGTTGGAAAGTTCATTTGCATCGGATTGAACTATGCCGACCATGCGGCAGAAACCGGCGCCGACGTTCCGACAGAGCCTGTCATTTTCTTCAAGGCAACAAGCGCGATATGCGGGCCGAATGACAAGCTGGAAATTCCCCGGCGTTCTGAGAAGACTGACTGGGAAGTCGAACTCGGCGTTGTCATCGGAAAGGCCGCCAAATATGTGAGCGAGGAGGACGCCCTGAATCACGTCGCTGGATATTGTGTAGTGCACGACGTTTCCGAGCGGGCCTTCCAACTGGAAAGCACAGGTCAGTGGGTGAAGGGCAAAAGCGCGGATACGTTTGGTCCCATTGGTCCCTGGTTGGTGACCCGTGATGAGGTCGAAGATCCGCAGGACTTGAAGATGTGGCTCGACGTCAACGATGAACCCATGCAGCGTGGCTCCACGGCGACCATGGTATTCGGCGTCGCGCATCTGGTGAGCTACCTGTCCCAGTATATGAGCCTGCAGCCAGGCGATGTGATTTCCACCGGCACGCCGCCAGGTGTCGGCCTGTCAATGAAACCGCCACGGTTTTTGCGATCCGGCGACGTTGTCACGTTGGGTATCGCAGGCCTGGGTGACCAGCGGCAGGTATGCATCGACGCCTGAAGCCCTATCCTGATCTGCGCGCCAGCCATCGATCTGTCAGTTTACACTGAATTTGAATCCCCGAACATGTCGTGGGGCGCTAATGCAGTTCTGGTTTGCATGTAACTGAATCATGCAAGAAGAATTGCGAGGATGCGTTGTGCCGCGTGCGGCCGTCGCGGCATGCGATGAAGGGGAACGGGGTGGAGTCATATTCTGTCAGCAGTGACGGCGTCAGCTGTACGGTCGTGCTGGTTCCCGGCTCCGGCTTCAGGCTGGCCTATCTGGGGCCAATAGGAGGATCAGACCTGAAGCAGGATGTATTGCCCCCGGTTCTGCCCGCCAGCCCGGATCACGTTCCCGGCGCCAGCATGATGCCTGTGAGGAGCAGTGGATATGCAGGTGCGGGGTTGGTCGATGCGGTCTGCACGGGGTCTGGACGGCGGATCAATGTGCGGCCTTTGGAAATAGTAAAGGCGTCTGATACTCAACTCGTTCTACGGGCCAGAGACGATGCATGCGGCGTCGAGGTGGACACTGCGCTCAGTCTCGAAGGCGGTATCCTGAAAGTCCGGACAGTGATCCGAAACACAGGCAAGGAAGCTGTCGACATTTACCGATGTGCGGCCGGGATCATCCCCTTGCCAGCCTGGGCCGACGATGTCGTCATGACTCATGGCGGCTGGGCGCGGGAAGGGCATATGTCACGGCGTCCTGTCGACGCAGGCAGGCTGCAGCGCATAGGGCGTCTGGGGCGAAGCGGCTTTGATGGTTCGCCTGCCATGACGGTTTGCGAAAGCGGCACCAGCGCGCGCGATGGACGTGCGATGGCTGTGCACTTGGGGTGGAGCGGCAGCCATGCGATTGGCGTCGAAAGGCTTCCAGACGGCTCGGGAGAAATCTGTGCTGAGGCGTTGTACGAACCTGGCGAAATCACCCTTACACCGGGAGCGCAAATGGAGACGCCCCACCTTCTCGTTGCGGTGGAGGCGCAAGGCTTTGATGGATTGCGCGCGAGTTTGCACAGGTTTGCGCGGGATCAATCGAGGCCGGTGTTCAGACCGGTCCACTTCAACACATGGGAAGCACGCTATTTCGATTTGAACGAGGATGCGCTTGTCGCGCTGGCGAGGGATGCGGCTGCGCTGGGGGCCGAGCGCTTCGTGCTGGATGATGGATGGTTTGCGGGGCGCCGCGATGACACGACAAGCCTTGGCGACTGGGAGCCAGATTCTGATCTCTTTCCCGGAGGGCTGGCGCCATTGGTGAACAAGGTGCGTGACCTTGGCATGACGTTCGGCCTGTGGGTTGAGCCTGAAATGATCAGCCGCAAGAGCCGGCTGTATGCGCAGCACCCGGACTGGGTGCTGGGATACCCGGACCGGGAGGCGCCCACAGGGCGGAGCCAGCTGGTTCTGGACATGTCCAATCCGGATGTCCAGGACCACCTTTTTTCCCGTCTGTCCGCATGCCTGGATACTGCGCGCATCGACTATTTCAAATGGGACTGCAATCGCGAAATCTATCCCGACACGATTGACGGCGTGGGCCGCGCCACGCGCCACGTGCTGGGTGTTTACAGCCTGATGGACCGACTTCAGGCACGCTATCCTGAGCTGGAGATTGAAAGCTGTGCGAGCGGAGGCGGTCGGATCGATTTCGGGATATTGCCGCGCGTGACACGGTTCTGGGCGAGCGATGCGACAGATGCCCTCGACCGGATACGTATCCAGCGAACCCTTTCGACCTACATTCCGATGGAGATGATCGGGTGCCATGTCGGCCCATCACCAAACCCGATTACCGGACGGGCGTTTTCCATCCGGTTCCGAGCGCTGGTCGCCATGTTTGGCCATTTCGGCCTGGAACTGGAGCCGGAAAAGCTGTCGGAGTCTGATTGGGACGCTCTATCCAAGGCGATCCTTGTGCATAAACGTTTTCGGCCCTGGATGCATTCCGGCACGATCCGCACAATCCCTTCGGCGGATGCGAATTTGGACATTACGTTGATCGAGTCTGGCGATTCTCAGCACGTCCTTGTGAGAATACTGAGGACCGATATGGCCACTCATTCGCTTCACCCCAATATCGCTATTCCCGGACTGGATCGGGCCGCGTCCTACGCCATCGCGGAGGTGTCGTTCGATGACACCGCGGATCGAGAAATGGGCGTCGCATCTGCTGAAGGACTTGCCTGGACCGGTCTTGCGATGGACCCTGCAAAACCGAACCAGGGCAGGCTGTTTTACCTCAAACGCGTCACGGAGAGCGCATGACAGGTCTGGGTGTTTGCTACTATCCGGAACATTGGCCCGAAGAAGATTGGGCGGATGATGCGCGCCGCATGAAGGCGCTGGGTCTGGACCGGGTTCGCATTGGCGAATTTGCATGGTCGAGAATGGAGCCGACGCGCGGACAGTTCGATTGGGCATGGCTTGATCGGGCGATTGATGTGCTTCACGCTGAAGGCCTGGGCGTTATCTTGTGTACGCCCACGGCGACGCCGCCAAAGTGGCTGGTGGACCAGCATCCGGATATTCTGCCTTGCGACAGGCAGGGTCGCCCGAAGCGGTTCGGGTCGCGCCGGCATTACTGCTTTTCGTCCAGAACCTATCGCAACGAGAGCGCACGGATCGTCACCGCATTGGCCAGCCGGTACGGTGAACACCCGGCCGTGATCATGTGGCAGACCGACAATGAGTATGGTCATCACGGAACGCATGAGAGCTTTTCACCAGATGCCGTTCAGGCGTTCCGCGTGTGGCTGAAAGATCGTTACGAGACAGTCGATGCCCTGAATGCGGCCTGGGGCACGGCGTTTTGGTCCCAGATATATGGGTCGTTTGATGAGGTTGACTCGCCGAACGCAACCGTGACAGAAGCCCACCCGTCGCACCGGCTCGACTACCGGCGATTTTCGAGCGACGCGATATGTTCCTACAATCAGTTGCAGGTTGATATCCTGCGGGAGCTGAGCCCCGGCCGGCCCATTGCGCACAATTATATCGGCGACTTCACGCTGTTCGACCATCATGATGTCGGGGCAGGTCTCGATTATGCCACGTGGGACAGCTATCCGATCGGCCTGTTGAGCGAGGGCAATGACAGCAAGGCAGACAAGGCTCGCTGGCTGCGCAATGGGCATCCGGATTTTGCCGCGTTCAATCATGATGTCTTCAGGAATTGCTCTGCGCGTTGGGGCGTTATGGAGCAGCAACCGGGGCCAGTGAACTGGGCCACTCATAATGCGGCGCCTGCGCCGGGCATGGTGCGCTTGTGGACCTGGGAGGCGCTGGCGCATGGCGCAGATTTCGTCAGCTATTTCCGGTGGCGTCAGTTGCCATTCGGCCAGGAACAAACGCATGCGGGCCTGCTGACGCCGGACCGGCGCGATGCGCCCGCGATACGCGAAATCATTCATGTCAAAAACGAGATGGACCAAGTTGGTGCGCTGAAGCTGACACGAGCACCCGTCGCGATCCTGTTGGACTATCCCAGCCTGTGGCAGCACGAGATCCAGCCGCAGGGCCGCGCGGGTTCGGTCCTCGAAATGAGCCGGGCGGTGTATTCTGCCTGTCGGCGCTTTGGGTTGGACGTCGACGTGGTTTCGTCGCGTTCGGACCTTGAGGGATACAAACTCATCCTGATGCCGAGCTTGACGACGGTGGATGACGATGTCGTTCGGCGGTTGAAGGCGGCTGGCGCGACTGTCCTTGCGACTCCCCTGACTGGATCGCGAACGGGAGAGGGGCACATACCGGATGGGCTGGCGCCTGGGGCGTTTGCAGATGGGCTACCCATGCGTGTTGAGCGGTTTGAGAGTCTGGCGCCTTTTATCCCCGTGCCGGTTACGCTGGACGGAGTGGACTATAATTCCGGTCTCTGGCGCGAGTCTGTGTCCAGCGAGGCTGATGTGCTTGCGCTGTTCGATAATGGCGAACCAGCATGGTTGCAGCACGAGAGCTTTCACTACCTGGCGTGTTGGCCGGGCGATGAATTGCTGGCGGCGGTTTTACGGCGTCTGTGTGAGGGTGTTGATTTGCAGGTTCGTGAATGCGGGCCGGGCGTGCGCCTGAGATGCGCCGGAAACGTTCAGTTTGCCTTCAATTATGGGCCGGATGATTTTGACCTGACGATGATCGGCGCGCCTGCAGAGGCAAGCGCCTTCCTGATCGGTGGACCTCGGATCGCTTGCGCGGACGTCTCAGCGTGGCGATTGCCTTAAGAGCGCTGAATATGGGACTCAGGGAATGGTCAGGGATGTTGAATACTTGACGGTCTCCATGGAGAAAGTCGATGAGACATCAATGAGATTCGGAACGCGCTCCACGATGCGTTTGTAGACCGAGTCATAATGCGCGATGCTGCTCACCTGTAGCTTCAAGAGATAGTCATCTTTCCCGCTGAGGCGGTGGCACTCGACGATTTCGGGAATGAGTTGCACGGCACGTGCGAAATTGTCGAGCCATGATTTGCTGTGGTTTTCTGTCCGAACAGAGACAAAAACGGTCACGTTCAAGCCAATCGCCGGGGGCGAGAGCAGCGCAACGCGCTTGAGAATGACGCCATCTTCTTCGAGCTTCTTAATGCGCCGCCAACAGGGATTCGTGGAAAGCCCCACCTTGTCGGCAATCTCCTGAATTGAGAGTGCGGCGTTTTCCTGAAGCGCATTGAGAATGCGACGATCAATCTCGTCAAAATTTCGAATTTTGGACATCGGCTAAAAAAATCCCAATCTTCCCAAATAGCAAGTACGAAATTGCGATGGCGCGCCTGCGATTCCAGAAAAATTCCCAATTCCGTATGATTGACGGTTGGTGATCGGATCGGTGACGTTGATTCACGTCTGTATTCCGCAACCGGAGGGTGGAACCGCTGGCCGGCATGACAGCATTTCCTGAAATTGGAGTGGTGGGCCCGGCGGTATCGTTAACGACTGGGAAAACAACGGGCAGTATTTGATTCAATACAAGACATGAAATGCTAACGAGACAGGGTGGCTCCATGCAGGCAGTATTGCGCGACGAAGACGACCCAAAGGTCGAGGACTCAACGCCACTCAGCTTTGTGGAAGTGTATAAAAATGCGGGCAAGGCGTTCGGTTTGATTGAACGCTACCGGACGCCGCCTTATCCCGGCACCTATGCGCTTTGGTACACATATGTTTCCGGCACTGATGAAGAACTCGTCAAGCGCATCGACGACTTTCTGGCGAAGAATGGCCACTTGAACCCATACGATATCGAGCAGCTCTGTCAGTCATTGCTCGCTCAGGGCAGCCATGCAATCGCGACCCAGAATGTCGGGCAGGCTGTCGAAAAAGAGCTTGAGGGCATCCTGAAGGTCATAGCGGATGGCGCTGAAAGGAGCGACAGTTTCAAGAACACATTGAGCGATGTTCAAAAGAATTTACCCGGCTCAAAGTCCAGCGAAGACCTCGATGCGATCGTGACCCGGCTAGCGCAAGAGAACCAGCGTATGGCCGAAGCGACAGAGCAGATGAACGCAAGCCTCGTCGCCTCACAGAACCAGATTCATACCCTGAACCAGGAACTCGCCAGCGTCCGGATTCAGAGTATGCGCGACCCACTTACCGGTGTCTGGAACAGAAGGGCCTTTGATCAGCGGATCATGGAAGAGGTTCTGGGGGCGGAGTCGTCAGGGCAGCAACTGTGCCTGGCGATGGCGGATATCGACCATTTCAAAAGCGTGAACGACACGTATGGGCACCAACATGGCGACGCCGTGCTGCGTAAATTCGCTACGCTCGTTGACGACAATATCAAAGGCCAGGATATGGTCGCGCGCTATGGCGGCGAGGAATTCGCGATCATTTTTCCGCGTACGAGCGTGCTGTCGGCTTACAATCTTCTTGTGAGGATCAAGCACGGATTTGAAGAGATGAAGACACCGGTCGTCGGAAAGACGGAGGCGTTCTCGTCGGTGACAGCCTCGTTCGGCGTTGCGCGGTTTGAGAGGGGCATGACGGTTCGTGATCTGATCGACCAGGCCGATACGTATCTCTTCGAAGCCAAGAAGGCTGGCCGTAACCGTGTGAAGGCCATCGGATTCGCCTGACGGTTCGGCATAAAATGCCCCCTAATTGGTCGTCGCAAGCGGGGCCTTCATTGCATTGAGAATGGCGGGGTCGCGGGCGTAGATGTCATCAAGATATTGTACGCTTTCACAGGTATCCCCCACCACTGTAAAATAGACGATATGAACCGGTACAGGTGAGGCCAGGTCAGCGCGGGTTTCCCGGCCCGATGCGACCACTGTGGCAATGCGGGCCTTGTCCCACTCGGGGGCATCTTCAAGCAACCATGCGGCAAGGCCGAGCGGGTCCTGTACGCGCACACAGCCGGACGAGAAGGCTCTGGAATTCTGATCGAACAGTCCCCGTTCAGGTGTATCGTGCAAATACACATTGTGGGCATTTGGAAACATGATCTTGACCTGCCCCAACGCATTGGACGGCCCGGGCGCCTGACGAATGCGGTAAGGGAAATTGGATGACGATACGGTGGACCAGTCAATGTCTGCTGCGGCAATGGCATTTCCCTGTCGATCCAGAATTTTGTAGCCGAGGCGGGCAATGGAGCCGGGGTCTGTTCTGAACTGCGCAAGCTTGTCATGCCTCGCGATGCTGTCGGGCACCTCCCACCACGGATTAAAAATGACATACTCGATATTGTCCGAGAAGGCCGGTGTCTCCCGTGTCAGCTTGCCGAAAATTGCTGCGCGCACTTCCTCATCGATCCCGTCTTTTGATGAGGTAACCTGAAAGCTGGCGATATTGGCCATGACATGGCGTTGACCAAGGTCATGTGGCAACCATCGCCAGCGCTCAAGATTGACGATCAGTTGCCCGGCTCGTTCAGCCAGCGGCTTTTGCAGGTCTTCATCACTTTCCATGGCGAGAGCTGTTCGCTGTCTCACCAGTTCGTCCCGCAACGCAATGTAGGCCGGGTTTTGCGGGGCGGCGCTGTTCAAAGCATCGGCCAGTTCTGTTGCCCCGCCGGTCGACGTTATCAAGGCAAACAGTTGCTGTTCCTGAGGGTGTGCGTATCGGCGTGGTTGAAGTGTCGCGCCATCAAGACGACCCCGCGCCAGATGGGTCGCTGCGAGGGTCCAGCCCGCGCGCAGGGCATCTTGCTGCGCGGGTGAATCGATTGGAAGGCTGAGTATATGCGAAAGGCCATAATCCTCGGGATCGAGACCGTGGTTGGACAGGCGCGCAATCGCGGCGACGACCGGATCGGTTTGAACTGGCGCAACCTGGTCTGAGGAACCGCCCGCTGGCTGAGTGGGAGGGATGTTGGATGCGGGTGCCTCAGCTGTGGCGGTAGGGAGCGTCGAACCAGATGGCGCTGGCGTATTGGACGTATGAGTGCAGCCTGACGCCACGACTATGAACCCGAAGCATACACCAAGTAGGGGGAACTGAAATTTGATCAGGGTCATCCGGTTGGGAGGTCTCCAGCGGCAGGCTGTCAGTTTGAGCAGGTTCATGAGCCCAACCATGCCACCCATTTCAGATCGTCGCCAGTGGAAGGGCAGGGCTTTGCTGCGGTCTAGGGACTTGCCGGTCATAATGCGCATTCTCCCGGCGCCCGGCGCGTTCACGTTGCTCTTGAGGTCGCGCTCGGGGGCGCGTAGCGTGGGTGGGTCTTCTTTATCCATACGCGCGTTTTCGCGTCGAACACCAATTTGAAAGCCGATATCCAATGCCCGCAATCTCGATGACCCCGGAACAGGTTTCTGCCTATATCGCCCAGGCCGGGCGCGACGCCTGGAAAGTCCCCGGCCTGCCTGCCGACACGCCGCTGCGCGAGATCAAGTCGGTTGGCGTGATTGGGGCCGGCACGATGGGCGGCGGCATTTCGATGAATTTCGCAACCGTCGGCATTCCGGTTCGCATCCTGGAGACGAAGCAGGAGGCGCTTGATCGCGGGCTGAGCGTGGTGCGCGGGCATTATCAGCGCAGCGCCGACAAGGGGCGTTTCCCGCAAGAGGACGTCGATGAACGCATGAGCTTGCTCAGCGGAACGCTGGACATGGAATCATTCGCCGACTGCGATCTGATCATTGAGGCCGTGTTTGAGGACATGGACCTGAAGAAAAAGATATTCACCGATCTTGACCGGATCATGAAGCCGGGTGCCATCCTGGCTACGAACACATCGGCGTTGAACATTGATACGATTGCCAGCGTCACCAAACGCCCGGAAGACGTGATCGGCCTGCATTTCTTCTCGCCGGCGAACGTGATGAAGCTGTTGGAAATCGTGCGCGCGGATCACACGGCAGACGACGTGATCGCGACGTGCATGGACCTGGCCAAGAAGATCAACAAGGTCGCGGCACTTGTCGGCGTTTGCCCTGGATTTGTTGGCAACCGGATATTGGCCGCGCGGCAGGCGCAGGCGCAGAAGCTGGTCTATCAGGGCGCCATGCCATGGGATGTCGACGCGGCATTGAACACGTTCGGGTTTCGGATGGGACCGTATCAGATGTCCGATCTGGCGGGGCTCGACATTGGCTGGAAGAAGGGGGCCAAAACGGCCAACCCGATCCGCGATGCCTTGTGCGAACTGGACCGGCGCGGTCAGAAAACCGGTGCGGGTTATTACGACTATGATGAGAGCCGTAAGCCCATTCCATCCAGCGTGACAGCAGAAATCATACGCGACATCACGGGCGTCAATTCGGCATCTGCACCTTCGGTCGAGACGATTATTGCGACATGTATCCACCCGATGATCAATGAAGGCCTCAAAATCCTCGAAGAGAAAAAGGCCCAGCGTGCGTCGGACATCGATGTGGTCTGGCTGAATGGATATGGCTGGCCCGCCGACAAGGGTGGCCCGATGCTGTATGGTGACATGGTGGGCGCAGAGACAGTGCTTGCGACCATGGAGCGGCTGGGGGCAGAGGATGACCGGTTCAAACCCGCAGAGTCCCTGAAGCGTCTTGCCCTGGAAGGCGGCCGCTTTACCGACGTGCCGGCCGGCTAGCGCGCGGCCGCGACGGCTCGGGAGCATTACGTAGTGACGCCTTGCCGCTATCCGTAAGATATTCGTCCTTAAATCGGAGGATGAAC
The DNA here is from genome assembly GCA_040216775.1 of Hyphomonas sp. Taxonomy (GTDB): domain Bacteria; phylum Pseudomonadota; class Alphaproteobacteria; order Caulobacterales; family Hyphomonadaceae; genus Hyphomonas. The sequence goes on from JAVJOM010000042.1 coordinate 23,193, forward strand.
GTATGAAACTCAAGAACGGCACCTGGGTGATTGTTTGCGATGGGGGCAGGTTTCTGCTGCTGGAAAACCAAGGCGACCAGGATGTGATGGACCTGCGTGTGGTGGACCATGAAGAAGTCACCAACCCTCCGACCGGTGAACAGGGCACGGCCCGGCCGGGCCGCTTCCAGAAGACCTCTCACCGACGCGGGAGCACCGAGGAAACCGACTGGCACACACTGGGCGAAACCCGGTTTGCTGAGGATCTTGCCGATCGGCTGGATCAGTGGGCCGGTGGGGACAGGTTTGGCGATCTTGTTGTCGTGGCCGACAGCCGCACCATGGGTGTGCTGCGCGGGGCCATATCAGAGCAAGTGAAGGGCCGCGTGCGTGCCGAAATCCAGAAAGACTACGCGCACCGCACGATCGAATTCATCGAGGACGCTCTCGCAAAGGCCTGAAGACAACCCACCACTCCTAGGGCTTTACCGGCTCCGCTGGCTCGTCGACCGGGTCGGCGTTCATCTGCTTGTGGTCGTCCCGCATGCCCATATACAGACTGAGGCAGCAAACGAGCAGGATGACCGTAAATGGCAAAGCCGCCGTAATGGTTCCTGCCTGGAGTGACCGCAGCACATCTGCGCCGCCGCCGTAGAGCAGTGCAGAAGCGGTCAGGCCAAGCGCCGTCGCCCAGAATACGCGTTGCCCGACAGGCGCATCGGTCTTGCCGCCACTTGTGATCGTATCGACCACCAGTGCGCCTGAGTCAGCAGACGTCACGATGAAGACCACGAGAAGTATGATCGCCATGGCCGAGGTGATTTCGGGGAATGGCATGCCTGCAAGCATTTCAAACAGAACGAGCGATGCGCTGGTCATCTCGCCGGCCAGTTCGCCCGTGCCGGATTTGTGCTGGGCCAGCGCGGTTTCGCCGAATGCGGAGAACCAGATCACGCAGATCGTGAATGGCGCCAGCAGGACGACGGCGAAATACTGCCTGACGGTGCGTCCGCGCGAAATCCGGGCAATGAACATGCCGACAAAAGGTGACCAGGATATCCACCAAGCCCAGTAGAAGATGGTCCAGTCGTGGAACCAGAGTATGTCGGTGCGGCCGACCCAGTCTGTCAGCGCAGGTGTGTCGGTAATGTAGGACAGGAAATTCTGGCCGACGCCTGTAAAGATCGCGACGGTTGGGCCGGCGATGACAACGAACATCAGCAAGGCGAAGGCGAGGCTCATATTGATGTTGCTGAGCAGTTTCACGCCGCCATCCAGCCCACGCAGAACGGAGAGGACTGCCAGCCCTGTCATGGCTGCAATCAGGGCAATCTGGATCGTCGTGCTGGGTTCAAAGCCGAACAGGTAAGCCAACCCGCTGGTCGCCTGTGTGGCGCCGATTCCGATGGTCGTCGCGAGGCCGAAGATCGTGGAAACGACCGCGAAGAGGTCGATGATGTGTCCGGGCCAGCCCCAGATACGCTCGCCCAGAATGGGGTAGAATGCAGACCGGATGCTTAGCGGCAGACCCTTGTTGTGCGCAAAGAAGCCGAGCGACAGGCCGACAATGGCGTAGATGGCCCACGGCGCGAGGCCCCAATGGAAAATGGTCGCGCTGAATGCGAGGCGCTCTGCTGCCGGTGTGCCCGGTTCGACGCCCAGCGGCGTGCCATACCAATCTGTATAATAGGCCAGCGGCTCGGCGGCGCCATAGAACATGAAGCCGATGCCGACTCCGGCGGCAAACAGCATGGCGATCCAAGAGTGAATCTTGAAATCCGGTTTGGCATCTGGCCCGCCCAGGCGAATGCGACCGAGGGGGCTGATGCACAGGGACAACGAGAAGAGCAGGACAATGATCGGCGTGATGGCGAACAGCCAGTCTGCGCTCTGGAGTGTCCAGATCTTGGCGGAAGCAAGGGCCAGGGTCGACGATTCGGGGAAGATCAGGGTCGCTGCCGAGAAAAACAGGACGAGGCCTGCGCTGAGGAAAAAGACGGGATTGTGGATGTCAAAGCCCATCACTTCGATATTGTCCTGACCGACTTCGTAGTCAGTCTCGTATTCAAACAGCGGTTCTTCGCCCGTAATCGGGGCATCAGGCACGGGAGTCGTTGATTCTATGGTCATGGCGGGTTTGTGCAGCAATTGATTCTATTATCAAAGTAGTTTGCTACAGCGACAGTCAATGATGTTGGGATTGGAGGCTCATTCCTGTTGTATAGTGGGGCTAAAATGCAACAGTTGTTAGCTACCTCGGAATTTCCTGAGCGAAAACCTTTCTATTATCGAAGTTTATCGGTAGCCCCGGACACCTATCGATCAGTCGTCGTTTCAATTTTTGCGCCTCGCAATGGCGCAGGGGCCGACTGGAGCTGACCCAAAGGGACTACAAATGAACAAGTTGATGTATGGCGCCTCACTGGTGGCAATGGCTGAACTTTTGACTCCAATGGCCATCGCGCAGGAGCCCGCGCCAAAGGCACCGAAGCAAGAGACCCGTCGCCTGAAGGCTGTCACCGTGACGGCGACAAAACGGTCCGAAACCGCCCAGAGCATTCCTGTCTCCGTGGTCGCACTCGGCGAAACTGAGCTGAACGACCTGGGGGTCAAGAACTTTACCGATTACCTCGTCCAGCTTCCCGGCGTTACCGCGGGCGGCTCGGGTCCGGGGCAGGGCACGATCTATATTCGCGGTCTCGCGTCAACCACGCCGAACCTGACCACAGCGGGCGTCGCTGGTCTTGCGCCCAATGTGGCGCTGTACCTCGACGAGCAGCCGGTTTCCCAACCGGGACGCAACCTCGACATCTATGCGGCTGACCTTGAGCGCATCGAAGTCCTGTCTGGGCCACAGGGCACCCTGTTCGGCGCCAGTTCGCAGGCAGGCACGGTTCGCCTGATCACGAACAAGCCACAGCTCGGCCGGTTTGAGGCGAAGGTCAAAGCGTCGACCTCGTTCACCGAAGGCGGCGATATGAGCAACAGTGTCGAGGCGGTCTTGAACCTGCCTGTCACGGACAATTTTGCCATTCGCGGTGTTGTCTACACTGACAATCAGGGCGGATATATCGACAATGTTGGCGGCGTTCTTGATGCCTCGCAATCCGCTCGCTTCCGTGCGGCTGGCACTGTCCGCGATAACGGAACAATTGTGCAGCCCAATCGCGCAGGGTTCCAGGCCGGTGCAGACCTTTCCAACGTGAACCTGGTCTCCGCCAACAACGCATCGATCGCCGAGAAGAATATCAATGACACAAGCTATCAGGGTTTCCGCCTGAGCGGTCTGTACGAATTCAATGCCGATTGGCGCCTCAATGTATCGCACGCACAGCAGCGCCTTGATGCGGATGGCGTCTTCTTCGCCGATCCTGATCTCGACGATTACGACGTTGTGCGGTTCAGTGAAGACAATATCGAAGACAGCTACCACAATACGAGCTGGACGCTGGATGGCCGTATAGGCGCGCTGGAGGCCGTTTACACAGGCGCCTACACGGAACGGACAACGGATCAGATCGTCGATTATTCCGACTATCTCTTCGTGGGTCAGTACCTGCCTTATTACATCTGCGATGGCTCGGTGAGCTATCCGGGTGCGGGTGGACCGACCGGCAATTGCTACGCGCCGAACCTGTTCGTGAAGTCGAACACGGAAACGGAAATCCAGACGCACGAACTGCGCTTCAACACACCGGACGAGTATCGCATCCGCGCCACGTTCGGCGGCTTCTTCAGCGACCTGGAACTGCGTGAAGTGAACGACTTCACGTATCCCGGCTCGACGCAGGTTCTGGGCTTTAACGGCCAGGTCGGCTTTGCGCCGAACTATCCGCTGACCAATACGGCTGTCACCGGGGCGATCGGAAATGCTTCGCCAGGCTATTTCAGCGATCCCGGCCCGTTCCCGGCCGGCGTGATTTTCCGTAATGACGTTAAGCGCACGGACAAGCAGCTCGGCCTGTTCGGCGAAACGACGTTCGACATCAATGACCAGTTCGCCCTGACGCTTGGCGCGCGCTGGTATGATATCGAAGTTGACCTTGAAGGCAGCGCGAACAGTTCGTTCTTCAATCTCGGCCAGACAGATGACGCCCAGGTATTCGGCACAAACATCTCTGCCCAGTTTGCACCGGGCAATGCTGTGGGTGCGCCGGACAAGGCCGCAACTGATGGCTTTATCTACAAGGTCACGGGTGAATGGACGCCGACGGACGACTTGTTGTTCTTCGCAACCTATTCGGAAGGCTTCCGTCCCGGACTGCTCAACCGTCCCGGTGGCGCGCCGGGCCCGAACGGATATTCGGTGCCTTACGCCCTCGATACGGATGACGTGAAGAACTACGAGATCGGCTGGAAAACGGAACTGTTCGACAATTCCCTCCGCCTCAACGGTTCGGCGTTCTTTGTCGAAATCGAAAACCTCCAGACGACGATCTTCGACCCGTCCATCGTGAACCTGTTCTTCTCTGACAATGCGGCGAATGCCGAAATTCAGGGCGTGGAAGGCGAATTCACCTGGGCACCGGCATCGGTTGATGGTCTCACAATCGCGGGTGCGTTCTCGTTCCTCGATACCGAAGTGACTGAAGTGATCACGCCGACGGACGACGTCCTGCTCGGTTCAGAGCTGGCCTTTGCGCCAGCCTATCAGGGCAACCTGCGGGCGCGGTATGAATGGGATCTCGAACGCCGGATGGCAGGATCGTCGCTGCGGGCGCACGTTATGCCGCAGATCGTGTTCTCTGACAGTTCTGTCAGCGACATCATCGAAATCAACAAGGCTGAAATCGATGGCTGGGTGACACTTGGTGCCACGCTGGGTGTGACAGCCGACAAGTGGACAGCCGAGCTGTTTGGGTCGAACCTGACGAACGAGTACGCAGAGCTCGCGAACAATTTCGTGTTTGACCGCGAGCGCGTTACACCGGTTCGCCCGCGTACAGTTGGCGTGCGCGTGTCCTTCCAGTACTAGGACACACGACCAGACTTGAAATGATCCCGGCGCCCTGACACGTTCAGGGCGCCGGTTTTTTTTAGGAGCGCCCGAAACTTTATGCCAAGTCTTGCTGACCTCGAAGACGTGCTCAGGCAGGCTCAAAAGGCTTTGCATGCCGGCGACCTGGCGGGAGCCGCCAGTGCGGCTAAGGCGGCGCTGTCACAGGAGCCGGAGAACCGGGATGCGCTCTATATCGCAGCGGTGTGCGCGCGGTATGACAACCGGATCGATGACGCGCTGCAATACCTGTCGCACCTGAAATCAGTCGTGCCGGATTATGGCCGGGCGTATCAGGAGGAGGGCCATCTGAGGCGCAAGATGGGCGACCGCGGGGCGGCCATCACGGCCTATCAGAGAGCGACGCGATTCAATCCGGCGTTGGTCGCAAGCTGGACCGCGCAGTCTGAGCTGTTGGCCGCGCAGGGGAGCGCCGAAGCTGCGGCAGCGTCCCGCGCTCAGGCGGAGCGGCTCGGCGCCTTGCCGCGCGAACTGTTGGCCGTGACGAACCATATTCACGAGGGCCGGATTTTCCGGGCTGAGGAATTGGTCAGGGCGTTCCTGAAACGCCACCCGACGCATATCGAGGCCATGCGCCTGCTCGCCGACATTGGCGGACGGCTTGGCGTGCATGAGGATGCGCACTTCCTGCTGGAGAGCGCAATCGAACTGGACCCGGACAATATCCAGCTGCGCCTCGATTTCATTCAGGTGCTCCGCAAGCAGCAGAAGTTCGCAGCCGCGCTGGAGCAGGCAAAGTGGCTCACAGACAAGGATGCGGGCAACCCTGTCTTTCTGTCGCATTTTGCCATCGAGAGCATGCAGGCCGGCGATTATGAGACGGCGCTGGATACGTTCGATAAAGTGCTGAACCTGGTGCCGGATGATCCATCGACGCTGACGTCTCGCGGGCACGCCCTGAAGACGTATGGCAAGACGCCCGACGCTATCACCGCCTATCAGGCCGCAACGCGTGTTGCCCCGCAACAGGGCGATGCGTGGTATGGGCTGGCCAACCTGAAGACGTATCGCTTCAGTGAGGCTGAACTGGCGAGCATGGCAGCAGCGACCGCGTCCGACGAACTTGATCATATGTCGCGGATCCACATTGCTTTTGCCATGGGAAAGGCGCTGGAGGACCGGGAGCAGTACGATGAGGCCTTCGCGCACTTCGCCGAGGGCAACGCGCTAAAGAAGCAGACGACGCGCTATACGACCGAACAGATGCTGGACGAATTCGCGGCACAAAAGGCGGTCTGCACGCCTGCGCTGTTCGAGGCGCAGGGCGGCATGGGGTTTGACGCGCCCGACCCGATATTCATCGTGGGTCTGCCGCGCGCCGGTTCGACCCTGATCGAACAGATTCTGGCCTCGCACCCCGACGTGGATGGCACGCTTGAATTGCCCAATATCCTCGCAATGTCGCACCGGCTGCGGGGGCGTCAACAAGTGTCGGATCGCGACCGTTATCCACGCGTTCTGCAGGAAATGTCGGCGGCGGAACTATCGGCGCTGGGACAGGAATACATCGATACGACGCGGATACACCGTCAGGACGCGCCGTTCTTTACGGACAAGATGCCGAACAATTTCCGGCATATCGGATTGATCCACCTGATCCTGCCGAATGCAAGGATCATCGATGCGCGCCGCAATTCGATGGATTGCTGCTGGTCAGGCTACAAGCAGCTGTTCGCGGAGGGGCAGGAGTTTACCTACGGCCTCGACGATATCGGGCATTATTATCGCGCCTATGTTGACCTGATGGATCATTGGGACGCCGCCCTGCCGGAAGGCCGGATCCTGCGAGTGCAGCATGAGGACGTGCTGGATGATCTGGAAGGCGAAGTGCGGCGGATTTTGGATTATTGCGGCCTGCCATTCGACCAGCGCTGCGTGGACTTTCATGAGACCAAGCGTGCGGTGCGAACGGCCAGTTCCGAGCAGGTGCGCCAGCCGATCAACAAGAACGGACTTGAACAGTGGCGTCCGTATGAGGCACACCTGTCAGCATTGAAGCTTGCGTTGGGGCCAGACCTGGCGCCCGAGTAAGGTTGAATCCATTGAATCAGCGGTCCGTCGATGCCCTCATTGCCTTGCGCAAGATCCAGCGGGTGACTGAACTCGCCTCCCGGCGACTTGCCGCAATGGCAGGTTTGACACCATCGCAACTGGCTGTGCTGCGCTTGCTGGAAAAATCGGGCGAAGTGTCATCCGGCAAGATTTCGGAAGCGACGCTTCTGAAGCAGGCGACGATTACCAGCCTGGCTGACAAGCTGGAGGCGCGCGAATTGATTGCGCGGCGCCGCTGCGACGAGGACAGGCGGCGCGTCTGGCTGCGGCTATTGCCAGCCGGTGTAACCATCCTGGCGGAGGCGCCAGACCTTTTGCAGGAGACATTTTCCTCCCGCTTCGACGAATTGCCTGATTACCAGCAAGCCTTGATCGTGGCGGCGCTGGAGCAGGTGTCAGGCCTGCTGGATGCCGATGATCTGGATGCAGCACCTGCGCTGGATGTGGGTGAACTTGATGAGGCCATGACGGGTTGAGGCGGGTGCAGGTGCCCTTGCTGCTGCTGGGGGCGGCACTGATGGTTCTGGCCGGCTGCCAGAAAGCGGACACAGACCTGAATCCTGCGAGCGCGAGTTCTGTATGTGAGAGCCAGGCGCGCATTATCGACATTCCGGCAGGTGCCTTGTCCCTGCGTGGCCGCGACTATGAGATCACCGCTTTCAGACTGGATGGGACTGAAGTGACGACCGCGCGGTTTGCCGAATTCGTTGACGATACGGGCTATGTCACGATGGCTGAGCGGGTGCTTGAGGACGGGAAGCGCAATGGATCAGCCGTGTTTCGCAAACCAGACGGAATGCGGGCGGCAAATTGGTGGGTGTTTGACGGTACGGCCAACTGGCGCGATCCCGACGGCAAGCTGGGTGATCATGAGCCCGATGCCACAGAGCCAGTGACGCATATTGCGCAGGCGGATGCCGAAGCCTTCGCCGAATGGGTGGGCGGGCGCCTGCCGACCGAGGCGGAGTGGGAATATGCAGCGCACGGGGGGGATGCAGTAGCCGAGGCGGGGCCTGGGGGGCGTCACAATGTGCCGAACGCCAATTCGTGGCAGGGCGTATTTCCGATTGAGAATCTGTCGAGTGATGGTTTCCCCGGACTGGCGCCGGTCGGGTGCTTTCCAGCCAACGGATACGGCCTGCGGGACATGAGCGGGAATGCCTGGGAATGGGTCCAGCCGGACGCAGGCCGGGACCGGCCGGGCAAGGGCCTGCTGGTTGGGGGATCGTATCTTTGCGCCGAGAATTTCTGTCGCAATGCCAATCCGTTTGGACGGCAGGCGCAGGATACCGGCTTTTCCGCGTCGCATATCGGCTTTCGGGTCGCCTATGATGTGGCCGGGCCCTGACAGCTAAATCCGGGCCGGGCCGGTAAAGTAAACGCGCTGTGAACGAATTCGGGGGCAAACGGGTGAATGGCGTTTCGTGCGCCGTCCCATGCCCCTCCGAAACTGCACAAGGCCGTCACATGTCCCCTGTTATCGCCCGTTCCAAAGCCATCTCAGCCGCCCCGATCAGCCGCATCATTGCCCGTGAACTGGGCGTGGCCGAAGCGCAGGTCATCGCGACGCTTACGCTGATAGACGAGGGGGCGACTGTTCCTTTCATTGCGCGGTATCGCAAGGAGCGCACAGGCGGGCTGGACGATACGCAATTGCGCAACCTGGCCGAGCGCCTGACCTATCTGCGCATGTTGGATGAGCGCCGCCAGACGGTGCTGAAGTCCATTACCGAACAGGGCAAGCTGACGCCTGACCTTGAGCGCCAGATCATTGGCGCCGAGACCAAGGTTGAACTGGAAGACATTTATGCGCCCTACAAGCCCAAGCGACGGACCAAGGCGATGATTGCCCGCGAAGCCGGCCTTGAGCCGCTGGCCGACCGATTGCTGGCCAATCCGACCCTCGTGCCTGGCAAGGAAGCCGGGGGTTTCGTGTCGAGCAAGAAGGGCGTAGCCGATACGGATGCCGCGCTGGACGGGGCGCGGCAGATTCTGATCGAGCGCATGGCCGAGACGCCGCGTCTTGTCGGCGCGATCCGCGAAAATGTCTGGACCGGGGGCCGGCTCGGGTCGAGCATGGTCAAGGGCAAGGAGGCCGAGGGTGCCAAGTTTGCCGACTATTTCAAGTTTGATGAGCCGATCAAGGAGATGCCGTCACACCGTGCGCTGGCCCTGCTGCGCGGCGAAAAGGAAGGCGTGCTGAAGGTCAAGCTGGACGTGCCGCATGAACCCAAGCGGGACCATCCGGCAGTGAACATGATCATGTCGGAATTCGGCATCGCCAAGAAGGGCCGGGCGGGTGATGACTGGCTGGCTGATACGGCGCGCATGGCGTGGAAGGCCAAGCTGGCAACGTCCAGCGCCAGCGACCTGATCAGCCGCCTGAAGGAGCGAGCCGATTCCGAGGCTATCCGCGTGTTTTCCCGCAACATGCACGACCTTTTGCTGGCGGCGCCTGCGGGGCCTCGCGTGGTGATGGGGATCGACCCGGGCATTCGGACCGGCTGCAAGGTTGCAGTGGTGGATGCCACGGGCAAGCTGTTGGAAACCGTGACCATCTATCCGCACGAGCCGCGCAAGGATTGGCAGGGCGCAATGGCGAAACTGGCTGAACTGAGCAAGCGCCACAAGGTGGAACTGGTCAGCGTTGGCAATGGCACGGCCGGGCGCGAGACGGACAAGCTGGTGGCGGAACTGGCGGCCAAGATGCCGGACCTGAAGCTGACCCGGATCATGGTGTCTGAGGCCGGCGCATCGGTTTATTCGGCGTCTGAACTGGCCGCGAAGGAATTCCCGAAACTGGATGTCAGCCTGCGTGGCGCTGTGTCGATTGCCCGGCGCCTGCAGGACCCGCTGGCTGAACTGGTGAAGATTGAACCCAAGGCGATTGGCGTTGGCCAGTACCAGCATGATGTCGACCAGTCGGCGCTGGCGCGCTCGCTGGACGCGGTGGTTGAGGATTGCGTCAATGCGGTGGGCGTGGACGTCAACACGGCGTCGGCGCCGCTGCTGGCGCGCGTATCGGGCCTGAACCCGACCATTGCAGCCAATATCGTTGCCTATCGCGACAAGAACGGCCCGTTCAAGACACGCACGGCGCTGAAGAAAGTGCCGCGCATGGGCCCGAAGACGTATGAACTCGCAGCCGGTTTCCTTCGCATCATGGACGGGAGCAATCCGCTGGATGGTTCGGCGGTGCACCCGGAAGCCTATCCGGTGGTGACCCGTATTTCGGAAAAGACCGGGCGGCCGGTCAAAAGCATCATTGGCGACAAGGCCTTCCTGTCGACGCTCAAGGCGGCGGCCTATGCCGATGCCGATTTCGGTGTGCCGACAATCACGGACATCCTGGCCGAGCTTGAAAAGCCGGGCCGTGACCCGCGCCCGCAATTCAAGACGGCCACGTTCCAGGACGGAGTTGAGGAAATTTCAGACCTGAAGCCCGGCATGCGGCTTGAAGGCGTTGTCACCAATGTGACGGCCTTCGGGGCGTTCGTGGACGTGGGCGTTCACCAGGACGGGCTGGTGCATATTTCCGAACTGGCCGACACGTTTGTCAAAGATCCGCATGACGTCGTCAAAGCCGGACAGGTTGTGCGCGTGCTGGTGAAGGACGTGGACGTCAGCCGCAAGCGTATCGCGCTGACAATGAAGAGCTGACACGGCGGGTGTCCGCGCCGCATTGCCGGATGATCCTGGGCGGGGTTAAGTCATTTCCTTTGTTAAGGGGAAACGATGATGTCGGCAGGAAAATACGCGCAGGAAGAAACCTATCGCCTGGCGGCGCTGGATCCTGATTTCATCCTTGGCGATTCGATGCGCGGCGCGCGCTTCATGATGGAATATGCCAAGGCCGAGGAACACTTGCGAGCCAAGAATATCGTTTCGACGATTGTCGTATTCGGCAGCGCCCGTGTTCGCGAAGACGGCGAAGAACGCCAGGCGCGGGTCTATGAGTCCGCGCGCGAATTCGGACGGATCGCGTCGGAGCGGGGCGGGGCGCTGTATCACAATGGTGGCAAGCGGGAAAACGTCATCGCCACAGGGGGCGGACCCGGTGTCATGGAGGCTGCAAACCGGGGCGCCATGGATGCAGGCGCTGTCACGATCGGCTTCAATATCGTCTTGCCGCACGAGCAGGAACCAAACCCTTACATCACGCCGGAACTGTGTTTCCAGTTTCACTATTTCGCCATGCGCAAGATGCACTTCGCGATGCGGGCGCGGGCGCTGGTCATCTATCCGGGCGGGTTTGGCACACTGGATGAATTGTTCGAATTGCTGACGCTGACCCAGACCG
>JAVJOM010000054.1:0-7454 GCA_040216775.1 Hyphomonas sp.
GGCTATCAGACCCTCTACGCGCACATGTCGAAATTCGCCGGACTGGCCAAAGGCGACACTGTGCACGCTGGCGACATTATCGGCTATGTTGGTGACACCGGGTCGGCGACCGGGGCGCACCTCCATTACGAGATCCGCCGCAACGGGCGCTACGTGAACCCGATGACACTCGAACTGCCCTCCGGTCGCAACCTTGCCAGCGAACCGACCGAATACGCGGCGTTCCTGGAGCAAAAGGCAATGATCGACGCGCTGCGCGGTGCCACAATTCCGGACAATGTCATGGCCGCTTCCCTGCTACCTGTGGTGCACACAAGCAGTCCGTGATGCCCCAAACGAACTGCCGCACCTAAGAAAAACCGAGGCGCGGCAGGAATGCTTTTTTCAGTTCAGGGCGACTCGCCCCTTGGTGAAGTCATTCGGCACACCGTTGATCGACAGCATATCGCCCTCGACACCGACATGGATGGTTTCACCATCGGCAATGCGTCCTTCAAGCAGCAGACGCGCGAGCGGGTCCTGCAACTCTTTCTGGATCACACGCTTGAGCGGCCTCGCCCCGTATACGGGATCATAACCACGCGCAGCCAGCCAGTTGCGGGCATCAAGGCTGAGGTCCAGCTTCATCTTGCGCGAAGCCAGCAGGTGCTCAAGGCGGCCCATCTGGATATCGACAATGTGATCAATCTCGCCGCGACCAAGCCGCTTGAAGAAGACGATCTCGTCGATCCTGTTGATGAACTCCGGACGGAAATGCATCCGGATAGCGCTCATGACGTTTTCACGTGCCGCATCGGAGACTTCGCCCTCATCACCGCTCGCCAAGGCGTCTGAACCGAGGTTCGATGTCATGATGATGATCGTATTCTTGAAATCTACGGTCCGGCCCTGTCCATCGGTCAGTCGACCGTCATCGAGAACCTGCAACAATGTGTTGAACAGGTCCGGATGGGCCTTCTCGACTTCATCGAACAGGATCACCTGATAAGGACGCCGGCGAACGGCTTCAGTCAACGCGCCGCCTTCATCATAGCCAACATAGCCGGGAGGGGCGCCTATCAGGCGGGCGACCGAGTGCTTCTCGGAATATTCCGACATGTCGAGACGCAGGATCGCCGTGTCGTCTTCGAACATGAACTCGGCGAGTGCCTTGGTCAGCTCAGTTTTACCAACACCCGTTGGGCCGACAAACAGGAATGAACCGATGGGGCGGTTCGGATCCTGCAAACCGGCGCGTGCGCGGCGAACCGCATTGGATACGGCTTCCAGTGCCGCATCCTGCCCAACGACCCGCGCCCGCAGCGCATCTTCCATGTGCAACAGCTTTTCACGCTCGCCTTCAAGCATCTTGTCCACCGGGATACCGGTCCACTTGGAAACAACGGCTGCGATGTGTTCAGGCCGGACAACCTCCGAAACGAGGCCATCGTCTGTGTCTTCCGACCCTTCAACATCCGTGATCTGCTTTTCGAGCGCAGGAATGGTCGAGAATTTCAATTCAGATGCCCGCGCAAGATCACCTGTCCGCTGTGCTTCCGCCATATCGGCATAGGCACGATCCAGCTGGTCTTTCGCGTTGGCCGTTCCCTTGAGCTTGTTCTTCTCAGCCGACCAGGCATCGGTCAGCTCGTCGGATTTCGACTGCAGTTCGGCAATATCGCTCTCGATGGTATTCAACCGGTCCTTGGACGCGGCATCCTTTTCCTTCTTGAGCGCTTCTGCTTCGATCTTCAGCTGCAGGAGGCGACGGTCAATCTCGTCGAGCTCTTCCGGCTTCGAGTCGATCTGCATACGCAGGCGCGACGACGCCTCATCCATCAGGTCGATCGCCTTGTCCGGCAGAAAGCGGTCCGTGATGTAGCGGTTTGACAATGTTGCCGCCGAGACAATCGCCGAATCCGACACGCGCACACCATGGTGTGCCTCGTATCGTGCCTTCAGTCCACGGAGAATGGAAATCGTATCCTCGACCGATGGCTCGTCCACGAATACCGCCATGAAGCGACGGGCCAGTGCCGGATCACCTTCCACATGTTTGCGATACTCATCCAGTGTGGTCGCGCCGATACAATGCAGCTCGCCGCGCGCAAGCGCAGGCTTGAGCAAGTTCGACGCATCCATTGCGCCGTCGCCTTTACCGGCCCCGACGAGCGTGTGCATTTCATCGATGAAGAGGATAACCCCGCCTTCGGCCTGCTGTACTTCGTTCAACACGGCCTTGAGGCGCTCTTCGAACTCACCCCGGAATTTTGCGCCGGCGATCAACGCGCCCATGTCGAGCGCAAGCAAGCGCTTGTCCTTCAGGCTTTCAGGCACATCGCCGTTGATGATGCGCAGCGCAAGACCTTCGGCAATGGCCGTCTTGCCAACGCCGGGTTCACCAATCAGCACCGGATTGTTTTTTGAGCGGCGCGACAGGACCTGCATCGTGCGGCGAATTTCCTCGTCGCGGCCAATCACCGGATCGAGCTTGCCGTCACGCGCATCCTGGGTCAGGTCGCGGGAATATTTCTTGAGCGCCTCGTAGCCCTCCTCGGCATTGGCGCTGTCGGCCGTGCGGCCCTGACGAAGTTCGCTGATCGCGCCTTCCAGCGCCTTGGCTGTCACGCCCGCGCCCTTCAGCGCCTCACCAGCCGGATCACCGGAGAGACCTGCAATTGCCAGCAGCAGGCGTTCTGTCGTCACAAAGGAATCGCCAGCTTTCCTGGCGCTGTCTTCCGCGTCCTGGAACAGTTTCGCAGATGACTGTTCCAGCCGCAGTCCGGTGTTCGCACCGGTCACCTTGGGCAATTTCGCGAGTGCCGCGTCGACACCCTGGATAACCAGTTCTGGTCGGCCGCCAGACGCGCGTATCAGGTTCACGGCCAGTTGGTCACGATCCTCAAGCATCGTCTTCAGCATGTGGGCAGGTGTCAATGTCTGATGGCCGCTGGCGAGCGCGGCTGTCTGCGCGCCCTGCACAATGGCACGTGCACGTTCTGTATATTGGTCGATATTCATATTTATCCCCTTCCAAAGGCAGACTCGATCAATGGACAAGAAACCCCGCTCAGCGGCAGTCTCTGACTATGATCTAGATTTGGGGAGGGACATCGAGCTCTGCAAGGCACGCGCCCTGCGACAAGTTCAATCGCGGCGAAGGATGAATTCGAGATCAACCTGCGCGCCAACAGGAAAGTCGTATTGGCCGACCCTGGCAAACCCGAATCGACTATAAAATTTCTGGGCCTTCAGGTTTCCGGACCAGACACCCAGGAATAGTGGTGGACGACCCGCGTCATCGACCCATTCCAGAACAGGCTGCATCAGCGCAGCACCCACGCCACCCGACAGGATATCCGGACGCACATACAGCCGTCGAAGCTGAAGCGCGCCCTCTGGCATGGGGGCAACTGGCAGATCACAGAGACTTGCCTGCGCATATCCGGCGAATTGCCTATCAGGTGATTCGGCAATCCAGATCGGACGATCCGGTCGCGATGCCTGGCGCCGCCAACTTTCCAGATCATAATTCTCGATCAGGAAGGCGTCGAGATCCTCTGGCGAATAGAGGCGGCCAAACGCCGCCACGAATGAGGCGACGCCAAGCGCCTGCAAAGGTTCGGCGTCGTCATGCGTTGCGCGCCGTATCGTTATCTGACGGCGCACATCTGACATTTCGCGCGAGCCTAGTCTGCAGCGGTCTCGGCGGCATCGTCAGCGCGAGACGAGTCATCCGAACCTTCCGGCGCAGCTTTGCGGCGCCCGCGTGACAAGGTTTTCATCACCCCATCCGTTACCGCTTCGGGCTCTTCAGATGCATCGGACGCATCCTTCGCACGATACGGCTTGCGACGCGCCTTTGGCCGGTCGCCAGCAGGCTTGGCCTTCCTTGCCGGAGCCGGAGCGGCATTCGCTGCGCCCACTTCATCGCCATCAATCACCTTGAGTGAATCAGGCTTGTCGGAATTTGCTTCAGCCTCATTGGCTTCGTCATTGCGATTCGATCGCGACATGACTTCAACCGAAGCTTCTTCCTGCCGATTATCCGAATTCGAATCGTCGTCAGAATTGTCATTGCGATTATCACGATCATCACGACGATTGTCGCGGTCATCGCGGCCGCCCCGCTGTTGCGGTTGCTGCTGCTTGTCCTTGGCTTCCTGCTGCTTGGCCACAATCCGCTGATAGTGTTCAGCGAACTGGAAATACGCTTCTGACAATACGCGGTCACCACTGGTGTGGGCGTCCCGGGCATATTGCTGGTATTTTTCAAGAACCTGTTGGGCAGAGCCACGGATCTTCACGTCCGGGCCGACACTTTCATAGTGCCGATTCGGATTATTGTGATTGTTGTTATTCGTATTGCCGCCTGAGCGACGATTGCGCCCGCGTGAGCGTTTCATGAATGTGTATCCCGTTTCATGCGCCTGCGTGTCTTGCAGGCAATTCCCAACGCAATGGCCTAAGGATTTATGGCCGAGCCCCGTATTTGCGCGAGTCTGACGAGGGTGGAGCAGACTTGCCTTAAGCGGCTTCCAACACCTCACGCATAGCTTCTAACCCGTAAAATGCGCTCCGCCAAGCAGAAATGTGCGTGTCAGGAATGCGGCTGAAATGCCCAAACAACGCGGTCATTGCCGCCCAGGTCCGTACTGCTTCCTGTATTAACCAAGCCAGCGTCAGACAATATCCCCAGGATATCCGCCTTCTGGTCAAATCCGATTTCAAGCACCAGCGGTGTGCCGGGCCGCAACCACTCGCGCGCCAGGCGAGCAATGTCGCGATAGGCGTCAAGCCCATCGGCGCCGCCATCCAGCGCGGCCACCGGGTCATGGTGGCGAACTTCAGGATCGAGCGTCGCAATCATATCAGAGCGGATATAGGGCGGGTTGGAGATAACGAGATCGATTTCGCCCCAGCCATCCCAATCATTCCAGGACTCCTCACGCACATCGGTGCACGCCGCGAGACCATGGCGCTCAATGTTGGCCCGCGCGAGTGATGCGGCGGCCGGATCAGACTCGACGCCGATACCCCTCGCCCCAGCGCGGTTCGCCAGCATCGCAACAAGCAGGCAACCAGAGCCAGTGCCAAGGTCTGCGATCAATACATCCGGACGATCCGGCATCAGACGCAGCCCGGTCTCCACAACGATTTCACTGTCGGCGCGCGGCACAAGGGCACGGGCATCGGAAATAAAGTCCAGTCCAAAAAAGGATGCTGAGCCTGCAATGTGTTGAAACGGCTCACGCGCTGCGCGCCTCTCGACCATCTGTGCAAACACATTCGCAATGTCGTCTGACGGAGACCTGTCTCCTCGCAGGATCAGTTCTGATGTGGTCAGGTGAGAGGCGAGTGACATGATGAGCCGGGCTTCGCGCTGAGGCCCGTCCAGCCCGGCCTTTCGCAGACGGCCAGCGGCCTCGACAATCAAATCCGTATGCGTCGGACGGCTCAGTTTTCATCCTCCATCGCCGCCAGCTTGCGTGCTTGGTCTTCCGTGATCAGCGCTTCGACAACATCGTTCAGTTTGTCGCCCGAGATGATCCGGTCCAGCGAATACAGTGTCAGTCCGATCCGGTGATCCGTCATGCGGTTTTCCGGGAAATTATAGGTCCGCACCTTCTGGCTTCTGTCGCCCGACCCGATCTGGCTGGCGCGCGCTTCGGCGCGTTCGGCATCCTTCATTGAACGTTCGCGCTCGTAGAGGCGAATCTTGAGCTGCTCCATCGCCTTCTCGCGGTTCACGTGTTGTGATTTCTCGGAACTGGTCGCGACCAGGCCTGTCGGCAAGTGTGTGATGCGCACGGCGGAATCGGTTGTGTTGACGTGCTGACCACCCGCCCCGGATGACCGCATTGTATCGATACGGATGTCTTCAGGACGCACTTCAATCTCGACGTTTTCCGGTGCCGGCAGCACTGCGACGGTGGCGGCGGAAGTATGAATACGCCCCTGTGTTTCTGTCGTCGGCACACGCTGGACGCGGTGCACACCGCTTTCCCATTTCATGTGCCCGAACACGCCATCGCCGGAGACGTTCGCGATAACTTCCTTGTAACCGCCAGCATCACCTTCCGACGCATCCACGATCTCAACTTTCCAGCCCATGATCTGGAAATACCGCGAATACATCCGGAACAAGTCACCGGCGAACAAGGCAGCCTCGTCGCCACCGGTTCCCGCTCGCAATTCCATGACGATGTCGGCCTTGTCGTCGACATCCTTTGGCAAGAGCAGAACCTGAACTTCCTGCTCCAGTACAGGCAGGCTTTCCTTGAGGTCTTCGACCTCCGACCGGGCAAGTTCGACCATGTCGGGATCGCCGCTCGAAACGAGCGCTTCGGCTTCACTGAGCTCCTTGCGCGCTGTCATCAATTCGCGGGCTTTTTCGACGACGGGTTTGAGGTCAGCGTACTCCTTCGACAGGGAAATAATTTCGGCAGTCTCGGTGGCTGCGCCCATGCGGGCTTCGACCTGTTCGAACCGGTCGATTACCTGCTGAAGTCTGGAAGGTGAAATATTGGCCATGGCCGCCCTTTAGAGCGGTTTTGAGGGCGCGTGAAGCGCCCTCGCTGCCACATATTGCGCTTAGAAGAAGATTCGGAGCACTTCACGCACTGCCATCACGATCAGTGTGATCGACGCCAGAGCAAACACGGCGAACCGCAGGATCACTTTTGGCTGCAATACCTGGACAAGCGAATGCAGCACCCGCAGGCCCACATAGATCCATGCCGCCAGCACCATGAAGTGCCCTTCGCCGCCCGTTAGCGCTGCAAAGAACATGAGCGCGTAGAAGATGGTCGGCTGTTCGTGGAGATGGTTGTAATTATCGGCAACCGACCGGACATTCGCGGGCAGCTTGTCGCCATATGTACCGGGATGCCGAGCCAGGTCCGGATCGATATTCGCCTTTTGCATGGCCGGAATCCGGGTGACATACATCCACAGCCACATGACAAGCGTCCAGCAAACCAGCGCCAGAACAGGTTTCAGAAGTTCAACAGTTACGGACATTTCGCCCCTCCCTCTATTGTTATTGCTGGAGAACTTACGGGGCAATCTGCAGTTTGAACAGCAGTTTCACGGACGGCTGGCTGGCCGAGATGCGCATCCAGAAAGGCGGTGAACGCGTCGATATCTTCGGAGACAACGCTGTGCCCGCCCGGCCGCATCCAGAATGCCAGGCCCGCATCGGGGTCGAATGCCCGCATCCCACTGGCCGTCAAACCGCTGGCGCCTTGCCGCTTATAGATTTCAGACGCGGCCTGCGCCGCGCGATAGGTGGAGTTCGGATCAGACCATACGTCTCGCCGCCCATTGCCCAGCAGTACGGGTGTGGGAGCCAACAGCGCCAGCAATTCATGTTGCTCGACGGGCAGACTGGACAGATCATCCAGATAGGGCTCGATGGAAGGCGCCAACCAGCGTGGATAATCCTTTGCCATACGCACGAGCCCTTCTCCAGT
>JAVJOM010000024.1:0-50199 GCA_040216775.1 Hyphomonas sp.
TAATGTTTCAAGTGTTTCCATGTCGCTCGAGGGTGACATGCTTGTGGGTGTCATCGCTGATCCTTCGCAGAATGGCGAAACAACGGCAGCAGCCTATTGGGACCTTTCCGGCGAGATCGATACGACCAAGCCGCTCGTTCCAGCCGCGATCACGCCAAATAGCGGGAAAACAACGTTCTACGCCGCGGCGGCACTGAAGGACAAGAAATCGCTCTGGTTCACAGTCCAGCCCTATATCGGCGCGCTGTACGGTTGCGGTGAAGGCCGCGACACGGGCGCGACGAAGAAGTATCTCGAGAAAGCCTATATGGGCAACGAGAAGGTCACGAAGATCGATGACCTGCCGGATGGCCGCGCCGAGATCGGTGCGAACAAGGACACGCTGCGTTGCTTCGAGCTGGTGGGCGAAACCAATATCGCTTCGCTCCTGCCGCTGGACCCGACAAAGATCGTGATTTCGCGCGCCTCGACCAAGAATGGCACCAGCTTCTTCTCGCACGACCTGTCGAATGGCCGTGAAAAATTCCTCTACAAGGCCAGTGATACGCAGGCGATCCAGATCTCCGACAGGGACGGCATGCCGGTTGCCCGCACGGAACTGGAATATGAGGACGGTGCCTGGCGCCAATACATCAGCCTTCCGGATGCCAACGGCAAGTTCAATCGCGAGGACGCCCTGTCGGGCGAGATCTCCACTCGCTACACGATGAATGTTGTTGGTCGCCAGAATGGTACCGGCAAGTATTTTGTGATCACCGACAGGTTCTCGGACAAGACCTCCGTCTACCTGTACGATGCGGAAGCGAACTCATTCAGTGATACCGCCGTGCTCGCCCATCCCGAATTCGATATTTCGAGCCTGATCTTCTCGCGCCGCGCAGAAGATTTCGGCGACCTGATCGGCTTCAGTTATGATGGTCCAGTCAGCACTGCCTACTGGCTTGATCCCGAAATGAAGGGCATTCAGGACGGTCTTAACGCGGCATTCCCGGGCAAGCATGTTGCACTTGTAGACTACACGGCAGATCGCAATCGCGTCCTGTTTCAGGTCTCGGCTCCCAATTCGCCGCCTGCCTATTACGTGCTGGTCAACAAGTCCAAAGTGGCCGTCATCGGTTCGCAGCGTCCGTGGATCGACGAGGATTCGCTCGGCAAGGGTGACTTCGTCTATTACACCGCCCGCGACGGGATGAAGATCCCAGCCATCATTACCTATCCGGCCGGTTATAGGGAAGGCGACAAGGCAAAAGGCGCCATCATCGTGCCGCACGGTGGCCCTTGGGCACGTGACTATGCCGGATTCGATTCGTCAGGCTGGACACAGTTCTTCGCCAGCCGCGGCTATATCATCATGCAGCCCCAGTATCGTGGCAGCGCCGGTTGGGGACGTGAACTCTGGCTGGCCGGCGACGGCGAGTGGGGCCAGAAGATGCAGGACGACAAGGATGATGGCGCCGCCTGGCTCGTTTCGCAAGGCTATGTCGATGCCGACAAGATTGCCATGCACGGCTACTCCTATGGCGGGTTTGCGGCGATTGCCGCTTCAGTCCGCCCGAACAGCCCCTACCAGTGTGCGATTGCTGGGGCTGGCGTCGGCAATCTGGCCAAGCTGGCGAACGAATGGGGCGACAACCGCATCCAGCGCATCGTTCAGGGTGACACGGTCAAAGGCATGGACCCGCAGCAGAATACCGACAAGGTGAACATCCCGATCCTGATCTATCACGGTGACTATGACGTTCGCGTGCCGATCTTCCACAGCCGCGAATTCTACAATGCAATCAAGGACCGTCAGCCCGACAGCGAGTTCATCGTCTACAAGCAGATGGGACACCAGGGAAACAAGTGGCTGCCCGAGCACAAGGGCGACATCCTGGACCAGATTGACCGCTTCCTGACCACGAAGTGTAATATGTAGGCAAGCGCTCAGGTCCCGCGACGGACCAGCCAAGATCAACAAGCGTCCCGGTGCCCAGGCATCGGGACGTTTTTCGTTTGGACATAAAAACGTCGAGCGCGGGGCTGTCATCAATTCGCATGCGGGGTGATGAAAGTCGCCGGGATTACCGCGGGCGAAGGATGCAGCCGGAAACTGGTGCCGCGAGGGAGAATTGAACTCCCGACCTCGTCATTACCAATGACGCGCTCTACCACTGAGCTACCGCGGCGTTGCCGTTTGCAAGTCGCGGCTTTAGCTTATGACTTACCAGATGAAAAGACCGTTTAGCCGCGAAAAGCTGTTCCAGATGTCCCATACGCCAAAAGATCCTGCAAAAGCCATCCGTCGTGCCGAGGCGCTGCGAGCGAATCTGAAGCGCCGCAAGGCTGCTGTGCGCAAGACCAAGGACGATCCGCCAGCCGAAATGGACGCCAAACGCGAATGAATCGGCCGGACCTGACCTCTCAAGCGTTCAAGCGTTCGCCCCACGCGACGTTGGCGCGGTTGGTGGAGCAGGGACCGTTTTGTGAAACCAAATTACCCATCTTCGGACCGATGCTGTGCACGACCCGGCATGGGGCCACGCAGGCCCTGCTGAAGGGTTCCGACGATTTTGCCGTGGACGCGCGCAATGCCGGTCACAAATCGGCCTTCGGCCTGCCATTCCTGCCAAAGGTTTTCCGCACGCTGGCAAACAACGTGTTGTCGTTGGATGATCCTGACCACAGGCGGCTGAGGCAGTTGGCGGATGATCCGTTCCGGCGGGTCAGCATCGAGGCCATGCGGCCGCAGATCCAGCAGCAGGTCGACCGGTTGCTGGATGAACACGTGGCCAGCGGCGATTCGGACCTGGTGGCTGGATTTTGCCGCAAGCTGCCCTTGCAGGTGATCTACACCGTGCTGGGCATGAGCGAGGCAACGCGAGCCCGGTTTGACGTGGCCATGGGTGCGTTCACCGGCGGAGAATCGCCCCTGATGATGCTGCGCGCGGTGTTCGCCCTCAATCCCTTGATGAAGGCCCTGCGCAGGGAGCTTGAGCAGCTACGACACACTCCGCGTGCGGGCCTGATGAGCGAACTCGTCCATGCCGAACAGCAGGGTGAACAGATGAGCGAGGATGAACTGGTCTCCATGGTGTTCATCCTGTTCGTTGCGGGCCACGAAACGACCACGCACCTGCTCTCGACCAGCATCTATACGCTGCTGACCGAACCCGGCGCAGCGGAGGCATTTCGCAGCCTCGAGGGTGACTCGCTCTCAATCGCCATCGACGAGTTGATGCGGTTTACCGGACCGGTGCAGATGACCAAGCCGCGTTTCGTGCGCGAGGATATGGAATTCGGGGGTCAGACGCTGAAGAAGGGCGACAAGGTCATGGCCTTGCTGGCCGCCGGGAATGTCGACCCGGACGTGTTTGACTCTCCGCTGGAACTGGACCTGGCGCGCCGTCCCAATCGGCACCTCGGATGGGGCAGCGGCCCGCACATGTGCCTGGGGCTGCATCTTGCCAAGGCTGAGGCCGAGCTGGCACTTGCAGAGCTGTTCCGGCGGGCTCCGAACATGGCGCTGCTGACGCCGCCCGATACGCTGAAATGGATCAAGCGGTCGGGTTTGCGGGGGCTTCAGGTGCTGCCTGTCGGCCTGTGACAGGGCCTGCCTGCCCTGAATGGGCTGCGTTTGCGCCTGAAGGTACCACAATCACGCCTTTCCCGCGCCGTGAACCAGACTATAAGTGCGCGCCATGGATAGATTGAACATCATTGGCGGCGCTCAGCTGAATGGCCGCATTCCCGTCTCCGGCGCCAAGAACTCGGCGCTGAAGCTCATGGTCGCGTGCCTGCTGACCGACGAGCCCATCACGCTCACCAACATGCCCAGCCTCGCGGACACGCGTTTCCTCGCGCAATTGCTGGAAACACTGGGGGTCGAGGTCTATTGGCCGAAAGGTGAATCGACCTGCCACCTGAACGCGGCCGAGCTGAAAAGCACGATCGCGCCGTATGAGCAGGTGCGGAAAATGCGCGCCAGCTTCAATGTGCTCGGCCCGCTGATTGCCCGGTCCGGCCACGCAACGGTGTCGCTGCCGGGTGGCTGTGCCATCGGCGCGCGCCCGGTCGACCTGCATCTGCAGGCACTGGAGGCTATGGGCGCGGACCTGAAAGTCGAAGCCGGCTATGTGAAGGCTGCCGCGATCCAGGGACTGAAAGGCGCGCATATCGTGTTTGCCATGCCGAGCGTCGGCGCCACCGAGCATGCCATGCTGACGGCCACACTGGCGAAGGGCGAAACCATTCTCGAAAATGCCGCCCGTGAACCCGAGATCGAAGATCTCGCCGTTTGTCTCAACAGCATGGGCGCGAAAATAAGCGGCGCGGGCACATCCACCATCCGCATCACGGGCGTCGAGAAACTGCGCGGTACGACCCATGCGGTGATGCCGGACCGGATCGAGGCCGGAACCTATGCCATGGCGGCGGCCGCTGCCGGCGGCGACGTCACGCTGGACGGTTGCCCCGTCGAGGCGCTTGGCGCGATGATTGCCAAGCTGCGCGAGGCGGGTGTCACAGTTGATGCTGACGAAGCCGCTTCAACCTTGCGCATTCGCCGTAACGGAACACGGCTGAAGGCGGTCAGCGTCGCGACCCAGCCGCACCCGGGTTTTCCCACAGATCTGCAGGCCCAATTCATGGCCCTGATGAGCCTGGCGGACGGAACCAGCATCATTCGCGAAACCATCTTCGAGAATCGATTCATGCACGCGCCGGAGTTGTCACGCCTTGGCGCCGACATAAATGTGCGGGGGCAGGAGGCTGTGGTCAAAGGCGTGCCGCATTTGACAGGGGCGCCCGTGATGGCGACAGACCTGCGCGCGTCGGTCTCTCTTGTCATTGCGGGGCTTGCCGCCGAAGGTGAGACCGTGGTCAACCGTATCTACCATCTGGATCGCGGGTTTGAGCGGTTGGAAGCAAAATTGACTGCCTGCGGCGCCAATATCACGCGCCTGTCTGGCGAGGACGAGTAAGGGACTGGGATGTCTGAACCAAAAGCGCTGCGTCTCCTGGCCGAAACAGCCGAGGACCTTGAGGTCATTGCGGCGGCCGTTCAGGATTCGATCGTCAAGGCGGGCAGCCTGAAATACGAAGCCCGCAAGAACCGGTTTTCGCTGGAACTGAACCGCTTCCGCTGGGAAGCTGGCCAGCCGCGCAGGAAGGAAGGCGCGCGCGTTCGCTCGCTGCTGGCCTTTGATGGGGTACTCGGCGCGAAGACGCGGGCCGTCACCAAGATTGACCCGGAACTGATCCTTTCTCTGCTGGAAGTGACATTCACACCGGCAGACGAGCCACCCGGCGGCACCGTTACGTTGCTGTTTGCGGGTGATGGCGAGATCACGCTGGACGTGGAAGTGCTCGATGCGACCCTGCTCGACAGTGATTATGTCTGGCCGACACGCAACCTGCCGAGCCACGAGCAGAGGCGTCGATAGGTGTTGCGCCGTTTCGATTCTGCCGCGCCTGGATTCAAGGATGCGTTTGCTGCCTTCCTCGGTGAAGATCGTGGCACGGGGCATGACGTTGCCAGTATCGTCCGCAAGATACTGGAAGATGTTGAAACCCATGGTGGCAAGTCAGTGGCCGATTACACGGCGAAATTCGACGAGTTGCAGATTGATCCGACCACGCTGCAATCCGACAATGTAAACCTGCACGCGCTGGCCGCCGAATGTCCGGCAGACCTGCGCGAAGCGATCGATTACGCGCACGACCGGATTGCAGCCTATCACAGTGCACAGCGACCTGCGGACCATTCGTTTACGGATAGCTCAGGCGTCGAGCTTGGTTGGCGCTGGACCGCGCTGGAGAGCGTCGGCGTTTATGTGCCGGGTGGCCGCGCGAGCTATCCCTCGTCCGTCCTGATGAACACGGTGCCGGCGAAGATTGCCGGGGTGGAGCGTATCGTCATGGTGGCACCCGCACCGGGCGGCGAACTGGCTCCAGCCGTGGCCTATGCTGCGCTGAAAGCGGGCGTCGACGAATTCTACCCGATTGGCGGCGCGCAAGCCGTTGGTGCACTGGCCTTCGGAGCCGGGCGGCTCAAGCCTGTCGACAAGATTGTCGGGCCCGGCAATGCCTTCGTGGCAGAGGCCAAGCGCCAGGTCTTCGGCCGCGTCGGCATCGACACGATTGCGGGTCCGTCGGAAATACTGATCATCGCCGACCACACGGCCAACCCCGATTGGGTTGCCGCCGACCTGCTGTCCCAGGCAGAGCACGATCCCTCCAGCCAATCCATCCTGATAACTGTGGATCGGGCTGTGGGCAAAGCTGTGGAAATCTCTGTGGAAAACCAGTTGAAGGAATTGGCGACCGGCGAGCGCGCCCGCGTTTCATGGGAGCGCCACGGCGCCATCATCACCGTTCCGGATTTGGACACCGCCGCAGCCATTGCCAACCAGATCGCGGCCGAACACCTGGAACTCGCCATTGGCGATCCAGATGCTCTCCTGCCGCAGATCCGGCATGCCGGCGCGGTTTTCCTCGGCCACCTGACACCCGAAGCGCTGGGCGACTATGTCACCGGTTCAAATCACGTTCTGCCGACCAGTCGCGCAGCGCGTTTCGGCTCGGGCCTTGGCCTGTATGACTTTCTCAAACGGATGAGCGTCCAGCGGGCCAGTCCGGAAGGCTTCGCTGCGCTTGCGCCAGCAGCCATCCGTCTGGCCGAGGCTGAACGCCTGCCGGCGCATGCGCGGTCGATTTCCATCCGCACCAACCGGGGCGGGGGCGATGGGTGATAATCGGCTGATATCGATCAATATCGATGAGGACACGCTGGGCGCGAGCAACCCGGACGCTGAGCATGAGCGCCGTGTCGCCATTTTCGACCTGATCGAGGAAAACAGTTTTGCCCTGCTGGATCATGATCGTGGCCCCTATGCGCTGACACTGTCCCAGGTTGAGCGCAAGCTCGTCTTTGCGATCCGTGACGAGGCCGGGGCGGATGTGCACACGTTCATTCTGTCGATGGGGCCGTTCCGGGGCGTGATC
The DNA here is from genome assembly GCA_040216775.1 of Hyphomonas sp. Classification (GTDB taxonomy): domain Bacteria; phylum Pseudomonadota; class Alphaproteobacteria; order Caulobacterales; family Hyphomonadaceae; genus Hyphomonas. The sequence continues at coordinate 6,985 of JAVJOM010000024.1, forward strand.
CGCGACTATTTCATGATCTGCGACAGCTATTACGACGCGATCCGCAACCAGACCCCGCACCAGATCGAGGCCATCGACATGGCGCGGCGCGGCATCCACAACGAGGGGTCCGAACTTGTTGCGGAGCGGCTGGAAGGCAAGGTCGCAGTTGATTTTACCACCGCAAGGCGGCTGTTCACCCTGATCTGCGCCTTGCACGCGGGGCAGACCCGCTAGGCCCTCGGCCCGGCGATATCGCGTCAGCCAAGAAAAGCCGCTTTCGCTTTTTCGATATCATAGGCCTGTTCGGTCAGGTGTTCCGGGTCCCATTCGCTGCGATGGATACCGAAGAAATCACCCCCATAGACGTGAATGGCGCCGGTCAGCTTCTGGATGGGGTTCGTGACGGAGTGAATCACGTCCTTGCCCAGTGGCGAAACATCGCCCGTCGACATTGCCTGCGCGCCCGCCGCCTCAATATGTCCATCCGGGGCGTCTTTGATCCGGCGCCAGAAAATATTGTCCTCCCGGCCACCATAAACGCCAATCACGGCCCACATTTCGTGATTATGCGGCCTCAGCGTCATGCCGGGTTTCCAGATCACGTTCAGGATGGTCAGGTCGTCGGCGTGATACAGGGGTACAATTCCCCCTTTGGTCGGCTCGCCGACCCCTGCCAGCACTTCTGACGGATCGCTGAACGCGCGCGCCACAACCTCACGCACGCTCTTGTGCGTGGGGTCTGCGGCCGCTGCTGTGCGGCAATCTTCAACGAACCGATCAAGATCAAGCATGGTATCCTCCGGACCTGCCAGCCATAAGACAGCAGGGGCTGACGAACAAGCGTGAGCCTCTCTGACCTTCCGCGCTTGCCGGAATCTGTGCAAAGCGCTATGGCGCGCCCTACATATGTTTCGGCGGCGCAACGGACCGCTCTGAATTTGGAGACTTCATGTCGAAAGAAGAACTGATTGAATTTGAAGGCACGGTCGTCGAACTGCTGCCGAACGCGACGTTCCGCGTCAAACTCGAGAACGAGCACGAAATCATCGCCCATACAGCGGGCAAGATGCGCAAGAACCGCATCCGCGTGCTGACCGGCGACAAGGTCATGGTTGAAATGACCCCCTACGACCTGACCAAGGGTCGCATCACCTACCGCTTCAAGTAAGACGCATGGCGAGCTTCGGACACGCGCCGCTCATCCTTGCGAGCGCCAGTCCCCGCCGCCGGGATCTGCTTGCCCAGATCGGCATCGTCCCGGCCCGCATCGCCCCCACCGACATTGACGAAACGCGCCGCAAGGACGAGTCCCCGCGTGCGCTGGCCGAGCGCCTCGCCCGCGAAAAGGCGGTGGCGTGCGACGCTGACGGCTTCGTGCTGGCGGCCGATACGGTCGTCGCACTGGGCACTCGCAACCTGGAAAAGGCCGAAAACGCGGCTGAGGCCGAAGCCTTCCTCCGTCTGCTGTCGGGCCGGTCACACCAGTGCATTACCGGCATTGCGGTCAAAGCGCCCGATGGCCGCCTGCAGTCGCGCACGGTCCTTGCCCGGGTCCGGATGAAGCGCCTCACCGATCAGGAGATCGCCGCCTATGTCGCCAGCGGCGAATGGCAGGGCAAGGCAGGCGGCTATGGCATTCAGGGCATGGCCGGTGCCTTCATCACCCACATCAATGGCAGCTACACGACGATTGTCGGCCTGCCGCTCTATGAAACCAAATCCCTGCTCGAAGGCATGGGCTGGCGCGGGTGAATGCGACCCGGCTGCCGGGTTCGTCGATCATTGATCGAATGATTTTTTCATGTTGATGCCTGTCGCGCGATAACCGGCAGCCAGATATAGGCGCTGCGCCTTTTCATTGTCTGCGGCCACGCGCAACCTGGCTTCGCGGTGTCCGGTTTTGGCGAATATCGCCTCCAGGGCAATCAGGGCGGATTTGGCATAACCCTTCCCCCTGTGACCGGGCAGAACGTAAAACTCGCTGATGAAAACGGTCTTTCCGGCCGCTTCGGGCTTGCACCAAAGATACCCGACAGGCGCGTCGTTTTCATCGTCGTCTCTTACCATGCAAAGCAGGGCCTGACCCGGCGTATCGACGCCCAAAGGCAAATCGGCTTTCACTTCGCGTTCCGCCCGCGCGCCGGCAGTGGCCATGTCTTCATCATAATTGGCAGAAATCTCTTCCGCGTAGTCGGGGATGAAGTAAGCGATGAAATCGGCAAACTCGCCAATTTGCATGTCGCGAAGATGTATCATGTGATCTTATGTTCCTCATGGGCCCACCCATGACGACGGGTTTGGACTGGCGGACAGTCTAGGCGAAGCAAAAGCAGACACAAGGCATGGCCAAGTCTACAAGAGCCGACTGCGGTGTAAGCCACAGCTATTTCAGGGAACGGATTTACATGACGAAAACCACCATCATCACCGGCGGCACCAAAGGCATTGGGCTGGCGATTGCCACGCGTCTCGCCGATGAGGGCACGCACCTCATTCTCGGTTATTTGAGTGATGAGAGCGCCGCCGCGGCAGCCAAAGAAATCCTCGAGCAACTTGGCGCGAAGGTCACGGCGGTTCGCAGCGATCTTGGTGAGCCGGGCGGCGTCGAACGGCTCGTTGAAAGTGTGAGTGACGATGGCCCGGTTCATATCGTCCACAATGCGGCAATGATTTATGCCACCAACCTGTTGTCTGCCGACATGACGATCCTGTCCAAGGCGCTCGACGTGAATGGCATGTCTTTGCTGCGCCTCGTCCGGGCCGCGATGCCCGTGCTCAAATCCGGCAGTTCAATCGTTTTTGTCACCAGCGCTGGCGCCAAGGTCGCGCGGCCCGGTTATGCCGCGCTGGGCGTTGGTAAAACGCTTGCCGAGGGCCTGATCCGCTATCTGGTGCCGGAACTGGCCCCGCTTGGCATTACAATCAATTCCGTGGCACCCGGTATCGTGGCAACAAGTTCAGTCGCCGCCATGGTCGGCGGAGAAGAAGCGGCCAGCAAAGTTCTGGCAAGTGCCGCACGGGCGACCCCGCAGGGCCGGATTGCGCAGGACGATGACTTCACGGGTGTCGTGGAATTCCTGCTCAGCCCCGCCGCGCAATTTGTGCAGGGCCAGACCATTCATGCAAATGGCGGCGTCTTCGTGCCCTAGGCCCGCTCCATCGCGGCGACGGCCATCAGGCTGAGCATTACAACGGCGCCGATGCCGAGCCATAGCGGATTGGCATCGGCCAGTGCGCTTACATCTTCCTGCGCCTGAATGATCGACGTGGTAAGCGACGCATCAAGGCCCACTGAATCGGCCAGCAGTTTGGGCAATTGCGATGCGGCCAGCAACGCGCCGCCCAGGCCTGTCACGGCCAGCAACAGTTTGCGCATGCGGGCCTGCGCCCGGATGCGCCCCATCACCTGGTCCACGAACGGCTTGGCTTCCTGCTCGCGGTCTTCGGCGGTGAACAGGGCCGTCAGGTCGGCATAGGTGTCTTCGTCTCGCATGGTCTCTACTCCATCACGCCACTTGGTCGGCGGCAAGGTGTTTGCGAAGGGCGGCCACGCCGCGCGTCACATGTGATTTTATCGTACCCAGCGGCCATCCGGTCGCTTCGGCAGCTTCCCTATGGCTCAGGCTGGCGGCGACACACAGGGTGACGCAGATGCGCTGGGCTTCGGGCAGTTTGGCGAGGGCGCGCGACAGGTCCATCTTGTCGCCCGTGTCGGCCATTGTCCGGTCGAACGGGATGATCTCCGCCGTCTCGTCAAACTCGATCTCCGGTCTCTGGCGTCGCCGCACCTGCAGGAATTCGCGATAACAGATCGTGCAGATCCAAGCGGCGAACGTGCCCCCGGCATAGGTGCCGATTTTCTGCCAGGCTGTCAGGAAGGTCGCCTGTGCAATGTCATCTGCATCGCCGGACGCGGCTGTAAGGCGCCGTGACATGCCCCGCACCCTCGCCTGATGGCGCCGCACGAGTTCAGCGAAGGCAGCTTCGCTTCCGCGTGCGGCATCGGCGGCCAGGTCGGGGTCGGTGCGCATGTCGTTGCCTCCTGCGGCGACGATCCAGAGATCAGGCCGATTTGCGGCCATGACCGAATGCCCAGAGGCCAAGATAAGCCAGTCCGAGGAAAACTGGAAACGATGCGACTCCCAGCATTGGCATGACCGCTTCACCTTCTTCGTGGCCGACCATGAAGCCGAGGACGGCAAAGGCCGCGCCGAATGCGATGAACAGCACACCGCGGCGAAGGTCCGCGCGGATCGGATCGACCAGCAGCGACATTTTCTCGATCAGTTCAGGCGAGATGGTCTGGCCGCTATCGATGGCGTGGCGCACCGTTTCGTGGGCTGTCAGGCGTTTCTTGTAGTTGAACAGGCTGACCAGCCAGATGCAGATCGGCAGGACAGAAAACAGGACGATTGGGACAAGGATGTCTTCCATGGTGGTGTCTTTCTCACAGTATCACCGGATCCTTTTGCCCGGCTTCAATAGGAAGATGCCGCCAGTTGCCCGTTTGGATGCAGCCGGCTCGAAATAAACTTCCTGCCGCGATTGCTTGCAGGGGCCGGGGCACCCCTGTAATCGCGTTGGCAGCATGGTGAAACTCACGCCCAAAGCCAAACGACGCCCGCATGTGGCGGCCGATCTCGCCACACCGTCCGGTCGTAAACGGGCGCGGCGCGAGCTTGTCTGGGGCGACCACGGCTTCCTGCGGGCCCGATTCAGCAACCTGCACCAGATCGCCCCCGGCATGTGGCGCGCGAACCAGCCTTCGCCGCGCCAGGTAATTGCCCACGCGCAGGAACGCGGCATCCGCACCATCATCAATCTGCGCGGCGCCAGCACCAAAGGCTATTACCTGCTGGAAAAAGAGGCTTGCGAGGCGGCAGGCATCGAACTGGTCGATTTCCAGGTCTTTTCCCGCGATACGCCTACCAAGGAGGCCATTTTCGGCGCCCGCGACCTGTTCGCCCGGATCGAATATCCGGCGCTGATGCACTGCAAATCGGGCGCAGACCGGGCCGGCATCATGGCTGTCCTGTACAAATTGCTGCATGAAAAGGTGCCGTTTGAAGAGGCACGCGAGCAACTCTCCTTCAAATATCTGCATATCAAGCATGGCAAGACCGGCATGCTGGACTGGTTTTTTGATGCCTATGCGCGGTTCAATGCAGGCCGGGCGCGGGAAGACTGGAAACCCTTCCTAGACTGGGTTGCCGAAGACTATGACCGCGTCGCCGTAAAGGCTGAATTCCTCGAATCCTTCGGCAAGAAAGTGCAGGTCGACAAGATTATCGGGCGGGAATAGCCGCTTTCCCTGTTATCAGATTCATGATTGGCTTCGGCACCTCACCTGTTTACGGAGCTGCCAGCATGCGCCACCTCATCCTCTCATTCGCAGCGCTTGCCTTGCTCGCATCCTGTAGTGGTAACAGTGATCACAAGGCTCTCGTCAGCGCTTGCACAGCGGACGGTGAAAGCGCCGAGACCTGTTCTTGCATCGCCGACGCGATGGAAGCCAAACTCGATCCTGACCTGTTCAAGCGCACGGCCCAGATGATCGGTCGTGAAAAGCGCGATGTTGAGAGCTTTGTCACCTCGCTGAGCGGCGAAGAGCAGTTGCAGTTTGCCAGCGTCGTCAACGACATGTTCACCTGCAAACTGTCGCCGCCAAAGGGCTAATTCGCTCGGTTGGACTGGTGCAAATGCGCACCGGCCGGCCTGAGAGTTTCGTTTGATACGTGTAATCGCGTGACGCGGCGGTTTTATCTGCCTAAATTCGACGTCGTAACAGGAAGGGGACACCCATGAAGTTCTTAATCATCAACAGTTTCCGCATCATGGTCTACGTGGCCTACATTGCGATCATCGTCGGGGGCATCGCGCTTGGCCTCTACAACAAGGGCGAATTCAGCAATGAAATGCTCGGCCTGACAGGGGCGCTGTCTCAAGTGGCAGACTTTGCGATCTTCACGGCCGGTGGCTGGATCGCGGCCAGCCTGGTCTGCGGCCTGATCGTCACGCTGATGGATATACGCGACGACATCAATGACCGCCTGCCTGACGCGCGCCGCGACGACTGAACGGTCGATGATTTTGGGGAAAATAGTCAATGCCGCCGGAGCGTTCCGGCGGCATTTTTTCTGGAAGGAATGAAACATGCCACCTTTGGAAGCTGCTGCCGTCTATGTCGGCATCAACATATTGCTGCTGATCTATCTGTCTTCCCGCGTCGTTTTCATGCGCCGCTCGGCCAAGGTGTCCGTCGGCCATGGCAGCAATGTCGAACTGGAATTGCGCACCCGCACGCATGGCAATGCGTCGGAATACATTCCGGCCATGATGGTCGGCCTGGTCACGGCAGCCTATATGGGCATCCCGGCACTGTGGATTCACATTCTCGGCGCGTCGTTCACGTTCGGACGTGTTTTGCATGCCATCGGCTTGTCGCGGACAATCTTTCCGCTCCGCGTGAGTGGCATGCTGCTGACATGGTTCGCCATGATATTGATTGCCGGCATGCTGATTTATCACGGGCTTGCCTGATTTGAGCAGTTGCACGGCCCGGCGGGGCGGTCCATTTAGCCGACATGGCTGAATTCAAGACACCACCGGCTGATTTGCTCGCCGGTCTCATCGACCAGTGCCTGAAAGCAGGCGCTGATGCTGCAGATGCCCGTATCGGCGCGGCAGAGGGCGTTAGCGTCTCTGTTCGCGACGGCAAGATGGAAACCATCGAGCGTGAGGAGAGCACGTCGGTTGCCCTGCGCTGCCTGTTCGGCAAGCGTCAGGCCCACGTCTCCGGCTCTGATCTCTCGACCGACGGCCTCGCAGCCCTCGCCACACGCTGCGCCGCGATGGCCCGCGCTGTACCGGACGACAAGTATTGCGGCATTCCGGACGCCAGCGAACTGGCCACAGGCCCGCTCGACATGGACCTGACGGGCGAACAGGAAATTTCGGCCGAAACGCTCGAGCAGGAATCCCTGGCAGCCGAAGCCGCCGCACTGGCCGTCAAAGGCATCAAGACGGTGGCGGGCTGCGGCGCGTCATGGAACCGCTCTTCGCGCTGGGTCGCCGCATCGAACGGCTTTTCTGCTTACAAGACCGGCTCCAGTACCAGCCTCGGCCTCGCCTCGGTTGCCGAAAAAGATGGCGCCATGGAACGCGATTATGAAAGCTGGTCTGTCCGCCACACGGCAGACCGCCCAAGCGCCGAAGCGATCGGCCGCACGGCAGGCGAACGCACCATTGCGCGTCTGGGCGCTCGAAAGCTGGAAACCCAGAAAGCGGCCGTCCTCTACGATCGGCGCGTCTCCAGCGGCCTGCTCGGCGCGTTGATGAGTGCGATTTCCGGCCCGTCAATCGCGCGCGGCGTCAGCTTCCTGAAAGACCGGATGGACACGGATGTTTTCGCCAAGGGCGTCAACGTGATCGACGATCCGTTCCGCCCCATGGGCATGGGCTCACGCTGCCATGATGGCGAAGGCCTGCCGGTGAAGGAAACCTACCTGATCGAGGATGGCCGACTCACCGAATGGCTGCTCAATGGTCCATCGGCCCGCCAGCTCGGACTCAAGCCCAACGGCTTTTCCGCACTTGGTTTCGGCGATCCGCCCGGCGTGACCACATCGAACCTTTATCTGCAAGCCGGTGAGAAGACGCCGGCCGAACTGATGGCACAGGCCGGCAAGGGCCTGATGGTAACCGACATGTTCGGCCCGTCGATCAATCCGAATACCGGCGATTATTCCGTCGGCGTCGCCGGTTTCTGGTTCGAGAATGGCGAGATCGCCTATCCCGTGTCGGAAGTGACGATTGCGGGCGATCTGCCGGCGATCTTTGCGCGGTTGATCCCGGCCTCCGATCTCGAATTCCGCGGTACGCGCGATGCGCCCAGCATCCTCGTCGAGGACATGAGTCTTGCCGGCAGCTGAACGCACGCTTGTTGAAGATCTGGTGACATTGCGCAGCCTCGCCATTGAGGCGGGCCAGCTGGCGCTATCCTACACGCTGGAAGGCCAATCGGCCCGTGCATGGGAAAAGACAGGCGGCAGCCCGGTCACCGAGGCCGACATGGCCGTCAACCAGCTCTGCGACCTGCGCCTGACATCCTCACGCCCCGAATATGGCTGGCTGTCGGAAGAAACGCTCGACGACCCAGCCGCGCGCCAGAAGGATCGCTGCTGGGTGGTCGATCCGATTGACGGCACGCGCGCCTATATGCGCGGTGATCCGAACTGGTGTGTCGGCCTGGCCATCGTTGAAGAAGGCCAGGCGGTCGCTGGCGTGCTCTACGCACCGGCGCTCGGCCAGCTTTACGAGGCGCGCATCGGGGGCGGGGCCTATCTCAATGGCCGTCTGATCCAGGTGTCCGAATGTGGCACAGAGGCTGGCTGCCGCCTGATTGCGGCAGAGGAGATGCTCAATCACAAGGGCTGGCCCGAGCCATGGCCTGCCGTCACCGTGCCGCGTCCGAAGCCCAATTCCACCTTGCTGCGCATGGCTTTTGTTGCGTCTGGCGCTTGGGATGCGACGCTCGTGCTGAGCCACAAATCGGATTGGGACCTCGCGGCGGGCACCATTCTGGTCAACGAAGCTGGCGGTGTGGCCACGACGCACACGGGCGAGCCGCTGCACTTCAATCGCACCATTCCTGCACAACGCAGCATCATCGCGTCTGGAAAACGCCTGCATCCTCTGTTAGTGCGCCGGTCAGGATTTGTGGGTATACCTGATCCACAGGCAAAAGCGGCCCCGGCCGCACCAACAGCTAAAACGGAGCCAGTCAAAATGGGTGATGCCCCCAAGACCGGAAAACAGCTTCTTCACATCGTCTTCGGTGGTGAACTGAAAGACGTTCAGGAAGTCGAATTCGAGGATCTTTCGAAAATGGACTTCGTTGGCGCATTCGCCAGCTACAAGGAAGCCTATGACGCGTGGAAAGCCGCTGCCCACCGCACCGTGGACAGTGCCGAAACGCGCTATTTCATTCTCCATGCCCACCGGCTGCTCGACCCGGAGACGGGGGAACACCATCACGTCTGACCCGGCCAAACCGGCGCGCCGTTCTGGCGCCCTGACGCGTCTTGGCAGGGAGCGGTTCGCCGCGCACTGGCGGTGGTTCGCGGCGGGCACCCTGTGCGCCGCGCTCACCTCGATTGCGGCGGCGTCCTACGGGTTCCTCCTGAAACTCGTGGTCGAAGGCCTCGAAGCCCTGGCCGGGCCTGACAAGGTCACCGTGCCGACCAGCCTCTGGTGGCTGATCGCGATCATCGGCTTTGCGGCGGTCGTCCGCTCGCTCGCCCTGTATGGCATGACGATCTTCAACAATACCGGCGTCCAGCGCGCCATTGTCGATATCCAGGCCGACCAGTTCGGCGCTCTCACCGATGGCGATTATGCCCGCATCGCGGCAGAGGCCTCCGGTGGTTTCGTCTCGCGCTTCATCAATGACGTGAACGCCCTGCGCGATGCAGGACTGCGCATCGCCAACAATCTCACCAAGGGCGTGCTCACCGTCATCGGCGTCTTCATCACCATGCTGGTCATGGACTGGAAGCTCACCCTCGTCCTGCTGGTCATCTATCCCATCGCCTTTGCTCCCGTGCTCGCCCTCGGCAACCGGGTTCGCAAACGCTCGCGCCAGTCACAGAAGCAGATCGGCGAAGTCACCTCCCTGTTGGGCGAGGCCTTCCAGTCGGCTCGCGTGGTGAAAGCTTACGGCCTCGAGGATTATCAGAAGGCCCGCGCCGTGAAGGGCTTCCGTGAACGCTCGCGCCTGTTCCTCAAAGTGCTGACAGACCGCGCGGCGGTTGACCCGATCCTCGAAATCACCGGCGGCCTTGCCCTTGTCGGCATCCTCGCGCTCACCGCGTGGCGCATCGCCCAAGGCGATACCTCGCTCGGAAATTTTGTCGGCATCGTCGGGGCCATCGCCGTCGCCGCGCCGGAACTGCGCGCGCTCGGCACACTGAACTCCGTTGCGCAGGAAGGCGGCGCGGCCGCAGACCGCGTCTTCGAGATCACCGATGCTGCGCCGCAAATCGCTGATGCTCCCGGCGCCCAGCCCATCGCCAGGGTCGCAGGCACTGTTGCCTTCAATGATGTCCGCTTTGCCTATCCCGATGGCACTGAAGCGCTCAAGGGCCTTTCCTTCACCGCCGCTCCCGGCGAAACCATCGCACTGGTCGGCCCCTCTGGCGCAGGCAAGTCAACCGTATTCAACCTGCTGCTGCGTCTCTACGATCCAACTGATGGCTCAATATCCGTAGATGGAACAAATGTGCGCGATGTCAGCGGCGCCAGCCTGCGGGCCAATATGGGTCTCGTCGCGCAGGACGCCGCCCTGTTCGATGACACGATCCGCGCCAATATCGCGCTCGGTCGCCTCGGCGCCACCGAAGCAGAGATCGAAGCCGCCGCGAGCGCCGCCAATGCGCATGAGTTCATCCGTGCGCTGCCGGGCGGCTATGATGCCCCCGCTGGCGAAATGGGCCGCAACCTGTCGGGCGGCCAACGCCAGCGTGTCGCGCTCGCGCGTGCCATCCTGCGCGCCGCCCCGATCCTGCTGCTCGATGAGGCAACCTCTGCCCTCGATGCCGAAAGCGAAGCCCGGGTTCAGGATGCGCTCTCCAAGTTCTCCAAGGGCCGCACCACGCTGATCATCGCGCACCGCCTGTCTACCGTTCGCGCGGCTGACCGCATCATCGTGATGGAAGATGGTCGCGCTGTCGAAGACGGTACGCACACCGCATTGATGGAAAAGAACGGCGCCTATCGCCGCCTTGTCGACCTTCAGCTCAGCTAGGTTCAGTCGCCAGTAAAGTTCGGCTCGCGGCCTTTCAGGAACGCGCTGACGCCTTCCTTGAAATCATCAGACTGCTGCAAAAGCGCGAAAGTCTCCAGGTCGCGGTGCCCGGTCGCGCGTGCCAGCGCCAACGCGGCAACATTCACGTCCTGTTTCACGCTTTTCAGCGCCGTCGGGGGCAGGGCGGCGGCGGCTTCTGCAATCTCCCGCGCCTTGTTCATCGCTTCACCCGCCGGAACAACGTGGTCACACAGGCCCCAGTTCAGCGCTGTGGCCGCGTCCACTTTTTCGCACAGTGCAGCGATGCGTTTGGTTCGCGCCGGTCCGACCAGTGCCACGAAGCGCGGGATCGACCCCCAGCTCATGTTCATGCCACGCTCAACCTCAGGCACGTAGAAGGTGGAAGTCTCCGCCACCACGCGCAGGTCACAGGCCGTCGCAAGGGCCACGCCGCCCCCCACGCACCACCCCTCGACCGCACATATCGTCAGCGCATCAATATCCTCCCACGCCTGGCACATGCGCGGCCCCCGGCGCAGCATCACGCGCCGCTGGCTCAGAGAGGCTTTCGCCGCCGTGTTGCCGTCCGGGTCTTTCAGGTCCGCGCCCATGCAAAACTGGTCGTCGCGGCCGGTCAGGATGACAGCGGAAATCTCCGGGCAGTCATGGAAATCCTGCGCCGTCTCGGTCAGTTCCCGCATCAGCGTCTGGCTCAGGGCATTGGCCCGGTTGCCGGTATCGAACCTTACAGTGGCAATCCGGCCTTCGCGTGTGACGCTGACAAGGTCGCTCATTCAGGCGTCGCCTGCAGGGCGTTCCTGCGGCAATTGCGCGGCGGCATGCTTGAGGAACTTGGCCAGCTTCTCTGCGCTTTCGGCGCCCTGCACGGCCACGGCCCGATTGGCGATATAGGTCGGCACACCGCTAACCCCCATCTGGCGGAAGGCTTCGGCCTCCTCGCGTACATTCTGAACGTCGGCATCGGATTTCAGCAGGTCCGCCACGATCTCCGCGTCGAGTTCGATCTCGCGGGCCACATCGACCAGAACCTCATGGTCGCCGATATCACGTCCATCTTCGAAGAAAGCCTTGAACAGCGCCTCCTTGGCCTCCGGTCCCTTGCCCTGGCCCTGGGCCCAGCGGACAATGCGGTGGGCATCGAAACTGCTCGGGCGCCGGGTAATCTTGTCGAAATTATAGGGGATGCCTTCCGCCTCGCCATAGTCGACAAGGGCCTGACGCATCGAGCCAGAGCGTTCGCGGCTCTCATCCGATCCGCCGAACTTCTCTTTCATGTATTCCTTGTAGTCGACGCCCGAAGCCGGGATCGTCGGGTCCAGCTCGAACGGCCGGAAGATAAGTTGAACATCTACCTCAGGAGCCAGCTTGCGCGCCTCCTCGATCCTGCGAAGACCCAGCCAGCACCAAGGGCAGACCAGATCCGATACCATTTCCACTACAACTGTCATGTTGCCAGCCTATGCCCGCCGGTGGCGACACGCAAGAAAGTGCGCAGAATTGTGATCCTGAATCCGGCTAGTCCGGTGTGAAATTCAGGCTTAGCAGATATCCGTTTTCGTCAATCTGGCGCGCGACCTTGGCTCCGATAAGGGAGGCCGCTGCCGCCACCAATCGCGCACCCAGGCCTTCGGCAGCGCTGGGGTTACGCGCGGCACCAGCTGAGCCCGTGCCATTGTCGCTGCATGTCAGGCTGACGCTGTCATCAGGCAACCGCTTCATTTCGATCAAAACGCGTCCTTCCCGCCCGTCCGGAAAGCCATGCTTGATCGAGTTGGCAATGAATTCGCTGATCACCATGCCCAGACTGGTTGCCTGCGCCGAACCTGTATCGATCGGATCGATGTTCACATCGATCTTGATGTTGTCAGGGCCGGAATCCTGAAGCAGGCCGACCAGGCGTGTCAGGTATCGCTGCAGGGGTATCGTCGCCAGGTCGGCGGCCTCGTGCAGCTCCTGATGAAGCAGCGAGATGGCATCCACCCGGCGTGCCACGGCGTTGAAGGCTTCTTCACTTTCGGCGCCGGCGCGCGACTGGTAGAGGCGAATGATCGAGCTGACCGACTGCAGCGAGTTTTTCACACGGTGGTCCATCTCTGCGCGCAGCACTTCCTGTTCGCGCAACGCCAGACGCAGGTCCAGTTCGCGCATCACCTGCTTGGACAGAGTCTGCAGCGACTTTTTCTGGAAGGCATTGAGTGAATAAGGCTCGTCGTGAAGCACGCACAGCGTGCCGATGGGATAGCCATCGCGTGATTTCAGCAAAGCCCCTGCATAGTAGCGCAGCCCCGGTTCATCGAGGCAAAGCGGATTGTCCTGCGTGCGATTGTCAGCGCGGGTATCGGGGATCTCGACGAAATCGCTTTCAAGAATAACGTGCGAGCAGATCGACGTGTCGAGAGGTGTTTCGCGCACGCCCAGCCCTGTCTCTGCCTTGAACCACTGACGATCGGCATCAATCAGGTTGATGACCGATATCTTGGCACCGCACAGGGAAGCTGCCAGTTCGACAATATCGTCGAAATCAGCCTCCCGAGCCGTGTCGAGGATTTCATATCGGTAGAGCGCATTCAGGCGGTCAACTTGGTTGGGGTGCGTCGCCGCCTTCATATGGTGTCATCCTTGGCTGTCGGTCGGTATTGCCCGGCTGGAACACGTGCCGGGTTTGGTAGAATGCGCATAATGACCGGTCAACCGACAGAAATTGCAAACTAACCAACGCGCCCTTGCAGGGATAGTTCCACAAAAAAGCCGGGACGGTGAAAAAAACCGTTCAATGCCTACTCTGTCAAACTGGTATCCCGCACCAAAACGCCTTCAGTTTCCAGTGCACGTACCACGTCGCTCGCCATCCATGTTTCGGTGCCGGTCATTTGCGGCCCACGCTTGAGTTCGAGGCCGAAGGGCAGGGCCACCGCGGCTGGCGGGCCTGCGGGTATGGTTTCATGTTCGGCAAACAGTGAGCGAGGTTCAGGCGTCGGCAGCATGGCGGCCAGTGTGAACCCACCGGCAATGATGGCACCTGCCCAGACATTGGCCTTGAACATCGCCAATGCCGCCTGTTCCTGGCTGGTCTTCAAACGCACCACCTGCCACAGGCCATGCGCCAGAAACGCTAGTGCCGTGACGGCGCCTGCGCGAACGGATCCGTTCATGATGGCGGCCAGCGCCACCAGCGCTGCCGCGCCCATATGGAAACAGAAGCTCACCAGAACGGCCCGCTTGCCGAACAGGCGCGCGGTTGAACGCACGCCGATCAGTACGTCATCTTCGCGGTCCTGCAGGGCATAGATCGTGTCATAGGCAATCGTCCACAGGACCAGCCCGGCATAAAGAATGAACACGGGCACTGACAGGCTGCCGGCCGTCGCCGCCCCGACAAGTACGCCCCAGTTCAAGGTCAGCCCCAACCATGCCTGCGGCCACCACGTCACCCGCTTCATGAACGGATAGGCTGCCACCAGCGGCAGCGCGCCCAGCGCCACCAGTTTCGCGTCGCCCGGCAGGCAGGCCCACACGCCAAGGCCAATCGCCAGCTGCACACCCAGGAATATGAATGCCTCGCGCAGTGTCACCGCACCGGATGGCAGCGGTCGCAATGCCGTGCGCGCCACCTGCGCGTCAAAGTCGCGATCGGTGATGTCGTTCCAGGTACAGCCCGCCCCGCGCATCGCCACGGCGCCCAACAGGAACAGCGGCACCCAGAACAGGTCCACCAGATACACCCCCGTGCGCATCCGCACGAAGGCGAGGCCAATCACGCACGGCAGGAAGAGCAGCCAGATACCGACCGGCCGGTCGAGCCGCGCCAGCATGGCATAAGGCTGCATCCAGTCCGGCAGTTTCGCCAGCAGCCCGGGCAGGGCACTGTCAGCCGGGATGGCTTGCAGGCTGGGCCTGCCGGACGTGTCGATCTGGTTCATTGCGCGGCTTATACAGGGAATTTCCGGCTTTCACAGCCTCAAGCAACCCTCACGCGAACCCTCATCCCGCCGTCTGCTCGAACGCATATTGCTCGGTATCCACGCTCGCCTGCGCCATCGCGTTATAGCGCGGCCCTTTCACGTCTTCCGGCTGGAACACGGCGTCCAGTTGCGCCACCTGCCCAGCCGTCAGCGCGATCAGCGCTGCGGCATGATTGTCCTTCAAATGCTTGCGGCTGGTCGTTCCGGGGATCGGCACACAATCCGGGTCCTTTGCCAGCGTCCAGGCAATCGCCAGCTGCGATGTCGTCACCGCCATGTCGCCAGCCATCTGCTGTGCCTGTTTCAGCAGCGGCAGGTTTTCGGTCCAGTACGGTTCGGTCCAGCGCGGGAAGATGCGGCGCATGTCGCTGGCATGATAATCCTTCGGCGCAGGTGGATTGTCGGCCAGGTAGCCGCGCCCCACCGGAGAAAACGGCACGAAAGTCACGCCCAGCTCCTTGCACGCATCCAGAACGGCAATCTCCGGATTGCGCGTCAGCAGCGAGTACTCAGACTGCATGGCCGCCACCGGATGCACCGCATGCGCCCGGCGCAGCAGGCCCTCTCCCATTTCCGACAGGCCCACCATGCGGATCTTGCCCTCTTTCACGAGATCCGCCATCGCGCCCATCGATTCCTCGATCGGTACAGTCTTGTCAGGCCGGTGCATGTAATACAGGTCAATCGTCTCGCGCTGCAGTCGCTTCAGGCTGGCTTCGCACGCCGCCTTGATGCTTTCAGGCCGCGCATCAATCCGGCGCTTGTCACCATCGAACATCAACACGCATTTGCTCGCCTGCACGAACTCGCCCTGACGATGCTTCAGTGCCTTGCCGATCAGCGTCTCGTTCTTGCCGAACCCATAGATCGTCGCCGTGTCGAGGAAGTTATAGCCAAGGTCCAGCGCCTCGTTCAGCAGCGCTGCGGCATCGCTCTCATCCGATGGCGGGCCATAGCCATGATGCAGGTTCATACAGCCCAGCCCCACGGGGTAAACCATTTCCGATCCCAATTTGCGTGGTGCTGTGCTCATGATCCTGTTCTTTCCTTGTCCGGTTTCCGGGCCAGACTAGGCGCTTGGCGTCGCCGGGGGCAAGGGGGCTCCCGACCCCGGCCCGACAGGTCGATTCACGGATCACGTGTAAACTCACGACAAACCCCTCAAACGGTGTTAGCCAAAGGTGTGCAGGACAGCCGGGGACGCAGATTGCAGAAATTTATTCAGGAATTACAACGTCGGAACGTGTTCCGGATCGCGTCGATCTATGCGGTCGGTGGCTGGCTGTTGATGCAGCTCGCCGTTGTTCTCGAGACGACGCTGCTGCTGCCGGGCTGGTTCGATACACTCATCACCATTCTCGTCCTGATCGGCTTCCCGATTGTTGTGTTCGGCGCCTGGGCGTTCGAAATGACGCCGGATGGCCTGAAGCCCACGGCGAAGATCGATCCATCCGAAAGCGTCACCGCCCGCACCGGCAAGCGGCTCGACATGGTCCTCGCTGCCGCCGCGGCCCTGCTCGTGGTGGTGATTATCGGCGACCGCGTCATGCCCTCCGGCAAGGCGGCCGCCACCCTCAAGTCGGTCGCCTCGGAAGATTTCTCCATCGCCGTGCTGCCCTTCGCTGACATGAGCCCGGATGGCGACCAGGAATATTTCGCCGACGGCATTTCCGAGGAATTGCTTAATGTCATGGCCCAGGTGCCCGGCCTCGCCGTGGCGGGGCGCACATCCTCCTTCGCCTTCAAGGGCCAGAACACGGACCTGCGCGAGATCGCCCAGATTCTCGATGTCGCCCATGTACTCGAAGGCTCGGTGCGTAAGTCCGGCAACAAGGTCCGCGTCACCGCCCAGCTCATCCGCGCCGACAATGGCTTCCACATGTGGTCCGACACCTATGACGGCGACCTGACAGACATCTTCGCCGTGCAGGACGAAATCGCCAACGCCATCCTCGTCGAATTGAAGCCGCAACTCATGGGCACGGTCGCGCCCATCGTCGCCCCGCGCACCGACATTACCGCCTACGACCTCTATTTGCTCGCCCAGCAAAAGGCCGCCCTCAGCACGATGACTGGCTATGCGGACGCTGCCCAAGCCCTCGACAAGGCCCTCGCAATCGACCCGGATTTCGTTCCCGCCCTCGCCTGGCGCGGCTATTACGAACTGATGATGTCTGACGCAGAGGGGGCCGCTGGTGACATTCCGGCCGAAGAAGCCGTTACGCGGGCGGACCAATGGACCAGCCGCGCGCTCAAGCTGGACCCCGACTCTGCCGATGCCCTGTTTGCCCGCGCGGGGCTGTTCTCGATGGCGTTTGATGCCGGGACCCGCAACAAGGCGGGCCCACTCTATGAGCGGGCGCTCGCGATCAAACCCAATTTTGCGCTGGCGAGGAATGACTATGGATATTGGCTGAACGACCAGAAGCGGTTTGACGAGGCGATTGCGCAATTCGAGGTGGCGTTGGCACACGACCCGGCCCAGAGCGACGTGAACACGAATTTGTTGGCCTATTATGGCCGCATAGGCGACTTCGACAAGGCTCGCGCCCAGGCCGACAGATGGCTCGCCATCTCACCGGACAATCCGGGGCCTTACGTAATGCAGGCGGTTCTGCAGGAAGTGTCAGGCAATCTGGCGGAAGGCCTGAAGCTTCGCCGAAAGGTGCTGGCCATGGCGCCGCACGATCCGAGAGCGTCACGCGACCTTCATTTTGCCGAACTGGGACTGGGGGAATTCCGTTCGGTCCTGAAAGCTGACGAACCTTATATGCGCTATCGGGCGATGGTCCTGATGGGCCGCAAGGATGAGGCACGGGCGCTGGTCAGGCAGGAAACGGACGCGCGACCGGACTTTCCGCAACAGCAGTCCGATTATCTCGATGTCCACAATGACATCCATGACTGGCCAGAAGTCGTTCGCTACTATGATGAAACCTGGGGCAGCCTGGAATCCTTCCAGCAGGGCTTTGTCTCGCCACCTTATCCATTCGTCTTGCCGGCCCTGCTCGATGCCGGGCACCGGGATGCGCCTGCCATGCTTGCGGCGGCAAGACGGGGCATCGATGCGGATCGCGCACATGGTTTTCAGAGTGCGAACTACGATACGACCGACGCCGTGATATATTTCCTCGAGGGCCATCCGGACAAGGCGATGGACATGCTGGAACGGGCCTATTCTAAGGGCAAGCGAGACATTTACCTGTTCATCTATCCCGGCCTGAATGACACGCCCACGCCCCGTCTTGAAGCCCTTCAGGCCAAGGTCGCCGCTGGTATCAACGCCGAACGGGCCAAGCTGGGCTGGCCCGCCATCGAAATGCCCCAGGCTTATCGCGCAGACTAGGACTGGGTGGGCCGAGTATCGCGGACATGTTCCCGATCCCGGCTCAGCTGATCGAGACAGTCTTCCGGTTCACGAAGGCCTTGATGCCGTCTGCCGCCAGTTCACGTCCGTAGCCGGATTGCTTTATGCCCCCAAAGGGCAGGCGCGGATCTGATGCGACCAGCGCATTCACAAAGGTCGATCCCGCTTCCAGGTCACGCACGGCCTGTTCGATCTCGCCGTCATCTTGTGTGAAGATCGCGGAACCAAGACCGTAGACGCTGCGATTGGCGCGGGAGATGGCATCGCTCAGGCTGGCGACGCGCCAGACATTGGCGACCGGGCCGAACATTTCCTCGTCCGCGCCCGGCGTGCCGTCCGGTGCCTCGGCCAACACCTGCGGCGCAAACCACCAGCCGGTATCGGCCACTTTTACCGGTGTGCTGATCCGCTTCGCGCCACCCTTCAGCGTCGCCTCGACCTGGTCCGCCAACTCGTCGCGGATCGTCTCGGTCGCCAGCGGCCCGATATCTGTCGTCTCCAGCAGAGGATCGCCGACCCGCAGCGCCTCGATTCTGGCTACGAAGGCCTCGGTGAAAGCGTCGTAAATATCGGCGTGAACAAAGAATCGCTTCGCCGCGATGCAGGACTGGCCGTTATTCCGTGTGCGCGATGTGACGGCCGTATCTACCGCCTTGTCCAGATCAGCCGATGGCATCACAATGAACGCGTCCGATCCGCCAAGCTCCAGAAGGGACGGTTTGGTTTCCTCACCCGCAATCCCGGCCACACTCCGCCCGGCAGGGCCAGACCCGGTCAATGTCACGGCTTTCACGCGTGGATCGCGGATCACACCCTCGACGGCTTTCGATCCGATCAGAAGCGTCTGGAAGCAGCCTTCCGGAAAGCCCGCCTCGCGGAACACCTTCTCGATATTCATCGCCGAGCCCCAGACATTCGACGCATGTTTCAACAGGCCGACATTCCCCGCCATCAGGGTTGGGGCGGCAAACCGGAAAACCTGCCAGAATGGGAAGTTCCATGGCATCACCGCCAGAACCGCTCCCACAGGCAGGTTGCGGACATAGGCTTTCCTGGCCTCGGTCTTGATCACCTCGTCCTTCAGGTATTCTTCTGCATGATCGGCGTAATGGCGGCAGACGAGTTCGCACTTCTCGACCTCAGAAATGGCTTCGCTCAGCGGTTTGCCCATTTCCAGCGTCATCGTCCGCGCAAAGGCGGTCTTGTTCGCCTCCAGCACATCGGCGGCCTTGTGCATCAGCCGCGCACGCTTGGTAAAGCCGGTCAGCCGCCAGGACCGGAACTCGGTATCGGCTCGCTCAATTGCCGCGTCCAGATCGCTCTGGCCCAAGGGCGTAAACGTCTGAAGGGTTTCGCCCGTGGCTGGATTGATGGAAGTGACAACGGGCTGGCTCATGAGACGATCCTTCGGCTTAACTTAAGGCTTATATAGGATATAGAGCGCCAATGAGTTCCATGCCTCGCCTTTTCGTGAACAGTGACCTGGTCGCAGGGGCACCCTTCGCCCTCGACGAGGATCAGTCGAAATACCTGACCCGTGTCATGCGTCTCGGATCAGGTGACCCGGTCCGCGTGTTCAACGGACGCGACGGCGAATGGCGCGCCGAGATCAGCAAGGTCGAAGGTCGCCGCGCGGATCTAACCCCCATCGACCAATTACGCTCGCAGACACGGCCGGGCGGCGCAGCGCTGACGCTGTTATTCGCGCCGGTCAAGAAATCGGAGACCGACTTTATCGTCGAGAAGGCGACCGAGCTTGGCGTCGCCCGCGTTCAACCCGTGATTACCGAGCGCACCCAGACACGCACTGTAAGACTCGATCGGTTCCAGAAGATCGCCCTCGAAGCGGCCGAACAAACTGAACGCCTCGACCTGCCGGACGTGAGCGACGCGGTCAGTCTCGATGCCGCGCTGGCGGCCTTGCCGGCAGGCACAGCGGTCATCTTCTGTGACGAAGCCGGCGACGAGGCGGATGCCCCCTGGGGCGGTCAGGCGGGCAGGGCCCGGCCGATGGCGGATGTGTTGCCTGAAATCAAAGACCGCCCCGCCGCTATTCTGATCGGGCCGGAAGGCGGTTTCAGCGGGGTGGAACGCAACTTTCTGCGAGGACGCGCCGAGACTTATCCGGTCAGCCTCGGCCCACGTATTCTGCGCGCTGAAACGGCGGCCGTCTCTGCGATGACCTTGTGGCAGGCGCTGTGCGGTGACTGGAAGTCGGCCTGATCAGAACGACCAGCGCTTGAGAGGAACCGGCACGTCGTCGACCCAGCGACGCTTCCAATCGAGCACAACGCCGACGCGGTGATCGATCTTTCCGTCCCAGTGCGGTTTCAGGCCAACAGCCTGCAGCAGGTCGAACAATTCCTGCGCGATCAGGATATGCGCGACGTCCAGTTCTGAGTGCGCCGCGCCATAGCTGAAATAAAGGCCGTGGCCCTCGACGGCGCTTTCAGTGTCCTGCTGATGGAAAAAGACATAGCCCCGGGCCAGGTGCCCCATGGCCTCGTAATCCTCGATCTCGGTGCTGATTTCTGCCGCGCCGCAATTGCCGCAACAGGTGAAGTTCTGGCGGGCAACGATGCCATTGTCTTCCAGCGTGTCCATGGCCAGTTCCAGCCGGTCATAGTCCGTCAGCACCGGCCAGCTATCCTGTTCGTCGACCAGCGCGCGAACGGCTGTCACCAGCACGTCGCGTACGGCGACGCGGCGGTCACGATCAGACATCGACGTCTCGAATTCCTCGGTGAGTTCGAAGAGAATTTCCTCGATCTCATCGATTTCTTCGTAGCCGCCCCGAACGTGGATATTGGCCCACATTTTCAGGTCGTCTCGCTCGTCTGCCTTCAGCCTGTTCACGTCAGTCCCTCTGAACTCTCATTTCACGCGAGACGATAACCCGGTTGGCGTTGGGATGAAACATCCCTATGTGCACTTCCATCGCCGTTTTTGGGAGGCTTCAGATGACCACACCGACCTCGGACATCGACGAGTCCTCAGCACGCATCGAATCCAAGTCTGAATTAGTCGACTACCTTTCCCAGGGGTCAAAGCCCATGGCGGACTGGCGGATCGGCACCGAACACGAGAAATTCGGCTTCCTCAAGGAAGGTCTGAGGCCACTACCTTATGAGGGTGAAGCATCCGTCCGGGCGATGCTTGAGGGCCTGCGCGACCAGTTCGGCTGGGAGCCGATTGTCGAGGGCGGACACCTGATTGGCCTGAAACAGGACGGCGCCAGCGTCTCACTGGAGCCGGGCGGCCAGTTCGAACAGTCCGGCGCACCGCTGGAAACCATCCACCAGACCTGCAACGAGGTGGGGCGCCATCTGGCAGAAGTCCGCCAGATTGCCGAGCCGCTGGGCATTGCTTTCCTGGGCGCGGGTGCGAGCCCCCTTTGGAGCCTCGCTGAAACGCCTGTGATGCCGAAGGGCCGCTACCGCATCATGACGGCCTATATGGACAAGGTTGGTCGTCTGGGTCGTCAGATGATGTTCCGCACCTGCACGGTGCAGACGAACCTCGATTTCGGTTCGGAAGCCGACATGGTGAAGAAGTTCCGCGTGTCGCTGGCCCTGCAGCCGCTTGGCACCGCGCTATTCGCCAATTCGCCCTTCCTGGACGGGCGTCCCAATGGTTTTCTGTCCTACCGGTCGCAGATCTGGACCGATACAGACCCCGACCGCACGGGCATGCTGCCCTTCGTGTTCGATCAGGGATTCGGCTTTGAGCAATATGTCGACTATGCGCTGGACGTGCCGATGTATTTCGTCCGCCGAAAGGGCGAATACCTTGATGCGAGCGGATTGAGCTTCCGTGACTTCATGGCGGGCAAGCTGCCAATCCTGCCGGGCGAATTGCCGGCAATGGATGATTTCGTCGATCACCTGTCGACGATCTTCCCGGAAGTCCGCCTGAAACGCTTCCTCGAGATGCGTGGGTCAGACGCCGGTCCCTGGAGCCGCCTTTGCGCCTTCTCCGCTTTCTGGACCGGCCTGATGTATTGTCCCGATTGCCTCGATGCGGCGTGGGATCTCGTGAAGGACTGGACCGATGCTGACCGCGAGGCCATGCGCCAGAGCGTTCGCACACTCGGCCTGAAAACCCCAGTGCCCGGAGGCGGTTCGATGCAGGACCTTGCCAAACAGGTGCTGTCGCTGTCGCGTCAGGGGCTAAAGAATCGGGCCAACCTGTCGACGTCAGGCGATGATGAGACTGGTTACCTCACCGAACTCGACGAGATTGCCACGAGCGGCCTGACCCCTGCTGACCGTCTTCTGGCCCGCTATCATGGCGCCTGGAACCGGGATGTGCGGCCGATTTTCGCGGAAGAGGCGTATTAAGGGCACGCTATTGCGCGTCTGGGCCTTCGCAAAAGCACAAATTACCTTGAGCGTTCGCACAACGCATGGTCAAACTGCGGCCAATGCGCTGATGGCGCGCCACAGACTGCAACGAGCCTGGGGAGGGCCACTGTGACAGACATTCCAGTTTCACCGACGGATTCCGTATCGAATGATCACAGCTTTTTCGGTCACCCGAAGGGCCTGCTGATCCTCTTTCTGACCGAGATGTGGGAGCGCTTTTCCTATTACGGGATGCGCGGCCTGCTGATCCTTTACCTGACGCAGCACTTCCTGTTCTCGGATGAGCGCTCAGCCGTTATGTACGGCGCCTATACGGCGCTGGTTTATGTCATGACGATCATCGGCGGAACGCTGGCCGACCGCTATCTGGGCCAGAGAAAGGCCGTCACATTCGGCGCCATCCTTTTGTGCCTGGGGCACTTTGGAATGGCGTTCGAAGGGGCAGGATCGAAAGAGATCATCGATACCGGCACCGACCGAATCGAGATTGTGGATGAGGGCCGAGGCAGCAATCGCCAGCTATTCATCGAAGACGACGGGTCGCTCAAGCGGATCGTGTTTGATGGCGACACCGGCGACATCAATGTGCTGGCCACCGACGATCGCCAGAAAGAACCCACGGCGGAAGTTGCCCGGACCATTGCGGCAGACGGTTTTACCACTTCGATCGAGCGTGAAGCGCTGTACATGAACATCCTGTACTTCTCGCTGGCTCTGATCATTGCGGGCGTCGGTTACCTCAAAGCCAACATTTCGACCATTGTTGGCGCGCTCTACGAGTTTGACGATCCACGCCGGGATTCGGGATTCACCCTGTTCTACATGGGCATCAACCTCGGTTCGTTCCTGTCTTCGATCACCTGCGGCATTCTCGGCATTGTCTATGGCTGGGCCTGGGGCTTTGGCCTTGCCGGCATCGGCATGTTGGCTGGCCTGCTCGTCTTCCTATGGGGGCAGAAATATTTGGGCGGCCGGGCTGAACCTCCCAAGCCTGAGCTCCTGAAGAAATCCTTCCTCGGCCCGATCAATGTTGAACTGGCCTGCTATCTTGCCGGTCTGGTCATCATTGGCGTGGCGATGCTGATCGTGATGAATGCGGAAATCATTCCGGACGGATTTGTCGGCGCCCTCGGCGTGCTGGTCTTCATCGGGCTCGTGACCTACGCCTTCACGACGATGCAGGGCGCAGAGCGCAAACGCATGTTCGCGGCGATTTATTTCGTGCTGGCGCAGATTCCGTTCTGGGCGCTGTTCGAACAGGCTGGGTCATCGCTGAACTTGTTCACCGACCGCTTGGTCGACAAGACCATGTTCGGTGTTGAAGTGCCCGCGCCGGTCTTTCAGGCGCTGAATGCAGGCTACATCGTGATCTTTGCGCCGATCCTGGCCTGGCTGTGGATCGCACTCGCGAAACGGAAAATGGAACCGTCGACGCCAGTGAAGTTTGCCGTGGGCGTGTTTCTCGCCGGGCTGGGCTTCCTGTCGCTGGTGGCAGGAATCGGGTCGTCCGGATCAGCGGGCCTGACGGCTGTGTACTTCATCTTCCTGATCTACTGGATACACACGATGGGCGAGTTGATGGTGTCGCCCGTCGGCTTGTCGGCCGTGACCAAGATGGCACCCGCACGCGTTGTCGGCATGACGATGGGCGCGTGGTTCCTTTATTCGGGCCTGTCCAACTATCTCGCTGGTATAATCGCGCGCGGGACCGGGGCCGAAACGATTGGCGGCCAGATTACCGATGTGGCGGCGGCCAAGGCCAACTATGCCGCCGTCTACGCAAATGTCGGCTATGTCGCCATGGCCGTCGGCGTATTGATGCTTCTCATCTCTCCGATCATCAAGAGCTGGATGAAGGCTGACCACTTGCCGTCAGAATCTCCCATGGTGTCGGACGAAATGAGCTAGCGCATTCGCGCGCGCCAAAAGAAAAGGGCGGCCCGCGAAGGCCGCCCTTTTTTGTTCCCGTCGCCTGAACGACTAGCGCATCGGCGGATTGAACGGATCGGTTGGCAAACCGCGTTTGATCCAGCCGTCACTTGCGCCGAGATGGCCCGTCATACCTTCGGGCACGTTGAATACGTGGGCGAAGCCTTCGGATACCAGTTTTTGCGCAGCGGATGTCGACCGGTTGCCTGACTTGCAGATCACGGCGACCGGCTGTTCGAGGTCGCCATAGACGGCGCCGCGAGCCCGCGCGATAAAGTCGATATCCTGAAGCGTTGCGCCAACGCTGTCGCGGGGCATGCCGGTCATCGCCCATTCCGATGGCGTGCGTACATCAATCAGAACGAGCTCACCCTTCTGGGACATCTGATAGGCGGTATCTGCCGAGAGCGTTTCGATATCGGCCATCGCCGTGCTGCTCAAACCGATGGTCGCACAAGCCAAGGTCAGGAGTTTCAGTCGCATTCGTCTTTGTCACCCTTTTACGCAACGGGCGAACATCCTTAACGGACGCGCGCCTTATTGTGGCGATAAGGTGGCAAAACCCTCACGCTCTCGCAAGAGTCAGCGTTAATAATGACAGGAATTTTATCCAGCACCGCCTACGGTCAAGGCACCGACCTTGAGGGTTGGCTGTCCAACGCCCACTGGAATGGACTGGCCTGCCTTGCCGCAAACACCGACGCCATCATCCATGGCGAAATCATTCCCGATCATTGAGACTTGCTGCAGCACGGTCGGGCCGTGGCCGATCAGCGTGGCATTCTTGACCGGGGCGACGATCTTGCCGTTCTCGACGAGATAGGCCTCGGTGCACTGGAACACGAAATTGCCGGACGTGATGTCAACCTGGCCGCCCCCGAAGTCGACAGCCCAAAGGCCGCGCTTGATCGAGGCGACAATTTCGTCCGGGTCCTTGTCGCCGCCGAGCATGACCGTGTTGGTCATCCGCGGCATTGTCTGCGCCTCATAGCTTTCGCGGCGGCCATTACCGGTCGGTGCGACGCCCATCAGGCGCGCGTTCAGCCGGTCCTGCATATAGCCTTTCAGGATGCCGTCCTCGATCAGGACGGTGCGCTGGGTTGGCGTGCCTTCATCATCGAAAGAGAGCGAGCCGCGGCGCGCTTCAATGCTGCCATCGTCGATGACGGTGACGCCCTTGGCAGCGACCTGTTCGCCGATCCGGCCGGCATAGACACTTGTGCCCTTGCGATTGAAGTCGCCCTCAAGGCCGTGTCCGACGGCTTCGTGAAGCAGGACAGCCGGCCAGCCGGGGCCGAGCACGACTTCCATCACGCCAGCGGGTGTGGGGATGGACTGGAGGTTGACCGAAGCCTTGCCGAGCGCTCGGCGAACCATGCCCTGCCAGCGCTCCGGCTGGATCCATTCGTCATAGGCGGCTCGGCCACCTGCGCCGGCGCTGGCTGACTCCCGGCGTCCATTTTCTTCTAGCGTTACCGAAACATTGAGACGGACCAGAGGCCGCACGTCCGAAAAGACGGCGCCGTCCGGGCGGATGATGTCAATCTCGCGATGGCTGCCAGCCAGCGAGACCGATACTTGCACGACACGCGGATCGAGCGCGCGAGTCCACGCGTCGATTTCAGCCAGAAGGCCGGTCTTCACGGTGAAGTCGGGGGCTGAGGTCGGGTCGATCGGTGCATAAAGGCGCCGGTTTGTCGGTTGGGGGCCGTCGGCCAGCTTGCCTGAATAGCCGCGCTTGGCTTGCGAAGCGGTTTGCGCTGCGCGCGTGATCGCGCCGAGCGATAGTTCCGATCCATAGCCGCTGCCCTGGGCTTCGCCTGCGACAACGCGCAGGCCAAAGCCCTGGTCGGTGTCAAAGGCAGCGGACTTCAGCCGGCCATCATCGAACATGAAACTTTCAGAGCGCGAGCGCTCGACAAACAGGTCGCCATCGTCGCCACCGGAAACAGCGTCAGAAAGAATATCCGCAGCGCGGGCGACATCGAAAGGCAGTTGGGTCTGGGTCATCACACCTAGATGCGGGTGAACGGCGCCCGCAGCAAGACCCGAGTCTGCTATGCTGGAAGATTAGGGACGGGTGATGCATCATCATCAGCGGCGCTCTTGGCGTCGCGCCGTTTGTTCAGTGGCACGTCACGCCGGAAAATGAATTTCAGGATTCGGCGATCAGAGCGGGAGAGGTCATCGCGATCAGCGAGGAACTTACCAAAGCCAGCCATGCCCGGCACATTGTCTGACACGACCTTCATTGTCAGCAGCATGGGCGTCGACAGCAGCATGCCCATGAACGACCACAGCCACGCCCAAAGGGCGAAGGAAACGAACACCACGACGGCGTTCAGTTTCAAACGTCGGCCGACCATGACGGGTGTTACGAACTGGCCCTCAAAGGATGTCAGCGCCAGGTAACAAGCAGCTGGAACAAGTGCCGCCGTAGCGGAATCGAATGTCACCAGGGCGACTAGAAATGAAATCCCGGTGCCCGCCATGGCGCCGATATAGGGAATATAGTTCAGCAGGAACCCTGCGATGGCGAACAGGATCGGGTCAGGCATGCCAAGCGCCCACATGGTCAGGCCGATGGCGACTCCCAGCGCGAAATTGATGACGGTGATGGTCAGCAAATAGGCCGAAAGCTGGTTTTCGATGGTGCGAGCGACGGCGAGCGCGCGGCGTTTGTCCTTCAGCGTCGGCATTACCTGGACCAACTTTTCGTAAAACAGGTCACCTGAAGCGATGAGGAAGAAGGCGAGGGTCAGGCAAATCACCACCTGGCCGAACATGACCGCAACATTGTCAGTGAAATTCGCCAAGAAACCCGGCTCGCGCACCGTGACCACATTGGTCGCTGGTTCTTGAGTGGTTATATCCTGAATCTGTTCTGTCGCCTCCATGACTGGCTGAACGGTGCCCGTCAGTTCTTTCAGCTTGTCGCCCACTTCCTGGACCATCTGCGGGATATCGGTGAGGCGATCCTGAACGGCGCCGGATACAAAATAGCCGAGCGTGCCGATGACGCCGACCAATGTCAGCAGGATGATGGCGGCAGATACGCCGGAAGGCAGGCCGAATCCGTCCATGGCCCGGCGGACGGGGCTGAAGATCAGGGCGAGCATCATTGCGGTAATGATCGGAACAATCAGGCCCTGGGCGATCGTCAGAACGCTGAGCGCCATGATCCAGAATATGCCAACCAGCGCCCAGCTGTGAGAGCGGGGCGCTGGTTTTATTGCATCCGGGGTGGCGGATGCCGGCGCGGTCATCCTCTACGCAAGCCACCGAATATCAGCGAGACAACGAACAGAACGATGAAGATGAGCGCAAGCAGCTTGGCGATGCCGGCAGCTGTGCCGGCGATGCCGCCGAAACCAAGAACAGCCGCGACAAGCGCGACGACGAGAAAAATGATGGCCCAACGCAGCATGGTTTATTTCCTTTTCCAGAGGTCGATGGAAAAGGAAACGACGGTCACAGGAATTGGTTCCACGCCTTATTATGCGGCGGGATCAACGGTCGGAGCGAAGAGAGTCCGGGAAAATTAGTTTGTCGTCACCTGAAAGCGAGCCATCTGGCGTTTGGCGAGGTCGGATTCGGGGTTCAGTTCGTCTGCCTGTTTGAAATCGAAATAGGCGCCCTGGATATCGCCGGTGTTCTCCTTGGCGATTCCCCGGTTGTAATAGGCGGCGTAGAGGTCGTGGGAATCCAGCTCGATGGCCTTATCCAGCGATTCCAGCGCTGAATTGAAGTCCTTGCGCAGAATGTGGGCCGCGCCTTCGTTCAGGTAGGTGGCACCTTCCTCCGGCCGCATTCGCTTGGCGATATCATAGTCGGACAGGGCCGCTTCGAGCCGCCCGGATCGCATGCGCAAAACACCACGATTGGTGTATGTTGCTGCCTTGTTGGTGACGTTCATCAGCTCGGATTCAATGGCGCGCGTGCAGATTTTCTCGCCTTCGCCAGCCGATGTGCGCTGGTATTTGGCCGCCTCGTAACAGTCCTTGGCAATGCCGCCGCCGATGATCGAGACCTGCGCAGATGCGAACGGAGCTGAGAGAACGAAAGCAATCGCAGTGAAAGTCGCTATTTTCCTCATTGTCGTCTCCCTTATGTTTTGTTTTCGCAATATTAGCACGATTGGCCACTAGCGGCGAGCGCCTGCGACAATATTGAGCGCGAAAACTGCTGGGTTGCAGGGGCAGTCTGATATAGATACAGCGGAGCAATTCCAACGAGACGAGGATTCCTTCGTGCGACACTTCATTGCCGCCTTGTGCGCTTCAATTCTGGCTGCACCGGCGTTTGCTGCCACGCCTGTCGACGGCGCACTCGGCTTCCAGCCAGCTGCAACGCGCATTGCAGAACGTATTCACTTTTTCCACGATGACTATGTCATGTGGATCATTACAGCGATCACCATCTTTGTGTCGGTGCTGCTGTTGTGGGTGATGGTTCGTTACAATCGCAAGTCCAATCCTGTCTCACGCAAATTTAGCCATAACTCGCTGATTGAGGTGATCTGGACCGTCGTTCCGGCGCTGATTCTGGTCGCGATCGCCGGCCTGTCCTTCCCAAACCTCTACTATCAGGATGTCGTTCCGAACCTTGAGAAGATTCAGACCGAATCAGCTGCGCTCCTCGCAGACGGGAAGTCTGCCGAGTACGAGCGCTACACAAAAAACAATTTCCCGGATGCGGCTGCGCAGGGCTTCGTCAATGTGAAGGCCCAGGGCAACCAGTGGAACTGGACATATTCCTATCCGGACATCGTGGATGCGGATGGCTTTCCGTTGGAGTTCGTTTCGAACGGGATTCACAAAGGCACCTCGGCGGATCCAACCGACACAGATCTGCGTCCGCGCAACCTGGCCGTTGATTATCCGATGGTCATTCCGGCCGGTCGATATGTTCGCTATTACACTGCCGCCGCCGACGTGATCCACTCCTGGACCGTGCCTGCCTTTGGTGTGAAAACCGACGCTGTGCCGGGCCGACTGAACGAAGGTTGGTTCCTTGTTGATGAGCCGGGCGTCTATTATGGCCAGTGTTCCGAATTGTGCGGTGTCGATCACGCTTACATGCCGATCGAAGTGCGCGTCGTATCGCAGGCCCAATTCGATGCTTGGGCAGAATTGATGATGGCTGGCGACTATGACGCTGCCGCTGCTTCGGTCCGCACAATGGCCGCCCTAGAGCCGAGCACCCAGCTCGCCGCGAACAATTAAGCTTAGAGAAGAGTAGATACGCCATGCCAATGGATGAAATCGCCCTCGACCATCACCACGATGCCCATGACCACAAGCCCGGCTTTTTCAAACGCTGGTTCTTGTCGACGAACCACAAGGACATCGGGACACTTTACCTGATCTTCGCGCTGTGTGCGGGCATTGTCGGCTACACGCTTTCAGGCCTGATCCGCTGGGAACTGGCCGAGCCAGGCATCGGTCCGATGCTCTGGATCGTCGAGCACTTCCAAGGTGTTCAGGGCGATGCAGCCATCGCGCATGCCAAGCACTTCTACAACACGGTGATCACCTATCACGGCCTGATCATGATCTTCTTCATGGTCATGCCCGCGCTGATCGGCGGCTTCGGCAACTGGTTCGTGCCGCTGATGATCGGCGCGCCGGACATGGCGTTCCCGCGTATGAACAACATTTCGTTCTGGCTGACCGTGATCGGTTTCGTGCTGGCTTGTATCTCGATGACTGTGCCCGGCACATCGGCGGGCAATGGGTTCGGTGGCGGTTGGGTTCTGTATCCACCTCTCTCGTCAACCACGGGCCACCCCGGTCCGGCGATGGACCTGTTGATCCTGTCGCTTCACACGGCCGGCATCGCGTCCATCCTTGGGGCCATCAACTTCATCGTGACCATCCTGAATATGCGTGCCCCCGGCATGACCATGCACAAGATGCCCCTGTTCGCCTGGGGCGTTCTGGTCACGGCTGTCCTGCTGCTTCTGTCCCTGCCGGTTCTAGCTGGCGCGCTGACCATGCTGCTGACAGACCGCAACTTTGGTTCGCAATTCTTCAATCCCGCAGGTGGCGGTGATCCGGTCATGTTCCAGCACTTGTTCTGGTTCTTCGGTCACCCGGAAGTCTACATCATGATCCTGCCGGCCTTCGGTATCGTCAGCCACATCGTGTCGACGTTCTCGAAAAAGCCGATCTTTGGCTATCTCGGCATGGCCTATGCCATGGTCTCGATTGGTGTGATCGGCTTCGTTGTGTGGGCGCACCACATGTACACTGTCGGTATGAACGTTGATCTGAAGGCCTACTTCATTGCGGCGACCATGGTTATTGCGGTGCCGACAGGCATCAAGATCTTCTCGTGGATCGCGACCATGTGGGGCGGCTCCATCGAGTTCAAAGTCCCGATGCTGTGGGCTATCGGCTTCATCTTCCTGTTCACCGTTGGTGGCGTGACGGGCGTCGTTCTGGCCAATGCCGGTATCGACCACGCGCTTCACGATACCTATTACGTTGTCGCGCACTTCCACTATGTGTTGTCGCTCGGCGCAGTGTTCGGCCTGTTCGCTGGCTGGTATTACTGGTTCGAGAAAATGTTCGGCATCAAGTACAATGGCATGATCGGTGGCCTCCACTTCTGGCTCATGTTTGTCGGCTCCAACGTCCTGTTCTTCCCGCAACACTTCCTGGGTCTGCAGGGCATGCCGCGCCGTTACATCGACTATGCTGATGGCTTCCACACTTGGCACCTTGTCTCGTCGGTTGGTTACGCCATCACCCTCGTCGCCACGCTGGTCTTCTTTATTGGCCTGATCGAAGCGATGGTTCGTCGTCGCAAAGGCGTCGCCAACCCATGGGGTGAAGGCGCTACGACACTGGAATGGACGCTGCCTTCGCCGCCACCATTCCACCAATACAATGAACTGCCGCACGTCACGACCAAGGGCGGCCACTAGAACGCTCGCGCTGGTTGCCCGCGAGCGGGCGCCGGCTGGCAATACAAAATCGGGCGGCCCTGCGCTGAAAAGGCGTATGGGCCGTTTCGCTTGAATGGCTCATAAGGCTTTGACCATGACCGATGCACCCGCCACTCCTGCAAAGCGCTACGCCACGGCGAGCGATTACGTGAACCTGATGAAGCCGCGCATCATGATGCTCGTTGTCTTCACGGCAGCAGCGGGCCTGGTCGCAGCGGCCAGCGTCACCGCCACGCCCATCAATCCGCTCATGGGCGCAATTGCCCTTTTGGCTGTCGCCCTCGGTTCTGGTGCGGCCGGTGCCATCAACATGTGGTACGATTCCGATATCGACGCGATCATGACGCGCACGTCGACACGCCCTATCCCGTCTGGCGCCGTGCCGCGTGAAGAGGCGATTGCGATGGGCCTCATCATGTCCGGCGTTTCGGTCATGCTGATGTGGCTCGCCTCGAACTGGATTGCTGCGGCGCTGCTGGCGTTTTCGATTTTCTATTATGGCGTCATTTACACGATGTGGCTGAAGCGCTCGACGCCGCAGAACATCGTTATTGGCGGCGGGGCAGGGGCGTTCCCACCGGTGATCGGCTGGGCTGCCGTGACGGGCAACACACCGCTCGACGCATGGATACTGTTCGCAATCATCTTCTTCTGGACACCGCCCCATTTCTGGGCGCTCAGCCTTCTGGCCCATGGCGAATACGAGAAGGCCGGTGTGCCGATGTTGCCGGTGACCCACGGCGCGAAGGCGACCCGCCTGCAGATGCTGATCTACACAATCCTGCTGGTGCCATTGGCGCTGACGCCGGTACTAACTGGGCTGGGCGGCTGGATATATGCGGTCACGGCCGGCGTGCTGGGCACGGTATTCCTGACCTATGCCGTGCGTGTGTTCCGTTCCAAAGCAGGAGATGCCGGTTGCACTGACGCTGAGAAAAAGCTCGCGCGGTCGATGTTCCTGTTCTCGATTCTCTACCTGTTCCTGGTCTTCGCTGCGGTGATTTTCGAGCATGCGACCGGGCTGTTTTTCGCTGTGAAGGGCTTCTAGATGGCGGATGATAAAGAACCTTATGCCGGGGAGTTCATTCCTGCGGCGCGACTGGACCCGGAAGCGCTGGCAGCGCGCAAGAAACGGAATGTCTGGCTGGGCGTGGCCCTCGCAGCTTTTGTTATCCTCGTTGGTGTTACGACGGTGATTCGCCTGTCGAACACCGATCTGAGCCAAGGTGCGGGTTTCTATTATAGCCCGAACAATGACCGTACACCGCTGCAGGAGGCGCAGCCGCTCCCGCCCGGCATGACGGAAGATCAGGCGGCTCCGCCCGAAGGCATCGAACCTGGCGAGGCCCCCGAATGAATTTCTCCAATCGTACCATCGGACTGATCGCCGGCGGTGTCTTTCTGGGCATGCTTGGCCTCGCATTCATGGCAGAGCCGCTCTACAAGAGCTTCTGCCAGATCACGGGCTTTGGCGGCACGACTCGAATCGCGACCCGCGCGCCTGACACCATCCTTGATCAGGAAATCACCATGCGCTTCGACGCCAATGTGGCAGACACGGCGCTGATCTTCCATCCGCTGCAGCGCGAACAGACGGTCAAGATAGGCCAGCACGGCCTCGCGTTTTTTGAAGTTGAAAACCCGACAGACAAACCGATTCGCGTTATCGCGAGCTATAATGTGACACCGCATTTCGCGGGCCCGTATTTCTACAAGCTGGAGTGTTTCTGCTTCGAGGAGCGCGTGATCGCGCCGTACGAATCAAAGAAATTGCCGATCGTTTACTTCATTTCGCCTGATGTGATCGAAGATCACGTCGCCAGCCAGCTTGAGACAATTACGCTCAGTTACACGTTTTTTGACAGCACAGCCTATAAAGGGCCACTCAAGCAGGAAGCCCGGGGTGCGGCGAATTCGGCCTCGCCGGGCTGAGAGTGTTGCGTTTCCGGCGCGGAGCGGGCTAAACAGCGCAAAGCTATACGTGATAATTTCAAGGGGTTTTCCAAGCCATGTCCAGCGGCGACGTCAAACACGATTACCACCTCGTAAATCCCTCCCCGTGGCCACTGCTCGGCTCCCTTGCCGTGCTCGTGCTGGCGGTGGGCGGTGTGACCTACATGAAAGGGCTTTTCGGCTTTGAGGCTGGCTCCTGGTGGATGATGGCCATCGGCTTTGCCATGGTCGCATGGGTCATGATCGGCTGGTGGCGCGAAGTGGCCAAGGAAGGCGCGCTCGGCGATCACACGCCTGTTGTCGCCATTGGCCTGCGCTACGGCATGATTCTGTTCATTGCGTCGGAAGTGATGTTCTTCGTTGCCTGGTTCTGGGGCTTTTTCGAGTTCACGATCTATGAATCAGCGCGCACCGGCAGCACGTGGGATGCAACCAATCCGCTCTATGCTGATGCTCTTGCGAAGTTCAACGACTGGCCACCTGCTGGCGTCGAGACATTTGATCCCTTTCACCTGCCGCTGATCAACACGCTGGTTCTTCTCTTGTCCGGTACAACCGTGACCTGGGCCCACCACGCACTCCAGCATGGTGACCGTTCCGGCGCCAAGCTTGGCTTGCTGCTGACGGTGCTGCTCGGCCTGGGCTTCACGGCGTTGCAGGTGCTCGAATACAGCCATGCAGGCTTTACGTATGACGGCACGCTTTATGGCTCAGCCTTCTTCATGGCCACGGGCTTCCATGGCGCTCACGTCGTGATCGGTACGATCTTCCTCGCGATTTGCCTGATGCGCCTGATGATGGGCGGCATGACACCACAGAAGCATCTCGGCTTCGAGTTTGCGGCCTGGTATTGGCACTTCGTTGATGTCGTGTGGTTGTTCCTCTTCGCTTTCGTCTACGTTGCACCCTACCTGATTATGGAAGGCGGCAAGTAAGCGCCTTATCGCGAACCTGATCCGAACCCAGGCCCGCCGGCGCGTCGATCCGCCCGGCGGGCCTTTTTCATAAAAGGCCCAAGTCCCGCCATGACTTTCCGTCCGCTTCCCGTGCTCACAGTGTTTACACTGGCTAGTCTGGTCATCCTCGTCTGGCTGGGGAATTGGCAATATGGCCGGTTTCTCGAAAAGATGGCGCTCGACAACGCCGAGCCGCAATGGGCCATGATTGATGGATCGGTGGTTCAGGGTAGCGAGACCATGGTGTATTCCTATGTTGACGGGAGTGCCGCCTGGCGGCGCGTCGTCGCCATAGATACCGGGCAGGATGTGGTCTTCACCCCGACCGAGGTGATCTATCAGGTCGAACCGCCGCTGCCCTGCGAGGGCCCGGACTGTGGGGCTGGTCTACGTTATGCGGCGCGCGGTCTGTATCAGGTGCCACGCGGGCGCAACGCCTTCAGCGGTGAAGACAGCCCTCAGACCGGCATTTATTATACCCTGGATCCGGATGTTCTGGCGGCGGTCCTGCCCGCCGATCTGGCGTCCCGTGTGGACGGTCGCGTCTTCGAATCCGAAACGATCCGGCTGACCGAGAATGGCCGCACCATGGTGGGGGATAATCCGTTCGCGCAGGTGCGCGTCGACAGCAAGTTGCCGCCTCAGCGCCATTTCGGCTATGCGATCACCTGGTGGGGGCTCGCCATGGCACTGGTCGGCGTGTATCTCGCCTTCCATTACCAACAAGGCCGCTTGAGGTTTCGCAAAGGGAGCGATGCGTGAAATATGTTTCGACACGCGGACAGGCCGCGCCGGTTGATTTCGTTGGCGCCTGCCTCGCGGGGCTCGCCCCCGATGGCGGCCTTTATGTGCCGGAAACCTATCCGCAAATCGCTCCGGCCAAACCGGATGAACCCTATGTCCAGGTTGCCGCGCGAATCCTGTCGGCCTTCGCTGGTGATGCCATTCCAGAAGCTGACATGCTGGACATGTGCGAACGCGCCTATGTCAGCTTTGCCCATCATTCGGTTGCGCCGCTGACGCAGGCCGGTCCCGGGCTGTGGCTGATGGAACTCCATCATGGCCCGACGCTGGCCTTCAAGGATGTGGCGATGCAGATCATCGCCCAGCTTTACGATTACATGCTCGGAAAATCGGGCAAGCGCCTGTCAATCGTGTGTGCGACATCGGGCGATACCGGGGGCGCTGCAGCGGCAGCCTTCGCAGGTGCCAAGCATGCGGACCTTTTCATCCTGCATCCGCATGAGCGCATTTCGCCAGTCCAGCGCCTGTTCATGACCACAACGGGCGCCGCCAACGTGACCAACCTGGCCGTTGATGGTGACTTCGACGACTGCCAGGGGATCGTCAAATCCCTGTTTGGTGACAAGGCTTTTTCCAGCAAGGTCGGTCTGTCGGGCGTCAACTCGATCAACTGGGCCCGCATTGCTGCGCAGTCGGTCTATTATGCCATGGCTCAGGCGGCGCTGGGCGGAAAGATTCGCTTTGTCGTGCCGAGCGGCAACATGGGTGATGCACTGGCAGGCTATGTCGCGGCACGGTGCGGCCTGATGACGGGCGGCTTCGAGATCGCCTGCGCCGTCAACGAGAATGACGCGCTTGCGCGCCTGTTCAATACAGGCGTCATGACGCGTGCCCCGGCAGTTGCGACGCCAAGCCCGGCCATGGACATTTCGGTGCCGTCAAACTTCGAACGGCTTTTGTATGAAGTGACGGGCCGCGATGGCGATGCCGTGCGCGGCGTGTATGACAGCTACAAGCAGGCCGGCGAAGCGGCGCTGCCCGAAACGGCGATGAGCCGCCTTGGCTGTGTCGGCATTACCGCGTCGACCGTGAGCAACGCTGATACGCTGAGCGAGATGGCCCGATTTGAATCTGAGACCGGCTGGCTGATTTGCCCGCACACGGCTGTCGGCACTTTTCAGGCCCGCCAGACACCGCGCGACGACGTGGCCACTGTCGTTCTGGCGACGGCGGCGGCTGCCAAGTTCCCGGAAACCGTAAAGCAGGCGACCGGCCTTGATGCGCCGCTGCCGCATCGTTGCGGAGAGCTGCTTGCGCGGGGCGAAGTCTTCGAGCGGCTGCCGGCCGAGCTGTCTGCAGTGCGCGGCGCGATTGAAGCCAAGACCCACATGGCCCCCTGATGGCTGTTGTTCAGCGAGATACACTGATTGCCAGTGAGCGCCTCGTGCTCGAGGCGGCGCGCAAGAGCGATTATGAAGACTGGGCGGCCTTGCGAACAGCCAGCCGGCCGCATCTCGAGCCGTGGGAGCCTGTGTGGCCGGGGGATGCAAATTCGAAAGCGGATTGGGCGCGCCGCCTGAAGGCGTGGAACGCAGCCTGGAAAAATGCGCAAGCCTATGTGTTCCTTATCCGCCGGATTTCGGACAATGCGCTGATTGGCGGGGCGTCGCTTACCAACGTGCGCACATGGCCAGCGTCCAGCGCCAGCCTCGGATATTGGCTGGGCGCGGACTTTGAAGGCCAAGGGTATATGCGCGAAGCCGTCATCGCATTGACGTCATGGGCGTTCGATCGTCTGGGTTTGGCCCGGATTGATGCAGGCACTCTGGCGGAGAACAATCGGTCCCGCAAAGTGCTAGAGACGGTCGGCTTTGAGGAGGAGGGATACGCTCGCGCATACTTGGAGATTGCGGGCGAGCGCCGAGATCACGTTCTTTTCGGCCTCGTCAAGCCGCACAATGGCAGCTAGATTCGCCCGAATGGCAAACTCCCAACATACGCAACCTCATGGCAACTGGTACTGGCATGCGCCGACCCAGCGCCTGGCCATTGAGGCCCCGCAGGCAACAATTCTGTCCGACATGTCTGGAGACTGGTCGATCAACGCGCTCGAGCAGATGCTGGAAGGGCTGAGCCGCGGCCGTCTGGGCAAGGCGCTCAGTCCTGGCGAAGGGCCGGTCCGCTGCGCGTTACGCCTGTCAAACGGGCGGGACGTTCATCTTGTCGGCGCGTTCATTGGACGGTCTGAGGCCCGGGGCATGTTGCTGGTGGGCGACGATTTCCCGGAAATCGATCCGTCCGACCTGAAACCGGGACCAGACCTTGCGCCTGTCTACCAGCCAATCATATCCCTGCGCGACGGTCGTATTGTCGGCTTTGAAGCACTTGCGCGCTGGGATGGCGCGGAGGGCACGTCTCCACCCAGTCGCTATGAAGACGAGGCACTCGCCTCCAACATGTTGATCAGATCGGCAGAGACGCTAGCCATGCTGCGCGAAAAATCCGGGCGCGGTGATCTATTCATGCATGTGAATCTGACGGCGCGGGATCTGGCGCGCGGCACAGTGCCGGCGCTCGTCGAGGCGCTGATGAATGGCTACCAGTTGCCGCCGCGCGCGCTGAGAATCGAGTTGACCGAGCAGGCGGCACTGCGCGATGCCAGCCATGCGCTGGCGGCGGCCATGGCCCTGAAAGCGGTGGGCGCCGGACTCGTGCTCGACGATTTCGGCACTGGACATTCCTCGTTCGAGTGGCTGGCGGACCTGCCCGCCGACAGTGTGAAAATCGACCACGGGCTGACTTGCCGCCTTGGCCAGCAACGAATCGACACGATCCTCTCCACGATCACGCTTCTCGCCAGCCGCCTGGGCATGACCAGCACGGCCGAGGGGGTCGAAGACAAGGACGATGCGGTGAAACTGCGCGGGCTGGGCTTCGACCATGTCCAGGGCTTCGCTTTCGCCCGACCCATGAATGCTGAGTCTGCTGCAGCCTTTCTGAAGGCCTGATCAGGCGGAACCGCCATCGATTTGAAGCCGGCCGGAATCGACTCCCATCCGGCTCAGGGCGTGGGTCCATTTCTGGGAGTAGTCATCGCCGAACACCAACTCGTCGTCAGGATTGCCTACCAACCAGGCGTTAGCCGCCAGTTCCACCTCAAGCTGGCCGGCCCCCCAGCCGGAATAGCCGAGCGCCAGCACGGATTTGCGCGGCGCGGCGCTTGAACCGATAATCTCCAGCATGTCGCGCGTGGCGGTCATGCAAAAAACGCCATCAATCTCCAGCGTCGCCCCTTCACTGATGACGTCGTCTGTATGGATGACAAAGCCGCGTTCTGTACTGACAGGGCCGCCGTCGAGAACGCAGGTATCCGGAGCGCCGAGTTCCGTGGTCACGTCCAGCTGTTCGAACAGTTCCGGCAAACGGATTCCCGTCATCGGCTTGTTAAGCACGATGCCCATCGCGAAGTCCGGCGAGTGCGCACACAGCAGGATAACCGAGCGGGAAAACAGCGGGTCGCCAATGCTTGGAAGGGCGATCAGCAGTCTGCCGGTGAGGTCGGTATTCATGAGTCAGGGCTCTCCATTACTGAAAGGCTGGGGCAAGTGTCATCCTTTGGCAAGGGCGATGCAGCTTGCCGCAACAGCGCGTCGGCCTTATGTGCAATGTCAAACCTGCAAGGAGAGAAACAGATGAGCATCAAGGTTGGTGATAAGCTTCCCGAAGCAACTTTCATGGAAATGACCGGTGACGGCCCCCAGCCGCGCACAACGGCCGACATATTCGGCGGCAAGACAATTGCCCTTTTCGCCGTGCCGGGCGCCTACACGCCGACCTGTTCTGCCCGCCATCTGCCAGGCTTTATCGACAAGGCTGGCGACATGAAATCCAAGGGCGTCGACGAGATTGTCTGCACATCGGTAAATGATGTGTTCGTCATGGACGCATGGGGCAAATCGGCCGGTACCGAGCAGACCGTTCGCATGCTGGCTGATGGCAATGGCGCATTCGCCTCATCTCTTGGTCTCGAGATGGACGCTTCGGGATTCGGTATGGGCAAGCGCTCGCAGCGTTACTCCATGCTCGTGAAGGACGGCGTTGTGGCAGAGCTGAACGTGGAGCAGGGACCGGAATTCAAGGTATCCAGCGCCGATTATCTGCTCGGTCAGCTTTAAGGCTTCCTGCGTAGTATCTGTTAAACAAATCAATCCATTATCGGCGCGTTCGGGGGGACCGGGCGCGCCGTTTTTGATCGATTTTTATTGATTATCGGCAAATCCTTCCCCACATGAAAGTGAGATGTAACGGAGAGGGTTCCATGGATTTTCTAATGAC
Source organism: Hyphomonas sp. (assembly GCA_040216775.1). Classification (GTDB taxonomy): domain Bacteria; phylum Pseudomonadota; class Alphaproteobacteria; order Caulobacterales; family Hyphomonadaceae; genus Hyphomonas. Next base: position 46,354 of record JAVJOM010000024.1, read on the forward strand.
AGTGCCGGTGCTGATTGCAGTTGTTGGCCTCATTCTGATCGTGTCCACGGTCAAACAAGTGCCGCAGGGGTACAATTGGACGGTCGAAAATTTCGGCCGCTACACCAAAACGCTGACCCCTGGCCTGCATATCATCATGCCGATCGTTCAAAAGGTCGGGCGCAAGATGAACATGATGGAAACCGTGCTGGATGTTCCCCAGCAGGAAGTCATCACCAAGGATAATGCCATGGTGTCGTGCGACGCCATCGTGTTCATACAGGTGATTGATGCGGTTTCGGCCGCCTACGAAGTGAACAACCTACACAATGCGATCCAGAACCTGTCGCTGACCAATATCCGTACCGTGGTCGGCTCGATGGATCTGGACGAAGTCTTGTCGAACCGCGACGATATTAACGCGCGCCTGCTGCACGTGATCGATGCGGCAACCAACCCATGGGGCGTCAAGGTCACGCGTATTGAGATTGCAGACCTCAGCCCGCCCGCTGACATTACCGAAGCCATGAACCGCCAGATGAAGGCCGAGCGTCTGAAGCGTGCGGAAATCCTGACCGCCGAAGGCGACAAGCAGTCTGCCATCCTGAAAGCTGAGGGCCAGAAGCAGGCGAAGATCCTGGAAGCCGAAGGACGACGTGAAGCCGCCTTCCGCGACGCCGAAGCGCGCGAGCGTGAAGCCGAGGCCGAAGCAAAGGCGACCGCCATGGTCAGCGAAGCTATTGCTAAGGGCGACGTCAACGCGATCAATTACTTCCTCGGCCAGGCCTATGTCGCTGCATTCGAGAAACTGGCGACCAGCCCGCAACAGCGCACCGTCATCATCCCGGCCGAATTCTCTAGCATCCTGGGGGCGATTGAAGGCATCAAGGGCCTGACAGGCGCCGCGAAAGAAGCACAGCTTGCCTCGCGTGCACAGGGCGGCGCCGTGCCGCCGACGCGGACAGAATACTAACCTGCTTACGGTGCCCGGCTTCGGGCCGGGCATCGGCCTCCATCTCAACCCCAACCGGAAGACCTGGATCATGGAACTGATTTTTTCCGAGCTTACCGTCTGGCACTGGCTGGCACTGGGCCTTGTCCTTTTTGGCATCGAGCTGATGACAGGGACATTCGACCTGATGATGCTGGCCATTGCCGCCTGGCTTGCCGCAGCGTTCGCTTATTTTGGGCCAGAAGCCTATGCCACGTGGCAGGGTCAGTTGATCGTCTTCGGCGTGGCGTCCCTGGTGCTTGTCATGGCCGGGCGCACCCTGTTTGCCGGTCTGCGCGGAACGGTGGAAGAGCATCCGACACTGAACAAGCGCATGGCCGGGCTGATTGGCCAACGCGGTGTGGCGACGGGTGATTTCACCAGTGGGGCTGGCCAGATCAAGGTTGGCGACACCGTGTGGGGCGCTGAAACCGCCGACCACAACGTGCCGATCCGTGCCGGCGACGCTGTGGTGGTGGAAAGTGCGCGCAGCACGACTGCAGTGGTGCGCAGAGCCTGATACTATTGGCCATCCCGGATGAAGGCGCGGACGTCATTCGACAATTTCGCGCCTTCAGCTTCGGACAGGTACATCATGTGGCCGGCGTCGTAATAATCAAACTGAACCCGGTCGAGCACAACACCATTCTTGAACAGGGCCATCTCGGCGCCGAAGAAAGGTGTGGCGAGATCGTACCAGCCTGAAGCCAGCAGCACTTTCATCTGCGGGTTCTCGCGCATGCCCTTGCCGAGCCATGGCGTGACGTTGACATAGGCAGGCCAGCCGCCTTCATCCATGCTCCAGTTCCATTGCGAACCCGGTTCGCCCGTCAGCACCTTGTAGGGGCGGGTGAAGTCTATCTTCAGTTCGCGGGTCAGATAGTCGTTGATGGCAGCAACATAGGCGGTATCCATTCCGTAGCCGGATGGATCATTCTCCGGCGAGTCGGATGTGCCCTCGCTGTCGACGCCCTTGTAGCGCCCATCGAAGCGGCCAATGGAGTAACCTTCGCGGCGCAGCAGTTCCTTGCGGAAGCGGGTCGGGTCGATGCGCAGCTTTGCCTGACGGACCCATTCTGCCGAGACTCCGAGATAGGCGCTCATCTGGTTCGCGATTTCGGCTTCCTCTTGCGCGGTCAGCGTGTTGCCGCGGATCAGGGCGGGGGCCAGCGTGTCGATGGCATAGGTGCGCGAGGCGTCGACAAAGGCATTGAAGTCGCCGTTCCATTTCGTCTTGTCGACCTTGCCATGATACCAGGCGATGGCGGCTTCGGACGGGAAGAAGGAAATGTGGGCGGAATCGTTGCCCGGCGCGAAGCGCGCGTTCTGGAAATCGAGGATGGCGGACACAAGGATCACACCGTTGAGGCCGATGCCATTCCAGCCGCCCTGCAGTTTCTCGGTGAGGGCCGCCGCGCGGGTGGTGCCATAGCTTTCACCGGCAAGATATTTCGGGCTGTTCCAGCGGCCGTTTTCGGTGATCCAGATACGGATGAATTCGGCGATGCTTTCAGCGTCTTCATTGACGCCGTAGAATTCTTTGCCGTCATTGTCGCCGAGGGGGCGGGAATAGCCGGTGCCGACGGGATCAATGAAGACAAGGTCCGTCACGTCGAGCAGGGAATTCTGGTTGTCCCGCACCGTATAGGGCGGCGCGCCGACGCCAGTGGCATCAGACGGCGTGATCACCTGCTTCGGGCCGAACGCACCCATGTGCAGCCAGAGCGAGGCGGAGCCGGGGCCGCCATTGAACACGAAGGTGACGGGGCGCTGGCGGGCATCGGAGACGCCATCCCGTACATAGGCGACCGAGAAGATGGAGGCGGTGGGCTCGTCTTTCGCGTCGCGCAGGTAGATTTCGCTGGCGACTGTCTTGTACTTGATGGCCTGGCCATTGAGGCGGAGCGTATGGTCTGACGAGAAGGTCTGCGCCTCTGGAATCTCCGGCTTTTCCTTGGCAGGATCAGCCTTTTCATCGGCTAATACCGGCCCCACAAAAACGGCAAGGCACACGGCCAGCAGCAATCCACGCATAATTTCAGCCCTCAGCATTCTGTTGAAGGCGGGACAGTATCAGCCCGTCACCTCATCGCAAGACCCGGAAAAAAACGACCCCGCACCGGGAGGGGTGCGGGGCCGCCAATCATACCGGGAAGAGGGGAACTTAGCCCGGCATGACAACGGTGTCGATCAGATGGACAACGCCGTTGGATGCGTCGATGTCGGTGGCGGTGACCGTGGCGGTGCCGCCGGTTGCATCGGTGAGGATGACATTGCCGTCGACGATGGAGGCGGTGAGGTCTGCGCCATTGACGGTGGTGACCGTGAATGTGCCGCCATTGTCAGTGATGGCCTGAACAAGATCAGCGGCCATCACTTCGCCCGCCACAACGTGATAGGTGAGAATGCCGGCTAGCGCGGCCTTGTTCTCTGGCATCAGCAGCGTTTCGACTGTGCCTTCTGGCAGTTTAGCGAACGCATCGTTTGGCGGCGCGAACACCGTGAACGGACCGTCGCTGTTCAGCGTGTCGACAAGGTCAGCCGCGGTAACGGCAGCGACCAGTGTGGACAGGGCGTCATTGCCAGCGGCAACCGCGACGATTGTGCCGGTTTCAACGGCGGCTTCTTCCATCATGGGTTCAGCAGGCGGTGTGGCGGCTTCGGTCGGCATTTCGACTTTGGCGGCCGGGGCGGCATCATAGTCTGCCTGGTCTGCGGCATCTTCGCAGGCCGCGAGCGACAGGGACGCGGCAACAGCGCCGGCAATCAAAAGGCTGGATTTAAAAGGCATGTGTGAATCTCCGTGCAATGCGCAGGGGTACGCATGACCCATTGTACGTAGGCCCGCGAAAACGGTTCACATCTGGATGAAAAAA
>JAVJOM010000010.1:0-89462 GCA_040216775.1 Hyphomonas sp.
AAGGAGAGGCCCGATGGGCAAGGCAAAGTTTGAACGCAACAAGCCGCACGTGAACATCGGCACGATTGGACACGTTGACCACGGCAAGACGACGCTGACGGCAGCCATTTCGATGGTGCTTGCTGAGGCGTCTGGCGGCGAAGCGAAATCGTACGCTGACATTGACTCGGCGCCTGAAGAGAAGGCCCGCGGCATCACGATCAACACGGCGCACGTGGAATACGAGACGGCCAACCGTCACTATGCCCACGTCGACTGCCCTGGCCACGCTGACTATGTGAAGAACATGATCACCGGTGCGGCGCAGATGGACGGCGCGATCCTGGTTGTGAACGCGGCAGATGGCCCGATGCCACAGACGCGCGAGCACATCCTGCTGGCCAAGCAGGTCGGCGTTCCGGCCATGGTTGTCTTCCTGAACAAGGTTGACCAGGTTGATGATGCCGAGCTTCTGGAACTGGTCGAGATGGAAGTTCGCGAACTTCTGTCTTCGTACGACTTCCCGGGCGACGACATTCCGATCATCGCGGGTTCCGCGCTGGCAGCTGTTGAGGGCCGCAATCCTGAAATCGGCAAGGACAAGGTTCTTGAGCTGATGCAGGCTGTGGATGACTATATCCCGACGCCGGAGCGTCCGCTGGACAAGCCGTTCCTGATGCCTGTTGAAGACGTGTTCTCGATCTCTGGCCGTGGTACGGTTGTGACCGGCCGCGTTGAGCAGGGCGTTGTGAAAGTTGGCGAGGAAATCGAGATTGTCGGCATCCGCCCGACCGTCAAGACGACCTGTACCGGCGTTGAAATGTTCCGCAAGCTGCTCGATCAGGGCCAGGCAGGCGACAATATTGGTGCGCTGCTTCGCGGTGTTGACCGTGAAGGTGTTGAGCGTGGCCAGGTTCTCTGCAAGCCAGGTTCGATCACGCCGCACACGACGTTCGAAGCCGAGGCCTACATCCTGACCAAGGAAGAGGGTGGCCGTCACACGCCATTCTTCACCAACTATCGTCCGCAGTTCTACTTCCGCACGACCGACGTGACGGGTGTTGTGACCCTGCCGGCCGACAAGGAAATGGTTCTGCCAGGCGATAACGTGAAAATGGACGTCGAGCTGATCCAGCCGATCGCCATGGACCAGGGCCTGCGCTTCGCCATCCGTGAAGGCGGTCGTACCGTCGGCGCCGGCGTCGTCTCGGCCATCAAGAAGTAAGCTGGCAACAGCAACGACAAGACAAAGGCCGCTTCCGAAAGGAAGCGGCCTTTTTCGTTGCGCGCAAGTCCGGCGTGGGAATGCCTCACTTTTGGAAATTGTCTGAACCTAGTGTCTTGCAGCGCGCGCCCATTTGAGGCAAACCACGGCTTCGCCTGTAGGGGTATAGCTCAGTTGGTAGAGTACCGGTCTCCAAAACCGGGTGTCGTAAGTTCGAGTCTTACTGCCCCTGCCAGGCGTTATTCACATCACCATTCAAGACACGCTCTTTGCGTTCGCTGATATTCAGGCGGGCTGTAGCGCGTTGTTTTCCAATGAGATCAGCATGTCGCGAACGACAGTTTCACTGCGCGAAACCACGCTGGAAACCAGTTCGTGGGAAAAGGTCGATCCACTGAACCAGGTATTGTCATGACCCTGGACTCGTCTCAGGTCGCCAAAAAGGCCCGATCCAACCGCTTCGGCCCGATATTGCGGGAAATACTGCCAGGTTTTTTGCAGAACCACGTTGGTGATGGTGAAACCGTGCAAGGCGGCGTCGGCAAACAGAATTTCCCGTAATTCGTCTGATGTCAGGCCGTCGGAGAATTGTCCGGTCACATAGAGGCGACCGCCAAGGTCGGAGCTTTCACCTTCAGCCCGCCCTCCAAGGATGGCCCCGCGAAGCCGGCTGCTTTGGGACGCTCGTGAATAGCCGATCACCTGGTGCCCGGTAAACCAGTCATTCGAGGCAATCAGCGTGGTTGTGTAGTTTTTCCAATCGATACTGTCGGCAATACGCCGCTCAAGTTCACTGGCCTTGGCAATGTCCGTGAACAACTGCATCGGGATTGTGGAGATCACAGCGTCAAAGACTTCTTCGGAATTCCGCGTGTGAATAACCGGCTTCGGTCCCGAACGATCCAGTCCCGTTACGGCATTGCCAAGCCGGATGTCGAAAGGTCGCGCGAACCTTTCCCAGAAAGTCGTCCACCCTTGTTCGGGCATGTGAAGGTCGTTTAGCACGCCTGACAGGAGATATTGAAGATCGCACCACTGGACCGTCTGTCCGATTGTCGCTTCGTCGACATAGCCATAACCCTGCGTCGTCTGGATCCGATGCATGGCCAATTCTATCTTGGGAATATTGAACTGGCGCACCCAATCAATTGTCGAAAGGGATGCTTCCCTCATTGTGTCGGGATCGTCTGGACGGTCGCGAATGGCTCTCCTGAGCGCGCCTGCCTTCCGGATAAAACGTGTGACCTGCAGGGGCAGCGGTACTCCGGGGCCTCTTTTGACATAATTGTACACTGACTGGCCGTCGAACCTGGCTTCGCCAAGACGCTTCAGCGTGATGTCATTTTCTTTCATCCAGCCTTTGATCATGGTGTGAGAACGGGTCGTGTAGCACGTTCCCATTTCGTTCATGTTGTCGCCGTTAAGGATGGAAAACGATTTCCCGCCGATGCGGTCGTTCGCTTCGAAAATTACCGGCCGAAGCCCCTGTTCCTGCAGGAAACGCGCCGCGCTGAGGCCAGCAGGCCCCGCACCGATAATCGCTATTCTGTATCGATCCGCGTTGTTCAATTTCGGGTCCATGAACTCTAATTATTAACGAAATTATCGCCAGTCTCATAAAGTTAGTCCTTGGTGACAAGGCTCATTTTCATCTTATGGCGGTAATCAGCCTCTATGCCGACGACTGGGTCACAGAATTCGTTCCTGAAGTACTTGCTGCAGCGCAAGCACCCGAACACCACGGCGGTGGATCGGGTGGTGCTGCTCGAACAGCATTTGGCCTTTGCGAGCCACGCGGCCACAATGGCCGCCGTGATGCTCATCAACTCGACCGCGACAACGTTATTGATCGAGCGCAGCGTCGCCGATACGTCGATGCGGTATTGGCTATTCCTGAATTGGGCCCTTGCGGCGGTTCTGGTCATCGATTCGCTGCTGAAGCGTGGACTTTCGCGACCGACCGCCGTGAGCGGGCGGTATTTACGGCGCTCCGAGTGGCTCGCTTACGCGTTTGGCGGCGCCTGGGGGTCTCTGCCATTTTTCATCAACGGCGATGAATATATGGCGGTCATTTACGCCGCATTGCTGATTCTTCCCATGATTGCTGGCATGTCGGCGCTTTTGCCGGCTGTGCCGAGAGTCGTATTGCGATACTCGGCAACGGCCGTTTTCATGTTGCTGCTATACGCGGCGATATCGTCGGCGAAGTCGAGTCTCGTGATCTCGGCCATGGTTCTGGTTTTCACATTCGCAGTCTATTTCGGCATGAAGCGAACTTACCTGACGTTTGTTTCCAACGTTGAGTCGCGGATCAAGGCGACGGAGTCGCATGAAATTCTGATTGGCGCTCTGAATGCTAGCGGCCAGGCGTTCGCGTATCTGGATGGCAAGGGTAATGTTCTGGTTCAAAACGACCTGCACAAAGCCTTCTTTTCGGGGACCGAAAGCGATCTGAACACAGGATCCCGCCGTCTTCCGAAGGCGGGAGACAGGTATTGGCAGAAATCGGTCGAAACGGTTCCGAACGGTGGCCACGTTATACTTCATACTGACGTGACGAGCCTGGAGCAGAGTAAGCGCGACATCGAAGTGGCCAAGGAAGAGGCCGAAACGGCTGATGCGGCGAAAACCCGCTTCCTGAATTCCATGAGCCGTGAACTCAAAGTCCCACTCGACGTCATTGTCGGGTGCTCAGGGCTGATGGGTAGCGATTCCAATATCCCGTTCGACGAGCGGGAGTTCCGTGGTTATGCCGACCAGATTCGAAAGCATGCGTCATACCTTGGCGGGATTATCGACCAGATCATCAGCTTCTCGAAACTCAACCGCGAAACCGTCACGGCCGAGGAAGAAGTCGTCGAACTGACAGAAATCATCAACAGCGCGGTCGGGCGGGTTCGGCTTGCGTCGCCTGGATATGCTGATGTGCCGCTCCAGATCAGCATTGAGCCCGGGCTTCCGAATGTTTATTATGACCGCACCGCGCTGGAGCGCATCGTGCAGAACCTGGTGACAAACGCGTTCGAGCATGGGGCGGCTTCCTCGATCACCGTGAAGGTCTCCCGGATCGTCGGGCGGGGCATATTATTGATGGTGAGAGACCGCGGCCTTGGCATGACAAAGGGGGAAGTCGAGCAGGCATTCGAGCCCTTCTTCCAGGGGGCGCGGACGAATGAACTGAAAGATGGCCGGGGTGTAGGCCTGGGCCTGACCGTCAGCCGGAAGCTGGCTCGCCAGCATGATGGAGACGTGCTGCTTGATAGCCAGGACGGGCGCGGAACCAGTGCATTCCTGGTGATTCCGCCTAGTCGTTGCGTCTCAGCCACTGAGCGCGAGACGCACCCACCGGTTCGCGAAAACACCTGATCTGAGTTTCAGTCGATGGATGGGGCGCGCGTGATTGCCGCGCGACTGCGCTCAGACTCTTTGATCATATCCAGAAAACCAGGATCAAGCGCGGGACTCCGTTCTGACGCCCCGAGTTCGCGAGCGATATCGCTGATCGGTACGGCTGATCCTTTTCGGCCGATTATCCGCGCGAGCATCGCGCTGGTTGCCACGCGCTGGTCGGCTGTGAATATTTCATGGACATAGCAGACATAATTGTCCTGCCAGCCAACAATCGAGGTGACGATCTCGAACTTCTGGGCGAAATGCAGGGCGCCCGTATGGCGAATGGCTTCGGCCTGGATGATTGGCAGCCAGCCATTCCGGCGAACGATGCGGCCCAGCCCGATCCGGATGACGGAATTGATGGTCGCGAGATCGGTGTATGAGCGGATTCGGTGCAGGGGCACTTTCTTCGAGAATGAAGGGTCAGTGATCCAGACGCGAAGCCGCAACCGCGTTGGTTCCAGTGGCGCAACAGACGACTGACGGCGCAGGGCCGCGATCAACACGTACACGAATCGAACGAACAAGTTCATCTGCGTCCCCACGCGATTGCCCGGATGTTTGATATATGATCCGCCCAATCAGCGAGCGCTTGGAGTGCGGACGACAGTACCCTAATTATCGACCGTATCAGATAAAACCGCATAACGCCCGCCATGAAATAATAGCGGCCGTGCGTCGTGATCTGCCGAGATTCGAATAACTTCACCGAGGAAGATGATGTGGTCTCCACCATCATGCTGTGCGTAGGTACGGCATTCGAGACGCGCTGCGCTGTGAGGAAGAATTGGTACGCCGCCTTCGCCGGGTTCGAATTCGATGCCTTCGAATTTGTCCACGTTGCTTCTGGAGAAGTGCCGCGAAAGATCAGACTGATCCTCACGCAGGATGTGGACACAGAAATGCTCGGCCTTCCGAAAGGCTTCGACATTGCGAGATGAGCGGCTGAGCGACCAGAGGATCAAGGGGGGATCCATCGAGACGGAGTTGAAGCTGTTTGCCGTCACGCCAAAGGGGTCACCCTTTTCAGTGCGGGCGGTGATGATGGTCACACCCGTGACGAAGAGGCCGAGAGCGTCCCGAAAAGAGCGACTGTCAAATTCCATATCTGTCCATCTAGGCTGCATTGCTGGCGCGGCAAAGTCGAAATCCCACCTTCGTTGCAAGTTGACCTCGGGCTGGAATACAATTGAATTGCCCGTACCTTACGAAGGGATTCCTAGAAATGACGGGCTTCAAGACGACGCAGCTGGCAGGTCCAGACGGTGCAACACAGCCGTGGTGGCGTGGCGCAGCGATATATCAAGTCTATCCGCGCAGTTACCTGGATACCAATGGTGATGGAGTTGGAGACCTGCCGGGTATCACCGCAAAATTGGACTATATCGCGTCGCTTGGTGTCTCTGCGGTTTGGATATCCCCTTTTTTCACATCGCCGATGAAAGACTTTGGTTATGACGTGGCTGACTATTGCAACGTTGATCCAATCTTCGGAACGCTCGAAGACTTTGACCGCCTCATAGAGGTGGCGCACGCTGAGGGTTTGCGGGTTATCATCGACCAGGTGATGTCCCACACCTCGGACGAACACGCCTGGTTCACCGAGAGCCGCGAGAACAGGCAGAATTCAAAAGCCGACTGGTATGTCTGGAGGGATGCCAAGCCAGACGGTTCTCCCCCCAACAACTGGCAGGCGGTCTTTGGCGGTGCGGCCTGGACGTGGGATGCGCGCCGCCAGCAATATTTCATGCATAATTTCCTGCCAAGTCAGCCGCAACTTAACCTGCACAATCAGGAGGTTCAGGACGCCCTGCTGGCCGCGTCACGTTTCTGGTTAGACCGGGGCGTGGACGGGTTCAGGCTGGACGCCATCAACTTTTCGATGTTCGACCCAGACTTCACGGACAACCCCGCCCGGCCAATCGAGAACCGCACGATCACCCGCCCGCATGATTTTCAGTACCACATTCACAATCAATCTCATGCCGACATCCCGGTCTACTTGGAACGTGTCCGGTCTTTGACTGACACGTATGGCGCTGTTTTCACCGTTGCAGAAGTTGCCGGGCCAGAGCCGTTGTCGGAAATGAAAGCCTTCACGGCAGGCGACGACCGGTTGAACTCTGCCTACAGTTTTGATTTTCTCTATGCATCGACGTTGACGCCAAAACGCGTAAGGCGAGCTCAATCAAACTGGATGGGAGGCGTGGCCGATGGTTGGCCATCATGGGCCTTTTCCAATCATGATGCGCCGCGGTGTGTGAGCCGCTGGTATCATGGCCAAGATCGAAATCGTTTTGCCAGGTTGACCAATGCGTTGCTTTTCAGTCTCCGTGGAAATCCAATTCTCTATCAGGGCGAAGAACTTGGCCTGCCGCAAGCGTCGATTGCGTTTGAGCAATTGCAGGACCCTGAAGCGATCGCAAACTGGCCACGAACGCTTGGTCGGGACGGGGCGCGAACACCCATGCCCTGGGTTCACGGTCAACACGAAGCGGGATTCACGACAGGCAAGCCATGGCTTCCACTTGGCCAAGGCCATGATGAGGCGGCCGTTGACCAGCAAAATGACGACGCCGGATCCGTGCTCAACTTTACGCGAGAGATTTCGCGCATTCGCAGAAATTGCGCGGCCTTAAGGGTTGGAGACATTGATTTCGCAGACACTGATGAGCCCTTGCTGGCGTTCAGGCGCGTGACTTCCGACCAAAGTATTCTGTGCCTGTTCAATTTCGGCGATGTGACCGCTGCACGGCCAGATTTCTTGCCGGCCGATGCGAGGGCATTGATTGAATCGGGGTGGGATGCAGACGCTTCTGGCGACGTGCCAGAATACTCAGTTTGGATTGGTCAGGTTTGACCAGAATTTGCTCGGTGTTTGGTCGATGTGACGTAAAGTAAAGTAGCCGATGGTTTTCGTCCCAAGATCGCTTTGGCAACTCAGGCAAAATACTATAGTCAGGGCGCAATTCCTGTGGAAGGCGCGAATCCTGTCGCGCGCGGAGTATGCAATATGGCCAAATTCATTCCGGTTGAGCCCTTTGATGTCGCAATATTCGGGGGCACCGGAGACCTGTCACGTCGCAAGCTTCTACCGGCGCTCTATCACCGCTGGGTCGACGGCCAAATACCCGAGACAAGCCGAATTGTCGGAACGGCGCGGTCGGAAATGTCCACGAAAGAGTATCGAGCAATGGCTCGGGAAGCGTGCGAGTCTGCGTCCGGCAAGAACTGGGATGCTGATGCGTGGAAGGGCTTTGAAAAACTTGTTGAATACGTTGCCATCGACGCGACTGATGCAAATGCAGATTGGCCTACTCTTAAGTCCAAATTGTCAGGCGAATCTGACCGCCCATGCGTGTTCTATCTTGCGACATCTCCACGTCTGTATGTTGGTATTTCCGAAGCGCTTGGCCGGGCAGGGCTTGCGACTGAACACGCGCGTGTCGTTCTCGAAAAGCCGATTGGTACGGACCTGGAATCGGCCCGTGAGATCAATGATGGTGTTGGGGCCGTCTTCGCTGAGCGTCAGGTATTTCGGATTGATCACTATCTGGGCAAGGAAACTGTCCAGAACCTGATGGTGCTGCGTTTCGCCAACATGCTGTTCGAGCCACTTTGGTCGCGCAACTATGTTGATCACATTCAGATTACCGTCGCAGAAGATCTCGGTCTGGAGGGACGGGCAGACTATTACGACAAGTCTGGTGCGTTGCGCGACATGGTGCAGAATCACATGCTGCAATTGTTGTGTCTTACCGCGATGGAGCCACCCAACCATCTGGATGACGATGATATTCGCACGGAAAAGATCAAGGTTCTGAGTGCGCTGACGCCTATCTCAGGCGAGGCAGTCGGGCGACTGACGGTTCGCGGGCAGTACAAGGCCGGCCTGCGCGGTGATGAGCCTGTCAGAGGCTATGTCGATGAATTGAGTGGCGGGGGAATAAGCAAGACCGAGACATTCGTCGCCATCAAGGCTTCAGTTGACAATTGGCGGTGGGCAGGGGTGCCATTCTATCTACGCACGGGCAAACGCCTGCCAACGCGCCACTCTGATATCGTGATCCAGTTCAAGCCCACACCTCACTCGCTATTTGGCGAAGGCAATGATGCCGTTAACCGGCTTGTCATTCGCCTTCAACCCGATGAGGGCGTAAGACTTTATGTCCAGATCAAGGAACCTGGTCCTGGCGGCCTGCGGGTGAAATCCTTGCCGCTCAACCTTTCCTATGCCGAAAGCTTCACGGTCAGATACCCGGACGCCTACGAACGTCTGCTGATGGACGTGGTGAGGGGCAATCTGTCCCTGTTCATGCGCCGGGACGAGGTCGAGGCGGCATGGACCTGGGTCGATGGTTTGATTGATGCGTGGGAAAAATCGGGAGATGCGCCGGAATTGTATGCCGCTGGAAGCAACGGGCCGCTAGCCGCCGCAATGATGATGGATCGTGACGGCCGTGAGTGGTTCGAGGGAAAGTAAGCACGATGCAGCACGAGTTCCTCAGCTACGCCACACGCGAAGAAGCCGCTGACTTTGCCGCAAGAATGGCTGTTGGCGTTCTTGGCGCCGCAATCGAGGATGCGGGGCGCGCCAGTTTCCTTGTATCGGGCGGCTCAACGCCAGTTCCTCTATTTGATCGACTGGCACAGACGGATGCCGCGTGGGATCGCGTGACTGTCGGTCTGGTGGATGAGCGTTGGGTGAGCCCCGTTGATGCGGGTTCGAATGAGCGTCTCGTGCGGCGTCACCTGCTCACAGGAAAAGCTGGAGCCGCAGGCTTCGTGCCGATGAAAACAGATGCACCAACAGCCGAGGACGCCGTATCTGACCGTGTGATGGCCTATCGCCCCCACTGCGATCCTATTGATCTACTCCTCCTTGGCATGGGCAATGACGGACATACGGCGAGCTGGTTTCCCAATTCTGCAGGTCTCGATGACGCAATGCACGCGCCGGAGGGACAAGTTGTGTCAGCGATTGATGCAAAGGGGTGCCCCGTTGCGGGCAACCTGCCGCATCGCCTCACACTGACCGGCCCGGCCATCATCGATTCAGATGCTGCGATCCTGCTGATTTTCGGTGACGAAAAGAGACAAGTGTTCGAGGCCGCGTTGAAGTCGGCCCCCTCTACAATGCCGATCCGCTTCGCCGTTGATGGACTTGGCCCCCGCCTCACAATCATATGGGCTCCATGATGAACGTAATGCACCCCACTATTGCCGCCGTCACGGACCGGATCCGGCTTCGCTCCAAGGAAACAAGATCCGCATATCTGGAATTGATAAGATCACGTCGGCCAGACGGTTTCGCTCGCATGAAAATGACGGAGGGTAACCTTGCGCACGCATCGGCTGGTTGCGCCGTGATGGAAAAGGCAGAAATTCTCGGCGGCGGTTGGCCCAATATCGGTATCATCACGTCCTACAATGACATGCTATCGGCCCATGCGCCGTTTGAAAACTACCCTGACATTATTCGGAATGCTGCGCGGGATGTTGGCGCGATTGCGCAAGTCGCCGGTAGCGTGCCCGCCATGTGCGACGGGGTCACGCAAGGCCAGGAGGGAATGGAGCTGTCGCTCTTTTCACGTGACGTGATCGCTATGGCGTCCGCCATAGGCCTCAGCCATGACGTGTTCGATGCGGCGTTGCACCTTGGTGTTTGCGACAAGATCGTACCGGGTCTTGTGATCGCCGCCTTGCGGTTTGGCTGGCTTCCCTCTGTCTTTGTGCCTGCCGGCCCTATGCCGTCAGGTCTGCCGAACCCTGAGAAGGTGCGCATTCGGCAGCTGTTTGCTGAAGGCAAAGTCGGACGGGAAGAATTGCTGCGCGCGGAAGCGGAAAGCTACCATACGCAGGGAACGTGTACGTTTTACGGTACGGCCAATTCAAATCAGATGCTGATGGAAGTGATGGGTTTCCATCTGCCGGGGGCGGCGTTCACCAATCCTGGAACACCCTTGCGCGAAGCGTTGACCAGGGCGGCGACGGCACGCGCGGCCGCAATCACAGCCCAGGGGGATGACTACCGACCCGCCGGAGAAATCATCGACGAGCGGTCGATCGTGAATGGTATTGTTGGCTTGATGGCGACAGGTGGATCGACGAACCATGCCCTGCACATACCCGCAATGGCGGCTGCGGCAGGAATACATGTGACACTGGAAGACTTTGCCGACATCAGTGCGGTTACCCCGCTGCTTGCCCGAATCTATCCGAATGGTCCGTCCGACGTGAACCATTTCCATGCAGCCGGTGGAATGAGCTTTCTTGTGAAGGAACTTCTCGGCGCGGGACTGATGCACGGTGATGCAGAGGGCATCGCGGGGCCAATGTCGGGTTATGATCGCGAACCTGTATTCAGCGACGGTAAACTTGTCTGGCGAGAATCGCCTGCCAAAAGCGCAGACCTTGATATTCTGCGTCCTGCGTCTGACCCATTTTCCAAAGACGGTGGACTTCGCCTGATGAACGGGCGCCTTGGGCGGGGTGTGAGTAAAGTGTCAGCCGTGAAGTCCGCCAATCGCGTGCTGGAGGCGCCCGCGATCGTTTTTGAAACGCAAGGAGCCCTGAAGGCTGCGTTCGAAGCCGGACAATTGGACCGGGACTTCGTTGCGGTGGTCAGATTTCAGGGGCCAGCCGCGAATGGTATGCCTGAGTTGCACGGGCTCACGCCGGTGCTGGGCATATTACAGGACCGAGGGCACAGGATCGCCCTGGTGACCGATGGAAGAATGTCTGGTGCAAGCGGTAAGATCCCGTCAGCCATTCATATGAGTCCGGAGGCCGCGCGCGGTGGACCGCTTGCTCGCGTGAGGGATGGCGACTTGATCGCATTCGACTCTGAGAAGGGCACGCTGGACATCAAGGTCGACGACGCGACTTTTGAGGCGCGTGAACCAGCGCAATTCCGCCCGAATGAATCTGCGGTGGGGCTTGGCCGGGAAATGTTCGCTTACTTCCGTCAAATGGCGGGATCAGCCGATGCCGGTGCCAGTCAGTTCTCATTTCTCGGCGAGGAGAGCTGAGTGACTGCGAATGAAATGCTTGTCGGAGACGTTGGGGGCACCAATGTTCGTTTTGCGGTCGCACGTCGCGAAAATGACAGGTTTGCGATTGACCACTACAAGAAATTCGAAGGCGACGATTTCGGCTCGTTCAATGATGCGTTAGCGCTCTATTTGAGTGAGACGGGCTTGGCCCCCAAACACGCCTGTTTCGCGGTAGCGGGGCCTGTTGAGAACGGGGAAGTCGTTTTGACCAACCGCCGCTGGCATATGCTGGCTGGTGAAATTTCGCACCGGTTCAATATTTCGCGTGTTCATCTTATCAATGATTTCGCTGGCATGGCCAGGGCTGTACCGGAAATCGAACCGACATCGTTCGAGCGCATCAAAAATGGTGAGCCTGTAGAGGGAGCCCCAATTTTGGTCGCGGGTCCCGGCACCGGTTTTGGCGTTGCGACGCTGTTTGGTACTCCCAAAACTGGCTGGCGGGTACTGAACGGGGAGGGAGGGCATATGGCATTCTCTCCGCGTGATGCGATCGAACTCGAATTGGCGAAGGTCTTGCTCCGACAGCATGGCTATGTGTCGAACGAACTTGTCGCGTCCGGCAGCGGTCTCGAATCCATCCATGCGGCGCTCTGCGAAATTCATGGGCGCGACTATGAAGCAGCCAGCCCGCAGGAGATGCGCCGATTGGCGAATGCAGGAGATGCGTTCTTTCGGTCTCTGATACAGATTCGGGCGAATACCGTCATGAGTGCGGTGGGCGACCTGGTGCTGGCGAACGGCGCGTTGGGCGGGGTTGTGTTGGCCGGCGGCGTCACCGAGCGCATTTCAGACTTTCTCAAGTCGCCGGAAGCGCTGGAGCGCTTTGTGCAGCGTGGACCTCTCTGCACATATTTGGGTGATTGCCCGGTCCGACTCATGCGCGACCCGGAAGCGCCGCTGATCGGTGCGGCGGCTTTTCACGAACAGGAGATCAAGTAATGACATTCCCCCTCAAATCCCTGGTTGAAGCCGCCAGCAAAGCGCCGATTGTTCCGGTGCTGGTCGTTGATCGTATCGAAGTGGCGGCATCGCTTGCCCACGCCCTCGTTGATGGCGGGCTCACGATCGCTGAAGTCACGCTCCGAACACCTTCGGGGTTGGGTGTGATTGAGGAAATGAAGACGGCTGAGCCAGGATTGAAGGTCGGTGCGGGAACGGTTCTCACTGAGTCTGACGCCGAAAATGCACTTTCGGCGGGATCCGACTTCCTTGTGTCTCCCGGCATGTCTCCAAAATTGCTGGCTGGACTCGGTGGTCGTCGTCGATTGATGATTCCCGGCGTGGCGTCTGCGAGTGAAGCAATGGCGCGGCATGAGGAAGGTTTTGATCTTCTGAAATTGTTTCCGGCATCGATCGTAGGTGGGGTCGCCGCTCTGAAGGCAATCGGCGCGCCTCTGCCTCACCTGCGCTTCATGCCGACGGGAGGGATAACGGAAGGCGACGTTGGAAAATACCTGGCGCTACCAAACGTGTTCGCTGCCGGGGGGTCGTGGATTGCCACAAGCGCCGACATCGCCGCTGAAGACTGGAATGGAATCAGTGCGAAAGCGCGAATGGCCCTCTCGGCGATTTGACGCTCTCAGCTGGATTTCAGGCAGACAGGGCCAAAGTTCCGGCCCCTTGAATTTTCAAGTATCCCGACATTGCAGCCGTGCTGGCGCAAAGTGCTCGTCCGTGACGCACCGCCGCAGTCGCTTATACGTGAATTAAGGTATTTGAGGGGATAAACTCAGCCCCGGAGATATAATGTGACTGTCTGTTGCGCGGCGGCCAAAACCGTCCTAATCCGGCCCCAGACAAGGTCAGGAGAGATTGAACATGACCGAGATTGAACGGCTCGCACTGGATTACCTTCCAGTGATCATATTCCTGGTGATTGGCGCGGCGATTTCGGGTCTCTTCATTGTTGGCTCAGTGTTGTTGGCGCCGTCGAACCCCGACCCGGAGAAAAACTCGGCTTATGAGTGTGGCTTCAATGCATTTGATGATGCGCGCATGAAGTTCGATGTGAGATTCTATCTCGTTGCCATCCTTTTCATCATCTTCGATCTTGAGGTCGCGTTTCTGTTCCCCTGGGCCATCTCGCTGGGCACGATCGGACTTGTTGGGTTCTGGTCAATGGTGGTTTTCCTGGGCGTCCTGACCATCGGATTTATCTACGAATGGCGCCGCGGTGCGCTGGAGTGGGAATAATGGCTGACGATGGTTTCAAGAAATATGCGCTTGGAGGTGCCCGGGCGGGCGTGGAAGGGGGCTTCGTTCCGAGAGACGACGACCCGTTTTACAACGGCTTGTCGGACGAACTTGCTGACAAGGGTTATTTTACCGCAGCAGCGGATGATCTGATCACGTGGGCTCGCACGGGCTCGCTCATGTGGATGACGTTCGGACTGGCTTGTTGCGCGGTCGAAATGATGCATGCGGGCAATCCGCGCTATGACCTCGAGCGTTTTGGGATGGCGCCTCGTGGCTCACCGCGCCAATCCGACGTGATGATCGTTGCCGGGACGCTGACCAACAAGATGGCGCCTGCCTTACGCAAGGTTTACGACCAGATGCCTGAGCCGCGTTACGTGATCTCGATGGGCAGCTGCGCGAACGGCGGCGGCTACTACCACTACAGCTATTCAGTCGTGCGGGGTTGCGACCGCATCGTGCCGGTCGACATCTACGTGCCTGGCTGTCCTCCGACGGCTGAGGCGCTCGTTTACGGCTTCCTGCAGCTGCAGAAGAAAATTCGCCGCGAAGGCTCAATCGAGCGCTAGGGGAACAGAATGAGCATAGAAGCGCTTAGGGATCTCGCGGTCCACATCGAAACAGATCATGGCGATGCCGTGCGCGCTTGGCAGGTTGTTGTCGGAGAGCTCACGCTGCTGGCAGAGCGCGATCATGTCGTGCGCCTGCTGCGGTTCCTGCGCGATGACCAGCAGTGCAATTTCGAAACGCTGATTGATATCTGTGGCGTGGATTATCCTGAGCGCTCTGATCGGTTCGAAGTGGTCTATCACCTTCTGTCCATGCGCATGAACCATCGTATACGGGTGCGTATCCGTACCGATGAAGAGACACCGGTGCCCAGTGCGACGGCGATCTGGCCTGCTGCGAACTGGTTCGAGCGTGAAGCGTTTGACATGTACGGAATTCAATTCGCCGATCACCCGGATCTCCGCCGGATTTTGACCGACTATGGTTTCGAGGGCTATCCGCTGCGCAAGGATTTCCCGCTGACCGGCAATTACGAGGTTCGTTATGACGACCTTGAAAAACGCGTGGTCTACGAACCGGTCCAATTGACCCAGGAATATCGGAACTTTGATTTCCTCTCGCCCTGGGAAGGCATGACCAGCGAGATGCCCGGCGATGAAAAAGCCGTCTCCGAGGAGGCTCCCGAGTAATGGCCGACACGATCCACACTTCCATTGAGGACGAACGCAAGTTCACGCTCAACTTCGGCCCGCAACACCCGGCTGCGCACGGCGTGCTGCGGATGATCATGGATCTTGATGGCGAAGTCGTCAGGCGTATCGACAGCCATATCGGCCTTCTGCATCGCGGGACCGAAAAGCTGTTGGAATACAAGACCTTCCTACAGGGTCTGCCCTATTTTGACCGCCTTGATTATTGCTCGCCGATGAACCAGGAGCACGCTTGGTGCCTTGCCATCGAAAAGCTGATGGGCATCAAGGTGCCTCGCCGGGCCAGTCTCATTCGGGTCATGTTTTCCGAGATTGGTCGGATCATGTCGCACATCCTGAACGTGACGACACAGGCGATGGATGTGGGCGCGTTGACGCCGATCACCTGGGGTTTCGAAGAGCGCGAGAAGCTCTGCGTCTTCTATGAGCGCGCATCGGGAAGCCGGATGCATGCAGCCTATTTCCGTCCGGGCGGGGTCCACCAGGATCTTCCACAGGCGCTGATTGATGATATCGCCGAATGGTGCCTTCATTTCCCGGTCGCCATGAACCGGCTCGAGTCCCTGATCACCGAGAACCGCATCTTCAAACAACGCAACGCTGATATTGGCGTTGTAGATGTGAAAACAATCATGGATTGGGGATTTACCGGCGTGATGGTGCGGGGGTCTGGACTGGTTTGGGATCTGCGCCGCGCGCAACCTTACGAATGTTACGAAGAGCTCGACTTCAAAATTCCGGTCGGCAAGAACGGCGACAATTATGACCGCTATGTTTGCCGCATGGAGGAAATGAAAGAGTCGACCAAGATCATCCAGCAATGCATTGAATTGCTTGCCAAGGAAGGTCCGGGCCCCGTTTTGCCGCGCGATTCCAAGCTGGCGCCACCACGCCGTGGCGAGATGAAGAATTCGATGGAAGCGCTGATCCATCACTTCAAACTCTATACCGAAGGTTTCCATGTGCCGGAGGGAGAATGCTATGCCGCGATCGAGGCGCCCAAGGGCGAGTTCGGCGTCTATTTGGTGTCGGATGGCACCAACAAACCTTATCGCGCAAAGGTGCGCGCGCCAGGTTTCCCTCATCTCCAGGCGATGGATCATTTGTCCAAAGGCCACCAGCTAGCCGATGTGTCTGCGATCCTGGGTTCGCTCGATATCGTGTTTGGCGAGGTCGACCGATGAGTTCTTCGTCCGACATCATCCAGCGCCAACTTGATGCTTACAATTCTCAGGACATCGAAGCATTCTTGGCTTGCTATGCTGAAGATGCCCTGCTGTCCGGCCTGAACGGTGATGTGACCCAATCCGGACGCGCGGCCATTCGTGCCCGGCACGTGGAGCTGTTTGGCGAGCACCCTCAGAACCGCGCTGAACTGGTGAACCGTATCGATATCGGGTCGACAGTGATCGACCATGAACGTGTGGCGCGTACGCCGGGCGGTGAGACGTTCGACGTCGCGGCTATCTACACGATCCGCAACGGCCTGATCGCTCGTGTTGATTTTGCGCGGGGAAGCTGAGCCATGGCCGTCTTTCCAGAGCAGCGACTGTCGATCATCACGATTGGCGTAAAGGACCGCGCGGCGCTAACGCAATTCTATGAAACCGTGATCGGCTTCAGGAATGTCGGGCCTGAAGGCATGACCATGTTCAACATGGGCGGATTTGTTCTGGGGCTCTGGGAGGAAGACAAGCTCGCCAAGGACGCTGGCCTGCCTGATAATCGCGCAGGTGATTTCAAGAGTGTCGCGCTAGCCTACAACGCGCGTTCGATTGAAGAAGTCGATGGTATTTTTGATCGCCTGAAAGCGGCGGGTGTGTCAGTGACAACGCCGCCGCACAAGGCGTTCTGGGGCGGATACTCCGGCTATTTTGCAGACCCTGAAGGCAATGCCTGGGAAGTCGCATACAACCCGTTTTGGACACTGGATGAGGCAGGCCGCGTTGTGCTGCCCTCCGCGGAGGACGTTTAGATGGCATTGCGCCGGTTTGATATTGAGGCAGGCGGCGACACGTTCGCTTTCAAGCCCGAGACAGAGGACAAGGTTGCGTTTTGGCGTGCCAAGTATCCGGCTGACCGGCAGCGCTCGGCCGTGATTCCGATGCTTTGGTTAGCCCAGAAGGACAACAATGGCTGGCTGTCCGAACCAGCAATGCGGGAAGTCGCTGACCGTCTCGAGATGCCTTATATCCGCGTTTATGAGGTCGCGACCTTCTATACGATGTTCCGGATGCAGCCGGTGGGCAAATTCCATATCCAGCTTTGCGGTACGACGCCTTGCATGTTGCGCGGCGCGGAAACGTTGAGAGATGTCTGTCAAAAAGAAATTGGTCCGGCGATGTATGTCACCGACGACAAGCGACTCTCCTGGGAAGAAGTTGAATGCCTGGGCGCGTGCGTTAACGCACCCATGGCACAGATCAACGACGATTATTACGAGGATTTGTCGGCTGACAGTTTCAGCAAGATCATCTCCAAACTCAAGAATGGTGCGGAAGCGCAGCCGGGGCCGCAGATCGATCGTGTGAATAGCGGTCCGGAGGGCGGCACAACCGTATTGACCGAACCGCACCTGTTCGACGGGAGCCGCAACAAGAGCGACGTCCTTCCAAACCTTCCATCCGACCAACCTGAAGATACTGATGCCGAGGCGAAGGCATTGCCGAAAGAGTCGGCGCCGACGAATACCAAGCGTGAAACGCCACAGGCGGGAGCGGGCGGCAAGACGACATTGATATCAGCGAGGGCCGCTGGAATGGCTGACAGCCCGACTCCCGGTAAGCCCGCTGATTCAGGCGATGCTCCATCAGGCACGGAAGACGAGGACTAGGACATGTTGCAGGACAAGGACCGGATCTTCACCAACCTTTACGGGCTTCATTCGCCTGGCCTGGAAGCCGCACAAAAGCGGGGAGCCTGGCATCTGACGCGCGAAATGCTCGCGCTGGGACCAGACTGGATCTGCGATCAGATCAAGGCGAGCGGATTGCGTGGTCGGGGCGGTGCTGGCTTTCCGACGGGCCTGAAGTGGACGTTCATGCCGAAAGAGGTGCGCGAGCGTCCGCACTATCTTGTTGTAAATGCCGATGAGTCTGAGCCTGGCACCTGCAAGGACCGCGAAATTATGCGGCACGATCCGCACTTGCTGATCGAGGGCTGCATGGTCGCGAGCCGTGCGATGCGCGCACACAAATGCTATGTCTACCTGCGCGGTGAGTACATTGCCGAGCGCCATGCGATGGAAGCAGCGATCAGGGAAGCCTACGAGGCCAAGCTGATTGGCGAGAACAACGTGAACGGATGGGATTTCGATATCTATGTCCATCACGGTGCCGGTGCGTATATCTGCGGAGAAGAAACGGCGCTGCTCGAAAGCCTGGAAGGCAAAAAGGGCCAGCCGCGCATGAAGCCTCCATTCCCTGCGAATGCGGGCCTTTATGGGTGCCCGACCACGGTCAATAATGTCGAGTCGATCGCTGTTGCGCCAACCATTCTGCGTCGCGGCGCGGAATGGTTTGCCGGCTTTGGTCGCCCGAATAATGCTGGCACGAAACTGTTCTGCATTTCCGGGCACGTGAACAAGCCGTGCAATGTCGAAGAAGAGATGTCGATCTCCTTCCGTGATCTGATCGACACGCATTGCGGCGGCATTCGGGGTGGCTGGGACAATCTCAAGGCGGTCATCCCTGGCGGATCGTCCGTGCCGATGGTTCCGGCCGAGCAGATCATGGACGCGTATATGGATTTCGATACGTTGCGGGATCTGCAGTCGGGTCTCGGTACGGCTGCTGTCATCGTGATGGACAAGGACACCGATCTCATCAAGGCGATCGCGCGTCTCGCTTACTTTTACAAGCATGAATCCTGTGGCCAGTGCACACCGTGCCGGGAAGGCACCGGCTGGATGTGGCGGGTGATGGAACGCATGGTGAAGGGCGAAGCCGAACACGATGAGATTGACACATTGCTGGATGTCACCAAGCAGGTCGAAGGGCACACGATTTGCGCGTTGGGCGACGCTGCAGCGTGGCCAATCCAGGGCCTGATCCGTCACTTCAGGCCAGAAATCGAAGACCGTATCAACCAGTATCGCTTGCCGCGCGCCATGGTGCAGGGCGCGGTGGTCGCGGCGGAGTAGGAAGACATGTCCGATACGTTCAAACTGAATATCGATGGCCAGGATATTGAGGTTCCCAAGCACTACACGCTGATGCAGGCGTGTGAGGAAGCCGGTGCCGAGATTCCGCGTTTCTGCTACCACGAGCGTCTGTCGGTCGCCGGCAATTGCCGCATGTGTCTTGTCGAGTGGGAAGGCGCGCCGAAACCGATTGCGTCGTGCGCACAGACGGTGGGTGACATGCGCCCCAACCGGGATGGCTCTGCGCCGAACGTGCGAACCAAGGGCGACTATGTCCAGAAGGCCCGCAATGGCGTGATGGAATTCCTTCTGATCAACCACCCGCTGGACTGCCCGATCTGCGATCAGGGCGGCGAGTGCGACCTGCAGGATCAGGCGATGGCCTATGGCCGTGGCGGCAGCCGCTATGACGAAAACAAGCGTGCGGTCGATGACAAGAACATGGGCCCGCTGGTCAAGACGATCATGACGCGATGCATCCAGTGCACGCGGTGTGTGCGCTTTGTGGCTGAAGTGGCCGGCGTGGAAGAGATTGGCATGATTTCCCGCGGCGAGAATGCCGAAATCACGACGTATCTTGAGAAATCGCTTACGTCGGAACTGTCGGGCAACGTGATTGACCTTTGCCCGGTAGGTGCCCTGACATCCAAGCCGTACGCTTTCAATGCGCGGCCATGGGAGCTGCGCAAGGCGTCCTCAATCGACATCATGGATGCGATGGGCGCGGCAATTCGTGTCGATGCTAAAGGTGACGGCGTCATGCGGATACTGCCGGAAACGAATGAGGAAGTGAACGAAGAGTGGATTTCTGACAAATCCCGTTTCGTTTGGGACGGTCTGGCACGCCAGCGACTGGACAAACCCTATGTGAGGACCAACGGCAAATTGTCGCCCGTGACGTGGGGCGAGGCATTCGCTGCTGCGAAGACGGCACTCTCAGTTCCGGCAGAGAAGATCGGCGTTGTCGCAGGCGACCTGGTTGAAGTTGAGCAGGCGAAAGCGGCGCTCGACATGTTCCGAACGCTGGGCGTCCAGAACACGGATTGCCGCCCGGCCGGAGCCAGCTATGGCGCGGACAGTGTGCGCGAGCGCTATATTCTCAATCCTACGCTGATGGGTGTGGAAGAGGCTGACGCCCTGCTGCTGATTGGCACGAACCCACGTGTCGAAGCGGCTGTCTGGAACGCCCGTATTCGCAAATCCTGGCTCTGGGGCGAACTCAAGGTCGGCGTGATCGGACAGGCCGCGGACCTGACATATGAATACGACCACCTCGGCACGGGTGGCGATGCGTTGGCCAACATTGCGGGTGGCGATTTCTACAATGTTCTGAAGAATGCCAAGCGCCCGATGATCGTTGTCGGCGAAGGCGCGCTTTGCCGCGAAGATGGCCAGGCTATCCTGGCGGCCGCTCAGCGACTTGCACTTGACGTTGGCGCCGTGACGGACGGTTGGGCCGGCTTCGGCGTGCTGCACAATGCGGCGGGCCGCGTGGGCGCGCTGGATGTTGGCTTCGTGCCGGGCGAGAACGGCAAGTCGACATCGGACATACTTGGTGACGGTCTCGAAACAATTGTTCTGCTTGGCGCCGACGAAGCGGATTTGTCTGCGCTTGGTGGCGCGACGGTCATTTATGTTGGTTCGCATGGCGATGCCGGTGCAGCTCGCGCCGACATTATCCTGCCTTGCGCGACCTACACTGAAATGAATGCGACATATGTGAATACGGAAGGTCGGGTGCAGATGACGTCCCGTGCCGTTCAGCCAAAAGGAGAGGCCCGAGAAGGCTGGGCGATTTTCCGCGCCTTGTCTCAGGTCATCGGAACCGCGCTGCCTTACGATACTGCCGATGCCTTGCGCGCAAGCCTGCGCGGCGCGGATGGCGAGAGCACGGTATTTTCCGGACTTGGTTTCGCGCCAGGTAATCGCGGTGTCACAGCGCTTCAAACCGTCGAATCAGGAGCGGGCACGTCGATAAGTCCAGATGCATTTGTGCCGGTCATTGATGATTTCTACCTGACCAACCCCATCGCTCGGGCGTCCAAGACCATGGCGGAGTGCTCAGCGCTCAGCACGGCTCTGGACACCCCGGTGGCAGCGGAGTAGGGCGGCGGCATGAGCAATCTCATCGAGTCTTTCGGCGACTTTACCGGCTTCTGGATGGTGCTTGGCCAGATTGGCCTGTTTACGCTCGTCCTGTTGCTGTCCATCGCATTCCTGCTGCTTCTGGATCGCAAGATCTGGGCGGGCGTGATGATGCGCAAAGGGCCCAATGTAGTCGGCCCATTTGGTTTGCTTCAGTCTTTCGCTGACTTCGGAAAATTCCTGCTCAAGGAAATTGTCATACCGGCAGGGGCCAACAAGACAGTATTCCTTATCGCCCCGATCCTGACGTGTACGCTGGCATTTGTCGCATGGGCCGCTATTCCGGTTGCGCCCGGAACCGTGTCAGGCACGAGCTGGGTTGTGTCGAATCTCAATGTGGGCGTGCTCTATCTTTTCGCCATCAGTTCGCTCGGTGTCTACGGCATCATCATGGGCGGCTGGGCGTCAAACTCGAAATACCCGTTCCTCGGTGCGTTACGGTCAGCAGCTCAAATGGTGTCCTATGAAGTCTCCATCGGCTTCATTATCGTCACTGTAATCCTGTTGACAGGCTCAATGAACCTCAGCGTGATCGTCGAAAATCAGGCTGGTGGTTTCTGGAATTGGCATGCCTTCAGCTTCCAGTATTTTCCGCTGATCTTCGTCATGTTCCCGATGTTTGTGATGTTCTTCATCTCGGCGCTGGCAGAAACCAACCGCCCGCCTTTCGACTTGCCCGAAGCAGAATCGGAACTCGTCGCCGGCTATCAGGTGGAATACGGCTCGACGCCGTATTTGCTGTTCATGCTGGGCGAATATCTCAATATTGTTCTGATGTGCGCCATGATGACCGTCCTGTTCCTGGGTGGCTGGCACGGACCATTCGCTTTGGGTGACGCCGTTCAGGACTGGCCGCCATTGCTGCTCAGCCTGTCGGGCCTGTTCTGGTTCATGCTGAAGATTCTGTTCTTCTTCTTCATGTTCGCGATGGTGAAGGCCATCGTGCCGCGGTACCGCTATGACCAGCTGATGCGCCTTGGCTGGAAAATATTTCTGCCCACATCCCTCGCTGCCGTGCTGATCGTTGCAGGCTACGTTGCCTATACGGGAGTTCAGTCATGAGCATTGCCCAGACCATTCGCGGCGCTTTGCTGACAGATTTCATCGGCGCGTTCTGGTCAGCTCTGAGAGAGATGTTCAGGCGCAAGGCGACCGTAAACTATCCGTTTGAAAAGAACCCGCTGAGCCCCCGTTTCCGGGGCGAACATGCGTTGCGCCGGTATCCGAGCGGCGAAGAGCGCTGCATCGCCTGCAAACTGTGTGAAGCGGTGTGTCCGGCTCAGGCCATCACGATCGAAGCAGAGCCGCGCGAAGATGGCGCGCGTCGCACGACTCGTTACGACATCGACATGGTGAAGTGCATCTATTGCGGATTTTGCCAGGAGGCCTGCCCGGTCGATGCAATCGTCGAGGGCCCGAACTTCGAGTTCGCGACCGAGACGCGGGAAGAGCTTTTCTACGATAAGGATCGCCTGTTGGCGAATGGCGACCGTTGGGAACGCCTGATCGCAAAGAACCTGGAGCTGGACGCCCCCTATCGTTAGGGCGCGCTGGCAGAGAGATTGAACCGGAGCAGAGAGGTAAGGGCCTCGAACGCTTCAGCAGATAGGGGCTTAGAGGGCTTTGGCAGTTTACGCATTCTGGATACTGGCAGCGATCGTGGTCCTGTCCGGGGTCATGGTGATTGCAGCGCGCAATCCCGTGCACTCGGTCTTGTTCCTCATCCTCGCCTTCTTCACATCGGCTGGTTTGCTCGTGCTCATCGGGGCAGAATTTCTGGCGATGCTCCTGGTTGTTGTCTATGTGGGCGCCGTCGCGGTGTTGTTCCTGTTTGTGGTAATGATGCTCGACGTTGACTTCGTTGAGCTGAAGCAAGGCTTCCTGAGCTATCTGCCGTTCGGCTTGCTGGTGGGCGCAGTATTCCTCGCGGAAATCGTTCTGGCGTCCTTCGCCGGTCTTGAAAGCCATGTTGGAACATTCGATGCCTCACCGGGGGCGGACTCAAATGCCGAGGCGATTGGCCAGGTCATGTACACGCAGTACATGCTGCTGTTCCAACTCGCCGGCATTATTCTTCTGGTTGCGATGATCGGTGCGATTGTTCTGACATTGCGCCATCGTCCTGAAACCAAACGGCAGAGCATTGCCAAGCAGACGTCGCGTCGTCGTTCCGATGCGTTCGAATTGAAAGACCCGAGCTCCGGGCAGGGGATCTGATATCATGGACCTTGGATTGTCCCATTATCTCGCCGTGTCGGCGGTGTTGTTCACGATCGGTGTCGTCGGCATCTTCGTGAACCGGAAAAACATCATCGTCATCTTGATGGCGATAGAGTTGATCTTGCTGTCAGTGAACCTGAACCTGATCGCGTTTTCTGTCTTCAATGGCGACATCGCCGGGCAGATATTCGCAATGCTTGTCTTGACCGTGGCGGCCGCCGAAGCCGCTGTCGGCCTCGCCATCCTCGTCGTGTATTTCCGCAATCGCGGCGATATCGCGGTCGAGAATGTCGACCTGATGAAAGGTTAGAGGCTGATGCTGCCGGACATTTTCATACTCTTCATCGTTCTTGCGCCAGGCATCGTTGCCCTGACCGGACTAGTGCACAAACAGATCGGCGACGGGCCCGTCATGTTCCTGACCACCGGAACTGTACTCGCGGCCGGTGCACTTTCACTTTTCCAGCTGTTTGCGTACGCCACGGGAATTGGCGGAGCGGAAGCCCATGGCGAAGAGCTGGGCCATGCAGTCGAAGCGGTCTCAGCGAATGGCGCTCACATCATCACACTGATGCCGTGGATCAATGTGGGTGACTTCCAGGCTAACTGGGCGATACGGGTCGACACGCTTTCCATTGTGATGATGGCCGTGATCACGGGCGTTTCAGGCCTCGTTCACCTCTATTCATGGGGATACATGAGCGAGGATCCGGACCGGTCGCGTTTCTTTGCTTATCTCTCGCTCTTCACCTTCGCGATGCTGTCGCTCGTCGTTGCAGACAATTTCCTCCAGCTGTTCTTCGGCTGGGAAGGTGTTGGCCTGGCGTCATACCTGTTGATCGGCTTCTGGTATACGAAGAAGGCGCCGAACGATGCGTCCATCAAGGCCTTCGTAACCAATCGCGTCGGCGATTTTGGTCTCGCGCTTGGCATCATGGCCGTGTTCTTCGTTTTCGGTTCGATCGAGTTTGAGCCTGTCCTGTCTGCCATTCGCGACAATGCGATCGTCACGCCACTGGCATTTGCTGAAGCTGCTCCCGCACAGGAAGCCATCATCGAATTCCTTGGGCAGCGTGTTTATGCGCTCGAACTGATCGGCATACTTTTGTTCATCGGCGCGATGGGTAAGTCGGCGCAATTCTTCCTTCACGTCTGGTTGCCGGATGCGATGGAAGGCCCGACCCCTGTGTCGGCCCTGATCCACGCCGCGACCATGGTCACAGCCGGTGTCTACTTGGTGTGCCTGATGTCACCTCTGTATGAGCACACGCTTTATGCGGCAGGCATGGTCACGATTATCGGTGCCGTGACGGCTCTGTACGCCGCCACGGTCGGCATGGCGCAGAATGATATCAAACGCGTGATTGCCTATTCGACCTGTTCCCAACTCGGTTACATGTTCTTCGCAGCAGGTGTTGGCGCTTACGAGGCGGCCATGTTCCACCTGTTCACCCACGCCTTCTTCAAAGCACTTCTCTTCCTTGGTGCTGGCTCGGTCATTCATGGCATGCATCATGAGCAAGACATGCGTCGTATGGGCGGCCTCGCGAAGTTCATGCCGTTGACATATGCCGCGATGATGATCGGTACCATTGCCATTATCGGCCTCGGTATTCCGCATACGCTCATCGGCTTCTCGGGCTTTTTCTCCAAGGATGCCATCATTGAAAGCGCGTTTGCAGCTGGCGAGCATCACGTGATGTTTGGCCAGGTCGCGTTCTGGTTCGGCATTGTCGCCGCCCTGCTGACCAGCTTCTACTCGTGGCGCCTGATCTACATGACGTTCCATGGGCCAATGGCATCGGCAGAACATCATGGTGATGATCACGGTGATCCAGCGGCAGAGGCTCACGCTCATGACGCTCACGATGAACATGCGCACCAGCCACACGAAAGCCCTGCGGTGATGTTGATTCCACTCGGGTTGCTCAGCCTCGGTGCGATGTTTGCGGGCTTCTACTTTCATGAATGGTTCATCGGTGATCAGGAAGGCGCGTTCTGGGCCGGATCGATCTATTCCGCCGCTGAGAACCACGTGCTGCACGACCGGCACAACGTGCCTGAATGGGTCCTCTGGGCTCCGCTAGCTGTGACCGTGACCGGTTTCGTGATCGCGACCATGACGTATTTCTTCAATCGTGGTTTTGGAAAACGCATTGCCGACAGTGGTGGGCCGTTGCACGCCCTGTTCTCGAACAAATGGTATTTCGACGAGCTCTATAATGCGACCCTCATCAAAGGTTCTGCCTTGCTCGGTGACCTGTTCTGGAAAGCTGACAAGAAAATCATTGATGGCGTGGGGCCGGATGGTGTCACGAGCGTCACCCGCTGGAGTGCCAGGCGCCTGTCGGCCATGCACACAGGCTACCTGTATCACTATGCGTTCGTGATCATTGGTGCTGCGCTGGTCTTCGGCGCCATCATGTGGCTGCGTTCCGGAGGAGTAAACTGATGGGCGGCTTTCCCATTCTTTCGGCAGTCATTCTGCTGCCGCTGATCGGCGCTCTTATCATTATGGGCGTACGCAGCGCGACGGCGGGCAGCTTCAGCAAGGAAGAGGCCGGCAAGGACAGCCGGGCTGCCTTGCTTGCGGGCCTGATCATTTCCGGAGCGACATTCGTTGCTTCAGTCGCCGCTTTTGTGTCGTTTGATGCAACGGCAGCCGGCTACCAACTGGTCGAGCAATATGCCTGGTACGGTGCGATTACATACAAGGTTGGTGTCGACGGCCTTTCGATGCCGCTTATCCTTCTGACAACATTCCTGACGCCGATCTGTCTGCTGGCCAGCTGGCATTCAATTCATACGCGTGTGACAGAATATGTTGTCGCTTTCCTTGTGCTGGAAACGTTTATGCTCGGTGTGTTCGCCGCGCTCGATATCGTTCTCTTCTACATCTTCTTCGAAGCTGGCTTGATCCCGATGTTTCTCATCATCGGCATTTGGGGCGGCAAGGAAAAGATCTACGCCGCCTTCAAATTCTTCCTCTACACCTTACTCGGCTCGCTGCTGATGCTTGTGGCGGTGGTGTACATGTTCCAGGCTGCGGGCTCCTCGGATATTGAAGTGCTGGAAAAGTATGCCTTCGCGCCTGAAGTACAAACATGGCTATGGCTGGCATTCGCTGCGTCCTTTGCCGTAAAGTTGCCGATGTGGCCGGTCCACACTTGGTTGCCGGACGCGCACGTTCAGGCTCCGACGGCGGGGTCGGTCATCCTGGCAGGCGTGCTGCTGAAGATGGGCGGTTACGGCTTCCTGCGGTTCTCGTTGCCGATGTTCCCGGACGCGAGCCATCTGTTCCAGCCTGCAATGTTCGCTCTTGCGGTGATCGCGATTGTTTACACATCATTGGTGGCCTGGCGCCAGACCGACATGAAAAAGCTCATCGCTTACTCGTCCGTGGCGCATATGGGTTTTGTGACCTTGGGTATTTTCTCGTTCAACGAGGTAGGCGTGCAGGGTGCCATCTTCCAGATGGTGAGCCACGGTCTGATTTCAGGCGCACTATTCCTCATCGTTGGCGTCGTTTACGACCGCATGCATACGCGGGAAATTGCGGCCTATGGTGGGTTGGTGAAACGTATGCCCGTTTACGCAACGCTGTTCATGTTGTTCACGATGGCGAATGTCGGCTTGCCCGGCACTAGCGGGTTTATCGGCGAGATTCTCACAATGGTGGGCGGTTTCCAGGCCTCGACCTGGGCGGCGGCTGGTGCTGCTCTTGGGGTGATCTTCTCGGCTGTCTACATGCTGACCTTGTATCGTCGGACCGTGTTCGGCGAGATCACAAATCCGAAACTCAATGATATTCGCGACATGAATGTCCTCGAACTGGTCTGCGTCGTTCCGCTGGCGGTTCTGACAATTCTGTTCGGTATTGCGCCAAACCTGATTTTTCAAATTACTGAAGGGGCGACCAATCGCGTTCTGTCCCTGATGGTCGGAGGCTGACGGCCCATGCTCGACTATACTGCGATGATCCTTGCGATAGGTCCTGAACTTTGGCTGGCGGCTGCCGGTTTGGTGGGCGTGCTGCTGGGCGCGATCTTGAAGGACCGGTTCAATGGCCTCTCATTCAAGTTCGGCGCGCTTGCTCTGTTTGGCGCTGCGGCGCTCTCGCTTGTATTTTACCAGGGCGGCGAAGCCTTTGGCGGCCTTGTGCGCACCAATACGTTCGTAAACTTTGCAAAATTCGTCAGCTTCTCTGTGGGTGGATTTGCGCTGGTGATGTCCGAGGGGTTCCTGAGACGCCACGACACGATCCGCTACGAGTATGTCCTGCTCACCATTTTCGCCAGCCTCGGCATGGGAATCATCCTGTCAGCTGCCGACCTGATGACGCTTTACATGGGCATCGAGACCCTGAGCCTGTCGTCTTACGTGCTGGCGGCATTTCACCGCGACTCCGCACGCTCGTCTGAGGCCGGCCTCAAGTATTTCGTGCTTGGCGCGTTGGCGTCAGGCATGCTGCTTTACGGTGCATCCATGGTGTACGGGTTCGCAGGAACCACGAGCTATGCAGGTATTTCAGGGGCTGCCCCGTCTATCGGCCTGATGTTCGGGATGGTCATGATGATCGTAGGACTGGCATTCAAGGTATCCGCAGCGCCCATGCACGTCTGGACACCGGACGTCTATGAAGGCGCTCCGACGCCGGTTGGTGCATTCTTCGCCTCAGCGCCGAAAATGGCGTCGATGGTTGTGTTCGCAAATGTGATGTTCACCGCATTCGGGAATGTCATGGATCAATGGCAGATGATCATTGCGATCATTTCCGGCATGTCCATGCTTATCGGGTCGTTCGGCGCTCTGACGCAGACAAATATCAAGCGCCTGCTAGGTTATTCGTCTATCGCCAATGTTGGCTATGCGCTTGTTGCGGTTGCTGCCGGTCAAGCCACTGGAGCAGGCGCCTTGTTGATCTTCATGACGCTCTACGTCATTTCGTCGCTCGGTTTGTTTGCTGGCGTTCTGGCAATGCGTCGCCGCGGTGGAATGGTTGAGAGCATCGGTGAACTTGGTGGTCTGATGAGCACGCGGCCATGGCTTGCAATCGCATTGTCGATCCTGATCTTCTCGATCGCCGGCTTGCCGCCTTTCGGCGGGTTTTTCGGCAAATGGGAAGTCTTCAACGCTGGTATCAGTGCGGGATTGTTGCCTCTGGCCATCATCCTCGTGGTTTCGTCCGTTGTGTCGCTTGGCTACTATCTGCGTATTGTAAAGATCATGTGGTTCGATGAACCAAAAGAGCGTTTCGAGCCAATCGACGGTTCCGTTACCCTGACGGTCCTGATCTCGGCCTTGGTTGCTGGCATACTGTTCCTTGTATTCATCAGCCAGTTGGCCGATTGGGCGAATGGTGCTGCGTTGGGACTGGCCTCTTGAGTCTGGCCTGGCCGGTACACCATCTTGGGGCGACAGACAGCACCAATAGCGAAGCCAAGCGACGCGTATCGGAAAACGGTTTCAGTGATTGTTGGCTGGTCGCCGAGTCTCAATCGGCCGGGCGGGGCCGGTTGCAAAAGAGTTGGATATCGCCAGTCGGAAATCTGTTTTCAACTGCCTTGTTCCACGAACCTGGCGGGTTGATTGTCGCATCTCGCTTGCCGTTTGCGGCGGCACTGGCTGTCAGTGACGTGGCCTTGCTTTTTGCGCCCGAAGCGGATGTCCGAGTGAAGTGGCCGAATGATGTGCGCATCGACACCGCCAAGCTCTCCGGCATTCTGATCGAGACAGGTGGATCGGGGGCGGATACTTGGGTCGCAGCAGGTATCGGCATCAACGTAACGCATGCGCCTGAAGGCGCCGGGCAGCGTGTGGCGAGCATTTCGTCTCTTCGCGGCGATTCCGTCGTCACGACCGACATGGTGCTGGAGGCGTTGCGCAAGGCGTTTGCTGAGCGCCTGATTCAGGCCCGGGCGGGTTTTGACGGACTGCGCCAGGACTGGCTGGAGCGAGCCGAAGGCCTCGGCGGGATGGTTCGTGTAACTGTCTCTGGCGCAGCGATCGAGGGCATCTTCGAAGATATGGATACGTCTGGCGCCCTTATACTCAGTTTGCCCGATGGTTCCCGGCAGACCATAAGGGCCGGAGATGTTGACCTGATAGGGAGAGTGTAGAGGCCATGCTGCTTGCGATAGACGTCGGTAACACCAACACCCTTTTCGCTGTACATGACGGGACAGACTGGGTGGTGCAGTGGCGCAGCGCCACAGATGCGCGCAAAACCGCTGACGATCACGCTGCTTGGCTTTGGCGGCTGGCCGACATGCATGACATGGATCTGGGCCAGATCAATGGCTGCGTGATTTCCACGGTTGTGCCACAGGCGGTGTTCAACTTTCGCAACCTTGCGCGGCGCTATCTCAAAGTCGAACCAATGTTCATTGGTGACCCGGATCTGAAGACAGGTGTCGAAATTCGGATTCACCGACCGGAACAAGTCGGCGCGGACCGCATCGTGAGTGCTTTAGGCGCCCATGTCACATATCCGGGAAACCTGATCGTCATTGATAGCGGCACGGCGACTACATTTGATATTGTGGCGGCGGATGGTGGGTTTGAAGGCGGTATTATCTCGCCCGGAATCAACCTGTCTGTTCGCGCTCTTCACGATGCAGCGGCCCAATTGCCGCGGATTGCGATACAGCGCCCGAGCCAGGTCATCGGCCAGGATACGATCAGCGCAATGCAGTCCGGTGTGTTCTGGGGCTATATCGACCTGATTGACGGGCTGGTACGCCGAGTGAAGGCCGAGTATGGAAAGCCCATGCAGGTGGTCGCGACCGGTGGCGTTGCATCCCTGTTTGAAGGCGCCAGCGAAACCATTGACCATTATGACCCGGATATTCTCATCGCGGGCCTTCTCGAAATCTACAAACGCAACAAATAGGACCCTATGGCCGATTCAGCACAGCTTTCCGACGAACTCGTATTCCTGCCACTCGGGGGATGCGAAGAAATCGGCATGAACCTGAATGCTTACGGGTATGGACCGCCCCACGCGCGCCGATGGATTCTGGTTGATGTTGGTGTGACATTCGGAGGTCTCGACACACCCGGGATCGACCTGATTTGTGCCGATCCCGAATATCTGGTCGGCGAGCAGATTGATGCGATCTTCCTGACGCATGCGCACGAAGACCATATTGGCGCTGTGGGCCTGCTTTATCCGCGGCTCAAGACCAAGGCCCCGATCTATGCCACGCCGTTCACGACGGAACTCGTGCGCTCTAAGATGGTGGAAAGGGGGGTCGATCCGCGGTGGCTGAAGCCGGTGGCGCTGGGGGGTAAGGTCGAAGTTGGACCGTTCACGGTTACGTATGTGACGCTGACCCATTCCATACCGGAACCCAATGCCCTCGCCATCGAAACACCTGCCGGCATCATCCTGCATACTGGCGATTGGAAGATCGACCCGGACCCACAGATTGGCGGCCCAACGGACATCAAGGGTCTTACAGCGCTGGGCGACCGCGGCGTGCTGGCCATGGTCTGCGACTCCACGAACGTCTTCGAGGATGGCGAGTCGGGGTCAGAAGAGAGCGTAAAGCAGGGTTTGATCGATCTGATCAGCAAGCAGAAGCAGGCCGTGGCTGTTACGACTTTCGCGTCGAATGTCGCCCGGGTTAAATCCATCATTGATGCGGCCGAGATGGCGGGGCGCAGCGTGTGCCTTGTCGGGCGCAGCATGCACCGAATTACGGATGCGGCTAAAGCCGTCGGCATCCTGTCACGCAATCTCGAATTCGTGGATGAGTCTGACGCCAAAAAAATGCCGTCTGAAAACGTGCTGTACCTCTGCACTGGTAGCCAGGGCGAGGCACGGGCGGCGCTTGCCCGGATTGCCCGGAATGATCACCGCAATGTCTCGCTGGGCGAAGGCGATTGCGTGATCTTTTCATCCCGCATCATCCCCGGCAACGAGCGCGAAATCTTCGCGATGCAGAATTCACTGGCCGACCAAGGCGTGCGCGTAATCACGCCACGCATGATCAAGGAACCGATCCATGTGTCGGGCCACCCTTGCCGCGGTGAATTGCAGAAAATGTATCAATGGGTGCGGCCGAAGATCGCCGTGCCGGTTCATGGCGAGCGTCGCCACATCATGGAGCATGCCGCCTTCGCCAAGACGCTGCAGGTGCCGCAAACGATCGCCCCGCGCAATGGCAGCCTTGTCCGGCTTGCCCCGGGCGATGCCGAAATCATCGATCTGGTGCCGGCTGGGCGCCTTCTGCTCGACGGCAAATTCCTGGTCCCGGAAGGGGCGCAGGGACTTAACGAGCGCCGCAAGCTTTCGGAAAATGGTGTCGTGCTTGCCAGTATTGTCATCAGCGAGTCCGGGGATGTTATCGATGGCCCGGTCGTGGTCGTGCGCGGCTTCTCTGAATCTGATGGCCGGCTGGCCGACGAAAGTCTCGATGAACTGGACGAAGCAGCAGACGCGGCTGTGACAAAGATGAAGCGGAAGAACCGCCTGGATGATGATATGGTCGAACGTGAAGTCGGCCGGGCCTTGCGCAAGGCCTGTGAGGCGACGTTTGGGCGCCGCCCCATGATAGATGTGACCGTATTGAGGAGTTGACCTGACATGAGCGAATTCAAAATTGGCCCGCTGAACCATGTCGGCATTGCCGTGCCGGACCTGGAAGAGGCTTGCGAAACATATCGCACACTCTATGGGGCGACCGATATCACCACGCCGTTCGACATGCCGGAGCAGGGGGTGAAGGTTTGTTTCGTAAACCTGCCGAACGCCCAGATCGAGCTGATCGAGCCGCTGAATGCGGAATCACCTATCGCGAACTTTATCACCAAGAACCCGAAGGGCGGGCAGCACCATGTCTGCTTCGAAGTCGACGACATCCATCAGGCTGTTGATGAGATGGGCAAGCGCGGTGCGACCGTGCTGGGCAAGCCCCGTATCGGTGCACACGGCACGCTGATCATTTTCGTGCATCCGAAGAATTCCAACGGAGTTCTTATCGAACTCATGGAAACGCCCAAAGGCCACCACTGATGACCATTGCGAGCGGCGTTGTTGTCTTTGTCATGGCTTGGTGGATCAGCTTTTTTGCTGTTCTGCCTATCGGTGTGCGTGGCCAGTTTGAGGACGGCGACATAACGCCCGGGACCGAAGAAGGCGCACCGGCAAACCCGATGCTGCTGAAGAAGGTTCTATGGGCCACAATTGGCGGGGCAATCATTACCGGTATTGCGGTTCTGGTTGTGACGCTGCTGCTTGCGGACTAGGGGCGGCTGCGGCTAGTTGGGCACCAATATCAGCCATAGCGGGGAATCCATGCGCCTTTCGAAATTCTTTCTTCCGGTTACCAAGGACGCCCCGGCGGATGCGGCCATCGCGTCGCACAAGCTGATGCTGCGCACTGGCATGATCCGGCAGAACGGTGCGGGCATTTATTCCTGGCTGCCGATGGGCTACATCGTTCTCAAGAAGATCGAGCAGATCGTGCGCGAGGAAATGAACCGCGCCGGTGCGATCGAAATGCTGATGCCGACCCTGCAGCAGGCCGACCTCTGGCGTGAATCCGGGCGCTATGACGATTATGGCAAGGAAATGCTTCGCATTACGGACCGTCATGATCGTGACATGCTGTACGGCCCGACGAATGAAGAGCTGATCACCGACGTGTTCCGCTCCTACGTTAAAAGCTACAAGCAGCTGCCTCTGAACCTGTATCACCAGCAGTGGAAGTTTCGCGACGAAGTGCGCCCGCGATTTGGGGTGATGCGGGGACGCGAATTCCTGATGAAGGATGCCTACTCGTTCGACCTGACAGAAGAAGACGCGCGCGTTTCCTATCGCAAGATGTTCTGCGCCTATCTCAATGCGTTCGACCGGATGGGTTTGACAGCCGTTCCCATGCAGGCTGACACGGGCCCGATCGGCGGCGATTTGAGTCATGAATTCATCATTCTCGCCGAGACGGGCGAAAGCGCTGTATTTTGTGACAAGATGCTGCTGGATCTGCCGCCACCGGGGCTGGATCTCGATTTCGACGCCGATCTGAATGCCGAAGTCGAAAAACGTACGCAATACTATGCCGCGACCGAAGAGATGCATGATGAAGCGGCATTCGCGGCCGTTCCCAAAGAACGCCAAGTTTCTGCTCGCGGAATTGAAGTCGGCCACATTTTCAACTTCGGCACCAAGTATTCGGTGCCAATGAATGCTGTGGTCCAGTCATCTGATGGTCAGATGGTGCCTGTGCAAATGGGCAGTTACGGCATTGGTGTGTCGCGCCTTGTCGGCGGTATCATTGAGGCCTGCCATGATGAGAACGGTATCGTTTGGCCGGAATCTGTAGCGCCTTGGCATGTTGGGCTGATCAACATGCGCGTTGGCGATGCGGCATGCGATGCAGCCTGCGCCGACGCCTATCAGGCCCTGATGGGCGCGGGCATGGACGTTCTGTACGATGACACGGATGAGCGCGCCGGTGGCAAGTTCGCCCGCATGGAGCTCATCGGACTACCCTGGCAGATCGTGATTGGTCCACGCGGAATCGAGAATGGCGTGGTCGAGGTGAAACACCGCAAGACCGGCGAGAAGGTGGAAATGCCCTTCGCCGCTGCGCTGAAGAAAGTGACGCCCAAATGAGCGAACTCGGCCATGTCGCCCCGCCTTTCGGCAAGTTGGAGCGGACGCTAGCCTGGCGCTATCTGAGAGCCAAGCGCGAGCATGGCGGGGCCTCGCTGATTTCGATCATTTCCTTTGTCGGCATCTTCTTTGCCGTCGCCGCGCTGATCATCACCATGTCGGTGATGAGCGGTTTCCGCGCGACGTTGCTGGACGCGCTGCTGGGTGGCCAACCGCATGTTTACGGTGTGGTCAGCAGCTATACCGAAGATGAAGCGAACGCGCTGGCCGGCAAAATCCGTCAGATCGACGGGATCACGAGCGTGACGCCCTATATTGAGGAGTACGTGCTGATCACGGCCAATGGACGCAAGACTGGTGCGGCGGTGCGGGCGATCCGCAACGAAGACCTGACGACTTTGCCCTTCCTGAAAGATGGCGGAGAATCGGCGATCGCGGCAGGATTTGGCGAAGGCAAGAATGGCGGCAATGTCGTCATGCTGGGCGCATTCCTTGCTGCGGGTCGGGAGGGGCTGGGCATACGCCCCGGCGACAAGGTGGAAATTGTCACCTCACAGCAAACAGCAGGTCCGATGGGCGGAACACCGCGAAGCAAATCCTATACGGTCGGTGATATTTTCAAGACCGGCAGTGTCGAACTGGACAGTCTGTATGTGTTCATGCCGATGGAGCAGGCGCAGATTCTGTTTCAGTCCAAGGGACATTACAGCATGCTGGACATCCGCCTGAAGGATCCTGAAAAGACGCATGAGGCCATGACCGCCATTTCGAATGCGACGGGCAATGCGCTCTACACATTCGACTGGAAGAGCCAACGTGAGAGCTATCTGAATGCGCTTCAGGTGGAGCGGACAATGGTGCGTCTGCTGGTCATGGTGATCATGGCCATCGCAACGCTCAATATTATCGTGGGCGTCGTGATGCTGGTGAAAAACAAGTCTCGCGACATTGCGATCTTGCGCACAATTGGCCTTGGGCGAAACGGCGTGCTGCGCGTGTTCCTGCTGGTCGGAACCGTGCTCGGCACACTGGGAGCGTTGCTCGGTGTGCTCGTCGGTGTGCTCGTCGTACTGAACATCGGTTCGGTCGAGGCCTTCATCAATCTGTTCGTGCAGGGCGAAGTCTTCGATGCAGAGACCTACGGCCTTGAGGGTTTGCCGGCGATCCTTGACTGGAAGGAAGTCATCCAGACCGGACTGTATGCCCTGTTCATGTCGATGGGTGTGTCGATCATTCCGGCCTGGTGGGCGTCCCGTCAGGACCCGGTCAGCGCGCTGAGGTTCGAATAATGTCTGATGCCGTTCTCGAACTGATTGATATCAACCGGACCTATCGTACCGCTGCGGGCGAACTGCCAGTGCTGAAAGGCACGAACCTGCGCCTGAATGCCGGTGAGCTTGTGGGTCTCGTCGGGCCGTCGGGATCTGGCAAGTCGACGCTGCTGCACACGGCGGGCCTGCTGGAGCGGCCAGAGGCGGGCAAGGTCATGCTCGATGGCATTGATTGCCTGGCGCTGGATGATCGGGGCCGAACGGCGATACGGCGATCCAGGATCGGATTTGTCTACCAGTTCCACCACCTGCTTCCCGAGTTCAATGCCGAGGATAACATTGCGATGCCGCTGATGATCGCGGGCGTGAGGAAGAAGGCAGCGCGGGCAAAGGCGGCTGAGTTGCTAGAAGTGATGGGGCTGGCCGACAGAGGCCACCACCAGCCAGGCCAGATGTCGGGCGGTGAGCAGCAACGGGTCGCGATTGCGCGTGCTCTGGCGAATGATCCGCGCCTTGTGATTGCGGACGAACCGACCGGAAACCTTGATCCGGCGACGACCGAGCGTGTGTTCGCGACGCTGATCAAGATGGTGCGCAATGAAGGCGCTGCGGTGCTGGTGGCAACACATAATTTCGCCCTGACGCAGCACATGGATCGTATCCTGACGCTGCGCGACGGCCAATTAGTCGACTACAAGCCGGAATAAGCTGTGGAACGCCGCTGCTGACGGGTAGTCTGGCATAGGCCGGGACGGCAAGGTATTCTCCCGGCAGGAGAACGAGCATTGTCTGAGTCGCCTTTCATCCATCTGGCCGTTCGGTCGAGCTATTCTCTGCTCGAGAGCATGATCACACCCAAGGGCCTGAAAGGCTGGCTGCTGGGGCAAGGCATGCCCGCCGTGGCCGTCACAGACAGGAACAACCTGTTTGGCGCGCTCGAAGTGTCTCTCACTATGTCCGAAGCTGGCATCCAGCCGATCATGGCGTGCTGTTTTGATGTAACCGATGGGGCCCATCGCAGCGATCCGGCGCGCATAACGCTCTACGCACAGGACGAGACCGGCTACCAGCGGCTGATGCTGCTGTCGTCGCGCGCATACCTGGATGCGGATGATGGCGTTCCAAAGCTTCACCGTGACCTGGTTCTTGAAAAGACGGATGGCCTGATCCTGTTGACCGGCGGGGCGGAGGGCGAGGTTGCGCGGCACCTGCTCAAGAGCCGCGTGGCCGATGCGCGGACTGAATTGTCGACACTGGCAAGCGCCTATCCGGGGCGCTGCTATGTCGAGATCACGCGCCACGGCACGCCGGATGAGATCGCCGTCGAAGCGGGTCTGATCGACCTCGCCTATGATCTCGACCTGCCACTGGTTGCGACACACGACGCGCGCTTCATGAAGCCGTCTGACGCAACGGCCCATGACGCACTCATGTGTATCGCGAACGGCGAATACCTTGGCCAGGAAGACCGCAAGCGCGTGGACCCGTCGCAATATCTCAAGACACAGGCCGAGATGACCGAGCTTTTCGCCGATCTGCCTGAGGCTTTGGCCAATACGGTCGAAATCGCCCGGCGTTGTTCCGTCCGCTCGGTGACACGCGATCCGATCCTTCCTTCGTTCAGTAATGAAGGACGCTCCGAGATCGAGGAGTTGCGAATACAGGCCACAGAGGGACTGGAAGGACGCCTTACGGCAGCCAGCAAGCTTTACGCGGAACGTGAGACTTATTTC
This sequence comes from Hyphomonas sp., assembly GCA_040216775.1. Lineage (GTDB taxonomy): Bacteria > Pseudomonadota > Alphaproteobacteria > Caulobacterales > Hyphomonadaceae > Hyphomonas. The sequence continues at coordinate 37,203 of JAVJOM010000010.1, forward strand.
AAACGCCTCGACTATGAACTCAGTGTGATTGAGCGCATGGGTTTCCCCGGCTATTTCCTGATCGTGTCCGACTTTATCAAATGGGCAAAAGAGCAGGACATACCAGTCGGACCAGGGCGAGGCTCAGGTGCCGGCTCACTCGTGGCGTGGTCATTGCTGATTACAGATCTGGACCCGCTTCGCTTTGACCTGCTGTTCGAACGCTTCCTGAATCCGGAACGCGTATCGATGCCGGACTTCGATATCGACTTCTGCCAGGAACGCCGCGGGGAAGTCATCCGCTATGTCCGCGACAAGTACGGCGCTGATAGTGTGGCGATGATCATTACTTTCGGTACATTGCAAGCCAAGGCTGTGGTGCGCGATGTCGGCCGGGTGATGCAGATGCCGTACTTCCAGGTCGACCGGCTTGCCAAGCTGATCCCTTTCAACCCGGCCAAGCCACCAAAACTTCAGGAAGCGATCGACGACGAACCCAAGTTCGATGAGGAGATCGAAGCCGACCCGCGTGTCGGCGAGCTGATCAAGATCGCGCTGGCGCTAGAGGGGCTCTACAGAAACGCCGGTACGCACGCGGCGGGCGTCGTGATTGGTGATCGTCCGCTGGTCGAAATCGCCCCGCTATATAACGATCCACGCGCCGACCTGCCTGCGTCTCAGTTCAACATGAAGTACGCCGAGATGGCGGGTCTCGTGAAGTTCGACTTCCTTGGCCTGAAGACGCTGACAGTGATCGACCGGGCCCTGAAGCTGATCCGACGGGGCGGGCAGGATGTCGGTCCGGAATGGGAAGATCTCGACGACAAGGCGACCTATGACCTGATGGCGAGCGGCGACACGCTGGGCGTATTCCAGCTGGAAGGCGCGGGCATGCGCGATACGCTGCGCAAGGTGCGCCCGAACAATATCGAAGACGTCATCGCCATCATCTCGCTCTACCGTCCCGGCCCGATGGAGAACATCCCGCTGTACGTGCAGGGCAAGGAAAATCCTGACAGCGTGCAGTATGCACACCCAGACCTTAAGCCCGTCCTGGAGGCCACCTATGGTGTGCCGGTCTATCAGGAGCAGGTGATGCGAATGGCGCAGGAAATTGCTGGCTATTCGCTCGGCGAAGCCGACCTGCTGCGCCGGGCCATGGGCAAGAAGAAGCTTGAGGAGATGGTTGCGCAACGCAAGCGTTTCGTCGAAGGCGCTGCAGCCACGAAGCAGATGGACGAACCGCTCGCCAACGAAATCTTCGACACGATGGAGAAGTTTGCAGGTTACGGTTTCAACAAGTCCCACGCCGCCGCCTATGCGTTGATCGGGTATCATACGGGTTATCTGAAATGCCATTTCCCGGTTGAGTTCCTTGCGGCGTCGATGAGCCTCGACCTCGGCAATACCGACAAGCTGGCTGCTTTCTTCCAGGAAGCGCGGCGGCTTAAAATCCCGGTTCTGGCGCCGGACGTGAACACGTCTACGGCCGATTTCGACGTGCGTAATGGTGCGGTTGTCTATGCGCTGGGGGCGTTGAAGGGGGTAGGTCTGGAGGCTATGCGCCATGTCGAAGCGCTGCGCGAAAGCGACGGAGTGTTTTCAGACCTTTACGATCTGGCCGAGCGCGTCGATCCGCGTCACATCAACAAGAAGGCTTTCGAGTCGCTCGCGAAATCAGGTGCGCTGGATGGCCTGGATTCTAACCGCGCGAAGGTGCTCGCTGCAGCGCCCATGCTTGCGCAAATGGCCAACAAGTCTGCCGAGGACCGTCAAGGCGGGCAGGGGGGGCTGTTCGGCGAGGCTGAACCGGCCCTTCGACCGGCGCTGCCCACCAGCAAGGCGTGGAACGGACAGCAAAAACTGGACGAGGAGTTCAAGTCGATTGGATTCTACTTTTCGGGCCACCCGCTGGACGACGTGCTCGAAGGTATCGACCGCGAACGGGTGACGCTTGCCATTGAGATCGAGGAGCGCGCCAGCGATGGCAAGCCGCTTGAGCTGATCGGTGTGGTGCGCATGCGCAACGAAAAGCCTGCGCGCAAAGGTGGCAAATTTGCCTTCCTCACGCTGTCAGATCCGACCGGCGAGGTCGAGATGATGGTGTTCCCGGAAACGCTGCAGCAGAGCTATGATTTGCTTCAGGTGGGCAATGCGGTCGCGATCACGGTTGGGGTCAAGCGAACGGGCGACGAAATCAAGCTGAACGCCGAGCGGATCGTACAGCTGGAATCCGCCCGCCTCTCGAAATCCATGGGCGCGCTAAAGGTGCGTCTGGCGGTTGGGGCCAATACCGATGATATCGCCGGCATTGTTGGCCATCTGGGTCGGTTGCAGGACCACGAGCGGGGGGCAATCCTGATTGAAATGCCGCTCGAAGACGGGCGGACGGTAATCCTGCGTCTGCCCGACAATTATACGATTGGCCTAAAGGCCCAGAGGGCGCTGAAAGACGCGCCGGGTGTGGAGCGGGTTGAACCCATGAAAGCCGCCTGACAAAAGGCGATCCAGCCGACTTGCCGACCCCGCGGAATTCTGTATAAGCCGCATTTCCTGAAACCATTTCGCGGGTGCATCCGGTGCGGAAAGCCATCTTGGCCCAACGTTCCACCTGCGAAGGCTAACCGGATGGAGAAAAAAGATGGCACTACCTGACTTTACGATGCGTGAGCTGCTCGAGGCTGGCGTACACTTCGGTCACCAGACCCACCGCTGGAACCCCCGCATGAAGCCGTACATCTACGGCGAGCGCTCCGGCATCCACATCATGGACCTTTCCCAGACGGTCCCAGCCCTGCATCAGGCGCTCGTTTTCGTGCGCGATTCTGTTGCAAAGGGTGGCCGCGTCCTGTTCGTCGGCACCAAGCGCCAGGCGTCTGACCCCGTTGCAGAAGCTGCGCAGCGCTGCGCACAATATTACATGAACCACCGCTGGCTCGGTGGCACGCTGACCAACTGGGCCACTGTGTCCAAGTCGATCAAGCAGCTCAAAGAGCTTAATGCGATGTTCGATGCGGGTGGCGGCGAAGGCCTCACCAAGAAAGAACTTCTCGACCTGCAGCGCCGCCGTGACAAGCTGCAGCGCGCACTTGGTGGTATCGCTGACATGGGCGGCCTGCCGGCTGCAATGATCGTGATTGATACCAACAAGGAATCCATCGCTGTCATGGAAGCCCGCAAGCTGGGCATTCCAGTCGTCGCCGTGCTTGATACGAACTGTGACCCGGCAGATGCCGATTACGGTTTCGCAGGTAACGATGACGCTGCCCGCGCGATTTCGCTCTACTGTAACCTGTTCGCCGATGCGGTCCTTGATGGCCTCGCAGAGTCGACTGCAGGTCTCGGTGTGGATCTCGGTGCTCTCGAAGACCTCGAAGGCATGGTTGAGGCGGATGTCGCTGCAGCCGCTGGTGAAACCAAGGAAGATGCAACGGGCGCCTGATCGCCCTCGGTATTGAACTTTTACACTGAAGGATAAATGCAATGGCCCAGATTTCTGCTGTGCTCGTCAAGCAACTGCGCGAGAAAACCGGCGCAGGCATGATGGATGCGAAAAAGGCCCTCGTCGAGAATGATGGTGACGAAGAAGCCGCAATCGAATGGCTTCGCGCCAAGGGCCTGTCCAAGGCCGCCAAGAAATCCGGACGCACCGCTGCTGACGGCCTCGTTGCCGTCAAAGTGTCGGCTGACGGAAAATCCGGCGCGATTGTCGAGCTGAACGCTGAAACTGACTTCGTGGCACGCAACGAGGGTTTCCAGAAATCCCTGTCGGGTATCGTGGAAGCCGCGCTTGGCACCGACGGATCGGTCGAGGCCCTTGCGGCCGCGCCGGCTCCAGACGGGCAGGGCACCGTTGACGACATGATCAAGCGCATGATCTCCACGATTGGCGAGAATATGGCCTTGCGTCGTTCGGCCAAAGTGTCGGCTGACAAAGTCGCTTCCTATATCCACAATGCCGAAACGGCGGGTATGGGTAAGGTTGGCGTCCTGGTTGCTCTGTCGGGTTCGGGTGATCTCGAAGACATCGGCCGCAAGATTGCCATGCATATTGCTGCGACGTCGCCTGCTGCTGCGACGACGGCTGAGCTTGATCCTGCCCTGGTCGAAACCGAAAAGCGTGTTCTGACCGAGCAGGCCCGTGAAAGCGGTAAGCCGGAGAATATCATCGAAGGTATGATCAAGGGCCGCATGCAGAAGTTCTTCAAGGAAGTTGTCCTGCTGGAACAGCCCTTCGTGATGAACCCTGACCAGACCGTCGCAGAATACCTCAAGGGCGAAGGCGCAACGCTGAACAGCTTTGTTCACTTCAAGTTGGGCGAAGGCATCGAAAAAGCTGCGGATAACTTCGCGGACGAAGTGGCTTCTCTGACAAAAGGTAGCTGAACAGGCTTGCCTTTGGCCCGTCCTGAGGCCTTAAACATCCCGGCTGCCCATGACAGGCAGCCGGGAATCTTTTAGGAGCTCTATTCAGGGCTTCAACTGACGGAGAAAGCTATGCCAGGCGAGAATCCGGAGACGAGCCCGCTGAAATACAAGCGCGTGCTCCTGAAACTGTCCGGCGAGGCCCTGATGGGGCCCGGCCAATTCGGCATCGACATCCCCACCGTGGAGAAATTTGCAAAGGCTATCGCGAATGCGCGCGCGGCTGGTGCTGAAATCTGCCTTGTTATCGGTGGTGGAAACATCTTCCGGGGCATGGCGGGTGCTGCCAAGGGCATGGAGCGGGCCCAGGCTGACAGCATGGGCATGCTCGCGACCGTCATGAACGCGCTGGCCATGCAGAGTGTATTGGAGAGCCAGGGTGTGCCGACCCGGGTCCAGTCTGCCATCACAATGGATCAGATTTGCGAGCCCTACATTCGTCGGCGGGCCCAGCGGCACATGGAAAAGGGCCGCGTCGTCATTTTCGCAGCCGGAATCGGCAACCCCTTCTTCACGACCGATACCGGGGCCGCCCTGCGCGCAATCGAGATGAATTGCGATGCGCTGCTCAAGGGTACGCAGGTGGATGGCGTCTACACGGCCGATCCCAAGGTCGACAAGGATGCCATGCGGTATGACGAGATTGCCTATCAGGAATTGCTGGTGAAGGATCTCCGCGTCATGGATTCGTCTGCGGTCAGCCTGATGCGTGACAACAATGTTCCGATTGTGGTCTTCTCGCTCAAGGAAGAAGGGTCGCTGTTGAACGTGCTGCACGGTCGGGGCACCTCAACCACGATTTCCAATAAGGGAGGGGTCGCGAAATGACCTATAGCAAGAAAGATCTCGAACGCCGGATGGAAGGCGCGCTGACGTCGCTCTCCACGGAATTCAGCGGACTTCGTACCGGACGCGCATCTGTGAACCTGCTCGATGCGATCCAGGTGCCCGCCTACGGCTCAACCGTGCCGCTGTCACAGGTTGCCTCGGTTTCGGTCACCGATATGCGCATGTTGTCCGTCAACGTATGGGACAAGACTGTCGTTGGCGCCACAGACCGTGCGATTCGTGAGTCGGGCCTTGGCTTGAACCCGATCATGGATGGCCAGACCCTGCGGATCCCGATCCCGCCTCTGAATGAAGAACGCCGTCTTGAGCTGACCAAGGTCGCTGGCAAATATGCCGAAGCCGCGAAAGTTGCCGTGCGCAACATCCGCCGCGACGGCATGGACAGCCTGAAAAAAATGGAAAAAGACGGCGAGATCAGTGAGGACAAGCTGCACGGCTTGTCCGACGAAGTGCAGAAGCTGACAGATGCGTTCGTTGGCCGTGTCGACGATGCGTTGAAAGCCAAAGAAGCGGAGATCATGCAAGTCTGATGTCTGCTGCGTCCGCCTCTGATGTCACAAGTATTGTGTCGGGGCAGCAGCCGGGACTTTCGCATGTCGCTATCATCATGGATGGCAACGGACGGTGGGCGAAAGCGCGCGGTCTTCCACGCGCAGCTGGCCATGAACGAGGCGTCGAGGCGCTTCGGCGCACAGTCGAGGCCGCAGGTGAGCTGGGCATCCGGTATCTGACCGTATTCTCATTCTCCACCGAAAACTGGCGGCGCCCAGCCGCTGAAGTCAGTGCGTTGTTCGGCCTGCTGAAGGCCTATGTGCAGCGTGACCTGTCGCGTTTGAAACAGGAAGGCGTTCGCATCCGTATTATCGGCCTCCGGGACGGATTGCCGGACGATGTAGCCGCGCTGGTCGACAAGGCGGAGCGGGAAACGGCTACAAATGACAAGTTCTTCCTGACAATTGCGTTCAATTATGGCGGTCGAGAAGAGATTGCGCGGGCAGCGCGCAGCATGGCGGAAGCCGTGGTGGATGGCCGGCTGATGGCCGACGAGATTGATGAAGCCTCGTTTGGCTCTTTCCTCGACACTGGCACGATGCCTGATCCAGACCTCTTGATTCGTACGAGCGGCGAGTGTCGCCTCAGTAATTTCCTTCTTTGGCAGTGCGCCTATTCCGAATTGATTTTCATGGATGTCCTTTGGCCCGACTTTGACCGGGCCTGTCTGGAAGAGGCATTGGCGAAATATCAAGAGCGCGAGCGTCGGTTCGGCGCTGTTTCGCCTGGGGCAGTTTAATGGGAGATTGGACCCCGCGCGATCGTCGGTTCTCCGAACTGGGACTTCGGCTGATGTCAGCCGTGGTGCTGATACCAGTCGCGGTTGGCATGGTTTGGGCTGGCGGCTGGTGGCTGGCGATCGGGTGCGCCGTGTTTGCCGCCGCGATGGCCCTGGAGTGGAGCCAGATCAGCGCTTATCCCCATGGCCGTGCGATGGCCTTCGCGACGGCCGCGTTCTGCATAACATTGCCGGTCGGTCTGGTTTGGCTAAGTACACTTGTGATTGTCGCGGGCATGGCGTTTTGCGCAATGACGGCTGTCGGCGGGTTGCGTGTGCGATGGACCGCTGCCTTTGGTCTGTTCTACGTCACTGCCATGGCTTCCGGACTGTATTTCCTGCGTGAAGGCCCTTGGGATGGCCGCGCCGCCGCTCTGTTTTTCATGTCGTTCGTCTGGGCGTCCGACGCGGCTGCCTACTTTACCGGGCGCGGCCTGGGGGGGCCTCGACTCTTGCCCAGCGAAAGCCCGAACAAGACCTGGAGCGGTGCCCTTGGCGCGGTCACGGCCTGCGCGCTCTGCGGCCTGGCCGGGGCGGATATCGAAATGGCATCCTTTCCGGTGTGGATCGCGACCGGCATTGCGATTTCAGTGGTGGCGCAAAGCGGCGACCTGTTTGAAAGTGGTCTGAAGAGGCGTTTCAAGGTCAAGGATGCCGGAACGCTTTTGCCCGGTCATGGCGGTGTTCTGGACCGTGTGGATGGGTTGGGGGCGGTGTGTATTTTCGGCTCGCTGGCCCTTTACCTGCTTCCCGGCTTTTCAGGCGCGCTCGGGTTCTGAGGCATGACCGTTCGTCGTATCTCCATCATGGGCTCAACCGGCTCAATTGGCACGTCTGCACTCGACGTAGTGGCTCAGGCCAACGCGGCTGGGCAAACTCCCTTTGAAATCATCGCCCTTGCCGCAGGTAGCGATTCTGAAACTCTCGCGCAGCAGGCCATCGCGTTCAGGCCGCAAATTGCCGTGATCGCGGATGAGGCCAAATTGGCCGACCTCAGAGAACGGCTGGCGGGCACTGGAATCGAAACCGCAGGCGGGGTGGATGCGGTGACAGAAGCGGCGACACGTTCGTGTGACCGCGTTCTGGCGGCCATTGTCGGCGCGGCTGGGCTTTCCTCAACTCTCGCCGCGGTGCGGCAAGGCACCGACGTTGCGATCGCCAACAAGGAAAGCATCGTGTGTGGGGGAAGGCTGATCCTCGCAGAGGCCATGCGGACGGGCGCGCGTGTACTGCCCGTTGATTCCGAGCATAGTGGCATCTTCCAGGCGTTGGGGGATGGAAAATCACTTGAAAAGCTGACGATTACGGCTTCTGGCGGTCCGTTCAGGACGGCCTCTCTGAAACAGATGGGGGTTGCAACGCCAGCTGAAGCGGCGGCGCATCCCAACTGGGACATGGGCATCAAGAATTCCATCGACAGCGCGACCCTGATGAACAAGGCGCTCGAATTCATCGAAGCGGCTTATCTGTTCGATGTCGCGGCGGACCGGATCGACGTTCTCGTGCATCCGCAGTCGATCATTCATGGCATGGCGCATTTCAATGATGGATCCGTGATCGCGCAGTTGAGTGCGCCGGATATGCGCGCACCGATTGCCTATGCGCTGGGCTGGCCGGACCGGGTGGCGACGAATGTGGCCCGTCTGGACCTGGCGGCTTTGGGGCGACTGGACTTTGCAGAAGTCGATGCGGAGCGGTTTCCGGCGATCGAACTCGCGCGCCGCGCGATTGCGATGGGTTCTGCTGGCACAACCGTATTAAATTGCGCTAATGAAGCGGCTGTATCTGCATTTATTGCGGGCCAATGTGGTTTTCTGGACATAAGCTGGGCCGTAGACGAAGTATTGAGTCGCTTTTCATCTGGTAATTTGGCCTCAATGGCCTGTGACACACTGGAAGAAATAGCTTATCTGGACCGGTTCGGACGCGAAATGGCGACCGAGTTGCTGAAGAAAGCCCCGAGCCGGGCAGGAGGTTAAGTCGTTTGGGTCAGGTTCTGAGCCAGGGTCCACTATTCATTGCGTGCCTCATTTTCATGATGGGCATTGTCGTGATCGTGCATGAACTGGGTCACTATCTGGTGGGCCGTTTCTATGGCGCTGCGGTCGAGTCGTTCTCGATTGGCTTTGGCAAACCTCTGTACGAGCGCAAGGACCGGGTCGGAACGCGCTGGCGTGTCAATTGGATACCCCTCGGCGGATTCGTGAAATTTGTTGGCGAGAGCCAACTCGCTGGAGATGTTGGCAAGGTCGAAGAGGGTCCCCAAGGAAAGGCCTATAATGATCTGACGGTGTGGCAGCGCTCGCTGGTTAGCATCGCCGGCCCCGTTGCGAATTTTGTCCTGGCGAGCCTTATTTTTTCATTGATCCTGGGTGTTCACGGAAAGGCCAATTATTCCGTGGGCGTTGCGAGCGTGGTTGAGGGATCACCTGCCGAGCAGGGCGGTCTGGTTGCGGGCGATGTTTTTGTTGCAATTAACGGCAAGCCGGTCACCGACGCGCAGACAGTGACAATTCCAATTTTGCTGAACCCCAACCAGGAAATGACGTTCGACGTGTTGCGGGACGGCGAAGCGATGAGCTTCCAGGTCACGCCCACAGAGGTCGTGCGGGCGAACGAGTTCGGTCAGATGGTGCCTCAAAGCACGGCCGGGATCGCCCTTGCCGGTATCGCGATGGGCGAGCGAACCAAATACAACCCAATCGAGGCGTTGGGCGCCGGAGTTGTGGAAACCGGCGCGACGATCGACCGGACTGTGACCATGCTTTCACGAATCGTTACCGGCAAGATGTCCTTCAATGCCATGACGGGCCCGGTCGGCATTGGCGATATTTCCCGCCGCGTCGTCAACAAGGTCTGGAGCCAGCCGGAGCTGACAACGGGGCAGCGGCTGGACCAATTGTTCTGGATGCTTCTCAGCATCTGTGCCGCGATCTCAGTCGGTGTCGGCTTTTTCAACCTTCTGCCGCTGCCCGTGCTGGATGGCGGTCACCTTGTCTTTCATGCTTATGAAGCCGTAATGGGCAAGGAACTGCCCGAAAAAGTGCAGGAGATGAGCCTGACATTCGGGCTGATCCTGTTATTGGGAATGGTGGTGGTGATCACGTGGGGTGATATCATCGAGACCGGCTTGTTCGGGGGAGTGGGCGGCTAACCCGGCCGACCCAAGTCTAATCAGAGAGATAATTCCACGATGCGTAAGTTTCTTGCAGCAACCCTTGTGGCGACCAGTGTTTTTGCATCGGTGTCGCTGCCGGGCCTGAATAATTCCGCAGAGGCGCAGGAAGACAACCGCTATGGTGGTACGATCCGGTCGATCCTTGTGGAGGGGAACCAGCGGATCGAAGCGCGGACTGTTCAGTCCTACCTGCTGGTCGAGCCGGGCGATGCATTCGATGCTGAGCGTATCGACCTGTCGCTGAAAACGCTGTTTGCCACAAACCTGTTCGCAGACGTGTCGATTGACCGGAATGGCGACGACCTGCTGGTGCGTGTTGTCGAGAATCCGATCATCAACCGCGTGATCTTTGAGGGCAACCGCGCGCTTAAAGACGACAAGTTCAAGGAAGAAATCCAGGCGGCGCCGCGCGGTATTTTCACCGCAGCGCGTGTACAGGCCGATGTCCAGCGCATTCTGGAGCTGTATCGCCAGTCGGGCCGTTTCGCCGCCAAGGTGGAGCCGCAATACAAGCCGCTTGAACAGAACCGCGTCGATCTTGTGTTTGAAATCACTGAGGGTCCAGTCACGGGCGTCCGCTCAATCAACTTCATTGGAAACAAGGAATATTCGGACTCGCGCCTTCGCAGCGAGATCGTGACCCGCCAGTCGCGCCTGTGGCGCTTCTTCAGCTCAAACGACAACTATGACCCCGGCCGCCTTGAATATGACCGCGAGAAGCTGCGCGAGTTCTACCAGAACAATGGTTATTATGATTTCCGTGTGACGTCCGCGGTTGCAGAGCTGACGCCGGACCAGAAAGACTTTTACATCACGATGACGATCGATGAGGGGCGTCAGTATGATTTCGGTGAAGTCAAAGTGGAAACTGCTCTTGAAAAACTGGATGCCGTGGCGCTGCGAAGCGCCGTGCCGATCCAGGAAGGCGATCTCTTCAAGGGCAATCTGATCGAAACGACAATTGATACACTGACCTATGCGGCGGGGATCGCCGGCTATGCCTTCGTGGATATCCGCCCCCAACTGGACGTGAACCCCGATACGGGCCGGATCGACGTAACGTTCGCCGTGGATGAAGGTCCGCGTGTGTATATCGAACGCATCAACATTGTCGGGAACACGCAGACGCTTGACCGCGTGATCCGTCGCGAACTGCGTATTTCTGAAGGTGATGCCTTCAACCGCATCCTGCTCGACCGTTCGAAGAACCGCGTGCGGGCACTCGGTTACTTCAAGGACGTTGAAATCATTGAAACGCCAGGCGATGGGGCGGACAAGAGCATCGTGGATGTGAAGGTCACCGAGCAGCCGACCGGTGAACTGTCGTTTGCGGCAGGTTTCTCCTCGGTCGATTCCTACCTGTTCGACCTCAGCGCGTCGCAGCGCAACCTGCGCGGCCGTGGCCAGTCGGTTGTGGCGCGTGTTTCGACGTCCAGCCGCCAGCAGGTGGTGGATCTTCGCTTCACCGAGCCTCGGTTCCTGGACCGCAACCTTTCGGCTGGCGTCGACCTGTACGCGACCAAGCAGGACTTCGAGGATTACGGCAGCTATACCGCTGAAACCATCGGTGCTGGCTTGCGGGTCGGCTTCCCGTTGACCGAGCGGATGCAACTCGGCCTCAGCTACAAGCTGCAGTCGGATGATGTCCAGATTCCAGACTTTGATATCCTGCTGGACACGACGACGCGGTTTACCTCGACCCGAACCATCCAGACGGCGGGCGCAGACACGCCGGGTGATACAAGTGATGACTTTTTCCGTGTCGCTCAGGCAGCCGATGGCGCTGTCGCGGGTGAAGTCATCGTCGATCAGTGCGATCCGCTCTACGTGCTGCGCGATTCAAACTGCCGCTCTGAGCGAAGCGAGATTTCAAGCATTGTCGGGTACAGTTTCTATTGGGATCGCACCAATGACCCAATTCGCCCGACGCGGGGATTTGACTTCCGGTGGAGCCAGGAAGCGGCCGGTCTTGGCGGTGATGTGAAATACCTGCGCACTGAAACCAGCGCATCCATGTATCGTGGCATCTGGAAAGATGTCGTGGCCAGTGCGCGTCTTTCGGCTGGGTATGTTTTCCCGCTCGAAGATGGTCAGGGTATCCGGATCAACAACCGCTTCTTCCGCGGAGGCAGCACATTCCGCGGCTTTGACGTCGCTGGCCTCGGCCCGCGTGAAGTCGTGCGGGTTGTCGATCCGACAACAGGTGAGATTGTGGCGACACGGCGCCTGAACTCGCAAGGGGGCAACACCTACTACCAGGGCACGTTCGAACTCAGCATGCCAAACTTCTTCCCTGAAGAGTATGGCATCAAGAGCGCCTTGTTCGCTGATGTGGGTGGCCTCGGTACCCTACGGGGACCTGACATCAGCCCTACGGTTTACTTCACTGATCCGCAAACCGGCTTGCCGGCAGTGCGTATTACCAAGGATGCAACCGCCTTGCGCGCATCTGCAGGTCTGAGCGTTTTCTGGGACTCGCCATTCGGCCCCATTCGCTTCGACTTCTCGCAGATCCTGCGCAGGGAAGATTACGACCGAACCGAAACTTTCCGGTTCTCAACCTCTACACGTTTCTGATCCAGAATCGCCAAACAGGAGACGGACAATGTCCCCAATCAAACACATGCTAGTCGCCCTTTCGCTCATGGTTACAGGTGCAGCCGTCGCTGTGCCGGCAGCCGCAGCACAAGGCACGACAGTCGTCATGATTGACGAAGCTCGCTTGCTGACTGAATCCAAGGCCGGCAAAGATATCCAGACAAAACTCAGCAGCCTGGAAACCCAGATGAAGAATGAGCTGGAGCCAACGCGCGCCACGCTCGAAACGGATGGCAAGGCGCTGCAGACGAAAATTGAAGGCAAGACCCGTGAAGCCGTTGCTGCAGACACGGCACTCGTGGCTCAACTGACAGCCTACCAGAAGCGCGCCAATGATTTCGCTCAGAAGCGGCAGGTTGTGAGCCAGGAGTTCCAGCTTACGGAACGCAAGGCTCTGGTTGACTTCAATCGGGCCATCGAGCCAGCGCTCATGGAAGTCGTCAACGAGAAGAAAGCGCAGATTGTCATGTCCAAGGGGCAGGTGATCTACAGTGCAGATACAGTCGACGTGACAGCCCTGGTGATCAGCAAGCTCGATGCCAAGACACCGACCATTGCTGTCTCTCGCCAACGCGTACCTGCGCAACCTGCTCAGTAGGAACTCCCACTGTGACGATCGATCCTCGTTTCTACGCGCCCCTTGGGGCCACGACGCTCGGAAAGATTGCGGAACTGACTGGCGCCACTCTCCACGGGGATGCGTCAGTTGAGATCAAAGGGGTCTCCGCTTCGGCTACTGGCCGGATCGGAGACCTTTCCTTTTTGGATGGGGATGGCAAGTCCGCGGTATCGGTCAGTGATGACGTATCCGCGTTGATGGTCAATCAAGCCAACGTCAAGCATGTGCCGGCTGGTCTGCCTTACCTGCTGACGGAAATGCCCCGCCACTATCATGGGGTCGCGTCTTTTTCCCTGTTCCAACCAAGGCATCTTGTCTGGGGTGGTGATGTTCGTATTTCACCCGATGCAAAGGTGCATCCGGATGTCGTCATGGGGCCGGGCGCGGTTATCGGACCAGGCGCGACGATCGGCGAAGGCTGTGTGATCGGCGCAAATGCCGTGATTGGACCGGGCGTTCAGGTGGGGCGCAAGTGCCGTATCGGGGCGAATGCTTCGGCCTTCTGCGCCCTTATAGGGGACCATGTAACGCTCCTGTCCGGTGTCCGCATCGGAGAAGCAGGTTTTGGTGTCACGGGCGGACCGACCGGGATGGAAGATGCCCCACATTTTGGCCGGGTCATCCTGCAGGACCATGTCACGATCGGCGCGAACACATGCATTGACCGCGGCGTGTTTGATGACACGATTATCGGCGAGCGGACGAAACTCGATAATCTCTGCCAGGTTGCCCACAATGTTGTTTTCGGGCGCGGTGTCGTGATGGCGGCGTTTGGCGGCATTTCAGGCTCTGTGAATGTTGGCGATGGGACCCGTATGGGCGGTCGTGTCGGAATTGCGGATCACGTCAAGATCGGCGAAGGTGTCAGCTTGGCTGCTGCGTCCGGTGTTTTCAGGGATATTGACGCTGGCGAGATTTGGGGCGGCACGCCCGCCAAGCCGCACCTTCAGTTCTTGCGCGAAGTCGCATGGTTGCAGAAACAGGCAAATCCGAAGAAAACGTCCTGATCAGCGGACCACTTCGCTAGTATACCTTCATTGCAGTGCCTGGACCGATCGATGCCCGTTGAAATTCATCCTACCGCTTATGTAGAGTCCGGCGCCGATCTCGGTGAAGGCGTACGTATCGGTCCGTTCTGTCATGTCGGACCGCGTGCCGTTCTGGGCAAAGAGACCGAGTTGCGCTCGCATGCCGTTGTCACAGGCCACACTACGCTTGGGGATAACTGCGTGGTGCACCCGCATGCGGTCATCGGTGGACCGCCCCAGGTGATCGGGTTTCAGGAGACATTTGAATCCCGCCTTGTGGTGGGCAACAATTGCACGTTCCGCGAATTTACAACCGCGCATACGGGCATTCCAAAATTTGGCGGACAGACGCGCATAGGCAATGATTGCTTCGTCATGGTCGGGGGCCACATCGCCCATGATAACCATATCGGCAACAGTGTCGTGATGGCGAATGGTGTCGCGCTGGCGGGCCACGTCACCGTGGGGGACAATGTGTGGTTTGGCGGCCTCGCCGCTGTGCACCAGTTCACGCGGATTGGACGGAATGCGTTTGTCGGCGGTGGTGCCATCCTGGTTGAAGATGTCATCCCGTTCGGATCTGTTGTGGGTAATCATGCCAAGCTTTCGGGGCTGAACATGGTCGGCCTGAAGCGTCGCGGTTTCGACAAGACTCAGCTGCAGGAAGTGCGTGGCGCGTACAAGGCCGTGTTCATGGGCGACGGTTTGTTCAAGGACCGGCTTGCTGCGGCGGCTGTGACGTTCAAGGACAAGCCGCTGGCCATGGAGATGATTGATTTCATCCGTACAGGCGGTGACCGTCCGATCTGCAAGCCGGGGTGATGTTCGCATGACCGCTCCCCTGGGACTAATCGCTGGATTGGGCGACCTGCCGGTCGCAATCGCGGAGAATGCCGTGGCGACGGGGCAGGGCGTATATGTCCTGCGCCTCAAGGGATTTGAGGAACCGCGACTGGAAAATTATCCCGGCACGGTGATCGGTCTCGGTGAGATTGGAAAACTGTATGCGAGCCTGAAGACTGCAGGCTGTCGTGATGTATTGTTTGCGGGTATCGTGAAGCGTCCGAATTTCAAGGATCTGAAGCTCGACATGCGCGGCGCGGCGCTGTTGCCTAAAGTATTGGCTGAGGCCGGCAAGGGCGACGATGCCTTGCTCAGGCTGCTCGTCGCCGAAATGGAGAAGCAGGGTTTTAATGTGATTGGCTCGGATGCCGCGCATGCGGCCCTACGGGCACCGTCAGGCCATTTGGCGGGTCCCGCGCCGTCGGACACTGGGATGGACGATATCGCGCGCGGTGCGAGTGTTGTGGCGGCCCTGGGTGATCTTGATATCGGACAAGGTTGCGTGGTCTGTGAAGGCCTCGTGCTCGCTGTCGAGGCGCAGGAAGGCACTGACGCCATGCTGGAGCGATGCGCGGCCCTACCCGAGACCATTCGCGGGACAGTAAACCGGCGACGCGGCGTGTTGGTCAAGCGTCCCAAGCCCGCGCAGGAGCGTCGGATCGACTTGCCAACAGTCGGTGTGTCCACCGTAGAAAAAGTTGCTGCGGCAGGGCTTGCCGGTCTCGCAGTCGAAGCTGGCGGCGCACTGATGCTTGGCCGGGCGGAAATGCAGGCAACGGCTGACAGGCTGGGCGTTTTCATCGTTGGGTTTGAACCTGGTAAAGGCACATGACTTCACCGCGCCTCTATTTCGTTGCCGCGGAATCGTCGGGTGACCTGCTGGCGCGGGAAGTGATCGACAGGATCAAGACCAAACAACCGGATGTCCATGTTTCGGGCATAGGCGGTGGTGAGATGGCCTCTGTCGGCATCATTTCGCCGATCGATATTTCGCCCCTGTCTGTCCTCGGCTTGTTTGAGGGCCTGAAGGCCTATGGAACGGTCGTCAAGCTTGCCGACATAGCTGCTGACGCCATCATTGCCGATGCGCCGGATGTTGTCATCCTGGTGGATTCGTGGGGTTTCATGTTGCGCGTGGCGCAGCGGTTGCGCGAACGGGCACCGCATATCAGGCTGGTGAAACTGATCGGTCCACAAGTCTGGGCGACACGACCGGGACGGGCCAAGACACTGGCCGCAACGGTCGATCACCTGTTGTGCATGCACGAGATTGAGGCCCCCTTTTACGAGCCTTACGGTTTGAAGACGACAGTTGTCGGCAACCCGGCCCTGTCGCGCCACCAATGGGGCAAGCCAGATGCGTTTCGCAGTGCGCATGGCATATCGCCGGATGCGCAGACGATCCTCGTCTTGCCCGGCAGCCGCCGCAGTGAAATCAAACGCGTGGCACCGGCTCTGGTGGAGGCGGCGCGGATTCTGAAGGATTCCGATCCTGACCGCAAAATCATCATGGCCCCTGCAGCGAGTGTCGCAGCGGAGTTTGAAGAGGCCTTTCCGGATGTTTCGAATTGGGCAACGATTTCGACGGACCCGTCAGAGCGTTATGACGCGATGGCGGCGGCAGATCTCGCGCTCGCCTGTTCGGGCACGGTGACGAGCGAAGTGGCGATGCAGGGCACACCCATGATCGTCGCTTACAAGACTGGCTGGATAACTTGGTCACTGGCGCGCGGGTTTCTGTATCAGAAGCAGCATATTACGTTGCTGAACATCATCAGTGACGATCAGGAGATCGTTCCTGAATTCATTCAGACGCAGCAGAAGCCTGACCTGATTGCAGCGCGCGCGCTATATTGGCTGACGAACCCTGACGTTCTGGCGGAGCAGAGGGCCGCACAGCAAATCGCCCTCTCCCGGATGAAAGAGGGCGATCGGGACGCGGCTGAAATCGCAGCCGACGTGATCCTCGAGGAAGCGGGCGTCTAGCGGTTGCCCATCGGCACGTAGTCGCGCTGGGCTGCGCCTGTATAGATCTGGCGCGGGCGGCCAATGCGCTGTGTCGGATCTTCGATCATCTCGTTGAGCTGAGCGACCCAGCCGACCGTGCGGGCAAGTGCAAACAAGACCGTAAACATCTGCTTCGGGAAGCCCATCGCATCGAGAATGATGCCCGAATAAAAGTCGACATTCGGGTAAAGTTTCTTTTCGACAAAATATTCGTCTTCGAGTGCGATGCGCTCAAGCTCCATAGCCACTTTCAGGATCGGCTGATCCTTGAGGCCGAGCAGGTCGAGTACTTCATGAGCGGATTCACGCATGACCGTCGCGCGCGGATCGTAGTTCTTGTAGACGCGGTGGCCGAAGCCCATCAGGCGGAAGCCGCTGGTCTTGTCCTTGGCCTTTTCGACGAATTCCGGAATGCGGTCGACCGAGCCGATCTCGTGAAGCATGTTCAGGCAGGCCTCGTTGGCACCGCCATGGCTTGGGCCCCAAAGGCAAGCGACACCGGCGGCAACAGCCGCGAATGGGTGGGCGCCTGATGAGCCAGCCAGACGCACGGTCGACGTTGACGCGTTCTGTTCGTGATCGGCATGCAGGATGAAGAACCGGTCCATCGCCTTGGCGATTGCCGGGTCGACCTTGTGGTCTTCGGCTGAGACCGAGAAGCACATGTTCAGGAAGTTTTCCGCATAGGAGAATTCGTTGCGCGGATCGACGAATTTCTGGCCCATGTTGTATTTCAGGATGCGGGCACAGAGGGTCGGCATCTTGGCCAGGAGGCGGACCGAGCTGAGGTGACGCTCGTCAGGGTCTTCACTGTCCATCGCACCCGGGTAAAAGGACGCCATTGCGCCGACGGCACCGGTAAGCATCGCCATTGGATGGCTGTCTCGGCGGAAGCCTTCGAAAAAACGGTCCATCTGGGTGTGGATCAGCGTGTGTTGCTTGATCTCGGCATTGAACTCGTCGAGTTCGCTTTTGTTCGGCAGTTCACCCTTCAGGATGAGATGGCACACTTCCGGGAAAGTGGATTTTTCGGCGAGCTGTCCGATCGGATATCCGCGGTGGAGCAGGACACCTTCGTCACCGTCAATAAAGGTGATCTGGCTCTCGCAGCTTGCGGTGGATGTGAAGCCGGGATCAAAGGTGAAATTTCCCGATTCTGCATAGAACTTGCGGACATCGACCACGTTAGGGCCGTGCGTACCTGATAAAACAGGCAGATCATACGACTTACCGTCAATCTCCAGCTTCGCGGTTCCGGCACTCTTCGTCTTGTTTTCCATCAGCTCTTGCCCTTCTTGTTCATGTTCGGCCCGGCTGACTTCATTGGTCAGCCTGGGCGAGTTGATCATCAATCCTTCCGAGCGCTTCTTCCTGTCCAAGCCATTCGAGCACCGGTGCAATATCGGGTGCAGGAAGGCCGCCAGTCAGTGCGGCGCGGAGTGGTTGTCCTACCTGGCCCATAGATAGGTCTTTTGTGGCGCAATACGAAGTGATCGTTTCTGAAATTCGATCCGACGTCCATTGTGATACCAACCGCAGTTCGTCGCGCAGTCCGGCCAGTCGGTCAAGTCCCTCCGCAGAAAGCGCCTTTCTGGCGTTCTTGTTGAGATCGAGCGGGCGATTGACCTTTAGGAATGCAAAAGCGGATGCCAGCTCTGCCAAAGTGGTCCCGCGGTCTTTCAAATGGGGGAGCGCGCGCTTGATGCGCGTCAGTTCCGCATCGGACAGGGGAGATTCGGACTCAAGAATGGGCCGCAGAAGGCGGAGAAGGCGGTCATCATCAGCCATGCGCATGAAATGCGAGTTGATCTGACCGAGTTTTTCGAGGTCCAGCCGAGCCGGCGCCTTGCCGATGCCGTCCAGATCA
Organism: Hyphomonas sp.; assembly: GCA_040216775.1. Lineage (GTDB taxonomy): Bacteria > Pseudomonadota > Alphaproteobacteria > Caulobacterales > Hyphomonadaceae > Hyphomonas. Next base: position 55,926 of record JAVJOM010000010.1, read on the forward strand.
AACGCCGCGACAGCTTCTTCGCGCGTGAAGATTTCCTGGTCGCCATGGCTCCAGCCGAGACGCAGCAGGTAGGCGTTCAGCGCTTCGGGCAGGTAGCCCATCTCGCGATAGGCGAGCGTCGAGAGCGCGCCGTGGCGCTTTGACAGTTTTGCGCCGTCATTGCCGTGGATCATCGAGACGTGCGCGAAGTTCGGAATAGGCCATCCCATGGCTTCATAGATCGGTATCTGGCGGAACGTGTTGCGCAAGTGATCGTCGCCGCGGATGACATGGGTGATGTTCATGTCGTGATCGTCGACGACAACGGCCAGCATATAGGTGGGCGAGCCATCGGCGCGCAGCATGATCAGGTCATCGATCTCGCTTGCCTGAATTTTCACACTGCCCTGGACGGCGTCCTCGACCACGCGTTCGCCGTCATCAGGTGCCCGCAGGCGCACTGTGAAGGGGGCATCAGGCGAAGGCGCAGGGGCGCCATCGCGCCATGGTGAGCGATAGGGCGCGAGCAGGGCGTTGGCCTCATCCAGCAGCGCTGCGCGCTCGGCCTCAGACAGACTGTCGGCCTTGGCCGCCTGCCGTTTTTCCTCGCCGAGGTCACGGCGGGCCTGAAGCTCTTCTGGCGTCGCGTAACACTTGAATGCTGTGCCACGGGCCAGCATTTCGTTGGCGACTTCTGCGTGGCGCGCATCGCGCGTCGACTGCATCAGCGGTGGCTCGTCTGCTTCCAGTCCGAGCCAGGCCATGCCCTCGAGTATGGCGGCTGTGGCTTCCTCCGTGGAGCGGGCTTTGTCTGTATCTTCGATGCGCAGGAGGAAGCGGCCGCCATGGCGGCGCGCAAACAAGTAGTTGAAAAGTGCGGTCCTTGCCCCTCCAATGTGCAACATGCCGGTGGGAGAGGGGGCAAATCGCGTGACAACGGTCATCAGGGTGGCAGGCTCCTCGTAAATGCAGGCAGAAATCTCTTCTGCGGTGCACAAACACAAGGTTGCGCCTGAAGGCAAGGGGGCAGGCCGCGACCTGCGCAGCGCGTGGGCCGGGATGTCGTCGCCTGCCGCGCTTGACCCGCGGCCATTGCGCATTGATGTACGGACCTTGCACCCGAGAAACTGTCACTGCCAGCGGCGATGCCGGGCGGCAGCATGGCTCTGTTCGCACTGTCACTGGCGCTGGTGACGACGGCGCGCAGTGCCGGGACGCATCGTGTTGAGTGGATTGGCTATTCCGCCGGCAATCTGGCTTTGGACAGTTAGTCCGCAGCTGCTGGTTCACCGGTCTGCATCAGGCGACGTGTTCGTCCAGACCATGCCGGGGGCATGGAGCGCGTGGAATTCGTTGACGGCGGTGGCCTCGCGCCGCTTCGCTACAGCGCTCTGGAAGCGTCAGATTGCGGCGCGTTGCCGTGTAGGCTGGACACGCCAGCTGGAGCTGTTCTTTTGAGGGAGCAGCCGGGCTGCAGCGCGGATCGCGATGTCATTATGACCCTGTCACCATCTGATTTGGCAAGCGGTTGCCCGAACAGTTATCTTTGGTCGGATGTCGTCGAGGCTGGCGGACTAACCGCCTATCGGGGCAAGTCGGGCGTGGATATCCGGGTCGGTGCGGTTTGCCGCAACCGACCCCGGAAGCCGTGTTAGTCGTAGCGGCGCACAAGGGCGACGAGACGGCCTTGAACCTGAACGCGGTCGGGCCCGAAAATGCGGGTTTCATAGGCCGGGTTTGCCGCTTCGAGCGCGACAGAAGCGCCTTTCCGGCGCAGGCGTTTGAGGGTGGCTTCTTCGCCGTCGATCAATGCCACGACGATATCGCCCGTATTGGCGGCTTCGGTGCGGCGCAGGATAACGAGATCCCCTTCAAGGATGCCGGCTTCGATCATCGAGTCGCCTTTGACTTCGAGCGCGAAGTGCTCCTCGCCCTCAGCAAGGTCATCCGGGGCGGTGATGTGGCCATTGTCCTGCTGGATCGCCGAAATCGGCACACCTGCAGCGATACGGCCCAGAATAGGGATCGCACGCGGGGAGCGTGCTTCTGCGGGCAGGCCCGTTGCGACAAGCGCGGGCTTGAAGTCTTTCCGGCCCCGCATGTTTGGCGTCGGGATCGCGGATTCGGGCATTTTCAACACTTCAAGCGCCCGGGCACGGTGCGCGAGACGACGAATGAAGCCGCGTTCCTCGAGTGCCGAGATAAGGCGGTGAATACCGGACTTGGAGGCGAGATTGAGCGCTTCCTTCATTTCATCGAACGAGGGAGAGACACCGGTCTCCTTGATCCGCTCATTGATGAAGAGCAGCAGCTCTTTCTGTTTACTGGTCAGCACGGGTAGGTTCCTTCCGTCCGAATCTATGTTCACTTATGTTCTACATGCGTTCATGGTTCGGGTCAATTAGAACGGGCTTTTCTTAACCCTGTCACGGAAGACTCGCGCAGTTGGTTCATTTTCATGAGACTTTCGCCTATCAGGAAGCGTCGGGCGCCTGTCTCGCGGAGTCGGACGATGTGATCTGTAGACGATATTCCGCTTTCCGCGACCACGTGCCTGTCAGGCGGAACCATCGGGGCGAGGCGCTCGGTGGTTGAGAGGTCGGTGACCATGCGCTTCAGGTCGCGATTATTGATGCCGATGAGGGATGAAGCGAGCTTCAGTGCCCGTTCGAGTTCGGATTCGTCGTGGGTTTCGATGAGAACGTCCATTGCAAAGTCATCTGCAGCTGCGTGGAGTTCGCCTGCAAGCTGGTCGTCGACAGCCGACAGGATGATCAGGATGCAGTCAGCGCCATGCGCGCGGGATTCGGCGACCTGGATCGGGTCGATCAGGAAGTCCTTGCGCAGCATTGGAAGGCTGACGGCGCCGCGGATCGCGGCAAAGTCGGCCAGAGAGCCGCCGAAGCTGGGGCCATCGGTCAGAATTGACAGGCAGGCCGCGCCGCCGGCCTCGTATTCCGAGGCAATCGCGACGGGATCGGCTCCGGGCAGGATTTCACCCGCTGACGGGCTCTTGCGCTTTAGTTCGCAGATCAGGGCATTTTCGTCTGACGCTGCAATGGCGCTCATTGCAGCAGCGAAGCCGCGAACGGGGCTGGCTTCACTCGCTGCGCGGGCAAGGCTTGCAAAGCTCTCGGCGCGCTTGAGCGCAGCGACTTCGTCGCGTTTGTAGTCGATGATCAGATCAAGGGCGGTGCTCATGCCGGTGCCTGTCCGTTCGAGAGTGCAGCCAGCTTGCGAAGCGTATCTTTCGCCTGGCCGCTATCGATGGCGTCGGCGGCCATGGCGGCCCCCTCTTTCAGGTCAGATGCCTTGCCAAAAACGTGAAGTCCTGCGGCGGCGTTCAATAGCACTGCGTCGCGGAAGGGGCCTTCCTGACTGTCGAGCAGATCGGTGATGGCCATGGCATTGTCATGCACGCTGCTGCCTTCGAGGCGCGACAACGGGCTTGTGTCGAGACCGGCATCTGATGGATGGATTTCGAATTCGCGGATGGCACCGTTCTGGACTTCGCAAACGTGGGACGCCCCGGCGATGGACAGTTCGTCGATGCCGTCGCGCCCATGCACGACCCAGGCCTTGGTCGTGCCAAGCTGGACGAGCGCTTCGGCCATCGGTCGCGTCCATTCGGGTGCGAACACGCCGAGCACCTGGAATTGCGCGCCAGCGGGATTGGAGAGGGGGCCGAGCAGGTTGAAGACTGTACGGATGCCGAGTTTCGCGCGGATCGGCGCGACGTGGCGCATGGCGCTGTGATGGCTGCGCGCGAACATGAAGGCGACGCCCGCGTCATCGAGACAGGTGCGGAACTCGTGTTCGTCTGTTTCAAGATTGACGCCCAGCGCCTCCAGCACGTCTGCTGAGCCCGACTTGGGCGGCACGGAGCGGTTGCCGTGTTTGGCTACGCGTCCACCAGCCGCAGCAATCACGATGGCGCTGGCGGTAGACGTGTTGAGGCTTTTCCACGGAAGGCCGCCCGTGCCGCATGTATCGAGCACGGGGCCATCTATCGAAATCGTGCGGGCATGCTGGCGCATGATGCGCGCACCGGCGGTGAGCTCGGTGGCGGTTTCGCCGCGCACGGCGAGGCCGGTCAGGAAGGCGCCGATTTCCTCCGGCGCGGCTTCGCCGGTGAGCAGCAGATCGAACGCCGCTTCGAGCGTGGCAGGGTCCAGCGTTTCGCGGCGGGCAATCGCCTTGATGGCGGTGGTCAGGGCTGTGTCAGTCATCAGGCAGTATCCGGAATGCAATCGTCACCGATAGCGGCCCTGTGGCCGGGGTTCAATGTGTGAAGTCGGACTCAGTAGCCGAGAAAGGTGGTGATTTCAGACAGGATGCGCGGATCAAGGGCGATGTCGCGATGGCTGAGCGTGTCGTCTTCGACGAGTTTTGCAGAGGCAAGGCCATTCGCCAACTCTCGGATCAGGGGGAGCGGGCTGCTTTCATCCGCCTGTGATCCGACTAAAAGGATGGCGCCCTTATAATCAGCCAGGGCTTCACGGAAATCGACACGCGACATGATTTCGCCACCGCGTTCGGCGAGCAGTTCGCGGGCGCGAGTGATGGTTTCGTCGTCATGGCCCTTGAGACGTTGATAGTCAGCCCAATCCAGCAGGGGCGGTGCGATCAGGACAAGGTAGTCAGCGTGAGCGCCTGCTGCGATGGCGCGAACGGTGGCCTCGCACCCAAAGGAATGCGCGATGATCGTGTCGATAGGTCCTTCGGCGGCGCAGGTTTCAGCGACGGAGACACTGGCGGTTTCCGGGGTGCAGTTTTCCACTTTTGAAGCGCCGTGCGACGGCAAGTCCATCAACAGAACGGGGCGTGTGTTCTGAAGGAAGTCTTGCGCAAAATGGCGCCAAATGCGGTGCGTATCATCCCAGCCATGCACGAAAAGCGCGGCTGGGCCTTCGCCGGCGCGCCAGATGGGCGTGGACCCGTATTGCCCCGGAACATCGCGGCGGGTGTGGGGCGGCAGGAAGTTCTGGCCGGGTGCCGCGCTGGGACTGGTCGGCTTCAGGTCAGCGAGGAGAGCCTCGGCCTTGGTGTCCAGATCGCTCATCGGGCAGTGCCTTCTTGTCAGACCCTGTTCAGGAAGTTCTTCAGCAGGGCGTGGCCGTGTTCGGTCTTGATCGATTCCGGATGGAACTGGACGCCATAGATCGGCCGGGTCTTGTGATGGAGGGCCATGATCTCGCCGTCATCGGTGAACGCATCTGCAACGAGGCAGTCTGGCAGATCGGCATCACGGACGGAGAGTGAGTGATAGCGGACCACGGAATAGGTTTCCGGAAGGCCCTCGAACAGGTCTCCGCCGGTCTGGTGGATATCTGACAGTTTGCCGTGGCGGATTTCCCTAGCCGTGATGACCGCGCCGCCAAAGGCTTGTCCGATGGCCTGGTGGCCAAGACAGACACCGAGGATGGGCATGTCATCCGGGGCGGCCTTGATCAGGTCTACGCAGATGCCTGCTTCATTCGGTGTGCAGGGGCCAGGGGAGAGCAGGATGCCGTTGGGCTTGAGGGCGAGCGCCTGCTCGACCGTCAGCTCGTCATTGCGGACGACCTTCGTGCTGGCACCAAGCTCTTCCAGATAGTGGACGAGGTTCCAGGTGAAACTGTCATAATTGTCGACGACGAGGATCATTGGTCGAACTCATATGTGGCGGAGAGTTCGACGGCGCGCCGCAGGGCGCCCGCCTTGTGAAGCGTCTCGTCATACTCGTATTGCGGATCGGAATCGAGCACCACGCCACCGCCGGCCTGAATGTGCAATTGCCCCTCCTTGATGACGGCAGTGCGCAAGGCGATGCAGGTGTCGAGATCGCCATTCCAGCCGAAATAGCCGACGGCGCCGCCATATATTCCGCGGCTTGCCGTTTCCATTTCGTCGATGATCTGCATGGCGCGGATCTTGGGTGCGCCGGAGACTGTGCCTGCCGGAAATCCTGCGAACAGCACGTCGACAGCATCGAGCCCCTCGCGCAAGTTGCCTTCTACATGACTGACAATGTGCATGACGTGGCTGTAGCGTTCGACGATGAATTGTTCGGTGACTTCGACACTGCCATAGGCGGCAACGCGGCCAACATCATTGCGACCCAGATCGAGCAGCATGAGGTGTTCGGCCATTTCTTTCGGATCAGCGAGCAGGCCTTCGGCGCGGCGCGCATCTTCGAGCGCATCTCCGGAAACCGGGCGTGTGCCGGCGATCGGACGAATGGCGACGCGGCCATCGCGCAGGCGGACCAGGATTTCGGGGCTGGAGCCAACGAGGCGGACGTCTCCAAGGTTCATGTGGAACATGAAGGCGGACGGGTTCAGGCGCCGCAGCGCGCGGTAGAAGCTGATCGACTTGCGGTTAAACGGCGTCGACAGGCGCTGGCTGGGCACAACCTGAAAAATGTCACCGGCGCGGATATAATCGCGGCACTGTTCGACAATTTCGAAATAGCGCTCTTTGGACGTGTTGGACGTTAGGGTCACGTCGACAGGCGGCTGGTCTTTTGGCGGTGTTTCCGGGAGGCGTTCGAGCCGGGCTTCGACATCATCCAGCAGGGCGTTGATCGCTGCGTCATTGTCGTTCTGGACCCGGCCGATGAGAAGGATTTCCTGAAAGATATGATCGAACACGATCACGACTTTCGGAATGACCAGCAGCGCTTCGGGCACATTGAGCTTGTCTTCGGCGGTGATGGTGACCGGCTCGATGTGCTGGATCATGTCATAGCCGACATAACCGAACGCACCTGACGCCATCGGCGGCAGGGTCGTATCCGTCTCTGCCTGGGCGAAGCTGACAAACTCACGCAGCGCCTTGACGGGATCATCAGATCTACTGAGCGGTCCGGAGAAATCACTGGCTTTCGACACGGTGGCCACGCCGTCCTGGATGCGGAACCAATGGTCGGGTTCAAGGCCGATGAAGGAATACCGGCCGAGGCGTTCGCCACCTGCAATGGATTCGAAAAGGAAGCTTCCCGATGCATCTGCGCCGAGTTTCAGCAGCGCGCCGACGGGTGTTTCAATATCCCCGATGCGCCTGCGAACGATCAGACGGGCTGGCGTCATTGTTCAGTGGCAATCGATTTCTTGTAGGCGGCCAGGCCATTGTCATTCACCTTCAGCTTGATCGCAGCGCCGATCTCTGCGTCTGCCGCGAAGCGGATATCATCACGCAGGGACTGGCTCAGCGAAGCGGTCGCCTGCGTGCCCAGCACGTTCAACGCCGCGTCGGAAGGCGGCGCAATCGTATTGAGCTGCACGATCATGAACTTGTCGCCAGTCCGGTTCGGATAGCTGAATACATCGCCTTCACGGCCAGCGAAGATGGCACTGATGGCCGGTGTGGGCAGGCCGCTCTCTTCAGCGGTGATGCGTGTCACAGGAACGGTTGGCGACTCGACAACCGTGCCTGCCGCTGTCGCCGCCGAGGTGAGGTTGGTTTCGCCGGATTTCAGCTTGTCGACGATGCTGTCGGAATAAGCCTGCATGGCGTTCGCTGCGCGGTCGGCAATGAGTGATTGGCGAATGTCGTCCTTGATCGTTTCAAACTCTGGTGTGCTTGGCGCGATGATGGAGCGCGTAGATGTGAGATAAACCGCCTCGTCGCCGTCATACCGGGCCGAGACATCTCCTGCATTGATGCGGAACGCGTCGCTGAAGGCATCGCGGGCCGCTGTCAGGCCGGTCATCGAAATTCCGTCCTCTGTGATGCCGTTCTGGTCGACAGGGGCAAAGCTCATGACCGGGACGGTGAGTTCCGAGGCGATCTGTGACAGCGGATATCCCGCGCCGATCGAGCGGTCGAGCGTATCGAGCTTTTCGTAGAACAGGACCTGCGCACGTTCGCGCGCCAGTTCATCGCGGATTTCTTCTGTGACGGTTTCAATCGGATAGACGGCACCGGGTTGAACGGAAACGAGACGGGCGACCAGCCACTGATCATTGACTTCGCGTGGGCCGAACAGGGCGCCGCTCTGCTTGCCGGGACCGAACATCGCGTCGGCAAGTGCAGTGTCAGCAACGCTTTCGCGATTGCCTGTCTTGGTTTCACTCGAAAGGACGCCGGGCAGAGTCGCAGGATCGGCACCGCCAGCGAGAAGGCCGAAAGCGGAACGTGCCGTGTCGCGGTCAGCGAAGTAGAGCTCGATATATGTGCGTTGGTCCGGCTCGGAGAAGCGTTCGGACTTGGTCGCCTCATAAATCGTGGCGATTTCCTGCTCCGTTACGGTGACGTTTGCCAGGAAGTCTTCGGAAGAAATGCGCAACAGGTCGATGGAACGACGTTCCGGCTGTTCGAGTGCCGCCAGGTTTTCATCGTAGAAGGCGCGGACTTCCTCATCGGTCGGTGCGTCTGGCGTTGGCGCCTTCGTTGCATCGAGGATGAACCAGGAGACGTCGCGTGTTTCGCCAATATAGAGAGCCTGAATGCTGGCGAGGATTTGTGGCGGGTAGATCGCGGCCGTGGCCGCTTCGCCAAGCGTCTTCAGTGTCAGGTCATCTGAGACCTGCTGCTCGTATTGTTCCTTGGTGAAGCGGTTCTGATAGAGGACTTCACGATAAGTGTTGAGATCAAGCTCACCGGTCAGCGGATTCTTGAACGCCTCTACCGTCTTGAGTTGTTCGACAACGGCATTGGTCGATGGTGTGACGCCGATTGTGCTGGCATAGCCAAGACTGACGATTTTTGACTTTTCTAACTGGAAAACCTGATCGACAATCCCCTGATCGGCGGCTTCCGATTTGGTGATGGGCTTTTCGGCATTGGCGTTGAGGTTACGCAACAGGTTTTCGACGCGGCTGTCGAACGTAGTCATGTCTATATTGCGGGGGCCGGCAGCGGCCAGATTGCTGCCAAGGCCGCCGTTCATGGTGGTCCATGCCTGGTCGGCGCCCCAGAAGGCCATACCCGCAATGATAATCATGACGACGATCTTGCCGAAGATCGAATTCATCAGTCTTTTCATCAAGGCTAGCATTGTGATGCGGTCTCTCAGGCGATTTGCGGGATGGCTCAGTGCTTGCTAGGCGACACGATCAAGTCTTGCAAGATAGGGATGGCTGCATGTCACGCACACTGATCGCCGGAAACTGGAAAATGAATGGCCTGAAAGCGAGTCTTTCTCAGCTTGAGGCCGTAGCTGCTGCAGTTGGCGGCGGTGACGCTGATGTGACTGCACTGCTTTGCCTGCCAGCAACTCTGGTTGCGCTGGGCAGCGCCCGCGCAGACGGATCGGCGCTGCGAATCGGGGGCGAAACCTGCCATCACAACGTCAAAGGCGCCCATACAGGCGATATTTCGGCTGAAATGCTGGCAGATGCCGGGGCCAGCCATGTGATTGTCGGCCATTCGGAGCGGCGGGCCGATCATGCCGAGACAGACGCTGTGGTTTCAGCGCAAGCATCGGCGGCGCTCGGCGCGGGGCTGGTGCCGATCATTTGCGTCGGAGAAAGCCTGGACGAACGCGAAGCCGGACGGACGCTTGAACGGATTGAAAACCAGCTCGCCGGATCGATTCCTGACGCCGTCGACGCAGCAGAATTCGTGATTGCCTATGAGCCAATTTGGGCCATCGGCACGGGGAAAGTGGCCAGTACCCAGCAGATTGCCGAAGTTCATGGCGCCATCCGGGCCTGGCTGATGGGTCGATTTGGCCCGTCCGGCAGCGCAACACGTATCCTTTATGGCGGCAGCATGAACCCCGGAAATGCGGCTGAAATCCTTGCGGTTCCTGAGGTGAATGGCGGGTTGATCGGTGGCGCGAGCTTGAAGGCGGACGATTTCCTCTCCATTTACAGGGCAGCAATTTAGCGCAGACTGAAGCGAGAGGCTTGGCGTTAGCCATTATAGGCGATATGCGGACCCCTTGATTTCAGGAAACCCGGACGCACCATGCAGAATGTAATCCTCGTCGTACACATCATCGCCTGTATCGTCATGACAGGGCTGGTGCTGATCCAGAAGTCCGAAGGCGGTGGCCTGGGCATGGGTGGCGGCGGTGGCGGCAACTCGCTGATGTCCGGTCGCGGTGCGGCTGGCGCGCTGGTGCGCACGACGATCATCATTGGCGGTCTGTTCTTTATTACCAGCCTGACGCTGACTTCGATCGCCAACCGCGACAATGACACCCGTTCCGATGTCGAGCGGGCACTGGGCGCGGATGATACCGGCGCGATCGTCAATCCGGTTGACCTGTTCGATCCTTCGGCTCCGCTGCTGGATGGTCAGGATGGCGGCGCCGGTGGCCTGTCGACGACGCCGCCGGCCACGAATGACGCGGTTGCGCCGGTTGAGACAGATACGTCCGCGCCGACAGGCGATGTGGCAACAGAGGAAGCGCCTGCGCCGGCTGAGCCGGATTCGGGCAATCCCCAGTAAATTTGCGGCCTGGGCATTTTGCCCGCGCCATTCATCAACGAATCACGGCATCGGGATAATCCCATGATCCGCTATATTTTCATTACGGGCGGCGTGGTGTCATCCCTGGGCAAGGGAATCGCGTCCGCCGCACTCGGCGCTTTGTTGCAGGCCAGGGGCTACAAGGTCCGCCTGCGCAAGCTGGACCCCTACCTCAATGTCGATCCGGGCACGATGAGCCCGCGCCAGCATGGCGAGGTCTATGTCACCGATGATGGTGCAGAGACCGATCTAGACCTGGGTCATTATGAGCGCTTTACCGGCGTGTCGGCGCGCCAGTCGGACAACATCACGACAGGACGCATCTACCAGCGCATCATCGAGAAGGAACGGCGCGGGGATTATCTCGGTGCGACGATCCAGGTCATCCCGCACGTTACCAATGATATCAAGGAATTCGTCCTGTCCGATCCGGGCGATGATGTGGAATTCGTGCTGTGTGAGATCGGCGGCACGGTCGGCGATATCGAAGGCCTGCCCTTCTTTGAGGCGATCCGTCAGCTCGGCCAGGAACTGGGGCCGGAGCGCGCCTGCTTCATCCACCTGACCCTGCTGCCCTATATTCCGGCGGCTGGTGAAATGAAGACCAAGCCGACACAGCACTCGGTGAAGGAACTTCGTTCCATTGGTATTCAACCGCAAATCCTGCTGTGCCGCTGTGACCGGCCGATCCCGGAGACGGAAAAAGGCAAGATTGCCAGCTTCTGTAATGTACGCCCGTCAAGCGTGATCGAAGCGCGCGACGTGGGCCATATCTATGACGTGCCTGCGGCCTATCATGGCGAAGGCCTGGACACGGAAGTGCTCGCTCATTTCCGGATTGGGGATGCGCCGGAGCCTGACCTGACGGCGTGGAACAAGATCGCCAAGACCATCCGCAATCCGGACGGCAATGTGTGCATCGGGCTGGTCGGAAAATACACGGACGTGCCTGACGCCTACAAGTCGGTGATGGAAGCGCTGGTGCATGGCGGGCTGGCCAACCAGGTGAAGGTGGACGTGCGCCTGATCGATTCCGAGCAGTTTGATGACGAGCATGCGCCGCTGGACATTCTCGAAGGCGTGCACGGCGTGATCCTGCCGGGCGGGTTTGGCGAGCGCGGCGCACATGGCAAGATGCGAGCCGCGCGGTTTGCCCGTGAGCGCAAGGTGCCGTGCTTTGGTATCTGTTACGGTATGCAGCTGTCGGTCGTGGAAGCCGCACGCCACATGGCGGGCATCAAGGATGCGTCGACCAGCGAATTTGGCCCGACCAAGTCGCCGCTCGTCGGCCTGATGGAAGAATGGACCAAGGGCAACGAGAAGGTCGTGCGCGACGACAAGACCGACAAGGGCGGTACGATGCGCCTTGGCGCCTATCCCGCGCGCCTGAAAGCAGGCAGCCGGGTCGCGGAAATCTATGGCAGCCTCGACATTTCCGAACGTCACCGTCACCGCTACGAGGTCAACGCCAGCTATATTCCAAAGCTGGAGAAAGCAGGCGTGCTGTTCTCGGGCATGTCGCCGGACGGCAAGTTGCCGGAGATTTTCGAACTGCCGGACCATCCGTGGTTTATCGGCGTTCAGTTCCACCCGGAACTCAAATCCCGCCCGTTCGAACCGCACCCGCTGTTCGCGAGCTTTATCGGCGCGGCGGTGAAGCAAAGCCGGTTGGTCTAGGCGAGGACTTCCTTGCCAGCCCAGTCGACGCACTTGCCGGTGTCGGCGGGCGTTAGGTTTTCGATCACATCCAAGAGATAGGCGGCGGATTGTTCCGGCGTGAACAGCTGCGCATCAGGCACATTTGACTGGAAGGGCTGTGACAGGTCCGTATCGACCGTGCCGGGATGGAGCGTGACGGCGATGAACTGGTCGTTCACGCGGGCCTGCTCGATGGCATAGTTGCGCACCAGCATGTTGAGGGCCGCCTTGGACGCGCGATAGGCGTGCCAGCCGCCAAGGCGGTTGTCGCTGATCGAGCCAACGCGGGCCGAGAGAGCGGCGAACACGGCGCGGCCCCTGCGCGGCATCAGCGGCAGGACGTGCTTTGCGACCAGCGCCGGACCGAACGTATTGACGCGAAAGACCTGTTCGAATGCCTCCAGCGATTGGTGGCGATACGATTTTTCCGGCTTGAGGTTCTGATCGTTCGAGAGGAGCCCGGTGGCGACAAGGACGAGGTCAATTTGTCCTTCGGTTTTAAGCGTTGCCGCAAGCGCAGCGAGGTCTGATTCATTCGTGATGTCTGCTATGTGCGGCACGATCTTCGGACCGGACGGTGCGGATGAGCGTGACGCGGCATGCACACGCGTGATGTCTGGCCGCGCAGCCAGCTGGAGGGTGAGCGCGCGGCCAATGCCGCCCGATGCGCCGAAGATGACTGCCTGCATGGTGCGCTCCTTCAGGGGAGGAGGTAAGGCGACGGGACCGGAGGAAAAGAGCCCAGCACATTTGGCGCCACATGCTTAAAGCATGTCGCGCGGACTGGGCTGTCATTCGAGGCAGGGTCAGGATGAATTGAGGTGCAGGGTCAGGCCAGCCGCTTCCATGTGAAGCTGGCAGGCAGTGTCACGATCAGCAGCGCCCAGGGGCCGGGATTTGAGCCCCGGTGGAAGTTGCTGGCGGATCGGTGGGGCCGGTTCGGCCAGTTGTCGTTGCATCGCCTTGATGGAATAGGCCGGATTATCGAACACGTCTTGTAGTGCGCGCTGGCGCTGAATTAGCGCGCGGACAGGCAGGATGTCGGTTTTGCGGGCCGGGAAGTCGAACGGGTCGGGCAGGACCAGCGGCATATCGAGCACGCGGATCCGTGGGCCATTGACGGCGGCGCGGGTGGGCGTCTTGCCGTGGCCCGTGCGGAAACGGGGGGTGCGGAGGTGGCGGCGAACGTGCTGTTGGGTGGGTGCGCAGGGTGGCGTGGATGCGGGGTCGCGCGGGCGCGGGTTTGGTGGAGCCAGCGCGCCTTTCCCAACGGCCATGATGAACAGGATGCGGCGCACCAGAGGTTCGAACCGCGCGAGGCTGGCAGCAAGGCGTAAGCGAGCCGGGCGCAGCAGGAAAGGCTTGCAGCCCGTCAGGCCAAGACCGAGCGCTTTGACCCATTCGCTCACGAAGTAGGCCGTCTGGTCCCACGTGAAGAGGACCATGCTGCGAATGAGGCGGGAGGGTTCGTATGCCAAGCGGGAAAGGATAGGGCGGCCGCGTGTGCGGTCGGAAAGCCTCCCCGCCGAATGATTCCGATGGGCGGACGTTGTTGAGTTCGCGCGCGGGGCAATTGTGGGACAGCCATCTCGCTGTCCCGATCGTCAGGCTTTGGACACCTGGAACTGGCCAACATTTATGCGGCCGTCGGCGAAACCCGCTTCGCAATAGGACAGATAGAAGTTCCACATGCGCTTGAAGGGTTCGTCGAAACCGAGCGGGGCGATCTCCCCCCATTTCTCGTTGAAGGCCTTGGCCCACTCGTTACAGGTGTGGGCATAGTCCTGTCCGAAATAATGGACGCCATCATGGCGCAGGCCGGCCTTGGCGAACTGTTCCTTCAAAGCGGTTTCGCCTGGCAGCATGCCACCCGGGAAGATGTAACGCTGGATGAAGTCCACGCGCTTGCGATAACTGGCGAAGAGATCGTCATCAATGGTGATGATCTGAAGCGCAGCCTTGCCGCCCTGTTTGAGACTGTCGAAGATCTTGGCGAAATAGCTCGGCCAGTAGGATTCGCCGACGGCTTCGAACATTTCGATCGAGGCGACGCCGTCATAGCTGCCCTTGTGGTCGCGATAGTCTTCAAGGCGGATTTCAACGCGCTCTGACAAGCCTTCACGCTGCATGCGCTGCATGGCGTAGTCGCGCTGTGACGGCGAGATGGTCAGGCAAGTGACCTGGCTGCCGCGATGCTTGGCGGCGTATTCTGCAAAGCCGCCCCAGCCGCAGCCTATTTCGAGAATGCTGCTGGATGGCCCGGCATCGATACGGTCGCAGATGTTCCGATATTTTGCTTGCTGGGCCTGTTCGAGCGACTGGTTGGGGCTTTCATAAATGGCTGAGGAATAGGTCATGCTCGGGTCGAGCCAGAGGCTGTAGAAGTCATTACCCAGATCATAGTGAGCCATGATGTTTCGCCGCGCACCTGACTTGGAGTTCCGGTTGAACAGGTGGCGCACCATGTTGGCCCAGCGCACAACCACGCCGCCGTGCGCAAGCTGGCCAGCCGCTTCAAAGTTGGCGGAGAAAAATTGCAGCACCTTGGTCAGGTTGGGTGTGGACCACTGGCTGTCCATATAGGCCTCGGCAAAGCCGACGTCGCCGCCTGCGAGGGCGAGTTTCACGAAATTGTAGTCGTGGATGATGATTTCGGCCGAGGGGCCGGTTTCGGCATTCCGGTAAATGATCTTGCGGTGATCGGGCAGGGTGAACTGAAGGGTTCCCCGTTGGGTGCGCAGCAGGGCGAGCGCGGCAAGGCGGAACGAGGCGGGGATGCCCTTGAGGCGCCGGATGGATTGTGCGGTAGCGAGGATGGGATCACTCATGCGGCGTCTTTCTTGATTTGGGGCGCGTTGCCTGCGGGTGCAACGGCAAGGGTGGCCGCGTGTTCCGGTGGTGTGGGGCGTGAGCGGTATTTTGCACCGCGCAGCCAAATTTTGAGGGCCTGCCAGTGGATGCCGAGTGTGACACCCAGTGTGGAGAAGGGGCGGTAGAGGGTGGTGGCAAGGAGGGTGCGCGTGGTGGCGGGCTGGCGCCTGGCGGTGATATTGGCCATGTGCAGGCGTGTGCCGTCCTTCAGGCTTTCGACTACGACGCCGAGCCGGTCATCGGGGGCGCGCAGCGTGAAGCGGTAGGTGCCGGTGACGTCGAAGAAGGGCGACACGTGGAACGCCTTGTCGGATTCGTGCCGGGAGCGATTACCCGAGACGGCGGCGACATAGGAATGCGTGTCGCCGAAGGTGTTATTGACCTCGTAGATGATGCCGCGCAGGTCGCCTGCCGGGCCATAGCCGTACCAGAGCGAAATGGGTGAGAATTTATAGAACAGGTGGCGCGGAAGCGTGACGAGCCGGATGGCGCCGCCGTCAAGTTTCACGCCTGCTTTTGACAGCATGTCCTCCGCCCATGGGCGGAGCGGGATGTCAGCGCGCCCGCCATGATCCTTGCGGGAAAAGGAAAACAGGTTGGGGCGGTCGACCGAGAAAAAGGCTGACTGCCTGCCCGCTTCTTCCAGCCGGTCGATGTCTATGTCGATCAGCGCGAGGTCGTAGGCAAAGCGCCGCTCGAACGGCACATAGCGTGCGTGAACCGTTTGGCCTTTCCACAAATTGAGCGCCGGAACCGTCAAACGGACACCTCTGCTGCAATTTCCATGAGTGGAGTTTTGCGCGATGGGGTGTGGATGTCCACGCCTTTCGCGTCCCACGGGACGTGTCCGCCAAGTGAAAGTGCCGCCGACAGACCGGATTTCAGACCATCTTCATGGAAGCCGCGGCCCATCCAGGCGCCTGCGAACCAGAGGCCGTTCTGACCTTGAATGCGTTTGAGTCCGCGTACGGCGGCTTCGGCGGCGGCGTCAAACTGGGGATGGTCGAATTCATATGCGTGAAAGGTCAGTTCATCGCGAGGGGCGACCTCTGGATTGAGCGTGATGAAGAGCGGGCGCGCATCGTCCAGTCCCTGAAGACGGTTCATCCAGTAGGACAGGCAGATGTCGCCATTATCCTGTTTGATGACATTCCAGCTGGCCCAGGCGTTACGGCGTGCCGGCATGAGGGCGGGATCGCGGTGCAGGTAGATCGTGTTCGGACGGTAGTGGACCGAGCGCAGGAGGAAGGACTGATCTTCGTAGCTATTCTCAACAAGGCGGAGCGCTTGATCCGAATGGGTGGCCAGAATCACATCATCGAAAATGTGGGAGCGATTGTCGGCGGTGATCACGGTCACCTTGTCGCCGAAAGGAAAGACACGAATGGCGGGCGTGTTGGTGTGTACGCGGTCACCAAGTTCTTTCGCGGCGGCGCGGACATAGGTCTGGCTGCCACCAGTGACGGTGCGCCATTGGGGGCGCTCGCGATGCATGAGGCGGTGGTTCTCGAAGAACTGGAAGAAGCTGCGGGCCGGATAGTCGAGCATCTCGGCTTCAGGTGTCGACCAGATGGCCGCGCCCATGGGGAGAATGTAGTTGCAGCGGAATGGTTGGTCGAAACCGTGACGGTCGAGCCATGCGCCAAGGGTAGTGTCTTCGATCTTACCTTCGGCCAGCTCGGCGCGGGCGAGATCATTAAACTTCAGGATTGTGCGCCAGAAGCGGTGGAAGGACGGGCTCAGCAGGTTGCGCTTCTGGGCAAACATGCCACGGGCGGTCGATGCCCATTCCCAGCCGTCGCGATCCGATACGGCGAAGCTCATGTCCGATTTCTGTGTCTCCACGCCAAGCGCATCGAAGAAGCCGATCAGGTTCGGATAGTTCAAGCCATTGTAGACGATGAAGCCCAGGTCGACGGCGGTTTGGTGGCCGTCATAGTCGAACGCATGGGTGCAGGCGTGCCCGCCGAGCCGGTCGTCGGCTTCAAACAGGGTAACGTCGGCTGTGTCTTTCAGCGCGTAGGCGGCTCCGATACCGGAAATGCCGGATCCTATGACTGCGATGCGTTTCATGCGGCGTCTCGTCTTTCTTTCAGGGTAGCATAAGCGTCGAGGGCGCGCTCGCGCGCGGTCTTGTGATCGACAATGGGCTTTGGGTAAGTCGTGCCGAGTGTAACGCCGGCGGCGGAAAGGGTGGCAGCGTCAGCCTCCCAGGGGGCGTGCAGATACTTGTCGGGCATGTCAGCCAGTTCCGGGCACCATTGGCGGACGTATTCGCCCGTAGCGTCGAACTTCTGACCTTGCGTGATCGGATTGAATACGCGGAAATACGGAGCAGCATCTGCGCCGCTTCCGGCCGTCCACTGCCAGCTGGCTGAATTAGAAGCTGGATCGGCATCAACCAGTGTGTCCCAGAACCAGTCTTCGCCATCCTGCCACGGCAGGAGCAGGTGCTTGGTAAGGAAGGAGGCCACGATCATCCGCACACGATTGTGCATGAATCCCGTGTGCCAGAGCTGGCGCATGCCTGCATCGACCATGGGGTAGCCAGTATGGCCTTCGCACCATGCGGCATAGGCGGCGTCGTCGCTGCGCCACGGCATATGGTCAAATGATTCATTGTAGTTTTCGCTGGCGAGCGCTGGATTGTGGAAGAGGAGCACATAGGAAAATTCACGCCAGGCTATTTCCGAAAGGAAGGTCATCGCGCTGGATTCATCGAGCTGTCCGGCGCTGATGCCGTGCTGAACGGCGCGCCAGACCTGTGCCGGACCGATCTCGCCGAAGCGCAGGTGGGGCGAGAGGCCCGACGTTGAATTTGCGATATCCGGACGGTTGCGCGCCTCGGCATAATTGTTGACCGGTCCATCCAGAAAATCAGTCAGGCGCTGAATGGCGCCCGCTTCACCCGGCGTCCAGGTCTCTGCCAGGCCGCCAGCCCAGTCAGGGGCCGTCGGGTGAAGATTCCAGTTGGAGAGGGCGTCGGATGCGAGTTTGGGACCTGCGAGGCTGGAGGGTGTGGGGCAGGGGTCTGGCGCGCGGTAGTCGGCACGGACAGATTTCCAATAAGGGGTAAAAACCTTGTAGTAGCCTCCGCTGCCTGTTTTTACGGTCCACGGCTCGGTCAGGAGACGCGAATTGAAGCTGGAAACGGCGATTCCGTCCTGCTTGAGCGACTCCATGATCTCGCTATCGAGATCACGCTCTGCCAGTGTGTAGCGGCGATTCCAGAACACGCTGTCGGCGCCGGTTTCGGCGACAATGTCTTTGATGACTGCGGCTGAAGCTCCTGAACGCAATGTCAAATGGCCGCCTGTTTTCCCGATATCGCCAGAGAGCGCTGCGAGAGACTTGTCGAGCCACCATTTCGAGGCCCCACCATGTGCCCGTGGTCCAGATGTTTGCTCGTCATGAATAAACAGCAAAATCAGGGGTTTGCCTGTCGAAACGGCAGCATTCAGGGCCCGGTTGTCGGATAGCCTGAGGTCTTCACGGAACCAGAAGAGGGCGGGGGCAGGCTTTGGCAGGAAAATGGCTCCGGGTCCGTTCAGTTGACTGTATGCTTGTCTTACGGAGGTGGGTGGCATCTGGATCAGTCAGTGATGCGGTGGGTTTCACCCCGGACGCCGCGGGGCTATATCCGATGATCAAATGGAGTCGCCTGATGGACACGCAAACACTGATCGAGCTGATCCGGGCCGCCGAAGGCAAACGGGTCGTCTGCGTGGGCGACGTCATGCTCGACCGCTTTGTTTACGGCCAGGTCAGCCGGATTTCGCCTGAAGCGCCCGTGCCGATCATGCGGCGCACGCGCGAAGCCGCCATGCCGGGCGGGGCAGGGAATGTCGGGCGCAACCTGTCGACACTCGGCCTGCGAACGGCGCTGATTGGCGTGGTCGGCGACGATGCCGAGGGACGCAAACTCGCAGAATTGCTGGGCCAGATCGACGGCGTGGAGGCCGACCTGATCGTGATGCGTGATCGGCCGACAACGTTGAAAACCCGTTTCGTCGCCGGCGGGCAGCAATTGCTGCGCGTGGATGCCGAAGATGCGCGCGCAATCGACCTGTCGGCTGAAGCGGACATCGTGGTGTCACTCGAAGATGCGGCCAAGAATGCGTGCCTCATCATTCTGTCTGACTATGCCAAGGGCACCATCACCAAGAATGTGATTGAATCCGCCATCGCAGCGGGGCGCGCGCATGGCATCCCCGTGATTGCCGATCCGAAGGGCCTGGACTTTGCTCGTTACGGGGCCGTCGATTTGCTCAAGCCGAACGCCGTGGAACTGGGCCAAGCGATGGGCCTGCCCGTGGAGACCGACCGAGACGCCGCAGAGGCGCTGGCGCAGGCCATGAGTATGCTGCCTGCCAAAGGCATCGTTGTGACGCGGGCGGCCAAGGGCATGTCGTTCGTGGAAAAGGATGGCAGTGTCATGCACAGGGCTGGCGAGGCGCGGGAAGTGTATGACGTGTCAGGCGCAGGCGACACGAGCATTGCGGCATTGGCGCTGGGCCTTGCGGGAGGCGGCAGTCTGGCGGACGCCGTTGAGCTGGCGATTGCGGCATCAGGCATAGCGGTTGGCAAGTCGGGAACGGCCACAGTTTCTGCAAGCGAGTTGAAGACGGCGATGCAGATGGGTTTGCGCAATGGCGGCGTATCGCATGTGCCAATCGAGACGCTGGTCGATCAGATCGAAGTCTGGCGGGACGCGAACCTGACCGTCGGCTTTACGAATGGCTGCTTCGACATCCTGCATCCGGGCCATCTCAAGGTGCTCGAGGAAGCCAAGGCCCGGTGTGGACGACTTGTCGTGGGATTGAATTCTGACGCTTCGGTGAAGCGCCTGAAAGGGCCGAGCCGGCCGGTGAATGACGAATCATCGCGGGCTCGCGTTCTGTCGGGGCTGAGCGCTGTCGACGCCGTGGTCGTGTTTGATGAAGATACGCCGGGCGCCCTGATTGCGGCGCTGCAGCCAGACCTGCTGGTCAAGGGCGGTGATTATTCAATGGAGACCATCGTTGGGGCCGATATCGTGATGGCGCGAGGCGGCACAGTGCATATCGTGCCGCTGGTGGACGGGCAGTCAACAACAGCAGCAATCGAACGTGCGAACGCTCAGGCCGAATGAGCGAGACAGCCGCCAGCGTTGCCGGGCAATTGCTTCGCCAATATGGCGATGATGCCGCCGTGATCGCAACTTTGCGGGCAGCGGAAGTGGCCGCGCAGGGCGACGTCGATGCTCTGGTCCACTGGGACGCGGTGATTGCGATTCTGGAAGGCGCTGACACAGGCTCTGCCAACTGAAAAGAAATGCCTTCGGGCAGGCAACGCGGACGCGACTTGGACGTTGACCCGAACGCTTTCGATTTCAGGGTTCAATATCCATGCAGGCTTTCGTGTCCGACCATGCGGCGGTGATCTCGCTTTTCATCCTCGCGATCATGTTTGTCGGCTTTTTCATGGAGCGGTTGCCGCCTGCAGCGATTGCCATGATCGGCGCGGGCGCATTTCTATTACTTGGCTACCTTGATGAGCCTGATGCACTGTCGGCGTTCTCGAACAGCGCGCCCATTACGATTGGGGCCATGTTCATCCTGGCAGCCGCGCTGAAACGGACGGGTGTGCTGGACGCGCTGGCCGCATCGGTATTGCAGGTGGCAGACCGGTCGGCAGTGGGCGCGCTGGTGCTTTTGGGGGCGACGGTGTCGGTCGCCTCCGCGTTCGTGAATAATACTGCTGTCGTGGTGATCCTGCTGCCAATCGTCATCGAACTCTCAGAGCGACTGAAAGTATCCGAGAAGAAGCTGTTGATCCCGCTATCCTACATTTCGATCCTGGCCGGGACATGTACGCTGATCGGAACCTCAACCAATCTGCTGGTCGCGGGTGTGGCGCAGGATGCCGGCATGGCGCCGTTCAGTATTTTCGAGATTACGCCGGTCGGCCTGGTCACGTTCGCCACCGGTCTGGCAATCCTTCTGGGCTTTGGCTGGCTGCTGTTGCCGCGGTCAGACGGCAGCGTGGCGACGCCAAGGGCGTCAACGCTGTACCTGACCGATGCAGTGGTGCGGGAAGGCTCACCCATCATTGGACGACTGGTGTCGGAAGTACCGGAATTGTCGAAGAAGGGTATCAGCCTTGTGTCCCACAGCCGGGGAAACCGGCGGCTGTCAGGCGCAAATATGGACGAACTGTTCAAAGCCGGCGACAGGGTGACCTTGCGGGCCGAACTGACAGAGCTTCTGACCCTTGTGAGTTCGGACATGTTCCGCGTGGGTGTCAGGAAGCGGCAGACCGATTCAGCACCGGAGGAGCGCGCCCAGGCAACTGTGGCGGCGAATGACCCCAATATCGGGCTGCGGATCGCCGAGATTTCCTACTTGTCGCACCATGCTGTGACTGTTCGCGGACTTATGCGGTTTGGGAACCCGCCGGGTCCTGATCTTGCCAATACGCGGTTGAAGGCGGGAGACCGGCTGATTGTTGATGGCTCCCAGAGCGAGTTGCGCGAACTGGCCGCCTCCGGCGCGTTGGTCGTTGACCGGGCCTTCAAGGCTGAACCCTTCCGTCGCAAGCGCGGGCCGCTGGCCGTCGCAATTCTCGCTGCTGTCGTGCTGTCGTCTGCTATTGCCGGTGTTCCGCTCGTGATGGCAGCGCTGATCGGGGTGGGGGCTGTGCTCGCGGTTGGGTGCCTGTCGCTGAATGATGCCTTCGAGGCGATGGATGCCGGAGTGCTGGCATTGATCTTCGCCATGCTGATGGTCGGCAAAGGCCTCGAAGCGGCTGGCGGTGTAAACCTGCTGGTGGATGGCATGACGCCCTTGCTGGCGTCAGCATCTCCCTTCTGGCTGGTGCTCATGGTCTATCTGCTGACATCGGTCTTGACCGAAGTGGTGACCAATGCCGCCGTCGCGGTGATTATGACGCCGCTTGTTATCGTGCTGGGCACGCAGCTTGGGATCGAACCCCGGGCGCTGGTGATTGCCGTGATGTTCGGGGCGAGCGCGAGCTTTGCCTCGCCCATCGGGTATCAAACCAACACCATCGTGCATGCCGCGGGCAATTACAGGTTCTCGGACTTCCTGAAGATTGGCGTGCCGATGAACCTGATTGTCGGGGTCGCGACCAGCATCGCGATCTATCTGTTCTACCTGGCTTGAGGGCTTGCCAACACACGCGTGCTAGTTGGCGACGCCCTTCTTGAGCTGGTAGGTGCCGCCGCCGGTCAGATTGAACCAGTCAAGTATATCCGGGTGGGTGAGCGGCGTGTCGGATTCGTCCGGTAGCAGGTTCTGCTCCGACACATAGGCGACGTAGTGCGTGCGCTCATTTTCCGCGAACAGGTGATAAAACGGCTGATCCTTGCGGGGGCGCACTTCTTCCGGGATGGATTCATACCATTCGGCTGTGTTCGCAAATTGCGGATCCACGTCGAATATTACACCCCTGAATGGAAACATGCGGTGGCGTACAACCTGACCGATCTGGAACTTTGCTACATGCGTAGACATGGCGTTGTAGCTGCGATTTTCATCAATCGGATGGGTCAATAGCAAGGCCCTCTTCGCCGCATGACGGCGACGACGACCAAGAAGGGTTCTCAACCACCCGTTGCGTTTGCGTCCACTAGCCATTTCCAGCTCCTGTGATAACAATGCCTCAAGTCATCAATTTGGGCCACACCATGGCTGAAAAAAAGGCGCCCGGTGCCCGCAACAAGCGGAGCGCCCCGCGCAATGGAAGAACGGCACCGCTTTTTGCGGCCGTTGACCTTGGAACGAACAATTGTCGCCTGCTGGTTGCTGAACCTCGCGGGAAGACATTTCGTGTGGTCGATTCCCACTCCCAGATTGCCCGGTTGGGCGAGGGCCTGCACGAGACAGGTCGCCTGTCAGAGGCCGCTATCGAACGAGCGCTCGACGCTTTGCAGAACATCCGCAAGAAGCTGAAGCAGCATGGTGTAGGCCGAGTGCGCTGTATCGCCACCGAGGCCTGCCGCAAGGCCGAAAACGGAACTGAGTTCATTCGCCGGGTTCACGCGGAAACGGGGCTTACATTCAAGATCATCGGCGCCAAGGAAGAAGCGCGTCTGGCGACAATTGGCTGTCATGACCTGATCGAGCCAGAGGCCAAGTCCGTGCTGGTGGTGGATATCGGTGGTGGATCGACCGAACTGTCATGGGTCAACGCAGAAGCTGCGCGGGACAACGGGTTCAAAGGCCTGCTGGAGAAAGCGCCCATACTCGGCTGGACCAGCCTGCCATTGGGTGTTGTGACGCTGTCGGAAGCGTTTTCCCATCTTAATGAAGTCGAATCGTATCCGATGATGCTCGATCATGCCCGGAAGACGATCAACACCTGGGACGGGATTGAAGACGTGCGGGCCGCCATGGGCGGGGACGCGGCGCACATGATCGGAACATCGGGCACGGTGACATGTCTGGCAGGCGTGCACCTGCAACTGGATCGCTATCGGCGTGACAAGGTGGATGGGACCTGGCTGAGCCGGGAAGAAAGCGCCGCGGCCATCCAGTTGTTACGTGATGTTGGCCTGGAAGGTCGGATGAAGCTGCCGACGATTGGCGATGAGCGGGCCGGGCTGATGCTGTCAGGCTGCGCCATCGTTGAAGCCGTGTGGGAGGCCTTTCCGGCAGGCCGCCTGCGCGTCGCCGATAGAGGACTGCGCGAAGGCCTGCTATTGTCTATGATGTACGGCCCCAAAAAACCCAAAGCCCGGCGCCGTGGCCGGCGCGCCCGCAGCGGATCAGATAATCAGGCGGGCAGCCAGAAGGATGCGTCAGATGTCGGATGAAGAGAAGCGCCGCTGGAAAGGCCCGACGGGCGACAAGGGATCGTCAGGGCGGCAGATGAATGAGCGCAAGATACGCGCGCATCACGCAAAGTCGGACAGTTCAAAGCAATGGCTGGAGCGCCAGATGGCGGATCCGTATGTCCGCAAAGCGAAGTTGGAGGGTTTCCGGGCACGGGCCGCATACAAGCTGTTGGAAATTGACGAAAAAGTGGGCCTGCTGAAGCGCGGCCAGCGGGTGGTTGACCTTGGGTGCGCGCCAGGCGGCTGGTTGCAGGTGGCCGTGGCCAAGGGTGCGAAAGAGGTGGTAGGTATCGACTTGCTGCCGGTCGAGCCGGTGGTTGGCGCCCATATCATCATGGGTGACGTCAACGAACCCGCCGACGTGGCGCGCATGATGAAGGGCCTTACGGGAAAGCCTGACCTTGTCCTGTCCGACATGGCGGCCAACACGACCGGCCATAAGCAGACCGATCACCTGCGTACGGTGTCACTTGTTGAAATGGCTGTTGCGTTTGCTGTAGAGCATCTGGCGCCGGGTGGAGCCTTCTGCTCCAAGGTGTTTCAGGGCGGTGCGACCAAGGACGTTCTGGAAATGCTAAAAGCGAACTTCGACAGTGTGAAGCATATCAAACCGCCGGCGAGCCGGGCCGGCAGCCCGGAAATATTTGTCATCGCCAAAGGCTTCAAAGGCTGAGCGACGCGAACTCTTGTGCTCGAACGCGAGCTCGAGTTCGACCTGATAAATCTGGACGTTTCCATCAATGGTGTAGCCCCTCGCGGATACGACATCGAACCAGTCCGGTTCGCGCATGGTGCGTTTGGCGATAACCAGCGCGCGTTGAATCGCATCGTCTACGGATACTTCTGAAGTGGCGACAACATTACGTGTTGCGAAACAGTCTCTCGACATGTTCTTGCCTTTCCTTCTCTCCGTTCAAAGCCTCGGTCCGGTGAGCATTCGCCGTTCACCCGGATTCGTTCCGGCGCTTTAGCCCTCGTATTTGAACCCGAGTTCGATCGTCACCTGATAATACTTGACCTTGCCGTCCTTGATGAAGCCGCGCGTCGACGTGACTTCAAACCAGTCGAGGCTGCGGAGCGTTTTGCTGGCAGTGGCGAGCGCGCCATCGATTGCATCTTCAATCGACTTCTCGGACGTGCCGACGATCTTGCTGATGGCATAGGTATCTGCTGACATAGTGTTCTCCTTATTTCTTCTGCCCAACGGGCGTGGAACCCATCGGTTCCATCCTGATCGCGCCTTGCGCCCAGAGGCTAACGCGACCAGACTGAGGGCTCATGCAAGGGAGCAGGAATATGAAGGCAACGGGTGGATGTTATTGCGGCGCTGTGCGCTACGAAGTCGACGGCGAACCGCTGATGAAGGCCCAATGCCATTGCAGGGAATGCCAATATTTCACTGGCGGCCAACCCAATGACTTCATCGCGGTACCCGATGCCGGGTTCAACGTGACCAAAGGCGCGATGAAAGCCTATTCCCGTGCTGGGCTGGAAGGCGCAGCCACGCGTGAATTCTGTGCTGATTGCGGCACACAAGTTCTGACCCGCTCGCCGGCTTTGCCTGGCGCGGTTATTCTCAAGGTCGGGACGCTGGATGATCCGTCGGTTTTCGGGCAGCCGCAGATGGTGATGCAGACCGATGACGCGCAGAGTTTCCATCACATTCCGGACGGCGTCCCGGCATTCGGAAGGTTCCCCGGATGATCAGATACAGCTTTGCCATCGCTTTTGGGTTCTTCGTCTTGTCAGCGTGCGCGTATTTGAGCGACACCAAGACACCTGACACGGACGTACCCGTAACGTCAGGCGCTTACGAGAAAATCAAGTTCGCAGACGAGCGGGCCACGAGTGCCGAAAAAGCCCGGTGTGAAGCGATGGGTGGATCTGTGGAGCGGGGCGGGATGCTGGGGTTTGACCAGTGCGTGCAGACTTATGCGGATGCCGGTAACTCGTGCCAGACAGAAACAGACTGCATGGGCCTCTGCTTGTTGTCTCCCGAATCCGATGACGACGTGGACCAGCCAACCGACGATGGCATTTGCCAGGCGACTGACAGCCCGTTCGGCTGCTACGCCGAAGTCCGAGAGGGCAAGGTGCATTGGGCGATCTGCGTCGACTGACGGGCAGGCTGACAGGAATTGACTGAGGGGGCTTCACAAGCCCCCGCGACTCCCTTACTAGGCCAAAAAGGGAGCTCCCCACATGAAAATCCGACAAGCCATCACCTTTGACGACGTGCTGCTGCAGCCCGGCGCGAGCGAGGTTTTACCTGCTGATGTGAACGTTTCGACGTTTCTGACCAAGTCCATCAGCCTGAACATACCGCTGATCTCTGCGGCAATGGACACTGTTACCGAAGCGAAGCTGGCCATTGCGATGGCCCAGTCGGGCGGCATTGGCGTCATTCACCGCAACCTGTCCATCGAGGAACAGGCCGGCGAAGTGGCCATGGTGAAGAAGTATGAGAGCGGCGTGGTGATGAACCCCGTGACGATCGCGCCGACCGCGACGCTGGGTGACCTGCGGGAATTGAAGTCACGTACGGGCTTCTCCGGCATTCCGGTGGTGGAGACTGACGGCAAGGTGGTGGGCATCATCACCAATCGCGACACCCGCTTTGCCGAAGACCTGAACCAGACCGTGGCCAGCATGATGACGCGTGAAGTCGTCACAGTGAAAATGGATGCCGACCCTGCAGAGGCACGCGGCCTGTTGCACAAGCACCGGATCGAGCGGCTGGTCATCGTCGATAATGACGGCAAGTGCATTGGCCTGCTGACGGTCAAGGATATGGACAAGGCGGCAGTGAACCCGAATGCGGCCAAGGATGCCGCCGGACGCCTGCGCGTTGCCGCTGCTTCGACCGTAGGCGATGCAGGCTATGAGCGCACGATGGCGCTGATCGAAGCCGGTGTGGACGCGGTGGTCATTGATACCGCGCACGGGCACTCGATCAGCGTGGCAGATGCCGTGCGGCGGGCGAAGAAAATTTCGAATTCCGTTCAGATCATCGCCGGCAATGTGGCGACAGCCGAAGCCACCAAGGCGCTGATTGATGCCGGGGCCGATGCCGTGAAGGTGGGGATCGGGCCGGGCTCGATCTGTACGACGCGGATCGTGGCGGGCGTCGGCGTGCCACAACTGACGGCCATCGAGCAGTGCGCGAACGTGGCGCAGAAAACCGGCATTCCGATCATCGCCGATGGCGGTATCAAGTTCTCGGGTGACTTTGCCAAGGCGCTGGCTGCCGGGGCAGCAACGGCCATGATGGGCAGCATGTTTGCTGGCACGGAAGAAGCGCCGGGCGAAGTGTTCCTGTATCAGGGGCGCAGCTACAAGGCATATCGCGGCATGGGCAGCCTCGGCGCGATGGCGCGCGGATCAGCCGACCGCTATTTTCAGAAGGATGCGGCGGCTGAGAAGCTGGTGCCTGAAGGCATCGAGGGCCAGGTGCCGTTCAAGGGACCGATCGGGCCGATCGTGCACCAGATGGTTGGCGGCCTGCGGGCAGCGATGGGCTATGTTGGCGCCAAGGATATCGACGAGCTGCACAAGAAGGCAGAGTTCGTTCAGATCACCGGCGCGGGCCTGAGCGAAAGCCATGTGCACGATGTGATGATGACGCGTGAAGCACCGAACTATTCGGTGAGCCGGGGATAGGCTCTATTTAGGCTTCCGCCACATTGCTTCCAGCGGGGGTGAGCCTTCGCCGACATGGAAGAGCTTCATGCGTTCGAATCCGTGGCTCATGTAGAAGCCGGTATTGGCGGGGTTCGAGTTTTCCAGATAGGCGGGCAAGCCTTCGCGGTCGCAGGCAGCGAGCATGGGGCGGATGAGGGCCTTGCCGAGGCCCTGACCGCGAGCAGCCTTCCGTGTGCCGATGGTGAACAGGTACATGTGGGGTTCGTGCGGGTGGTTGGCGTCCATGACCTCACCCGCTGCGACGGCCCGCGAGACAGCGCCCTTGGTGCCCCAACGGGCAACGCCGGTGGCAAGGGCCAGCATGGGCAGGGTGGCCAGGTTGCGATTGGCATCCGACGCGCACCACATGGCCGCGCCGCCATCACCTGCGAGGAAGCACTGGCCGCGCTTTGCGTAGACGTCTCGCGCGAGCACGGTGAAGGCTGATTGGATGGCGCGCGGTGTACCGAATATCCACTCGTTCACCGGATCTTCAAAAAAGGCCTCGGCGGTTATGTCGCCCAATCGACGCCAGTCAGTACGAATTGCTGTGCGCACGCCTTCGGGTAGTTCAACGTCCATGTTTCCCACCTCTTGCCCTCATTTATCTGGCTTCAGGTTAGGCTAACACGCGGAAAAGTAGCCTGAAAGCGGGACATCCGTCGATCGTGCCCTAGGTGAAGAAGTGAAGTGGGACGCGGAGGGAACATGCAGAGCAGAGTGGCAATTGTTGGCGCAGGACTGGCGGGCCTGACGGCAGCGCGCAGGCTGGCGGAGGCGGGGTGTGATGTTGTCGTGTTTGAAAAGAGCCGGGGATTGGGTGGCAGATTGGCGACGCGCCGGACTGATTTCGGGCCGATAGACCATGGCGCGCCCGGTGTTCCGTCGGAACTGGGGCTTGCGCTTGGTGGGGTATTCTGGCCCGACGGGCGGGACAATGGACGCGGGGTGGGCGTGCCGGGCATGAGCGCTTTGGCCCGCGCCCTTGCGACTGGAATTGATGTCCGTCACGGCGTGACCGTCGCCGCGCTCACAGACCTGCCTGACGGATGGCGATTGACGGATACTGATGGTCTCGATTGCGGTGTGTTTGATGCGGTGATTTTGGCCGTTCCGTCGCCACAGGCCGAAACCCTGCTCGCACCATTCCCGGAGGTGGCCGCAGATCTCGCGACTGTCGAGATGATGCCGATGTGGACGCTTCTTCTGGGTTTTGATGCCCCAACCGGCTTGCCGCAAGCCATTCAGGACTTCAGCGCGCCTTTGCTGGCAGCGATCCCGATGTTGGCTAAGCTCGGACAGAGGGGTGCGGAACGCTGGACGATTCATGCGCAGCCGGAATGGTCGTCGGCGAACCTCGAGATCGAGAAGGAGGAGGCCGCCGAGATTCTTCTGGTGGCTTTCAGGGATGCGATGAAATTGGCGACAGAGCCGGCCTATATTGCCGTTCACCGCTGGCGCTATGCGCGGGTGGGACGACCATTGGGGCGGCCATTCGTGGCAAATGCTGCCGGGACACTCTTGGCGGGTGGTGACTGGGCGCTCGGATCGCTTGCCACCGACGCCGTTGCCAGCGGTGAAGCCATGGCAGCGCGCATTCTGAAAAAACGATCAGCGCGCGATTGATCCCATCAGGCAGGAACGCCTGGAAAGCCTTCAAGCACGGCTATCTTGCTGGTTGAGCCCTTGTGGCGATAGGGGGCGAGCGCCTGGTATTCAGCGCAATTATACCAGGCCAGCGCAATTTCCTTGCTGGGAAACTCGGCGAGCACTGTGCGTGTGCAGCTCCAGTCGCCTTCCAAAACGTGCGCATTTTCTTCCACAGACAACAGGCGTCCATCGTAGCGGGTGAACACGTCCATGAAGCCAGCCTCGTACTTTCCATAGATTTGACGGTCTGTAATCGTGATCTGGGCGACGATATAAGCAGCCACAGTGGCCTCCATCCTGCAAATCCAGACTGTAGGATTACACAATATGCAGTGTCTATTGGTTTCCTTGGGTGAAAAGCGCGCGTAAAGCGTGGCTCACAAGATGAACGAGGTAGTAGAATGCGAAACGGCGGGCGGATTAGCGCAGCAATTGAGGTTTTGACGGACGTGCTGGAACGGCACCAGCCGGTCAAGACGGCCATGCGCGACTGGGGCAAGAGCGCGCGCTATGCTGGCAGCAAGGACAGGGCCATGGTGTCCGGCCTGGTGCTGGACGCGCTACGCAAGAAGAATTCGGCAGCTTATCGCATGGATGATTCCAGTCCGAGGGCGCTGGTGCTGGGTACGCTGGCCTTTGCCTGGGGCTGGGACTTGGACCAGTTCGATGCCGCAATGGGCGACGAGCATGGCCCTGAGCCGCTGACACCTGACGAACGCGCGCGGCTTTCTGGCGAACCAGACCCTACCTCACCCGCGCATGTTCAGGGTGATTTCCCTGAATGGATGACGTCGATGATGGAACGTGTGTTCGGGTCGGACGTGGCGGCAGAAACACAGGCCATGGCCATGCGGGCGGATGTCGACCTGCGGGTCAACACGCTGAAAGTGGATGCGGAGAAAGCTGCCTTCCCGCTGAAGAGCGCCAATGCAGAGCCTTCGCGCTTGCTGCACAATGCCTTTCATATTCCGGCCAAGGACCCGAGCGAACGCGAAGCGAGCCTTGAAAGCATTCCAGCCTATTCCAAGGGATGGGTGGAAGTGCAGGATGCAGGCAGCCAGATTGCGGCGGCGGCGGCGAACGCGCAACCGGGCGAGCAGGTGCTGGACTATTGCTCCGGCGGGGGCGGCAAGACGATTGCGCTGGCATCGCAGATGAAGGGCAAGGGACAGATCTTTGCCTATGACATTGATGGCAAGCGGCTGAGCGCATTGATCCCGCGCCTGAAACGGTCTGGCGCAACCAATGTGCAGCTGGTTCATCCAAGCGAGCCAGTGCAACTGGATACGCTGACCGGTCTGATGGATTGCGTGTTCGTTGATGCGCCGTGCACGGGAACCGGCACATGGCGGCGTCGGCCAGATTCGAAATGGCGGATCAAGCAGGGCCAACTTGAAAAGCGGATGTCCGAGCAGACGGAGATTTTGGACGCCGCAGCCGCGTTCGTGAAGCCTGGCGGGCGGATGGTCTATGCGACCTGTTCATTCCTGATGGAAGAGGACGAGGACCGCGTTGCGGAGTTTCTGGAATCACACCCGGAGTTCACCGAAGAAGACGCCGCTGCGGCAGCGATTGCATCGGGCCTTCTGACGGACGAGGGCGCGAATATCGTTCAGCGTTTCCGTATGCCGACAGGCAGTGTTCGCCTGACGCCGCACCGCGCCAGAACGGACGGGTTTTTCTTTGCGGTGCTGCGCAGGACCTAGTTACCGCTGACGACTGCTTCGCCAGAATATTGCGCAATGGCGCCAAGGAGTTTGGTGACTTCCTCGCGCTCCTGAAGCGAGAGTTCCGGCCGCCAGATATCGAAGAGGAGGACGACGCGGGTCTCGCTCGCTTCGTTCTTTGCCTCGTGCTCGATACTGTCATCAAAGATGACGAGTTCGCCTTCGGTCCAATGATGCGTCTGGTTGCCGACACGCAGCCATGCGGGGCCGGGCACAAGGAGGGGCAGGTGGCAGATAAGGCGTGTGTTGATGAGGCCGTGATGCGGCGGAATGGCAGCGCCGGGCTTGAGCAATGAGAACAGGACCGATGGCGCCTGCCCGGGCAAATAGTCTAGGGGCAGGTTTTCGAAGGCGGCGGCCGTGACCGGGCAGCGGGCGCAGTTTTCCTCGACGCGCGCCCCGTCTTTCCAGAGATAGAATGCGCTCCAGTCATCATTGCCGACCAGTTCGTGGCTTTTGACGTGAGGCTGGTTTTCATCGCGCTCCAGATAGGGGCGGAAGGCGGCATGGTCTGCGAGAACGGCCCGCAATTCCTGCTGGATGGCCGGAGTTTTCGCTTCGAGGGCAGGAGCCCAGTCAAAGGTGGCGCGGTCGTAGAACTGAATTTGGGGCAGTTCAGGAAAATAGTACTTTGTCGGCTGTTGCAGGTGGATGGCGGACTTGCCGAGCAGGATGCCGACAGACTGGTCGAAGCGCGGCGAGCGGCCTTCTGGCGGAATTTCTGATGCAATGAAGTGTTCGTACTGGCCAGCATATTCGCCGAGGCGTGTCGCGGCGCGCTGGAGGCCGGGTTTGAAAACGTCCGGCAGGGTGCCGCCCTGCATCTGGGCGACCTGCATGGCGCCGCTATAGGCGCGGCTGGCATTTTGTGTCTTGCCAGCGGCGTGCTGGACATCACCCAGCAGAAGAAGGGCGCCGAGATCGCGCGGGACTTCGCGCAGGACAGATTGCAGTGTCGCTTCGGCGTCGGCCAGCCGGCCATTGCGGGCGTGATTGAAAGCGTCCTGCTTGCGGACATCAAGTGTGGGCGTGTTGGTCATGGTGTGACTTGGCCGGATGCGGCGGGTAAGGTCAATATGTGGGTGCGCGCAGGGATGTGGACGAATCCCTCCGGTTCGGCTAAGCGGCGCCATGACAGAGCAAAGACACGAACGCGCCCTTATCGTCGACTTCGGCAGCCAGGTGACGCAACTCATCGCCCGGCGGCTGCGCGAAAGCGGCGTCTATTGCGAAATCCACCCGTTCAACAAGGTCGATAAGACCTTCCTTGAAACTTACGACCCGCAGGCCGTGATCCTGTCTGGCGGGCCATCAAGCGTCTATTGGGACGATGCCCCGATGGCCGACAAGGCGATCTTTGAGGCTGGAATCCCCGTGCTCGGAATTTGCTATGGCCAGCAGGTGATGATGCACCAACTGGGCGGGACGGTAGAAGGCGGCACCAGCCGCGAATTCGGCCGGGCCTTCATCGAGAAAGTTGCCGATGATCCGTTCCTGGATGGCCTGCTGGAGAGCGGCGAGCACGAACAGGTTTGGATGAGTCACGGCGACCATGTGGCGAAGATGGCGCCAGGCTTCGGCGTGATCGCCAAATCGCCGGGCGCGCCCTATGCGATAATCGCCGATCCCGAGCGGCATTTTTACGGGACGCAATTCCACCCTGAAGTGGTGCACACGACCAATGGGCGCCAGATTTTGCGCAACTTCACTCACGCCGTGGCGGGCATGAAGGGCGACTGGACAATGGCCGCCTATCGGGCTGAAGCCATTGAGAAAATCAGGGCGCAGGTCGGTAAAGGCAAGGTGATCTGTGGCCTGTCAGGCGGCGTTGATTCGTCCGTGGCGGCGGTGCTGATCCATGAGGCCATCGGCGAGCAGTTGACGTGCGTTTATGTTGATCATGGCCTGATGCGCGCCAATGAGAGCGAAGAGGTGGTGAGCCTGTTTCGCGAGCATTACAATATTCCGCTGGTGCATGTGGATGCCTCCGAACTGTTCCTCGGCAAGCTGGCGGGTGTGTCTGACCCGGAAAAGAAACGGAAGATCATTGGCGGCCTGTTCATCGATGTGTTCGAGGCTGAGGCGAAGAAGATCGGCGGCGCTGACTTCCTGGCGCAGGGCACGCTGTATCCTGACGTGATCGAGAGCGTTTCGGCGCTGGGCGGACCCAGCGTGACGATCAAGAGCCACCACAATGTTGGTGGCTTGCCGGAACGCATGAACATGAAACTGGTCGAGCCGCTGCGCGAGCTATTCAAGGACGAAGTCCGTGCGCTGGGCCGGGAGCTTGGCTTGCCCGAAGCATTTGTCGGTAGGCATCCGTTCCCGGGACCGGGGCTTGCGATCCGTATTCCTGGCGAGATCACGCGCGAGAAGGCCGATACGCTGCGCAAGGCGGACCTGATCTATATCGACGAGATCAAGAAGGCCGGTCTCTATGACGAGATCTGGCAGGCGTTCAGCGTACTGCTGCCGGTAAACACAGTAGGCGTGATGGGGGACGTTCGGACGTATGAGGCGGTGCTGGCGCTGCGTGCGGTAACATCCACGGACGGCATGACGGCAGACTATTATCCGTTCGAGCATGCCTTCCTTGGCCGCGTGGCCACGCGCATCATCAACGAAGTTCAAGGCGTCAATCGTGTCGTCTATGACGTGACGAGCAAACCGCCCGGCACGATCGAGTGGGAATGA
>JAVJOM010000019.1:0-293674 GCA_040216775.1 Hyphomonas sp.
CGAAGCCGGAAACGTTTTTCTCCGCATTTCCGGGGCAGTTCCCGAAGCCATGACTTCGAGCGATTCGATTAGTCTGAAAATGCACATTCAATAGCGATAGCCGACCTACTCTACCCGCTCAATCGCTCGGTTCCGCTGACAATACCTACTGACAGTATCTGACAGGAATCACTTTCCTCGCAGTTCAGTTAGATCGTTGCGAATGATAGATTCGCCAAGAGTGGCCGTGTCGAGAAACATATAAGACAGACGGAACCCTTAAAGAGAATGTCAACCATCCGGGGACGTCTGGCGCTGGCCGCGCAATCGTCTTCAATAACATCCTAAGGAAAAGCCATATGTACCTTGGCACTTATGCTAAGAAGTCTCCGGACAAGCCGGCGGTTATCAATGCAACAACAGAAGCGGTGTTAACCTATCGTGAGCTTGATGACGCTTCCAATCAATTCGCACAATTTCTATACGCCAAGGGACTGCGCCGAGGGGATCATATTGCGCTCTTTATGGAGAACAATGTAAAGTTCTTTGTCGTCGTTTGGGCCGCTTTTCGATCGGGGCTCTACGTCACAACGATCAACCGCTACCTGACGGCGGAGGAAGCCGCCTACATCGCGAATGATTGCAAGGCGCAGGCCTTGGTGACGACTTTCGCACTCCGCGAAGTAGCGACAGAACTTTCGGCCCTGATCTGCAACTGCCCTTATCGCCTAATGACAGATGGAACCATCGATGGGTGGGAGAACTTTGAGGACACAATCGGCGCGTATCCCACTGAAAAGCTTGCGGAGGAATGGCGGGGCGATTCCATGCTCTACAGTTCCGGCACTACCGGTCGCCCCAAGGGTGTAAAACGACCCTTGGCGGATCAGAAAATCTATGAAGCTCCTGGCCTTCAGGAAGATTTTCAGATTACCGAGAACTCTATCTATCTATCTCCAGCACCGCTCTACCACGCAGCCCCCTTTGCTTTCACAACGGGAACACTTCACAAAGGCGCGACAGTGGTGATGATGGAAAAATTCGATCCGGTAGAGGCTCTTCGCTGCATCGAAAAATACAAGATCACCCACAGCCAGTGGGTCCCGACCATGTTCATTCGAATGCTCAAGTTGAACGAAGAAGACCGGGCGGGCTGGGATCTATCAAGCCACCGCATCGCCGTTCACGCGGCCGCCCCTTGCCCTGTCGATATCAAGCGACAGATGATCGACTGGTGGGGACCAATCCTCATTGAATATTATGCGGGCAGCGAAAACAACGGCACAACAATAATCACCAGTGATGAGTGGCTTGACCACCCGGGCTCCGTCGGCCGGCCCGAAAACGGTATCCTGCACATCTGCGACGACGACGGTGTCGAGCTGCCAGCTGGGGAACGCGGCACCATTTACTTCGAACAGGAGGTGATGCCTTTTGAATACCACAACGCGCCGGAGAAGACCCGCGACGCGCAGCACCCCCTCCATCCCAATTGGTCGACCCTCGGCGATATCGGCTATGTCGACGATGAGGGTTATTTATATCTGACCGATCGCAAAGCCTACATGATCATCTCGGGCGGCGTGAACATTTATCCTCAGGAGATAGAAAACGCCCTCGTGCTTCACCACAAAGTGGCCGATGTTGCAGTGTTTGGCGTGCCTGATCCCGACATGGGGGAAGAGGTCAAAGCCGTCGTCCAGGTAGCTCCCGGCGAAACGTCAAATGACGCTCTTGAGGCGGAGTTGATTGCGTGGGCGCGCAAACGCCTGGCCCACTATAAGGTGCCAAAGACGATCGACTTTATGGCCGAACTGCCGCGCCTCCCCACCGGCAAACTCTACAAACGGATTCTGCGCGACAAATACTTGGAGGATCTGTCAGTCTAACGCGAACCGTCTTCGCTACCGGTGCAGTCATGACGTGCCAGAAAACGAGAAGTTTTCGCCTCTAACAAGGCGCGGTTTCTCGCAACGACTCGATGCCGACCGCCCGCTCAATGTTTTCAGGTCATGTCTTGAAGTTTCAGGACAGTTTGCTGACCGTTTCTTCAGGCTCAACTTACCTCACGGCTCAAGACCGGTTCCGCTCGCAGCGCCCCCTAATCTACATCAATACTCAGCACGTCCCTTTCGAGGAATTCGGCTGTCGCCTTGATCCTTTTCCTGACTTCACTGTCGAGCCGCTGGCTCATTGTCCTGAAGGGTTTGACAAGAAAATGCAGGCCCTTGGTTTTGCGCGCATATCGCCATGTGCCAACCACACGCCCGCCATCCAGAATTACCGCCTCAATATACCCGCCTGGTCGCCAGACTTGCTTGATAGCATCTGCATCAATCAGCCAGTCTTTGTCTTTGATACCCACCGTGCCCAGCACGTAGGGATCAAAGCGATGCAGTAGCTGTACCGGCCATTCGTCAGCAGGGGGAGGCTGCTCGGATAAAACCTCCAGATCGGCTGCACGAGCCAGGCTTTCCGTGCCGGCCCGGTCAACCACGACAAGCGCATCGCGAGCAGCATCGATCCATTTCTGTACCTGAGGGATCGTATTTCCAAAATAGGCAGAAATGTCCTTAGGCGTCGCGGGGCCGTAAGACCTCAGGTATCGATTTGCGACAATCGGGCGAATGTCAGCTTCGTCTTCAGTCCAACCCAGGTCCGGCAACCAGTGATGACGGTGCACAAAGGTCGACTCTGAACCGGCATCCGGCCCGTGACAAACAACCCCTTTTCGCACCAGTCGCATTATGACCGCAGCAGCAATCAGCCAGTCCGGAAAGGCGTTTTCTTTCACGGCGCCCATCCATTGGTCTTTCGCATCTAGGATGGTTTTGTATTCATCGAAGGCACTGATGGTCTTGAACGTCAGCTGCTCGCCATTTTCGAGGCGTTCCTCAGACTCGCGAACCAATTGTTCGAACGAGCGCATCAAGCTCGACTTTTTTAGCTTTTGTTCAATCACGGAACGATCACGAATTGAGTGATGCAGCAGCGGCCAGTCCTCTGCGGCGTAAATGTGGACCGTGTTCCGTTGTCCCCACATACGAATTAGCTGGCGGTCCGCGTTGCGGGCATTTTCCAACGAGCTCAGGGTGACGTTCTCAACACGGTTGAACAGGGCGAGATCGGCGGAGATGGGAGCCTGAGCCTGAATGCCAATTAGCTGCCGCGCAGCATCGGCTGGAGAATCATGGGGGTCAAGAAGACCAGATCTCCGGAAACGAAACCATCGAACTTGATCATTGGTTATGCGTGGAATCGACATCCTTATACTCCCTTCAGACCCAACATAGAGCCCCTCTCATTCGTCGGCGCATTTGCCAGTGCACCGCGTTCATCAGCGTCTATGAAGAGCCGGCAGCACGAGACTTCAAACCGGCACCGTCTAGCGCGTTGACTCCCACCCCGTCCGACTGAAAACGAAGCGCTCAACCAAGCCGCACTCGCTATTCGATAGTTGAACTCTTTACAGCTTCGTTCTCATCATTGTGCGCCTCATTCGATCGCGCGTTCCTTTAAAGCTCTGTACCTAATAGCTTTTTCTACACCACAATAACACGCCAGCCCCCTTTCAACATGGGCTGGACATACACACTCTACTAGCATATTATACTCTGCTATAAGCTATAGCACGGCATAATTTATTGCCCTCCGATGGAGTTGTATTCGCATGCTCGCAAAAGACCACTGGTACATCGCTTGTCCGTCTTTAAAACTGGAAGAACACGCGCCCTTTGCGGCCCGTTTCGGTGACCTTCAGATTGTTCTTTTTCGGGGCAAGAACGGTGAGCCGCATGCACTGCTCGACCGGTGCTGCCACCGAGGAGTCAAGCTTTCTCGGGGGCGGGTCCACGGCGACGGTTGCATTGCGTGCGGGTATCATGGCTGGGAGTATGACTCCCAAGGAAACGTGCAATACATTCCATCACTCGGTGAGGGAAACCTGCGGTCAAAGTTCAAGATTCCCAGCTACCATGTTCGCGAGACGCATCACTATGTTTGGGTCTGGATCCCAGGTGAGAGCGAAACGCCGACCTATGAGCCGGAGCTGAGAGGGTTCGCACCTGGAACCTGGATTCAGTATTCGGGCATCTGGAAATGTAATGTTTCAGCAGCTGTCGAGAATCAGCTTGATACCGCGCACCCGGTTTTCTCCCATCCCAGCACTTATCCAACTTTCGAGAAAGATCGCGGCCTCAGACCCGAGCTCATCCTCGCGACGTGGAGAGGTCACATCGAAGACGGCAACAAGGTAGAGATATATTTTCTGCCGACTGACGGGAGTCCCGTCGAAAGGCCCACCGTCGATAACCCGGGGTCGAACATAACGGCCTTTGAAATGCCTTACCGGAACTACGTATTCCTCGCATCGGCGAATGTTCGCGCGATCTATAACTGGATCCCCATCTCGGAAGACGAGGTCCGCATCGAATTCATGTCTCTCTCCTGGCTGCCTAAGGTGCCTGGAGAATTCAAGGTGCGCATCTGGGAGGAGGAGCTGGAAATCCTCGCGCAGGACCGCGTGCTCCTTGAAAGCGCGCAAGACTCCTACAACCCACCAAGGGACAAGCATGTCCCGGCAGACCGACCGCCCTTGGCCGCCCGGCAGATCATCGATCACGTCCACAACGAGACGTCGGCCCCGCCGAAGGATCAAGAATTCGAATTTGAAGTGTACTCCTGATGTCCAATAGCTGGAAATTGTTAGTGGCTGGAGCGCTGGAAAGCGGTCGGCAAACGTTTGATGTAATCAATCCTGCAACTGAGCAGGTTTTCGCCCAAGCTCCGAAGGCCGATACCGAAATGCTGGAGACGGCAATATCTGCCGCTCAGGCCGCTCTTCCGGCTTGGCGCGCTACGAGCCCGGAAGAGCGGCAACGCTTGTTTCAGAAGCTCGCTCAGCGGGTCGAAGAAAACGCGGGCGAGTATGTGTCGATCCTGATGCAGGAAGCCGGAAAACCGCGCAAGCAAGCTGACATCGAAGTCCGCACCGCGTTGTACATGATCAACACGCTAGCTGGTCTGAGCGATTTTCCAAATGAGGCGATGCAGCTTTCTGATGGTCGCCGCGCGCGCATCCTGAGACGGCCCTACGGCGTGGTGGCCGGCATTACGCCTTGGAACATGCCGTTACTTCAGCCCGTGACAAAGCTCATGCAGGCTCTGGCGACGGGCAACTGCCTCGTGCTTAAGGTGGCTCCGACGGCCCCGCTTGCGGCATTGAAACTCGGCGCCGACCTTCTCGACATCTTTCCTGCTGGAACAGTGAGTATTTTGACGGACGAGAACGATTTGGGCCCGATCCTCACATCCCATCCCGGCATCGCAAAGGTCGCATTCACCGGCTCAACGGAGACCGGTCGACGGATCATGGGAAGCGCCGCGCCCACGCTCAAGCGCCTGACGATGGAACTTGGGGGGAGCGACGCAGCCATCGTTCTGGAAGATGTCGATGTCGCCCTGGTTGCCAAGCAGCTTTATCTGGGCGCGATGTATAATTGCGGGCAAATCTGCACGGCACCGAAGAGATTCTACGTTGCAGGCGCGATCTACGATCAGTTCTGCGATGCGCTGGTTGCGATGACGGCAAAGGCTTCACTCGGAGATCCTGCCGACCCGGCAACGAACCTCGGCCCCCTGCAAAACCGCATGCAGTACGAGCGAGTTCTAGGGCTGATAGATGACGCCAAATCTAATGGTGTGGTGTGTGCAGGCGGCATTGCCCCGGATCGACCAGGCTATTTTGTCGAGCCCACCATTGTCCGTGACGTGGAAGACGGAACCCGCGTTGTTGATGAGGAGCAATTCGGTCCGATCATGCCTGTCGTCCGCATAAAGGATGAACAGGATGGCATCTCTCGCGCAAATCGCTCTCTCTATGGGCTGGGCGGCTCTGTTTGGTGTGCTGACGAAGAACGCGGCGCCAAGATTGCAGCTCAGCTTGAGTGTGGCTCGGCTTGGATAAACGAGCACAATGCCGTTTCGATGGAAGCGCCCTACTCCGGAGCAAAACAATCTGGCTACGGAGTCGAGGGAGGCAACGAAACCATTCACTCATTTACGCAAGTATCTGTAGTTTATACAAAAAATTGATTGCCAAATTCTCCAGTCGATAAATTGGGAAGCCTCCATGAAACGTGTTGAACGACTTTTCAAGCTGATCTCATTGATGCAGGAAGGCAATGTGTGCACGAGCAAGTACCTCTCGAAGAAATTGGGAGTGTCCACTCGAACGGTACACCGCGACATTGGCGACCTCGTTAGCTCTGGCGTACCGATCGCTGGGCAATCTGGTGTCGGGTTCCTGCTACGGGGCGAACAGAGACTACCAAGCGTGAACTTCACCAACGATGAGCTGCAGGCGCTTGCCCTGGGCGCGCAGATGGCTCGCACCTGGGCAGACAAGGACCTCGGCAATGCGAGCGAAACTGCCATGCGCAAGCTGGAGAAGGTTCTGCCGAAAAGCTTGAAACCGAGAATCCACCTCGACGCCATTGAAGTGCACGGCGTTCCGATGTCAGACGATGATTCCGCAAAGCTGAAGACGGCTAGAGCTTCTCTCGAAGCTCGGGAAAAGCTCTCGGTCTCCTATTCAAGTCCGGACAAAACCGTAAGCCACCGCTTGATCCGACCACTTATGTTGAGCTGCTGGGCAGGAATATGGTCGCTCGGCGCATGGTGTGAACTCCGAGGAGAATTTCGAACATTTCGAATTGATCGAATGTTGCGCGTTGAGCGGACCGACGAGACCTTTGAACAATCACCGAACTGTAACCACCACGCCTACTTCTCCTGTCCGAAGAGGCGCCGCTTCTTCCGGGATTACAATCAGAGCCGAAAGCATGATGACTTCAATCAGCTGAGCGGTTCCCCTTCGCCAAGACCAACAGACACCCCATTCGCATTGAGGAGTGAACAACATTGAAACCACTTGAAGGTATCACCGTACTGGAGTTCTCGACCATGATCACTGCGTCCTTCGCGGCCATGATGTTGGCCGAGCAGGGTGCACGAGTGATTAAGGTAGAGCCTATGGAGATGGGTGACCCCATGCGATACATAGGCGTCGAAAAGGCGGGAATTTCTTCGCTGTTCGCCAATTGCAACCGAGGAAAGGAGTCGATCCGGGTCAATCTAAAATCTGAGGAGGGTCAGGCCCTCATCCGAGAGATGATCCCCGGGGTTGATATCGTCGTTCACAATTTTCGAATTGGCGTGATGGACCGGCTTAATCTGGGAAGCGACGAGCTGCGAGCGATCAATCCAAGGCTGATCTATGCCGCCGTCACCGGCTTCGGAACTGAGGGAGACATGGCGCGAGCGCCTGCCTATGACCAGATTATTCAGGCATATGCTGGCTTCACCAGGGTTCAGGGGGTTGAAGGTCGGCCCGCATTTTTTCGTACACTGATCTGTGACAAAATAACCTCGTACACGCTGAATCAGGCAGTGATGTGTTCACTGTATCAACGTGAACGCACGGGAGAGGGTCAGCATATCGACCTGTCGATGCTCGATTCGAGTCTGTTCTTTATGTTCCCAGACGGTTTTCAGAACGAAACCCTGCTGGACGATGATGTGGTGAAGCAACCGCCTTCGACCGATCGTGTATTCCGGCTCATGCCTACGAAGGATGGCATGGTTGCTTCGGCCCCAGCCACGCAGGACATGCTGGCGCGTTCAGTGGCCGCCGTTGGCCTCGGAAATCTGATGGACGATGAGCGCTTCAACACCAACGAAAAGCTATCGGACAACTATGAGGAGTTCTTCTCCTTGCTCAACGAAGCCTACAGTCAGTTTACAACTGATGAGGTCATCAAAAAGCTTGAAGACGCGGACGTGCCGTGCGCCCGCTGCCTGACGAGGGAAGAAGTCCTGACGCAGCAACAGCTTTCTGCCAATGACAGTGTTGGGGTAATCGACCATCCTCGAATGGGGAAAATGCGCGTCGTCAAATTTCCGACGCGTTTTGGCGGTAAGCGATTGCCACCGTCCGCGCCAAGCCCGGATCATGGCGAGCATACAGCCGAAGTCCTCAAGACTTTCTCGGTTGGTGAACAGCGCATCGCATCGATGATCAAATCCGGTGTGGTCCGCTAGCGGATTTTCGGTCGAGGCATTATATTCGCCTGACACACCGGGAATTGCTCTGCAAATGCTCGCGGCTGGACGAAACTTCCGACCATCGATCCGCACTCAATAGAGCTCTTGAATGAGCCGCCTCATGCGCAAGCGCCTCACGGGTCGTTCATATAAACAGAGGGTAAACAAATGGCCATTCCAGCCGCGCTTAGCAATCTCCGGCTTCCAGTAATCGGGTCGCCGCTCTTCATATTGTCCAATCCCGAACTTGTGTTGGCGCAATGCAAGTCAGGGATCGTTGGTTCGTTTCCGTCCCTGAACGCTCGGTCGCTTTCACAGCTTGATGAGTGGCTTGACCGGATAACGTCCGAACTCCGCAATTATGACCTCGCCAACCCTGAGAGGCCGTCGGCCCCGTTCGCAGTGAATCAGATCGTGCACAGGTCGAATGATCGTCTTGATGCGGATCTTGAGCTTTGCGTGAAGTATAGGGTGCCGGTGGTCATCACTTCACTTGGCGCTCGTGCCGATGTTGTTGATGCCGTGCACTCTTATGGCGGGGTCGTCATGCATGACGTGATCGACGTCAATTTTGCGCAGAAGGCTCTGGAGAAAGGCGCCGATGGATTGATCGCCGTCTGCACCGGCGCCGGCGGTCACGCTGGACGGCTGTCGCCATTTGCGCTCGTTCAGGAAATCCGGACCTTCTTTGATGGTCCTTTGGCCCTGTCGGGGTCCATGGCGAGCGGAAGCGCTATCGTTGCGGCTTTGGCCATGGGCGCCGATTTCGCCTATATCGGATCAGCCTTCATTCCGTGCGATGAAACGCAGGCCTCCGAAGGCTACAAGGACGCTGTCGTCGACTGCACCGCCAGTGACATCGTCTACACGAACCTGTTTACGGGCGTGCACGGAAACTATCTCGCACCATCCATCCAGCAAGCCGGGCTCGACCCCTCCAACCTGCCTGAAAGCGATCCCTCGAAAATGAACTTCGGCAGCGGAGGAAACACCAGCGCAAAAGCATGGAAGGACATTTGGGGGTGCGGACAGGGCATCGGCGCTATTCGTGAACGCATGCCAGCAGCAGAGTTCATCGATAATCTGGAGCGAGAGTACGTCGCCTGCCTCGCTAAGCTGGAAGAGAGACGGTTGGAGGCGCGAGTACCCGTCTAGTCGGGAGATCAGTCACACAAGTCGCGCCCCGCGCTGAAATGAGAAAAGCGGACAACTCTTGAGTTGTCCGCTTTTTCTTTGAATATTCGAAATTAGTAGCCAAGCGGCAGGCTGCTCTGCGCCTGGCTTTTCATTTCGCCATGTTCAAAACCTGGATCTGGGTGAACTCGTTCAGGCCTTCTTCGCCGAGCTCTGCTCCCACACCGGAAAGCTTCGCGCCGCCAAACGGGACGTGTGGCTGCAAGTCTCCATGCTTGTTGATCCAGACGCTGCCACTTTCGATCTGCTCTGCAACGCTCCAGGCTCTTTCCGCGTCGGTCGCCCAAACTGATCCGCCAAGACCATAGATCGACGAATTGGCTCTGGCGATGGCTTCGCTGGCATCGGTGTATTTGATCAGCGGCATCACCGGACCGAATTGCTCTTCATCGACGAGCTTCGCGCCGTCGGCTATGTCGCGGACGATGGTCGGCTGAATGAAGTAGCCCTTGTCGCCCTGACGGCCACCGCCAGCGATGATCTTGCCATCCTTCTTCGCACTCTCGATGAAACCAAGCACCTTCTCGAATTGTTGCTTGTTCTGCACCGGGCCCATCTGGACCCCCTGCTCCAGCCCGTCACCTACGACCGCCTCTCCCGCAATCCGGACGAGTTCATCGCACATGGCGTCGTAAATGCTCTCATGGACATAGATTCGCTTGGCCGCGATGCAGACCTGACCAGCGTTCTGCATGGCCGCGTCGTAAATCTTGGGGGCCATTGCCTTTGGATCGACATCGTCGAGCACGATCAAGGCATCATTGCCACCGAGCTCCAGCGAAATGCGCTTCAAAGCACTCGCGGCGCCCGCCATCACTTTCTTGCCGGTCTCGGTGGAGCCCGTGAAGCTGATCTTCCGGATGCCCGGATGGTTTGTCATTTCGCTGCCGAGGTCGTTATCGTCGGCAATGATGTTAACGACGCCCGGCGGCACCAGATCCTTGATGATCTCACCGATCTTGAGCGTTGTGAGCGGGGTAGTTGGTGCGGGCTTCACAATCAAAGTGTTGCCCGCCAGCAGCGCCGCCGGAACCTTGAACGCCATCAGGACGATCGGGAAATTCCAGGGAATGATGCAGCCGACCACACCCAGTGCTTTGCGGCGAACCTCAATTCGTGCTTTTCCATCGTCTTGCAGGACTTTGGGTTCGAGGTTGATCCCGGCAAAATATCGGAAAAAGGCCTGAGCCGCGAAAATCTCATTCGTTGCATCCTGCAGCGGCTTGCCCTGTTCCTGCACCAGCAGCCGAGCGAGTTCAGCCGTCTCCGCCTTGACGGCATCGGCGATCGCGACCAATGCCTTCTGGCGGTCAGCAATGGATGATTTGCACCATGCAGGCAGCGCAGCCGTCGCCGCGTCCACGGCCTGGTCCAATTGTTTCTTGGACGCACGCGCGCACGTGGCAAAAACTTCTTCTGTGGCGGGATTGACGACGTCCAACGTCGCGTCACCGTCCACCATCTTACCATCGATCAGCAGCTTGTAGTTCGACATGATATCCTCTCCAATTTGATTGTTAGGTCACCCCTGAGGTGTGTGTTCCGTCCCGCATCCATAGTACCGCTGATGCGGCGTTCGGCACGCCGCCTAGATATCCGGATTTGTGAGTGCTCCACGACTTTCTTCAATCGCACATCCAAGCCTGCAAAGAAGCGCTTCGTCATAGTCTCGCCCAATCAGCTGCACGCTTGTGGGAAGGCGTTTGCTGCCCGGGCGCCACGGCACCGACAGGGTTGGGCTACCTGAGTAGTCATAGGGCGCCGTGAACCTGATGGATGTTTCAAGAGTCGCCATAATATCCTCAAAGGACGCTGGCTCTTCCTTCGGCCCCGCATAGTTGGGAACTGAAGGCAGCAGCAATACGTCCACGCTTTGAAAGCACTTGTCCAACTGGGCGCGAATCTCACACCGCGCCATCTCTGCCAGCATGTAATCTTCGGCCGAAACTGTCCCCGCATATTCGAGCAACTTTGAAATGCTGCCATACTCGCCCGCACGTTCAGGCCAGGTATCGCGATGGGAGTGCATTGCTTCC
Organism: Hyphomonas sp.; assembly: GCA_040216775.1. Classification (GTDB taxonomy): domain Bacteria; phylum Pseudomonadota; class Alphaproteobacteria; order Caulobacterales; family Hyphomonadaceae; genus Hyphomonas. The sequence goes on from JAVJOM010000019.1 coordinate 11,313, forward strand.
ACGGCGGTCGTGACCATCCACTTATGCGAAGACGCCATTTCTTGGAGGTCCACGTCGTGAAAGCTGCACCCCAAAGACCCAAGGAGCTTCATCACATCTTCGACGGCACGCACCTGTTCAGGGTCAGTGTCGTCTTCGATATACCTCCAATCGATGCCAACTCTGGTGCCGGCGAAATCTACACCGATTGATGCGCCATAATCGTCAACGGGCATGGAGCTTGATGTAGAGTCCAGCGGATCGTGGCCGGCGATGATTCCCAGCATTAATGCAGCGTCCTTCACCGAACGTGTCATCGGGCCGATGTGATCGAGGCTGTAGGCCAGCGCGAACGCACCATATCGACTAACGCGGCCCCAGGTGGGTTTCAGCCCAACGATGCCATTGGATGCCGACGGGAAACGGATACTGCCGCCCGTGTCTGTTCCAAGGTTGCCGAAACAAAGCCCGGCAGCCGTTGCGACACCAGAACCGGATGACGACACGCCGGCGTAGAAGCTCTCGTCAAACGGGTTCACCGGCACTTCGTAGGCTGGGTGGTGATGGGTAAACGCGCCTTCGGTCAGCTTTACCTTGCCGAGCAACACTGTGCCGGCGTCGGCAAGTCTCGACACAACCGTCGCATCAAAATCCGGCCTGTGATCAGCATAAACCGCCATCCCATTCGTGGTGACAACACCTTTCGTCGCCAGCAGATCTTTGACCGCTACCGGAACGCCATGGAGCGGCGATCTGATCTTCCCAGCCGCGATCTCTTCATCCGCCTTGGCGGCCTGCGCGAGCGCGAGCTCCTCTGAGACGGTGACGTAAGCGTGTAGATGGCTCAGCGTGTCGATGCGGTTCAACATCGCCTGCGTCAATTCTACGGATGACAGTTCCCCGGCGCGCAGACGCCCCGCAACAGTATGGGCATCCTGGTAGTGAATATCGGTCATAGTAAAGTCTCAGCTGTATCGTGTTGTCTTCGTGGTTCTCTTTTGCCTGGAGCCAAAGGAGAGTTCGCAGAAGCTCATGAGTAGTGGCTACCACGGGAGCTCTGCCGGCGCGTGGTGCGCCATACCCCTATCATGACAAGACGTGTCAGCAGGGATCGTCTGCAAGCATACAGAGCCGGAAATAATTCTGCTACGCCGGGCCAGAACCAACAGTCTGAACGTCCAGACCAGATAACCAACCCAGAAAACCGAAAAGAAGAGCCAATGTTTGATCCAGCCGATTTTCCGAAGCCAACTCTCATTCCACTCGACGGTGTGGAACTTGAAGTCTTTGAAGCCGGACAAGAAAACGCAGGAAACCCAATCGTACTGTGCCATGGCTGGCCGGAGCACGCATTCTCCTGGCGACATCAGATTCCTGCCCTCGTCGCGGCGGGGTACCACGTCATCGCCCCGAACCAGAGGGGCTATGGCAACTCATCCGTGCCTTCCGAGGTAACTGATTACGACGTCGTCCACCTGGCAGGCGACCTGACTGCGCTTCTCGATCATTACGGCTACGACGACGCCACCTTTATCGGCCATGACTGGGGCGCAAGCGTCGTCTGGTGGCTGACTCTGCTGCATCCTGACCGTGTGAAAAGCGTGATCAACCTGGCACTGCCCTATCAGGAGCGCGGGGCCGTTCCCTGGATCGAAATGATGGAGCAGTTCCTCGGCCCAGACTATTACATGGTTCACTTCAATCGAAAGCCGGGCGTGGCCGACGCCATTCTTGAAAACAACACTGAGCGGTTTCTTGGCAACCTGTTCCGCAAGAATGTGCCTCCCGCGCCTCCGGTGCCGGGCATGATGCTCAATCTTGCCACTGAGGACACGCCGCTTGGCGACCCCATGATATCTGAAGCAGAGCTTGGCGTGTATGTCTCCGCCTTCGAGAAATCGGGCTTTTCAGGCAGTATCAACTGGTATCGCAACCTCGACCGCAACTGGCATCTGTTGGCGGATGTGGACCCGATCATCCATCAGCCGACGCTCATGATCTATGGCGACCGGGACATGATTCCGAAGTTTGATCGCCTGTCAGACTACGTGCCGAATGTGGATGTCGTCAGCCTGGATTGCGGCCACAATATTCAGCAGGAAAAACCGGAAGAAACAACGCAGGCCATCTTGAGCTGGCTGAGACAGCAAGCTGCGCTCAACACGTTTGAAGCGTCCTGAAGTTGATGGTGTTGTCGCTGCAAGCTGGCATAATCCATCATGGATTTTTTGACCCCGGCCGACCTGCAGAGCGCGCAGCGGCAACATCAGATAAACACCACTGACACCTAATTGAGACGCTACTTCATGGCCCAGAAAACCTCAGTCGCCGTCGTACAGCACAATGCCGGCACAGACGTAAACGCCAATCTCGAGACACTGGCAGATCTCAGCCGAAGAGCGCGGGATGATGGAGCCGAAATCATCTGCTGGGCAGAGGCGTTTGCCTATCTTGGCCGACACGACAGAAAGAAGGAGATTCTCGAGCCTTTGCCGCAGGGAGGGCCTATCCTCGATCGCTGCCAGGCCCTCGCCCGGGAGCTTGATTGCGAGCTGCTTCTCGGCGGCTTTCACGAGGCGATGCCAGAAGATCCCGAGCGTTGTTACAACACCAGCGTCTACCTCGATCGCAATGGCGAGGTCCGGGACACCTATCGCAAGATCCACCTGTTCGATGTTGATATCAAAGACGGTCCAAGTCTTCGCGAGTCCCGACAAACCGGTCCGGGAACTCGCGCAATTACGACCGAGACCTTATTCGGCACGCTCGGCATGACGGTCTGTTATGACGTCCGCTTTCCGGCTCTTTATCAAACCCTGGTGCAACGGGGCGCGATCGCGGTCTCGGTGCCATCTGCCTTTACCGCCACTACCGGCGTCCTCCATTGGCATGCCCTGTTACGGGCCCGCGCGATTGAGGCCCAATGCTACGTCATCGCGCCCGCTCAGCATGGACAGCACAGCAAGCACCGCGCCTCCTATGGCCACTCGCTGATTGTCGACCCCTGGGGAAGAGTTATCGCCGAAATCGAAGACGACGATGGCTATACGATAGCCGAGATCGATCCGATGGAGGTCGAGCGCGTGCGGCGCGAGATCCCTAGCCTCGCCAATCAAAGACCCTTTGATTAGGCGAGAAGCCTCAGCTGACGAGCGCTTCCAGCGACATAACCATGTTGAGGCGGATGCCGCCGAACAGCAATCTAGGTTGGCGTGAACTTCAGGAGTCCGCGAACGACATCGGCCACGTACACGTTGTGGTCTTGATCGACAGCCAGGCTATGCGGGCCCAACATTTCTCCCGGCCCCTTGCCCAAGGCGCCAAAGCGATACTCGCCCTCGCTGTCCAGATCGAAGATCGAGACGCCTGCCCGTTTCTCCTGAGGGAATCCATTGTCGGCCATGTAGATGCGGCGATCACGGATACTGACCGCATAAGGCTTCCCAAGCGTGCCGGACTGGATCGTGCGCAAATGCGCTCCGGCCAGATCAAACAGCTGGATTCGTGAATTCTCTCGATCCGCGACAACGACCGTTGAGCCGTCGAGGATATCCAGTGAGTGAGGGAGCCTGAATTCACCAGCACCATCGCCTTTTTGTCCCCAATACCGTTCGATGCGCCGATCACGATCGAACTTCAAGACCCGGGCGTTTCCATAGCCATCGGAGACAAAGAATCCGCCATCCTCGCAGAGGACGACATCAGTCGGAAGATTGAACCCATCAAGCTCATCAGTTGCCATCCTGGCGCGTCCCAGCGCCCACTCGAGTTCGCCTTCAAAATTCAGTTTCAGGACCTGATGCAAGCCGACATCTGTAACGATCACGCCATCCTCGCAAACTGTGATGCTGTGCGGCATCATGAACAGCCCTGCGCCCAAAGTCTGCTCAACCTGGCCGTCTGGTGACCAGCATCGCACGACATCGGTATCTATCCGCTGCTCGTTATCGCGGTCGGTCCACGCACGACCGCCCCGGTCTACCGTCCACATTTTCCCGGACTGGTCGAACGTGACATCGGACACTCCGAGCGAGAACTCGCCGAAGCCATACGCCGCCCATTCCAAATCGGCTCTATACACAAGATTTCTCACTTCCATGTTGCTTTTGTCGCGAAACAGTGAATTATATCAGACAATAATTCAAGTCATGGAGGCGCACCTGTGCGTGATCTCCGCAATGATGGGTTGGTGAAGTAATTGACTTGAGAATCTGGGCTGGATATCGTCACCGCAGTCTATGATGCGACGCTGAAAGCAGTCGCTTATGAATATCGAAATCGCGGTTGATCAGATATCAATTCAAATTGCGGGCATAGATATCTTGCGATAGGTCGGCAGCCCCAAAACAACGTCGAAAAGACGGATTGGGAAAAGAGTTTATGGCGACTTCTGATGCGCTTGATGGTTACGAAAGACGAAGACGAAACATTCGTAATCAAATTTTGGACGCCACTGCGAGCCTGATACAATCTGGCGGCGACACGGACATGACCGTACGCGAAATCGCGAGCAGCGCTGGCGTGAGCCCCGCGACGCCTTTTAATCACTTCAAGTCAAAAGACGGAATTTTCAATGCACTCGTCGCAAGAAGCATGAGCGACATCTATGGCGATACAGTCAAAGAACCTGAAACCGTCATGGAAGGCTTCTTGGACATCACCAACTATTACATCTCTAAACAGGACGTATACAAACCGGTCTTCAAGGTAATACTTCAGGCTATTCCCCCTCGGAGCCGTACATTGCGAACAGCGCTTGAGGGCATCAAGCGCCGTATTGAAATCCAGATTGAACGCGGCCAGCTGTCTTCCGATGCCGCACCTGCCATTCTGGCCGAGCAACTGGAAACATTCTGGTTTGGCACCGTCATCCTATGGTCGGGCGACACGATATCATCGGACGAGTGGCGCATTCGCGTCGAGCTGGGTGTCGAGCTGATGCTCAGCGCCTTTTATCCGAAGGCGGCCCGAGCGGACGCAAGTCGTAGGCTCGCGAAGTTGCAGAAGCGAGCCTCACCGATCCTCAACTCACTGCCGACCAGCAAAAGCACTCCGACGTCCGGTAACGCATCATAGGCGGCTCGGACGCGCTTTCTGTCTCTTGGCTTGGCCTGCCCGACAGCCCAGATTTTTCGGATCACTAGACGACGAGATTCTCAGCCGCCTGCTGCCGTCTCTGTAGCTCTTCCTGAATCTCGCGATACCGGTTGCGGTCTAGACTGTGGCGCGAGTAGCACCACATCGAAACGATACCGAACACGGCGATGCCTGGCCCATAGAGTAGCCCGAGGGCAGCGATCGTGTCTGGTGGCACGTCTGACGCCGAGCGGATCGCCGCCCCTTTTGGCCACGCAATCAAATCCAACGCGACGCCTGACGCAAAGCTTCCAAGTCCTGATGTCGCTTTCCCCGAAAAGCCTATCGCCGCGAAGAATATGCCTTCATTGCGTTGGCCGCTTTCGAGTTGGTGTTCGTCCACGATGTCAGCGATCATGGAATGCAGGGAGACAAGTATCTGAGCCAGAAAAAGCCCCTGCAGGAATTTGGAGGACACCAGCACCCAAAGCAATTCCGGCGCTCCGTTCTCCGGCACCATGCCTGCAAACCGCAGCACGATCGGAGTAATCTGGAAAAAGAGCCAGCCGCCGGTGCCCCAGATAATCAGAGGTTTCTTACCGAACATGACGCCTAGCCAGCGCGTAAGCATCACGCCGATCAATATCCCTATAGGGTTGGCCACAAAGAAAACGGTGTTCTGCTCGCTGGTAAGCTCCCAGAAGAAAGAGTTCATGTGCAGGCTGAGTGAGTTGTCCACACCGATCATGATGGCTGTGACCAGCAATCCGAAGAACAAGCCTCGAAACGAATAATTGCTCAGGGCGGACAGAAGATCTTTCGCGAGCTGAACAGGCAGACCGGACAGGCGTCCCGTCGGCTTTTCAGCCGAAGGCTCGTAGAGCGTTGAGGCGCGTTTTTGCGTGCCGAGGGCACATGTGATCATTACAAAGAACATGACGACAGCCAGCGCACCGGCCATGAGCGAATACTGACCGGGATCGAAGAGGCCCTGTCCATTTTCGGTATCCGCCAGGAACACACCGAAGCCCAACCCGATGGCGACCAACATGCCTATAGTGCCAAAAAAGAAACGATAGCTGACGATGGATGTTCGCTCATCAAAATCTGACGAAAGCTCCGCGCCCAAAGCGATGTGTGGCACGTAGAACAGCGTCATGGCACTGCGTGTAAGGACAGCAAAAACGGTCAACCAGATGAACAGGTTGAATTCGGACATTCCCTGCGGCGGCGAAAACAGAAGGAATATGGTGAGACAAAACGGGATGATCGAGGCGTACATGAAGGGGTGACGACGCCCCAGCCGGGACTTCCAGCGATCTGAAAGCGAGCCGATGAGCGGATCGGTGATCGCGTCAAAAATAATCGCTATACCGACCGCAAGTCCGGACAATGAACCCGACAGTCCGAGCACCTGATTGTAGTAAAAAATGAGGAAGATTGCGAAGGTCGCCGTCTTGATGCCTTCCGCCGCCTGGCCGAGCCCATACAGCAGCTTCGTTGATCTATTCTCAGGTGATGAAGTCATGTTGCTCCCAATTCGGCAATAATCGTCCGTCCCGGCGCGACGTGCGCCGGGAGGTTTCAATTCAGAGCGAAGCTCTTTCGGGCTTTGAATTTGGCCTGCTCACCCAAACGGTTTGATAGAGACCGACCTTGTACCGATTTAATTACGCTAGCGCCTGATATGCTGCCGTTCGAAGATCGTCAGGCAGCGGCAGCCAGGAGCCCAGATACTGGGTCAGGATAATCCCTGTCATTCGTTCGTTAGGATCTACCCAGAAGAACGTGGAAGCGCCGCCAGCCCAACCAAACTCACCGATACCTGACAAGCTTGTCGTTTGCCCGTGATTGAGGCGAACACGGCCAAGGAGCCCCCATCCGTATCCCTCCATGATCCCGGGCCACACGGGCTGCAGCCTCTCGGGAATACGATTCTCAGAAATCATCTCGACCATCTTACGAGAGAGCAAGACCTGACCATCCGCTGACTTTCCGTCGATCAGCATATTTGCGAATTTCCGGTAATCAGCCAGCGTGGAGTAAAGACCGATCCCGCCCCGGCGGAATGTCTTCTTGTTCACCGGATAATACGGGTTAACATCAACGGGGACCAATTCCTGCTTCGGAGGAAGGGTGAGCGCTGGCGGGGTAAGAAACCCTTCCCGGCCATACATCTTGACCAGGCGAGACTGCTTTTCTTCGGGCACGCAATAGGCAGTGTCTTCCATGCCCAGTGGCTTGAAGATGTTTTCCGCCAGCAGCTCGTCCACACCCTTGCCGGTTGCACGCTCGATGACATGCGCCAACACATCCGTTGAAACGCCATAACCAAATCCCGCACCCGGATGAAACCCGAGAGGCATCTTCGAGATGCGTCCCATCATCTCATCGAGACTGTCGTCATTGTATGAGACCTGGGCTTCCCGATAATACTGCCCGATATGGCCCGGCATGAATTCGTAAGTGAAGCCCGACCTGTGCGTCAGCAAGTCCTCTAGAGTGATCGGTCGGCACGCAGCCTGGACCTGTCCGTCCGCTGTGAGTACGAGCATGTTTGCAAAGCGACCATCGAACTGAGGCAGCATATCGGTAAAGCGCAATCGGCCTTGCTCGATAAGTTGCAGAGCAAGCACGGAAACTACAGGCTTCGTCATCGAGTAAATTCGATACAAAGCTCCATCCGCGACGTCGGCGCCGGTCTCCTGGTCCGCTTTCCCGGCCTTGCCCGTGCTTATTGATTTACCATCAACATCGACGGACCATTCCACACTGGAAAAACTTCCGGAGTTTACATAGCGCTCCGCGACTGCAGCAATTCTATCGATTCGTTCTGGCATTTATTGTCCTTTGCACTTCTTGTCCTCTTCCGTAGTGGCGGCAAGCGCGCCACGTGAAGCTTGAACTCAGTTAAGCGTGTTCATGAAAAACTGTAAAACTCAGAACCGTTTGGTCACCTCGACCCCGACCTGACGCGGCGGCCCCCAGTATCCGGTTCGGGTACCGATTACGTCATCGGCCTGCATGGACTGGTAGTAGGCTTCATCGGTGAGGTTCGACGCGAAAAGTCGGGCCTGGTAGGTGTCGTTCGGGCTATTCCAGACCAGGCTCACGTTCGCCAGGGTGAACGGCTCTTGTGAGTTTTCTTTCGCATTGAACTCCCGGAAATAGGTACGAGACCGAACGCTGGAGCTGATGCCAGCCGTCAGATTGCCCCAGCTGTAATCGTCCGTCGTATAGAATACTGAGAGGTTCCCGGAATGCTTCGGAGCGCCGTTGAGCATATTCCCAGAAAGGTCCTGGAATCCGGCCGCCGGATTGAGACCATCAAAATTCACGAACTCATCGTAACGAGCGTCGATATAGGCGTAGCTCGCATTGATCCGCCAATGATCGTCAGGGGCCCATGCCCCCTCCAGCTCAATGCCGTCGACGATCGCTGATGAAGCGTTGGTCGTGACCAGGGTGGTATTTACAATCTGAGCGACCTGAAAGTTCGTGTAATCATAGTGGAAAGCTGCCACGTTAAAGATCACCGACCGGCCGAATAGCGCGCTCTTGTAACCAACCTCGAACGCCTCGACCTCTTCGGGCTCATAGGTGTTGTTACAGCTATAGACGTTGACGCCGCCGGCCTTGTAGCCCTTCGAGTACTTGAAGTACGTCATCTGGTCGTCGTCGATAGTGTAGCGCAGGCCTGCGCGAGGTGTGGTCGACGTAAATTCAGGCTCATCGACAGTCGCCAGACAGACCGGGAAAACGACAGCAATCGTTGCTGGAGGTGGTGGCGAGAAGATGTTCGGGAAGTTGTTCGCAAAGAACGAAGAACTGTACTCTGCATACAGCTTATCTTTCGTGTGCCGCAGGCCTGCGATCAGATCAATTCGATCGCTCAGAGAGTAAGTCAGGTCCGCAAAAGCCGCATACGACTTCTGAGAGTACTCAGGCTGAAGATAATCGAGCCCTGAATCAGGCCCGCCCCCTTCAAGGTTCTCCGTGAACCTGATGTGAAATTCGTTTTCGTCGTCCTCGTCCGAATAGAATGCGCCGACAACCCAGCTCAAATTGTCTGTCGCACCGCTAAGGGTCAGTTCCTGCGAGAACGTCTTGTTGGTGTTCTCGCCCGTCAGGGACGACAGGAAAAGATCCACACCATCGCCATCTGCTCTGGTCTGGCTCTTGAACCGCTGATACGCCGTGATCGATTTGAGCGTTGCGAACGAAAGATCCCAGGTCAGTGTGGCGCTCGCGATGTCGTAATCGACCTCATTTCGGTTGATCTCATTCGCATTAACGACCCGGTCCCGCCCCGGATAAAAGGTAGCGGAGGCCAGAATTGGGTTTGCCGCAAGCGCATCCGGCGTTGGTGAGTTCAACTGGCTGGCATAGTTTCCAGTGTGATCAATCCTCATCGTCGAAAGATTGAGATCGAGCTCCAGCGAGTCGGTGAGATCGGCTGCAAGCCGCAGACGCCCGGCCAGCTCCTCAGTCGCATCGACATCCTCTCCGCCAGGAAAGATGTTTTCGACGAACCCGTCCTGGCGGTTCTTGTAGTCAACCACCAGCCTCGAGCGAACACGGTCTCCCAGCGGCACGTTTAGGACGCCGCCTCCGGTAAATTCATTGTACTCAGCGTATCCGGCGGACAATTCACCCTCAAACGAATCGGTCGGCGCCTTTGTGATATAGTTGATTGCGCCGCCGGTCGCATTGCGACCGTACAAAGTGCCCTGAGGCCCGCGAGCGACCTCGATCCGCTCAAGGTCTGCCTGGGCAAATCCCATTGCAACCGTGCGAGATTGATTGACGCCATCGATACTGACAGCCACCGACGACACACCCGACTGGCCCTGGGGCGTCGGACCAACACCCCGAATAGTCACCGCAGTTTGCGTGGACTGCTCGCCGACAAAAATGCCGGGCACGCTAAACTGCAAGCTTGCCGTAGAGTCGATCCCCTGCAATTCCAACTGCTCGGTCGTGACAGCAGAAATGGCACCCGGAACGCTTTGAACGGTCTGCGCCCGACGCTCCGCGGTAACGATAACCGGCTCCAGAATTGAGGCTCGCTCCTGAACCACCTCCTTCTCCTGCGCATATGCAGCACTCACGAGAACAGCGGAACCGCTCGCTGCACACAGAAGCATTTTAGTTAATTGGCACATTCCTCACCCCTTTTTCCAAGACACTATCAGCCTATTTCTTGCATTGAATTATAGCCCACTCTAGTTTATAGCTTGATATATAGCAAGACCCAAATTGGCAACAAAGAAGGGGACCGGATAATGGGGAATAGAGCTTACCTGGCACAATGTGTCAGCAGAGATCTCTCAATAAGGAGCACTGGTGTGGCGTGGGCACCAACACACCAGCGGACATGCGGAAGAGCACGCCGCTGATTGGATCTTGATTTCAAGAATACCGAAAGACATTGCAGCGACCACAATGAACAGACTCAACAAATTCAGGAGGTCTCCGTGACCCGTCCATCAAACATTCCTGTAATCGACCTCATGATGGAACTTCCCACTGGAGAAGCCGGCATGGGCATGGCCGACGCTCGCGCGCTTATGCGGGATAAGTCCTCGGAGAATTTTACTCACCATCCCGCACAGTATCTTTTCAAAGATGCGTCGGATCGAATGGGCCAGGACATCGACCCGGACGCAGTTGTTGAAATGATGGATCAGTTTGGTGTCCAGGCCGCGCTGATCCATGTGAACCCAATGAATCCCGCGCACGCACTCGCCTTGTTCGAAAAGTACCCACGGCGTTTTCTTGGTGAGGTGGGTGTCGACCCGAACACGGGCATGGCTGGTGTAAAACGCTTAGAAGAAACGGTGAAACTCCACCCGAATATCATCGCTGCTGCCGGAGCGGCCTGTCTGTTGAATCCGCAGGTTCCGATAGATGACAGGCGTTGGTACCCGATCTACGCCAAGTGCTGTGAGCTGGACATACCCATCAACATGCTCGTCGGCGTGCCGGGACCACGCGTACCCTACAAATGTCAATATCCAGGCCTGTTGGACGAAGTCGCATGGTTCTTTCCCGAACTCAAAGTGGTCATGCGCCACGGCGGCGATCCGTGGACTGACCTATGTGTCAAACTGCTACTCAAATGGCCCAATCTGTACTACTCGACATCCGCGTGGGCGCCGAAGCACTACGCAAAGAATATTATCGAATTTGCAAACAAGCGCGGGAAGGAGAAAGTCCTCTATGCAGGCTATTATCCAGCTCTTTCCTACGAACGCATCTTTAGAGAATTGGACAACGTGCCGCTTACTGACGAAGCCTGGTCGTACTTTTTGAACAAGAACGCTCACGCGGTCTACAAACTGGAAGGTCTGTTGGGCAGACCCGGTGAATGACCCTGAATGAGAGCCAAAAATAATCACCATCGAAAAAACGAACCAGGAAGATACCATGAAGCAGATTTGCGACGATTTCCGTGCAGAAGTAGACTACCTCTACTCCGTGTTCAAACAGCTCCCGAATGAAATCTGGGCTCAGGAGACCGGGTTCATGAGATGGACCCCGTGGGACGTGGTCGCACACATTCACTTGTTCGACCGGGTTAGTTTGAAGTCGGCAGAAGGCCGGGAGGCGTTCGGGCAGGAGCGCGATCGCCTCGCGGTGAGCTTTGACCAAGGAAAAAGCCATCAAACGATCGCTCGGGAAAACCTAGCAGATCTCGGCGCTTCTGAACTGCTGGACGCCTGGCACGCGACCGCAGTGGAGCTGGCCGAAAAGTTTTCCGACGTCGATCCGTCAAGTCGGCTTCCTTGGTTTGGGCCGGACATGGGTGCGCGCATGTTTTTAACCGCGCGGTTCATGGAAACCTGGTCGCATGCGCAAGCGATCTTTGACCTTGCCGAGCAAGCTCGCATTCACACGGATCGCGTAAAGCATGTTGCGATCATTGGCATAAAGACGTTTGGATGGACGTTCGTGAACCGAGAGCTTGAGCCCCCCGGACCAGTTCCGCGGATCGAACTCAACGCGCCTTCGGGCGAGGTTTGGACGTGGAACAAGGAAAACCCGGCAGACTGTGTGCGTGGGGACGCTGTCGCATTCTGCTTCGTCGTGACGCAAGTACGGAATGTCGCTGACACGCAGCTTGAAGTTGTCGGTCCAATTGCAAAAAAATGGATGGCTGTGGCGCAATGCTTCGCAGGAGCGCCGGTCGATCCGCCCCTGCCCGGCGCCCGACTACCGTGGCATATCCTTTTTGCAAAGTGAGCAAGACAGACTGCGACGGCTTTAGCGGACACTTCTGCTGTGTCGGCCGCCACTGTGATAATGACACTTGGCAATCGCCGCATTTTATAGATGCCGGTATTTGTAAGCTCGGGCGTTCGCACGTGATGCGCGGCAGGTTTTTCGGCGTTCATGGCAATGGTTACCGGCCGGGCTACTGTCCCAGGTCTTCGGGGGCACCGTACTCGCCTGTCATTGTCAATTGGCCGGAGTATCGCTCAACCCAAACCCTCCCCGAGGTGTCTCCGCTCCGGCAGACTGTTGCCCGTTCATGTACATATAGTGGCGCTACACCCCTATAGCGCATTCCCAAACGCGCATGACCTAACGAGCCGGCGATATAGTTGAGCATCATTGTTGCCTGGAGCGGGCCATGCACGACAAGGTCGCGATATCCCTCGACATTGCGTGCATAATCCTGATCGTAGTGGATGCGGTGTGAGTTGAACGTCAGGGCAGAATAGCGGAACAACAGACGGGGGTCGGTCTCAAAAGTCAGGCCTTCGCTCTGCCCGATTGCCGCACCCTTCGGCGGAGATGGCGGGGCCGGAGTACGATAAACCAGATGCTGCTTTTCACGCACCATCATTGTCTGGTCTGAGCTGGTTTCATGCGCCAGGGTTATAAACAGCAGAGGTCCCGAGCTGCCGGACTTGGTCTCAATCTTTTCTACGCGCGTCTTTCGTTGGACATGGCCCCCGATCTGGAAGGGTGCCAGAAGGGCCACATCTCCGCCCGCCCACATGCGCGAAGGAAGAGGCATTTCCGGCAGGATGCCGAGCGACTTCGGATGCCCGTCTGAGCCGAGATCGTCGGTCGGTGCGACGGGCTGGAACAGCGTCCAGTGAAACCCCGGCGGCACGAATTCGACCGTTTCAGCGAGAAGGTAAGGCCCGAGCGTATTTCGGAACTGATCAACTGCGCTCTGGTGAACCTGGTCGGCGCGCATTTCCTCTCGGCCAACAAACTCCTGAAGGGCGGATATGTCGATGTTGCTCATCCAAAATCCTCTTGGCGCCGCACGATTGATCGCGCGCGTTCAATGACTGGCGCATCGACCATTTCACCGTCCACAGCCCTTGCTTCACCGCCCTCCCCGGCCGCCAGCACCTTTCGGGCCCAGGCCACATCCTCCGGCGGTGGTCCAAAACCAGCCCGCGCTGGGGAGATTTGCTTTGGGTGGATCAGGATTTTGCCGCCAAAACCCAGCCCACTTGCATAGGCTGCATCGTCACGAATGAGGATTTCATCATCAATCCTGGTCGTGATTCCGTCGAGAGGGGCGGTGATGCCCGCCGCACGCGAGGCGACCGAAAGCGTCGATCGCGCCATCAGACAGGCTTCACGAGTCGGCTGACAATTGAGATCCAGCGCGAAGTCTATTGATCCGAAGATCAACCTGTCGCTGGCTTCGGCAATGTCGTACGCAGACCTTATACCCCCCGCCGATTCCACCAGTGCAATCACCGCTTGGCCGGTCGCGAGTGCGCCGCGAAGCGCTTCGATCTGCGCCGCGCTTTCGGCTTTCGGAAGTACAATGCCTGCGACCCCGCTTTCTCGCGCAAGCCGTACATCTTCCTCGTGCCACTCCGTATCCGATCCATTCACCCGGAGCCAGATATCCGCACCGCCCACAAACGGAAGTGCAGATGCCGCGAGGCGGCGCGCCTGGACCTTATCATCAGCATTCACAGCGTCTTCAAAGTCGATGATAATTGTGTCGGTCCCGGCAGAGGCGGCCTTTGCAAACCGGTCAGGACGGTTTGCAGCAACAAATAATGGAAATGAATAAGCGCGCATCGTTATGTCCCGATCAGAAGGATCTTGGCATACCCAGAACGTGTTCGGCCACATAAGACAAGATCAAGTTCGTCGAAATCGGCGCGATCTGGTAAAGGCGCGTCTCTCTGAACTTCCGCTCGATGTCATACTCTTGCGCAAATCCGAAACCACCATGAGCCTGCATGCACTCATTGGCGGCCTGCCAACTTGCATCAGCGGCGAGTAGCTTCGCCATATTGGCCTGCGCGCCGCAATCTTCCCCTGCATCGTAGCGCCGACAGGCTTCGAAACGCATTAGATTAGCTGCCTCTATATTCACGAACGCCCGCGCAAGCGGGAACTGCACACCCTGATTCTGACCGATAGGGCGATCAAATACGACTCGCTCGCAGGCATAGCTCACGGCTCTTTCAATGAACCAGTAACCGTCACCAATACATTCGGCAGCGATCAGCGTCCGTTCGGCATTCAGTCCATCAAGGATGTAGCGGAGGCCTTTGCCCTCCTCACCGATCAGGCCTTCTTCCGCAATCTCGAGATCGTCGAAGAACACCTCATTCGTTTCATGCCCCGCCATATTGCTGATGAGCTTCACATCCATGCCATTTCCGAGCGCCTGTTTCAGGTCGACGATAAAGACTGACAGACCTTCGGACTTTCGTTTCACTTCAGCGAGCGGTGTCGTACGTGCGAGAAGGATCATGAGATCGGAATGCTGGATGCGGCTGATCCAGACTTTCTGGCCGTTCACAACATACCGGTCGCCTTTTTTTACGGCGGTAGTCTTGAGCTTGGTTGTGTCCGTCCCCGTCGTCGGCTCTGTCACGGCCATCGACTGAAGTCGCAACTCCCCGGTCGCGATCTTCGGCAGATACTGCGCCTTCTGCTCCGCCGATCCATGCCGAAGCAACGTACCCATATTATACATCTGACCATGGCAGTGACCCGCGTTGCCACCGCTCCGGTTTATCTCTTCCATGATGATCGAAGCCTCCGTTAGGCCAAGGCCGGAGCCTCCAAATTCCTCCGGGATCATCGCCGCAAGCCAGCCTGCTGAGGTCAACGCGCTGATGAATTCTTCAGGATAGGTTTCCGCCGCGCCGTGCTTGCGGTGATAGTCGGCGGGAAACTCGGCACACAGTGCTCGCAACGCAAAACGCAGCTCGTCGTGTGTGTCAGAGGCACATGTTTTCATGAAAGTATCTCCCTTGGCGTCTCCCCGCCGGGCGGACAACAGAGGCCACCTGCCGAGGCAACGAAAGTCCGGTCGCGAGTTGACCAAGCGCTACGAAGTAGCCGCTGCCGATAGATGGAGTCGACCGGACTCCAGCACTTTCATCGCGGTATAAAAGCGCTTGCCGAGATTTTCCAGCCTACCCCTGACGGCCGAAGCTGGCAGTTGACATTATGTGGCATGATATAAGAAGTCAGCGCGCCGCGCTGCCCCATATTCTTGTTTTTCTTGCCACAGGAAATGCCGAGCGCATCGGCCGGAATGAGGAATCGGGTCACACAAATTGCACCTTTCATTATTGAGCCGCACCGATTCATTTTCCAAAAGCACTGAGGATAAGCATCCAGCCTATGCCCCGGAGCTGCCGCACCAGCCCTCGCATCGTGACGACGCTGCGCCACAAAATGGCACGCCGAGACGTGCGCATGGTCTTGAAAGCGAGTGTGTTGGCGGCGGTCAGGGCATGGCTGCGATTTTCGAGCGGGCATAGCGCGATGCGAGCAGGCAAGTTAACTGCGCTCGAGGCGCTGGACTGGGCTGAACACGTCAGACCCGGCGACCTCGTCGTCTGGGCGCAGGCATCAGCTGAACCAACCACCCTCACCAGTAGTCTTGTCGCCGCACGCCATACGATCGGTAGCTTTCGCGTTTTCGCTGGTATCAGCTATGGTGAGAGCGTTTCGCCGGACTTCACCGATTCAATCTCCTACACCTCCTATTGCGGAACTGGAGAGAACCGCAGACTAGGCGGCGCACTCGACATCCTCCCAATTCACTACTCACAGCTGCCCAACGCGCTGGCGGGCATTGCGAATGGGAATCTCGTTCTTCTGCTCAGCCTTGCGCCAGGGTCTGGCCCCGATCATTTCAGCTATGGTGTGGGCGGGGACTATGCCGCCGACCTGATCACCAGAGCGCGTACAGTGATTGCCGAGGTCAGTAGTAATGGTCCGCGCACGGGCGCTGGTATGGACGTCAAACGCTCGGACATGGACGTTATAGTTGAAACGGACAGCCTGCCCCCTGCCCCGACAGAATCTGAAGTCGGTCCTGTCGAATTACAGATTGCAGACCATGTCGCGGGCCTCATTCGGAATGGTTCAGTCCTGCAGATTGGCCTGGGCACCCTTCCGGCCGCGATCCTTAAATCCCTCCGCCACCTTCAGGACCTCGGCCTTCATTCCGGCCTGCTCACGAAGGAAGTCGCTGAGCTGTGTGAAGCCGGGGTCATTACAAACTCCCAGAAAACGATTGATCGCGGTTATTCGGTTACAGGCCTTCTATCAGGAGACGCCGACCTCATGAAATGGGCGGACCAGAACCCGGCAATCCGCATCCGACCAAGCAGTTATACCCATGCGCCGCACATTCTGAGGCAGATCGACAACTTTGTGGCGCTCAATTCAGCTATTGAAGTCGATTTGACGGGACAAGTGAACGCTGAACTTGCTGGTGGTCGCTATGTCGGCGCGGTCGGCGGTGCCGGCAATTTTCTCCGTGGCGCCGCCGAGTCCCGTAATGGTATGGGGATCATTGCCCTGCCCTCAACCTCTCGCGGCAAGAGCCGCATTGTGCAAACACTCTCCGGACCAGTAACGACTCCGCGTTCTGATGTCTGCTTTGTCGTGACGGAGTATGGGATTGCCGATCTGCGTAACGCGACACTCCACCAACGTCGCGAACGATTGCTCGCCATTGCCGCGCCGAATTACCAAGGTTTCCTCACGAGTGGGCGTCACACTTATTGACCTCGGCCAGACAACTTTACAGGCATTTGTGATCGTTAGTGAGCGCGTTGTTGGATTCGTTAAATCGCAAACTCGTACATCGTTCTGACTTTCTCACTGCACACGCAGCGCACACGAAGACCCACAACACATTGTTTATAAATGTTATTTTGTGCGATCCATCATCGGCGCGACGGAGAAGCGGTGAATCTGATTTGGCGGCATGATTCCAGACATGGCTACGAATGAGCAGACGTCCATCTAAGGGTGGAGAGGTTAAATGTCTTGTTTCTTTAACCGCGCATGCCTCCCGTTTTGGCGGGATCGCGCCGGTTGTGTGGCCATTTTATTACACGCCTTCATGTTGGACTTGATCTTGGCTTGAAATTATTCGGGACATGGGGTAATTGGGTTCTGACACCGGTGTCATAAGAGCGCCGGGGCGCCAATGGGAGGAAGTTCAATGAAACGTCAGGCGAAATTTGGAATCTGTGCGGGTGTATCTCTGATAGCCTTGGCTGCAGGTGGTTTTTCAGCATATGCGCAAGAGACAGGGGACAGCGCACCATCAGCGGCAGATGGCGACCGTGTGCTTGATAGTGTTGTGGTAACCGGTTTCCGGAACTCACTGGCCGAGGCCCTTGATGTGAAGCGCAATGCTTCGGGTGTGGTGGATGCCATCGTTGCCGAAGACATCGCCGCCTTTCCGGACCTGAACCTCGCCGAGTCGCTCCAGCGTATCTCCGGCGTGTCGATCGACCGGGTGGGTGGTGAGGGCCGCCAGATCACCGTTCGCGGGCTTGGCTCCGACTTCACACGCATTCGCATCAACGGAATGGAAGCCCTGGCAACCACCGGCGCATCGGATTCATCGGGCGGGTCTAATCGCGGACGCGGTTTTGATTTCAACACATTCGCATCCGACCTCTTCAACGAGATACAGGTCTCCAAAACGACATCTGCCGCCCAGGAAGAAGGCTCTCTTGGTGCCACTGTCGACCTGTTGACGGCGCAGCCATTCGATTATGATTCCGGCCTCACGGCCGTTGGCTCGGTGCAGCTTGGCTACAATGACCTTTCCGAGGAAACCAGCCCGCGCCTTGCAGGTCTCTTGTCCTACAAGAACCCGGAAGACAATTTCGGCGCACTGCTCTCGGTCGCCTTTTCTGACCGGACAATTCTGGAAGAAGGGTTCTCCACGGTTCGCTGGCAGGATGGCAACTTCCGGTCGGTCAATGGCCTCGCCTGCCCTGCAGGACCTGATTGCGCGTCCATCGACACCAATTCCGGCGTTTACCACCCCCGCATTCCACGTTATGGCCGCCTGACCCATGAGCAAGAACGCCTTGGCATCACCGGATCGCTCCAGTTCCGCCCGACCGACCGCACGACGGTTTCGCTTGACGGACTGTATTCCCAGTTCGACGGCACACGGACGGAAGAATACCTGGAAGTCTTCTTCCGCAGCCAGGAAGGCAGCATCGACGTGACCAACCCGGTCATCAATTCCAGCAACAATACACTGGAATCGGGCACATTCACGATCAGCCCGAATTCAAACGGAACCCATCCGATCCGGTCGGAAGCCCGCTTTGACAAGCTGACAACGGACTTTACGCAGCTGACCCTGAACGTGGACCATGAATTCACCGACAGCCTGCGCGGCAATTTCCTGGTCGGCACCGTTGAATCTGAATTCGACAACCCTGTCCAGACCACGATCCTGTTTGACGCGATCGGCGAAGTCACGGGGTATACATATGATTTCGGCGAAAATTCAAAGACACCATTTATCGATTTCGGCTCGCTCGATGTTACCGACCCGAGCCAGTTCGCCTTCACGGAATTCCGTGACCGTCCGCAATCGGTCACGAACTCGTTTGACACGGTCGCCGGCACTCTGGAGTACGACCTGAACGACTCCCTAACCCTCTCGGGCGGGCTCAGCTACAAGCAATTTGAGTTCGCTTCGCAAGAAGCCCGTCGGGAATCGACCTTCGGCTCGACTGTCTGCGCGCTTCCGGGTGTGACCTGCCCGGCCGGAGCGACCGGCCTTCCGATTACACCCGACATCCTGTCGTCTGTTACGGGTTTCGGGAGCGGCCTAGGCGCAGGTGGGATCGACACCAGCTGGCTGTCAGCGAACGTCTCTGCAGCCGCGGCACTGATCAACGCCTACGGCATTCCGGGCTCAGTCCAAGCTGGCAATACCCGCAGCGTGAAAGAAGAAGACCTTGGCGGATTTGCCCAGCTCGATTTCGAGACACAATTCGGCACCATCCCGGTTCGCGGTAATGCCGGCGTGCGCTACGTGGAAACAACCGTCACATCCACGGGCGACGTCAGCGGAACATCGGTGACTGTCGAACGCAGCTATGAAGACACGCTGCCATCTCTCAACCTGACATTCGAGATGACGGACGACTTCTACATTCGCCTCGGTGCGGCGAAAGTGATGGCGCGTCCGTCGCTGGGCAACCTTACGCCCGGCGGCGCGCTGGACAGCTTCAATGGTCCTCCATTCCGCTACAATTCCGGCAATCCGGGACTCGACCCTTTCCGGGCAACGGCCTTCGACGCTTCGTTCGAATGGTACTTCTCGGAAGAGGGCCTACTGGCGCTTAGCGTGTTCCACAAGGATGTCGACAGCTTCTTCACACGCTCGACGACGACCGAAGTTGCCTATAGCCAGTCGGGCCTGCCCGCTTCGCTGCCACCCGCTTCCAGCCCATTGTTCAACTTGATCCAGGCAGGCGGCGATCCGCTTGTCGAGGTAAACCAGGTGTCCAATGGCGGCAGCGCCAGCCTGAAGGGTTTCGAGCTTGCGTATCAGCAGCCCTTCACCTTCCTGCCTGGCTTCTGGTCGGATTTCGGTTTCCAGGGCAACTACACCTATGTGGACTCTGACGAAATCCTCGGCTTCTCGCCGAACGCCTACAACGCGACGCTGTACTATGAAAAAGATCGTCTGGCGGCTCGCGTGTCGGTTGCCTATCGGGATGCCTACCAGACAACAGCCCCGAACGCGTCGGGTCGCGATGAGCGGGGATATGATTCAACCACAAACGTTGACTTTGCGTCCTCGTTCCAGCTGAACGATCGCGTTGACCTGACCTTTGAAGCCATCAACCTGACGGATGAGTTCGAGCAGCAGATCTTCGACGCTGGCGATCTTGTGAACGTATATCACCACACAGGAACGGAGTTCCTCTTGGGCGCGCGCTTCAAGTTCTAATACCAACACCATCTTCTCCTCCGTAGATGGTGGTATTTGAGCCCCGGAACATGACTGTTCCGGGGCTCAATTTCATTGTGGCGCAAGGCAGACAGACCATCTGGTCCCCTAAGATGGTCGTCTGGAAGATTGCTGGCAGGGCAATGCCGCAATACACTCATTGCGCAGCGGATCACGAATACATCCAGGGCGGTGTATTCTAGCCCATCCGGCATGCGGATGGGCCTTTCAGACTGTCATCACAATATGGCCCGCGGCGGTGACGCGGTGCGGAGCCGGACCGGCAAAGTTCAGGAAATGTCCGCCGCGGCCCTGAAAGGGACAAGCCGGCAGCGGATTGCCTTTCCGCCCGCAAGACGTACAGAGGCCGTGTTGCCTGTTGCAGCCTGGTGCACGCCGGTTACGGCTCCGGTCAATATCATCATGCCCCTGCGCAATGGGAATCCGCGGCGGGCGGTGATTTCCAGTGCATAACGGACGGATTCCAGGGGGCCTCCCGGCATGCCATTCGGTGTCCCGCGGCCGATGAGGACATCATCGATCCGCGTTTCGAACACCCAGTCATCGACCGAGAATCCCTGCCATCCTTCAATCCGCTCGCCCACGATCAGCCCCATATTGTTGCCAAAATCCGTGATCGTGACCAATGGTCCGTGGTCATTGATCCCGGGGAATGGGCTGCTGGCGATTTCAACTCCCACATGAACTGACGCGATGTACCCCCTCGCCTCCTCGATGGAGAAATTGGTTTTTCCTGCAGGCACATCCTTTGCGATCACGACCGTGACTTCGCCTTCAACGGCGGCAAACCCGTTTTCGAAAACCGGCATATCCGTGATTTTGCCATCGTCTGCATGAACCTGCTTCAGGAAAACGGGGCCGACCAGGCGGTCGGCGCATGCCAGTTCGCGCCATTCCGGGCTGATACCCCCCACCTTCCAGCCTGCGAGCTCGTCGGGCCACAGCCGGATCGCGGAATCCTGCACGGCATAGGCGGCGCCGGGGGTTTGCGGAATGTCTCCGGGATAGGTGGGCACCACACTGCCGGCTCGACGTGCTTCGACAAACGCCCTGGCTCTCGGGTCTGGAAGATTGTCGGATTGATTCAAGGCGGATCTCCCGTTGCGACGCCCGTCAGGACTGTACTTTGCGTCTTGCTAGACACCTATGGAAACCGGTGTCATAACATATCCTATACTGGCTGCACACTTGCAGGCCAACCCACTTTGTATTCAGCAATAAAACAATTCGGTCGGGAGGATCACATGAACTCAGCAAAGCTATTACGGGATCTGAAAACAGTTTCGGTCTGCGTCATGGCAGCGGCACTCTGCGGTTGCGCATCCATGCTTTCCCTGAACGTTGCCAGTGCCGAACCGGCTACGCAGCCAACCGCCGCTGTAGAACGGGTCTGGGAGTACGGTGCACCGCTACTCGCGCAAGACATCACGCAAGGTGGGAGGGGCGGTGAAATCGTCCGTGTCACATCACTGGCATCGGACGGCCCGGGCACGCTGCGCGATGCTGTTTCGCGGCCCGGCCCACGGATCGTTGTGTTTGAAATCGGCGGCGTGATCGACCTCGCCGGCAAGGAAATTGCGATCACAGAGCCCTTCCTCACAATCGCCGGTCAGACTGCGCCCTCACCTGGTATCACGCTTGTCCGAGGCGGACTGATCATCGGCGGGCATGATGTCATTGTCCAGCACCTGCGTATCCGCCCGGGCGATCTCGGCGAGGCGCCACGCTCTGGCCGGGATATCGACGCGATTACGACCAGCTCAGCCCGGAATATCGTCGTAGACCATTGCTCTTTGTCCTGGGCAACGGATGAAAACCTATCTGCTTCAGGGCCGCGCTTTACGGGCACAACGACTGATGACTGGCGCGCCGGGACATCCTCCAGAATTCTCTTTTCCCAGAACATCATCGCAGAGGGCCTTGCCCATGCAACTCATGCAAAGGGCGAGCATTCAAAAGGGTCCCTGATCCACGACAATGTTTCTGAAATCGCAATCTATGCCAATCTGTACGCCCACAATTTCGAACGCAGCCCGCTTTTCAAGGGCGGCGTGCAGGGCGCAGTTATCAACAATCTCATCTACAATCCGGGTCAGCGCGCTGTGCACTATAACCTGCAGGGTATTGAATGGACCGGGGTAACCCCTGAACTCGGCCGGATGGACCTGATCGGCAATGCCATGAGAGCGGGCCCGTCCACTGAAGACGGACTTCCCCTTCTCATGATTGCCGGCGTCGGAGATCTCTCGGCCTATATTGATGATAACATCGCAGTGGATCGCTGGGGCAATCCTCTGCCTGCCACCGGGAAATACACGACCAATCCAAGCCAGATTGTCGAGGCGAGCACTCCGCACTTTACGTGGAACGGACTCTCCCGGATGCCGGCTGAGGCCGTCGAATCCTATGTGCTGTCCAATGCTGGTGCGCGACCGTGGGATCGCGACGGCAACGACGTACGGGTCCTCGCAGACACAGCGGAAGGAAGGGGTGAGATAATTGACAGCCAACAGGACGTTGGCGGCTACCCGGTCCAGACTCCGGCCAATGCGGCATTTGACCCAGCCAAATGGGACCTTGAAACGATGGCGCCGCTTAGCGCGGACGCGCTTGATCACAGTGCTGGTGCAAAGGGTACGTAATCCCTATAGTTCAGGGATCGGCTCTCCTGCCGAGTCGAACCCCAATGATAAAAGGACAAGCTGAAACTTGGCGAAGTCAAAGGCCCCTGCCCCAGCGAAGGATTCCAGGTTTCCAGACGAAGGACGCCACGGAACTGTGCGGGTGACCATCAATGATATTGCGCGTCTGGCAAACGTGTCCAAGAAAACCGTCTCGCGGGTTCTGAACGATCACCCCTTGGTCAAGGATGAGACGCGGCAGCGTGTCAAAGCCGTGATGGCCGAACATGGATACTCGCCAGATCCGCAGGCACGCGCCCTTGCCTTTCGCCGCTCCTTCCTGATCGGCCTCGTATACGACAATCCAAGCCCCCAATATGTGGTCAATATGCAGCGCGGCATACTGGATGCGCTCGAAGGCACCGACTACCAGCTTGTCCTTCAACCGGTCGACCGGTCGGATTCCACATACCGGGACCGGGTTCGGAGGTTCGTTGAACGACACCGGCCGACCGGCGTCATAATGCCTCCATCAGTGTCAGAGGATAATGACGTAGCGGAAATGCTCTCTGAACTAGGATGCGCCTATATCCGCATCGCCTCTGTGGACCTCGACAAAAGCCCAAATCTCGTACGCACGCATGATGCTGTAGGTGCCGCTCAGGCGGCACGACACCTGGCTGGGCTCGGCCATAAGCGGGTCGCCCACATTCATGGCCCAAAATCGTTCCGATCGGCGCATGAACGACTTCAGGGATTTCAAATAGGTCTCGCAGAGTTTGGTTTGGAGCTCGATCCGGATCTAACGGTAGAAGCCGGCTATACATTCGATTCCGGGGTCAGGGCAGCCGACAACCTGCTGTCCAGGAAGAACCGACCGACAGCCATTTTTGCCGGCAATGATGAAATGGCGATCGGCGTTTATACCGCGGCACGCAATGCCGGCCTGAACATACCAGAAGACCTTTCCATCGTGGGATTCGACGATACTCCCATGGCGGCGCGCACATCCCCTCCTCTTACAACAGTGAGGCTGCCTATCAGAGAGATGGGACAGGAGGCCGCGAAGGGATTGCTGCGTCTGGTCAGCGATACTGGTAACAAGTGCAACCAAAGTTTCGAGCCTGAAATCATCGTTCGGCAGTCGACCGGAAAGCCGTAATAGTCAAAGCTTGAAACACCTCTGGCCGGATGATATGACACCGGTTACCAAATTGAATGTTAGCAAGGACAGTCTCATGAAGATCGCACTCATCATTGAAAACAGCCAAGCCGCAAAGAGTGGCATTGTTCATGACGCCCTTACAGCAATTGCCGAGCCGCTCGGACACACGGTCCTCCACTGCGGAATGGACGGACCGGACGACAAGGCCCACCTGACCTATCCCATGATCGGCCTTATGGCCGGCACGATGCTCAATTCGAAAGCGGCGGACTTCGTCGTAACAGGATGCGGGACTGGTATGGGCTCCAACCTCGCCTGCAATTCCATGCCCGGCGTTTTTTGCGGGCTTGTGGTCGACCCTACCGACGCATTTCTGTTTGCTCAGATCAATGCGGGAAACGCGATTTCTATGCCCTACGCCAAAGGTTTCGGATGGGCGGCTGAACTCAACTTGCAGGACTGCTACCGCAAGCTTTTCGAAGGCAAGCCAGGTATGGGTTACCCACGGGAGCGGGCAGCGGTTATGGCCGAAAATCGCGACATCCTGAGCAAACTCAAGGCAGCGTCATGCCACGACATGCTGACCGTACTGAAATCTGTAGACCAGGATCTGCTGAAATCGGCTGTCGCTGGCGAGCGGTTCCAGGACCACTTGTTTGCACATGCGCAGGATCAAGGCATCGTCGACTACGTCAAGAACGTGATCGCGTCCTGATTGGCGCCACTCCATGCGACGGCACCTGAACCAAGTTTCCGGAGGAACCGATGAGCCTCAACATGTTTAGCCTTGAAGGCAAGGTTGCGATCGTCACTGGCGCCAATACGGGCCTTGGCCAGGGCATGGCCGTCGCCCTGGCCGAGGCCGGCGCCGACCTCGCCCTGGTCGGACGTTCGTCGCCGGAAGAAACGATCGAGAAGGTCCAAAGCGCGGGTAGAAAAGCCCACGTCATCATGGCCGATCTAAGCTCACTCGACCCAGTTGATTCCATTATCAGCGAGACGAAACAAACGCTTGGGCGGATTGATGTTCTGGTCAACAATGCCGGAATCATCAAGCGCAACGATTCCATCGATTTCACTGTCGATGAATGGGACAGCGTAATGAACATCAATGTCCGTACGCTGTTCTTCCTGAGTCAGGCTGCTGCGCGCGAGATGATCGCAGCAAAATCTGGTGGCAAGATCATCAACATCGCTTCCATGTTATCCTATCAGGGCGGCATCCGCGTACCGTCCTATACGACCTCGAAATCCGGCGTGATGGGTTTAACCCGGATACTCGCCAACGAATGGGCGCAGTACGGCATCAATGTGAACGCCATTGCGCCGGGCTACTTTGCGACCAACAACACAGCCGCCCTGCAGGCCGACGAGAAACGCAATACTGAAATCCTCGGACGCATCCCGGCCGGCCGCTGGGGTGATCCCGCCGACCTTGGCGGTGCCATTGTCTTCCTCGCATCGCGCGCGTCCGATTATGTTCAGGGTGTTACCCTGCCGGTCGATGGCGGCTGGCTGGCACGTTAGGAGTGATCGGCATGCCCGGACGTATAGTCTGCTTTGGGGAACTGCTTCTCCGTTTCACATCACCCGGAAACGAGCGCCTGATGCAATCTCCTCATTTCGCCGTACATTTCGGCGGCGCCGAGGCGAATGTTGGTGTGTCACTTGCCCGGTTCGGACACAGGGTGCAGATGGTGAGCGCCCTGCCCGACAATCCGTTAGGTCACGCGACGCTTGAAGCCCTCAGAGCACAGAACGTCGATACGAGACATATACAAACCAGTGCAGGCCGAATGGGAACCTATTTTCTCGAAGCTGGCGCTGTTCGCCGCCCGTCGCGCATCGTCTATGATCGTGCGAACTCGGTCTTCGCAATGACGCCTGCAGTCACCTATGACTGGGATGCCATTCTTGAGGGAGCGGACTGGCTTCACCTTTCGGGAATCACGCCGGCTGTCGGTGCTGATCCATCTGCCGCGGCGAAAAATGCCGTTCAAGCCGCCCGAAGGCATGGAGTCAGGATTTCGTTTGACGGCAATTATCGCCAGGCACTCTGGTCCGCATGGGGAGGTGACGGGCCCGATGTGTTGCGTGACATCCTCAATCATGCCGACACGGCCTTTATAAACGAGCGCGATGTCGCCCTCATTCTCGGAGAGAATTTTGACACGCGCGAGCAGGGCATCAAACGCGCATTTTCCGCGTTCCCTGCCCTGTCCACCATTGCCTGCACGGCTCGGGCACAGGATTCCGTTTCCAATCAAACGCTCACTGGTGAACTGCATACACGCGACGACGCCTGCATCTCACGCCCTCACGACATGACCAATATCGTCGACCGCATCGGCGGCGGTGACGCATTCGCCGCGGGCGTCCTGCACGGGGTGATCGGCGGCTTCAAACCGCAACGCATCATCGAATTCGCGACCGCTGCCAGTACCATCAAACACTCCATTTCAGGCGACTGGAACCTGACAAACCTCGCTGAAGTCGAGGAAGCAATGAACGAAAACGGGCTGGACGTCAGACGATAGATTTCTGCTGCGGCCTTTTTGGGAGAAACATACGATGCACGTTACGCGGCGCACGGCAATTCTGACGACCGCTGCGGCCGCCTCGCTGTCTCCGGGATTGCGCGCCAGTGCCGATGCGGCGACGCGCCCTGCCGAAACAACAAGTGGCACGTGGCGCGGAGCGACGAATGGTTCAGGCATCCATGTATTCAAAGGGGTCCGCTATGGTGAAGACACTTCGCTGACGCGTTTCGCCAAGCCGAGGGCCGCTGCGCGGCGCACCGGCGTGCAGGATGCAACCGCCTATGGTTTTTCCTGCCCGCAGCAGGCCGATGAGCTATCGACTAGCGAAGACTGCCTCTTCCTCAACGTCTGGACACCTGGTCTTGCTGATGGCGGCCGACGCCCGATCATGGTCTACATACATGGTGGGGCCTATTCGAACGGCTCCGGATCCTCCGAACTCTATGATGGCACCAATCTCTCCGTGAAGGGTGATGTCGTGGTCATCACGATCAATCATCGCCTCAACGCTTTCGGCTATCTCTATCTCGACCGGCTTTTCCCCGGAGAATTCCCCGACAGTGGCAATTCCGGCCAGTGGGACCTGATCCTGGCCCTCAATTGGGTAAAGCAGAATGCAGAGGCCTTCGGCGGCGATCCGAACCGCGTCATGGTTTTCGGGCAGTCTGGCGGTGGAGCCAAGATTGCGACCATGATGGCGAGCCCCGCCGCGCGAGGCCTGTTCCATTCAGCAGCAACGATGAGTGGCCAGCAGGTGACGGCCAGTGGGCCGCTGAACGGTACTGCGCGCGCTGCAGCCTATCTTGAAGCGCTGGGTCTGCCACGAACACCGGAAGCGTTGCGTAACGCGCCGGTGGAGCGAATGGTCGAGGCGCTCGATACGCGGGATCCGGTCAATCCGGCGCATGGCGTTTATTTTGGCCCGATACTCGATGAGCGCATGCTTTTCCGCCACCCATTCTGGCCAACCGCCCCGACCCAATCCGCAGACATTCCAGTCATCCTTGGCAACACCGCAGACGAAACAAAGGCCTTTCTGTGGAATGCGGAAGCCTTGGCACTGACCTGGGACACGCTGCCTGCCTATCTCGCCGTCCAGATGCGGTGTGATATCCATCCGGAAATGGTGATAAGGAAATATCGCGAATGGTTTCCTGAACTCAGCCCCACCGAGATCATGTTCAAGGCAACAACGGCTGGCCGCAGTTGGCGCGGGCAAGTGGAAGAAGCCGATGCGCGTGCGCGACAGGGCGCGCCAACATGGGTCTACCAGTTTGAACTGCCAGGTGCAGAAATTGACCGTGGCGCACCTCACACAATCGACATCGAACACGCATTCGATAATCTGAAGCAAACCGGCGCAATCTCAGGCACCGGTCCGACCGCCATGCGCGTTGCCGACCAGCTCTCCACCGCCTTTATCCAGCTCGCGCATAGCGGAGATCCAAACCATGCAGGCCTCCCACGATGGGAACGGCACACTCTGACGCACCGCGAAACCATGGTGTTCGATGCCAATACGCGCCTCGAGAATGACCCGCGCAGAAGAGAGCGCGAACTTTTTTCCAAAGTTCCCTTCATTCAGTGGGGAACATAATATTTTCGGAGGATTACCATGACCCGCACCTTCCCTTCCCTGATTGCAATTGTGCTTTGCGTCGGCGCTTGCGCAACAAGTGCCGACGTCAAGATTACCGAAGTTCCCTTGGACGCCATGCCCGCATCCGTTGTCAGTGCAATCTCTGCTGAGCGACCGGGTTTTGAGGCATCCGAGGTGCTGAGAAAGGATCGTGACGGGCGGACATACTATGACGTGGAAGGCCTTACCGCCGAAGGGGCAGAGCTTGAGTTCGACATTCTCATGCACGGTGACCAAGCTGAGATTGTCGAAATCCAGCGAGACCTCGCATGGTCTGAAGTCCCGGACGAGGTCAAGGAGATCGTGCCAGGCGTCGGTGCCGGCATTGTCCCGGCGCGAATCATCGAAAGTGTCCAGACGGATGGGTCCGTGATCTATGAGCTATTTGCAGAAGGCGCGCCGTCAGATCCGGCTCATGAAGTGCGGGTTCACGGCGGAACGGTTGAACTGCTGGACGAGCGCTGGATTCACTAAACTCTGCAGACCAAAATCGAGAGACTTCGCACGCCGTTCGTGTGCGCGAACCTGAGTGAATCAAGGTAATACTCCCGAATTGTCAATTGAACTGCAGCTCGAGAAAGGCTCTTGTGTTTAATATGACACCGGTTACCATAAGGGCAGGTTCACTGGAAGAAGATGAGGCCGCGCCGCCATCTGGCGGACAGGTTCGGAGGGATTGGGTGGAATGTTTTCTTACCTGATTTTCTTCAATCGCAAGCATTCGGTGAATGCGTTGGAGGAAGCCCGAGAGTGTGTTCTGTCTGTCAAAGTGAAACAAGCGGGAGGGAACTGACTTGGTGACGCGGCGATCCATTCTTGCTGGAGGCAGCGCTTGCATGGCCCTGGCTGCCTGTGGGCGCTCTGGCAACCGGCCACTGCTTTCATCAGACACTCACCCACAGGACTATCCGACTGTCAGAGCTGTGGAGCACATGGGTGAATTGCTGCGGCAGGAATCAGATGGCCGGCTGGACATCCGAATCTATTCCGGCGGCCAGTTGGGGTCGGAGCGTGATACGCTCGAAATCACGAGCTTCGGCGGCCTTGATCTCAACCGGGTCAATCTCGCACCATTGAATTCAATAGAACCCCTGACCACGATCCCATCCCTGCCCTTTCTCTTCCGCTCGACCGAACACCTCCGCGCAACACTGGACGGTGAGATTGGCGATACAATCCTAGATTCACTCGTCGCTCATCATCTTGTCGGGTTATGCTACTACGACTCGGGCGAGCGTTGCTTTTACAATACCAAGCGACCCATTCTCCGCCCGGAAGACCTGCATGGCATGAAGATCCGGGTGCCGAATTCCGATCTGTACGTGGCCATGACCAAGGCGCTCGGTGCGGATGCGACCCCGATGGCGCTTGCTGAAGCCTACCAGGCCCTGGTGCAGGGCGTGATCGACGGAGCGGAAAACAACTGGCCGTCGTATGAGAGTGGTCGGCACTTCGAAGTCGCTCCCTTTTACAGCCTGACACGCCACGTCATGGCGCCCGAAATGCTCGTTATGTCACTCAGCCGCTGGCAAAAGCTGAGCGATGACGACAAGACACTTGTCCGCAGCGCCGCCAAGCGTTCCGTACTCTACATGCGCGAACTGTGGGATAAGCGGGTCGATGGCGCCAGGGGTCGACTCATAGAGGCAGGCGTTAAAGTCAATGAAGTCGAGGACCTGTCAGCGTTTCAGGCATTGATGGAACCTGTCTGGGAACGGTTCGTCATCAGCGACCTGCAAAAGGAACTTGTCGCAAAGACCGTGGAACTTGGCAGACAGATGGAGGATGGCGCATGATCAAGGCATTGGGTGCCTTTACGCGAATTGCCGCCGACGTTCTGGTCAAAGTGTCGGCGGTCGGCCTCGTGGCGATGACTGCGATTGTCGGGTGGCAGGTTTTTGGGAGGTATGTGCTCAACGCCAGTCCTTCCTGGTCAGAGCAAGCGGCACTGACCCTCATGATCTGGTACATTTCGCTGGCCGCCGCCGCAGGCGTCCGCGAAGGGTTCCATATCCGCATCGTTGCGCTGGAGAACGCCGTCGGACCGAAGATGAAACGCGGCATGCGAATCGTCTCGGACCTTATCGTTGCAGGCTGCGGTGTCAGCATGTTGATCTGGGGGGGTGAGCTCGTGCTCCGGACGTGGTCCCACACCATACCATCCCTCGGCCTGCCACGCGGCCTTGCATATGCCGGCCTGCCGATCGCCGGATCCCTGATCGCTCTCTTCGCCATCGAAAGACTTTTCGAAGAGGCCGAAACTCCGATTACCGATGATGAGGAGGACCCTAGATGGAACTGACAGTTCTCATCCTGGTGCTCATGGTTTGCCTGGCGCTTGGCGTGCCAGTCGCCTTCTCCCTGCTCACAGCCTCTCTTGCATGCTTTGCCGTAATGGATTTACCACTCATTGTCGCTTTTCAGAGAATGGCTGCGGGGATCAGCATCTTTACCCTGATGGCCATTCCCTTTTTCATATTTGCTGGCGACCTCATGTACCGATCAGGCATCGCACAAAGGCTGGTTGTGGTGGCAGAAGCGGCATTCGGTCGTGCCCGCGGCGGGCTTGGCCCGGTAAATGTTGGTGCATCTGCACTTTTTGGTGCCGTTTCCGGCTCGGCAATCGCCAGCGCGTCTGCCATGGGGTCAACGCTAATCCCGCTGATGCGCGAGAAGGGCTATGACGGCGACTATGCAGTGAATGTCACAGTAACCGGCGCAATTGTCGGCCTGCTCATTCCCCCATCCCACAACATGATCATCTATTCCGCGGCGTCCGGCATCGGCGTGTCGATCGGCGACCTTTTCCTTGCCGGCGTGGTACCCGGCATCCTGACCGCTGCGTTTCTGATGGTCGTGGCCTGGGCTGTGGCTGTTAAGCGCGGTTACGCAAGAGGTATCTTTCCAGGCTGGACCATGTTCGCGAAGTCACTGGTTTTTGCAGTCCCAGGTTTGCTGACGGCTGTCATCATCATGGGTGGCATCCTGTCCGGCATATTTACGGCAACCGAATCCTCTGCAATCGCAGTCATCTACACCATCCTCGTCGGCGCGCTTGTATACAGGACCCTCGGCTGGAGCCGTTTTGCTGAAGCTGCCATGCAATCTGTAAAAATAACGGCGATGGTCCTGCTGATCATCGGTGCTGCAAGCGCCTTCGGCTACGCGCTGGCGATCCTGGAAGCACCCACACGACTCGCTGCGCTGATCATCGCAGCAACGGACAATCCGATCATGGTCCTCCTGATTATCAATGTCATACTTCTTGTTCTTGGTACTTTCATGGACATGTCCCCACTCATCGTGATCACCACCCCAATCCTGTTGCCAGTTGTCATGCAAGTCGGTGTGGACCCGGTTCATTTCGGCATCATCATGATGCTCAATCTCGGCATAGGACTGGTCACGCCACCCGTCGGGTCGGTGCTGTTTGTCGGATCGGCAGTCGGCAAAGTACCCGTTGAGGAGGCAGTGAAAACAATCTGGCCATTCTACGGTGCCCTGATCCTTGCCCTGCTCGCCATCACGTTCGTTCCGGCACTGTCGCTGACATTGCCGAACCTGTTCTAGGATTTGTCGACCGGAACTGAAACATCGGCATAAGGCATGTCCAGCACCGTCGCTGTGATCAAGTGTTTGCAGTCCGGTCCGTGGACAGGTTAAGAAGCATGTATGACTGACACATCCCGCCTCGACGCAATCGAAACCAGCATCGCCCACCAGGACGAAGTCATCGAAGATCTTAATAAGACGGTGATTGCCCAGTGGAAGCAGATCGACCGGCTGTCGCAGCAAGTTGCGAGGCTGATGGATCAGCACGCAGATTCAACACTCACAGCAAGTTCAGATCCCGCCAGCGAGCCACCCCCTCCGCATTGGTGAAGCCGCCTATTCTGGCTGAATCAGGATACCCTGTCCTCGGTGATACGGATCACGTGAAAGGCATCCTTGCTGACAACAATATCCGCCTCATCGCGCAGCGGCAGGATATGTTCTGTCAGGTTCGGAAGGTTGATGCCCTGCCAGACCGACTTCGCGAAAGTGACCAGTTCCGGTTCCGTCATGTGCAGGAATTGTGCGTAAAAGGAGGATGGGTCCGTCCGGGCGGCGTTCCAGAAACGCAGGAATCGCTCAAGGAACCAGGTTTCAATATCTTCCAGAGGCGCGTCGAGATAGATCAGGATATCCGGTTCCCCCTGCGCGCGGTCTGGCTTGCCCGGAGCAGAAAAGCCCAATCCCTCGAGAATGAGAATGTCCGGACGCGGGATCGTTCGCGCCATTGCCGGGTCCACGTCATAGGTTTCGTGACTATATGCCGGGAATGTCGCTGCACCGCCCCTAAGGTCGGTCAAGACGGCCGACATGGCGGCGCGATCATAGGTCTCTGGAAAGCCCTTGCGCATCATCAGGTCGCGCTCCTGCAGGACCGCATTGGGAAACAGGAACCCATCTGTCGACACGGTTTCAACGGATAATTCCGGTGAAAGCGATTCCGCCAACAGGCGCGCAAGCGTCGTCTTCCCCGAAGCAACCGAGCCGGTCAGGCCCAGTATCTGGCTGGCACCATCGGCGCGAAGACCGACCAGCGTCTCGGCGAGAACGCTGACCCCGGTGGATATCTGACGAGATCCGTCTGACGTCATGAAAATATCCGCTTCAACAACAACCCCGTGTAGCTTACCGCCTGTTTGGCGCGGTACCAGTCGCAATTGGTATTCCCCCTTACCCAGCGTCTGTCCTTGGTCGCCCTTCCCGCTACTGCTAGGCTGAAACCATGCCTACGGTCAGGACCCGCTTACGATGTTCGGAATGAAATCCTATCTCGGCTGGAAGATCGACTTCCTGAACCCCAAAGGCGAAGCCGCCTTTGCCGGGCCGGAGTCGGTTTCATGGCGTGTTTTCAAAAATCCGATCGCCTTGGGGGTTGGCGGTATCGCCGCCGTCCTGCTTGAATTTGCAGAAGCGCGCATACGCTCAGGCGTCTGGGACCATTCCACGTTCAAGACAGACCCAGTTGGGCGGTCGCGGCGAACCGGCATTGCCGCCATGGTCGGCGTCTACGGCCCACAGAGCGCCGCCCGGCGGGTGATCCAGGGCGTCACCAACATGCACGCCCGCGTCAAAGGCGTAACGCCATCCGGCCAGCCTTATAGCGCGCTGGATGTTGGCCTGCTCGACTGGGTGAGTGCAACAGCGAGCTATGGGTTTCTTACAGCCTATGATCGCTTTGTCGCGCCAGTCTCCGACGCCGATAAAAAGCGCTTTTACCGAGAGGGCGAAGCCGTTGCCCACCTGTACGGTGTCCAGCATCCACTGACCTGCGAGGCTGACTTTCACGCCATGCTGGACCAATTGCTGCCTCGCTTTGAATCCCACCCGATCAATACGGAATTCCTGGATATCATGAAGTCCGGACGGGCTGCCCGCGGCGTACCCAAAGGACTCCAGAGCGCCGTCGTGCATGCCGCTGTCGCAATCCTTCCCCCAGCCGTGCGCGAGCGGCTGCAACTCGGACCCGAATACGATCTCAGCCCGCGCGGAGAGCGCGTCGTGCGTTTCATGGGTACCCTTGCGGAACGTATCCCGGTGCCTGCCAGTCCCGCGGGTCAAGCTTGCGTCCGGCTGGGTCTTCCGGCGACATTCCTGTGGAAGGGCCCAGAGAAACAGGCAAGTATACTTCAGACATTAAAAGTGGGACTGGCGGCTTCACCGGCGAACTGATCCCAGTAGGAGCGGCAAAGTGAACCTTGCATTCCAACCCGAAGAAGAGCGCTTCCGCGAAGAGGTGCGCGCATTCCTTGATCGCGAATTGACGCCAGATCTGCGCCGCTATGCTGCACGCATGACCAGCGTTTACAGCGACAGGGATACCGCGCTCGCCTGGCAGGCCATACTGGTGAAACAGGGCTGGGCAGCGCCCGGCTGGCCTGTCGAGTACGGCGGCTGCGACTGGAGTGTGGCGCAGCGCTATATCTTCGATGTCGAGATGGCGCGGGCCGGCGCCCCTCCCCTGTCGCCGATGGGCATTGGCATGTGCGGTCCGGCACTGATCGGGCACGGTACGAAGGCGCAGAAGGACCAATACCTGCCGCGCATCCTGTCGGGTGAGGACTTCTGGTGCCAAGGCTATTCTGAGCCGCATGCCGGATCTGACCTGGCACAACTTTCGATGTCGGCAAAGCAAGATGGCGACCATTTCATCTGCAATGGATCCAAGATCTGGACGACGCACGCGCATGAAGCGAACATGTGCTTCTGCCTCGTGCGGACCGATGCCAGCGGCAAGCCGCAGCAGGGCATCACTTTCCTTCTGATCGACATGACAGCGCCCGGTGTGCGTGTCGACCC
Source organism: Hyphomonas sp. (assembly GCA_040216775.1). Classification (GTDB taxonomy): domain Bacteria; phylum Pseudomonadota; class Alphaproteobacteria; order Caulobacterales; family Hyphomonadaceae; genus Hyphomonas. Next base: position 45,943 of record JAVJOM010000019.1, read on the forward strand.
GATCATCATGCTGTCGGGCGAGCATATCCAGAACGCGATCTTCTTCGACAACGTGCGCGTGCCCAAGGCCAACGTGATCGGCAAGGTCAACCAAGGCTGGACGGTGGCGAAATACCTGCTGGAATTCGAACGCGGCGGATCGAGTTATGGCCCGCGCCTGAAGGCGCGCGTCGGGGCGCTGCGCAGGCATGCCGCCGACGCAGACACAGGACCCGACATGGCGATCAAGCTGTCGCAAGCCGAGGCCGACGCGTCGGCATTGGAAGCCGCCGAGCTGATGATGATGTCAGAGCTGTCTAGTGGCGGCACGCCTGGCCTCAAAGCCTCGATGATGAAGATCAAGGGCACCGAACTTAGCCAGCGCCTCACGGAACTCGCGATCGAGATTGCCGGGACCTACGTCGAACCCTTCCAGCCTCACCATACGAGCCCCGGTGGCGAAGTGGTCAACGCACCGTCGAATTCGGCCGCACTGGTCGGACCAGACAGCGCCGTGACCGTGGCCGCCAAATACCTGAATGACCGGGCGGGCTCAATCTATGCCGGCTCGAATGAAATCCAGCGCAACATCCTTGCAAAGGCCCAATTGGGCCTTTGATCACAAACAGGAGCCCATCCCTGCATGCTCGTCCTCTATGAACATCCGCTGTCGCCCTACGCCCAGAAGGTCAAGATCGCCTTGCGCGAGAAAGGCATCGCCTTCGAGGTGCGCATGCCGGAAGGTATCGGCGCGGGGCATACGAAGGGTGAGTTCGCCGACGCCAATCCGCGCCGCGAAGTGCCTGCCTTGATCGACGGCGACACTGCCATCTTCGATTCGACCATCATCCTCGACTATATCGACGATAAATGGCCCGAACCTTTGCTGATGCCGAATGTGCCGGAAGATCGCGCCCGAATGCGTCAGATCGAGGACGTGATGGACACGCATTTTGAGGCCATAACATGGGGGCTAGGCGAGTTGCATTTCTTCAAGCGCGGCAATGACACCTTGCGCAAGACAATCGAGGCGCACGCCGCGCGGCAGATTGCTGGTTTCATGGCCTGGCTCGAAAACGAGTTGGGTGACAATAACTGGTTCAGTGGACGTGAATTCGGCCGGGGCGACCTCAGCGTCATTCCCTATCTCAACGCCGCTGACGGCTTTGGCTACAAGCCTGCAGAGGGCTCGCCCATCGCGACCTGGATTGTGCGTGCCAATGCGCGTGAGAGCGTCAGCCAGACCGATGCGGAATCGCGCGCTTCCATCACCGGCATGCAGATGGTCAGCGCGGCGGTCGAATCCGGTCTGTTCAAACGACAGTACCGCGACCACAGGCTGGAATGGATGATCAAGTCCGGCGGCATGGACATCGTGACCGACGGCCTTGCGAAGCAGACCATCCGTTTTACCGATCACTGGGATACCTGACAACAGCAACAATCCGCCCAAGGCGGAAAGGGAGAAAGAGAATGCATATCAAGACACGTTTCACCGAGATGTTCGGTATTGAGCACCCGATTGTTCAGGGCGGCATGCAATGGGTCGGCTATGCCGAAATGGTTGCGCCAGTGGCCGAGGCCGGCGCGCTTGGATTCCTGACCGCACTGACGCAGCCGACGCCGGAAGACCTTGCCAAGGAAATCCAGCGCACCAAGGACATGACCGACAAACCGTTTGGCGTGAACCTGACCATCCTCCCCGCGATCACGCCGCCGCCGTATGCCGAGTATCGCCAGGCGATCATTGAAGGCGGCATCAAGATCGTGGAAACTGCCGGCTACAAGCCGCAGGAACATGTCGACCATTTCAAGCAGCACGGCATCAAGGTCATCCACAAGTGCACCGCTGTACGTCACGCGCTCTCTGCGGAACGCATGGGGGTGGACGCGATCTCCATCGACGGATTTGAATGCGCGGGGCATCCAGGCGAGGACGACATTCCGGGCCTGATCCTTATCCCGGCGGCGGCCAACAAGGTGAAGATCCCGATGCTCGCCTCCGGCGGCTTTGCGGACGGCCGTGGACTTGTGGCGGCTCTGGCGCTCGGCGCGGAAGGCATCAATATGGGCACACGCTTCTGCGTCACGAAGGAGGCGCCGATCCACGAAAGCTTCAAACGCCAGATGATGGAAAACGATGAGCGTGACACCAACCTGATTTTCCGCACGCTGCACAATACCGCGCGCGTGATGAAGAATGCGGTCAGCGATGAAGTGGTCGAGATCGAACGTAAGGGCGGCGCAAAGTTTGAGGATGTCATTCACCTCGTCGCCGGTGCGCGCGGTCGCAAGGCAATGGCTGATGGGGACGCCGATGGCGGCATCTGGTCGGCTGGCATGGTACAAGGCCTGATCAACGATATCCCGACCGTGAAGGAACTGATCGACAGCATCATCGCGGACGCCAATGCGATTATCAATTCGCGCCTTGCCGCGACGACGAGATAGCTAGCAAAGGGATACGTGATGGCCTACGAGCAGATCCTTTTGGACAAGGATGGCCCGGCGGCCATCATCACCCTTAATCGCCCGGAAAAACTGAACGCGTTTACCGCACAGCTTGGTCAGGAACTGGCCGATGCTGTGAATGCGTGTGACGCTGATGACGGTGTGCGCGGCATCATCCTGACGGGCGCGGGGCGACATTTCTGCGCGGGAGCGGACATGTCTGACGGCGCTGACGCGTTCGATACGGAAAGCGGGACAGGCGCGAAGAATTTCGGCAAGACCGCGCCGGGCCAGAAACGCGACGGCGCGGGATTTATCGGCGCGCTGTACAATTGCCGGAAGCCGGTGATTGCCGCCTTCAACGGCGCAGCCGTCGGCGTCGGCCTGACGCTGGCCCTGCCGACCGATATCAAGATCGCATCCGAGAAGGCGAAGTTCGGTTTCGTGTTCGCCCAGCGTGGCCTGCCGCCTGAGGCGGGGAGCGCTTGGTTTTTGCCCCAGCTTGTCGGCCTGCCCCAGGCACTGCGTTGGTGCATGACAGGTCGCGTGTTCGATGCAGAGGAAGCACTGGCAGGCGGGTTGATCAGCGAGATTCACCCGCCCGAAGAGTTGCTACCCGCTGCCAAGCGCATTGTTGACGAGATTGCCCGCAATACGGCGCCGGTTTCTGTCGCGCTGGTGCGCCAGCTGCTCTGGCGGTTTGGCCCGGCGGAACATCCATTCGACCTGCTGAAGGTCGACGGCCAGTTCGCGCTGACACTTGGTTCATCGCCGGACGTGAAGGAGGGCGTGACCTCCTTCCTCGAAAAGCGCACACCGAATTTTCCCGGCACGGTCTCGCGTGACATGCCGGACGGCTATCCGTGGTGGACCGGAGACTAGGCTCCCGCGTTCCGGCGCATCGGCTCAGAGGCCCAGAACGAGCTTGGCCATGATATTGCGCTGCACCTCATTAGAGCCGCCATATATCGAGCCTGCCCTGTTGTTGAGGTAGCGTGGCATCAGCGTGAGCAGGTCGCCCGGACCAACCGGATCCACGTTGGAACCCGGCTGACGCGCTTCCATCTGCTCGACACAGGCATAGCTGCCACCAGCTTCGATACCGAGTGCGTCGATGCGCTGCATCATCTCGGTGCGTTGCACCTTTAGCATCGACGCAGCCGGGCCGGGATTGCCCCCGCGCGACAGCGCAGACGATACGCGCTGTTCAGTGATCTTGATCGCCTCAAGGGATATTTCGGCTGCGGCGAGCTTGCCGGGGAATGCCGGGCAAGTCGTCATCAGCCCAGACTTGTTGGCCAGCTTGCGTATGCGCGCGACAGCCGCCTCAAGCCCGGCTGACGAGCCGCCACCCCGTTCGAACTCCAGCAAATACTTGGCGACTGTCCATCCGTCGTTCTCGGCACCAAGTCGGCCCGCCTTGGGAACCCGCACTTCGTCAAAGAAAACCTGGTTCACCTCATGCTCGCCGGCGAGCGTGATGATCGGGTCCACTTTTATACCCGGCAGGTTCATATCGAGCAGGACGAATGTGATCCCCTCCTGCGGCTTGCCGTCAAACCGTGTTCGCACCAGGCAAAACATCCGATTGGCATGGTGCGCATGTGTGGTCCAGATCTTGGTCCCGTTCAGGATATAGTCGTCCTCGTCAGACACCGCCTTGAGGCTGAGGCTGGCGAGGTCAGACCCGGAACCGGGCTCTGAATAGCCCTGGCACCAATAATCCTCACCGGAGAGAATTCGCGGCAGATAATGCGCTTTTTGCTCTGGCGTGCCGTGACCGATGATGCACGGCCCGACCATATTGAGACTCATGGGCGAAAGACTTGGCGCCCCTGCCCGCGCGCATTCGGACGCGAAAATATAGCGCTGCATCTCGCTCCAGCCCGTGCCGCCATACTCGACGGGCCATGAGGGCGCCGCCCAGCCGCGCGCGTGCAATATCTGCAGCCAAGGCAGGCTGAATTCCGGTTCGCTGAACACGCTGGTGACCAGCCGCCCTGCTATGGCCAGTTCTTCGCTCAGGTTTTCCTTGAGGAATGTCCGCACTTCATCGCGAAAATCGGCGTCTTCCTGGGTGAGGTCGAGATTCATGGTATTCCTCCGAATATTTGTGACCGTCACGCCAAGGCGGTCTTTCCTACTTACTGGCAGGAGCGCGCGAGTATACGCAACCGGAAACACAATTTTGGGGCTACCTGGTTCCCAGCCAGCCATTGCGGCTTACCATTGACGAAATGGAAGATACGAGGACACGCCAATGACCCGATTGCCAAATGATCTGCCTGTGCCGCAGGGCGTACTCGACCTCTATGACGCCTATTGCCATGGCGCCATGTCGCGGCGCAGCTTCGTTGCCGGACTTAGCAAATATGCGGTTGGAGGCCTGACGGTCGCGACGCTGGCGGCCTGCGTCATGCCGGATTACGACACGACCCTCCAGACAGCGCCCGATGATCCCAGCCTCACAATCCAAACGCTTGCCTACACGTCGCCAGACGGCGCGGGCGAAATGGCGGGCGATCTTGTACGGTTGAAGACAGGTCCGGCCAAGCGGCCCGGCGTGATCGTCGTTCACGAAAATCGCGGCCTTAACCCCTACATCAAGGATGTCGCCCGGCGCACGGCGCTCGCGGGCTATATCGCGCTTGCCCCCGACGCCCTCTTCCCGCTCGGCGGCTATCCCGGAAACGATGATGACGGGCGTGCGCTGCAGGCGACACGTGACCGCGACGAGATGCTCGCAGATTTCATGGCAGCCGCCGAAGCGCTGCGCGATCATCCCGAATGCAACGGCAAGGTCGCCTGCGTCGGTTTCTGCTTTGGCGGGGCAATCACAAACCTGATGGCGGTGAACCAGCCATGGTTGTCTGCCTCAGTTCCGTTCTATGGCGGGTGGCCAAGCGCGGAGGACGCCGCTCGGGTCAAGGTACCGTTGATGATACACTTGGCAGGCCTGGACACGCGTGTGAACGCAGGCTGGCCCGATTATGAAGCCGCACTCACCGCGAATGAGGCCGTATACCAGGCTTTCATCTACGAAGGCGCGAACCACGGCTTTCACAATGACACCACGCCTCGATACGACGCTGCTGCCGCAGGGCTCGCCTGGTCGCGCACATTGGCATTTTTCGAGGAAAAACTGGCCTGAATTCCTGACAACGAATGGAAGTCAGGCCCACCAAGACGTGACGCCTAATTCAGCAGCAGTTTGAGTCCCAAGGGTAAATCGCGCGAGCTGAACTCAAGCGCTGGGAATGGTGGGCGGTACAAGGTTCGAACTTGTGACCCCTACGATGTCAACGTAGTGCTCTACCACTGAGCTAACCGCCCGATCCATCGGGAAGCGGCGGTAATGGCCAATCCAGCCCGCCGCGTCAAGATAGTTTAGGCGGCCATCACCTTGTCGACTTCGTCGACGATCTCGCGAAGGTGGAACGGCTTGGACAGAACTTTGGCGCCAGCTGGTGTCGGCGCACCCGATGAGAGCGCCACGGCGGCAAAACCTGTAATGAAAACAATCTTCATCGCCGGGTCGAGCTCGGCGCCGCGACGCGCCAGCTCGATTCCGTCGAGGCCCGGCATGACGATGTCTGTCAGCAAAAGGTCGAAGACTTCGCGCTCAAGCGCGTGCAGGGCGGTTTCGCCGTCCGCATAATCCTGAATCTCATGGCCCGCCCGGCGCAGTGCAGCGGCCAGGAAGGTGCGCATCGAGTCGTCATCTTCTGCGAGAAGGATCTTGGTCACGCTCGCCCCCTTGAATACGAATGTTTGATTTAAGACATAAACAGCTGATCGGGTAAATCATGCGTGAATAGAGGCGTATTTTCCGATGTCTTTTTTTTATTCGCCCCCGAAAAAGCTTGACCTTGAGGCGAACTGACAAACCATGGGCTCTATGAGCAGCGCCATTCCACTGACGGATCCCGACGAATTCGGATCTGCAACATCTGTTGCGTATGAGACGCCCTATACCCTCACCAACCCGTTAGGTCCGGTTCACCCGGTCTTGTTTACTTCGCCTCATTCAGGAAATGATTATCCAAAATCGATGCAGGCGACACTTTGCGTACCCCTGATCGACATTCGCCGTACCGAGGATGCATTTGTCGAGGAATTGTTCGCCGACGCTCCCGCTCAGGGTGCCACACTCATGGCGGCGCGATACGGTCGGTCGGTGGCCGATCTCAATCGCGATCCGCGTGAGCTTGATGCAACGATGTTCAGCGACGGTCTTCCTCGCGCCAGCGGAATTCCCACAGCACGGGTCGATGCCGGTCTCGGCGCCCTTCCCCGCGTCGCGGCACGCGGCGAAGCCATCTACGCCCGTCCACTGACCCGAGCCGAGGGTGAAGCCCGACTGAGCCTCGTACACGACGCCTACCATGAGCGCCTCGGTCGGGAACTGATCGCCCTGCGCGATGCGCACGGGGCAGCCCTCCTGATCGACTGCCACTCCATGCCATCAGTTCAGCCAGGGCGTCGGCAATTGGCTGATATTGTGCTGGGAGACCGGTTCGGATCGAGCTGCGATCCCAGGCTGACCGGGCGCGTTGAGCGGGCCTTCCGGGCCCACGGCCTGATTGTGGCCCGCAATGCACCCTATGCGGGGGGCTACACCACCCGGCGGTATGGGCGCCCCAAGCGCCAGGTCCATGCGTTGCAAATTGAAATCAATCGCGGACTGTACATGGACGAACACGCCATCACACGATCAGACAGATTCTCGGAAATAAGAGCCATCATTACAGATGTAACCGCTCATATCCTTGAGATCGCACGCCTTGTGAGCCGCAGCTGACCCTTTGATCAAAAAAAGGGCCGCACCCAAAGGTGCGGCCAAAGTCAAAGGGAGGAAACGCCAGAGGCGTCTGCACCGAAGTGCAAGACCAGAAATATGTTGCGGTGCACAAAAGCGCAAGCGCAGGAATGTCGCACGTGTGCAATTAACCTTGGCTGCCCGCTTTTTAGGCACAAAAAGCCCCTCCGGCACATCTATTGCGTAGGACTTGCTCGAAATTCTTGTTTTGGGACTGAAAACCGTCCCGCTGTAGTTTGGAGTAAGAAATGGCTGACGAAACAGATCTGCACGTGGGCAAACGCCTTCGCCGCCGCCGCCGGCTGCTGGGCATGACCCAGCAGGACCTTGCCAGCCAGGTTGGCGTACGGTTCCAGCAAATCCAGAAGTATGAATGCGGTGCCAATCGCATCACGTCCTCGCGCCTTTACGAATTGTCGCGCGCCCTGAACGTGTCGGTGCAGTATTTCTTCGATGGGATCCCCGTAGCGGATGCCCCGGACGCCGCCAATGATGCCGAGCATATGGAAGGCGACATCCTCTCGCAAAAAGAAACGCTGGAACTTGTGCGGGCCTATTATCGTCTCGGAGAGCGCCCACGTCGGCGCCTGCTGGAACTGGCCAAGGCACTGGAAGGCGATCAATCGAGCCACGGCGCCGCTTGACGCCCGGCCCCCGGCATGGCTAGCCCTGCCGGATGCCAGACGGAATATCCCTAGAAGATGAGCTCGCCCTGGCTGGGCGGCTCGCAGATGCGGCCTGGTCAGCCATCCGGCCGCATTTTCGTGCGCTGAATGCTGTCGATAACAAGGCGCAGGAGCTGGCCCCCTCGACGGGGCGCCCCAAGCCCAGCGCAGCGCCAGCCATTCCCGCCAGCCCCGACTTCGACCCGGTAACCGAGGGAGATCGGGCCGCAGAACGCGCCATTCGCGCCATCCTGCAGGCCGAGCGACCGCACCACGGCGTAACCGGCGAGGAATACCCCGAAACGCCTACAGCTAGCGGTTATCGCTGGCTGATAGACCCGATTGACGGCACGCGGGCGTTTGTCGCTGGCCTGCCCGTCTGGACCACCCTGATCTCGCTGGTCGGTCCGGACGATGTGCCGATTATCGGAATCATCGACCAACCTGTGATTGGTGAGCGTTACATCGGTTGGCCGGGCGGCGCTGAACTCCATACGTCGGGTGCGCGCACGCCTATCCATGTGTCAGCATGCAATGACCTGCGCCGAGCGACCATCGCGACCACCGACCCTTTTATCCTGAGCCCGGCCGAGCAAGGCGCATGGGCCCACCTGCGTGCGACGGCACGAATCAGCCGCTACGGCCTTGATGCCTATGCTTATGCCCGTCTGGCTGCCGGCACGATCGACCTCGTCGCTGAAACAGACCTGAAAGCCTGGGATGTCGCCGCCCTGATCCCTGTGGTGCGCGGCGCAGGCGGCATCGCGACCGACTGGCGGGGCAATGCGCCCAAGCTCGGCGGCCAGATTGTATGCGCATCGAGCGAAGGTGTGATGGAACAGGCCTTGCTCGCACTGCGGCGCTCAGCATCCGTGATCTAGCGGCTCCGGCTCGCCGCGCGTCAGCCAGCTGCTTGCTCCGGCTTTGAGACCAAAGCCTCCCTGTATCGGCGGCTGCCGACAACGACACGTCCGTCATCGAGCGTTATCTCCACATCACCGGATGATTTCGGCTTGAACGCACCGATGCGCGCGCGGTTGACGAGCCGGGAGCGATGAACCCGGGCAAAGCCATGATCCTTCAGGCGTGCCTCCCATGTTGCCAGCGTGCCGCGAACGAGGTGAACACGGTCCTTCGTGTGGAACTGGACATAATTCCCGGCAGCTTCGACTTCGAGAATATCGCCCGGCGGCAGGAACAGCGCCTTGTTGCCTTCGCGAATTTCAATGCGTTCGCCAACCGGTTTCGCCCTGCGCGCCCGGATGAGTGGATAGACCCAGTAAGTGCCTGCCAGCACGGCATAGCTGACGACATCCTTGCGCCACTCATAAACCAGCGGCAGCAGGATCCCCTGATCAAAAAATCCGTACCGCTCACCGAGCAGCGAAAAGCAGACCAGCCGGATCAGAACCATTCCGCCAACATGCAACAGTGAAATGGGCAGCGTAATCGCGAGATGGCCTAGAATGAATTGCGGAATGTTGTCCGACCGGGGTGGCAGCTTGTGAATCGCAAAGCCAATCAGCGGCGCCAGCAACAGCCAGAGAATATAGCTCGACCCTTCCGTTATTAGCGGCCCGGCGAGGGAAATCTGATCACCATCGCTTTTGGCCTCCAGCACAATTGACGTGATGTTCACCAGGCCATTGAGAAACCCGAGGGCAGCGATCGCGATCCAGGGCCCCGTCAGAAATGACCGGGCACCGCTCGTCACGCCATTTCCACCACTCATCACCATTCCGCATCCACCCGTCCCGGCCTGCTGCCGCTTGCGTCGTCACGATAGCGCACGGGTCGGGATCGCGAAAGAAAGGGTTATCCCAAAGGAGATACCTCACAATGACAACCCGCCGATATGATCTCGACTGGCTCCGTATTGGCGCCTTTGCCCTGCTGATTCTCTACCATGTCGGCATGTTCTACGTGACGTGGGGCTGGCACGTGAAGTCGCCTCACGCAGGCGCGCTGATCGAGCCGCTGATGCTGCTCTTGAACCCGTGGCGTCTCACCTTGCTGTTCCTGATATCAGGCGCAGCAACACGCTTCATGGCGGACAAGATGAGCATCGGCCAGCTTACCAAGGCGCGAATGGGACGTCTCTGGCCGCCTCTCCTGCTCGCCATGTTCGTGATCGTACCACCGCAAAGCTATTATGAAGTCCTGGAAGCCATGACCGCCATTGGCCAGGATCCCGGCCCGTGGCTGGAAAACTTCTACCTGAAATATGTCACCGGAACTGGCAACTGGTGCGACGGCGATGGGTGCCTCAAAACACCGACCTACAACCACATGTGGTTTGTCGCGTTTCTGATCATTTATTCGCTCGCATTGCTGCCGCTCATTCCGCTGATACGCCGCATGCCAAATGCATTAGCTCTGCTGATCAAAGGGCCAGGGCTTTTCATTGCACCCTGGCTCTTCCTGTTTGCCACACGTGCATTCCTTTTTCCCATATTTGGTGAAAGCCATGATTTCCGTGAGGATGGCTACCTGCATGCGCTGTATTTCGGCACATTCCTGTTCGGATATGCCATCGCCAAGCACGAGCCCTTCTTTGACGCGTGCGTCCGGTGGCGGTGGCTGGCTTTAGGCTTCATGTTCGTCGCCTGGGGCGCATTGATGACCTACTACAATGCCTGGTCAGACGGGAGCACGCCGCCAGAATGGATGCGTATGTCCTTCCGCGGTGTCCGCGAATTGCAGGCATGGACTGCCATTGTCGCCTTGATGGGCTTTGCCCACCTCCATTTGCGGGACAGTGACGGGCCCGCCCGGCGCGTGTTGACCGAGGCGATCTTCCCGGTCTATCTGATCCACCAGACGATCATCGTTGTCGTCGCCTATTACCTCGCCAAGGTCGGCATGCCAGTGGCGATCGAGGCGCCGCTCTTGATTGCCATCACGCTCGCAGGGTGTTGGCTTTTCTACGATATCGGACGCCGCGTTCCGTTCCTGCGCATCTGGATTGGCCTTCCATCACGGTCAAAAGCGAGAGCGAGGTCTACGGCCCCGTCACCTCAAGCCCCTGTTCACGAAGCATCGCAATGACGCTGTCATCGCCCGCCAGGTGGCCGGCACCAACCGCGATGAGGCGAGTGCCTGGCTCATCCAGCATCGCCGCGATCTTGGGCGCCCAGATCGCATTGCGATCCTTCAGGAGGGCCCCGTAGACCGCGTCTGAACCCATCATCTCGGGGTTCGCCAGAAGCAGGCCAAGCCCGTTCACATCACCATCGGCCCATTCATCGACGAGGGTGTCAAGCATGTCTGCGCCTTCGTCGATGGATTCGGCGGAACTGATGAGAAAATCAACCTGCACGTCGTCAGGCAAGCTCGCGAGCCGCCCGAGCTGCTCGTCCACGGTTTCGAGGTAGGCGAAGGCCTTGCCGTCAACCCGGCCCTCGGCCATCAGCACCTGTTCGACACCGGAATTCGGATCAAAGCCATCCTTCTGCATCTGCATCACGGACAGATTGATGGCCGCAAACCAGGGGCGCATGTTCTGGACCGCGCCAAGCGGCAGGCCAACATAATCAAGAGCGGCCTGAAGCTCGATCTTCTCGGATTCATCCAGCAGGTTGGTCAATTGGCCGCCATTGGCAAACAGACCCTTTTCGCTGACAAATTTCATCATTTCGGCGCCGGCTTCAGGGCTGGAAACATCGGCCTCGAACACAAGCGTGTCGGCTGCCTGCATCGCCGCGTCGATCTCCTCGCTGCGCCACTCCAATCCGGGCCGCAGAAGGTGAACCGTCCCCATGATATAGAGCGTGGTGTCTTCGTCCGAGACGATCCAGACGGCGGGTTCACCAAGTCCGCGTGACGCCTTGGCCGCGGCCAGCGCGGCGTCGGCGGCTGCGTCTTGTTCCGCCTTTGCAGCGGCGGCATCTGCAGCAATAGAAGCCGCATCCGGAGCCTTCTCCGTACAGGCGGCAGGGACCATCAGCGCGATGCCGATGAACAGTGGCAGAGCCAAAGCGGATATTCGCATATGGATGTTCCTTTTTTCGGGCACGATCTAGCTAGCTTATATTCCCGCAGGCGCAAACGACACGAGCGCCTTTCACCCGTTGCGCCCCTGCCCGGCATGGCCTAAAGACGGCCTCACCCCGCACCCATAGCTCAGCTGGATAGAGCGCTGCCCTCCGAAGGCAGAGGTCACAGGTTCAAATCCTGTTGGGTGCACCAATAAAATCAATGCACTACGCTGATCTAGTTTATCTAGGCGACGCTCCAAATAACCACATAGTAACCACCGTGCAGCAGTTTGACGGCGTTCAAAACGCATTTACGAAATAGTCAGTCAACGCGAGTCCACGAATGGATGAACAGCTGAAGTGGACGGTGGCCATCCATTGGCAGATCGAAGAATTTCAATGGCGATCAAGACTGTCGAACAAATCGCGCTTGAGCTGATCCGCGAACGGTCTACTGCCGCTAGCAAGAAGTTTCGCGATGCCGTGAAGCCTATATATGGGGTCACTGATAAAGGCGATCCCGAACATATTGGTACGGCATTGCTCCTGAAACTGCCTGAAGGGCACTTCCTGCTAACAGCAGCTCACATTATTGATTGGAACGCGTCTACCACTCTCCACATTGGAGCTAACGACTTCCTGCCTATGGAGTTTGAGGCCTTTATAACAGCAGCTCCTATGGGGGAGCGCGAAGAGGATCACGCCGACTTTGCCATTGCCCCACTTGACGACGTTGTGTTGTCCCAGCTGTCGGACGCCAGTTTTATCACGGAGGCACAAATCAGCCGTTCAGTAGCGCCGACCGAGGACCGACTTTACACCTGCCTTGGCTATCCGAACTCGAAGAACAAAGTACATCGATTCAAAGGTAGGAAAGTTGCTCCTTCACTGGGTATTTACACCAGCTTCGGACGACCAACTTCTCAGCTTGCAAAGATAGCCACGGATGATCTCCATTTGCTGGTCGATCACAACGCGAAGTTTTCGCGCGATAAATCTGGAAAAAAAGTCAAATCCGTAGCCCTCTCAGGCTTCAGCGGTGGGGCAATGGTGGATTTGGGCGAAGTTTCGGCGGGGTCCCTAACCGCTGAGCCCGATCCGAAGCTCGCCGCATTGCTCATCGAAGGCCATGCAGTGGAGCAAGTAATCTTGGGAACTAGATTGGTTGCGATCCTGCAAGCCCTCCGGGAGCAGCTGGCAAAAAACAAAGCTGCTGCGGCTGAAGCCCCGTAGAATATAGCCCACCATCTTTAAACCAATCACGCAGCGAATTGATTGGGACCTGTTTGGCGTACGTGGCCGAGCGCGGCGAGACTTTCGAGAATGTCCCCGACAGTCTTCCTCTTTGCTCCTTTGAAGCATCTGGCCACTGCCTCAGTGTCCCCTTCGCCAAGTTCGGTGAGAGCATTGCGCACGAAGGCGACTTGTAGTGGCAGGGCTTTGGGCCAGTCGAAAATCTGCGCACTAATCTCGACATCGCCAAGGTCGAGCACGCCGGTATCCTTGGCAGTAGCGGCCTCGCCAGTTGGGTTCTGATATTCAGGTCGCAGCCATCGTACATGGCCCTCCGCTTCTTCCGCCGAACGCTGACGATTCAGGGTTACCAAGCGCTCCAGTATCTCTTCGTCTGACAGGTCTACGGGCCAGCCATAAGCCTCCGCTACCGCTGCATCTATCTGGTCATGCAGATCTTTCAGGATGCCTATCAGACCTTGATCGTAAGTCACTTTATCTCTGCCCTCGATTGGCTCACCCGCGCGAAGCTTTTCCAATACGTTATACATGGCCGTCAGGGTAAGTTTGGGGTGCGCCGCCTGACGCGCCTTGCGGTGCGCATCTAGCCGATCGCCAAGGCCCGTAAGGCGGTCTTTCTGTTCCAGCGTCCAGGCGGGAAAGGGAAAGGGGTCGAAGCAATCGGTATGATTGTAGGTCATATCGTTACCAGCCCCCAGCCATGCACCTGACTTCATACTGAATAAGCCGTGAAAGCGAGAGGTTAAGACTGAAAGCATAGCAGCTTCGGAAAATGGAAAAACTACAAGTTTGCTCTCGGAAACAACATTCGCCCCGTTGAACACAAATAGTCGATGCTTTGAAGTTCTAGTTGAAACTATGTATCGATCTAAGCCTGATAGGGCTTCACGGAGATCCTTCCGCACCCTTCCAAATAGCCACCAGTTCTCACGTATATTCTTGTCGCGATTCGCGACACGCTCTGGCTTCACCGTGTCGAGCAGGTGTTGGTATTGGTAGGGATATTGGGCCGCCGCCTCGGACTCGGAAGTTCCAAAAAAATCAATTACCCATAACCCTCGACTTATTTGCGCTATATCTCGACCGCTAACAAACCTCTTTACAATTGGTTTGGCATTTTCAGAGTTGCGTCGAGCATCTGCTGCAAAGGTGTGGTCTTCGGAGATCACGAACCCTTGACCATGCAGTTGCACGCCAACATTCACCAAGCCCCTATTAGCCCTTAGTGGTTTGCTGGAGGTGACGTCCACTCCGGTCTGCAAATTTGAAAAAATCGCTCCGCGCTTCTCACTGAACCCAACACGTCGCCCTTCTGCTTCACCGTCACCCTTGTCTTCGTTTTCTAACGTTAAGAGGCGCCCTTTACGTTTGCCCGCAGCCGCCACCGTCATGGAAATACGTACCGCCGCCCCGTCCGCGCTGTCCACCCATGGATGATCCGGGATCGCAAAGACTAGCGACAGCGGCTTTTTCTGATCATCGAGAAAAGGCTCTAGGACACGCCGGTTGAAAGTCTGGCGCAGGGAATTAGTGGTTATAAACCCAAAGCGGCGTAGCCCCCCCTTGGCCTGCGCCAACTTGGCGGCCTTATGCCACCAAAACATAACGAAATCTGCGCTTTCCGGCATTTTCGGATATGTCTTCCAAAGCGTTTCAGCGTAGCCATCTCCCAGCGCCTCGCGCATCCGTTTGCATCCTATAAACGGCGGATTGCCCACAATGAAATCCGCCATTGGCCAATCGGTGGCTTTCGCTTTTTCATAGTTCAACACCGTCACGCGCGCTGCCTCGTCAGGCACTTCCTCACCTGTCACGGGGTGCAGCTTCATTGTCTCACCATCCCACCGCGTGACCGGCCTACCGCCTGCGTCCAATCGCGGGTGCTCACCCTCCAGCAGCAGAAGCGCATCGCGGGTTTCGATGTTGTGGAAGTCGCGCAACACCGGCTCGCTCGGCGTCGCCTTGCCGAAAGTACGGAAGTGCCATTGCAGATAGCCGATCCAGAGCACCAGCTCCGCCACCGTCGCCGCCCAAGGATTTTTCTCAATACCCAGGAACTGGTGCGGGTCCACCGTGACCGTGCTCAACTGAGTGTCGCCGAGCCCATGCTGGAAGTCGATCACCTCGCCTTCCAGCCGCTTCATTCCCTCCAGAGCAATATAAAGGAAGTTCCCCGATCCACAGGCTGGGTCGAGGACGCGCACATTGCAGAGACGCGCCAGAAACTCCCGCACTGTGTCTTGTGCCTCATTCAGCCTGCCTTCGTCTTGAAGCGTCAAAGCTGCAGCTTGCACGTCCATCCAGTCGCCGCGCAGAGGCTCCAGTACAGTTGGCCCGACAAGCCGTTCTACATATGCGCGCGGCGTAAAGTGCGCGCCCAACTTGTGCCGATCTTTTGGAGAAAGGGCACGCTCCAGCAAGGTGCCGAAGATCGCCGGTTCCACCTCGCGCCAATCCTGCTCTGCCGCTCGGATAAGACAGCCAAGCTGTATTGTGTTTAGGGGCAAAGCCATGGAATCGGCGAACAGGCCACCATTGAAGCGCAGTAAGTCATGTCGCAGCACGGGCGAAAAGCCGCCCTTGTCCATTGTCTGCCAAAGCGCTTCCAGGGTCGGTGCAGCGTTTTGCGGTTGCCCACGCATTTCTGTCAGTAGCTTTGTGAAACTGTCTTTGGGAATCAACTGCACGTCTTCTGCAAACATGCTGAACAGGCAACGCATAAGGAAACGGGCAGTGGTTTCCGGCTCATGGCCTTGTTCATGGAAAGATCGGCCTAGCGCTGCCAACTCGTCCGAAATCTTTCTAGTGACGCGGGCGCTTGTCTTTGTGGGGTCCAGCGAAAGCGGGTCCATCCAGACCGCGCGTAGCAGAGCACGCGTTTGCTGCTCTCGTAACGCGTCCATGTCGATCCGGTGGCGGCTCCCATCCGGGAAAGGCGTGTAATTCTTGCCCGCGCCTGAAAAGTCAGCGTAGAGGTCGATCACATGGCCAACGTCTACGACGATTAGAAAGGGCGGCCAGCCTTCGGACACGTCCAAGGCGCGCGCGTAGGCATAGGCCTGACCCTTGGCTTTCAGCATAGCGCTGATCCATGCAGGGGTGCCGCGCACCGCCATTCCCGCCGCCTGTTTGGTTAAGGCTTCCCCGGTCACAAGCTCATACTGGCGCGGGTCCGCAATGCGGGCTTTCTGTTCACTGCCCTGCTTGGCCTCCAGCACAAAAGCACCGCGCCGGTAGAGGTCGATCCGCCCGCTGGAGGTCTTGCCGTTGTTGTGCTTGAAGGTCACCGGCCGCTCGAAAGAGTATTCCTCACGCGTGCCGCCATCTTTCGGATCATGCGGGCGGGGTACTTCCAGCAAGTCGCAAAGATCGTTCAGGAAGGACTGGGAATTGCCCAGCTCGTTTCCGTCGCGGTCTTTCCAAGTCTTGATAAACTGTTCCGCGTCCATGCCTGCTTTTCCACTACCTCGCCCCACCATGCAGTCGTGACCGCCAATGGTAAAGGAAGGCTAAGGGCAACCCCCGCCGAGTGCTGTCTGAGGTGCAGTTTAACCGGCGAGTGCTAAGCATTTACTGGCGAGTGCGGAGCAAAGGTCATCCAGAAGCCCTAGCCCATCGGCTAGGGCTTGATTAGTTCTGCATTGGTGATCGTTGCAGACACAATTAAGTCACCGCGCTGACGAGCATCTAAAGTAAGCACAATAGGTTCTTTGTGGAAAAATGCCTGCTCGACCAAGGCGCGCTCTCGAACGCTGCTCAGCGCTTCCCCGAAATGCGCTGAAACTGTCTCGTCGGTTTCGCAATCGCGCAACCGCACCTGAAATCCATCCGCATTCGTTTGAGCCCGATCAATAAAGTATGCGCGCGTCACTACAACATCCTCCGACATTTTCCGCTCTGACTTCACGATCTCGCGAAGCACGTCAGCAGGAAGCTCAATACCTTCTATTGTTACTGAAAAACCTTCGGGCAGACTCCTCAGCAATTCCTGTCGAGCAGGTCCAGCCTCAGCTTCGCTGACGCGCGCTTCTGGCACTTCTTTGAATACCTCTGACAGCACCTTTAGTCGTTCCGTCTCTTCGCCGGAGAGAGCCGTAAAGGTGTCCAGGAGTTGCTTCATTTCTTCTGAGTGAACCTTATCAATACGGACTTTTGCGTTTTCAGCGATATGTGTTTTCCAGACGCTTTGGCCTGCAAACGTGAGTGCAAGAACGATTACGAGAATCATTATATCGCGCGATGAAAGCTTTCCGGCCAATTTGGTACCTATCTTCGCGAATACCTCGGTGAAGTCGATGTCGTAGTCAGAACTGCCCCTGCCGACCTTAACGCTAAATAGCAGCTGTCGTTTTTCGTCATGCTCGATATGCTGAAGATTCCGGGTGCCCTGAGAGAGAGTCAGGTAGCTCCGCCAGACGGCTTCTTGATATTTGACGAAACCCTTCATAGTGAGCGCGTCGATTTCAGACTCGCCCTTTTTGGATGTCACATCAAGTATCGGCCAATTGTAAAATTCGAACTCTGGCAGCTCAGCTGCATCGGCCTCCGAATCGAGATTCAGTAGATCCCTTAATAGCGCCCAAGCGTTATCTTCGCTTGCGATTAGTGCTATCGCCATAACGCCCGCCCTCAATCAAAGGGCGAGATAAATTGCTTCACTACATGAAGTCAATCTTCGTCAAGGTTCCAGCATAATCGTGTTACGCCCTATATATTGCGCGCTCATAAGACTGAGAACCTTGGCGAAGCTATTCAGCTCAGGTGAATCCGGTCGAAAGAAAACATTGTGCGACACCGTCCGGCATAACAGACGAAAACTTTTCTCAAATAATCCCCCTCTTCTTGAGCATCGCTTCCAAAGCCGCCGCAGTCAGCGGCACGACTTCTTCTGGAATGGACGCCGAATTTGCAAACGCCTCGCGGATCAAGTGCCCCTGCTCTTCGAGCGGAATCTTCCCGTAGGCGGTCAGCGTCGTCAAAACAGATTCATGGCCAAGGTTCTGGCTACCAGCTTTGAAAACCGGGATCGAAACACGGCGGCGATATAGTTCCGAAACGAGCATATTACGGAAGCTGTGCGGCCCGAACGGCGGCAGGCCAGCAGCTACGAACGCGCCCTTTATTATGCGCCGCGCACTACCCGATTGCTTCCAATGCGAGCGTTGGAGTCCGACCGTTTTGAATTGGCGGCGCTCATCCTGGCCCATCTGGTTTCGCGGAAATATCGGATCGCCTGCGCCGTAAAGCTCGACTGTTTCCAGATATGTGATCCAGTCTAGGAACACGCGCTCCATCCGGTCACTGACCGGCATCAAGAAAGTGTCGATTCGTTTGGAAAACTTTGTCTCCACCTCATCTGGCATCTGGATAATTAGGCAGCGGCGGCGGTCAAAATGCTTCAGCTTCAGCGTCGTCATCGCAGTCACGCGAATCGCAGTCAGGGCTGACAGGGCCACCAAGGCGCGATCACGCTTCTCTACGGCAGTTGCGTCCGGCATCAGGTCTATCGCTGCCTCGATCATGGCCAATGTCGGATAGTCGCGGTCACGCGGCGCATTCGCCGACCGGATCGCCTTCTCTGACAGGTTCATGAAGTCTATAGCCTCGCTCTTCACCTTCGACTTGTAACCCGGCTGCATAGATAGCCAGCGAAGAAACCGCATGACCTGCTTGACCGTCGAGAGAATTGTCGCAGGCGCAAGATCACGATGCGCCATATACGCCTTGAAGCCGACCGCTTGCTTCTGGTTGAACGTTCTAAAATCGGCGTGATGAGTAAAGTCTTCGAACCGGCCCAATGCCATCACGGTCTGCTTTATCGTCGCCTCCGCCTTCCCGTCAGCGTGTTCGAGATAATAGAAATAAGTGCGTTTCACCTGCTCATTCGCTGGGCATTTAATGGACACTGCCAGAGCCTCCTTCATACTGGTCAAAATCAAACGCGCCCTGCCCCGACCATAAGGGGGTATTAGCGCGGGGATCGCGGTAGCCTGTTAGGTTCGAATCCGCTTTCGCTTTCCCCATCATCTCCCGGAGGATTTCAGGCAGGTTTGCGGTCTTTCTGACCTGCTGCATCGGGGTCGCGCACTCGCTGCAAATGCCTCTGATCAATGTCGTCGCGGCCACCGCTGCCGGTTCGGTTTTCACGCTGTTCGGATCAGGCGCGCGCGGTTTGCAGCACTTGCAGCAATAAAGTTCGCCTAGCCCGCAGGGCTTCTTGCGCCTGGCCCATTTGTCTTTCAACCATGCCTTCAGTTCTGCGCCGTCGATCAAGCGTGGGGCGGTGTCAGGCAGAATTGGAAGGCCCTCTTTGACCCATGCTCGTACTGTATGCACGTGGCGATCTAGGCGCGCTGCGACTTCCCTGATTGTGTAGGATCGCGAAGTCTGGATCAGGTTCACATTCGGCTTTCGTTTCTTACCCGTCTTCATGACAGCTAGCTCCTAGTAGGAGCGTCATATTCCGACGTGGACCGAAACCGGTTTTCCGCTACCCATGCTTCAAGGTCTTCCAACCGGTAGGCGACCTTCCGTCCGAGTTTCACAAAGACTGGCCCCGTGCCGGTCAGGCGCATCTTAGCCAAAGTGCTGGGCGAAGGACCGTAGCGCTCCGACACCTGAAGCGCTGTCAAAAGGGTCTGCTGTTCAATAGTCATAAGTCAATCACCATCGCATCACCGGAACCTTCCGGCTTGATGATGAACGCCTAGCAATCGTTAGGTGTGTTGCGCACGTGGATTTCAGCGCAACACTACTCGCCCGCGTCCTTCTTGCGCTGCCACTCTGCGGCCCCCTCTTGCATCCTCTTGAAATCGTCACTTTCGAGAAGTGATTTAATCTTCTCTACTTCTTCATCGAACGAAGTACCGGAAAACCAGCGAGCGACCGTGGATGGGCTTCGCCCCATGAATCCAGCAACTTGGCGAATGGAGCCAGGCTCACCTTGAATACGCAGCTTAGCTGCGCCCCAGATCGCTGATTGGCGCAACTCGCGAACCTCTTGTGCCTTGGCTTCAGCAGAAACGTCCGCCCCAAGCTGATGCTTGATGAGTACGATGAGATCTCTGGGAATTTCGAGGCGATCACTCCAATCCATGGCATCCAACATCATGCTAATGATGTAATTCACCAAGCTATCGCCAATCGCCTCCCCCCTGCTTTGCAAGTGGGTTCGGCCCTCAGCCAGCATTGCTCGCCGTTCGATTAGACATTCCAGCAGCCTCAGACTCACCCGGCTGACGTCGGTCAGGTTGGCATCGAGACAACCGGCCATATCCTGCGGATCAATCCCATAGCTTTCGAGCACGTCACTGTTCGACAGCAACCAGTCCATTTGCCAACCGGTCTGAACCTCGATCAACTTGCCCGGATTTTCTCGCCGAAGTCGGACGTAGTGTTCAATCGTCGGGTCGGCCTTATAGGCTTTCGAAAGATCGCTGAAACCGCCCGCATTCGAGTTGTGCTGCTCTGATAGCCCGAAAGGGTCATACTCCTCAGTGGGCTCATGAGATTTGTCGGCGCTCATGACTTTAGATTGGCAAGATTCGCATTTGGCGTCGTCTACCCAATCAGGCTGGACAAGGCCGCACCTACGGATTCGTTGGCCCCGCGAACAGGATCGTCGCTAAGGTGAGCATATTGGGCGGTTGTCGCCGTATCTTTGTGACCGAGCAATGCGCCGATCACTGGCAAGCTTGCCCCACCAGAGACAGCTACGCTCGCAAAACTGTGGCGGAGGTCATGCAGGCGCACGTCGTCAAGACCCGCCTGCGCCCGAACCTTCTGCCAAACTTTCGGCGTCCCGACATAAGGCCGGTCAATGCCGTCAGACGGGAAGACAAGATCTGCCCCCTGATAACGCGCCACGCTCAACAGGATCGCCCGTGCCGCACCATTCAAAGGTCGGATTGCCTGGCCAGTCTTGGAGTCTGGCAGGCGAAGGAAGCCAAGGTCGAAATCCACGTCTGACCAGCGGAGCTTTTCGATCTCCCCTTTGCGGCAACCTGTCAGGATCAATAAGCGCAGGATTGCCAGAGCTTGTGGACTCGTTTCGGCAGCCTCTGCCTTCCGCATGGCTTTGCCAAGCCGGATCAATTCAGCGGCAGAAAGAAAGCGCTGGTTCTTCTTGTCCTTGTAACGCTTCACTCCGCGAACAGGATTTTCAGTCATCAGACCCGCATCGACTGCATAAGAGAAAACGCCACCTAGCAGGCCTACCGTGCGCGCCGCAGTGCCCTTGCCACCTGTCACAATCGCCCGCCCGCGATGACCAGTCTTTACATCAGCCGCCGACTTTCCATCGGCCACATCTTTCATGAAGCGCGTTACGGTTGCCTTGCTCACGTCAGACAGACGCACATGACCGATCAGGGGTTTGATATGCCGCTCGATCCGCCCGCGATCCGTGGCGAGAGTGGACACCTTCTTCAGCGCTGTTCCGTGTTCGAGATATTCGTCGCATAGTTCGCCAATGGTCAGGACCTTTTTCGCGTCCCGTTTGACCTTGGCAGGGTCCTCCCCCAGCGCGACCAGCCCCAAAATCCGCCGCGCTTCTTTGCGCGCCGCCTCAACAGTCCAAGGCGAACCGTGCGCCCCAATCGTTACCCGGCGCGTCGGCGCGCGCCGCCCACTGCCGTGACGATACTTGCAAACATAGACCTTGCGACCACCCGCGCAGACTTTCAGGCCGAAGCCCGTGACCTCGTTATCCCAGAGAAAACGGTCCCTGCCTTCAGGCGTCGCCCCATCAACCACGGACTTGGTGAGTTTTGCGGCCATCGGTGGTTACTCCGTGCTTCCAATGACCACATAGTAACCACCGTAACTGGAAACGCAAAGAACCAATCGGAACCGAATCCCATATAAATAGCACTATTTCAGTTGTTTATGGTATTTTGAGGAAGCTCAATAAATCCCAATATCGTCCGGACATCTGCCCTCCGAAGGCAGAGGTCACAGGTTCAAATCCTGTTGGGTGCACCAAGACCCTTGTGAACATCGTTTTATCAGCTTCACACCGGCCACATTTGCCGTTCAGTCTTTACGCCTCTACACTTCGCCCGATGGGGTGCGCGGCAGGGAAGCCTTACCCTGCTGACTGTGGAGGACACGGGATAATGTACAAATTCGTATCTGTCTCTTTGGCGGCAATGGCTGTTGGGGCGTCTGTCTCAGCGCAGGACATGTCAGGCTCTAGTGACGCAAGACTGGTCACAAGTGTCACGCTCGCCGACATGCAGGCAATCGTCACGTCGCTCGGCCATGATATTCTTAGCGGAGACCCGGAAGACGTGCGGCTGGTTGCACAGAACGAGGACGGGCAGAAATACGTGCTCGATGGCACCGCCTGCAATGACGCCCGGACTTGCCAGGGCATCAATATGTACATGACCTACGACAAGTCGCCTGGCATCACGCTCACCTCTCTCAATGAGGCAAGTCTCTCCTATGCGGCCGTCAGCGTCTGGCTCAACGGTGATTCCGTCGGCATCTCCCGGTATGTCATACTCGACGAGGGAATGACTGCGGGCAATATCAAGGTAAATATCCGCACGCTGGTCGCGATCGGTAACAAGGTGATGATAAAGGCGCAGGATATGGGCGATTCGGGCGACATGGATTTCGGTGACGATTCCGGCAGTTACGCATTTGATGACACTTGCGATGATGTGCGATTTACCGGCCCGGGACGCTCGATCCTGTTAACCGACAGTCACATCCGCAAGGATGCTACCGATTGCAGAACAGCTTACACCGCTGGCACCATCACCCTCAAATAAGCGTCCGCACCGCGGACATTTTGGCGTGCCCCGACCTGTCGGTTCCGCCTGCGGAACGTGATGCGCGCAAGCAAACCACATGTTTTGTTAGTCTGTCGCTGGCACCCTGTTTTCCGGCCCGACCTTTGCAGTGGGCAACAGGAGCAACAGGACGCACGATTTACCATGAACCTCTTTTTCCGGTTCCTCAGGATATTTCTTCCCGCATATTTCTCGGGAAAGCGTACGGCGCCGCTGGATGTGCATGTCATCAAATCAGCTGTCTGGATTGGTGACCATGATCCAATGGGTCACATGACGAATTCGCGCTATGCCTCGTTCACTGACCTGGGCATGCTTAACTACATCGCGCGAACCGGCTTCCTGAAAGTATTCCGCAAGCATGGCTGGACACCGGTCATCCAGAGCGAGTCGATCAGCTTTCACCGCATGATGCGCTTCCCGCAAAAGTTTGAACTGCACACGCGCCCAGTCGGTTGGGAGGACAGCTACATCCTCTTCGAGCACACATTTCGTTCCAAGGGACGCATCGTTGCCGAAAGCCGGATGGTTGCCCGTCTTGTCGGTCGCAAGAAAGAGCGCGTTACCATCGATATGGTGTTTGAGGGGTACGGTATCGACATGGACAGCCCAGAGATTTCTCCAGCCTTCCGCGCCATGCTCGATGAGCTTAAGGTCCGCCCCTAGAATTCAAACCCGTTCGGCAAAAGCTGTTCCGGCGTTGTCATCTCGACCGCGTCACCATCATCGGCAGCGCAAAAAACACGCGTTCCCGCATCGGCCAGTTCAACAATACGCTGACGGCAACCGCCGCAGGGCGTGATCAGCTTGTCACCCCCTGCCACGATCACGATGATCCGGCATATTTTGCCGCCTGACGCCACCATTGCGCCCAGAGCGACGGCTTCGGCGCATGTGCCGAGCGGATAAGCGGCATTCTCCATGTTGCATCCCACCGACACGATGCCGCGTTCGTCTAGCACTGCGGCACCAACCTGGAATCTGGAATAGGGCGCGTGGGCATTGAGGCGGGCCTTGCGCGCAGCCGCGATCAGGGACGAAACATCTGTTTCAGGCAATGCTGTCATAAAAAATTCCCAAGCTTTCCGAGGGTTGAAAGCAGTTGACCGCCTGATCTCGCTTGCCCGGGCGGGCCTGATGGTTAGCATGCGCCCCAACAAGCATACAAGGGAAGTTGAGAAACACATGGCGCAACGCCCGATCATCATAGACTGCGACCCGGGGGTTGATGACGCCGTCATGCTGATGATGGCACTGGCCAGCCCGGCGCTGGATGTGCGGGCCATCACGACGGTGGCCGGGAACGTTCCCCTGAACCTGACCAGCCGGAACGCACGCATGATGTGCCAGATCATGGACCGGGCGGAATTACCGGTTTTCGCCGGATGTCCCCGCCCGATATTGCGCGAGCCTGTGACAGCCGAACACTTCCATGGCGATAGCGGGATTGCCGGTCTCGATCCGTTTGAGCCGGATACACCGCTGGCGGCAGGCCATGCCGTACAATTTCTGATCGACACGTTGCGCGCAGCAAAGCCGGGCGAATATACGATCGTCGTGACCGGGCCGCTCACCAACATTGCAACGGCCATTATTATGGCGCCGGACATCTCGCGCGGCATTGACCGCCTTGTCATCATGGGCGGCGCCGATACGGAAGGTGGCAACATAACGCCCTTCGCAGAATTCAACATTTTCGCTGACCCGCATGCCGCCACTGTCGTCTTCGACAGTGGAATCCCGGCGACCGTCCTCAATCTTGATGTGACCCACCAGGTGCGCGCCGAACCTGAACGCCTCGCTGCGATGGGAAAGCTGTCCGGGCCGCGCGTTGCAATCATGGTGCAACTGCTTGAAGCCGCCAATGTGCTGGAAGCACGCTGGAAGGAAGGCCGCATGACGCCCATGCACGATCCATCCACAATTGCCTGGCTTCTGGCGCCCGACTTGTTCGAAAGCCGTCAGGCAATCGTCACCGTCGACACGGCCGCAGGGGACCGATTCGGACAAACCCGCGTGGCCTTGTCTGATGACGGGCCACATGAATGGGTGACCAAAGCCGATGCCGATGGGTTCTTTGTCCTGGTTGAACAACTGGCGGCCAACACATGATTACCGTAACCGGCTCCATCAATCTCGACATCGTCGCCACTGGCCCCACACTCCCTCGCCCCGGCGAGACCGTTACGAATGCCCGCCTCGCACGTCACCCTGGTGGCAAGGGAGCCAATCAGGCACTCGCCGCGCGTCGCCTTGGCGCTGATGTTCGCCTCATGGGTGCCGTCGGCGCGGACGACATGGCCGAAGAGGCGCTGAAACTGCTGCAGGCTGGCGGTGTTGACCTGTCCGGTGTGCAGCACATCAATGGTGAAACAACGGGCGTCGCCCTCATCGCCGTCGACGCCGATGGTGAGAACCTGATCGTCGTGTGCCCCGGCGCCAACCAGGCCTTACGTCCGGCAGATGTTACAGGGCACGCAATCTCAAACATGATGGGCGTTCTGGAAATCAGCGGCGACACGCTGCTCGCCGCTGCAAAGGCCGCCACCGGCTTTGTCAGCTTGAACCTCGCTCCAGCCATGGCCGTGCCCGACGCACTGCTTGCCCGCGCCAGCCTGCTCAGCGTCAACGAGACCGAGGCAGCCTTCTATGGCGACAGACTGCATGCACAGGGCGCGCTTGTGGCCGTCTCTCTCGGGGCTGAAGGCGCCGTGCTCTACCGCGCTGGTAAGGAGGTCGTCCGCGAAGCTCCGCCTAAGGTCCAGGTTGTTGATACGGTTGGCGCGGGTGACACCTTCACGGCGGCCCTGACAGTCGCGCTCATCGAAGGCATGACCGAACAGGCCGCCTTGCGCTTTGCCGTCACCGCCGGGGCACTCGCCTGCACACGTCCGGGTGCGCAGCCAAGCCTGCCCCACCGCGCAGATGTCGACCGTCTGATACAGGAAACGTGGCGATAAGACCCGCCAAGAAGGCATTGACCCACGCGCGCTAATCCCCTTCAGGTCGAGTTATCGATACTGCTCTGGAGACTGCCCCATGACCCGCCTCTTGCTCCCCCTGCTTCTCATCCTTGCCGGCGCCCTTCCCGCCCATGCTTGGGGCAAGACAGGCCATCGAGTGACGGCTGCGGTCGCGCAGACCTATCTCAGCCAGACAGCCGACAGCGCCGTGAAAGATATCCTGGGGCCGGAAGGTATCGCCGAAGCTTCCGACTGGCCGGACTTCATGCGCTCCAGCCCCGATGATTTCTGGCGCTCTGACGCAAACCCCTATCACTATGTTACGATCCCGAAGGACACGACGTATTCCGACGGGACGCCACCGCAAGAAGGCGATGCGATCACGGCCCTGGCGAAATTCCGCACCATCGCGCTGGACCCTGACGCAGTGCTTGAAGACCGCCAGCTTGCCTTGCGTTTCATCATTCATCTCGTGGGCGACCTTCACCAGCCGCTGCATGCCGGCAATGGTACAGACCGCGGCGGAAACCAGTTCGTCTGCACCTTCTTTGACGAGATGACGAACCTGCACGAAGTGTGGGACGAACGTCTGATCAACTACGAAGAGCTGTCATATTCTGAATGGACCGAGTGGCTGGTTCAGAAGATCACGCCCGACCAGCTCGCCGAATGGGCAAAGGCCCGGCCTGCCGACTGGGCAGATGAAAGCGCCGCGATCCGCGACACGATCTATCCCGATACGCAAATCCTGTCCTGGAATTATGTCTATGAGAGCCGGCCAATTCTGAGGCAGCGCCTTTCAATGGGCGGTGTACGCCTTGCGGCTTATCTCAATGAGATGTTCGAAACGGTGCGTCCGCTTGCCGAGTAGCAGTGTCAGGCGCTGGCGCGGTTGATCCGGCGGCGCTGGACACTCGATGGAATGTTCAGGCTCTCACGGTACTTTGCAACGGTCCGCCGGGCGATCTCGATACCGTAACCGGTCAGAATTTCGACGATCTGGTCATCCGACAGTACACCATCCTCGGATTCGGCATCTATCAGCACCTTGATACGGTGACGAACGGCTTCAGCCGAATGCGCTTCGCCACCCCCCGTCGCCGGAATGGCCGCCGAGAAGAAGTATTTGAGCTCGAACAACCCGCGCGGCGTGGACATGTACTTGTTCGACGTCACACGGCTCACGGTCGATTCATGCATCTCGATCGCGTCAGCAACCTGCTTCAGGTTGAGCGGCCGCAAGTGCGCCACACCATGTGCGAAGAAGGCATCCTGCTGGCGCACAATTTCGCTGGCAACTTTCAGGATCGTCCGGGCACGTTGGTCGAGTGACTTTATCAGCCATGTGGCACTCGACGCGCACTCGGAAATGAATTCCTTTTCCTTGTCGCGCATCGGCAGGGCCGTGACTTCAGCATAATACGCCTTGTCCATTAACACGCGTGGCAGTGTCTCGGAATTCAGTTCAACGGCAAACATGCCGTTCGGCAGCTCACGAATGAAAACATCAGGGGCGACAGCAATCGTCGTGTCGCTCGAAAAGCCGCTGCCCGGTTTTGGTGACAGCTGGCGCAGCTCTGTCAGCATGTCTGCAAGATCGGTCTTGTCGACACCGCAAATGTCCGCCAGCGTCTTCAGGTCATGCTTGGCGACCAGCGCCAGATTGTCGAGCATGACCTCCATCGCCGGATCAAACCGCCCGCGTTCCTTCAGTTGAAGCGTCAGGCATTCGGGAATGGAGCGCGCCATCACGCCGGTCGGCTCAAACCCCTGGCAAACGTCCAGAACAGCGGCCACGTTCGCCACGTCCGCGCCCAGAGCTTTGGCGACATCGTCCAGCGGTGCGCGCAGGTAACCGGCCTCGTCTGTCTCATCGATCAACCGAGCCCCGATGAGGCGGTCAGCAGCCGAAAGACCCGCAATGTTCAATTGATTGTGCAGATGTTCCTGTAGGGTAACATCTGTCGAGAGGTTCGCCGCAAAATCATATTCTTCGCTATTGAAGCTGCCGCCCGATGTCGCGCCTGACCAATCGGTCTGGGCCGACGGGCCTGAACTTTCAGCCGGCATTGCCGCATCTGATCCGGTACCCGGTTCGAACACGTCCTCGCCGGGTGCGTCCAATTGGTCCCGCGCGGTGCCCATGCCGGAATTATCGTCCAGGGCCAACTGTTCGCGGCGGGTGGGCGCGTCGCCCTGCTCTGCCGCTTCGCCGGCATTGTCATCTGCCTTGTTGAGCAGCGGATTTCGCTCTATCTCGGCCTCGACAAATTCGGCGAGTTCCTGATTGGAAAGCTGCAACAGCTTGATCGCCTGCTGAAGCTGAGGCGTCATTACCAGGGACTGGCCCTGGCGCATGTCGAGTGACTGTTTCATTCCTAAGCCCGCGCCCTTTAGATCAAGCGGCGAACTGTTCACCCAGATAGACCCTGCGCACGTCTTCGTTTTTCAGCACATCTTCAGGTGTGCCGTTGAACAGGACGTCACCATCATACATGACATAGGCCCGGTCCACGATCTGCAGCGTTTCGCGCACCTGGTGGTCCGTAATCAGGACGCCCAGGCCACGTTGCTTCAGGTAGCGGACAAGTTCGGAAATGTCGGAAATGGCGAGCGGGTCAATGCCGGTGAACGGTTCATCCAGTAGCATGAAGCTCGGACGGGATGCCAGTGCACGTGCAATCTCCACCCGGCGACGTTCACCTCCCGAAAGGGACGTGGCCGCCTGGCCGCGAAGATGTTCCACATGCAGCTCGCTCAGCAGGCTGTCGACCTGTGCCATGCGCGCCGAACGGTCTTTTTCGACCAGTTCTGCCACCGCCATGACATTCTCTTCCACTGTCATCCCGCGGAAGATTGATGCTTCCTGGGGAAGGTAGCCCACGCCGAGGCGTGCGCGCTGGTACATTGGCAAGCGCGTCACATCTTCCCCATCGATCGAAATCGATCCGGAATCTGCGCCGATCAGGCCCATGATCATATAAAAGCAGGTCGTCTTGCCGGCCCCGTTGGGTCCAAGCAGGCCGACAACTTCCCCGCGTTGCAAGGACAGAGAAACGTCGCGCACCACCTGTCGTTTGCCAAAGGATTTGGCAATATTCTTAACGACAAGGCCTTCGGCCGCTTCAGTCATCTCGTGGTGTGTCCCTGTTCACGGGCAGTATCGTCGCCCCGATATTGGCATAGCCTGACATACTTAAGATCGGCTTCACGTTATTGCTCGAATTTCTTAGTTACCGCCCGAATCCTTGTCGGATTCGATCACCATGCGGGTGCGTCCGGTGCCGCCATCCAGCGTGGTGCGACGCTTCCCGACTTCCAGTTTAAGTGTCTCGCCTTCGGCAACATCACGCTCACGCATGAGGGCCACATTGCCCGTCATCGTGATGGTATCGACCGTTGCATCATAGACACCGCGGTCGCCCTTGGCCTTCATTTCCGGCGTCACGTAGAAGACATTACCTTCGGCAACCATGGTCTGGATCTGGCCAAAGCCCGATCCGACGCTGCCTGCTTCGCCGCCAGGCTTTCCAGCGAAAATGATCGTCACCATATCGGCACGAAGGCGGGCTGTGCCCTGCTGGATGTCGACATTGCCGATCAACAAGACCTTTCGTTCACGCTCGAGGCTCTCGGTGCGCTCGGAATCAATATAGATTGGTCCCCCTTCGGACGAGATTTGCGCCACGGCGGGGGCGGCGAGCGCCGAAACAGCCAGGGCCGCGCCAAGAAACTTACGGATTGCCATCTGCACTACCTTCGTCGGTTACCGGCACATCAGGTTCGGCCGGGTATATCACTGTTTTTACATTACCCTGAAAGACGACGCGGTTACCACCGTCAAGAATTTCATATGAATCAGAGCGGATATCACCGAGCGGACCTTTGCCTTCCAGAGGCGACAAGCCCTCAACCCAGTCCTTCCCGACATGCACACGGGCCGCTGCGGTCTTGAAAGAATAGCCCGATGCATCCGTGATCACGACGTCATCATACAATTCCAGAATTCCGGCATCACGGTCGTACATGCCGGAAGGCGCTCGCACTTCGCTTCCTGCGGCGTCACGCATGATGGGTCCGACAAGGTCAACAGCATTGGCCGTCAATTCCTTGCGCCGCGCAGCCTCTGCTGTGATCGTAAAGCTCTGGCCTGTTGAATCGCGCCCCGTGAACCGCGGATTCAGCATCGTGACGACCTCTTCACCAGAGATTTTCACGGGCACGGCGTCGCGCGTCAGGGCGCTTTTGATAATGTATCCTAGGAACAGTCCGATAGAAATCGCTGCACAGGCCATGAACAAAACGCGCAGGCCCCGAACCAGATTCGACCGCTTGCGTGCATCGGCCAGCGTCATTTGCCGACGGGGCACCCACAGCGATGCTGGATCGTGATGCTTGACTGCGTCCATTGAAGCGCCTGCGGCCTGTTACAAAGTACTAACGGCCGTGTTTACCTTCGATAAGGGCGAAACAAAAGCGCCCAGCACATGACGGTTGCGTCACGAATGCGCGAAAATGTCCTGCTCACCCCAACCTGCCAGGTCGAGGGCTGCACGGGTCGGAAGGAAGTTGAAGCAGGTCTGCGCCAACTCCAGCCTCCCCTCGCGGATCAGCATCGCTTCCAGTCCCTCCTTGATGACGTGGAGGTGGAACACGTCAGAGGCGGCGTATTGCAGTTGCGCATCGGAGAGTTCTTTGGCGCCCCAATCCGAACTTTGCTGCGCCTTGGACAGGTCGACGCCCGCAATTTCGCGCGCGACATCCTTCAGGCCATGCCGGTCGGTATAGGTCCGTGCCAGTTTGGAGGCAATTTTCGTGCACCAGATCGGCGCGCAGTCCACGCCAAGCCAACGCTTGATCATGGCGACGTCAAACCGGGCAAAGTGAAACAGCTTGATGACTTTCGGGTCGGTCAGCAGCGCCTTCAGGTTCGGGCAGTTGAAGTCGCGCCCCAACTGTACGAGATGCGCCGTGCCGTCGCCTGACGACAGTTGTACCAACGTCAGGTGATCGCGCAGCGGGTTCAGCCCCATGGCTTCGGTATCGATGGCAACGATCGGTCCGAAGTCGAGATTCTTGGGCAGATCGCCCTTATGCAATGTGATTCCGTTCATGCGCCGGACTTAGCATGGCAGGCGTTAAGGGCAAATGATGCGTTTTGGCCGTGATTTCAGCAACAAGCCGGTTTGACGCAGATGGCCGCTGGCAGATAGCGTGGCCACTTGCGAGCGGAGACACAGCATGAGCAACACGCAACTTCAGGCCATGGCCGCATCCATGCCATTCGCTGCACATATCGGATTGGAACTGGTCGAGGCCAGCAAGGACAAGGTCGTCGGTGAAGTGAACGTCGCGGCTGACAAGTGCACCGCTGGCGGCATTGCGCATGGCGGTTTCCTGATGACGCTGGCTGATTGCGTCGGGGCAGTAGCTGCCTTCCTCAACCTGCCTGAAGGCGCAAAGGGCACGACAACGACGGAGAGTAAAACCAATCTCATTGCTGCTGCGCCGGCGGGTACGGTCCTGCGTGCCACGGCTTTGCCGATCAGCGTGGGGCGGCGTCTGCAGGTTTGGCAGACACGCGTCGAAACAGAAAGTGGCAAACTGGTCAGCCTGACCACCCAGACCCAGTTGAATCTCTAGACGGCACGACGCATGTCGGCCCAGGCATTTTCGAGCATGTCCTGATGCGCCGGGTCAGCTATCGAAATCAGGCGCTCTGCACGGGTGTCAATATCGGCCCCCCGCAGGTTCACAGCGCCATGCTCTGTCACGACCCAGGCGATGTCGGATCGCGGTAGGCTGGTCGCCTCCAGGCCAAGTCGCGGAACGATGCGGCTTATCTTGCCCTTCGCGGCGGTGGACGGCAGCGCGACAATCGGCAGCCCGCCTTTTGAGGCACCCGCCCCGCGCAGGAAATTGGCGAGGCCGCCAATACCTGACACCTGACGGCCCTTCATGAATTCCGCGTTGGCCTGCCCGAACAGGTCAACTTCCAGAACAGAATTGATCGCCACGAAGCGATCGATTGCCGCCAGCACATTAATGCCATGGGTCACATCGACGGCGCGGAAACGGAATCGGCGATCCTGCCCGGCGCGCTCGTATAACGCTCTCGTTCCCATCGCGACGCCTGTCAGGATGGCCCCCGGGGCATTCACGATCCGCCCCGCATCCATCAGCCCCAGAACCGGATCCGTCACCAGCCCGGAATGAATACGCAGGTTCGCGGGGCCGCCAGCCTCCGACAGTGCCTTCAGCGCGGCCTGCTGCACATTGCCGATGCCGAATTGCAGACAAGCAGGTTCCGACCCAACAAGGTCGGCAATCGCCTCTCCGATCTTCGCAAAGGTCGGCGGCAACGCCGATTCCGTCAGCTCCACCAAAGGTGTGTCATCCGCGACCATTGCGGCAAATCGGCTGAGCGGCAGACGCGGTGTGTCTGCAGGGGCAGGCATGTTCCGGTTCACGATCGCCATGACCGGAATATCCGGCCGTGCCAGAACGGCCCCGGAGAAATCGGCTGATACACCTAAACTGACCCTACCATCCGCTTCAGGTGGGGAAACCACCACCACAGCCAGGTCAATCGGCCCGCTCACCATGTCACGGTAGCTGTCGCTATAGTGCATTGGCCGCAGTCTGATCCGGCCCGCGTCGAATCCGGCGCGCATGTCGCCATACAGGAACGGCATCTCTGCCCGAGCCGTTTCGTGGAGGGCCGTCCAATCCGTCCGGTTCAACCCCGGCACCGGCACACCAACGAATGTCAGGTCCCGCGCCAGCTCCGGCGACGCCTTGAACGCGAGAGCCAGCGCCATGGGTTCGCCGCTACAGCCCGCGATATAAAGGCGTGCCGGACCGGGTTTTAGGGCGCGCAGCCTGGCAAATGCGTCGGCGATCATTTGAACGTGAACCTGGCCGGACGTTTTTCAAGAAAGGAGGAATATCCTTCCACGAAGTCTTCGCTTGAGAATCCCTCAACAAACAGCGCTGACGCCTCAGGGCCACTGTCAGCCCACCCGGTCTCCACCCCTGCCACCATGCGCTTGATCGCCCGCACCGACCATTGCGACGTAGCCGTAACCGCCTTACCCAGCTCCCGAGCGGCCGCCAACGCCTCGCCTTTCCCGACCAAGCGATTGAGCAGGCCAAGCTCATTCGCTTCCGCCACATCAAAGATGCGTGCGGTGAACAGAATATCCTTCGCCCGCGACGCGCCAATGGCTGTAACCAGTCGCCGCGTATCGCCTGCGGGGTATACGATCCCAAGCTTGGCTGGCGTGATGCCAAATCGCGCGCCCTCGCTCGCTACGCGCAGGTCAGCCGCCATGGCGAGGCTCATCCCCCCGCCGACGCAGGCACCGTCAATGGCCGCGATGACCGGCTTCGGGCATTGCTCGATGGCATTCAGCGCTGCCGCAATCGTGTCGCCTGACTGCGCTGCAGCCTCTGGCGTTGAGTAGATCGTCGAGAATTCGGAAATGTCTGCGCCCGCCGCAAACGCACCCGCCTCGCCGCCGTGCAGTATCACCACTTTCACGGCCTCATTCGCCACGAGACACGCGATCAACTCCGGAATCGCAGCCCACATGTCGACCGACAGGGCATTGCGCTTTTCAGGCTTGTTGAGAATGATCTCGCCAAACGGCGCATTGATCTCAAGACGTATGGAAGACAGGCTCAAACGGCATCCCCGGCATGGGCGCCAAGGCGGCGCGGACTGATCTTGTCATCGCAAGAACGCCGGAGTGGCGCAAGGGACGGCGCTTATCCGGCTTTTTTCAGTGCGACCAAAGCCTCGTCCAGCGCCGACAGGAAGCGTGACCGGTCTGCCTTTGTGAAAGGCGCCGGGCCGCCGGCACGCGGCGCGCCCGTTTCACTGATGCCCACCCGCAAATCTGCCAGAATGGCCCGCGTCGCCACGGCCGCGCCGATGGAATCATCCGTAAACGGCTTGCCCGTCGGCCCGATCACACGCGCGCCAGACTTCAGGCACCTGTCTGCCAGCAGGATGTCAGCCGTCACGACAACGCTTTTTGGATTTGCCCGTTCGGCGATCCAGTCATCGGCCGCATCGAAGCCATCGCTGACAATCTGGCGCGAAATCAGTGCATGTTCCGGAATCCGCAAATAGGAGTTCGCCACAACCACCACCGGCACACTATGCCGCACAGCCACGCGGTAAACCTCGTCCTTCACCGGACAGGCATCACCATCCACCCATATCTGCAATGTGTCAGTCATGGTGCCCCTTTATCAGGCCCCGCTTCGGTGTCCATGCTCGCAATCCACGCGCGCACCAGCGCCACGCCGTCTTCATCAATCACGCTACGCCCCAGTTCAGGCATGGCGATCCCCGCCTCGGATGATGCCATCCTGTGCGCCAGGATCGACTGGTCTGGTTCCCCCGGCGCGATCACGAAAGTGATGCCGCCTGATCCACGCCCGGCTGCGGTTGGATGCTTTCCCACACCCAGCTTCACATCCGACATCTCGCCTGCCCCGAGCCACAGACCGGAATTCGATGCCGACCCGCTCGCCTTGTGGCAGTGCGCACAATTGATATCGAGATAGGCGCGGGCCCGGTCAGAAACCGGCAGGCTGACATCAACCACAGACGCCGCCTTGGGCACATCACCTGATACGCCCGCCAGAATCCCGCGTGCTTGCCAGTCGGCAATCTGGTTCGCGCCTGCCGGGCCATCATGGTTCAGGTTGCGTGCCTTCGGGCCGATCGGCAACACCGCGTCGCCGTCCTGATGGCAGGTCTTGCACTGGTTCTTGTTCGGAATGGCGTATTCGATCGAGAACGCCGCGCCGGATGTGTCGACCACGGATATGGCCTGCTGGCCGCCCGCAGGCGCGTAGGCCGCCTCTGTCCCCTCAGCATTCCAGATGTACGGAAATGCCGCCCAGCCATCTGCCTTGTGAATCAGCACGCGGGTCTCAACCTTGTATTCGCGCACGCCCGGCGCGCGCATGTCCGGCACGAATGCAAACGTCTTGATCAACGCGCTGCCCACCGGAAAATCCAGAATGGCATCCGGCGCATAGTTCGTCGCCTTGCCTTTCGGCACGTATGCAAACCGGTGCTTTATCGCATGATCCGAAAAGAGCGGATTGATCAGATCGTAGGGAACCACGCCATCAACCGGCTTGTCCGCCCTCGAATCTTCGAAAAACCCGTAATCCGCCAGTTTCAGCGCTGGCACGTCAGCCATCAGCGCCTCAACATTTGGACCGCCCGCCTCGCCACCTCGCGCACTGCACGCCGCCAGCAAGACAAAGGCCGGAACGAAACAAAACAATCGCTTCATCGCCGGGGCGTCCTATTCGGCGTCCTGCGGCAGCTTCACAGCGGCAGGTTCCGCAACCGGTGCCCCCTGCGGCCGTTCCATGCTGGGCGACACCGCAGCCGGATCAACCGGATAGGCGCCAATACCCAGATTGACGAAGCCGATCTCAGGCGCCTCGTCGATAACAAGGTTCACCGCCTGCGCCTCTGCGCCAGGCCAGCGCGTGACGCCGTCAGACACGATCGCAGGCAGCACCCCGCCCAGCGCCTCTGCAAGCGGGGCCAGCATGCCTTGCGGATCGGTGCCGCCGCCGGACCAGCGATTGTTGCGCACCACAATATCGCGCGGCAGCGGATTGTAGCGTTCATCGGTGAACGGCTCGGTATAGGCCGTCAGCAGGACGTGCGCAGAACGATTATCGGCAAAGTCGTTATCAAAGACATGCACATCGCGATTGGCGAGGATAATGACGCCCGTACCGGATGGCACGCCGGCCACAATGTTTCCTGGCGGTGCGAAATTGCGCGTATTGTTGTGCAGGATCTGGTTGTTAAAGATGCGGGTCGAATGCCCGCCAATTACCGGCAGGTCAGGCAAGTCAAACACCAGTATGCCGCCTGTATTGTCACGGGCGATGTTGCCATAGACATCGGCATTGTTCGAGTTCTCGATCTCGATGCCCGCCACATTGAATTCTGCCAGCGAGTTGCGCACGATGATGTTTTCCGACTGGCCGACATAGATGCCAGCATCAGACGCGCCGCGTACGGTCACGTTCTCTACCAGGACATCCCTCGACTCGACCGGGTACACGCCATACGCACCATTGCCCTCGTCGGGCTCGCCCGACCAGTCGACAGTGATGTCGCGATAGACGATGCGATCTGCGCCCTTGGACTTGATTCCGTCGCCCTTGGTATCGCGAATGCCAAAAGCCATCAGTGTCACACCGTCTGAGGTCACCAACAGGCCTTCACCGGCGCCGGTCTGTCCGGCGAAATCGAGAATGGTCTTGTCCTGTCCAGCACCCAGCACCGTTACCCCGTCCACATCCAGCGACAGGCCCGTTGTAAGATGGAACGTGCCCTCGGGCAGACGCACCGTATCGCCGGGCTGGGCTTCAATCAGGGCCGTCTGCAGATTGGTCGCGAAATCACCTTCGGTGGAAACTTCCATTGGCAGCGCCGCCGCTTCGCTTGCGGGCGCTTTTTCCTGCTTCGGGCTACAGGCCACCAATACCAGCGCCGCCGCTGCGACAGTCCATGTTGTCTTGTTCATCCCGTGTCCTCCCCGGTTTTTTATGACGCGAGTGTCAACTTCAAACCGGGGAAAAGCAAGGGGTGGTAAGGCCGTGTCAGTGTACGCTGAGCGGCTTCAGGTCGTTTGCAAGCGCAGCCGAAATGGCCGCTTCGCGTCCTTCGACAACAGCGAGACGTACGCCGTCTGCTGACAGGACAACAAACAATTCGTCCGGATCCTTGATCTGGTTCATTGCATTAGCGGGCATCAGCGTCTGCAATTCGTCTTCATCCAGGTGGCGGATGTAGACAAAGGCGTCGCTTTCAAACGGGTTCGTTTTCAGTTCAGTCGTCATCATTCCAATCCTTTCCGTCACGAGACACATACCGAACGCCAGAGCCGGTAGCTGTGCCTCATGGGCGGACCCTTCGTTCAGGTTCAAGATGGGGGACCAATATGGCGGCTTCAAGCGCCAACCTGCGGCAGAAGTGAGACAGCGTTCACAAACAAGTGACCGGCAGTCAGGCGCCCTGCGTGGTTAGCGCATCAGCCGGTTCATGTGCGGGAACAACCCTCAGCACGGCTCACATGCTGCCAAGGGGCCGATACGGAACCTGCTAAAAACAGAAAGAATGGTGGAGCCAGACGGAATCGAACCGACGACCTCTTGCATGCCATGCAAGCGCTCTCCCAACTGAGCTATGGCCCCATTCTGGGAAGGGCGAGAAGTAGACGCGCCGGGCGCGCCTTTCAAGCCCTAATCTTCATCCTCATCGTCAAGAACGAGTGGATCATCATCGTCGTCATCATCAGCATCGATGTCGAACGCATCATCGTCCTCGTCATCATCCAGGACAGCGTCGTCATCGTCATCATCGACGCCTTCTTCGGTGAAGCCAGCCGGCACCTTGGCGCCGGTTGTTTCTTCCTCATCGTCTTCCGACGCGCCTTCGAGAATGACTTCGGCTTCATCGCCACCAAGTTCCTTGGCGTCTTCCTCGTCATCGATTTCGTCTTCGTCGTCATCGTCGGAGTCGTCTTCGCCCTTGCCTTTACCCTTGGCGCCGACGAGTTCCTCGTCTTCGTCATCATCATCGTCGTCATCATCCGACTTGACGGCGGCGCGAGCAGCTTTTGCCTTCACCTTCGTGATCGTGGTTTTGATAACCTCGTCTTCGGGATCGAACTCATTGCCGCATTTTGGACAAACAGCGGGGCGTTTGTGGAGGTCGTAAAAGCGGGCTTCGCAGTCTGGGCAGACTTGCTTGGTTCCGAGTTTGTCTTTCGACACGGGGCGGCTCCCTCCGGTGTTTCAATGATTTTGGTCTGGGCGGGCGCTTGCCATGAACGCCGCGCGCTGTCAAAGCCCGAATTCACGTATGAACTGCGCAAACGGAATATCCTCATGGTCTGGACCAGCCGCCCCGTCAGCCGACTGAAAGGCATTATTCGAGCACCGGGGGACAAGTCCTGCAGTCACCGCGCGCTGATCATGGGCGGTATCGCCGAGGGCACCAGCCATTTCACCGGACTTCTGGAAGGCGACGACGTTCTGCGCACCGGCACTGCAATGTCGGCGCTCGGCGCGACTGTGACCCGCACAGGCGCAGGCGAATGGAAAGTGGTCGGCACCGGCACAAAAGGCCTGACATCGCCCACCGTCCCGCTCGATTTCGGCAATTCCGGTACCGGTTCACGCCTCATGATGGGCCTGATGGCAGGATATGAGCTGTCGGTTGAACTGT
This sequence comes from Hyphomonas sp., assembly GCA_040216775.1. Taxonomy (GTDB): domain Bacteria; phylum Pseudomonadota; class Alphaproteobacteria; order Caulobacterales; family Hyphomonadaceae; genus Hyphomonas. The sequence continues at coordinate 84,134 of JAVJOM010000019.1, forward strand.
GCGGCGATGCCAGCCTCAGCGCCCGCCCGATGAACCGAATTCTCGATCCCCTGCGCAGCATGGGCCTTGAAGACACCGCCGAACCACATGGCCGCCTGCCCTTTCGCCTGACTGGATCCCCCGCACTCAAAGCGATCGACTATGCGCCGCCCCAGGCCTCAGCCCAGGTCAAGTCCGCCGTGTTGCTCGCAGGCCTCAACGCCATCGGCACGACCCGCGTCGTCGAAGCCAAGCCGACCCGCGACCATACCGAACGCATGCTGCGCGGTTTCGGCGTCGACGTGGGCGTTACGCGCGGCGAGGGTCAGGCGCGCACGATTTCGCTGGTCGGCGGACAGCGCCTTTCTGCAATAGAGGCAGCCATTCCGGGCGATCCGTCCTCTGCGGCTTTTCTTATCGCCGCCGGCCTGATCTCGCCTGACGGGGATGTCATGGTCGAAGGCGTCATGTCCAATCCGACCCGGTCCGGCTTTTTTGATCTCGCCTCGCTGATGGGCGCGCGCCTCGGCGCGGAAGATACAGGCGACGCCGCAGGTGAGCGCCTGATCGACATCCAGTCGGGCACCGCTGCGCTCATCGGGCGCGCCGTGCCTGAGCGCCTCGTTGCCTCGATGATCGACGAATTTCCGATCCTCGGCGTGCTGGCCGCCTTCGCCACCGGCGAAACCATCGTCACCGGTGCCGAAGAACTGCGCGTAAAGGAAACTGACCGCGTTAAAGCCGTGGTTGACATGCTGCGCGTCAATGGCGTCAACGCCGAAGAGCGTGCAGACGGCTTCATCGTACAGGGATGCGGCGGCCCGCCCCCCGGCGGCGGCTTCGTGGAAACTCGCCATGATCACCGCATCGCCATGAGCGCCCTCGTCATGGGCACCGCCTCACAAAAGCCCGTCAGCGTCGACGACGTGTCCATGATCGATACGAGCTATCCTGACTTCCTGTCCCACATGGCGACGCTCGGCGCGGATATCTCGGACACTTAAGCTTCCCCAGCGGAAAACTTGACGCTGGCACAGGCGCCGCGATTGTCGGGGCATGACCTCACTTCATTCCCCCCTCCCGCTCGCCCACGGCCCGACGATGAAGAACCGCTTCATGCTGGCACCGCTCACTAATCTGCAAAGCCACACAGACGGCACGCTCAGTGATGATGAGTTCCGCTGGCTAACGATGCGGGCCGAAGGTGGCTTCGGCCTCACCATGACGTGCGCAGCCCATGTCCAGGCGGCTGGCCAGGGTTTCCCGGGGCAGCTCGGTATCTTCGACGACAAGCACTTGCCCGGCCTCACCCGCCTCGCCGGAACGATCAACAAGACCGGCAGTCATTCCGTCGTTCAGTTGCATCACGCGGGCATGCGCTCGCCGAAAGAACTGATTGGCGAAGCACCCCATTGCCCATCCGACAATGCAGAATTCGGCGCGCGCGCCATGTCTGGCGACGAAGTCAGGCTGTCCTTTGATGCCTTTGTCGCGGCCGCAAAGCGCGCTGAGAAGGCAGGCTTCCACGGCGTGGAACTGCACGGCGCGCATGGCTACCTGATCGGCCAGTTCCTGAGCGGGGAAGTGAACCAGCGTGACGATGCATATGGCGGCTCCTATGAGAACCGCGTGAAATTCCTGAAGGACTTGGTCGATGCGGTGCGCGCCGAATGCGGCAAGGACTTCTCGCTTGGCGTGCGGCTTTCCCCGGAACGGTTCGGGATGGATCTCATGGAAATCCGTCGTCTCGCGGGCGAATTGATGGCGTCGGGAAAGATAGACTATCTCGACATGTCGCTCTGGGATGTCTTCACGTTGCCGCAGGATGAAGCTCACCAGTCCCGCAGTCTTCTGGGCTGGTTCACAGACCTGCCGCGCGGAGACTGCCGACTCGGCGCAGCCGGCAAGCTGACGACAGGTGCCGCCTGCCGAAAGGCGATGGATGAAGGGCTGGACTTCGTTGTTATCGGTCGCGGCGCCATCCTCCACCATGATTTCCCGAAGAAGCTGGAAGCCGATCCGGATTTTACGCCTATCGCACTACCCGCGCCGGAGGCTCATCTTCGCCAGGAGGGCCTAGGCGAAGCGTTCCTCACCTACATGAAGACCTGGAAGGGTTTTGTGGAAGAACCGGCTTGAGCAGAAACCGGCACGCGGTAACCGGTCTCTGAACACCCTTCTCGCTCCTCCCAGGCGTCTCCTCTGCTTGACTTTCTCTGGCCCTTCCCTCAATTCCCGCGCCCATGATCATCGCCATTGACGGAACGACCGCCTCGGGAAAAGGCACCATCGCCAAGCGCCTCGCGGCGAAGTATGGCCTGCCTCACATGGATACCGGGTGCCTCTACCGCGCAACCGCCGTCGCAGCGATTAAACAAGGCATCGCCCTCGACGATGCTGAAGGACTGGAACGGATCGCCGATACGCTTGATCCCGCCGCCTATTCGGACGCCGAGCTACGCACGGGCGAAGCCGGCAAGGCCGCCAGCAAGGTCGCCGTCATACCGGAAGTCCGCCGGGCCTTGTTCGACCTGCAACGTGCCTTCGCGACTCAGCCGGGCGGCGCCCTGCTGGATGGTCGTGATATCGGCACTGTCATCGCCCCCGATGCCGATGTGAAGCTGTGGGTGGATGCCAATGTCGAGCAACGCGGCTACCGGCGTTGGCGCGAATATCTCGGCTATGGGCAGACGATCAGCCTCGATGAAGTCATCAAACAGTTGCGTATCCGCGACAAACGAGACCAGTCGCGCAAGGATGCCCCCGCTACGATCGCAACAGATGCTGTCTTGATAGATACGACTGATCTGACTATAGACGCGGCAGTGGAGAAGGCGATTGCAGCCGTAGAGGCCGTTTTCGCTCGTGGAAAGACCGTTTGAAGGGCCTCAAAAGGGTTCAAATCCAAACAGACGGTACCGCTCTGAAGATGCCAGACCACTTTAACGGGTCGTTCCGACGCGGGCTGCAATGGTGCACGCCCGCCTTGAACCGTTCGCCCCGTCCCCGGAGACACAATGACTGACAAGATGAACCCATCAACCGACGATTTCGCGGCAATGTTCGAATCGTCCGCTGCCGCGGGCGCAATGCAGGAAGGCCAGGTTATTCCGGCCACCGTCATTCGCATCGAGAACGAAAACGTTCTCGTGGACATCGGCCTCAAGACCGAAGGCCGCATCCCGACAAAAGAATTCGCACTCGAAGATGAACAGCCCAAGCCGGGCGACATCATCGACGTGTACCTCGATCGTATCGAGAATGCCCTCGGCGACGCCGTCCTCTCGCGCGACAAGGCTCGCCGCGAAGAGCGCTGGATCAAGCTCGAGCGCAGCTTTGCCAAGGAAGAGCCCGTCAAAGGCGCTATTTCCGGACGCGTCAAAGGCGGCTTCACGGTCGACCTCGGCGGCGTCAACGCCTTCCTTCCAGGCAGCCAGGTGGATATCCGTCCGGTTCGCGACGTGGGTCCGCTCATGGGCGAAATCCAGCCATTCGCCATTCTCAAGCTCGATCGTACCCGTGGCAACATCGTTGTCTCGCGTCGTGCAATCCTTGAAGAAAGCCGCGCCGAACAGCGCGCCGAAATCGTGTCCGACATGAAAGAAGGCGATGTCCGCAAAGGTATCGTCAAGAACATCACCGATTACGGTGCGTTCGTGGACCTCGGCGGCATCGACGGCCTGCTGCACGTCACCGACATGAGCTGGAAGCGCATCAACCACCCATCGCAGGTTGTTGAAGTCGGCCAGGAAGTCGAAGTGCAGATCGTCAAGATCAATCCGGACACCCAGCGTATCTCGCTCGGTATGAAGCAACTCGGTTCCGACCCATGGGACGGCATCGACTCGCGTTATCCGGTCGGCGCCCGCCTCAAGGGCCAAGTTACGAACATCACCGACTATGGTGCATTCGTGGAACTGGAAGACGGCGTCGAAGGCCTGATCCACGTCTCCGAAATGAGCTGGACCAAGAAGAATGTTCATCCCGGCAAGATTCTGTCCACGACACAGGAAGTTGACGTGGAAGTTCTCGACGTCGACAGCGACAAGCGTCGCATCTCGCTCGGCCTCAAGCAGACCATGGACAACCCATGGACCGCATTCGTTGCTGACCACCCGGTCGGTACGGAAATTGAAGGCGAAGTCCGTGGCATCACCGAGTTCGGTCTGTTTGTGGGTCTCGGCCCCGACCTTGACGGCATGGTGCACATCAATGACATCGCCTGGGACAAGTCCGGCGAGCAGGCCATTGAAGGCTTCAATAAGGGCGACATGGTCAAGGCCCGCGTTCTTGATGTCGACATCGAGAAAGAGCGTATCTCGCTTGGTATCAAGCAACTCAGCGGCGACCCCATCGAAGCCCCGGCAGACGGCGGCTCGGGCCTCAAGCGCGGCTCGATCGTCACCTGCACTGTCACCGAGATCACCTCGGGCGGAATCGAAGTCGAGTTCGGCTCACCGGCGATGAAATCTTTCATCCGGCGCTCTGATCTCAGCCGCGATCGCGCAGACCAGCGTCCAGAGCGTTTCGCCGTCGGCGACAAGGTTGACGCCAAGATCCTGACCGTGGATCGCGGTTCGCGCCGTGTTTCACTATCGATCAAGGCTCTCGAGATTTCGGAAGAAGCAGATGCCGTCGCACAGTACGGTTCGGCAGATGCCGGTGCTTCGCTGGGTGACATCCTCGGCGCGGCTCTCGCCTCGTCGACTGTCGGCAAGGCTGAACCGAAGGCAGAGTCCAAGGCGAAAAAGGCTGATTCCGCTCCGGCGGGTGATGCTGGCTCCCTCGACGAGCGTGGCCGTCTGGCCGCCCCGCAGGGCGACGCTGACGATCTGAAGAAGATCAAGGGCGTCGGTCCAGCTTTCGAGAAGAAGCTGCACGAAGCCGGTATTTTCCACTTCTGGCAGATTGCCTCGCTGAACGACGATCAGATCGCCGGCCTCGAAGAGGAAGTCGGCACGTCCGGCAAGGGCGCAGAATGGAAAGGCCAGGCTGAAGAGCTTATGGGCTAAGCCGGCCAGGCAGCGGGAAACCGCTTCCTAAATTCGACGAAATGTTTGCGGCGGGGGCCTAGGCTCCCGCCGCAAATGCGTTTAATAACAACAACATGCTCAAGTCTGAACTCATCGCGAAACTCGCTTCGGAATACAGCCACCTGCGCCAGGAAGACCTGGAGCGTGTGGTGAATGTCATTCTGGAGGAGATCGGCGAAGCGCTTGCCCGGGGCGACCGGGTGGAGCTGCGTGGATTCGGCGCATTCTCAGTGCGCAAACGTGACGCTCGCAAGGGCCGAAACCCCCGTACTGGCGAGCCGGTCAAGGTTCCGGCAAAAGCCGTACCCTTCTTCAAGGCTGGCAAGGAACTGCGCGCCCGTGTCAATGGTGGCGAGGATCCGGAGGCGCGCTAGTCGCCTGCCCCGATAATCCACCTGCTGTTGAACCTGCTTGACGCTGCGTTCAAATGGAAAGACACATTTCCACTGGCGTATGGGATATCAAACCTTAGGAGGGGTAGAAAATGCTCAAGGAATTCAAAGAATTTGCCATGAAGGGCAACCTTATCGACATGGCCGTCGGCTTTGTCATGGGTGGCGCTTTCGCAACTGTTGTCACCGCATTCATCCAGGGCGTGTTCTTGCCACTGCTGGCGCCCATCATGGGCGGTATTGATCTGGCAGCTCTGACTTACACGATTTCGCCCGAAGTCGTCGACGCCGCTGGCGAAGTCGTCCAGCCAGCCGCAATCGTCGACATTGGCGCATTCCTCAGCGCGGTCATCTCCTTCATCATCGTCGCTTTCGTTATGTTCCTCATCATCAAGGGCATGAACTCGATGAAGAAAAAGGAAGAAGCTGCACCCGCCGAGCCGCCGCGTCAGGAAGTCCTCCTCGAGGAAATCCGCAATCTGCTTGCCAAGGGCGCCAAATAGGCTGCCTCTAACGGGTTCGTAAAGCGTTAGGACTTTTTCCTTAAGGCTTTCGATCAGTAGAGTACCAGGTAGAGTATGAGAGGGGCAGCCGATTGGCTGCCCTTCTTTTTCACAGCCTCAGTGCATCCGCCAGGGCGTCATGCGCGCCTTCGGTAAAGTGGAAGGCCTGCCAACCCAGCTCGCGTGCTGCCTCGACATTCTCTGCCATGTCATCGACCAGCAGAAAGTCCTCTCCCGCCATGCCTAGCGCCTGTTCAATATGGCGAAAATAGTCCAGATCGGGCTTGGCGACCCGCATTCGCCCGGCGGCGAATATCCGGTCCATGTGGTCTGCAAAACCCATGGTGGATTCGATAAAAGCCGTCCGGTGTATCTCATTGTTGGTCGCCATGACATTTGACACGCCCCGCTGCCGCAGAGCCTCGACCATCGCCAGGACGTCAGGATCGTGCAGGGCATCACGCGTGAACCAATAGTCCAGGATCTCGTCTTCACGACCGGCCGCATCATTGGCCCCCGCCCACTCCCCGACCAGTTCAACAAGGCACGCCTCGCCCACCATCGCCTGACGGAACCGTCCCTGAAACAGAAAACGGCTGAACGACTCAAGTGACAGGCCAAGGTCGGATTCGAAATTGCGCGACCATGCGAATATTCCGTCTTCGATATTCCGGTTCAGCACGCCGTCAAAATCCCAGGCGACAACCTTGATCGCGTCTGGCCTGATCATGCGATCAATACTCATATTTCGCGATACTGGTCATCTCGATCGTATAGGCGGCATCGGCCAGATCGGATTCCTGCGTCTGCGCCAGCATCGTGCCTTCAATCCACACGGCTTGCGCAAGGTCTTTCAGCTTGATGGGCGTATCCGTCCTGACGAAAATAGTCTGGTTCGGCGGCGGTGGTGGCGAGTGGATGCAGGCCCCGAAATACGGCACCAGCAGAAACTCCGTAATCTCCGCCTTCGAGCCATATTCAAACGGCACGGTATAGCCGGGAATGCGCACACTCACGCCATTCAGGTCAGGAACCGTGTTGAACGTGCCGATCTGCACAGACGTATCCGCGGCTGAGCCTTCGGCAATCGCCGCGCCGCCATACAACGTCGCCATCTGCGACTGGTACATCTGGGCGAGGCGCTCTTCCTCACCTTCCGGCATCAGGTCTTCCCATGCGACATTGCGCACACCGCGCGCTTCCAGATCGGCGTTGATCCGCGCAGTCTCAGCTGCCTTGTCCAACGCCGCAGCGTCCTTTTCAGCCTTTCGGGCCGCCTTCTCCGCGTCACCCTCGCCAATCTTGTCACCGACCTTCGGCCCGGCGTCTGCGGTCGCCGCAGCCGGCGCGACAGGCGTTTCCGGTTCAGCCGTCTGGCCGCAGGCAACAACAAGCGCGATCAGCGCGACGGACGAGAGATATAGGATCGATTTCATACGCATCAACATAGGCTCCGCTCGCTGGCTGCGCCAGCAGGTTTCATCGGTTCAAACAGTCACACTTTTACAGAAAGGCCGTCGGCCAGCGACCGGCGGAACGCCGCCCAGGCTGGCACCATACCGATCAACAGCGCCGCTAGCGACACCGCCAGCAATGTGTAGAGATCAGTCGGCCCCGGCGCAGTACCCGCCAGCGACACGCCATACCGCGCCTCCACCATTGGGCCTGCGATCAGCAGGATCACATGAATGAGGGCCACGCCGACAAGAGCGCCGAGAAAGCCGACGAGGCCCGCTTCAAGCACCAGCAAGCTGAATATGTGACCGGGCCGCGCGCCCACGGCGCGCAGGATCGACATTTCGCGCCGACGCTCGTTCAGGCTCGTCAATATGGATGTCAGGATCGACACCAGCCCCACGGCAATCACGAAGACAGACACGGCCATCAGCGCACGCTCGGCAAAGGCGGTCACGCTCCACAATTCTGCCAGCGCCTCTCCAGGGATGATCGCCATCAATGGCTCACCCTTGTTCGTGTTTATCGCCCGCCGCGTCGTCAGGATCGTGCCCTTGCGCTCCAGCCCCACGAAGATCGCCGTGACGCTCTTCGGCGTCAGGTCGAAACTGCGGATCATTTTCTCGTCAATCGTGTCAGCCAGCGGGTTCTTCGCCCCGGTTTCCCAGCCGACATGGATTGCCGTGATCGCTTCGAGCGAGACATGTACTGTCCGGTCCACCGGCGTACCCGTCGGCGCCAACACGCCGACAACACGGAACGGGCGGTTGCCATGGCCACCATCAAGGTTTGCCGCGCCCAGCCCGTGGCTCAGGACTAGCGGCGACCCAATATCATAGCCGAGGTCACGGGCGACATCGGCGCCGACAACCGCGTCGAACAAATCGTCGAAGCGTTCGCCTTTGGCCAGTTCCAGTGCCTGCCCATGGCCATACTTATAGTGATCGAAATAATCTTCGGTCGTGCCCAGAACACGGAAGCCGCGATGGCTGTCGCCCAACGAAATTGGCACGGTCCAGCCGATATCGGGCCGCGCCGCGATTTTCTGGTAGGTTGGCCACGACACTTCCGCCGTCGCATTCCCCATCCTGAAGACCGAATACAGCAGCAGGTTCACGCTGCCGGTCGGCGCACCGACGATCAGGTCGGTGCCGGAAATCGTATTCCCGAAACCTTCGCGCGCTCCCGTCCGGGCCTTCTCAACGCCCAGGAACAGCGCCACCGAAAGCGCAACGGCCACCAGCGTCAGGATCACCGATCCTTTGCGGTTCATCAGGCTTTTCCATGCAAGGGACAGGATCGCCGTCATGCGCGCACCCCAGCCCGGTTGATTTCGGATAGGTCCACAGCGCGATCAAACAGGTTCGCCAACGACGCATCATGGCTGACAAACAGCAACGCGGCGCCCGTCCGCGCCGTCTCTTCAGACAGCAGTGATATGAACCGGTCGCGCACTTCGGAGTCCAAAGCCGACGTCGGCTCATCCGCGATGACAATCTCGGGCCCGCCAATCACGGCGCGCGCAGCGGCCACACGCTGCTGCTGGCCAACCGACAGGTCTGACACGCGCCGCTCCAGCAAGCGGCTATCGGTGAGGCCGAGGCGAGCGAGCAGGCGCCTCGCTTCGTCATCAGGGGACCCTGTCACCGCTTGTCGTCGACGGGCGGAGAATTTCAAAGGCAGCGTCACATTGCCGATGACTGACAGATAAGGCACCAGATTGAACATCTGAAAGATCACGCCAAGATGGTCTGCCCGCATCCGGTCACGCGCGGCACTGGATAAAGCCGACAAGTCTTCACCGAGCACTGTGACGCGCCCCGCATCGGCTCGCAGCACCCCTGCGATTATGCCTAGGAGTGTCGACTTGCCTGATCCCGACGCGCCCCGCAGGAACAGGCGCTCGCCCCGCGCCAGCGAAAAAGCGGGCACATCAAGTACCGTTTCGCCGCCTTTCCAGGCAAAGCGAAGCCCTTCGATCCGGATCGCTGGGTCAGTCATTCATCCGCCCTGTCTATTGGGTGGACAATTCGGGATTGCCCGGCGTCAGCACACTGGCCACCTGTGCATCAGGTCCGATGAACACCGCTTCAACCGTTTCAAAATGCGGGAATTCGGTGAACGCATTCAAACGAACGCCTTCCAGCTTGGAAATATCCGCGCAGGTAAAGACGAGCTCCAGTGTCAGGCTGCTGTGGTCCCCCACTGTCCGCGTCATGATGTGTTTGTCTCCGGGCTGGCAATCAGCCGCGCCGGAGAAGCTCACCAGCCCGTCACTGATACCCGTGCTGACTTCAAGTGCGTCCGTATCGCCCTCGCCAAGACCGAAATTGGCCAGCGGAGCATCCAGCGTCACTGTCAGCTGGTCGCCATCCACAGCGACAGCAAACTCTCCGGCACCGTGAACGTGCGCTTCCCCGGTTGAGGAAGCCTCTTGATCAGGGGCCTCTGGCGCAGCAGGTGCGGCCGGAGCCGCTATATCGGTAGCGGGCGTGTCGCTGGCGGCGCGCACAATCGGTGCCTCAGGTGGAACCGGTGCCGGATCGCGCCCGCAACTCGCAAGCAGCAGCGCAGCAGCGCCTGTCATCATGCACAAAAAGACACGCGGTGAAGTGAACATCGACGATTGGCCTCCTAGTGCCACACTGCAGGAAAATGCCCGAACCGCAAATTTGTTCTCGCGATTTGCATAATGAGACTATATAACATTTCTTACACGGCTGGCGTCAATCCATTTCGCCGCATCCACCCCCTGAGCCCCCTTCCTGGCCCCTGCGGCCCCACGCGAGACCGCATCCACCCCCATGTTACAGTCCATGCAGGCCCCCCTCTTCTTCGGCTTGATTGCTGCCTTTGTGACAACGATCGCGCTGATCGCCGTCGCGGCGCGTGGTGACTGGAGCGAGCGCCATTCCGGCCTGTTCGCCCTTGCGGCAGGCGGCATGCTCGTAACACTCAGCCTGCTTCACATCACACCTGAAGCCTTTGCCCTCAGCCCAAGCGCGCCTGCGCTCATTCTGACAGGCTTTCTTGGCGGCCTTATGCTCAGTTTCCTCATCAGGGTGATTTTCCCGGAGAGCGGCGAAGACGGTCAGGCCGCTGCCATCACCCCCGTCATGGCTGTTGCGCTTCATTCCTTCATCGACGGAATCATCTATTCCGTCACCTTTGCGGCCAGTTTCAATTCAGGCGTCTATGTCGCCTTATCGCTGCTTCTGCACAAATTCCCGGAAGGGATTATCGCCTTCGCCATCCTGCGCAGGCATGGCTTCAATAACCGCCGATCCTTCCTGTTCGCCTTTCTCGCTGCCGCCGCCACGACACCGCTCGGCGTCATCGCCTCGGCACCCTTCATGTACGGACTTGGGCCGGAGACGATTGGCAACCTGTTCGCCATCTCTGCTGGTCTGCTGCTCTACGTCGCGACCGGCCCTTTGATGGAACCGCTGAAGGAAGAACCACCTATCCGCAGCTTCCTTTCGCTCGGCGCAGGCGTGCTGATCGCTATCCTGATCGCCACTTTGCCGGTTCACGGACCGGATCACTCGCCGCATGATGGACCATGGGGCACCCCAGGCCATATAGACGCCCGCCCATGAGACTAATCCTGCGCCTCGTCACCGCGATCTGCTGTTTTGTGGTTATCAGTTCGGGTGTCCCGCTTCAGGCCGCCGCCCACCCTGAAGACGAGTTTTGCACCCCCAATGGAGGCATGGATCCGGCCCTTTGCCGCGAACTGGCGAAGATCGACCAGAAAAATGCCATTCCGGAAAAACGCGTCTCCAACGAACCATCAGAGACGGTCATGGTTAATCTTGACCGATCAGGTTTCGCCACCTTCGCGTTCTATATCCGCATCGGATTTGCGCACATCCTGCCAATGGGCGCTGACCATATCCTGTTCGTTCTGGTGCTCTTTCTCTCCAGCCTGCGCGTCCGTTCCCTGCTGTTCCAGATCTCTGCGTTCACCATTGCGCATACCGCCACGCTTGGGCTTGCGGCGTCCGGCATGATCACACCCCTGCCATCAATCATTGAGCCGTTGATCGCGCTGACGATTGCCTGGGCGGCGCTGGAAAATATCCTGTTCGAAGACACGCAGGCCTGGCGCCCCCTGCTCGCCTTCGGCTTCGGCCTTATCCACGGAATGGGCTTCGCTGGCGCTTTTGGCGATCTTGGTCTGCCGGACAATGTGTTTCTTCCCGCCTTGCTCGGCTTCAATGTGGGCGTCGAGTTCGGGCAACTCGCTGTGATCGGCATGGCCTTTGCAGTTTCCCTCTACTTCAAGGGTGTCCTCAGCCGGGCCGGTCAGATGCAACTCTACCGTCCGGTCCTGGTATGGCCCGTCTCTGCCACAATCGGGGCCATCGGGCTCTGGTGGGCGTTTGAGCGGGCAATCTTCCAAGGTTAAGGTCATCGCTTGGCGACAAAGCAAGGACGGCCAACATGACCCAGCCCCGCTTCGCCCTGAAACTCGCTTCGGCGGTTATCGCTTCTGGCGTATCGACCCTTATCGGTTTTGCCCAATACGCCCATGGCGAAGCCTCTTGCGGACTATCCGATGCCGGACGGTTCCATGAGGCTGTCACACGCCCTGTGGAGGAAGCCAGCCCAGCCTATTTCCTGCGTATTTCTGAAACCTTCGTCGACGCTTGCCCTGACCGGCTGGAAATTCGCGACGCTCACCTGATTGCCGCCCGGGCCGCCCTGGATCTCGGCAAGGCAGACCGCGCCGCTGCCCACTATGACGCCGCACTCAAGGCGGGTGCCCGGCTCGACCCCTCCCAGCGCATGGACCAATCGGTCACCCTGATGGTCACCGGCCATAAAAGCCGCGCCCGCGAGGCCCGCAACATTGCGATTTCCGACTGGCTGTCCGGCCTGGATGCCATCGATGCGGCAAAACTCTCGGCGCGCAAATTCTCTTCGGGAACAGTCTACTCAGTGCGTTACAACACGCCCCCGGAACGCGCCAATGTGACAGCGCTCTGGATTGCTGTTCCGTCTGGCGACGGGCTGCCGTCAGCAATCGTCATCCGTAGCGCGCCCCAGACAGCCGCCTGGCGCGCCATCCGAACCGGCGGCCCCGTTCAGTCGCTCATCGTGGCCGAACGCCTGACATGCCGCCAGTCCGCCATCCTTGGTGATGTGACCGACGAGTTGACCCTCGACGAGCTTGAACGCGGCGCCATGGGTGACCTGCTGAATTATCTGAAACATCCAGACTCGGTGGAGGAAACTCCCAAGGGCGAACCGCTAGCTGCGTGCCTCGGCTTGGGCCGCATGATGCATGCACCTGCGCTAACCGAAACGGCCATGCTTAGATAAGATTTCAAAACATTTTTCTTCAATATTTCGAATATACGATATTTTATACCCCAAATAGATCATTTGAGTCGCATGTTTGCGATGTATTTTGAGGATATACGTGAGACTCTGTCTGTCAGCCTTCAGATGGAGATCATCACTGTGCCTTCGCTTGCCCTCGCCTCCATTGTTAATGCGCCCCGCACTTCCAAAATCCCGGATGCGACCAATCCGCGCCTGCGCGCGCTCGCCAGCCTGATTGGCCGCACGCCACTCCTGTCGATCCATTTGCGGTATCGCGGTGTTGAACGCGTCATCCATGCCAAGGCAGAACATTACAACCTAACGGGCTCGATCAAGGATCGCATGGCCTTGTCGATTCTCGGCTGCGCAATGCGCTCAGGTGCGCTGCGGCCGGGTGACCGCATCGCCGAAGCGACCAGTGGCAATGCCGGCATCGCAATCACATCGCTCGGCCGCGCGCTGGGTCACAAGGTCGATATCTACATGCCGGACTGGATGAGCGACGAACGCAAGGCTCTGATGCGCAGCCTGGGCGCAGACCTTCACCTCGTCACGCGCGAAGATGGCGGCTTTATCGGCGCCATCGAAGCGACACAGAACCTCGCCGCATCCAATCAGGGCGTCTTCCTGCCTTGCCAGTTTTCCAATTGCGACAATGCCATCGCCCATCGCGACACGACGGGGCCGGAACTGCTGAAGCAAATGGCACTTCTGGGCATTAAGCCTGACGCTTTCGTTGCCGGTGTTGGTACCGGGGGTACCGTCATGGGCGTTGGCCGCGCACTGCGCGCTGCGCTTCCCGGTGTTAGGGTCCACCCACTGGAGCCTCTGGAATCCCCCACGCTATCGACCGGCCACAAGGTCGGCAGCCACCGCATCCAGGGCATTTCGGATGACTTCATCCCGGCCATCGTCAACTTCGCCGATCTTGATGACGTGATTGCCGTGTCGGACGGCGACGCCATCTTGATGGCGCAGGCGCTGGCCCGCGAACTTGGACTGGGCGTCGGCATCTCCTCAGGCGCCAACCTGATTGGCGCACTGATGGCGGCCGAGCGCCTCGGCCCGAATGCCGCTGTCGCAACCGTCTTCTGTGACGATAACAAGAAATACCTGTCGACCGCGCTGTCACGCACCGAACCGGTAAAGGAGGGCTATCTCACCCCTGAGATCGAATTGCTCGGCTTCGAAGCGACCTGCTGCCCGGTCTAAACCTTGGCTGCATCCTGCGCTTCGGCTTCGGCCTGCTTGTCGATGAAGCGGCGCGTAAACTGCGTCACTCGCGGCGCGATCTCGGTTCGGAATCGGGCACCATTGAACACGCCATAGTGGCCGACACCCGGCTGCACATAATCAGCCTTCATGTCGTCCGGGATGTTGGTGCACAGATCATGCGCCGCCTGGGTCTGGCCGATACCGGAAATATCGTCCTTCTCGCCCTCCACCGTCATCAGCGCGATGTCGCGAACGGCTTGTGGCTTCACAAGGCGCGTCCCGCGATACTTGTAGATGCCCCTCGCAAGGTGATGCTCCTGGAACACGCGCTGGATGGTTTGCAGGTAGAACTCTTCCGTCAGGTCGAGCACAGACATGTATTCATCGTAGAATTCGCGGTGCTTGTCGGCATTGTCGCCATCGCCCTCGATCAGGTGATTGAAGAATTTCCACTGCGCATCGACATGGCGCCCCCAGTTCATGTTCATGAACGACGCCAGCTGCACAAAGCCGGGATAAACACGGCGCATCACACCCGGATACGATGCAGGCACCGTATGGATCATGTTCTCTTCAAACCAGCCGAATGAACGCTCTTCGGCCAGTTCGTTCGGCACGGTCGGGCTGCGGCGCGCATCAATGGGAGAGCCCATGAACGTCATCGAAGCCGGCCGCGCAGGGTCATTGTCTTCCGCCATCATCGATATGGCCGCCAAAACCGGCGGACCCGGCTGGCAGACGCCCAGAACATGGGCTCCGCCGCCAAGATGGGTCAACATATTGCGGATATGATCGATGTAGTCATCGAGGTCGAACCGGCCGAGCCAGACCGGCGCCATGCGCGCATCGGACCAGTCGGTGATGTACACATCATGGGTCGGAAGGAAGGCTTCCACCGTCCCGCGCAGCAGAGACGCATAATGGCCTGACAGTGGCGCCACGATCAACATGCGCGGCAGAGGCGCAGATCCCGGCTTGCGGACAGCGGCCAGTTGCGCAGGGTCTTTCCTGAAATGCAGCAGGTTGCACCATGGCGAGCGCCAGGCGACGGTTGGCGTCACGTTTACGGGCGCACTGTTGATGCGGACCGTTTCGATGCGCCATTCGGGCTTGCCATAAAAGCGGGTCGAGCTTTCGAAGACATCCGCAAAAGCCGCCAGCGACTTGCCATACTCCGTCCTGCCCAGCGGGTTCAGAGGGGAGAGAAGTGCGGCCCGGCCCGCCTTGGCGGCCAGTCGCATCGGCCCCATCGCCACGCGGTTCATTTCGACAAGTGAGTAAAGCATTGCGTTACAAACCTTTCATGCTGCATTGCAACATAAGTACAAGAATCCCCGCTGGCAAACGGATTCACCAGACAGGCTCAGGCCGATTGCGCGCCCGAACGATTGAATTTGTGTGAAATTTTCGATTCTGCATGGCCAGACAGTTAAGAACCGGGTGCTTTATGGCAGGCTCCAGGGAGGACGAAGCCATGTTCCTGAAATGCGCACCCAATCCCCACCGCGCTGGTCGCATGACCCGCGCCCTGTTCATCGAACAAGTGCCAGGCCAGCGATTCGCAATCGATGCGGAGGAATTGCACAAACGACCCGAGCTGTTGAACGCCTTCGGCCGATTCATGTATGTTCGCTTCCGCGTTCTTGACGCGGTCGCCTACCTCATCTGCCTGCTCGGCGTCCTCGCCTCGTTTGCCGTCGTCTGGTGGGCCTTCATGCCAGGCCTCGCCATCTGCGTGCTGATGCTGGCCACAAACCGGAAATCGGCAGGCGAAATCGCCCGCAAGGCCGCAACACGATCAGTCGACGATTTCCGTGCACTTCACGAAATGGGCTGTCTCTGGCTGGTCTACGCCTAGATCCCGATCAGGCCGAGAATGCCGGCTATGACGGCAATCAGCATGAACATCAGCGACAGGCTGACAGACACGGCCCGCTGATCCTTGCGGCGTGTCTTCACACCCTTGGGATTCTTGCCTTCTTTCGGCGCCAGCATCAGGCGCGTCGAGAAGAAACCGAACGCCGCGAGCGCAGCCGTCACCGCCGCCGCCCAGCTTGTCGCCAGCGCGAACAGCGCCGCTGCCGCCAGCATGATCGCGGCGATTGGTGTGGCCGTCTGATGCAACAGTTCCCGCACATGCCGGTCGGCACGGCTGCCATCCAGCTTGTCGAAGCTGCAGTTTGGCGACGCGATCGTCACGACCCACCCGGCGCCGATGGCCATGGCACTCGCCGCAACCCCCAGTCCGCCCGCATATTGCTGAATTTCTGTAATCATCCGCGCAAGATGAAGGATTCGGGCTGGAACGGGAAGCAAATTCATTTAAGGCGACCCCCTTATCCGGGGAGTCACCATGCGCATCATACTCATCCGAGGAGCCCTTGTCGCACTCCTCGTCGGCTCGATCCTGACCCTGATCAATCAGTTCGAAC
Source organism: Hyphomonas sp. (assembly GCA_040216775.1). GTDB lineage: Bacteria > Pseudomonadota > Alphaproteobacteria > Caulobacterales > Hyphomonadaceae > Hyphomonas. Next base: position 100,474 of record JAVJOM010000019.1, read on the forward strand.
AAGTGATCGCGCTGGAATCGCTGAATTGGTGGAAAATGGGGCTCAGCTATCTCGTCCCATTCTGCGTATCCGTTTTCAGCGCGCTGGCAGTGCAGCCGAAATAACGCCTCAGCCGACGCTCAATGCCAGTATCCGGCTGATCGCCGCGCGCGGCAGCGCGCTATCAGCATGCCATGTGTTAAATGCGGCCTGCACCTTGGCAAGGTCGCGCTTGCTTGTCGCAACCGGTTTTTCCAGCACACCCTCACGAACCAAAGCGGCGCACACATCCCGTGATGTGATCCAGCCATCCCAGCCGCAGAACCGCAGGAAATACTGCCCCGTCGCCCCGCCCAGCCGCGACCCGCGCGTGTTCAGTTCCGCCATCAGCCCCACCTGATCGTCGCCGGGCCATGTCGCCAGGAATGTGCCGAAACCGCCTTCTTGCTGTTCGATCTGCGCGACCATTTTCGCGTTCTCGATCGTCGCCTTGATCTTCTGCCCATTGCGCACGATGCGCACATCAGAAACCAGATCACCCATCATCTCGTCGCCAAAGAAGGCGAGCTTGGCCGGGTCGAAGCCGTCGAACGCAGCCTCGAACCCGTCCCATTTCGCGTCAATGACTTTCCAGTTGAACCCGGCATTGAACACGCACCGTGTCATCACCGACAGCAACCGGTCAGCCGGCACCCTGGACAGGTCCGCCCGCGCGTGTCCGTTCTCCGCCTGCTTCAACACCGCGGCCTGACCGCCGTGATGCCCGGCGGCCAAGTGCAGGATGGGAACAAGCGGGCGCAATGAGCAGCCTCCTAGCCGAGGGCGATCTCGTAGACCTTGGCGTAATCGTCAGCCGTCATTTCCCGAGGATTGCCAGAATGCGCGAGGTCCTCCAGCGCGTTTGCAACAATGCCCGGCGCATCGGCTGTCGTCAGGCCGATGTCGGACAGCGTCTTCGGAATGCCGATCGCATTGTTAAGGTCCTGGATCGCGTCGCCGAGGTCGGCCGAGGGTTTCAGCCCCATGGCTTGACGCAAACGAACATACTTTTCAGGGGCAGCGCCTTCGTGGAAGCGCAGGATATGCGGCAGGAAGATCGCGTTCAGCGTGCCATGATGCAGCTTCTTTTCATGCAGGCGGCCAGCGGCATGGCTCAGCGCATGCACCCCGCCCAGCCCCTTCACAAAGGCCAGCGCGCCTTCATAGCTCGCCATCATCATGTGCCAGCGCGCCTCGGTGTCCGATCCATCCTTCACCGCCCGCTCCAGCCAGCCATTGCCCAGCGCGCGCACAACGCCGTCATAGCCAATGCCCTCCGCTGGCGGGTTCACCGCAGGTGTCAGCACCGCTTCGATACAATGCGTCACCGCGTCCATGCCTGTCGCCGCCGTCAGGAAACCTGGCAGGCCAATCGTCAGGTCCGGGTCGCAGATCGCCGTCAGCGGAATCAGGTTTGGCGAGGCGAAGGTTTCCTTGCGGCCATTCTCCATGGTCGTGATCATGCCCACCGAAACTTCAGAGCCCGTACCGGCCGTCGTCGGAATCGCGATCAGCGGCGGGATCTTGCCGATCTTCTTCGCGCCGCCAATGATCGCTGCATAGTTTTCCAGCGGCTCGTCATGTGACGCCATCAGGCCGATCGCCTTGGCATGGTCCATCGACGACCCGCCACCGACAGCGATGATGCCATCCGCGCCGCAATCCTTGTAGGCCTGCGTCGCGATCTTGGCCTGCTTTTCGGTCGGGTTGGCCACCGTCTCGGCAAAGATGCCGGCAGGCGCGATGCCCAGCGCGTCCACTACCTTGTCCAGAATGCCAGCCGCCTTGATGCCCGGGTCCGTCACGATGAACGCCCGTTTGATTCCAAGCTTGGCTGCGGTCACTTCAAGCCGCTCCAGCGCACCGGAGTCAAAGATACATGTCGTGAGGAAATTGATGACGGGCATAAGCGCTATCCTGTAATGGCCGTTTCCGGCATGGGTCTGTCGATCATGTTCCGCGCTCGCGCCGACAAGTTCAAGCCTGTCCCAAGGGGAAAGGCCCGGTTATCACGCCGCACCGGGCCCGAGGAGATCATCTGGATTGGGATGAATTGACCATCATCCGACAGGTCCGCGCCGTCGGCAATCGGGAGTAATACCTAGCCGGGCGCACATGTCGCGCGGTGCGCCGCCGCGCGTCAAAACGGGTAATTACGCCGGTAAAAACAGTGTCCTAGATGCAGCACATCACACATGCATTGCGGGGTACAGACCAATGAAGAACCTATTCCTTAGCGCCCTTCTGGCCAGCGCGGCGTGGGCCGCAACAGGCGCAGCGGCGCACGCTGAAGACAATCCCTGGATGCTCCGGGCACGCGTCGTCGGCGTCCTGCCGGATGCGGGCGGAACACTCAAGGCCGGCGGCGCCACGCTGCCGGGCGACGTCGATATTGCCGACCAGTATGTGCCGGAATTCGACATCACCTATTTCTTCAACAAGCACATCGCTGCCGAGCTGATCCTGGCGGTCACGCCGCATGATGTGAAAGCCGTGAATGTCACCGTTCCCGGCGCACTGACGGACGCCACGGTTGATCTTGGCGATGTCTGGCTGCTGCCCCCAACGCTCACGGTGCAATACCACTTCACCGAGATGGGCCAGTTCAAGCCCTATGTCGGCGCTGGTGTGAACGCGACCATGTTCTTCAACGAGGATGAAGGCCCTGTTGCCGACGGGATCAGTTATGATTCGAGCTTCGGCCCCGCCCTGCAGGCGGGCTTCGACTACGACCTTGACGGCGAACCGGGCGGTTGGGCGTTCAATGCCGACATCAAGAAGATCTGGATCAACACTGATGTGACGGTCAATTTCACCACAGCGCTCGGCGCGACGGTCAGTGCAGACGTCGATATTGACCCGCTCGTTGTCGGTCTCGGCTTCGGCTACAAATTCTAAGACCCTGCACTCGGCCCCCTCCCGATGGACCGAGCCTGCAGACTTGAACCGCGCCTTCCGGGGCGCGGTTTTTTTGTGCACTGAAAACATTGCGAAACCCCGTCCTCGCTGTAGAGATTGAAGTCATGAGCATTCTTTCCGTGAAGGACCTGAAGGTCGAATTCGATACGCCTGACGGCGTCGTGAACGCCGTGCGCGGTATCAGCTTTGATGTCGCCGAAGGCGAATGCCTCGGCATTGTCGGCGAAAGCGGGTCCGGCAAGAGCCAGACGGCGCTGGCTGCCCTCGGCCTGCTCGCCGGGAATGGCACGGCATCCGGCCATATAGACTTTGCCGGCACCAACATGCTCGGCGCTCCCATCGAGACCCTTCGCAAGATCCGCGGCGCCCAGATGTCGATGATCTTTCAGGATCCTCTCACCAGCCTCACCCCGCATATGACGGTCGGCGCGCAGATGCGTGAAGTGCTGGCCTTGCACAAGAACCTGAAAGGCGATGACGCAGACATGCGTTGCGTCGAATGGCTGGAAAATGTGCGCATCCCCGAAGCTTCACGCCGCATGGACCAGTTTCCGCATGAACTATCCGGCGGCATGCGCCAGCGCGTGATGATCGCGATTGCCATGCTGTGCGGCCCGCGCCTCCTGCTCGCTGACGAACCCACCACAGCACTTGATGTGACCGTTCAGGCCCAGGTGCTCGACCTGATGAACGATCTCAAGCGCGACACCGGCACCGGCATTGCGCTCATCACCCACGACATGGGCGTCGTCGCCCGCATGTGCGACCGGGTCATCGTCATGCGTCATGGCGAGATCGTCGAGCGCGGCAGCGTTGATGACATCTTCTACCAGCCTCAGCACCCCTATACGAAAATGTTGCTGGAAGCGGTGCCCCGGATCGACCAGCCGGACCGGCGCGGCCGCCCCACGCTTGGCCCCGCTCCCGACCCGGCCGTAAAGCCCGTGCTCGCAGTGGAAGACATGAAAATCCACTTTCCTATCCGCGTCAAAGGTGGCCTGTTCGGCAAGACCAAGCCGTTGAAAGCGGTCAATGGCGTGTCGTTTGACCTGCGCCCCGGAGAGACGCTCGGCATTGTCGGCGAGTCCGGTTGTGGCAAGTCAACCCTCGCGCGCGGCGTGTTGCGCCTCATCCCGCCAACCAATGGCACCATCGCCTGGCTCGGCAAGGACATCACCCGGGCCGGAAAATCCGAGATGGACGCCTTGCGCGACGACCTCCAGATCGTCTTCCAGGACCCGCTCGCCAGCCTTGACCCGCGCATGACCATCGGTGCCTCCATCGCCGAACCGCTTCAGGTCCACGAGCCCCGCCTCACCCGCGCCGGGCGTGACGAACGCGTTCAGGCCATCATGCCGCGCGTCGGCCTCGACGCGGCTTTGATCAACCGCTACCCGCACGAACTGTCTGGCGGCCAGAACCAGCGGGTCGGCATCGCACGCGCGATGATCCTGAAGCCGAAACTCGTGATCTGCGACGAGGCCGTCTCCGCGCTTGATGTGTCCGTTCAGGCGCAGGTCGTCGACCTGTTGATCGAACTCCAGAAGGAGTTCGGGCTCGCCATGATCTTCATCAGCCACGACCTGTCCGTCGTGCGTGAGATCAGTCACCGGGTCATGGTGCTCTATCTCGGTCGTATCGTCGAACTGGCTGGTCGAACCGCCATCTACGAAGATGCGCGCCACCCCTATACGCGCGCCCTGATTGCCGCCGTACCTGCCGCTGATCCGAAGCTGGAACGCACCCGCGAACGTATCAAACTCACCGGCGACCTGCCCAGCCCGCTCGACAGCCGCGCCCCGCTGCGCTTCCTGAAGTCGAAACGCGTGGACGATCCCGACGCCGAGCAATACCAGCCACAACTGGTTGAAATCGCCCCCGGCCACCTTGTCGCCGAACACGACGCCGTTCTTGGCAGCGACGGGCTCCACGTCAGTTGACAGGCATCGCATCCACTACCGTTCGGCTGTGAAAAAAGTCGTTTCAGAATCCGGAACTTGCAATAGACTACCTTCAGATGAAGTCGTGCCTGATCGGTTTGCGGCTTCGGGCTGGAATGTGAGCATCTGACCATGGACCACACCATGAATACCCGCATGGATCGCGAACCCTTGGGCGAGATTGATTTTCTGCAGGTTTTTGCAGAAACGCCGACACCTTTAATGATGCTGGATCAGGATCTGATCATTGTCTTCGCAAATGAGGCGTATCTGCAAACCACGGGTTGCACGATGTCCGAGATCCAGGGCCGGTACGTTTTCGAAGCCTTCCCGGAGACAGAAGAACGCACATCGGTCTTTGAAGGCGCCTTCCGCAAGGCACTGGCAGGCACGGCAAATACCGTCACCACTGAACCCTTTGCTATCCCCGTTGACGGGGGCGGCATGCGCGAGATCGTCTGGACATGTACGCACCGGCCAATCCGCGATGCCAATGGTGACGTGGCTTACGTCCTGCAAAACGCTGTCGATATTACAGAGAAGCACGAGAACGAGCAGGAAAACCGCGTCCTCATGCGCGAACTGGATCACCGTGTGAAGAACTCGCTCGCAACCATGCAGGCGATCACTCGCATGTCCCTGGTCGAGACCAAATCGATGCGTGACGCTCGCGACGACCTTCTGGCCCGCATGCACGCCATGTCCGAAGTCCAGAACCTGCTGGTTCGCAAAAGCTGGAAAGGATCGAACGTCAAGGCTGTTCTGTCCAATGCTCTGGTCCCGTTCGGCTATGAACCCGACAAACCCTCTCGCATACTGCTCGACGGACCGGGCGTTTCAGTTACTGCAAAGCAGGCGCAGACGTTGTCCATGGCGCTGCACGAACTGGCCACCAACGCCGCAAAATATGGCGCCCTTTCCAACGACACAGGAAACGTCCATGTCGGCTGGACCTACGAGGCGGCCGATAGCGGTCGTTTCTCACTGACTTGGCGTGAATCCGGCGGGCCGGCCGTGGCTGCGCCAACCCGCAAGGGTTTCGGCACGACCATGCTCACCCGCATCCTCGCTCAGGAAATCAATGGGGACATTTCCCTTGACTATAGCCCGGACGGCCTAGTTTGCCTGATGCAAGGCTGGCTCGAAAGCAGGGAATAACAATGAAGGGATTGCGGGTTTTCATAGTTGAAGATGAAGCCATTCTCCTATGCGATCTCGAAGACATGGTGACCCATATGGGCCTGCAGATCGTCGGCAGCGCGACCAGTCTCGATCAGGCGATAAAACTCGTTTCGTCCGGCCTCGAAATCGATGTCGCCCTCCTGGACATGAACCTGAACGGGGAGTCCAGCGACCCGATCGCCGATCTGCTACTCGAAAAAGGTGCTGGCCTGCTCTTCGTGTCCGGTTACGGGCGTCACGGGCTGTCAGATCGTTTTAGCGACTGCCATGTCCTGCAAAAGCCTTATGACGAGACAAAACTGTCCAATGCGCTGCAGCGCCTGCTTGCCAGCCAGACATAGCCGCCCCGCACGCGGAACCCCGCCTTCACCCCACCCAGACCCCCGACCATACCCCACCCGCCACCTTGCCCTTGCAGGGCAGCGCGAATAGGGTGCGCCCGACCTGAACCGGGACCACCAAAATGCCTGATACCCTGACTTCCGCCTTGCCCGCCACGCTGTCCGATATCGAAGCCGCTGCCCGCGTGCTCGAAGGCCAGATCGTGCGCACACCCATGCATCACTCGCGGACGCTTTCGGCAATTACGGGCGCAGAAGTGTGGGTGAAGTTCGAGAACCTCCAGTTCACGGCAGCCTTCAAGGAGCGCGGCGCTCTCAACCGCCTCTCCCACCTGACCGAAGCGCAAAAAAAGGCCGGCGTCATCGCCGCCTCCGCCGGCAACCACTCGCAGGGCGTCGCCTATCACGCCCGCCGCCTCGGCATCCCCGCGACCATCGTCATGCCAAAGACAACGCCCTTCAGCAAAGTCGAGCAAACCCGTAGTCACGGTGCAACCATCGTGCTCCACGGCCTCAGCTTCGACGAAGCCAAAACAGAAGCCTACAATATCTGCCAGCGCGAAGGCCTGACATTCATCCACCCCTTTGACGATCCGCATGTCATCGCCGGGCAGGGCACGGTCGCCCTCGAAATGCTGGCTGAAAAGCCGGACTTCGATACGCTTGTCGTCCCGATCGGCGGGGGCGGCTTGATCGCAGGCATGGCCATTGCGGCCAAAGGGATCAACCCGAATATCAGTATCGTCGGCGTTGAAGCCTCGATGTATGCGGGCATGCTGGCCGAGCTCGAAGGCCGTGAAGTCAAGGTCGGCGGCGCCACCATCGCCGAAGGCATCGCCGTCCGCGACGTTGGCCGCTTGCCGCTACAGGTCGCTCGCGAACTCGTTGATGAAATCGTCCTCGTTGAGGAAGAACATCTGGAACGCGCCATCACCCTGTTCGTGAATGTCGAAAAGACGATTGCAGAGGGCGCCGGCGCCGCTGGCCTCGCAGCGCTGCTGGCCCATCCGGAGAAATTCAAGGGCAAGAAGGTTGGTCTGGTTCTCTGCGGTGGCAATATCGACACCCGCCTGCTCGCCTCGGTTCTCACCCGCGCCCTGGTGCGCGAAAAGCGGCTCGCCTCGATCCGCATTATCGGCGATGACCGGCCCGGGCTGCTGGCGCTCGTGTCCAAGATCATCGGCGACAATGGCGCCAATATCATGGAAGTCGCGCATGATCGCCTCGCGCTGGACGTGCCCGCCAAGGGCGCCGAATTCGACATCCTGATCGAGACACGCGACGCCAATCACACCCAGGATGTCATCGACGCCCTAACGGCCGAAGGCTACCCGCCGCGCGCCCTGTAGGCGTAAGATGACTTGCGGGCAAAAGCGCCCTAAACCCGCGCCAAACCCAAACCAGACGGAGCCTGACCCAAGATGATCCGCACACTCGCTGCAGCCTGCGCTGCATTCTTCATGATCGCTGCCTGCAGCCAGACCAAGGACCTATCCGACGTGAACGCTCCATTTGAACAATACCTGCCGTGGGATGCCACCGGCAAAGACGTGCAATCCGCCGAGGGCGGCCTGCAATACATCGTGCTGAAAGAAGGCACGAAAACAGGCAAGTCACCGACCGCGACAGACCGGGTCAGCGTCAACTATGATGGCCGCACGGCTGCAGGCGAAAAGTTCGACAGCTCATTTGATCGCGGCGAACCGATCTCGTTCAAGCTGAGCCAGGTCATTCCCGGCTGGACCCAGGGCCTGCAGCTGATGAGCGAAGGCGATGACTATCTCTTCTACATTCCGACAGCGCTGGCCTATGGCGATAATCCGCGGCCCGGCAGCGTGATCAAGCCGGGCGACGATCTCGTTTTCCGCGTGCAACTGCTCGAAGTGATGGAACCCAAAGTGTCCGATACGGCGGCATGGGAAAAGTACACGCCCTGGAATTCCGAACTGCCGGACGTCAAGAAAACCGGCTCAGGACTGGAATACGTCGTCCTCAAAAGCGGCGATCCATCCGGTCCTTCACCCGAGAATGGTGAAATGGTTGCGGTGCACTACGAAGGCCGTCTCGCTGAAACCGGCGACCTGTTCGACAGTTCTTTTGAGCGCGGCGAGCCAGCCGTCTTCCCGTCCAACCAGCTGATCGAGGGTTGGGTCGAAGCACTCGAAATGATGCGCCCCGGTGATCGGTGGATGCTGTATATCCCGTCTGACCTCGGCTATGGCGAAGTCGGCACGCCCGGCGGCCCCATCCCCCCGAATGCCCCGCTGGTATTCGAAGTTGAAATGATGGACGTCATGAAGCGCGGCTAGGCGCAGGTCCAATCGGGGAATATGGAATGACCATTACTGCTGACGAACTCGCCCGGATCGCACTCCAGGCCGGCGCTGTTATCATGGACATCTACGAAAGCGATTTCGATGTCGACCAGAAGGGCGATGCCTCACCGGTGACCGCCGCAGACCAGAAGGCCGAAACGCTCATTCTGGCTGCGCTCGCCAAGGCTGACCCAACCTTGATGGTCATCGCCGAGGAAGAGGCCAGCGAGGGCCGCGTACCTGAACACGGGTATCGTTTCGCCCTGGTCGATCCGCTCGATGGCACCCGCGAATTCGTCAGCCGCAATGGCGAATTCACGGTCAATATCGCGATTATAGAACATGGCCGCCCGGTGATGGGCGTTGTCTATGCGCCAGCGAAGAGCCGCCTCTTTGTTGCCGAAAGCCACAATTCAGGCTGGCAGGCAGAAGCAGCACCCGGCGCGGATGTTCCGACTCAGCGCAAGCCGCTAAGGATACGCCCCTGCCCGGCTGCTGGTGTCACGGCCATTGCGTCCAAATCCCATCGCACGCCGGAAACAGACCTCTGGCTCGATAAGCACAACGTCAACGAAACCCTCGGTGCCGGATCATCCTTGAAGTTCTGCCTGATTGCCGCCGGAGAGGCTGACCTTTACCCGCGCATGGGCCGCACAATGGAGTGGGACACGGCGGCCGGTCAGGCCGTGGTGGAAGCCGCAGGTGGTCGCGTGTTGACCGAAGAGGGAACTCCGCTGCTCTATGGCAAACGCGAACGCGGCTACGATAACCCGCACTTCATCGTATATGGCGACGTCACACCCTGCTGAAGCTGAGTCTGACGCTTCCTCTCGATGAAAAGCGATAAATCTGCCAGGGAATGAGCAGGGAGACGAGGCGCATGACACGGCAATATTTCGGAACGGACGGCATACGTGGCCGGGTCAACCAGCCGCCGATGACCGCTGAAACCACGTTGCGGCTGGCAATTGCTGCCGCACGTACCTTTGCGCCAGATGGCAAAGGCACAGTCATCATCGGCCGTGACACACGCCGATCCGGCGAAATGATCGAAGCTGCGTTGGTCGCAGGCCTGACAAGCATGGGCCTCACGCCGCAACTCGCCGGTATCGTGCCCACGCCAGCCGTCGCCATGACAACACGCACATCTCAGGCCCGGTTCGGGCTCATGGTGTCTGCTTCGCACAACAAATACGAAGACAATGGCATCAAACTCTTCAGCCCCGATGGCCTGAAATTTGACGATGCAACCGAAGAGACACTCGAATCCGCTATGGCAGCGGCTTTCGACGGTCCCTATGCGCCCCCAACCGGGATCGCCATACCGCAGCGCGTGACCGGCGTCGGCGACGACTATGTTCGCAGCTGCCTCGCCACGGTCAGCGCGGGCAGCAAGATACGCGGCATGAAGATCGTGCTCGACTGTGCCCATGGCGCCGGTTTTCAGGTTGCCCCGGAAGCGCTGCTCGATTGCGGCGCGGCGCTGACAGTCATCGGCGCGGCCCCGGACGGTATCAACATCAATGCCGGATTTGGATCAACGGATACGACCGCACTCAAGGCAGCTGTACGGGAACAAGGTGCCCACATTGGCCTCGCGCTTGATGGCGATGCTGACAGGGTCATCATTGTCGACGAAACCGGCGCCGAGATCGACGGTGACCAGGTCATGGCCCTGATCGCACGGGAACTGCACGACAAGAAGCGCCTGACAGGTGGAGGCATGGTGTCGACAGTCATGTCGAACATGGGGCTCGACCAGTATCTCCAGACGCTCGGCCTCACGCTTGCGCGCACACGGGTCGGGGACCGCTATGTCGGCGAACATATGCGCGCACACGGATTCAATTTCGGCGGCGAGCCCTCCGGCCACATCATCCTGTCAGATGTCTCAACGACCGGGGATGGGTTGCTCGCAGGGCTGCACGTTCTCTCCGTACTCGCAGAAAGCGGTCAACCCATGTCGGCGCTGGGCCGCGTGTTCGATCCTGCACCGCAGGAACTCGTCAACATTCGCTATTCGGGAGCCAACCCGATGGACAGCGACCGTGTGCGGGCGGCGGTGGCTGAGGCTGAAACGCTGATGGGCGCGCGCGGCCGCATGGTCGTTCGCAAATCAGGCACCGAGCCGCTGATCCGCGTCATGGCCGAAGCGCTCGAATCGGGCCTCATGAAGCAAGCACTCCAGGTCGTCGTCGACGCCGTCAACGCCGAAATCTGACGGCGCCTTCCGTAGCGGATGTTGCGAATTTTCCCGTAACTGCCGCTACGTCACAAGCCGCTTTTGGGCCCTGATTACGTCTTCCCCGCTAGCCAATATCCCTGATTTCAATACACTGGAGGAAACTTCAAGAAAATCTGATCGGGAGAACGCAGCCATGGCCGAAGGGCAAACCTTGCCGCAATTTCGCCTGTTGCCGATGAAGGCGCCGGACATCCAGATGACTCGCCATGATAGTGGCACCATCTATCTCACACCGCGCCAGTCACCCGGCGACCGGCCGCAGACTGTGCCTCATTGCCTCGACCAGCGCGCAGCCGAACACCCGGACCGCCCCTTCCTGCGCGAACGCGATCCCGCCTCCGGTGAATGGCGCACCCTCACCTATGGTGAAGCCAAGGCAATCACTGACAGTCTTGCTCAGGCCTTCCTCAATCTGGGTGCCGGCCCCGACGCACCGGTCATGATCCTGTCAGCGAACTCCACCCGCGCGGCCATGGTCATTCTTGCCGCCCAAAAGATTGGCGCGCCGGCAGCACCCATTTCAGTTCCCTATTCCCTGATGTCGTCCGACTTCGAGAAGCTCAGGCATTGCTTTGGCGCCGTGAAACCGGCCATCATTTTCGCCGAACATTGCAGGCCCTTCCGCAAGGCAATTGCCGCGCTCGGCGATACAGGCTGCAAGGTCGTCTCCGCCGATCCCGGCGGCGACAATGCTGTGCTTCGCTATGACAATCTTGCCGCCACGGTGCCGACCGAAGACGTCGCAAGGGCCATGGCGACGCTCAACGATGACTCAATCGGCAAGTACCTGTTCACGTCCGGGTCGACCGGCCTCCCGAAACCCGTTCCGACCACGCAAGGCGCCATGTGCTCCATGATCGGCGGGCAGGAAGGTCTGCGCGACGATTCCCGTGACCCGGAACATGATCCTGACCAGGTTCACAATGTGCTCGACTGGCTGCCATGGAATCACATTTCGGGCTCAAACGTGAACTTCAACGGTGCCATCTGGAACGGTGCTACCTTCTGGATCGATGATGGCAAACCAACACCGGCCCTCTTTCAGCGGACGATCGACAATGTCCGCGATTGTTCACCGTCATCCTTCGGTACGGCGCCGATTGCGCTTGCCATGCTGGCGGATGCAATGGAGGAAGACGACACGCTGATGACCGCCTTCTTCAAGAATATGCGCTCGATCGGTTATGGCGGCGCCACTTTATCAGACGATCTCTATGATCGTCTCCAGGCCCTTGCCATCAAGGCCACTGGTCGGCGGATACCCATCGTCACCATGTACGGTGCCACCGAAACGCAAGGCATTACGGTCGTTCACTGGGAAGCCGAACGCGTCGGCCTCATCGGACTGCCCCTGCCCGGCATGACCCTGAAACTCGTCCCTAACGGATCGAAACTCGAAGTCCGCGTCAAAGGACCTTCCGTGATGCCCGGCTATCTCGACAGCCCGGAAAAGAATGCCGAAGTGTTCGATGAGGAAGGCTATTACTGCCTCGGCGATGCCGTCACCTTCGTCGATGAAAACAACCCAGAAGCGGGCCTCGTATTCGATGGCCGCGTCGGCGAAGACTTCAAGCTGTCGTCCGGCACATGGGTCAGCGTCGGCACCCTGCGGCCCGATTTCGTTGCCGCCTGCTCGCCGCTCATATTCGATGCGGTGATTGCAGGCCAGGACAAGAATTTCGCGTCCGCCATGGTCTGGCCGTCTCAGGCGATCATCGAGCAATACATCAAGGCGGCAGACGGAGATCACGACAAAGGCCTCGCTGCGTTCACGGATGATGTCGTGAAGAAGGCCAAAGCCTTCAATGCGGGCGAACCCGGATCATCCCGCCGCCTGAAGCGCCTCCTCGTGCTCACCGAGCCACCGTCGATTGATGCCGGCGAGATCACTGATAAGGGCTATGTAAACCAGCGCCTCGTGATTGACCGCCGCGCCAGTCTTGTCGCCGGCATATATGCTGACCCGCCTGCCGAAGGCGTCGTTCAGCTTTAGTCCGCCTGCGCCTTAAAGGCTTGTCAGGATTTGAAGGGTAGTTTCCCTCTCACTTGGGAGGGACGGCCTCATGACGTTCGATGCTCGCGGAGGCAAACCTCCGGCGTCAAAGAACAATGCCTTGTTCGCCATTGCGGTTGTTACCGTGGTGGGCGGAGCGTTTCTGGTTGCCCTGAAATTTCCCGGTGCCTCGAAGGCAGGCTCGACCAGCACCCGCCCACAAACAATTGTGGCGACTGCAGAAGCGCCGTCCGTGCCAACGCCCGCCGGCTGGACATCCGAAGCCGCGACGACCTATTTTCAAACGCTCTCGCGCGTCGATCCCGGCGCATCCGCCTCGCTCAACAAGCGCCTCGCCAAGGCCAGCAGAAAGCCTCAGCCCGAGCAGTCCGAAGTTGTTTTCGAACATGCCGCAGATCTTCTGAAACGCCACGCCGCCGATCTCGCCCGCGCCGACACACGCCATGTTGACGCCATTCTTGTGATGACACGGGACCGCCTCCGCTCCGCATCCCAGTCGGGCAGCCCATGGTGTCAGGGCAGCAAGTTTGCCGATCTCGATCAGGCCACACTCGCCAATAAGGCGGCGCTGAATCGCGAACTGAAGATGCTGGAAGAGCCTCTGCGCGATTATGGACTCGAGCTGGTCACGCGCCTGCTGATCGCAATCGAGGACGCCCAGGCCCACCCGGTCAATCACGGCACATTGACGCAAACCGACAAGGCCGCGATGCAGGGCGTGATGATGTCCATGGTGTCCGATCCTCAGGTCATGCCCCTGCTCATGGCGGCGCAGACCGGTGGGAACCCGGACGAACTCGTCAAATCGCTCAATGTCTGCGACCTTGGCGCAACGGCAGTGATCGCGATCAAAACCCTGCCGCAGGATACCAAGGGCCGCGCTTTCGCAGATATGGTGCGGCAAATGGAGCTTGGCGGCGGCGATCTGACTAGCCTCAGCCAGTTCTAGGCGTCCCGGCGCGCGACACCAGACTGGCCCAGCCGCCATTCGAGAACATCCAGCCGGTCCTGTCCGAAAAAGGCCTCACCTTCAAACAGCATCAACGGCACACCCCAATGATGCGGGTCCTGTGCCGCCTGGTTTTCAGCAATGATCGCCTCCAGACGGTCGGTCTCCTCCGCCTGGCGCCTGTCCAGTTCCGCCAGGTGAAAGCCGGCCCGTTCGGCCGCCTCCGCCAATGCCGTGCCTTGGGTCCACGCCCCGCCCGACCAAATCAGCGTCGAAACCTCGTCCATGAAGGCCCAGCCCGCCTCATCGCCTGCTTCGCACGCCAGAATGCCCAGCCGCGTCAGCCGGTGGATATGTGGTTGGTCCGGTGAAATCTGCCGTGTCTGCATGTCCATCACCACCGGGTCGGGGTCGAGCCGCCCGAATGGCAAATCAAGGAATTGGGCCAGTCTCACGACATCGCGCAGCAGGTAAGGCACCCATTGTGGCCGGATTTCGGAAAAGAATTCCGGTGTCCGGATGGCGATCGGATAAACCGGGCGCGGACGCACCCTGACATCCCATTTTCCGGCCAGTCCGCGCAGGCGCTTGGTGGCAAGGTACGAGTAGGGAGAGCGAAAAGACCAGTAGACATCGACAGTTTTCATGAATTGAAGTGTGGCCTCCGGTTTGTGCCTTCACAAGACCTGAATTCGCTACCATCTTGCGGCCATGGCGCTCGACGATTCCTTTCGGCAATTCATGGATAAGTTCCACGTTCCAGACCTTTCGCGTCTGGACTGGAAGAACTCGACCGACAAACTGCGCCAGCAATTCTACGTTGCCAGCCGGGCGATCGAGCGGGATGCGCCGGAAATGGCGGATATATCCCTGCTGAAAGTCGCCGGTGCGTCCGGCCCCCTGAAGGCGCGCCTCTATACGCCGCTGGGCGCAGGCATGCCGCCTGGCCCCGGCATCGTCTTTTTCCACGGCGGCGGCTTCATGCTGGGCGATCTCGACAGCCATGACATGGTCTGCAAGCGGCTGGCCGAAGGGGCCCGCTGCAGGGTCATCGCCGTTGACTACCGGCTCGCACCGGAAAACACCTTCCCGGCGGCGCATGAAGACGCGCTGGCCTCCTGGAACTGGATCGTCAGCAACGCGGCCAAACTCGGTCTTGATCGCGAACGCATCGCCGTCAGCGGTGACAGTGCCGGCGGAAACCTGTCGGCCTACCTGGCGCAGGAAATGAACCGGACGGGCGGCCCACGCCCTGCGTTCCAGCTCCTGCTCTATCCCCTCGTCCAGTTCGTCGACATTCGCACCAAGAAGATGAGCTTCCAGGAAGGCGGCTTCTTCATCTCCGCCAACCTGTTCGAATATTTCCGCGACAGCTATATCTCGGACGAAAGCCAGCGCATGGATGTGCGCGTCTCGCCGCTATTTGCCGGGCCGGACGCATTCAAGGGCCTGCCCCCCGCGCATTTCGTTCTGTGCGGCTGGGATCCGCTGAAGGATGAAGGCCTCGCCTATGCCGACAAGATGGCCAGTTTCGGCGTGCCGGTGACGGTGCGCGAACATGCCGGAATGGTCCATGGTTTCATGAACATGACGGCCCTGTCCGACACGGTGCGGCTGGCAATTCGCGATGCCGGGCATGTCGTCGGCAAGGCGCTTGGCGCCGTTTAGGGCACGCGAATTTAATCTCCAAGTAACTCACCGTTGCATTTTTGCGACGGTGCCCGGCAATCTGGCATGGCACGGCCGATACAGCTTCCTCCGCCACGCCATTCCACCATATGGATAGGCTCGCAGCCACCCTCCTCCCAGAGCCTACGGCTGCGCTATAACTTGTATAATCCAGAGGAAACACAGAATGAAATTGAAGAAAATGCTGGCTCTGTCAGCATCTGCGCTCGTATTTGTCGCGGGTTCAGCCATCGCCCAGGAAGCGGATGCAGCACCGGAGCGCGAAAGCGCCGTCGACCGTATTCTTGGCACCGTCACCGTCACAGCCACCAAAAAAGCCAATGTCGAAAACGTGCAGGACGTGCCAGTCGCCGTCACCGCGTTCAACAGCGACACGCTTGATGCGCTCAAGGTCAACGACCTGCAGAGCCTCAGCTACTCCACGCCAAACGTCTCGCTGGAAGATGTCGGCACGTCGAAAGGCGTCGCGAACTTCTCGATCCGCGGACTCGGCATCAACTCGTCGATCCCGTCGGTTGACCCGACTGTCGGCGTGTTCGTCGATGGCGTGTATCTCGGCGTGAACTCCGGCGTCGTGCTCGACCTGTTCGATCTCGACAGCGTTGAAATCCTGCGCGGTCCGCAAGGCTTGCTCTTCGGTCGTAACACGACCGGCGGTGCTGTCCTGATCAACACCGGCAACCCGACCGACGATTTCAGCTACAAGGCACGTGCCACGGTCGAAACGCCGATTGACGATGATCGCGGCGGCCCGAACACGACCCTTCAGGCGACGGTTTCCGGCCCGCTCATCGAAGACAAACTGAACGGCAAGCTCGGCATCTACCACAATTTTGATGACGGCTATTTCAAGAACCTCGCCACTGACGACAATCTGGGCGAAGCCCACACCACGATCGTCCGCGGTGCCCTTGAATGGATGCCAACGCCAGATCTCACCTTCCTCGGCAAGGTCGAAAACTTCCAGACGCGCGCCGATGGCCCCAACGGCCAGAACCGTGGCTTCTACGATCGTGGCAGCTTCGATATCGCCATCAACAACCCGGGCTTCCTGGAGAATGACACAACGTTCGCCACGCTCCGCACGGATCTTGATGTCGGCTTTGGCAATGGCACGATCACCAACATCATCGGCTACCGCGAAGTCGACTCCACGACGAGCGCCGACATTGATGCAACGCCGCTGACACTGTTCCATTCGGACACCGAATTCGCCCAGGAGCAGTTCTCCGAAGAGCTGCGTTATTCCGGCACGTTCGACCGGGCAGACGTCACCGTCGGTGGCTTCTACTTCACGCAGGAAGTCGGCTACACTGAACGCCGCAACCTGCCGACCACCCGTCCGGTTGGCTTCCCGGCCGCCCTCGACTGGGAATTCAATGGCGGCGGCCGCCAAGACCACACCGTCTACGGCATCTTCGGGCAGGTCGACTATGACTTCACCGAAAAGCTGACCGGTATCGTCGGCCTGCGTTACGGCTATGAAGAGAAGGACGTGGACATCACTTACGTGCGCCCACGCCCGAACTGCTCCGTGGTCAACGGCACTTGCCCGACCACCGGCACCAACCCGTACATTGCCGGCGAGCCAAACGGCTTCACCGACAAGGAAGACTGGAGCGAAGTCACGCCGAAGATCGGCCTGCAATACTTCCACACAGACGACACCCAGTTCTACGGCACCTACACCAAGGGTTTCCGTTCGGGTGGCTACAACTTCCGCATCACGAACGCCCTCGCGTTCGAAGCGCTTTTCCCGCCAACGGGTTCGCGCGCCTTTGATGCTGAAAAAGTCGACAGCTTCGAAATCGGCATGAAGCACACCACCTCCGACGGTCGCGGCCAGCTTAACGCTGCCGTGTTCCTGAACGACATCCAGGACATGCAACGCGAGCTGAACCTCTCGTCGCCAACCTCCGGTGTCGCCCAGACGATCATCAACACCGCCGACGCCGAAATCCTCGGTCTCGAGCTTGAAGGTCGTTATGCCATCACGGATTCGCTTCTCGTCACGGCCAACCTTGGCCTGATCGATGCCGAATACACCGACGTCATCTATGACATCTCGGGTGACGGTGTGGTCGACGGTGCCGATCTGGCTCTGGCCCTCCCCCGTGTGCCTGAAGCAACCTACGGCGTCGCGCTCATCCATGACTATGACATGGCCGACCGTGGCTCGCTCGTTTCGCGCCTCACGTTCCAGCACCGCGACAAGAACGCATTCACCGACAACAATTTCGGTTGGATGAGTGCAGCGGACCAGCTGGATGCGAACCTGACCTGGAACACGCCAATGGACGGCGTCTCCGTGTCCCTGTTCGGCAAGAACCTGATCGACGAAGCCATTGCTGGCGGCGACACGCAACTGCCGTTCGGCGGCACACTGGCCGGTTTCGCGCCAGGTGGTGCCAACAACTCGACCGGCGTCGACGTGCCATTCGCGACCAACCCATCCATCGGCACATTCTCGCCGCTGCAGAAGGGTCGCCTGATCGGTATCGAGTTCACGATCAGCCGCTAGGCTTTTCAGACCTCATCTCCAAAAGAAAAGGGCGGCCCTCAGGCCGCCCTTTTTATTTGTCTTCGGTTTGCAAGGCCGGACTAGTTGCCCGAGCCGCCGAAACGCTTGGTGACGCTGATCTTGAACGTACGACCGAACGGGTTGTGCGTGTAAGGATCGTAGTTCACGTCAAAGGCCGCGAATGGCGGATCTTCATCCGTCACGTTGACCACACCGAGACCGATATCCAGGTCCAGTGGCGTCGACTGCCAGTTATAGAACAGGTCGAACGTCGTCTGGCTGTCAATCTTCTCACCGACACCACCACGGGCGGCCGCTGCGCGTTCGTCCTTGTAGCTGTCGATGTGGCGCATGACGGCCCGGAAGTTGTGATCCCCGAGTGCATAGTTCGCAAACAGGTTCGCTTTCCATTGTGGCATCGACCGGGTGAAGTTCGACCGGTTGAACTGGCCGACATAATCACCGCCGCCGATTGCCAGACCCTCAACAAAGTAAGGATCGACATCATACTCGATGACATAGGTGGCATCCGCGCCGATGGAGAACGCTCCGCCATTGGTCATGTCCCAGCTGTTCTGGAGACGCAGATCGAGGCCGGACGTCTTGATGTCCGGGCCGTTCGTAACGTTGGTACGTACACGTGCGATCGTTGCTGCCGATGGCGCTGCAGGATCGTTGAACGTGATGCGTGCCAGGATGGCATCATCATCCGTCGTCGCCGTGGCCAGAGCGGCCACCGCTGCGTTCACAATGTTCGCCTGCTCTTCCACGATGACCGGATCAGAGAAGTCGAAATTGTAATAATCGAGCGAGGCAAAGAAATTGCCCATCTCATAGATGCCGCCAAGGTTGAAGCTGAAAGCCGATTCAGGCTTCAGGTCCGGGTTGCCGAACGTGTCGACCGCCTTGAATGCAGACGCTGGTGCAACGAATTGCAACGATGTGCCAACACCGCCCAATTGGTTCAGCGTCGGACCTTTGAACGAGGTCTGGGCCGAGCCGCGAAGGGCAAAGTTGTCATTGATCGTCCACTTGGCAGCCACTTTCGGGTCGAAGGTCGAACCGATATCGCCGCCATAATCCTCGTAACGAACAGCCGCCTGGATATCGACATTGTCGAACAGCGGAATCTGCAATTCGCCGAAGACCGCAAAGATCGTCTGGTCTTCATCCGAAGCCGTTGTGCCGGCAAGGAACGAGTAAGGGCCTGTGCCACCGGGTCCCGGTGTGACGGCAAGGTCGGTCAGAGCCGACGGCTCAACCTTGTAGCTTTCCCGGCGAACCTGCACACCTGCAGCCCAGCCGACGCTGCCGCCCGCGGCCTGCACATTGCTCTGGCCCGAAAGAACGCCGTCAAAGACCAGCAGGTCTGTGTTGGCAATCGTCAGGCTTGGGTCCGTGATCCAGTCAGCCAGCGTAACCGAGTTTTCAAGCCCGGCAACATAGTTCGGGTTGGCTGTGCCGGTGACGGCATTTGCCGGAATGGCGTTCGAGAACGGGTTGTAATATTCACAGCCGCCCGTGCCAGCCGACAGCGATCCGGCATAACCAGCGACCCAGGGCTGGGTTCCGGTTGCCGGGTCGAAGCCCGTGTTCGGATCAACACAAACACCAAAGCCGCGAAGGGCTGCCGTCAGGCCGACAATATAGGTGTCATTGGTCGAACGTTCGGCTTCCGTCGCCGAATAGCTCAATGCCGCATCATAATGCACGCCATTGTCGAAATCACCGATATATGAACCGGACAGGCGATAGGTCTCGCTCTTGCGATACCCTTCCTGCGCGCCGCCAGTACCCGGGAAACCGCCCCAGCCGAACGAACGGCCAATAAACAGGGCACCAACAGATGTCGCAGGGAATGCACCCGGATTATCCGCAACATATTGCTGGAAACCGGGGGCGTTGGCTGGAACGAACTGGTTCAGCAATGCCTGTGGCGGATAGGAAGGCGATGTCTTCCAGCTTGGAACATCCGTAGACGCATAAAGCGCTTCAAGGTGCACGGCTGCGCCATTCGACAGGTTGCGGTTATATTCAGAGAACACTTGGAAGCGTTCTTCTTCTTCAACCAGGTTGTCGAATTGCGTGAACTGGAAGCGGCAGGTGCCGGATACGTTGATGCCACCGACATCTGTACAACCAGTGTCATTCGTAGCGCCCTGGATTGGTGTTCCCGCCGCGCCGATCGGCACATAGTAACCAGGGTTCGACAGCGACGACCAGCCGCCAACAGGGTTCTCGGCATTCGGCAGGATCGCCCAGTCTTTTTCGATCAGGCCAACTTCGCTGCGCTTGTTGTAACCAACCGACGTTACCCAGCTGAAATTCGATCCCTGCAGGCCATAGGCACCCGAGATGTCATAGTCGCCATCCGAACCGTCGAATTGCGAATAGGAACCGCCAACTTCAAATCCGTCGAGGTCGCGATTGGTGATAAAGTTCACAACACCGGCAATGGCGTCAGAACCATAAAGGGCCGCAGCGCCGTCTTTCAGCACTTCGATCCGGCCGACAGCAGCGGTCGGAATATTGTTCGTGTCGACGAAGAGCTGCGCCTGCTCACCGATCGAATACGGGTGGTAAGTCTGGCGGTGGCCGTTGATCAGCACCAGTGTCCTTGCAGGGCCAAGACCGCGCAGGTTGATGTTCGATGTGCCTTCCAGGCCATTCGAGGCGAACTGGTTGGTCTGGCCGTCAACACCCGAAGATGGGCCGAGGTTGCGGATAAGTTCAGTGATCGAAGGCTGGCCTTCGAGTTTCAGGTCACCCGCCGTCAGGACGTCGACCGGGAGGGCCGCATCTTCAGGTGTACCTTGAATGAAAGAGCCGGTCACGGTGACCGTCGTCAGCTTCCGCGTGCTATCATCTGAATCTTGCGCAAACGCGGGCAGTGCCGTCGTCAGCGCAAGGGCAGACGCCCCCAGCACCAATCGTGTGGTTAATCTCATTTGGTTTCCTCCGTTTATACCTGTGACGACCCCCCGGATTATTTCCGGATGTTTTCCTCACCGGCTCTAACCATAGCGACCACCTGACGCAGCGATAGAGACCAAGTATGCTGCACTGCAATACAGCAACCCAGCCATGCATTGTGGCAAAGCTGTTGCGAAATGCGTTGAATTCAGGTCAAAAACGAATGGATGTTGCGCAATTCCCCCCTCCCCGCTCCCTTTGTTGCGCTGGCAGACCGTTTCGCAGATGCGGTAGAACCAGCACAATTTCCTGATCAAGTGTTGCGCTTTCGCAACCGTCGCTGGGCAAACGCCATCGGCCTGGCCGATCTCGATGATCGCCAGTGGATAAAGCACTTTGGGCGATTCGATCCGCTGCCGGGCAACCTGCCCCAGCCCCTCGCGATGCGTTACCACGGCCATCAATTCGGAACTTACAACCCCCAATTGGGGGATGGACGCGGATTTCTCTATGCACAGGTGCGCGACAGGTCCGGTCGCCTGCTCGATCTGGGCACCAAGGGATCGGGCCAGACCCCCTGGTCACGTCAGGGAGATGGCCGCCTCACGCTCAAGGGCGGCGTGCGCGAAATCCTCGCGGCGACCTATCTGGAGACGCTCGGCGTGCACACGTCCAAGGCCTTCAGCCTGATCGAGACGGGCGAACAGTTGCATCGCAATGACGAACCCTCCCCAACGCGCGGCGCGGTGCTCGTGCGACTCTCGGAAAGCCATGTCCGCTTCGGCACGTTCCAGCGCGCCGCCTATCTTGACGACCGCGACGGCCTTGCTGCCCTGGTTGATTATTGCGTCGCCCAGTTCCACCCCGGCGCCGACGCGCCCGACATGGCCACAAAGGCCACCAACCTGCTCGGCCACATCACCCGCGCCACGGCCCGCATGATTGGCCAGTGGATGGCCGCCGGTTTCGTGCACGGCGTCATGAACACCGACAATTTCAACGTCACCGGCGAAACCTTCGATTTCGGTCCCTGGCGCTTCCTGCCCGTGTCTGATCCGAATTTCACTGCGGCCTATTTTGACGAGAATGGCCTCTACCGGTTCGGGCGCCAGCCGACACAGGGCGCATGGGCGCTGCAACAGCTGGCCTCGGCCCTGCTGCCGCTTGCCGAGGCGGATGACCTTGCCCGCGGCCTCGCCCCTTATGAAGCCGCCTACCAGCAGGCCTTCGCCGCCCACACGCACCACCTGCTCGGCCTCGACAGCGCCGGCGACCTGCGCGCCGACCTCACCTTCCTTCAGGGCTTCTACAGCTGGATGACCGCCAGCGGCGCGTCATGGCCGCAAACCTTCTTCGATCTCTATGGCGGAGAGGCCAGCGCAGGCCGCATGAAAGCCTCGCCCCAGGCTGGCCTCTATCAGGCAGCAGAGTTCGCGCCAGTGCGTGAGGCGCTCGCCGCCCGCGTGGCCCTTCATGCCGACCGGCTTTCCCTGCCTTACTTCCAGGCCTCTCTCCCTGTTTCCCTGCTGGTCGATGATGTCGAAGCGCTCTGGGATCCGATCGCCGCTGAGGATGACTGGTCAGCGTTCGAGGCAAAAATGGAGCATCTCGAAACCGCGCGCCTCGCCCTCGCCCCCTGACGCGGGGTGCGGTCTTGCTGCGGGCGCACCCACACCATACCACACACCAGCCCCACCCCCTCCCCCACCTGATCGAGGCGCCTCTCATGACCACACCCCCCACCACAGGCCCCCTGTCCGGCATCAAGATTGTCGACATGAGCTCGGTCGTGCTCGGCCCTTTCGCTACGCTGATTTTTGGTGATCTGGGCGCCGATGTGGTCAAGGTGGAAGCGGGCCAGAAGGGCAAGTCGGGCGACATGATGCGCTATGCCGGCGCCTCCCCCACGGGCGATCTCGGTCCCATATACACGGCCTTGAATCGCAATAAACGCTCCATAGTTCTCGATGCAAAGACAGATGACGGCAAGGCCGCCCTGACCGCCCTACTCAAGGATGCCGACGTCTTCTTCCACAATGTCCGCCTCGCCGGCATGGACCGGCTCGGCTTCGGCTACGAAGCGGTCAAGGCGATCAATCCGAACATCATCTACGTCCACTGCGCCGGATTCGGCACCGGCGGCGAATATGAACATCGTCAGGCCTATGACGACCTCATTCAGGGCGCGTCCGGCTTTGCCGCGCTCAACGCCATGCGCTCCGGTGGCGCGCCGGAATACGCGCCCTCTCTCGTCGCTGACAAGACGGTCGGATTGTTCGCCACCTATGCAACGCTCGCCGCGCTGCTTCACCGGGAGCGTACGGGCCGGGGCCAGTTCGTTCAGGTGCCAATGATGGAGAGCTTTACCTTCTTCAACATGGTCGAAAACCTGTATGGCGAGACCTTCATTCCGGGCAATGGACGCCTCGGCTACACCCGCTCGATCAATGCCAATCGCAAGCCTTACCCCACCCAAGACGGCTATATTGGCCTCGTCCCCTATTCCGATGAACAATGGGCGCAATTCTTTGAAATCGGCGGCCGACAGGATGTGTTCAAGGATCCGCGCTTCTCGACCTATTCGGCGCGCACCGAAAACATTACCGATCTCTACGCCTTGATCGAGGAGGTCGCAGCCACCAAAACCACAGATGCGTGGCTCGCACTGCTGGACGAAGCGAACATCCCGGCCATGCGCTACAACACGATGGAAGCCGTCCTGACCGATCCGCATCTCACCCAGGTCGGGTTCTTCGAGGAACGCGTTCACGCCATTGCCGGCGCATATCGCGCGATGAAACACCCGGTCACCTTTTCCGACAGCCCCGCCAGTATTCGGCTCGACCCACCCTGTCTCGGCGCGGATACCGAAACGATCCTCGAAAGCCTCGGCCTCTAGGCCGCCCTGCGTCCGCCGCCACCATGGCGGGCCAGCCAGACGCCGCCCAGGATCATTGCGAACGCCGCCAGCGACATCCAACTTTGCATTTCGCCAAAGAAGACAAAGCCCATGACGGCCGCAACCACCGGGATAGCATAGCCGGTGAGCGCAAGGAATGTTGCGGAAGTTCGTGCGATCAACAGCATGTACAGCGCCTGCGCCAGCGCTGTCGGGCCAATACCCAGCGCGACCACCGCCAGCCAGTTGTCCCATCCGGCATTCACACTATCGGGGTCCACCAGCAGCGCGAGCGGCCATGACACGATCGCCGCCACAGACACAAACGCCGTCGCAAACGGAATGGCCCGCATCAGAGGCGCACCGCGCGCAATAAGATTCGACCCGGCATAAGCCATCGTGGCTCCAACCAGCATGAGCTGGGCCAGCGTGCTCGCTGAACCGAGCCCCTTCATCGCTTCAGGGCCAAACAGCAGCGCCACGCCGCCAAAACCCACCACGACGCCCACAATCGAGCCCGCCGATAGGCGCTCATCGTGAAACAGGACATGTGCGCCAATCGCCACGAAGATCGGCACAGCTGCTGTATACAGCGCCGCCAGACTCGAGTTCACGGTCTCCTGCGCAATCGTGATCAGGAAGAAGGGAATGACAGAGCCGACCAGCCCCATCCCGATAATGGCCGTCCAGCGTCGCCGGTCAGACAGGGGCGGTAAATGCTGGCGGGTCGCCAACAGCACACACCACAGTGCAATCGCCCCGATCGTCAGGCGCCCTGAAATCACCCATTCTGCGGGCAGGCCCGCATCAGCATGGCCTTTATCGACCGCCATGCGCGTCAACATGTAGGCGCTCGCCCAGACAAAGCTGAGCAACCAGAAGAGCCCCCAGTCGGCGAGAGACCGTCCGGCCGGCTTCATGCCTGCACACAACAGGCTGAAACTGATGTAGATCGGAAGCGACGTGTCACCCGGAGCCCACCTTGTTAGCAGGCTAACAGGCAATACAGGCGCGCCCGGCCAAGTCCACGCTAAAATAGCATGGATATTGCAAGCTGCGCGTTCAGTGTCCGGGCCTTGCTGTTGCCCGCCTTGGAAACCCCGGTTTTGCGGCCCGATACCGCAGGCAATCCGGGTGGACGGGCAGGCCGCAGCGTCGTAAAGGGCCTGCAAAGTCGTAGTTTTTATCCCGTCTGAGGAGAAATATCAAAATGGCAATACGTGTTGCAATCAATGGTTTCGGTCGTATCGGACGTCTCGTCCTTCGCTCCATCATCGAGCATGACCGCAAGGACATTGAAGTTGTCGCGATCAACGATCTCGGCCCTGTCGCCACGAACGCCCACCTCCTGCGCTTCGATTCCGTTCACGGTCGCTTCCCGGCTGACGTCCAGGTCGACGGCGACAAGATCGTGATCAATGGCAAGCCGATCCTTTGCACGGCAATCCGCGACCCCAAGGACCTGCCCCACCGCGAACTCGACATCGACATCGCCATGGAATGCACCGGTATCTTCGCCGACAAGGAAAAGGCCTCGGCTCACCTTGCCGCCGGCGCCAAACGCGTGCTGGTCTCCGCACCGGCCACCAATGCCGACAAGACCATCGTTTACGGCGTCAACCATGACACGATCACGAAAGACGACATGGTCGTCTCCAACGCCTCGTGCACAACCAACTGCCTGTCGCCTGTCGCCAAGGTCCTGAACGACCTGATCGGCATCGAAAAAGGCATGATGACCACGATCCACTCCTATACAAACGACCAGCCATCGCTCGACCAGATGCACAAGGATCTCTACCGGGGCCGCGCCGCCGCGCTCTCAATGATCCCGACCTCCACTGGCGCCGCCAAGGCTGTCGGCCTCGTCCTGCCGGAACTCAAGGGCAAGCTGGACGGTATCTCGATCCGCGTGCCGACACCCAACGTCTCGGTCGTTGACCTGAAATTTGTGTCGAAGAAGAAGACAACGCCGGAAGAGATCAACGCTGCCATCATCGCCGCCGCGAATGACGGCCCGATGAAAGGCGTGCTGGGCTTCACAGACCAGCCAAACGTCTCGTGCGACTTTATCCACGACAACCGTTCATCGATCTTCCACCTCGACCAGACCAAGGTCATGGACGGCAACTTCGTCTCCATCCTGACCTGGTATGACAATGAGTGGGGTTTCGCGACCCGCATGAGCGACACCGCGCTCGTGATGTCGAAATTCCTGTAAGGGCGACAAGGCGATGACCTTCAAACGCATCGCCGACGCCGGCGACCTGAAAGGCAAGACAGCCCTCGTCCGCGTTGATTTCAACGTGCCTATGGACAAGGGCCTTGTCACTGACGACACGCGTCTGCGCTCTGCCGTCGACACAGTTCAGACCTTGCGCACCCAGGGTGCCAAGGTCGTTCTGCTGGCCCATTTCGGCCGCCCCAAGGGCGAGCGTATTGCAGAGATGAGCCTTGCGCCGATTGCAGGCGCGTTCGCAAAAGTGCTCGGCTCAAACGTCTCCTTCGTGGCAGACTGCAAGGGCGATCACGTCAAGTCAGCTATCTCCGACCTGGCCCCTGCCGGTGTGATCCTGCTCGAAAACACGCGCTTCTACGCGGGTGAGGAAAAGGGCGACATGGCGCTGGCCAAAGAGATCGCCGAACTCGGCGACATCTACGTCAATGATGCCTTTTCGGCCGCCCATCGCCGCCACGTCTCGACTGCCGTTCTCGCAGAACTGCTGCCCGCCTATGCCGGTTGCGCCATGGAGCGTGAACTCGTGGCGCTCGACAAGGCACTCGGCGCGCCGGTCAAACCGGTTCTGGCTGTCGTTGGCGGCGCGAAAGTCTCCTCGAAGATAGATCTCCTGAAAAATCTCGTGACTCAGGTAGATGCGCTCGCCATTGGCGGCGGCATGGCCAACACATTCCTGGCTGCCCGCGGGCATTCGGTTGGTAAATCGCTGTGTGAGCATGACCTTGCCGATACGGCCCGCGAAATCGAGGCCATCGCTGGCAAGAATGGCTGCGAAATCCTCCTGCCCCGCGACCTGGTGGTGGCGAAGGACTTTGCCGCCAATGCCGCCAATCGCACCTGCGGCCTCGATGACGTCGCAGACGACGAAATGATCCTCGACGCCGGTCCGCAAACCGTGGCCAGGCTCGAAGCCGCAATGGACACTGCCAGGACCCTGGTCTGGAACGGTCCGCTCGGCGCCTTTGAACTGACCCCCTTCGACACGGCCACCGTCGACGCCGCTAAGGCCGCCGCTTCGCGCGCCAAGGCCGGCAAGCTTGTTGCTGTCGCTGGCGGGGGTGACACGGTCGCCGCACTCAATCATGCTGGCGTCGCTAATGACTTCACCTTCGTGTCGACCGCAGGCGGCGCCTTCCTCGAATGGATGGAAGGTAAACCGCTACCGGGCGTAGACGCCCTGAGACGGCACGATACTTGAATGCGGACGTTTGCATAAAGACAAACGTAGCAGGGCCCCTAGCAATGAGTTTTGACACAGTAATGGACAACAAGATTTCGGAAATGGCCGAACAGGCCGCCAGCAAAGACGGTTTTATTGCCGCTCTAGACCAGTCGGGTGGCTCCACCCCGAAAGCACTGCGCCTGTATGGCGTGGAAGAAAATGCTTATGCGAACGATGAGGAAATGTTCGACCTGATCCACCAGATGCGTGCCCGCATCATCAAGTCGCCCGCTTTTGAGGGCAGCAAGGTGATGGGTGCCATCCTGTTCGAACGCACCATGGACTGCGATATCGACGGCACGCCCACAGCCGAATACCTCTGGCAGAAACGCAAGGTTGTTCCCTACCTCAAGGTCGACAAGGGCCTGGCGGACGACGCTGACGACGTCCAGATGATGAAACCGATGCCTGACCTTGACGCCCTGCTCGAGAAGGCCGTGTCCAAGGGCATTTTTGGTACAAAGATGCGCTCTGTCATCAATGCCGCCAATCCGAAAGGCATTGCCGCCATCGTTGCCCAGCAATTCGATGTTGGCCGCCAGATCCTCGGTCATGGCCTGATGCCGATCATCGAGCCTGAAGTGACAATCACGATCGCCGACAAGGCCGCAGCTGAAGACATCCTGCTGGCCGAAATCACCAAACAGCTCGACGCCCTTCCCGCCGACAAGCAGGTCATGCTGAAACTGTCGCTGCCGGAAAAGGCCAACCAGTACAAATCACTGTGCGAACATCCCCGCGTCATGCGCGTCGTCGCATTGTCGGGCGGTTACAGCCGCCAGGATGCGAATGCGAAACTGGCCCAGAACACCCGCATGATTGCCAGCTTCTCGCGGGCGCTGACCGAGGGCCTTTCAGCCCAGCAAAGCGACGCTGAATTCGATGCGACACTGGCGTCAACGATTGACGGCATCTTCCAGGCATCCCGCGCCGGTTGATCCGCCCTCCCCTGTTCTGAATCAGGCGGCCTGCGGGCCGCCTTTTTTGTGCGCGCAATACCGCCTGCCAAGGGTGGACACACGCCGGATGGCCAGACCATAGTGGTGTTCAAATTCTGGCGGCGACCTACCCAGGCACTCCCGCCTTTTGCCAAGGACTGCACCTGATGAAATTCCTCCCCCTCGCGTTGCCGCTGGCCAGTCTCGCGCTGATTGCGGCCGCCTGCACACCAGCGGCAAAAAGGGCTGAAGTGCCCGCCCCGGCACCGGTCAACGCGCTCGAGACCGAAGCCAGGGCGATGATGGCTCAGCTCATTGTTGCCCCCGCCAGCGCCGACGCCTTCACGGCCCGCTGCGACAATTCCCTCGATCTCGTGAACAAGATGATTGCCGACATGGAGGCACGCGACGCAACTGCCGGCGCAGCCGATCTCAAGTTCCTCGATACGCTCACAAACCTCGGCTACTCGATTGGTTATGGCGAAGCCAGCGTGGTGGCCGAGGCCAATCCGGATGCCAGCCTGCGCGACGTGGCCGATCTCTGCCAGCAACGCACATCCGATGTGCTGACGCGCCTCAGCCTGTCCAGGCCGGTCTATGACCGTCTCGCCGCAATCGACACGACCACGCTCAACGAACGCGAAGCCTTTCTGCTGGCCCGCCTCCTGCGGGACTATCGCCGGTTCGGCATCGACAAGGACGAGGAAACCCGTGACAAGGTCCGTGCCCTGAACGCTGAACTGGCCGAGATCAGTTCCGAATTCAGCAAGAACCTCCGCGAAATCCAGGGGTCGGTCCAGCTCGATTCCGTCGCCGCGCTCGACGGTCTGCCTGAGGACTATATCGAGGCGCACCAGCCAGACGAAAACGGCAAGATCACCATCACGACGGACTATCCCGACACCGGACCGATCTTCTCCTATTCGTCGAACGAAGCCCTGCGCAAAGACCTGCTGCGCCAGATCAACAATCGCGCCTATCCCGAGAATGTGGAGCCGCTGCGTCGGCTACTGGAGAAGCGCTACGAACTGGCCACCCTGCTCGGTTATCCGAACTGGGCGGCTTACGTCACCGAAGACAAGATGACCGGCTCACCAGATGTGGCCGAGGCCTTTCTTGCGCGGGTCGAGGCAGCCGCCACCGATGCAGCAGGCATCGAACATGGTCGATTGCTGAGCAAGCTGAACGAAACCCAGCCGGACGCAACCCTTGTGCCCGAATGGAGCAGTTCCTTCCTCTCCGAACAGATTCGCCAGTCCGACTACGCGCTCGATTCACAGGAAGTCCGGCAATATTTTGCCTATGACAATGTCCGTGCTGGCATCTTCACGCTGGTCGAAGACCTGTTCGGCGTTGAGATCACGACCTGGGACAGCGCGCCTGCTTGGGACGCCAGCGTCACCGCCCATGAAATGCATCGCAACGGCGAACTGGTCGGTCGCTTCTATCTCGACATGCACCCGCGCAACGGCAAGTTCAAACACGCCGCCGCCTTCCCGGTTCGCTTCGGTCCGACCTCTGATGGCGTGCCCGTCGGTGTCCTGATGTGCAATTTCCCGGCAGGCGATCACACGACCGGCCTGATGGAACACCGCCAGGTCGAGACCTTCCTCCACGAGTTCGGCCACCTCATTCACCTGATGTTCTCGGGCCAGCCCGACTTTGCCAGCCTCGGCATGAGCAACCTGGAATGGGACTTCATCGAAGCCCCCTCGCAGATGTTGCAAAACTGGATCTGGGACTATGACACGCTCGCCAAGTTCGCCGTCAACGCGGAAGGCGAGACGATTCCGCGTGAACTCGTTGCGAAAATGAATGCCGCACGCGACTTCGGCAAAGGTCTCGGCACGCTTCGCCAGCTTATGTATGCTGGCGTTTCACTCAACTATTACAATCGCCCACCCGATGAAGTGGACTTCAACGAGATATGGGATGAACGCCAGTCCGCCCTCAGCCCGTTCGAGACCCTGCCCGACGTCCATCGCTATGCCAGCTTCGGTCATCTTGATGGCTATTCGGCGATCTACTACACTTATCAATGGTCGCTCGCGATCTCAACAGACCTGTTCACGGAATTCGAGAAGAATGGCCTGCGCGACACGGCCACCGCCGCGCGGTATCGCGACAGCGTCCTTGCGCCCGGCTCATCGAAACCGGCCGCACAGCTCGTGCACGACTTCCTCGGTCGCGACTGGACACCGGAAGCCTATGAGCAATTCCTGATCAACGCCGCAAAGACGGAATAGAGCATGCTTGAGATGCGTCCCAATTGTGAACGTTGCGATGCTGACCTCGCCCCGGACGAAGTCGGCGCCTTCATCTGCTCGTTCGAGTGCACCTTCTGCGCCGATTGCGCAGATGGTCCGCTCGACGGCGTCTGCCCGAATTGCGGCGGCGATCTCGAGCCCCGCCCGATGCGCAAGGGCAAGGCGCTGGCCAACAATCCCGCCAGCACAATACGCGTCGGCCCCAAGTAACCGTAACGGCCAGCTTCCTTCCCTGCCCTGCTTGGGCTAGAGAGCCCGCCCATGGCTGACATTATCCCCCCGCGCGAGCGTACGCGCCTCTATCTCATCACGCCCCCGCGCATTGACGATGTGCCGGAATTCGCCGCCCTGCTCGAAGGGGCGCTTGAAGCCGGTGACGTCGCCTCTCTGCAAATCCGCCTCAAAGGCGATGACGGGATGATTGATGTTCCCGCAACGCGGGCCGTTGCTGAGGCCGTCACGGCGATGGCACAGGCTTATGGCGCCGCGGTCATCATTAATGACAGCCCTGAACTCGCCGTCGAACTTAACGCTGATGGCGTCCATATCGGCCCGGAAGACATGACCGTGAAACAGGCCCGCGAGATTGTCGGCCCGGACGCCATTCTGGGTGCCACCGCGAAGAACAGCCGCCATGCGGCCATGGCGGCGGGTGAACAGGGCGCAGATTATGTCGCCTTCGGCGCCTTCTACCCGACACAGACCAAGGCTGGCACCGTGCCCGCCGAACTCGAATTGCTCGAATTCTGGCAGGAAACGATGGAACTGCCCTGCGTCGCGATTGGCGGCATCACGGTCGAGAACGCAGCGCCGCTGATTACCGCCGGCGCCGACTTCATCGCCGTCTCCTCAGGTGTCTGGAACCATCCACAGGGCGCAGTCGCTGCCATAATCGCCTTCAATGCCCTGCTGGATCAGCTGCAACCGCGTTAACACCCCGCCGCTTGACCCTTGCGCGGCAAAGGCTTAACCCGCGCCAAACCCCAACAAGGACGACTTCAATGCCCAAGATCAATGGTAATGAAATCAAGCCCGGCAACGTCATCGAGCACGAAGGTACCGTCTGGCGCGCGATCAAGACCATGGCCGTCAAACCCGGCAAGGGTGGCGCGTTCAACCAGGTCGAACTTCGCAACCTGTTCAACGGATCAAAATCCAACACCCGCTTCCGTGCCAACGAGTCGGTCGAGCGCGTGCGTCTTGAGCAGAAAGAGTTCCAGTTCCTCTTCGCCGACGAGAACGCCTTCACGTTCATGGACACTGAAACCTACGAGCAGATCATGATCGAGCGTGATTTCATCGGTGATCAGGGCGCCTTCCTTCAGGACTCCATGATGGTCCAGATCGAATTCTACGGCGAACGTCCCATCGGCGTGGCCCTGCCCGATCAGGTTACACTCGAAATCCTCGATACAGAGCCGGTCGTCAAAGGCCAGACGGCGGCCAACAGCTTCAAACCCGCCATGTGCACCGGCGATATCCGCGTCCTCGTCCCGCCCTTCGTTGGCGTTGGTGAACGCATCGTCGTCCAGACCGCCGACAGCACCTACCTGCGCCGCGCAGACTAGTCAGGAACACCCATGTCCAAGCCCTCCCCCGTCGGTTCCGTGATGATCGCCGCCGCCCGCGCCGCAGGCCGGGCGCTCGCGCGCGATTTCGGGGAGGTCGAGAACCTCCAGGTCTCCAAGAAGGGCCCTGGCGATTTTGTGTCCAATGCCGATCACCGCGCCGAAGAGATCATCTACGCCCAGCTGTCCAAGGCCCGTCCCGGCTATGGCTTCGTCATGGAAGAGCGCGGCGTCATCGAAGGCTCCGACAAGTCCAACCGCTTCATCGTCGACCCGCTCGACGGCACGCTGAACTTCCTGCACGGCCAGCCGCACTATTGTGTGTCGATCGCCCTTGAGCGCGAAGGCCAGTTGCTCACCGGCGTCGTCTTCGATGTCGCCAAGAACGAGATTTTCTGGGCTGAAACAGGTCGCGGCGCTTGGCTCGAACAGCGCAAGCTGCGCGTTGCCACCCGCCGCAAGCTGAGCGAAGCCGTTATCGCCACCGGCACGCCCTGGGTCGGCAAGTCTGAAAACCACCATGTTGAATTTGCGCGCGAGATTGCGGCGATGACGCCCGTTTGCGCCGGTATCCGCCGCTATGGTTCAGCCGCGCTTGATCTCGCATGGGTCGCTGCCGGCCGGTTCGATGGCTTCTGGGAGCGCAACCTCAAGCCGTGGGATGTCGCTGCAGGCATCGTTCTCGTGCGCGAGGCCGGCGGCTATGTCGAGGAAATTGACGGTGGTGACGTCCTCCAGACCGGCTCGATCATCGCCGGCAATGAGGACATCCTGCCTCTCGTTCAGAAGCAAATCCGCCACGCGAACGCCTTCGGCAAGGCAGCCTCCGTATAGAAGGCCGAATACATAATAAGTGACACTAGCGTCATGTATTGTGACTTTGAGTTTCGCGATGTAACGTTCGGGCATGACCCAGACAGACACAGACGTACTCATCATCGGCGCAGGCCTTTCCGGCATTGGCGCAGCGGTTCACCTCAACAGGGAATGCCCTGACCGGTCCTACCGGATCATCGAAGCGCGCGACGCGATTGGTGGCACATGGGATCTCTTCCGCTATCCCGGCATCCGCTCGGACAGCGACATGTATACGCTGGGCTACAATTTCAAACCGTGGACAGATGCCAAGGCCATCGCGGATGGCCCCAATATCCGCAAAT
Source organism: Hyphomonas sp. (assembly GCA_040216775.1). GTDB lineage: Bacteria > Pseudomonadota > Alphaproteobacteria > Caulobacterales > Hyphomonadaceae > Hyphomonas. Next base: position 133,813 of record JAVJOM010000019.1, read on the forward strand.
ACGTGCGGGAAACAGCTGACGAAAACGGCATCACCGACAAGATCCAGTTCAACACCAGGGTCGTGGCTGCAGACTGGTCCAGCGCCGATCATCTCTGGAACGTCACGCTCGACCATGGCGGCACAACCGAACGCACGACGTGCCGCTTCCTGTTCCTCTGCGGCGGCTATTACAGCTACGATAAACCCTTCCGTCCTGACTTCCCGAACGAGGCAGACTTCAAGGGCCAGATCATCCACCCGCAACTCTGGCCGGAAAATCTCGACTATACCGGCAAGAAGGTCGTCATTATCGGCTCAGGCGCCACAGCCGTCACGCTGGTCCCGGCAATGACCGACAAGGCCGCCCATGTCACCATGCTGCAGCGCTCGCCATCCTACGTCGTGTCGCGCCCGGCCGTCGACAAGTTCGCCACCTTCCTGCGCAAGATCCTGCCTGAAAGCTGGGCCTACAACATCATCCGCTGGCGCAATGTCACGATGGGTCAGTTCTTCTACAACCAGACCCAGACAAAGCCCGAAAAGGTGCGCGAGCAATTGCTCGGCATGGTGCGCAAGGAGCTGGGTCCGGACTATGACGTCGAAAAGCACTTTACCCCCAGCTACAAGCCGTGGGAACAGCGCCTGTGCCTGGTGCCGGATTCCGACCTGTTCGAAGCCATCAAATCCGGCAAGGCTGACGTCGCCACCGACCATATCGAATCTTTCACCGCTGACGGCATCCGCCTGAAATCCGGCGAGACGCTTGAAGCCGATATCGTGGTCTCGGCCACCGGCCTGAACCTTCAATACATGAATGGCATCGATGCCAGCATTGACGGCAAGCCGATCCATGCGGGCGAGCTTCTGAACTATAAGGGCGTGATGCTGTCGAACGTGCCGAACATGGCGCTCACCTTCGGCTACACCAACGCCTCGTGGACCCTGAAGGCCGATCTCACGTCGGAATATGTCTGCCGCGTGCTCAACCACATGACCGAAACCGGCACCACCAGCGTCATGCCCCGGCTTGATCATTTCCCGGCTGAAACAGACCCCTTCGTGGTCGGCTTCTCCTCAGGCTATTTCGCCCGCGCACTGGACTCGCTTCCTCGCCAGCACAAGGAAAAGCCGTGGAAGCTCAACATGAACTATCGCGAGGACATGAAGAACCTCCGCAAGGCGCCCATCGAAGACGGCGTGCTGACCTTCTCGGCCGACCCTGAACCCGCCGTCATCCTCCAGGCGGCCGAATAGGGCCCTGCCCCTGTCAATCCAGGCCATCCTTCGCTATCTCAACCCTGTGAGGTGTTTGAGTTAGCGGAGAAATATCATGTGGTTATGGCTTTTGTGGTGGTGCGTGGACGATCACCTTGCAGCGGCGTTCAACGCGCCCGGCGTCGGCGAACTTCCCATCTGGGTGCCCCTGATCCTGTCACTCGCTTTTGCCTTCACGATTGACGGCAAGGTCAAGAAGATCCGCAAATCCTAGGCCTGTTCGGTCGCAAACTGCAATTCGGCGAGGCGGGCATAAAGGCCCCCCTTGGCGACCAGTTCGTCATGCGTGCCTTCTTCCACGATCCGGCCCTGCTCCATGACCACGATCCGGTTGGCGCGCCGCACGGTCGACAGGCGGTGCGCGATGACAAGCGTCGTGCGTCCTTCCGCGGCATTCGAGATCGCGCGGCGCACAGCCGCCTCGCTCTCGGAATCGAGCGCGCTCGTCGCCTCGTCCAGCAACAGAACCGGCGCATCCCTCACCAAAGCCCGCGCGAGCGCCACGCGCTGGCGTTGGCCGCCTGACAGGCTGCGTCCCTTCTGGCCAAGGTCTGTCGCCAGGCCGTCCTTTTCGGTAAGGAAGTCCATCGCCTCGGCCATGCGTGCCGCATGCTCCAGCAGTTTCTCATCCGGATTGTCCGTACCGAAGGCAATGTTTTCTGCGGCTGTCCCCGTGAACAGCGCCGATTCCTGCGGCGCGTAGGCAAACTGTCGGCGCCAGCCAGATGGCGAGGCCGTCACCGAAGACACACCGTCCAGCATCACCTTGCCGGCTTGAGGATCAAACAGGCGCAGCGCCAGGCGGAACACGGTTGTCTTGCCTGCGCCGCTCGGCCCGACCAGCGCCACGAATTCACCGGGCTTCACGGTCAGCGAGAAATCTTCAAGCGCAGACAATGTCTCGCTGCCATAGCGGAAATTCACGTGGTCAAATGTCAGCGCGCCGGTCACCTTGGCTGGCAGCGCCACGGGATGCTCAGGCGCATCAATCTCGATTTCAGTGTTCATCACTTCGGCGGCGCGGTCCGCAGCGCCCGCCGCGCGCATCACCTCGCCATATACTTCCGCCAGCATGCCGAAACCCGATCCCGCATACAGCGCATACATGACCATGGAAGCGAGATTGCCGAATGTCATCTCACCGGTCGCCACACCGCGCGCACCCAGCCACAGCACGCCGACAAAGCCACCGAACAGCAATACCGACACCATGACGATCATCACGGCGCGCGCGCCGATCCGCTTCATCGCTGCAGCGAAGGTCGCTTCGATCGCCGTTGTAAAAGACGCCAGCCGCCCCTCTTCTCGGCCATAGGCCTGCACCAGTTCGATCGCATCCAGCGCTTCCGCCGCCTCTGCTCCCGCATCCGACAGGCTAGACTGCGCTCGGTTCGACATCTTTCGGATGATCCGGCCAATGCCCATCACCGGCAGGATCGCCACCGGCAGCATGGCCAGCAGGGTCAGGCCCAGCTTCCAGTTGACCACCAGCATCATGGTCAGCGCGCCGGTTGTGGTCAGCAGCGTCCGCGCGGCCAGGGACGCCGACGTTCCGAGAAACGTCTCGATCAAAGTGATATCCGCCGTCAGGCGCGACACGGCCTCGCCGGATCGCATTTTCGAATGATAGGCAGGCGACAGTTTCAGCAGGTGGGCATACAGGTCCCGGCGCAGGTCCGCCGCCACCCGTTCGCCAAAGCGCGACACGAAATAGAAGCGCACCGCGCCCAGCAGGCCCGCCGCAATTGCCGCCATCAGCACCAGCAGGAATGACTCGTTGATCTGGCTCAACAACAGTTCGGTGTTTCCCTGCGCCGAACGCCCTGCATCGGCAGCCTGGCCCAGCAGGATGGGGATGACGAGACTCGCAGCCGCCGCCATGATGAGGAAAATCAACGCAATTCCAACCGTCAGCCAGTGCTTGTAGACGTAAGGCAGGATCAGGGTCAGCGGCTTCAGGCTGCGTCCCTTCGGCCGCGCCATGCCCTCTCCGCCCTCTGGAAGTGTGGTGCGGCGATCCTCAACGAGGCTGGTTTCTGTATCGGCCATGGGTGTTCTTTCTGCGCGCACGCATCAATTCAATGCAAGCGCCCTCTTGCAGGACGCCGATGTTTCAGTTACACGCCGGGCTTCGAAAAATGGCTGAGACATGCCAGCGCACCTCGTGCGAATTCAACCCGTTACACCAGGCTACATAGAGAGGCCCAGGCTATGAAAAAAGAAGGGCATCCCGATTATCACTTCGTCACAGTGGTGATGACTGACGGGACCGAGTACCAGACACGCTCCACCTATGGCGCCGAAGGCGACAAGCTGGTTCTGGATATTGACTCCAAGTCGCATCCGGCATGGACTGGCGGCGACGGCAAGATGCTCGACCGCGGTGGCCGCGTGTCGCGCTTCAAAGACAAGTTCAAAGGCTTCGTGTAGGACCGACGGGTTCTCCATGATGCGTAGAGTGGGAACGCCCCGGCCTTATGGCCGGGGTTTTTCTCATTCTGGGGCCCGGGTTGACACACCCCACACTGTCCCCACCCCTCGCCGCACGCGCTTAAACGGCAGGTTTGCCCCGCAATGCCATAAGCCTGTCAGACAGGCCCGAAGGCAGGATATCAGGCCCGGATGGTCTGATATCAATAGTGGCACGCATCGTTCCCCTAAGGCGCCCGACAGTCCGGATGGCTTAAGCCCGCTCCACACGCAATTCCCGCCTGACAGGCGTTTCCTGCAATATTTTCTACAGATGAGGCGCAGGCGTTGACACCGGAACGCCCTGTAACGCCGATCAACCGGCTCACAGCTGGCTGGAAATCAGTATTTCTTGACCCGCTTCTGGGTGTAATCCGGCTCTTCGAGCAATTCGCCCAGATTGGGCGCGAGCTGCTGCTGGATCGGCATCTTGCTCTTCATCTGCTCCTGCACATACGGCACGACAGACTTCTGCTCCAGATAGCCGCTGACAGCCCCCAATCGGATCTGCAGCGTGCCCCAGCCTTTCGCGGAACACTGGCCCGCCTTCACGGCTGCTTGCAGGGTACCGTCATTCAGGCGTTCATGCTCTTGCGTGCGGCAGGTCTCGGCAACCTCGCTCCAGCGACGCTCGGTGCACCGGTCCGTCCGGGCATAGGCATCAAGGCACGTCATCGCCGAACGGAAATCATTTGGCTGCGCGGCATATTTTTCGCGGAAGGCCTGCTCGTTTTGCGCTTCCCATGTGTAGCGTTTCATCACGGCTGGCCATGCCTGCGCCGTGCACATCCCGTCGCTGACCTCTGACAGAAGGCTGCCATCATCCAGCAGCGCGTGCTCATAGGTCTTGCAGTTCTCATAGACCAGACTCCAGTCATCTGGCTTGCACATGTCCATCTTGGCGTGGTCGGCAATGCACGAAAGCGACGCGCTGATATCTGATCCGGACTCGACCACGGTCGGCACCCACGGCGCGGTATCAGCAGGTGCACCGTCTATCTCGTCTGAAAGCGACGCGACATCCCGGCCGTCTCCGCCTGCGTTCCCATTACAACCCTCGGCCCGTGTCCGGGCCAGTGTCGCCAGCGGGCTGGTCGGATACTGGTCAAGGAAGGCCGCGTATTCGCAAGGGCTTTCGGCCAGGTCGAACACGGTCTGTTGCGCGCTGGAAATGCCACCTTCAGCCATGCATTCGGCGAAACAGATGTCCTCCCCCGTCAGGCCGCTATTGTAGAAAGGCGTCTGCGCGCCTTCTGTGGCCTCGTTGACGCGGTCGGCCACACGCTTGAAAACCTGTTCCGCAATGAGGCCGTCCACGGGCAGTACGGCGGCCAGCGCCTCTGTGAACGGGCTATGTTCGTTCTCGCCATCAAAGGCGGTAAACCCCGGCTCGGTTGCGTAGGAAATCAACAGACCACGTGCCCGCCCGACAGGGGCCAGTCCGCCCGACACATCGCGGGTTGCACTGGGCAAGGGATTGTTGCGGCAGGCATCCAGAATGACGAAATTCACCGAGTTACCGGCACGATTTATATATTGCAGCGCATCGCCCAGACGCGGCGCCTGACGCCACAAATCCTGTTCGGTACGGGCATTCGCGTCCACCGGCACCAGATAATTCAGCCCCTCGGACTGCACGCCATGGCCGGCATAGTAGAAAACACCGATGGCATCCGTGCCGGCAGCCTGGAGGCGCGCACCATGATCCTGGAAGGCGACTTCCATCTCGTCTTCGGTGGCATTCTTGACCAGCGTCACCTCGAACCCGATGCCTTTCAGCGTATCGGAGATCAGGTCTGCGTCCTTGACCGGGTTCGGCAGCTCCCATCCTGACTGGTTATAATCGGAATTTCCGATCACCAGAGCGATGCGCGTCTGCGCGAAAGCTGTACTGGCCAGGCAGAGGGCGCTGGCGAGCAGGCTGAAGGTGCGTATCAGTTTCATGCTCTGTGTCCCCACACGTTACCGAGACATTAAGCCAGAAAATCGCCTCAAGCGGAACCCGTCAATCGCCTTTCGCGGGAGTGCGCCCATGAAAAAGCCCCGCCCCCGGCAACGCGGGAGCGGGGCTTTCAGGTTGGACAGGCCCAGGGCCTATTCGGCCGGCGTGTCGTGCGTTTCCCGCGCGTCCGACACCGGATGTCCCTCATCCGGATCGCCATTGCGCTTGTGCATCGCATAAACAACTCCCGACAGTGCCAACAGTGCAATCAGGTTCGGGAATGCCATGGAGGCGTTGGCGATATCGCCCAGCAACCACAGCGCATCGGTGTTGGTCACCAGTGTGCCACCGAATACGACCAGCACCCAGAGATACCGGAACGGATGGGTCGCCCATTCGCCGACCAGGTAGGTCACCGCCTGTTCGCCATAGTAGGTCCAGCCAATGATCGTGGTGAACGCGAAGAAAAACAGCGCAATCGTCACAACCCATTCGCCATAAGGCAGGGCTGCACCATAGGCGCGCGCGGTGATGCCGGATGATTCCGCGTCTGTTTCATACACGTAGCGCACATCGTTCAGGACAGCTGGATCAGCCGCCGATGCCAGCGCTTTGGCAAAGTACGCTTCTTCATCTGCTTCGGTTGCCGAACGCGGCAGGTCGATCGCCAGGTTCAGGCCACCCTCACGGCAAGACTGCAGGAACCCGGCCGCCTCGGCGCCGCGCGCGGCAATCACACCTTCACGGCCATCCTGATAGGCAGACGGGAACAGGTCGCCGACGGATACGCCCTCCGGCAAGATCGCCGCATTGGAGGCAACACATTGCTCTGCCGCGATCAGGGCAGGACTGCGCTTGAAGTCACCTGACACTGTCAGGATGACGAGCGCCGTCATGGTGCAGATCACAACCGTGTCGATGAACACGCCGATCATGGCAATTTCGCCCTGTTGTGTGGGGTTCTTGGTCTGCGCCGCCGCGTGGGCGATCGGGGCAGAGCCCTGACCGGCTTCGTTCGAGAACAGGCCACGTGCCACACCCGCGCGGACAGCCGCCGCCATGGTGTAACCTGCCGCACCGCCGACCGCTTCCTGCAAGCCAAAGGCTGAGGCAAAAATCGCCCCGAAGGCATGCGGAATTTCGGACGCGTTCATGATCAGCACGACCAGCGCGCAAAGCACATAAGCCGCTGCCATGACCGGAACGACCTTGCCGGCAACCGACCCGATCGACTTGATGCCGCCGATGATGACAGCAAACACCATCCCGGCCAGAACGAGACCGATGGTCCATGGCGGGATCGAGACGCCAAAGGTTGACCGGGCCGTTTCAACGGCTGTCTGGGCAATCGAGTTCGCCTGGATCATCGAGCCGGTTGCCATTGCCGAGAACAGCGTACCGATACAAAAGATGACAGCCAGCCAGCCCCAGTTCTTACCAAGGCCATTCTTGATGTAATACATCGGGCCGCCATTGATGCGGCCATACTCGTCGGTCTCGCGATACTTCACGGCCAGCGAGCTTTCAGAGAATGCCAGCGCCATGCCGAAAATGGCTGTCACCCACATCCAGAAGATCGCTCCCGCACCCCCCAGGGTGATCGCAGTTGCAACCCCTGCAAGGTTACCGGTGCCAACCTGGCCCGAAAGGGCTGTCGACAGGGCTTGCCAGGGCGTGATCGCGCCATCTTCGCCCTGCGCCTTGCGGCCATCCCAAACCTCCTTCAGCGCAGGAAAGAAACGCCGCAGCGGACGACCGCCCAAGCGAAACATGAAGAATAGCCCGGTTCCGAGCAACACGAACGCCAAGGGGCCCATCGGGAGGATGGACGCGCCGTTCCATGCCCCTCCCCAGATGAATCCGCTGATATTCTGGATAAGGTTTACGAAAATTTCCATGGGCCTCCCCGGCTCCTTCAATTGACTTGCGGGCACACTAGCCCGCTTTCACCTCATGTGAAGCACTTGTCACAGACTGTTTCGGGTCCGCACCTCCAATCACCTTGAGCCGCACAAGGTTCTGGCAGGACGGGCGGTTTTCAGGCATAAGCCCGCGGATGAATTCTACCGACACCGCCAAGACGCCCAAAGGCCTGTTCATCAGGACCTATGGCTGCCAGATGAACGTCTATGATTCCGAGCGCATGCGCGATGTGCTGCGCCCCCTTGGCTATGCGCCAGTGGATGGTCCGGAGCACGCCGACCTCGTCGTCATCAACACATGCCACATCCGCGAAAAGGCGACCGAGAAGGTGTATTCCGAACTCGGCCAGTTGAAGAAGATGAAGGAAGCTTCCGGCGGGCGCATGACCATCGCTGTCGCTGGCTGCGTGGCCCAGGCTGAAGGCGAAGAACTGATCCGCCGCCAGCCCGCCGTCGACCTCGTGCTTGGCCCGCAAGCCTATCACAAGCTGCCGGAAATGATCGCCCGCGTCAGCCGCGCAGTCGGCGACCGGCTGGAGACCGAATTCGACACGCTGGAAAAATTCGATGCGCTGCCCAAGACCCGCGATGTTGACGGCCCGGCGGCGTTCCTCTCGGTCCAGGAAGGTTGCGACAAGTTCTGCACCTTCTGTGTCGTGCCCTATACGCGCGGCGCAGAATTGTCCCGCAGCGTCGATGATATCGTCGTTGAAGCACGCAGCCTGGCGTCCCAAGGTGTGCGCGAAATCTCGCTGCTCGGCCAGAACGTCAACGCTTTCCACGGCGCGGCGCCCGCCATTGACGGCGGCCCGGACTGGACACTTGGACAGCTCTGCCGCCATGTCGCGAAAATTGGCGGGATCGAGCGTATTCGCTACACCACCAGCCACCCGCGCGACATGGATGACGACCTTATTGCCGCGCATGGCGACACACCCGCAATGATGCCGTTCCTCCACCTGCCAGTTCAGTCCGGCTCGGACCGCATTCTCAAGGCCATGAACCGCGGACACACAGCGGCGGAATTCCACGACATCATCTCCAAGATGCGCGCCGCACGTCCGGGCATCGCAATTGCCTCGGACTTCATCGTCGGCTTCCCCGGTGAATCGGACGATGATTTCGAGGCCACAATGGACCTGATACGCAAGACCGGGTTCGCGACCGCCTATTCCTTCAAATACTCCAAGCGTCCCGGCACACCTGCTGCGGAAATGTTCGGCCAGGTTCCTGAAGACGTAAAAGACGCGCGTCTGCAGGCACTCCAGGCCCTGTTGCGTGATCAGCAAACCGCGTTCAACGCGTCGCAGATTGGCCAGACACTTGATATTCTGGTCACCGGAAAAGGCCGCATGCCTGGACAGGTACACGGACGCTCGCCCTACATGCAGGCCGTGCACTTCAATGGACCATCTGAATTGATCGGCAAGATCGCCTCTGTGCGCATTGCCGGATCGAGCATGAATTCGCTGACAGGCGAGTTGAAAACGGCCCGCGAGGTCGCTGCGTGACTGTCAAGCGTCGTAAGCCCGCCTCGCCCGAGGCGCCGATCAGCCGCATCTACGAAGTCCGCAATGCCGAACGGTTGCAGGACCTTTGTGGCCCGCATCATCGTCATCTGCAATTGCTCGAGACCAAGCTCGCCGAATTCGGCCTGCGGGCCGAAAGCCAGGGCGGCGGGATTCTTCTGGTCGGAACCGCTGAAGGCGTGTCCATCGCCGAAGCGGCGTTGGCCGAGCTGGAACGCCGCATTCGCAGCGGCACGCAGGCCAATGAAATGGAGCTTGAGGGCGCGCTCGAGGCCGCCCAGACTCCGGCCCAGACCTTTGGCGGGCTCGCGGGCCTGAAAAAGCCGATCAAACCGCAAACGCGCGGACAGTCGAAATATCTCGATCTCCTCGCCAATGCCGACAATGCGCTCGTCTTTGGAGTCGGCCCGGCCGGTACTGGCAAGACGTTCCTTGCTGTCGCGGCGGGCGTTGCCGAACTGACTTCCGGCCTGCGCCAGCGCCTGGTCGTGACCCGGCCTGCCGTCGAAGCTGGCGAAAAACTGGGCTTCCTACCCGGTACGCTGGAGGAAAAAGTTGATCCCTACATGCTGCCGATCTGGGATTCCCTGCGCGAATTGATGGGACAGGAACAGATGGAGCGGCGCATGGCGCGCGGCGAGATCGAAGTTGCCCCCCTCGCCTTCATGCGCGGTCGCACCCTGAAAAACGCGTTCGTGATCGTCGACGAGGCTCAAAACACCTCGGTCGCACAAATGAAAATGGTTCTGACTCGCCTTGGCCGGGACAGCCGCATGGTGGTCACCGGCGATCCGGGGCAAGTTGACCTGCCGGGCAGCCAGCCGTCGGGCATGAAACACGCCCTCAAAATCCTTGACGGCGTCGATGGGGTGCATGCCCATTACCTGACCGCCGCCGACGTGGTCCGCCACGGCCTCGTCAGCCGCATCATCGAAGCCTATGCCGCTGCCGGAGAGGGCTGAACGCGTCCATGATCGACGTTGACCTGATTGTGGAAGAGGAGCGCTGGGAAGCTCTCGGAGATCTGGAAGCCCTCAGTCGCCGCGCCTTCGAGGCGGCGCGCAGCGTCGCGCGCGATGATGGCACGGTGTCGCTCCTGCTGACGGACGACACAGTGCTTCGCCAGCTTAACAAGGATTTTCGCGGCATCGACAAGGCAACGGATGTCCTGTCATTCCCGGCATTGGAAATGGACCGGCCCCTGCTCGGCGATATTGCCGTGGGGTTGGGTATCTGCGAGCGCGATGCGGCGGCGCAGGGCAAGACACTGCCCAACCACCTGACGCACCTTCTGGTGCATGGTTACCTGCACCTGCTCGGCCATGATCACATGCAGCCGGATGAAGCCGAAGTGATGGAAGCGCTGGAAATCGCCGCGCTCGCCTCACTTGGCATAGCCAATCCCTATGATTCAGAATAAAGCACCAGACAAATGAGCGACCCTGACCCTTCTGAACCGGCCCCAAGTGGGCGATTACGCAAGATGTTCGGCTTCGGCCGCAAGGACACCGCCGCTGATCTTCCAACGGATTCAGCCGAAGGCGAGCCAGCTGTCAGCCCCCATGAAATGCGTCTGCGTATCGAGGAATTCGAACAAATGCGCGTCGAGGACGTCATGGTCGCCCGGGCAGAAGTCAAAGCGGTCGAGGTCGGCACCGAATTCCCGGACCTGCTGAAATACTTTGCCGAAGTCACGCATTCGCGCCTGCCGGTATTTCGCGAGTCCCTCGATGATCCGATCGGCTTCGTCCACATCAAGGACGTCGTGAAAGAACTCTCGACAGGCGGCGAAGTCGCCAAACGCCCGCTGGAACGGCTGCACCGGGAAGTGCTCTATGTTCCGCCATCGATGAAGCTGACAGATCTGCTTGTGAAGATGCAGTCAACGCGCATACATCTTGCCCTCGTGGTCGATGAATATGGCGGCACAGACGGGCTCGTTTCGCTCGAAGACCTTGTCGAAGAAATCGTCGGTGACATCGAAGACGAACACGACGATGAGGAGCCGATGTTCGTGCGGCGCAGCCAGCGTGTCTGGGAAGCGGATGCAAGAACCGAAATCGACGATTTCGCAGAGGAAACCGGAATTGATCTTGAACTCGCCGAAATGGATTCTGACATCGAAACACTTGGTGGTGTCGTCTTCGCGCTGGCCGGCAAAGTGCCTGTCCGCGGCGAAGTCCTGCGCCATCCGTCCGGCGTCGAGATCGAGGTCATGGATGCAGATGCGCGGCGCATTCGCCGCTTGCGCCTGCGCACACCGGAGGTCGGCTCCGCGCCGCAACCCCAGGAGTAAATCATGACAGACGGAGTGCGCAGCCACGGGTTCACCGCCCTTGGTCCCCTGCACGAGGCGTTCGCGCGTCTGACAGGCTGGGCCGCAGCCGGCACCGCCTTCCTGCTGGGTGCCTTTTCGGCTGTTGCCTTTGCCCCGTTCCATTTCAGCGCCGTTCTGGTGATTTCCTTCACCGGTCTGGTCTGGATGCTGGACGGGGCGCGCGGCCACCGCCGCTGGGGCAAGGCTGTATTCATGCGGACCTGGGCCTTTGGCGTCGGGTTCTTCCTCATCAGCATGCACTGGACGGCTTCACCCTTTCTCGTTGAGCCGGAGAAATATGCGATCTTCCTCTGGATGCCGCTCATCCTGCTGCCCGCCGGCATGGCCCTCATCTGGGGCGCGGCAGGCGCGATGGCCGGGGCCTTCTGGTCGGCTTCGCCATCACGCGTGTTCGTGTTCGCGCTGTTCTTTGCGTTAGCCGAATATGCGCGTGGCCACCTGTTTGGCGGCTTTCCGTGGAACCTGCCGGGTACGACGTGGGTTCCGGGCGGCGCGCTGTCCCAGACAGCCTCCATTGGCGGTGTTTACTGGCTGACATTGCTCACCGTGTTCGTCGTCGCCTCACCTGCCGCCCTGGTCGATACACGCGACATGCGCGGCCTCGCTGTCCGGATGATGCCGATATTCGCGTCCGGCATCCTCGTCGCCCTAGGCTGGGCCTGGGGCGCCCAGCGTATCGCCGAGCCATCGTCCCTGACCGATACGGTCATCGTGCTCATGGATTCGGGTGTGCCGCAGGACAAGAAATGGGAAGTCGGTCCCGACGCAATCCTCGGCGAATACACGCGGATGATGTCCACCGAGGAAGGCGCGCCCGGTGACGTGATCCTCTGGCCAGAGGGCGCTGTCCCGGTAAACCTGTTGCAGGATCCCAACGCCATCGACATCATCGACGCCTATCTCGGCCCGCGCGTCCTGATCGCAGGCACCTCCCGTTACGAGATCACAGGCGACAATACGCGCGACTATTTCAACAGCCTGACCGTGGTGGACCAGAGTGCGGCCCGCTCGGGCCCGATTGCGCTCTACGACAAGCACCGCCTTGTCCCGTTTGGCGAATTGTCCGCCGCTGAAATCGTGCCCTTCGGCCAGTATATTTCAGGCATCCTGCCCGGGGCGATGCAGCAATTGGCGACCGAAGGCTTCAAGCCCGGCCCCGGACCGGCCGTTATCTATGCGGACAATGTCCCACCTTTTGTCGCGATGATCTGCTATGAAGGCCTCTATTCGTCGATCCCACGCGACGCGAACCTGAATGGACGCGCCGACTGGCTTGCCGTGATTTCCAACGACGCCTGGTTTGGCGGCGGCATGGGTCCAGCCCAGCACTATGCCCAGAACAGATACCGTTCGATCGAGACCGGCTTGCCCATGGCGCGCGCTGCCAGCCGCGGAACCTCTGCAATCGTCGACGGATACGGACGCGAAGTCCTGCGTGCCGCGCCTGTCGCGGACGCACCAGAAGGATGGAACGCAGCCTATGCGCGGGGCCGCCTTCCGGCACCGGCAGCCGAGACGATTTACCAACACCGGATCGGCATCGTTTTGTTCTGGCTCACCCTGTGCGTGTTTGCAGGCCTAGCTTTCGCAAGCTGGCGGCGCTAATATGGCCAATAAATACAAGCAAAACGTGCGCCGGGTGGGATATGTCAGAGAACAAACTGCCGAGTGGTATAGACCGCGTTGTCGGCCAGCGCGTGCGTTGGCGCCGCCGCGAACTTAAGCTCACGCAGGAACGGCTTGGCGAGCTGTTGAGCCTGACATTCCAGCAAGTCCAGAAATACGAAAAAGGCGTGAACCGGGTGTCTGCCGGACGCCTTTTCGAAATCGCCTCCGTGCTCGGAGTTCCGATCACGTACTTTTACGAGGGCGCGGAAGACTTCGTCGACCATGAGAATGCCCAACTCGCCGAAGACGATGATGCTCACGCCCCCGTCATGAATACGGAAACGCTGGAATTGATTTCCGCCTTCCAGAAAATTGAAGACGTCTCCCTGCGCAAATCTTTGCTCAACACTGTTCGTGCTGCAGCATCCGCATTCGATCCGAAACAACAGGATTGATTACCAGCGCCTGCTGATGCAAGACGCGGCCCCATGACCTCCCGCCCCCAAGACACACCCCTTCGCGCCATACGCACATTCGGGCGGACGGGCGGACGCGCGCTTTCTGCGCGCCAGCAGGCGCTCATCGATAACATGCTGCCCGGCCTGACCGTGCCTGTAGGTGAGGATGGCACCATTGACCCGCACACCTTGTTTACGCGGACGGGCCCGGTCTGCCTCGAAATCGGGTTCGGCGGAGCCGAACATCTGATTGAACAGGCCCGCCGCGCGCCTGATACCGGCTTCATTGGCTGCGAACCCTTTACCGAAGGCATGGCCAAGGCCCTCACAGGTGTCGAGGCGCACGGCCTAAGCAATGTCCGCCTTTGGATGGATGACGCGCGCGTGTTGATGGATGGGCTCGCCGACAAGTCCGTGGGTCAGGCCTACATCCTGTTCCCAGACCCATGGCCCAAGAAAAAGCAACAGAAGCGGCGGCTGATCCAGCCAGACTTCCTGAACGAACTTCACCGAATCCTGTCAACCGGTGCGCGGGTACGCTTCGCGACCGATGTCGCGAGCTATGCCGACGAGGCCCTCGCGCGCTTCATCGCCCATGGCGGCTTTGCCTGGCTGGCAGAGTGCGCCGATGACTGGCGCACGCCCCCGGAAGACCATGTTCCGACACGCTATGAAGCCAAGCGGTTGGGCGATTGTGAACCCGTCTGGTACGATTTCCGCGTACAATAACGAGCCGCCGAAATACTTGACGAAATGTCGCACTTGTGTGTTTCATATCGCCATCGAATTCGGTCGGTCTGAATATCAAGACCCCGTCAGACCGACGGCCATGACTTTCTTCCTACCCGTTTCGATAGGCGGATCAGACTCATCTCCGGGCCTGGACGTTTTTGTTAAACGCGAAGGAATTCAAGTAATGGCAACTGGCAAAGTGAAATGGTTCAACGATCAAAAAGGCTTCGGCTTCATCAAGCCTGATGATGGCGGCACCGACGTGTTCGTGCACATTTCCGCCGTTGAGCGCTCCGGCCTGCGCACGCTGGCCGAAGACCAGGCTATCTCCTACGAGCTCTACAATGATGAACGTCGTGGCAAGACGTCAGCGGTAGACCTCAAGGTTCTCTAAATCCACTTTCGCCTGAACAGGCAAAGCCAACGGCGGCTCCGGTGACGGGGCCGCCGTTTCAGTTCACCGGTCATGACTGGTCTCGGCTCTCGACATCGCCGACTTGTGGGACTATATAGCCGCCAAGTCGAAAAATATCGGCGGCGGTTCCGGCAACGGGGCCGCCGTTTTTCTTTGTCTGGATTTGCCCAAAACCATGATTGCCCTGACTGAACAGGAACGCCGTATTCTCGAACTCGCTGCCCCCGTGGCAACGGGCCTCGGGCTTGAAATCGTGCGCCTGCGGGTCATGGGCGGACGCCGCCCCGGCCTGCAGATCATGGCCGAGCGGGCTGGCGGCGCGCCAACGAGTGTTGAGGATTGCGCCCGACTTTCACGGGCGCTCAGCCCGGTTTTCGAAGACTCCGATCCAATCAAGGAAGCCTATACACTCGAAGTGTCCACGCCGGGTATCGACCGGCCCTTGACCCGCGCAGGTGATTTCGGGCGCTGGGTCGGGCATGAAGTGCGTATCGAGCTGATCAGGCCGCTAGACGGTCGTCGCCGGTTTTCCGGAACGATTACCAGCGAAGACGATGCCGGGGCGCATATCGAACTGGACGACGAAACCGAACTGGTCGCCCATGTCAACGAGATGAGCCGTGCCACGCTCGTCCTGACGGACGCGCTGATTGATGCCGCGCGTGCCGATGGCAGCCTGCCACCGCAAATGGACGAAGACGGTCTTGATGATTTCGAGATCGATGAAACCGACGACGAAACAGATACCAACGATAAGACGGGAGACGTCACATGAACACTATCGGCGTTTCAGCCAACAGGCTGGAAATTCTTCAGATCGCGAAAGCGGTTGCAGAAGAAAAATCGATCGACCAGAGCATCGTTGTGGAAGCGATGCAGGAAGCCATCGAAAAGGCAGCCAAGGCCAAATATGGCCAGGAGCACGACATCCGCGCGAAGATCGACTCTGCGACCGGCGAACAGACGCTGTGGCGCATCCAGACAGTCGTGGCCGATGCAGACCTCGAAGACGATTCAAAGGAACTGCGCCTGTCGGAAGCCAAGCGTATTGATCCTGAACTCGAAATCGGCAGCGAATTGAAGGAAGAACTCCCGCCCTTCGATTTTGGCCGTGTCGCTGCCCAGACCGCGAAACAGGTCATCATGCAGAAAGTGCGTGATGCCGAGCGCGAGCGTCAGTACGAAGAATACAAGGACCGGGTCGGCGAGATCATCAACGGCATCGTCAAGCGCGTCGAATATGGCCACGTCATTGTGGACCTTGGCCGCGCCGAGGGCATTATCCGCCGCAATGACGGCATCCCGCGCGAGAACTTCCAGCCAAACGACCGTGTCCGCGCCTATCTCTATAAGGTCAGCCGCGAAATGAAGGGCCCGCAGATCTTCCTCTCGCGCGCCGCGCCTGAATTCATGGTCAAGCTGTTCGCCCAGGAAGTGCCGGAAGTCTATGACGGCGTCATCAACATCCGCGCCTGTGCCCGCGATGCTGGCAGCCGCGCGAAAATCGGCGTGATTTCGAATGACAGCTCGATTGATCCGGTCGGCGCCTGCGTCGGTATGCGCGGTGCGCGCGTCCAGGCCGTTGTCGGCGAACTGTCAGGCGAGAAAATCGACATCATCCCATGGAATTATGACGACGCGACCTTCATCGTGAACGCCCTGCAACCGGCCGAAGTGTCGAAAGTGGTGCTCGACGAAGAAGAGCGCCGCGTGGAAGTTGTCGTTGCAGACGACCAGTTCCCGCTCGCCATTGGACGGCGTGGCCAGAACGTGCGTCTCGCATCCCAGCTGACCGGCTGGCAGATCGACCTCGTGACGGAAAGCGCAGACTCCGAGCGCTACCAGCGCGAATTCCAGGAGCGCACAGACCTGTTCATGAAGGCACTCGATGCTGACGAAACGCTGGGCCAGCTGTTGGCATCGGAAGGTTTCGAGACAGTCGAGGAAATCGCCTTCGTGGCGCCGGCAGACTTCATCCAGATCGAAGGCTTTGATGAAGACGTGGCCGCTGAACTCCAGGAACGCGCTCGCGAGTTCCTGGATCGCCTCGCCGCTGAAAACGATGCCAAGCGCAAAGAGCTGGGCGTTGAGGATGCAGTCATGGAGCTCGACAGCATGACGCCAGCCTTTGCCGTGAAGCTTGGCCTTGAAGGCGTGAAGACCGTTGAAGATGTCGCCGGGCTCGTTCCCGATGACATCACCGGCAACCGTGAGCCCGGTCCTGACGGCAAACCTGTCTGGGTGGAAGGCATTCTGAAGAAGGGTGAAATGCGCAAGGACGACGCGCAGATGTTCATCATGAAGGCCCGCGTCCTCGCTGGCTGGATCGAAGCGGACGCCATTGAACAGCTGATCGCCGCTCAACAACCGGCCGAAACCGAAGCGGCTGACCTGACAGAAGAAGAACGCGCCCTGCTCGCCCTTGGCGACCTTGGCGGTGCAGACGCTGCAGACGCAGCACTTGAAGAGCTCGAATTTGATCTCGATGCCCTGGCAGCGGAGGGCGGCGATGACGAAGCCGCACCGAAAGAGTGATCCGCGAGTAACCGGCACTGCAGGTGATACGACGGATGGGGAGGGCCCCGTCCGTCAGTGCGCCGTGACGCGAGAGCGTCTGGCGCAGACGGAGATGGTGCGCTTTGTGCTCTCCCCTGACATGGTCGTGACGCCTGATATCAATTCCAAGCTTCCGGGCCGCGGCGTCTGGGTGAAGGCTGATCGTGAATCGGTCGCGCTGGCCGCGTCCAAGGGCGCGTTTGCGCGTGGCTTCAAGCTTCAGGTCAAAGTCCCCGACGGCCTCGTCGAACAGGTCGAGGCCCTGTTGCTTCAGCGCTGTCTCAGCGTGCTCGGCATGGCCAAGAAGGCGGGCGGCGTGACACTTGGCTATGATCAGGTCAAGGACGCACTGCGCAAGAAGACCCACGGAATACTGCTTGAGGCATCCGATGGTGCAGAAGATGGCCGTAACAAGGTGTATTTTCTTGCGAAAGCGCTATATAGCAGCGTGAACGTCGCAGGGGCTCTTACCTCTGCTGAATTGGGCATGGCTTTTGGTCGCGACCGTGTGATACACGGTCTTGTCCGCAAGGGAGCCATTGCGAAGACATGGACTCTGGCCTATCGCCGGCTGACTGGGTTTCGCGAAGCCCCCGAATTGAACTGGTTCAAGGATCAGGATCGGACTTGAAATCTTGCCGGGACGCATGGGCGTTTCGGCTGAAACTGTGATATGTAGGACGTATGAGCGAAACGAACGATACAGGTAATAATTCGGGTGGCCGCAAGCCGCTCACCGTCGCCCGCAAGGCAGCTGGCACGGTGAAGCAGAGCTTTAGCCATGGTCGCTCGAAACAGGTTGTAGTGGAAACCAAGAAGCGCCGGGCGGTTGGCCCTGGCGGCGCAGGCCCCGCAGCTGCACAGTCAGGCGACGCCCCGGCCAAGTCATCCGACACGCTCGAAGCGCGTCTGATCGCAACGGCCCGCAAGCTCGGCATCACGGTCGACGAACTCAAGGCGCGCCAGAAAGTACTGCTTGAGCGCAAGGCTGAAGAAGCCAACCGCGCCAAGGAAAATCAGGGTGTCGTTGCCGCGCAGGACCGCCTGCGCTCCGAACAGGAACGCAAGGCCACCGAATCACGCGAACGCGACGAAGCCGAAGCGCGCCGCCGCGCCGAGGAAGAAGCCGCTCGCGCAGCCGAAGCAGCAGCTTCTGCCGCCGCCGCAGCTGCCCCGGCAGAATCTGACCGCGCCGCGCGCAGCCGCACCAAGCCGGACGTCAACGCAGCGGCCCAGCCTGATCCGGTCGCTGAAGAATCCGCCACCCGCAGCAAGCGCGGCAAGTCCGGCAAGGATGACCGTGGCGACCGCTCACGCGAAGCCGCCGCCCGCACAACACGCGACTCTGGCGCACGCCGCCGTGGCAAGCTGACGATCTCGTCTGCCTTGGGTGACGATGCAGACCGCCAGCGCTCGCTGGCATCGGTCCGCCGTGCCCGCGAACGCGAACGCGAACGCCGCTTCGGCGGGGGTGAACAACGCGAGAAAGTCTCGATCGAGGTTACCCTGCCTGAAACCATCACCCTGCAGGATCTTGCAGGCCGGATGAACGAACGCGTCGCTGACGTCGTGAAATTCATGATCAATCAAGGTGAAATGCTGCGTGGCAACGATATTGTCGACGCTGACACCGCCGAACTGATCGCCGAGGAATTCGGCCACACGGTCCGCCGCGTCGCAGAATCCGACGTTGAAATCGGCCTCGAGGGCGAAGCTGACGATCCAGCCACTATGAAGCCACGCCCGCCCATCGTCACGATCATGGGCCATGTCGACCACGGCAAGACCTCGCTGCTCGATGCCCTGCGCTCGACCGACGTCGTGTCTGGCGAAGCCGGCGGCATCACTCAGCATATCGGCGCCTATCAGGTTCAATTGAAATCCGGCCAGAAGATCACGTTCCTCGACACGCCGGGTCACTCGGCCTTTACCGCCATGCGCGCACGTGGCGCCAACGCCACGGATATCGCAATCCTCGTCGTCGCGGCCGATGATTCCGTCATGCCGCAGACAATTGAGTCGATCAATCACGCCAAGGCGGCCGGTGTGCCGATCATCGTGGCGGTCAACAAGATCGACCTTCACGAGGCCGCGCCTGACAAGGTTCTCACAGACCTGCTCCAGCATGACATCCAGGTTGAAGCCATGGGCGGCGCGACACAGGCCGTGAAAGTCTCGGCCAAATCCGGCATCGGTCTCGATGACTTGACGGACGCCATCACGCTTCAGGCCGAACTGCTTGAACTCGCTGCCAACCCTGACCGCGTTGCGGACGGTGTTGTCATCGAGAGCCAGCTCGACAAGGGCCGTGGCCCGGTTGCCACCGTGCTGATCAAGCGCGGCACGCTCAAGCGCGGCGACATCGTCGTGGCCGGCGCCCAGTGGGGCAAGGTCCGCGCGATCACCGATGAACGCGGCCAACAGCTTCAGGACGCAGGCCCTTCCCTTCCGGTCGAAGTGCTTGGACTCGATGGCGCGCCTGATCCCGGCGAACCCCTCGTGGTTGTCGAATCCGAGGCCCGCGCCCGTGAAATCACCGACTATCGCCTGCGCACCAAGCGTCAGGTCTCCGGCAAGGCTGGCGCCGCGGCGCGCGCCTCGCTCGACCAGTTGCTCAGCCGCCTGAAAGACGGCGCCGTTGAAACGTCGGAACTTCCGATTGTTGTCAAAGGCGATGTACAGGGTTCGGTCGAAGCAATCTCCATGTCGCTCGACAAGATTTCGACCGATGAAGTACGTGCCCGCGTCATCCACGGCGCTGTCGGCGGTATTTCGGAAAGCGATGTTCTGCTGGCCCGCTCGTCGAACGCGCCAATCTTTGCGTTCAACGTTCGCGCCAACAAGCAGGCGCGTGACCTGGCGGAAAAAGAAGGCGTCGAAATTCGCTACTATTCGGTCATCTACGACCTAATTGACGACGTGAAATCGACCCTCTCGGGCATGCTCGCACCAGAGAAGCGCGAAACCTTCCTCGGTTACGCCGACATTCTCGAAGTGTTCAACATCACCAAGACTGGCAAGGTTGCCGGTTGCCGTGTCTCCGAAGGTAAGGTGCTTCGCGGCTGCGGCGTCCGCCTCCTGCGCGACGATGTCGTGATCCACGAAGGCAAGCTCAAGACACTGAAACGCTTCAAGGACGAAGTGAACGAAGTGTCCGGCGGTATGGAATGCGGCATGGCGTTCGAACGCTATGAAGACATCCGCGTCGGCGACAAGATCGAGTGCTTCCAGGTCGAGGAAATCGCGAGAACCCTCGCCTAGAGGCAGGCACCATGAGCCAGACGCTGAGCATCTCGGGTCTCCTGCGGGAGAAGGATGTGAAGCGTTTGACGCGCCTCACACGCGGCGGATCAGTGGGTCCAACGGCTGTCTATTATGCCGGGGTCACCGCGCCGATCATTTCTGCCAGCATGGCTGTCATGGTGCGCGAGGCTGTCCGTCTCGTCGGCCTGTCGCCCTATTGGCAATGGTTCATCTCGGCCCTCGTCGCTGCCTTTGCTGGCATCGCGTGGTATCTGATCTTCATTCGCTGGTCGTATCGACACAAGCACGGACGTGGCACGGAAATGACCCTCTCGACCGATATCACCCTCGCCGATGACCAGGTCATCGTACGCCGGGGCGGCATAGAGACCCGTATCGACTGGTCGTGCATTTCATCGGTCCAGTCCGGACGCCGCCACGTGGCCGTTCTCGTCAACGGGGCCGACTCGCTGATTATCCCGGATGCCTGGTTCGGCAAGGACAAGTCAGCGCGCGCCGCATTCATTTCACGCCTACAGGAAAAGGCTGCTCACTGATGGCCCGTAAACCCGCCGCCGCCAAAATGCCCTCCCAGCGCCAGCTGCGCGCCGGAGAAATCATCCGTCACGCTCTCGCCGACATCCTGTCGCGGGAGGATTTGCGCGATCCGGATATCGCCTCCATCATCGTCACGGTCGGCGAAGTGCGCTGCTCGCCGGACCTGCGCCGCGCCAACGTCTTCGTCACGCCGCTCGGGGACGATACGGACGCAGGCCGCCAGAAACTGGCAGACGCCCTCACTCGTGCTGCGCCCTTTCTGCGCGGGCGCCTCAGCCGCGAGATCGATATGCGGTTCACGCCGGAGCTTCGCTTCATTGCCGACAAATCCTATGACGAAGCCACGCATATCGACCGACTGCTCGCCGATCCGCGCGTGAAACGCGACCTGCAGGACTAGGGTTCGCGTCTGCGGTGCCTTATCCGCTTTGTCATTTGACTTGGCGGCGATCTGTTGAGACCGTTAAGGCTCGCGACAAGGGGACGGGCCGAATGGACCGCCAGACACTCGACACAGAAGGCGCACGGCACGGGGAAATCTCGGCCGCATCCCTGCAGATGGGCGACGATACGATCGCCATCCGCCGCATCGCCACAATGTCCATTGAATCCATTGAATTTGCGCCGTGGGACATGCCGCGTAACCGCAAATCCCAAAGCCTGCATGCCACGCTCTGCATCGCCAACCTGTTCTTCGGTCTTGCTGGCCTGGCCTGGTGGTTCCTGATGCCCGGTCACTCGTCCAGTGTCATGGCGCTGTTTGTCGGCGGCGTGCTTATCCTGTTGGCTGTCTTCCTTGGCATACGCGCCGCGATGATCGCCATGAAGATCAAGAAACGCGAACCCTATTATCGCCTGACCATCGGCACCTCAGATGGCCGCCAGATTCCGGTCGTTGACGACAATCGCGATGTGCTCGTGAAAATCCGTGATATCGTGCGCCACAAGATGGATACGGGCGATGCCGAAACTGTCGGCGAGTTTGATCTCAATCTCGATATTGTCGACCTCAAGCTGCCCAGATCCGCACGCGCGCCCTCCCCTGCGCCTGAAGACCTGTCTCAGCCCCAGCACGAACCGGAACTCCTCTTTGATGCCGATGAGGAAGCCGCCGAAGCAGAACGGCTCGAAAACGCCTCCTGACAGGCCGCGCGGTTGACGGAGACGGCCAGCCAGCTTAAGGCCGCGCCTTCCTTATATCATGCCAGTACGAAGACGGCCCGTCGGCGTTCGAACCGCCCCGGCCTGCAGGAGACACCATTTGGCCCGCCAAAGAAAACGCAAGGGTGATCCGGTCAGCGGATGGCTGAACCTGTTCAAGCCTGTCGAGATGACCTCGACCCAGGCGGTCGCGATCTTGAAGCGGCTCTACAATGCCGAAAAGGTCGGCCATGGCGGCACGCTGGACCCGCTGGCCGATGGCATCCTTCCGATCGCATTCGGCGAAGCGACCAAGACTGTCCAGTGGGCGATGGATTCGGAGAAGGAATACGTCTTCACCATTCAATGGGGTGTTTCCACCGCCAGCCAGGACGCCGAAGGCGAAGTCACGTCCACGTCCGACACGCGCCCGAAACGCGAAGCGGTCGAGGCGGTGCTTGCGAATTATATCGGCGTCATCGAACAGGTGCCCCCGAAATTCTCGGCCATCAAGGTCGATGGCAAGCGCGCCTATGATCTTGCCCGCGAAGGCGAGGATTTCGAGTTGAAATCGCGTGAAGTCATGGTTCACACGGCCAAGGTGATCGGCATGCCGGACGCGGACCACACCGTCATCCACGTCACCTCGGGCAAGGGCTTCTATGTCCGCGCCATGGCGCGGGATATCGCCTTCGATCTTGAGTGCGACGGCCATATTGACCAGTTGCGGCGCACCCGCGTCGGCGCGTTCGGCGCGGCCGATGCCATCGCCATCTCGGCGCTGCAGGAGACGACCGAGAAGTCAGACCTGCTCGCCGCCCTGAAACCGCTCCAGTCAGTCCTGACCGGCATTCCAGACCTCGCGGTCAGCCCGTCCGACGCCGCCAATCTGCGTCAGGGCCGCACCATCATGTTGCTGCCCCATGTGGTCGAAGCCTGGCGCGCTGCGCGCAATCCCGATGATGAGGACGACCGGCTGGCCTTGGTCACCTGCAACGGGACCGCTATTGCCTTGGGCGATGTGCGCGCCGGCCATTTCGAGCCCGTGCGTGTGTTCAATGTGCGTGAGGTACATGGCGTCTAGCCCGAGTGCGCAACCACACCCTGACGGCCCCCTTGCCACACCGGTAGATGACGCCACCCCACATCGACCCCCCACGATGCCCATATCACCCAAACCCCTTTCCAAACGGGGCCAAATCCGCCATAAGCCGCCCCTTGAGGCGAAGATTGCCCTGAATCCCCTGCTGGACGACATCCCGGCACCGGACACCAGGTGCACATCCCGCTCCATACCCCGCGGTCATGAGGCCGCAATGCTTTGAAACCTTTTGCCTTTTTTGGGCAATATTCATGAAAGAGACCCGATGTCGATTACGGCTGAAAAGAAATTGGAACTGATCAAGAAGTTTGCCATCAAGGCAGGCGACACCGGTTCCCCTGAAGTACAGGTTGCGATCCTCACAGAGCGCATCAACAACCTGACCGACCACTTCAAGACCAACAAGAAAGACAACCACTCCCGCCGCGGCTTGCTGACCATGGTCGCCACGCGCCGGAAGCTTCTTGACTATGTCAAAGGCAAAGATGACGCGCGTTACCAGACGCTCATCACGGAACTCGGCATCCGCCGCTAGGTCCGGAAAATTAAGCCCGCCGGGCAATAGGGCCACGGCGGGCTTTTCGTATGTGAAAAGAAAGAAACCGAAATGTTCAATAAACAATCCGTGTCGCTGGAATGGGCGGGACGCACGCTGACAATTGAGACGGGCCAAGTGGCTCGCCAGGCAGACGGCGCCGTCATGGTGACGTATGGGGACACCAAGGTCCTCGCGACCGCATGCTTTGCCAAGTCGGCCAAGCCAGGTCAGGACTTCTTCCCCCTGACCGTCAATTATATGGAAAAATACTACGCATCGGGCCGCATCCCAGGTGGCTTCTTCAAGCGTGAAGGACGCCCGACCGAGAAAGAGACGCTGACCTCGCGCCTCATCGACCGCCCGATCCGCCCGCTTTTCGTCAAAGGCTTCAAGAACGAAGTCCAGGTCGTCCTGACCTGCATGTCCTACGATCTCGAAAACGATGCAGACATCCTCGGCATGATCGGCGCCTCCGCTGCGCTCGTCCTGTCCGGCGCACCGTTCATGGGCCCCATCGGCGCCGCGCGCGTTGGTTACAAGGATGGTGAGTACATCATCAACCCAACTATCGCTGAACTCGAAGAGTCCGATCTTGACCTCGTCATGGCTGGCACCGCCGATGCTGTGATGATGGTGGAATCGGAAGCCTACGAGCTTTCCGAAGACGTCATGCTGGGTGCTGTCATGGCCGGCCACGAAGCGATCCAGCCGGTGATCGACGCGATCATCGACCTCGCTGAAAAAGCAGCCAAGGAGCCATTCGAGTTCGAAGCGGAAGACAATTCTGCGGCGCTTTCGGCAATCCAGAAGCTGGTCGGCAAGGATCTCTCGACGGCCTACTCGATGACTGAAAAGCTCGAGCGTCAGGGCGCTGTGGGCGCTGCCCGCGACAAAGCCAAGGAAGCGCTCGTCGGCACCGAAGACGCCCCCGGCGAAATGACTGGCGAAGCCTTCAAGGCCGCGTTCAAGGAAGCCGAAG
Source organism: Hyphomonas sp. (assembly GCA_040216775.1). Classification (GTDB taxonomy): domain Bacteria; phylum Pseudomonadota; class Alphaproteobacteria; order Caulobacterales; family Hyphomonadaceae; genus Hyphomonas. The sequence continues at coordinate 158,598 of JAVJOM010000019.1, forward strand.
CATCCGTCGTTCGCGGCGACATCCTGAAAACCGGTAAGCGCATCGATGGTCGCTCGCTCGACCAGGTTCGTCCGATCGAAGCCATCGCCGGCTTCCTGCCACGCACGCATGGTTCGTCGCTGTTCACCCGTGGTGAAACACAGGCGATCTGCGTAACTACGCTCGGCACCAGCGATGACGAACAGTTCATCGACGGTCTCGATGGCACGTCCAAGTCCAAGTTCATGCTGCACTACAACTTCCCGCCCTATTCGGTCGGTGAGACGGGTCGCATGGGCGGCACCAACCGGCGCGAAACCGGACATGGCAAGCTCGCATGGCGCGCGCTTCAGGCTGTCCTGCCTGACCACGCTGAGTTCCCGTACACGATCCGCCTCGTCTCCGAGATCACTGAGTCGAACGGCTCGTCCTCGATGGCAACCGTGTGTGGCTGTTCGCTTGCGATGATGGATGCAGGCGTGCCGATCACCCGTCCCGTGTCGGGCATCGCCATGGGCCTGATCAAGGAAGCTGACGGCATTGCTGTCCTTTCCGACATCCTCGGCGACGAAGACCATCTCGGCGACATGGACTTCAAAGTGGCTGGCACCGAAAAGGGCCTGACGTCACTGCAGATGGACATCAAGATCGCAGGTATCACCAAGGACATCATGAAAACGGCGCTCGAGCAGGCCAAGGGTGGGCGCATGCACATCCTCGCCGAGATGGCGAAAGCCCTCGACACGTCGCGCGATGCCCTGTCGGAAAATGCACCACAGATGGAAATCATGAAAGTGCCAACCGACAAGATCCGTGACGTCATCGGCTCCGGCGGCAAGGTCATCCGTGGCATCGTCGAAGAGTCCGGCGCCAAGGTGAATATCGATGATGACGGCACAGTGCAGATTTCTGCGCTCGACCGTCCGGCCATCGAAAAAGCCATGAAGATGATACGGGAAATCACGGCAGAAGCCGAGATCGGCGAAATCTATCAGGGCACAGTTGTTGGCCTGAAAGACTTCGGCATTTTCGTGAACTTCTTCGGTCCCAAGGACGGCTTGGTGCACGTGTCGCAAATGGCGAACGAGCGCATTGGTCACCCGAAGGAACTGGTCAAGGAAGGCGACAAGGTCTGGGTCAAGCTCATGGGCTTTGACGACCGCGGCAAGGTTCGCCTGTCGATGAAAGTTGTCGACCAGGCAACCGGCAAGGAAATCGAAGGCGCTGACGCCGGCGAATAAGCCCACTTCTACTGCCAGACAGATCAGGGCCGCCCTTCTCGGGCGGCCCTTTTTTATTCTGCCGCCGCAAGGCCCGCCGCGACCGCCGCAATAGTCCGCGCAACATCCGCCTCTTCCGTCCGCCAGCTGACGACACTGACCCGCATCACACGCTGGCCATGCCATGTCGTGCCAGAGAAGAAGGCTTCGCCGCTCTCGTTCACACGGTGGATGATTTCATCTGTGAAGCGGTCATTCTCCTCGACGCTCATGCCTTCGCGCTCGAACCGCACAAGGCCTTGATTGAGAGCAGGATCATTCAGGGCGCGTGCGTTCGGCAAGGCGCCGATGCCGTTGACGATGGCGCGGCAATGGTCGCAGCTGCGCTCGACGAGTGCCCCCACGCCCTGGCGTCCAAGTTCCTGCAAGGCAGCATAAACGGGTACAGCCCGCGCGCGGCGCGAAAGCTCGAGGTTCCAGTCTGTCGGATCGCGGACTTCCTGGCTGGGCGAGAGATAAGCCGCGCCAAGTGCCATTGCGGCGCGGTGCACCTCCGCATCGCGCACGAAGGCAAAGCCGCAATCATAAGGCACGTTCAGCCATTTGTGCCCGTCCGTCGCCCAACTGTCGGCGAGATCTATCCCATCAGTCAGGTGTTTCAGGCGCTCGCTCGTCCGGGCGAACAGACCGAACGCACCATCGATATGCACCCAGGCGCCTGCCGCCTGCGCCATGGGAATCAAGGTCCGGAAATCGTCAAATGTGCCGACATTCAGGTCAGCCGCATTGAGACACAGAATCGTCGGGCCGTTCCACTCGCCAAGGCAGTTTTCCAGATCGTCTGGGCTCATATCCCCCATCGGGTTGATCGCAACATCGTGCAGCGAGGCCTGCCCCAGACCGAGATAGCGTATGGCGCTGTCGACAGAACGGTGACGATTGTCGCTTGTCAGCACGCGGATGCGTGGCGCACCAAACAAGCCATCTTCCTCAACATTCCATCCGGCTTTTTTTAAAACACCATGCCGGGCGGCGGCGAGCGCCGTGACGTGCGCCATCTGGCAACCAGTGGTGAAGGCGAAGGAGGCCGTCTCGGGAAGGACGAACAGCTGCTTCAGCCAATTGCCGGCAATCTCTTCGATCATGCAGGTGGCTGGCGCAACAGTGAACATGCCGGCATTCTGGTCCCATGCCGAAACCAGCCAATCGGCAGCCAGCGCGGACGGCAGCGATCCGGCCATGACCCAGCCAAAGAATCGCCCCCCGGCATTCGCATGCAGTCCTTCCGACGCATTGGCGACAAGCGCGTCGATAATGCCGGCGGCATCACCCCCGGTTTCCGGCAGCGGCCCAGAAAGCGTCGCTCTCAACGCCGCCGCACTTGCCCGCGCTCCAACGGGGCGGGTCGGCAGGCTGTCCAGCCACTCCCTCACATGAAAATGGGCACGGTCGAGTGCATCGGTCATATCGCGTCCTCCTGCGATCACTTTACGGCAACCGACCCTTGGCGCCACCCATTGCATGCCCCACCAGTTCCCGACCCCCTTCTAGCGTTCCGCGTGGACGGGAGGGTGCTCGGCTAGCACCCCTACAAATTCTCGTAACATACAAATAGGCTGCCTGATTTTGGCTGAACTTTGCGCTATCACGAGCACTCCATAAGCATAGCGATAAAAGCTACAACTTTCTGTAGGCGGATTAAATTTCGTTGACACGGAAGCACCCCGAAAGTAATGTGACACTTATGTTACAAATACATTACAGATATATGTCAGTGTCGGCGCTAGCCATTGCGGCGCTCGCATTTCCTGCGTCGGCCGTGTCGACCTGTGAACTTGCAGACGGCCTTTCGCTTGATCCCGTTGCGTTCAATCAGGAAGTCGCGGCCTGTTATGGCGGCCCGGCAGGCGTCGAGAAGAACGCCCAACTCGAAAGCCAGCTTATCAAGGAAACGGACGCGGTTCGTGCCGCTGACAATGAGGTCGCCCTTGCGCCACTGGCATCACTCGGGGAAGCCGCCCGCATTCACGCGATGGACATGGCTGCCCGCAATTATGCTGGCCACACCGACAAGGAAGGCCGCGGCCATCTTGAGCGCGTGCGCATGCTGGACCGCACCGTTATCATCGGCGCCGCTGGTGCCAATATCGCGATCCTTGAGGGCGACCATGATGCGGACACGGTGTTCGCAGCGCTTCGCAATGATCCGGTCAATGCCGCCAACATGACCCGTGACGCTTTCACCCATACAGGCATCGGCATCGCCAAGGGCAATGGCCGCACTTATGTGGTTCAGCTCTTTGCCCGCGTTGACGGCCACCTCCAGTCGCCGCTCCCCGTTCAGGTCGCGGAGGCTGCAGACATAAAGTCCACGTTCGAGGACAAAGGCGTCCAGAACATCGGTTGGCGCCTGACGACACCCGAAGGCGAAACCGTCGCCCGAGGCTATGGCGCAACAATGACAGGCAGGCTCGCGCCCGGCCAGCAGGCTTACCTGACATTGGACATGACCCGAAACAGTCAGGAATACGCGCTCCGGGGGCCGCTTGTTATCGGTCGCTAGACCCTTCCCCATACCAACACTGAAACGCCCGACCTCTCTCGATGAGGCCGGGCGTTTCATGTCTGCTGCGTATTCCTCACCTGAAAGGTTGGAACAGCGCGGGTTTTGGCGCTAAGCAGCGAACATGACGAAACGAAAATCTGCATTCCTCATCGCCATGTCTGGCGGCTCCGGCTCTGGCAAGTCAACGCTGGCAGAAGCCCTGCTCGCACATCTCGGTCCTGACAGGGCCGTGATGTTTGGCGAAGATGCCTACTACCATCCCATGCGCCACTATGGCGACTACAAGACCGAGGAAGAGCGCCTCGCGATCATTGCAGACGTCAACTATGACGATCCTGCATCCAAGGAAGTCGACCATCTGGTGCGCGACCTGAAGGCGTTGAAGGCCGGGCAGGGCATAGACCAGCCGATCTATGACTATGAGCGCCATGACCGCAGCACGAAAACGCGCCGCATTGAGCCTGCACCGATCCTGCTGCTGGAAGGCATTCACGCCCTGTCCATGCCCAAGATCAAGTCGCTGATCGATCTGTCGGTCTATGTCGACACACCGGACGACCTGCGCCTGGCGCGCCGTATCCGCCGCGACGTGATCGATCGTGGCCGCAGCGTCGACAATGTGTTGCAGCAATACCTGTCCACGGTGCGCGCCGCGCATTACCGCTGGACACACCCTGCCAAGTTCGAAGCCCACCTTGTCATCGCCGACGAGGGGCTGCCCGCCTATGGCAATGTTCGTCCCAATAACGAAGCGATTGAACGCATGGTCGCGCCCGTGCTCGAACGCCTTCGCTCTGTTGGCGTCTTGTCAGACCGCGCCCCGGTCTGAGCCCGCCGGACTGCACAAAATGCTGGGCGGGATAGCGCGCGCTCGCTAGGCTTTCGCGCATGAGGCGAAACCTGACCAGTTGGCTGATGCTCCTTTGCGCCAGCGCATTCGCAAGCGGCGCCGCTTTCGCCTGCGACTTGCGCCTGTCTGTTCGCGGCGACACGACAGCTGACTATGTCGAAACCGTTCGTCCCTGCCTCCGCAATCTCCCCGAGGGCTACAAGTTCGATACGCGGATGGAGGAACGCTTCCTGGAGAAGATCAATTTCGAGCGCACCACCCGCGGCCTGCAGCCTTTGGCCCTGCGCCGTGAACTGCTCGCGCCCGCCCGCTTCCAGAGCCTCGACATGGCGGCCAACCAGTTTTTCGATCATCAAAGCCTGGACGGACGTTCCCCTGCTGACCGCGTCACTGCGCTTGACCGGCGCGCCCTGATTCAGCGCTCTGCAGAAAACCTGGCCATGCTCGAAATCGTCCGAGGACGTTACAATTTCTCGAAAAGCCTGCCCCGACTTCACCAGAACCTGATGGACAGTCCGGGTCACCGTGCCAACATCCTGAATCCTGATCTCACCCATGTCGCCATCGGGGTGGTCGTCACACGTCATGGTGTCTGGGCAACCCAGGTTTTCCTCAACTTGTCCGGCACGCTCAGCGAAGATGTCCCGCTCCGCATGACCAGCGGACAGGCTCTCACGGCCCAGCCCAGCCTCGGCGACTGGACCTTCCGGCACTTTGAGGCTGAAACGCGCGACAAGACATTCGCCCCGTTCCGCCGCACGGCGCGCGGCGCTGTCGTGCCAGACGGCCTGTCAGGGGATATCGATCTCGCCGCGTTCAGTATCCAGATGGGCGAGCGCGAGGACATGATCTATTCGATACGCCTCGTCGGGCCAACGCTGACCGTCGTGAACTGAGGGCGCCTACAACCAGCCCATCAGGTCGTTGAAGTCCTTTTTCTTCAAGGCATGCAACGGAACCATCGCCTCATCAGCCGGGTGCCCGGCCACGACGATAAGATAGGGCTTTTCCGTATCCGGGCGCTTGCAGATACGATTGAGGAAACTCATCGGGTTCGGCGTGTGCACCAGTGTCGCCAGGCCCGCCTCGTGCAGCGCCGCCAGCAGGAAGCCCGTCGCGATGCCCACGCTCTCGTGGATGTAATAGTTCTTCTTGTCGTCGCCCGCGTTCACGCCGCCCCGGCGTTGCGCGAATATGCAGATCAGGACAGGCGCGGTTTCCATATAGGCCTTGTCGGCATTCGTGCCGATGGGCGCCAACGCGTCGAGCCATGCGGTCCCGGCCTTGCCTTCATAAAAGGCGCGTTCTTCAGCTTCAGCCGCAAGGCGGATTTCGCGTTTGGTTTCGGGCTTTGCGACACAGGCAAAATACCAGGGCTGGTGATTGGCGCCCGATGGCGCTGAACCCGCGGCAAAGACACACGCCTCGATCACATCCTTGACGACATGCTTGGGCTTGAAATCCCGCACCGACCGCCGTGTCCGCAGTCGCTCACGAAAATGTCGCGCCCGCAGCATCATCTCCTCATAGGACGGCTCGCTGAAGCCTTCGAGCTGCACATGGGTGTCGTCACTGGTCTTCATTTCCGGCCTCCGATGAATGCCGCATAGTGACCCGCCTTATTCCTCCGGCATGTCCGGCACACCAACCACGTGGAAACCGGCATCGACATGGATCACTTCACCGGCAATCGACCGGCCCAGCGACGACAAAAGGTAAAGCGCGCAGCCTGCGACGCCTTCCATGCTCGTGTCTTCCTTCAGCAGCGACCAGTCACGACCCGTGCCCATCAGGCTCTTGCCGCCGCGAATGCCGGCCAGCGACAGCGTGCGCATTGCGCCTGCCGAGATCGCGTTGACGCGAATGCCCTGCGGTCCCAGGTCACGCGCCGCATAGCGCGTTGACGCCTCAAGCGCCGCCTTGGCCACGCCCATGACGTTGTAGGACGGCACAGTCCGCTCAGCGCCAAGATAGGTCATGCACATGATCGACCCGCCATCCGGCATCAGTTCGGCGCCGCGCCGGGCGCAATCGATGAAGGAATAGACCGAAATATCCATCGCGCGGCGAAAGCCTTCGCGCGTCGTATTGGCGACCATGGAGCCTTGCAGTTCGTCCTTGCCGGCAAAGGCAATGGAGTGAACGAGAAAGTCGATCTTGCCCCATTTGGCTTTGATTTCGGCAAAGGCGGCATCCATGCTGGCATCATCGGTCACATCCGCCGGAATCATCGTGTCCATGCCAATGCTTTCGACCAGCGGACGCACGCGGCGCTCCAACGCTTCGCCCTGATACGTGAAGGCGATTTCGGCGCCTTGCGCTGCCAGTTGCTTCGAGATGCCCCAGGCAATCGAGTTCTGGTTGGCAACGCCCATCACGATGCCGCGCTTGCCCTTCATCAGGTCGCCAGCGGGCAGGTTCCAGTCTTCAGCCATGACGGCATCTCCCTTGATCTTGATTTTCTTCGAGCAGGGCTAGGCAGCACCTTGCCCCGCGTCAAGCACCGTCAGCCTCAGGCGGTGACGTTCTTCAGACCGACTTTCATGTCGAGCGCCGTGTAGACATGTTCGTCGTCAACATAGACGCGGCCATCAGCAATTCCGAGATTCAGCTTGCCACGGCGCACGCGCCGGATGTCGATGACATAACGCACGAGATTCTTGTCGGGCGTGATCTCTCCGGTGAACTTCACCTCTCCCACGCCCAGCGCGCGGCCCTTGCCGGGGCTGCCGGACCAGCCGAGCCAATAGCCAACGGCCTGCCACATCGCATCCAGGCCAAGACAACCCGGCATCACCGGGTCACCCGGGAAGTGGCACGCGAAGAACCAGAGGTCGGGCGTGATGTCGAGTTCGCCAATCACACTGCCCTTGCCATACGCACCGCCATCCATGGTGATCTCGGTGATCCGGTCCATCATCAGCATCGGAGGAACGGGCAATTGCGCATTTCCGGGGCCGAAATAGCCGCCTTTGCCGGACTCCAGCAGGTCAGCCTTGCTGTAGCTGGATTTCGGGGTGTGAAAATCATGCGGTCCGGACATCGTCGGGGTCTCCTGGAATTGGACGTAATCGCCTAACCACAGTGACCGGGCCGGCTTGTCAACCGCCTGACCCATCCGGATTTACAGACCAGCTTCACCCGTATCGGCGCCCCAAAGCGTCTCGCGCGGCGCCCAGCCACGGAAACTCTCCACCTCAAGTGCGCACCAGGCGACGTGGCACTCGCCGAGTTCGACCAGCACCCCCGCCTCCAGCGAGGCCACCACCGGGCTCGCCTCATCCGGGGCTTCGCGCAACATGGTGGCCGATTGCAGCATCGCTGCTGCACCCGGCTCCAGCATGCGCGCATGCACCCACACCTCATCGCCTGACGGGTCGCGCACGCGCCGCCAGTCCTGGCTTTCCTTGATGATCAGCAGCGGAAGGCCCTTGCGCTCATATCGCCAGACAACCGGGTGTTCCCGGCTCGGCCCGGACCGCCCGTTTACCGCCGCAAACTTCAGCGTTTCAAAGCGCGGCACTTCCTTGCCGGAAAACTGGCTGATGCGGGTGATATGCGGACTCTCGGCTGAGGCCATGCCGCCCAGCACAAGGATACCGGAGACGAGAAGGGGTGCCCATTTCATATGCAGTTTGCCAGACGCGCTGTTGAAACCCTAACCTGCCACATCCAGATGAATCGCGCGTAAAACAACAGGCGTTGGCGTTCCGGCATCGCTCTGCTAAGCCCGATGGAAGACATGCAGAGGGGCCACATGCCAACCAAGAAACTGAAGATCGTCGTGACCCGGAAACTGCCTGCTCCTGTCGAGCTGCGGATGAAGGAGCTGTTTGATACGAGCCTGAATCAAGACGATCACGCCTTTACCCATGAAGAACTGGTCGAAGCCGTCCAGAAGGCTGACGTACTCGTTCCGACTGTGACAGACCGTATCGACAGCCGCGTGCTCGCACGCGCCGGCGATCAGTTGCGGCTCATCGCCCAGTTTGGCGCCGGGGTCGATAATATCGACGTTCAGAGCGCAGTTCAGCGCGGTATCACCGTCACCAACACGCCGGGCGTCCTGACGGACGATACCGCAGACGTGACAATGGCGCTGATTCTTGCCGTTCCGCGCCGCCTGCATGAAGGCGCACAGGTCATGGACCAGGGCCGTTTTGATGGCTGGACACCGACATGGATGATGGGGCGGCGTCTGGCTGGCAAACGCCTCGGTATCATCGGCATGGGCCGGATTGGTCAGGCCGTTGCCCGCCGCGCCAAGGCCTTCGGGCTGCAAGTTCACTACCATAATCGCAAGCCGGTCAGCCCGCGCACCGAAGAGCTGCTGGAGGCCACCTATTGGGACAGTCTTGACCAGATGCTCGCACGCATGGACATCGTCTCGATCAACTGCCCGCACACGCCCGCCACGTTCCACCTGATGAACGCACGCCGCATCGACCTGCTGAAACCGGAAGCCTTCCTGATCAACACCGCCCGCGGCGAAGTGATTGACGAAGCGGCCCTCGCCCGCGCGCTCAAGGCTGGCAAGCTGGCCGGCGCCGGGCTTGATGTGTTCGAGCGCGAACCGGCGGTGAATGAAGAACTGCTCGGCCTGCCGAACGTCCTGCTCCTGCCCCACATGGGCTCGGCCACGATCGAGGGCCGGACCGAGATGGGCGAAAAGGTCATCATCAACATCAAGACCTTCGCCGACGGACACCGCCCACCAGACCGCGTCATCCCGGCAATTCTCTAACCGCGCAGCTTCAGGGCCAGCCCGAACAAGGGTGTAACCAGTGCAGCGACAAGCCTGTCGACCGGCCCCTTCGCAAACTTGCGGAAGTAGCGCGCGAGGCTCTTTGCTTTGTGGGCCTGCACGACTGCTGACGGCGCATCGGACGTTGATCCATAGTGTAGTGCGCCTGCGAGCGGCTGGTAGATGACATGGCCCCCGGAGTCGATCACACGGCGGCAAAGGTCGACATCCTCGACATGCAGAAAATAGGCTTCGTCAAAACCACCGATACGGCGAAAGGCCTTGCGGCTCATCAGGAAGAAAGCCCCCGACACGGCACCGACATGGATCGGCCCGGTCGGCGCTGGTTCTGTCTCCAACGTCCATTTGCCGATACCAAGTGCCCGCCAGATTGTGAGCGTGTTGCGACGGCAGCCCCGCTCTTCCCGACCGCGCGTATCGAAGATCTTGCCTCCCGCGAGCGCCGGATCGGCTGCCCCCGCCAACGCCGCCATCATCGGGCCAATGGAACCCCGCCGGATCACGGCATCGGGGTTGATAACCAGCAGGAATTCACCCAGCGCACTCGCCGCGCCAAGATTCACAGCCGCGCCAAACCCCGGATTGTCACCCGACCGGATAAGCCGAGCCTTGTCGGTGCGCGCAACGAATGCCTCCATCCAGGCTGCGTCATCGGGCGGATTGCCATTGTCGACCAGAATGATCTCGGACACATCCGGTTCGGATCTCAGAGCATACAGGCATTCATGCAGGCGTGGGCCGGTATGATACGACACGACAATCGCCGATACCGTCGCCTTCTCGCTCATAGCGATGCCCTGTTGCGACGTGACAGAAGGATAATCGCGCATGCTGCCAACACCACGCTGGCCCAGAAGGAATCGTTCCAGACACTGTAGGAAAAGCTGAACAGGCTTGCGACCACGCCCACGACGCCCGCAATCGCATATCTGACATCGGGCCGCAGCGTCTTCGGCATGGGCAGGCGGAACGCGATCACCACCAGCGTCAGCCCCGCCAGCACGGCACCAACGACTCCCGTCTCGGCCCATATCTGCAGCGCCATATTGTGTGGATGCCCGGGTACCACCGGATAGGCCGCCCAGAAATCCGGCAATTGGGCCAGCCATGCAGGGTGGTCGGAATAGGTATCACGCCACGTCTTGGACGCCGCCACGCCATGCCCGGTAAACGGCTTCTCGACCGCCTTGCCGATCACCAGTTCCCATGACCATGCACGCGACTGGAACGACGCGGGCAGCTCGACACCCATCTGCCGCATCATATTCATCGCAGAGCCGATCAGCACCGGCGCTGCCGCGACATAGCCTGCCATCAGGCTGATCAGCCAGCGATAGCCGGTCCGTGGGGCCAGCCAGACGATAAAGCCCGCCAACAGCATAAATATGACGCCAATCAGGGCCGAGTCTGAATCATTGCGCATCACAACAATGATCGTCACCACAACCAGAGCCGCGGCCACGCCTTTCCAGCGCCACCCGGGGCGCGCTGCGAGATAAGCCACCAGGATCGGCAACACGATCATGAAGGCGTTGGCATTGCGCGCAATATTCTGAAAGCCCTTGGCCTGCTCAATCGGGTCAGCGCCATAAACCATCGCCACCACATAGTGTCCAAACACTGCGGTGGCCGCCAGGATCAACCCCTGCACCGCAAAAGCCCCCAGCATGACCCGCGAGGAAATCTGCGCCTTGCCGTTCGCAATCTGCAGCGCACCGGCAACAGCCAGCATGCCGAACAGGGCGGTCAGCACAATCCGCACGCTTGAGGCGCGGATCGCGAAATCCCCTTCCAGCAGGTTTCCGGATATCAGGCCGCGCGATGCGGGCGACCAGGACTCGCTGATCGCTGCCCATCCCACGAACGCCAACACCATCATCGCATAGAAGGCCGGTGGCATTTTCGGCCGCGCCAGCACCAGGGCAGGCAGCGCCGTAATCGCCAGCAATGTTCCATATCCTTGCGCGCCAAGCAGCCCAACGACAGGCCAGAGCACGAAGGCGGCGGCAAGAATGGGCGCATAGGACATGCCGCGCACTCTGTCGCCAACCTCCGGACTTGTCACGAGGCGTTGCTCACGCGCCGCGTTTGAGATCAGGCGCCAGCGATTCCTGCACCAGAGTTACACAGGCTTCGTTCAGGTCCATCATCTGCTGTCCCTGACTGCCCAGCCGGCGCAGCGCCAGCGTGCGCTCCTCGGCCTCGCGGCCACCCACAACGGCAATGATCGGCACTTTCTGCACAGAATGCTCACGCACCTTGTAATTGATCTTCTCGTTACGCAGGTCCACCTCCACCCGAAGGCCCGCCTTGCGCAGCGCAGCGGCGGCCTCCAGCGCGTAATCATTTGCGGCATCGGTAATCGCAGCCACAACCACGTGAACCGGCGACAGCCACAGCGGGAACGCCCCGGCATAATTCTCGATCAGGATCCCCATGAAACGCTCGAACGTGCCGAACACGGCCCGGTGCAGCATGACCGGGCGGTGCTTGGCCCCGTCAGACCCTGTATATTCCGCATCAAGGCGATCCGGCAGCACATAATCGAGCTGGAACGTGCCGCATTGCCACGTCCGGCCAATCGCGTCCGTCAGGTGGAATTCCAGTTTCGGTCCATAGAATGCGCCTTCGCCTTCGGCGATCTCGAATTCCATGCCCGCTGCCGTCAGCGCGTCTGACAGCGCCTTTTCGGCCCGGTCCCATGTTTCGTCCGATCCGGCACGCATTTCAGGTCGCGTGGCCAGCTTGTAGGAAATCTCCGACAGGCCGAAATCGCCATAGACGCGCTCGAACAGTTTCAAGAAGCGCAGCGTTTCGTCAGCAATCTGGTCTTCGCGGCAGAAGATGTGCGCATCATCCTGCGTCATCTGGCGCACACGCATCAGGCCGTGCAACGCGCCATGGGCCTCGTTCCGGTGACAGCAGCCAAATTCGGCCATGCGGATTGGCAGGTCGCGGTACGAGCGCTGCCCGTTTTTGAAAATCTGTACGTGCGCCGGGCAGTTCATCGGCTTCAGCGCCATCAGGTCGCTGTCACCCGTCAGGATCGGCCCCTCGTCTTCCGTCGAAGGAATTTCGTCCGGCACGACAAACATGTTCTCGCGGAATTTCGACCAGTGGCCAGACTGTTCCCAGAACACCGAGTTCAGCAATTGCGGTGTCTTCACCTCGACATAGCCGTCCGCGTCCTGCTGGCGCCGGATATAGGCCTCCAGCTGGCGCCAGATCATGAAGCCCTTCGGGTGCCAGAATACAGAGCCCTGCGCTTCCGGCTGGAAGTGGAACAGGTCCAGCGCCGCGCCCACCTTGCGGTGATCGCGCTTCTCGGCCTCTTCCAGGCGCACCAGATGGGCCTTGAGGTCTTTCTCGTTGCTCCACGCCGTGCCGTACATGCGCTGCAGCATCTCGTTCTTGGAATCGCCGCGCCAATAGGCGCCCGCCAGCTTCATCAGCTTGAACGCTTTCGGCAGCTTGCCTGTTGATGGCAGGTGCGGCCCGCGGCACAGGTCGAACCAGTCGCCCTGGCGGTACAGCGTGATCGCTTCACCCGGCGGGATGATGTCGTCGATAATCCGTGCCTTGTAGTCCTCGCCAATTCGCTTGAACTCGGTAATCGCGGCGTCCTTCTCCCAGACTTCGCGGACAATCGGATAGTCGGCATCGACAATCTCGCGCATTTTCGCTTCGATCTTGTCGAAATCCTCCGTCGAGAAAGGTGTCTCGCGGGCAAAGTCGTAATAGAACCCGTCATCAATCACTGGCCCGATCGTGACCTGCGTATCGGGGTAGAGCGCCTGAACCGCCTGCGCCAGAACGTGCGCCGCATCATGTCGGATCAGCTCAAGGCCTTCGGCATCATTCGGCGTCACGATCTCGACGCGCGCATCACCGTCCAGCGGACGCATCAGGTCGCGCAGTTCGCCGTCAACGCGGGCGGCAATCGCCTTCTTGGCAAGGGAGTTCGAGATCGAGCTGGCAACGTCGAACGGGCTCGCGCCCTTTTCAAATTCACGTACCGATCCATCGGGCAGGGATACTTTGATCATGTTTCAGTCTTCTTCAGCGGTCTGGCGCACAGGGCGCGGCAAAGTCTTGTCCGGAAAGGCCTGCCTGCGGCGGTCTGCTTAACGCGAGTTCGCCGAAAATCCCACCCCAATTGCGGGGCAGATTGCATCAGGCCGGGTGGCCGGGTCGAAGGGGGTTTACCGGGTACATGAATCTCAGGCGCGCAACTGGTGCCGCCTGCGGGGTATCATGCACCCCGGCGGGTTCGCGTTGTCAGGCCGCTGGGCAGCTGAATGGCGTACGAACGTTTCATGGAGCGGTTTATCTCACGCTTCCGGCGGATTTTCAACTTGGCCCGCTGACACGGTCCGGGCGCCGGATTTCCAGTCACCATAGCGCCAGGGCTGCCAGGCGGGCACGTCAGGCTTTGTGGCCGGTGCCGGGTCATGCCCGAAACTACCACCGGGCCGGCATCGGGTGAACCGGGCAAACGCCATCCATCCACCTGCCCACCAACCATGCAGCGCCACGCATTCCGCGCCATATTCACTACAGCTCGGCTTGTGCTGGCATCGCGCACCAGCGGCATAGAAAACCAGGGAAAAGCTCGATTTGTAGACCCGCAGCAGGCCATAGGCCGCCTTGCGGCGCATCCCGGCCATCGTCAGCTCACCGCCGCGGGCGCGAGACCTCGCGCCATGCGCGCCTGCTTGATTGCCTCTACTGCAGCCTCAAACGCCAGCAGCGTGCTGGTATGGCGCGGCGGATAATCGGCGACAGGTTCCAGATGGCGCAGCTCCCAGAACCGGCCTTCAGGCGGGGGGCCACCCTCCTTGAGCATTTTTTTCATCGCATCGCGCGCCGCGATCACTTCATCAACTGATGCGCCGAGCGCATATTCTGACAGAATCGCAGTGGCCGCCTGCCCCAAAGCGCAGGCCTTTGGGTCAACCGCAATCGCCGCGATGTGGTCACCGGTCTCATCCAGGATGATGTCAACGCTCACGGTCGATCCACACACCCGGGACACTTTCAGCACTGAGGACTCAGCGCCCTCCAGGGTGCCGAGATGCGGAATGTTGGCCGCAAGTTCCAGAATACGGTTGTGGTAAAGGTCGCTCATCGTCCGCAAAGATGGACCCGGCTTGGCGTGTTCGCAAGCAGCGGCATCAGACCTGAAAAAAAAGAGGCCGTCCTCAATCACGGGAAAGAGGACGGCCCGAAAGATAACGGTGCATTGAAACGGGGGTCTAATCCCGAGGGCTCATTGGTCCCATGTGCCGGCCTGCGGGGTCAATTTAACGATCCGTCAGAAACCACATCCTGAACAAAAAAGGGTCTTCCGAACAAACGAAAGACCCCAGTTAAATGATTTCCGCTCGGCCCGAGGTTGAAGACAACCGGACCTGGTCGGGAGGTGGAACGTGCCTTTTACACATGCCAAGCCGAATATGACGTTCGTACCGGCATGTGAATTTCGACCAAATTTCTCCGTTTCCTAGACCCGGCGCCATGATGACCCGGACGGCCCGTCCATGATCTCGATGCCTTCCGCCGCCAGCGCATCGCGAATCCGGTCCGCTTCGGCCCAGTCGCGCGCAGTGCGCGCATCAATGCGCGCCTGCACCAAACCATCGATACGCGCGTTGCCGTCAGCATCTGCGCCCTGCTCCCAATCCTTGGGCGTCCGGGTCAGCAGACCCAGCAGCCGGCCCGCCGCCAGCAGGTTCGCCCGCGCGCTGGCCATCGCGTCATGGTCCTTGTGATCGGCCGCCGTGTTCGCCTCGCTCGCAAGGCGTGACAGTTCGGCCAGGGCTTCCGGCGTGTTCAGGTCGTCAGACAACGCTCTCAACACCCCCCTGTCACGGGCCTCACCCCCCTCTTCACCCCACACCCGCCGCAACGCGCCATACACACGGTCAAGCGTGGTCTTGGCCTGCTTCAACAGGTCCTCGTTCCAGTCCAGCGCGGCACGATAATGCCCGCTCAGCATGGCAAACCGCAGCACCTCGCCCGGCCACGCCTTCAGCAGGTCATGCACCAGCACGACATTGCCGAGCGATTTCGACATTTTCTCCCCGCCCATGTCGAGGAAGCCATTGTGCATCCAGTAATTCGCCATCACTTCGCCGTGCGCGCATTCCGATTGGGCGATCTCGTTCTCATGGTGGGGGAACTGCAAATCAATTCCGCCGCCATGAATATCTATTGTCTTTCCAAGGTGTTTCGCAGCCATGGCCGAGCATTCGATATGCCAGCCAGGCCGCCCGCGGCCCCACGGACTGTCCCAGATCGCATCTTCCGGCTCGCCGGGCTTGGCAAACTTCCACAGTGCGAAATCAGCCGGATCACGCTTGTCGGTCTCGACCTCGACACGCGCACCCGCTTCATTGTCTTCCGGCTTGCGACCCGACAATTTTCCATAGTCCGGCATCGAATTAACCGAGAACCACACGCCCTGCGTGCCGACATAGGCGTATTGCTTGCGCACCAGCTTCTCGATCATCTCGATCATTTCCGGCACATGCGCCGTCGCCCAGGGTTCGATCGTCGGCGGCGCAACGTTCAGCGCGTCCATATCGTCATTGTAGATCTTCGCGAACTTCTGCGCGATTGCCTCAATCGGCTCGCCCGTCTCCACAGAAGCGGCGATAAGCTTGTCTTCGATATCGGTGATGTTGCGCGCGTACGTAATGGAATTGGCGCCATACTGGCTGGCCAGCACGCGGCGCAGCACGTCGAACACGATCGGTGGGCGCGCATTGCCGATATGGGCGTAATTGTAAGGTGTCGGGCCGCACACATACAGCGTGATGCGGGCGGGGTCCTGCGGTTCAAAAACGCGTTTGGCGCGCTGTGCGGTGTCGTAAATACGAAGAGTCATGGGATATCGGGCTCGAACGGAGAAAAAGGAAATGAATGTGCCCATTTGACAGGGCGGAATGCCCTAATGGGCGCTTGTTGCCTTAACAACAACAGCCTTTTGGCAATGTGCACGAGCGCCGGTTCATATCCATGGCGGCGCAAATACCACCGGGCTATGTGTCAGGCAATAAAATATCCGACATCCATTTACTCGGCGTCACCGTAGAAAACTCTGGAAACAGCGCATTCCCGCGCCTATCTTCTCATTTATCGCCCTGAGGGTATCAACTCGGGCGGGCGTTAAGTCCGGGCAGGGGGCCATCCGGTTTCCCAGACCAAGCCTCGGCTCGACCTCCGTCCCTCAGTCGAAGGACACATAACCATGGCTATGGATGCCATCACTCCCAAGAACGAAACGTCTCGCGGAGAACCCTTGGTTCGCCCCTCTGTGCAAGAGGCTGAAGACGCCGTGCGCACGCTCATTGCATGGGCAGGTGACGATCCCCGCCGCGAAGGCCTGCTCGACACACCCAAGCGTGTCGTCAATGCCTACAAGGAGTGGTTTGCGGGCTATGACGAAGATCCGGTAAAATACCTGTCACGCACGTTCGAAGATGTTCAGGGCTATGACGACATCGTCATCCTGCGCAATATCGACGTCGAGAGCCATTGCGAACACCACATGGCCCCCTTCATCGGCAAGGCCTATGTCGCCTACAAGCCATCGGCCGCCGTGGTCGGCATTTCCAAGCTCGCCCGCGTGGTCGAAATCTTTTCCAAGCGCCTCCAGACGCAGGAAACCATGACTGCACAGATCTGCGACGCGATCACGGACAGCCTGGCCCCCATGGGCACGGCCGTGCTGATCGAAGCCGTGCATGAATGCATGTCGACGCGCGGCGTCCACCACAAGGACGTCACCACGATCACGACCCAATTCACCGGCGTGTTCAAGTCAGATGCTGATCTGCGCAACCGGTTCCTGCGCGTCGCCAATCAGTAGGTGCACCACACCCGTTCCTTTAAAAAAGCCCTGGCCCGCGCCGGGGCTTTTTTTACTCCATATTCCGTTGCGCCTTACCCTGGCGCTGCTAGGCTTCGTTTCGCCAGAGACATGGCCAGAGATAATAAAAGGGAGTTTGGAAAATGAAGAAGACAATCCTGTCAGGCGTCGCAGCTTTTGCCTTCGCCGTCATGCCGGCTATTGCCGGTTCAACCACTGTGGAATTTTCTGCGTCCGATGGCACGACATCTGTTGTGGTGTTCAATCAGGACGGCACCGCATCAATGGATGGCGGCGAAGCCATATCCTACGTCCTCGATGCGGAGACAAAAACTTTGTGCGGCCAAACGCCTGAAGGCGACCTGTGCGCCACATTTGATGAGATGGGAACCGAGGTCGGCTTTTCGACCGGCTACAAGAACACCGCTGGTGCCTCGGGGACTGCGACGATCACCGACGTGACGGAATAAACGCCGCGTCAGACGTGGAATTGCAGGAGGCGCTCGTAAATCACGAGCGCCTCTTTTTCGATTTCAGCAGCCTCGCCACTCAATACCGGCAAGGGACCGGGCGCATTCCCGAAACCTTCAGATGTCCAGACCGCATCATACCAGTGCGGAGCCCAGGCACCGTCTTCAGGTTTTGGGCCGGGCGACCATGCCAGCATGTTTTCGTCCCACGCAATCTCCAACGCAGCGCAAAGACGCGTCAGCACCGCACGCGGGTTAGCGAGAACCCGGTCTGAATCAATCACCGTCGGCACCTTGCCCGTCCGTGCACGCATCTCGTTGAACAGGCGGGCCTGCTGCGGGAAGCCGATGGCTTCAAGGCTCAAATTGTTCATTTTCCGCGCATAGGAGGCAATCACCCGCGCGGGATGCCGGATCAGGAAAGCATGATCACATTGATCGCCCCAATCGAGCGGAAAACCCGGCGGCATGTGATGCGTCATGTGCTTCTGGTATTGAACTGTCGCGCCGTCCGGCAGAGGGGCGAGCAGGCCTTCAGCAACGCCCTGAGGGTCGGTTGGCTGGCTCGCCAGTATCTCGGTCTGCATCGGATGCGTCTCGCCTGCTGCGACCAGCCATGCAGCATAAAACGGTTCGTCCACAGCCGCGCAATCGGCGCGCGCGCCAAAGCTGCGCATCATGGTCGTCGACATGTTGCGCGGACCCGACCACATGGCGATACGGTGGACAGGGCTCATTTGATAGGCGTCAGGCTGCTGGTGGCAAGCTCTTTGTAAAGCGTGCTGACGCGTTGGCTCATCGGCCCGCCGACATGCTCGATCGTTCGGCCATCCACTTCACGCACGGGTGTCAGCCCCGCGAATGTGCCCGTGATGAACGCCTCGTCTGCCGAATAAACATCGAACAGCGAAAACCGTTTCTCGAAAACCGGAATCCCGGCCTCGCGACAGACGCGGATAATGTTTCCGCGCGTGATGCCGCCAAGGCAATAATCAGGCGGACTGGTCCACACTTCACCATCACGCACGATGAAGAAATGGGTCGAGTTACAAGTCGCAACAAAACCGTCGGCATCCAGCATCAAGGCCTCGTCCGCTCCGGCCTTGTCGGCCTGGATACAAGCGAGGATGCAGTTCAGCTTCGAGTGTGAATTCAGTTTCTGGTCCTGCTCGGCCGGGCCGGTGCGCCGCTGGTGAACCGTAAACAGGGTGACGCCCTTGGCGACGACTTCCGGCACCGGTGATTTGTATTCCGGGATGATCACGATGGTCGGCTTGCCTATGGTGAAGCGTGGCCCCTGATAAGGCGTCTTCTTGATCCCGCGCGTTACCATCAGGCGGATATGCACACCGTCAGTCATGCCATTCGCGTTCAGGCAATCCATCAGGCGCGCTGTCAGTTCGTCCCTTGTCAGGCCGATATCCATGTCGATTGTTTTTGCGCCGGCATAGAGGCGTTTGAGATGCTCCGGCAGGAACGCGACACCCCCGTTCGATACGCGCAGGCCCTCCCAAACACCGTCGCCGAGAATGAAACCGCTGTCGAAAACGGAGACGACCGCCTCGTCACGATGCTTCATGACGCCATTGACCGAGATCAGCACATCGGCGTTTCGCGGATCCGCGACATAGTCATGCACACCGTGGGCTTCTTCCTCGATCACGCATGCTCTCCAAAAGGCTGTTCCAGCCATTCGACAATATCGGCCACGACCGAATCCGTGCCCGGCTCGTCGAGGATCCAATGTGCATTGTCGGGATATTCAAAGAAGTCACCGGGCATGGCTGCCCGGGCATATTTCTCGCCCACCTTACGCACGGCCCGTGCCAGCGTCGCCCGGTCCTGCGAGGCGGCGATCGTAAGCGTGGGGATCGTCACCAGCCCCTCATCGACTTCGATCCCGTCGGTGAGGTCACCGTACACCTTGCCGGAATCAAAGCGCGCACGCGCATAGATCTCCTCGTGTCGACGCCGAGGCACCCGGTTCAGCACGCCGAACCGGAACCCAGACCGCCAAACCTTGTAGGCGCGCTTGCGGTCACGTGTCAGAAGGATGTTCAGGAACGTATAGGCGACCGACAGGCCGACCTCGGCGCATTCCTTGGGCTGGGCAGGTGTCAGGAACACGGCCTGCGACACCACGCCTTTCTCGGCCAGGCATTGCGCGATCAGTCCGCCCATCGAATGCCCGATAACGGCCGGCTTGGCGCCAGTGTCTTTCTCAATCTTGCGGGCGGCCTCGACCATCGCTGCGACATAATCGTCAAATCCCAGATCGCACAGGGTCGCGGGTGGATTTTCGAGGGTGCGCTGATCCGGGAACAGGGTGGGCGCCTCGCAGTCCCAGCCTGCGGCTTCAAACCCGGGACGCATCCTGTCCCAGGCGTCGCCGCCGCATCCGATACCATGAATCATCAAGAGCGATTTCGGCATTTGGCCCTCCGTCAGCCCTGTGCGATCTTGCCGCCATGCACAGGTTCGGTCCAGCGCTCAAACCGCTGTACCACTTCCGAATAGACGAGACGCTTGAACGGGACAACCAGCGCAGGGGTTTCTTCGAGCGGCGCCCAGCGCCATGCATCGAATTCAGGCGTGTGCCGGTCGAGACGCACATCGCTGTCAGAGCCCTTGAATCGGAACGCAAACCATTTTTGCCTTTGCCCAATATATGGCCCCGGCAGGCGCTTCTTCAGGTCAGGCGGGAAGTCATAATACAGCCAGTCCTCGGTCTCCTCGAGCACATCGACCAGTTTCCCGGGGACACCGATTTCTTCTTCCAGCTCGCGAAGGGCGCCATCACGCGGGGATTCGCCCTTATCGACGCCGCCTTGCGGCATCTGCCACTGGAAGGCACCACGGCCATTGATACGTCGACCGACAAAAACATGGCCCGCCTTCGAAAAAAGAGCGAGCCCGACATTCGGACGGTAGCGTTCTGGGTCGACGATAGATGTTTTCACCCAGCAGGGTTTACAGGAGCCTTTGCCACACTGCCAGTGCGGTTACGGTCATCATTGACGAAATCCGCAGGTGTGGTGCCGACAAGGGCCGAAACGGGGGCGAGCAGAATGCCTTTCTGGCCGAGTTCGCCAGTCCAGATTTTTGCCATTTCAATCGTGATCGGGAAGGCATAACCCGCGCCCATGGCCGCGCCTGTTTCCTTGGCCCGTGTCTCAAGTTCCAGCAATTCCAGATTGATGTCAGCGGCTGTCAACTTGGTGTCGATCGGTGCTGTGGCCTTGACGTATCGCACGCGCGTTTCGTCCGCCACCGTGTCGAAGCTCGCCTCCTCCAGGCTGCCATCCTCGACGAGGGCCACACCCCGTTCATTCAACGCCTCAAGCACAGGGCGCACCGCCGTCGCGTCGCCTGAAAACTTGGCCCCCTGATAGTTGATCACGCCGAAATAGCCGGACGCACGCCCCAGCAATATATTGAGGCGCGCCACATTTACCGACGCATCCCGGCCGGCAAGCAACGTCTGCGGGTGCATCTTCATGCGTCCATAGTCGAAATTCTCCATCGGCAGTTCGATCAGCACTTCATGACCCGCCGCGCGTGCACGGTCGATCCAGTATTGCAGGCGCTGAGCATCCGGCGCGAAGGACAGCGTCACTTCAGGCGGCAATTCTTCAATGGCTGATTTTGTGTGCGTGGCATTGATGCCCAACCCGCCGACCACCAAGGCAACCACAGGCTGCTGGCCCGGATTGGCAAAAGGCCGCGCATAGGCATCTGCTGGCGCGCGGCCATCAGCTGCGATACGCGGCAGGCGCACACCATTGACGGTTTCAGACATGCCCGAGATCGGCGCGCTATCCAGCGAGACGATCGCCGTCACTTGGCCGTAGGATTCACCGGGCTTCACCAGCTTTCCATTGATACGCACGCCAACGCCTGCGGCATCGGCCACTGCGTCGTCAGACGGACCGCCCGTGCCGGTTACGCCCGGGGCTTCAGCATAGTCGACGCCAAGGCTTGGTTCGTCACCGCTTTCAACTTCGGGATAGTCATCGTCGCTCATGGCCGCGACCATGGCCTGATCGGTCGCATCTGTCTTGAAACGCGCCTTCAGGCTAGGCTTGGCATCCTCAACCACTTCAAACAACGCAAGCTGCTGGCGCGGCCCAGCGGCTGACGGATCACCGGAAAACTGGATACCTACGCCCAATGCTCCCGCCAAACCACCGAACACCAGCAGGCTGAGGCCTGCATGGACAATTCCGGTGCGAAGGGGAGACGGCTCAGCGTCCCTCCGATATGGCATGCGGCGACCTCATGAAATCAACTAACAGGATCCTGAATGACTAAGAATGCGGCAATCTGGTTAACAGATTACAAACACCGCTTAACCCGCGCGACGAAATGCGCTGGCTGTCACAGTACCTTCCCGCAGCATATCGATCGCACGTTCCAGCTGATAATCCTCGCCTGAATAGTCTTCGGGCGGCTGCTCGTCCGGCATCGTCATTTCATGACGCTTTTCGCCGTCCTCATTGGCCAAGGCATGTGGCAGGTCGGCTTCCGACCAGCGCTTGATCCGGGCCAGCTCTTCCTCTGACAGGCGCGACTGGGTGATCTCGATGTCGGGATCTATGCCCAATGCCTGAATCGAGCGGCCGGAAGGCGTGTAATAACGCGCCGTTGTCAGGCGAATTGCTCCACGATCCGCGCCCAGCGGAATCACGGTCTGCACTGACCCTTTGCCGAAGCTAGTTGTGCCAATGATTGTCGCCCGACCCCGGTCTTTCAGGGCACCCGCCACGATTTCAGACGCAGATGCCGAACCCCCATTGATGAGGACGATGATCGGAACGCCTTTGAACACTTCGCCCGTGCGCGCATTGTAGCGCTCAATGTCGGCTGCCCGGCGGCCTTGCGTCGAAACCACCTCTCCGCCCGACAGAAACACATCAGACACTGACACAGCCTGGTCCAGCAATCCCCCACCATTGTTGCGCAAATCGATAATCAGGCCCTTCGGACGGTTACCCGTTGCCTTGGAGATGCCTTCAATGCCTTCTTCGAGCAGCAGCGTCGTTCGCTCGTTGAAGCTGGATATCCTGAGATAGCCGATATCGTTCTTCTGCATTTTCCATGTGACGGATTTCTGCTCGATCACTTCACGCGTGAGCGTCACGTCGAACGGGTCTTCGCCCACGCGCAGGATCGTGATCTCAATATCCGTACCGGTTTCACCGCGCATTTCTTTTACGGCATCATTCAGCGTCTGGCCGATTATCGGCGCGCCATTGATGGCCGTGATCAGGTCGCCGCTCTGGATGCCGGCGCGGCTGGCCGGTGTATTGTCCATCGGGGAGATCACTTTGACGAAACCGTCTTCCATCGTCACTTCAATGCCGAGGCCGCCATACTCACCGGACGTCTGCACTTGCATCGAACGAAAGTCGTCAGGATTGAGATAGCCGGAATGCGGGTCCAGCGAGGTCAGCATGCCATTTATGGCAGATTCCATCGCGGCCTTTTCGTCCACTTCGACGACATAGTCCTGACGGGCGCGGGCCAGAATCTCGGCGAACAGCTCCAGCTGCTGGTAGGTCACCATCCGTGAATCAGCTGGCTTTTCCTGGGGCCATGCGAGGGCGGAAAATCCAACCGCTGCGCCGCCCAGTACAATCCCGAGCGCGGCTCCTGTCAGCAGTGAACGCATATTCCAATCCTCCATCATTCGTGACCTCATTTGCCACTCGGCAACCACTGTGCCGGATTCATTACCTTGTCGCCAAGCCTTAATTCCATATTCAGTTGCGGCGGAGGTTCAGCGCGGTCTGGCATGCGCCCGACCGGCTCATTCGCAGAAACTGTTTGGCCTTCAGTGACATAGATCCGGCTCATGCCTGTAAGAATAACATGGTATCCGTCGCTTGTGCGCAAAATTAACATTGATCCATAGCTGCGAAACGGCCGCGCATACTCGACTTTACCACCAATCGGTGCGACCACCTGCGCGGCCTGCCGGGTCGCAAATGTGATCCATTCTGTCTTGCCCCCGGTCGGCATCTTGTCGCCAAACCCATAGACCACATTGCCGGCTGTCGGCTGGATCAGGGCGCCCAGCGCCGCCTTGCCCAAGGGCCGGACCGTTGGCGTGCGCTGCACTGTTGGTGCCGGTGGTCTTGGACGCGACGTCGATGTTGTCGCGGATGCCAGCTTCGGCTTCTGCGCCGGTTTGAAGCCAGGCGCTGCGGGAGCGTCTGATTCCAGCGCCGCCAAAAGTTCGCGCAGCGTTTCAGCCTGTTGCCCCAGCGTGTCGGCGCGCTGGCGCAGCAGGTCTATATCCCCGGCAATGTCCTCAAAGCTGCCACGCTTGGCCGCTGCCAGCCGTTCAATCTCGATACGCTTGACCGCCAGCGTTGCTTCCGCCGCCTCCAGCTGTGCCCGCTCGCCGCGGATCTGGCGCTCCAGCAGGTTCAACTCGTCGATCTCGACCGACAGGTCATCAGCGCGCGATGCCAGGCGCGGCGTCGTCTGGCTCATCAGGATTGCCCTGCGCACGGCTGTATTGGCCTTGCCCGGCGACACGATCAACGCGGGCGGCTTGCGGCGGTTGGAAGCGGCCAGTGCCGCCAACAGATCTTCCAGTGCTTGCCGATCAACCAGCAAGTCTTCCTGCGCAACAGCGCGGCGCGCGCCAAGATCAATCAGGGCCTTTTCCGATGAGGCCGCCTGTTCTTCGCGGCGCCGCGATTCCATCGCAGCCGAAATCAGTTTGCTGTCGATCTGGCGCAGGTCCATCTCGGTCTCATCGCCTGCTGCCTGCAACGCTTCCAGACGGGTGACGGCCGCCTGACGTTCGGCCTCCAGCGCCTCCAACTCCTCGCGCGTGAACGTGTCCGGCGCCGCCGCGATCAACGCGAAGGCTGCACATGACAATAAAAGCGGGCGAAGTATGGGTCGCATGGCCGCCATACATGCCATGCTCGCATGACCCGGACATTAACCGTGCGCGCGCAAAAGCCGCTCTATCCGTGAAATTTCATCAGAGATCAGCGTACAAACAAGGTGATGGCGCGAAACGTCGAAAGCGGGATGGGCCAGCACCACATGCCGCACCACGCCCAGCACCTTCTGGCACCCCTTCGACACCCCCTCCCCGTCAATCACCCCCAACCCATGCACAACCATGTTGCGATAGGTCACAAGGCGCTCGATCTGGTGCAGCATTGATCCCGTAATCTCGACGCGCTCAGGCGCATTGAGATATTCGGTCGACCTGGCCCGGCGCAGCAACAACGCAACCGGCGCAAACTGCTCGGGATTTGACGGGTCTTCCACGTCCGCATCCGTCGCAGTCTCATACCCACTCAGGGCCGTCACCAACCCACCTTGCAGCGCGATCACCAGCCCGACGGCGGCCCACCGCCAGCGCGCATGGTCCGTGTCCACGCCGGACAATTCCCGCTGCACCATGCGCAGCGATTCATGCACCGAATCCAGGCTGGCGGCGATCCGCCCAGCGCGGTCGGCCATGCCTACTGGTCTTCTGGCTCTTGTGCCGGCGCCTTGCGGAAGTCCCAGTCCGTGGCTGCCGCCAGATAGGTCAAGGCCGCATAGGCCGCCACATTCTGGCGGAAGGCATCAGGCTCAATCTTGTCGAACGTGTCGTCAGGGGTGTGGTGCAGATCGAAATAGTCCGTCCCGTCCTGTCCGAGTTCCAGAACCGGCACGCCTGATGCACGCAAAACCATGATGTCCGGGCCGCCCCGCGAACTATTATCAGCTGCAATGATGCCCAGCGGCGCGACAACGCTTTGCATCGCAGCGACATAGTCCAGCGCGCCCTCTCCAACTCCGCTTCTCAAGCGCCAGATACGCCCGGCACCAAAGTCGCTCTCGGCGGCCAGAACATGCTTGTCCAACTCGTCGGCATGGGCTGTGGCATAAGCGCGGCCACCGAACAGGCCAACCTCCTCTGCCCCGTAAAGCACCACACGAATGGTCCGCTTTGGCTTCAGAGCAGATTTCTGGATCAGGCTCGCTGCTGCCACGACGATTCCGCAACCGGCCGCATCATCAATCGCGCCTGTACCCAGGTCCCAGCTATCGAGATGACAACTGATCAGCACGATCTCTTCAGGCCTGCCCCGGCCTTCGACTTCCGCGATCACATTGCCAGATGCCGCCGAGGTGGCGGACTTGATCTGGATATTCAGGTTGATTGTCACCGGTCCGCGCTCAAGCAGGCGCGCCAGCTGGTCGGCATCGGGCGGCGACAATGCCGCCGCCGGCAAGGCACCGAGGGCACCATCACGCCGCATGCCACCCGTATGCGGCATGCGATGGTAATCCGTGCCGACCGAACGGATCAGGCACGCAACCGCACCCAGCGCCGCGGCTGCGTCTGCACAGCCCCCGCGCTTTGCCACCGCAGGGCCATACCCTGACCCGTCCTGGCTACGCACCATCCGCTCATCAATGAACGCGATCTTGCCGGTCAGGTCTTCAGCGGAAGCCGATTGCATGTCAGCCATGCTGGTAAACCGCACGATCTCCGCTTCGAGACCCCCTTCAGGCGTTGCCTTTGAGCCGCCCAAAGCCGTTACGACGAGGTTTTGCGGATGTGGCCCCACGACGGACGCGGAATCGCTCACGCGCTCCCAATAGGGCAGGCTGAAATCCTCTATATAGGCCTGCTGAAAGTTGAGATCTTTCAGCTTGATCATCGCCCATTGGCGCGCCCGCCATTCTGCATCCGAACCGGCCAGCCGCGGGCCTATCTCCGTCGTCAGGCTCTCGGCGAATTCAAGTCCGACATCATCATTCAAGCCAGCTGCCATCAACGCCTCGGCCTCGGCCCTGATGGCCGGGTCCAGCACGTCAGCTGGCTGGGCCGTGGCGGGGGACACAGCGACAATCGCCGCCAGCGCAAATGGGGTCAGGGATTTCAACATGGCTTCTTCTCCGGCTGTCTGTTGCCGGCAGGCTATGCCACACCACCGCCCCATGAAAGGGTAGCGGCCTCGAAAACCTACAGGCCTTCAGCCGTTTCGATCACCAGATCGACCGCCGGGCGGTTCTTGTAGCCATCTTCGCGCAGCGTCGTGACGATCTTGCCATCCGCCGAAATGAACAGGATGGCCGGATGCGGAATGCCTTCATAACGCGATCCCGGCTTCATATCCGTGTTCAGCAGGTTGAATGCCTTGATCGCGGCAGACCCGTCATCCGACAACAGCTCATATGACAGGCCTTTGTCGGCCTTGTAGGCCGCCAGCGTCTCGACCGGGTCATACGACACTGCCACCAGGGTCCAGCCCGCGTCCGCAAGCGGCGCTGCCGCTGCTTCCAGATCAATCAGTTGCTTCTTGCAGTAGGGGCACCAGTCAGCCGACCGCACGAAAGCGACAACCGTGCCCTTTGGGCCCGCCAGAGACTGGAATGTCTGCGCCGCGCCGGATGTATCCATCAGCGTCACGACTGGCACCTGCGCGCCGTCGGCAAGCCCGATCGCGGGTGTCTCTGCCATCATCGCGACGGCCGTGTCCGCCTCAACCGATTTCGTATGCAACTCGGTGTCTGTCACATTTTGCGCGACAGTGGCGGCAGGCAACAGGGCAATCACGGAAGCGAGGGAAAGGCTGCGTATCACGATAAGACTCCTTGAGCGATTGTGTGGGACGCTAGCCGCAAAACGTGCCCCCGGCGAGCCGGTTCAAGCCCGCCTCACGCGCCTTTGATCCGGCGTGAACGCCACTCGTCGGCGGTCTGGCCGTAAACGTCCCACATCTGGCCCTCAAACGGTGGCGGTGTCGGCGCCTGGCGCAGTACACGGCTGCCAAGGCGTTCGGCCACGCGGATCGATCCGGCATTCACCGGCAGAATGGTGTGGATGATCTCGTCCCATCCCAAGATGTCGACTGCATAGTCCATGCAGGCCGCTGCGCCCTCGGTCGCATAGCCCTTGCCCCAGGCGGCGCGTGCGAGTCCCCAGCCGACTTCGGTTCCCGGCCAGCCGTGCGGATGCCACGGCCCCAGCCGCCCGACCCACTGGCCGCTCGCCTTCTCGATGACCGAGAACATCGAGCACCCGGCAATCGTCCACGCACCGGTCATCGCGCACATGGAGCGCCATGTCAGTTCCGGTCCCTGCACACCGCCCAGATGCGTCATCACCTCTTCATCCGCATGAAAGGCGACCCATGAATCAAAATCCTCCGCCCGGGGTGGGCGAAGGATCAGACGGTCTGTTTCAATTGTCGGCCCAATGGCCATGACAGACTCCTAGGCGAGCGAAGGTTCCATGCCCTTGCAGTCGTCGATCAGTTTCTGCACTTCGGCAACCGATGCCGTGAACATGGCCTGCTCGGCATCATTGAAGTCGAACTCGATCACTTTCTCGGTGCCACCAGCGCCAATCAGCGTCGGCACGCCGACATACATGCCGTTTACCCCATATTCGCCATCACACCAGCTGGCTGCCGGCAGGACGCGCTTCTGGTCATTCAGGAAGGATTTCGCCATCGAGATCGCCGATTCAGCCGGCGCATAATAGGCCGAGCCGGTCTTCAGCAGCGCAACGATCTCGCCACCGCCCTTGCGGGTACGGTCAACGATCGCGTCCAGCTTGTCCTGCGTCAGCCAACCCTGCTTGACCAGCTGCGGCAAAGGCAGGCCACCAACGGTCGAGTGGCGCACCATCGGCACCATGCTGTCGCCGTGGCCGGCCAGCGTCCAGGCGTTGATGTCTGCCACCGAAACGCCGGTCGCTTCCGACAGGAAATACGCAAAGCGCGAGCTGTCGAGCACCCCTGCCATGCCGACAACCATATTGGTCGGCAGGCCGGAGAATTGCTGCAGCGCCCATACCATCGCGTCCAGCGGGTTTGTGATGCAGATCACGAATGCATTCGGGCAGTTCGCCTTGATGCCTTCGCCAACCGATTTCATCACGCCGAGATTCTTCGAGACAAGGTCATCGCGGCTCATGCCTGGCTTGCGTGGGAAGCCAGCCGTCACGATGCAGACGTCAGCGCCGGCGATGTCAGCATAGTCGTTCGCGCCCTTGAGGCTGACGGATGCATTGTAGACGGGCGTCGACTCAGCGAGGTCAAGCGCCTTGCCCTGTGGCAAGCCTTCAAAGATATCGAACAGGACGACATCACCCAGCTCCTCGCGGGCTGCGATATGGGCGAGCGTACCGCCGATCATGCCGGATCCGATAAGCGCGATTTTCTTGCGGGCCATGGGTCATAAACTCCTGAAAGCGTTGGGATGTGTTTCGCCGGAGGGTTAGCCGAGACGCCGCCATTTCGCAATGCGCCAAAAAGGAAAGCCCCGCCGGTGAGGGCAGGGCTTTTGGTTTGCTCTGGATTGTACGCCTAGTCGCGGCCGGACATGATCGCCAGCATGAATTGGAACATGTTGACGAAATCCAGGTACAGGCTGAGCGCGCCATACGTGGTCGCGACGGCCATCGCGCGGGCATCACCAGCGAGCTGGAAGTACATGTTCTTCAAGCGCTGCGTATCGAATGCCGTCAGGCCGGCGAACAGCAGCAAGCCGACAACCGAGATGACCATGTGCATCATGCTCGATTTGAAGATGAACATGTTCAGGATCGACGCAACGATAATACCAATAACGCCCATGATGAGGAACGTGCCGAAGCCCGACAGGTCGCGCTTGGTCGTATAACCGTAGAGCGACAGGCCGCCAAAGGCGATCGCCGTCGTCAGGAACGCCTTCGATACGATCAGCATGCCGTCAGGCTGGCGCGCATAGACATAGACGATTGCGCCCATGCCGACGCCGATCAGCGATACGACCGACCAGTACACGAGGTTTGCCGCCAGCGGCGACGGGTTTTTCATCACGAAGCTGGACAGGAGAAGAATGGCCAAGGGCGCGAACATGATGACCAGTCCGATAGGCCCGGTCAGCAGTGTCAGAGTTACGCTTTCCGGCACCATTGCGCCGAATGCGTAAGCCAGTCCGGCTGTCAGCAGCAAGCCAAGCGCCATCTTGTTGTAAACGCCCAGCATAAAGGCCCTAAGGCCCTCGTTGACGGACGTGTCCATCGAGTCGGCGCCAGATTTTGGCGTATAGGCCCGATTGAATTCGTTCATAGGTTTAATACCCTTCTGTTTGATCACGCACGTAAACACGCGCGCCTGAGGTAGAATATGGTGAAACTCACTCGCGTCTGCAAGGAAAACCGGACATGGTCCCTTGCACGTTCCATCAGCCTCCCAGCCATTCCCGCCCGAATACAGGCACCCGTTACGAGCATAGCTTCATAATGGACAATCTATACTTTAGTTATGCTTGTCCGCTTCTGCCTTTCCTAAGTGAACAATACGTATCCACCCCTGTTCTCAAGACGTTGGTCTTTCGGGTTTTGCATTGACTCGTATTAACCAAGGAGTAATTTCCCCAATCTGGTGTAGTTCCAACGGTTGGGGCACCAGAAAACTTAGGGGATAAGATATGGCAGACGCATCGGCTTACGCCGAAAACATCAAGAAATACGCGAACGGCTACAATCAGGCCGCCGCAGAGAAGATTGTGGGACATCTTGGCATTGCACTTCGCAACCGGGACAGCTCCATGGTCGCATGTTCGGATTCGGGTGAGCTGGACCGGGTTCGGGAACGTTGGTGTCGGGGCAAACTTGGCCTCGCCCAGAACAAGAACGATCTCGATGCGGCCATCAAGGCTGTCTGCGACAAGTTGCAGCCTGAAGGCAGCACGAAGTCGCGTGTGACGTTCTATTACCTGCTCGCAGAGCATTTCGGAAAGCTCGGCGATCTCGCCAGCTGATCCATCGATCCATCGATCCATCGATGTCGAAATTGGAGACCCGGTCAGGTGGAGGCCGGGTTTTCTTTTGTCCGCAATCCTGTTTCAGATAATCCGATGTACCGCCTGTTCGCCGCCCTGCCCGTGGACCCGGCCATTGTGCCGGCCCTGAAGGCCCTCCAGACTGGGCTGACGGGTGCCAGTTGGCGTCCGGAGCGCAATTTCCACATCACACTCCGGTTTTTCGGTGATCTCGGCCACAGTCAGGCGCGCGACCTCGACGATCTGCTGGGAGAGATACAGGCCCCAGCACTGGAAATCTGGCTAGAAGGCATCGGCTGGTTCGGTCGGCGCGAACCAAGCTCGGTCTGGGCCAGGGTGCGCCAGACAGACGAGCTGAGCGCTTTGGCGGGTCAATGCGAACGCGCGGCCCGGCGTTTGGGCCTGCCGGCTGACCGTCGCAACTTCACTCCGCATGTCACGCTGGCCTATCTGCATGGCGCCACGCCGGAAGACGTCACGGCCTGGGCTGAGCCGCGCCACGCCTTTCGCAGTGATGCCTTCTGGGTGAACAGTTTCCACCTCTATTCCAGCCATATGGGAGATGGTCCAAGCCGGTACGTGGCCGAAGCCGATTACGTGCTGGAGGGGTAAACCAACCTGTCAGCGGGTGACCGCATAAAGCGTTTCACCGCTTTCTGCTCCCACGATGGGCGTCAGGAATGTCACCCCGTCTCCCGCGACCAGCCGCGCCGCGAGTCCCTCGGGATACGCTTGTCCTAGCAGGGTCATCTCGGGATGCGACGGACAGGCCAGGATATAGTTCACCCCTCCGCTCTCTATTAGTTCCGCCGCCTCATCCGGACCGGTGATGAAGATGCGCAGCGCTAGATCGATGCCCGCGACATTGCGGTGGTAATGCCCATACAAGGCACGCTGCCCCGTGTGGCGCAGAATATCCGGCGCGGTGTCCGCGACGGCCAGCACCAGGCCCGCTGGCTGGGCATCAAGCGCCTCCAGCATGTCCGGCCCAGCGCACGTGGCCCCTGCGACCGGAGATGTGCCTCCATTGGCAGCTTTGCCTTTGAGAAACAGGCCGGGCGCGCCCCAGACCAGCGGCACCGATACGGCCAGCGCCAGCACATAGGCGACGCCGCGCTCGCCACCTTCCGGTTTCGCGCTGTACAGTCCCGCAACCCACGCGCCCAAAGGCAGGATAGCAAAGATGTGCCCGAAGGAATAGAACCGGATTTGCTGCAGGGTCATGAACAGGTCAGCAAGGATCAACGCCAGAAACAGGATGTGCGCCCGGCGATGCGTGCCGGTCCGTATCTGCCAGGCTGAAACCAGCGCCGCGACAAGCGAAATCCCGATCATGAACGGGCCTTCCTGCAGCATGTTCGGGCGCGGAGCGAAAAACGGCCGGGCCTCAGCCACATTGTCCAGCCACATTGTCCGGACAAACTCCGGCAGCGCGTCAATCGGATTGGCCAGGCATTGGGGTGCCTGCAGTTTCAGCAGCAGGCCGCACGCGGCACCCAGAATGCCCAGACCGGCCAGACGCCAGACAAGCGATTTGGCCGACAGGCTGAACGCGGCAATCGCCAGCCCGAGGCCACCGAGCATCGCGGCGCATACCGTGACGATTGACAGCGCATCGCAAGAGACAGCGCCATAATCCGATGGAGAGATCGATGCGAAAAAGAACCCCGCCGTCATCAACCCGAGGCTCGCCCCGAACGCGGCCGCACCTTTTTGCGCCGCCCGCCCGGCAACCGCCCAGTCGAGCGCATGAAAAGCGCAGATGACCGCCACGAACAGATACACTTCCACACCAACCGCCAGCGAGGATGCGAGCGCTGCGCCTGCCAGCGCGAGGCTGGCGGGCGTCCGCTTCGGATCAATCGAAAACGCCAGCGATATGGCCAGGAAACCCATCTGCAAATTGTGATGATCAATGCTGCCGCTCAGGAAGTTCTGGTGCCTGAACAGGATCGTGCCCGCGATGATGCAAGTGAAAATCAGCACGGCCCGGCCGCCCAGAAACCGCGCGCCCGCCACCAGCCCGAAAACCAGCAGTAACGCGCTCAGCGGCGGCCAAATCATGACGGCCCAGTAAAGCGCCGCTTCAGGCGACAGGAACACGTCCAGCACGGCTCGGATCAGCAGGATCGGCAGGTCGACCAGCCGCGACCAGTGCATCGCCGTCCCGCTGCCAGGCCCAAGCCGCGCCTGGCTGACGTCGAACCAGTTCTGCCCGTTCAGGTAATCCTGTATCTCAACCAGCCGCATGGCATTGTCGGCCTCAAGAGCTGACAGCGAAAATCGTCCTGACACGGCGCTCACAAACAGCAGGCACGCAACCAGCAGCAATCCAAAGCTAATGGCGATCAGACGATCCGTGCGGCCGCCCTTGCCCAATGTCTGCATCGATCTTCTCCCCCGGGCGCCTGTCAGTGAAAGGCGACCTTAACCTTCGCCCATGTAGAAATGACTAAATTCGGGCAGCGGTGGATGCATGACGGGCAATACTTTCAGCGAGCTAAACATCGCGGTTCTTCTGCCCTGCTATAATGAGGGCAAGTCAATTGCCGCCGTCGTTCTCGGCTTTCGCATGGCGTTGCCGGGCGCGCGCATTTTTGTCTATGACAACAATTCCAGCGATGATACGTCGCAACAGGCCACCTGTGCCGGCGCCACGGTTGTCCCGTCTCGTCGCCAGGGCAAAGGCAATGTCGTGCGCCAGATGTTTGCCGACATTGATGCCGATGTCTATCTCATGGCCGATGGCGACGGCACCTACGACCCGACCGCCGCCCCGCGCATGATCCAGACGCTTCTGGATGACCGCGCAGACATGGTCGTCGGCACACGTCGCAATGTCAGGCAGGATGCCGGCCGCAATGGTCACGCCTTTGGCAACCGCCTGTTCAACTCGGTCTATAAAGCGCTTTTCGGCAACGAATTCACCGACATCTTCTCCGGCTACCGTGCCTTTACGCGCCGGTTTGCCAAAAGCTTTCCTGCTTCGTCTCCGGGCTTTGAAATCGAAACGGAAATGTCCGTACACGCGTCGACTCTGCGTCTGCCGGTGTCTGAAGTTGAGTTCGACTATGGCCGTCGCATGGAAGGCTCGCAAAGCAAGCTGTCCACCTTCCGCGACGGGTTCCGAATTCTGCGCATGATGGGCATGCTGATGAAGGAAACACGCCCTTTCCTCTTCTTTGCCTATGTCGCCACCGCCCTTCTGTCCGCCTCGATCCTCTTGGCCGCGCCCGTCATCCGTGACTTTCTCGCCACCGGCCTGGTTGACCGCATCCCCACATGGATTCTCGCCATGGTGCTGCTGCTCGGCGCGATGATGACACTCATCGCCGGCATCATCCTCGACTCTGTCGCCCGCGGCCGGGCCGAACAGAAGCGCATCTATTACCTGTCGATAGCGCCTTCACGCGGCGAACAGTATCGCTCCGGCACGACGCCGCTTGTCGAACGCCGCCAGGCAGAGCGCCACGGCGAAACTCCGGCCCAGCGCGGAACCGGACCGCGATGAAACGCGAGCACACCAACCGCATCCGCTTCGTACTGGAAGACGTACTACCCGCCTTCCTTCACGACTCGCCGCTGTTCCGCCACGCCGCCAGCCTGATATGGGGCAAGCATATCAAGGAACTCGCCACGTTCCGCGAGCGCGCGCCCTTCCTCAGCGACGAGGAATACGAAGATCTCTACAAGAACCATCCCCGCGTTCACGAAGGCAGCGACAATTCCGAAGCCTGTATCGAAGCCATTTGCGCTGACATCATCGGCGACAGTGTCTGCGACATCGGATGTGGCACCGGCTACCTGCTCTCCCGCATCCGCGAGGCCCACCCGGAATTGGCCCGTCTCACCGGCGTCGACTTTGCCATTGACGATGCGAGCGCCCTCCAGGGCATCGAATATGTCGCCGCCAAGATCGAAACACTACCATTCGAGGACGGTGAATTCGACACGGTCGTGTGCACCCATGTCATCGAACACGTGCTGGACTATCGCAAAGCCATTTCCGAACTGCGCCGCATTGCCCGGCGTCGGGTCATCATCGTCGTGCCGCGCGAACGGGAATACCGCTACACGTTCAATCCGCACTTCAACTTCTTCCCCTACACCCACTCATTCCTGCGCGCGATGCAGCCGGTGCCACAGGCACACGCCTGCCGCGATATCCAGCGCGACATCTATTATTGCGAAACGCTGGACGCTGCCGACGCACCCCGCATGGTTGCCGCCGAATGAAGTCGATTTCCCTGCCCGTCTTCGGCCTGCTCGTGCTTACCCCGGTGATGATCACGCTCGGCCAGGTTCTGTTCAAGCTGACCAGCGGCCGTCTCACGGCCCAGGCCGGCACGCCGTTCTACACGGTCGCGTTCAATCCGGTTTTCCTGCTCGCGCTTACCATCTATGGCGCTGCAACGCTGCTCTGGATCTATGTGCTGAAAACGGTGCCGCTATCCTACGCCTATTCCTTCATGGCGTTGACTTTCGTGCTGGTTCCGCTGATGGCCGCCATCTTCCTGAAAGAACCACTGACGATCAAATACGCCATCGGCGCCTGCCTGATCATTGCCGGACTGTTTATCGTCCAGTCCTGATCCGGGCCCCTGATCCAACCCTGAAAAAATGGGAAATGGTGCCGCTAAGGTGACTTGAACACCTGACCCCCGCATTACGAATGCGATGCTCTACCAGCTGAGCTATAGCGGCCTGCTCCAGGGAGCGTCCGGCCTGAATAGCCATACAGGGCGTGGCACGCAAGACGCTTTTGCCTGTTGGCGACAGGTGGTCAGTCGTCGTCTTCGGCATAGTCGAGCGGCGGCGTCAGGCGGTCGCTCGGGGCCTTGGGCGGCGCGATCTTCTCATCCTCCGGCCCGGCAATCGCCAGAACCCGTCCGGCTTCCAGCTCCCGGCCATAGGATTCGTAGCGCGGGTGAACCAGATCACCGACATCGCCAAAGGCATAGACCAGCCGGCTCCAGTCGCGTTGGGCAAAGTCAAAGGCATTGCCCTTCGGATCGATATCAGACCAGTCTGCTTCACGCGATGCCGATGCGGCCATCCGGCCCCAGCGCTGCGCCTCGTCCTTGTCGCCATAGCCTTTCAACGCCCGCTCCATCAGCAGGCAAAGCCGCGCGGTCGGGTTCTCTTCCACCAGCAGGGCCAGGTTCTTCACCGCGACAACCCAGTTGGCCTCGTCCATTGCCAGTTCACCCGACAGGATGCGGCTTTCGCGATGGTTCGGAAGGGTCGCAACCAGCGCCTCAAGGCGCGCGGCAATATTCTCGCGGCTGTCCTGCGGCACCAGTCGGCGCGACAATTGCGCCAGCGCCGGGTGGGGCCGCGCCTTCCACGCCAGTTCCAACACACCCTGGGCCGCTTTCTCCTTGCCGTCGATCATCAGGTGGCGTGCGCCATGCCAGGCCGCAGGCGGCAGGCCCGGTGCCGCGCGGATCGCTTCGGCCAGTGCCTTCTGGGCCTCTTGCTTTCGGTCTTCAGGCAAGCTGACGGCACGGGCGGTCAACAGCACGGCGCGGCGCCGCCGCAGGCTGTCGCCGGTAATCAGTCCGCGTTTCTCGCCAATCGCCAGCGTCTCAAGCGCCTTTTCCCATTCGCCACGCGCGACCTGAAGATCAAACAGCGAGTTGAACGGCCAGTCCGCATTCGATTTCAGGCTCAGTGCTTCGCGCGCACGCGATTCCGCCGTCGCATGGTCGCCGCGTTCCGCCGCCGCTGTCGCCGACCCGCGCAAACCAGCCAATTGGCCGCCCGGCAGGCGCGTCAGCTGGCCCCAGGCCCGCTCGGCGCCCGCCCAGTCATCATTGGCTTCAGCGGCGCGCGCTTCCAGCAACAGTTTCAGGCGCTCGTCCTCGGCATGCTTCACCGCCTTGCGGGCAAGTTTCAGCGCATGGACGGAATCCCCGGCCTCGGCTGCCAGAAGGCCTTCAGCCAGCGCCATATTGGCCTTGCGTGAACGGTTGGTCTGGCGCGAACGGCCAATCTTGCCCGGCAGAACAAACAGGCCGCTAATAATCCACCAGGCCGCCGCAACAAGTCCGCCAAATACGATCAGCGCAATGGCCGCAACGCCGGTATGCAGCGAGACAAGCTCGCCGCGGCTGTCATTGATGACAACACTGCCGGGCAGGTTGACCGCCCAGAAGCCGATCAACGCGCCGCCGACAATGATCACAAGGATCAGGATAAAGAGGAATATCCGGTTCATTATTCCTGCACTTCCCCACCAATCATGCCCAGTCTCAGGGTCTCGAGCCCGGCTTCCAAAGTGATGCGACGGTTTGCTGATTGCGTCCAGTCAGCCATGGCTGCCGCAGGTTCCCCGTCCAGCGAACCCAACGTGCTGACAGCCTGCTCAAGACTGCCGGCATCCAGCGCAGTTCTGGCCCGCGACAGGATCACCGCCGCGCCATCTTCCTCGCCATCGGGTCCGCGAACAGTCACCGCATCTCCGAACAGATTGTTCAGCCAGCCAAGTGCGCCTTCCTTCTCTGCCGGAATGGCCGCGCGGGCTTGCGTGCTTGCCTTGCCATAGCTCTGTTGCAGCTGGGCAAGGGTCGGCGCGCCGGTCGAGGCAACCTCGCCAAGTGCCCGCACTGCGGCCGACCGGGGCATGATCGCGCGCAGCTTGCGATAGTCGGATTCAAAGTCACTGCCGCGCCGCGACGCCGCCTCGATGGCGGAAAGGGCAAGCGCCGCATCAGCGCTGGATTCCGACGCTTCGGCCTTGGCACGCACAGCGGCCTCATCATTGCGCATCCGCTCGATCAGGCTGGTCAGTTCAGTCGTATCACCACTGCTGCGAACGATGTCCGATTGCAGGTCGGCAAGGCGTGTCTCAAGCGAAGTGACTCGTTCCGACAGCGCGCCGAGCGAGCGCGCCAGTTCGGCTGCCGTCGCCTCCCCGCTCGTGTCGACCGCTTCAAGCGCATCAAGACGCGCCGTCAACGCGGTCACCGCCTCCCCGCTATTGGCCGCAAGGGCATCGTCCAGCCGTTTCGACACCCTGTCGAGTTCAGCCATCAACGGGCCCAGATCCTGGCCGCTATTGGCCGGCACAGCATTCAGCCCCGCATCAAGACGCGATTCCAGATCGGCGGCATCGCGCATCACCTTGCCGCGCTCAAGGTCAGCGGCCTGCTGTTCGGCCTTCAGTGTTTCAAGCTCGGCCGTCACCGCCGAAATTTCTTCCCCGCCGCCCTCTGACGGAATCGCGAGCGTCGCGAAAATGCCGATCGCGCCGCCAATACCCGCTGCCACCAGCGCCGCAATCCCGACGCCGAACCAGCCCGGACCGGAACCGCCTGCGCGACGCGCCTGCGCATCTCCGCCGTCCTCGAAGGCCGGTTCGAAGTCCGCATCAATCGGCTCGGCAGAGCTGACGGGCACGTCGTCCTCGGGATCTTCGGTCATCAGTCTGCTCCTCGCAGGCGGCATTTGGAATTACACTGACATATACGTCAACGCCGATCAAAGGTCGCGCTCAGAGTGCGAGCATGGCTGTATCCAGCGCATCAATGAGGGCCGTCTCGTTCGGGCGCGCCGCGTTGACAATGGCGCGCGCACCGCACCCGGCCAGCGGGCGACTGGCCGCTTCCGAGATCGCCACGAAAACCACGCGTGACAAGTCCACGCCTTTTGCCGCGTCGCAGAACGCAGCCGCCCCCTTCGCCGAATGGATCAGCACAAAACTCCGCGCCGCCGCGTTCAGAGCCGCAAGCGCTGCGGGCGCCAGCGACCTGACCGGCACCGTGCGATAGAGTGCGGTAAAGCGCGCATCCAGTCCGGCACGAATCAGCATCGCGACCAGGTCTCCTGCGGCGGCCTCGTTCGCGACATGCAGCAATCCGCCGGTGCGGGCTTCGGGCGCAGCGATGATCATGGCCGCAAGATCGGCGGCGTTACCGCCCCCTTCCCGCACATCCTTGCCACCCTCTTCCCGCACGGCTCCCGCCGTCGCTTCGCCGACACACCACACCGTTGCGCCATCCATTCCGCCCCGCTCCGCAAAATAGCGTGCACCGTTGGCGCTGGTGAAGATCAGGTGCCGTATACCGGTCATGTCCAGCTCGGCCTCCGGCAGGCTTTCCAGGGTCAGGGCCGGTGAGAGTATCGCCTCATAGCCCGCGGCCTTTAGGCGTAATACTGTATCGGCCGCTGCAGGTTCGGCCCGTGTCACGATGACAGGAGGGCTCACCAGTCCCCCACGAAAGCGGGAAGCGTCCCGCCCGCCGACGTACGGATTTCTGCTGCAACGCCTTGCCCCAGCGCCGCCAGCTGCGCCTCGCTCGCGCCCTTGCGGCATGTGCCATCCGCCCGCCAGCGCTGCTGGCCATCCAGCGCCAGAACTTCACCAATCAGCTGCCAGTCATCGCCTCTGTCAAACAGGTGCGCCGCAATCGGTGTACGACAACTGCCATCGAGTGCGCCCAGAAATGCCCGCTCCGCTGTTGCAGCGGCGCGGGTCTCATCATGATCAATCAGACGGAGCGCCTCGCGCACCTCGGCCCGCCCATCCTCGCGCATCACGACACCGATAATGCCCTGTCCCGCAGACGGCAGCATTTCTTCCATTGGAATCGGCGTTGCCAGATGCGCCAGCCCCAGCCGCGTCAAACCGGCCATCGCCAGATACGTCGCATCGGCCAATCCCTCTTCCAGCTTGCGCATCCGCGTCGCCACGTTTCCCCGAAACGTCACAATCTCGACATCAGGTCGCATGGCCAGTGTCTGGGATTCGCGGCGCAACGATGCCGTACCCACTTTAGCTCCTTCCGGCAGATCCGACAGGCGCGTCGCGGTATGGGAGAGAAAGCCCTCACGCGTGTCTTCCCGCTGCGGATAGGCCGCGAATATCTGCCCGTCCGGCAACACAACCGGCACATCCTTCAGGCTGTGAACGTTGATATCCACCTCGCCGCGATCCAGCGCCGCATCCAGTTCGCGCGTGAACAGCCCTTTCCCGCCCGCATTGATCAGGCGCTCTGTCGTCAGCTGGTCTCCACTCGTCGTGAAGGGCACAATTTCGCCGCGCAACGCCCCACCGGAGCTCACCTCCAGCGAGGCTGCAATCTGGCGCGCCTGCACCAGAGCAAGCGGCGATCCGCGGGTGCCTATGCGCACGGTTGCCTGATCGCCGGGCGCGGCATTGTCGGAAGAACGGCGTGGGTCTGTCATGACACCCCTCTAGCCGTCATCCACAAGCTTGCCAATTGACAGCCCGCCGCAGAAGGCGATACCTCGTCTTATCGT
The DNA here is from genome assembly GCA_040216775.1 of Hyphomonas sp. Classification (GTDB taxonomy): domain Bacteria; phylum Pseudomonadota; class Alphaproteobacteria; order Caulobacterales; family Hyphomonadaceae; genus Hyphomonas. Next base: position 198,386 of record JAVJOM010000019.1, read on the forward strand.
TAATCGAAAATAATCTAAGGGAGTTCCCTCACCATGCGCAGCTCAGTTTCTGCCATTGCCCTCGCTCTTGTTCTGTCTGCCTGTGCCAGCCAAAGCGTCCCCGTCGAAAATCTGGAAACCGTCGCCGTCGTCGAAGCGCCGGCAGAAACCGCCGAAGAATTGAGCGCTCGCCTGAACACATGGTTCGACGCCAAGTATGAAGAAAAATTGCAGTTCAGCCCGATCGAGCTTTCCTTCCAGGGCCGCAAGGACAGGAATGACGAAATCGATTGCCTGACCTTGGCCTGCCAGGACGAGCAGCTTGCCTGGCAAAAGGCTGCGACCGAGGAAATGGAAGCGTCGTTCGATTACGACGCGCTCACACCGGCAGACAAGATGTCCTACGATCTCTGGAAGTATCAATACGATCAGGCTGCCGAAGGCGCCGCCTATCGCTACAACGGCTTCGTATTCGACCAGATGAACGGTATCCAGAACTTCCTGCCGACCTTCCTGATCAGCTTTCACGCCGTCGACACCTCGGATGACATGGCGGCCTATATCAAGCGGATCAGCGAAGGCGCCCGGGCATTGCGCGAAGGTATTGTTGTTGCGCAGGAGTCGGCAGATCGCGGCACGCATGCCCCTAAATTTGCCTATGAAGGCGTTATCGACCAGTCGAAGAAGATCATCACCGGCGCGCCGTTCACCGAGGGCGAAGACAGCGCCATTCTGGCTGACATCAAGTCCGACATTCAGTCGCTCGTCGACGCGGGCAGCATCGACGACGTCCAGGCTGGCATCTTCCTCGCCGAGGCCGAAGAAGCCCTAAAGGGCGACTTCCTGAGCGCCTATAACGAGGTGATCGCCTTCGCGACGGCAGACATGGTAAACTCGCCGGATTCGACCCAACCCGTCGGGGCCTACCTGCAGCCGGATGGCGCCGACTATTACAATTATCGCCTCAAGACCCAGACAACGACGGCTATGACAGCGGACGAAATCCACGAACTTGGCCTCGCTGAAGTCGCCCGCATTCGCGGCGATATGGAGGCCATCAAGGCGTCCGTTGGTTTCGAAGGCACGCTGAACGAGTTTTTCACCATGCTGCGCGACAGCAAGGATGATGAGCGGTTCTACTACCCGAACACCGATGAGGGCCGCGCCGCCTACATCGCAGATGCGACAGCCGACATCGATCGCATCAAGGCCGAACTACCCAATTATTTCGGCATCCTGCCCAAAGCAGATCTGGTCGTGAAGCGCGTCGAAGCCTTCCGCGAGCAGGACGGTGCTGCACAACACTATTTCCCAGGCACACCCGATGGCACCCGCCCCGGCATCTATTATGCGCACCTCTCTGACATGACGGCGATGCCAAAGCGCGAACTTGAAGTGATCGCCTACCATGAGGGCATTCCTGGTCACCACATGCAGATATCGATTGCCCAGGAGATGGAAAGCATTCCGCAATTCCGAGCGCTGGCCGGGTCCACGGCCTACCAGGAAGGCTGGGCGCTCTATTCCGAGTGGCTTGCCAAGGAAATGCCGGGCACCTATGCCGACCCGTACTCCGATTTCGGTCGGCTTGGGTCCGAAATCTGGCGCGCAATACGGCTCGTCGTTGATACCGGCATCCACTCCAAGGACTGGACCGAGGAACAGGCTGTCCAGTACTTCCTTGCCAATGCCGCGATCACCGAAGCTCAGGCCCGCTCGGAAGTGCAGCGCTATATCGTGATGCCGGGTCAGGCAACGGCCTACAAGATCGGCATGATCAAGATTCAGGAACTGCGCGCGAAAGCCGAAGCCGAACTGGGTGACACATTCGATATTCGCAGCTTCCACGACACCGTACTTGGCGGCGGCGCCCTGCCGCTCGAACTGCTCGAGCGCAAGGTCGATGCATGGATCGAGACGCAGAAGGCCGCCTGAGGCCGGGCCAGACGCTGGGGCAGGCCTTGCCACGGGCTGGGCCTGCCCTACGATCTCCCCTGAAAAGGGAGCGTGCAGATGAACCTGACATTCAGTCCTGAGACCGAGATTTTCCGCGCCAAGGTGCGGGACTTCTTCGAAACCGAGTTTCCCGCAGATATCATTGCGAAGAACCGGGCAGGCAAAGCGCCCACTACAGACGATGTTCGCCGCTCTGAAATGGCCCTTGGTGCCAAGGGCTGGCTCGCCAGCGCCTGGCCGGAGGAATACGGTGGTCCCGGCTGGTCGGTCGAAGAACAATACGTGTTCGATGAAGAGCTTGAGCGCGCTGGCGTGCCGACGGTCACCCCCATGGGCGTCGTCTATGTCGGACCGGTGCTCTATACATTCGCCTCCGATGATCAGAAGGCGAAATGGCTTCCCGGGATCCGTGACGGGTCTGTCGGCTGGGCACAGGGCTATTCCGAACCGGGTTCAGGCTCTGATCTTGCCTCATTGCAGTTCAGCGCTGTTCTGGAGAACGGCACGTACACCCTGAATGGTCACAAGATATGGACGTCTGCTGCGCAGCATGCCGACTGGATCTTCCTGCTCGCGCGCACCAGCAACGAGGGCAAGAAGCAGGAGGGTATCACCTTTATCTGCTGCCCGATGGATGCTCCCGGCGTCACGCTCATTCCCATCATCACGATTGATGGCAAGCACGTCCTCAACGAGGTGCTGTTTGATACTGTAAAAGTGCCGGAAGACTATCGGATCGGCGAGGAAGGCAAGGGTTGGACCTATTCCCAATACCTGCTCGGGTTTGAGCGCACGTCTTATGCCCGTATCGGCGGCAAGCGCGCCATGCTGCGCCATGTTCGCGAACTGGCAACGGCCATGCCGGATGGCGGCAATCATCGCCTGATCGACGATGCCGGGTTCGCGCAAAAGCTGACAGAAGCCGAAATGGCCGTCGATGGACTGGAAATGACGGTCTTTCGTGTTCTATCCGGGCTTTCTTCGGGCGGATCTCCGGGCAACGAAGCGTCGACAATCAAGATCCTCGCGACCCAGACGCACCAGCAAATTACAGAGCTTTTTCTCGATACCGCCGCCGCCTTTGCCCAGCCGGGCTTCGGCGCCAATGCGTCGGACATCGGCTTGCCTCTCCATGCCGCCAAGGACGTATCATCCTATTTTGCGGGTCGCGCGCAGTCGATCTATGGCGGCACCAACGAGATTCAGCGCACCATCATCGCCCGCAAGGTGCTCGGCCTTTAGCGGCGCACCGTTGCTGCTGCGGCGACGAAACTGACGACTGACAGGATCAACGACACAACTCCGTTCCATCCGGCCATTGACAGGCCAAGAATGTAGAATGGCGCTGCAGTGCAATCTGCCACGTGGAAGGACTGGCTAAGATCCTTGATTTCCAGCGGGTTGACCATGCCCCCCGCCGCGCAGCCTGCTGGCGGCGGGAAAATCTTCCACTCCACCCCGGAATGGTAGGCAGCCACCACTGCGCCCACACCGAACACCAGCCCGATCAACACATTAAGCGCCACCAAAAACCGCCGCTTCGGCCATATTTTCCAGATCGCGAGACCCGTTATGGTCATCGCGATCAGCGCCCAATAGACTTCCCTTTGTCGCAGGCAAAGTGGACAGGGTGGAAGTTGCCCAAAGCGCTCAAACGCGTGGGCAATGGCAATCATCATTGCGGAGATGACCACTGCCGCAACCGGCCATGCCCAATCCTTCAAGAGGTTCTGGAATTTCAACATGCCGCCACTAACACCGCCGAAGCCACCGCCCACAATGCGGCGGAGCGTCACGATGCCGTGAAGGCCATCACATAGTCGTTGAGGGCGCCGATCATGGCCAACAGGGCGACAGGGCCAACAACAACGAGTCCAAAGATCCAGGCAAACCCAAGAAGCAGACCCAAAATCACCAGAATGCCATCTTTGTTGATGAGGCCGAAGCTCGCAAGCGCGACGCCGAACCCCGGCACGGTGTTTGTCATGGGCAAAGGCACGAGAATGGACGCGCTGAACAGGCACAGAAAAAGCCCAACAATACGCTCTGATCGCTTGCCCGTAATCCCGGTGAGGCGTGGCTTTGTAAATGCTTCGATCCAGCCAAGCCATTTCCGCCCGCCCTTGGCCATTTGCATCAGGCCTTTTCGGTCGATTTTTCGCTGGCTGAACTTGTCCGGCATCCACGGCTGTTTTCTACCCGCTGCCATTTGCCCGGCCAGTGCCATCATGGGGAGTGAAACGATCTGGGGCACGCCGTAAAGAAAGGGAATGCAGCAGGGCAGCGCCAGGAAGAACAGCCCCGCGCCGAACGCGCTCTCGTCGAGCTGATCGAGAGTTTCACGCAATGTGAAGCCGCTTTCAGGCGCCTTCTCGGCCATCGCTTCAAGCGTTTGCAGGAGTGTTTGGGCGGCGGGAGGTGACGCTGTTATCATGCGCGAGGTGTTACCGATCTTTGCCAGCCGCGTCGAGATGATTGACATCATATACCGCCATGCGGCAGGAGAAGCCTTCCCGGCTTCGGGCCTCTGTGGCGGAACTGGTAGACGCGACGGATTCAAAATCCGTTTCTGGTGACAGAGTGCCGGTTCGAGTCCGGCCAGAGGTACCATCCAGACCTGGCACGAGTCAGAACTGGAAGTAGATGAAGGGCCGATAGCCAAGCGGCACGAAGGCGATGGCGATGGCTGCAAGGGCACCGTATGTCACGGCAAAACGGTTGGGTCCGAGGCGTTCGATCAATTCCTGCGCGCCGAAGCGGTGTGACAGCCAGTGAACCAGCCCCAGACACATCAGAATTGGCCAGACATCTATGGGCAAAAAATCATCGCCCGATGATGACCAAGTCAGGTAGGTGCGCGAAATAGCCAGCGCTTCGCCCAGGTCCGACGCGCGAAAGAAAATCCAGGCAAGGTTCACCCAGTAAAACGTCACCGCCCCACCAATGAAACCGCCGATCAGCCCCATCGCCGGCACGCGGCGCGCGACGAGATTGTTCCAGCCGCGCTGGACGATAAGAGCGATGCCATGCAGGAAGCCCCAGATGACAAAATTGAACGAGGCGCCGTGCCACAATCCGCCCAGAACCATTGTCGTCATTAGATTGACGTCACGCCGCCCATTGCCGCGCCGGTTGCCACCGAGCGGAATGTACAGGTAGTCGCGCAGCCACGATGACAGGCTGATGTGCCACCGGCGCCAAAAATCCTGAATGTCAGGAGAAAGATAGGGTGAATCGAAGTTGGCTGGGAACTTGTACCCAAGCAGACCAGCGCAAGCGATCGCCATGTCTGAGTAGCCGGAAAAATCGCAATATATCTGGATACCGTACAACAAAACACCAGCCACCACCTGAGAGGCTGCGAAGGATGATGGATCGGCAAAGATAACATCGACGTATTGCGCGAGATTGTCGGATATACAGGCCTTCTTGATAAAGCCGATCAGGAAAAGTGTCAGGCAGGCCCGAACGCTGACATCGGCCCACCTTCGCGCGGTATCCATCTGAGGAATGAATTCAGACGCACGTACAATCGGGCCCGCGACAAGTTGCGGGAAGAAAGCGATATAAAAGGCAACATCCAGAAACGAGCGGCGCGCACCGATATCGCCCCGGTGGGTGTCGACCATGTAGGAAATGGCCTGGAACGTATAAAAGCTGATGCCGACGGGCAGGACCAGATTCAGCGTTACCGAACCGGCATTGAAACCCATCAGTCCGGCAAAATCGACAAAACTGTCGGCGAAAAAGTTGAAATACTTGAACACGCCAAGCACACAGAGCGATGCCGTGATCCCTGCCGCAAGCGCAAGCTTTCGAGTCTTGCTACCCGGCGGATATCGGTTCGCAGCCACCCCAACGAGATAGCTGATCACGGTGATCAACATGATCAGCCCGAGAAAACGCCAATCCCACGCGCCATAGAAAACATAGGAAGCAAGGGTCAGAACACGCTTGCGCCAAAGATTGCTCCGCAACACCCAGACAAGCGCGAAAACGATACCAAAGAACAGGAAAAAGCGCGGCTCAACGAATAGCATGTTGGGCTCCGCCATTCGATGGAGTCAGCTTTTCGCACAACTCGGCACCCGCAACCCGGCTAAGCGTCCTTGCGCCAGCTTCCCCATAGTGACTATTGTCAAACCACAAGTCGTGCTCAAATAGCTCCGGATACACATCAGGACGATTGAAATTCAGCACCGGCAGGTCAGGTGCGATTCGGGAAACCTCAACGCCCACACGCGGTGTCCGATCAAGTTCTTCAGGATCCGGAGACACGAATAGGACTGCGTTAAGTCCGAGCGATCTAATTCTGCGCAGGCGTTCTTCAAGATAGGCTGCGCGGGCAACAACGCTTTCATCGCTAGATGCGCCATAGCGTGCCATAGCCGCTTTCAACCGTTCGGGGTGGTCGAGGAAATCCTTCCGGCGCGCTTCAATGTCCGTCGTGGCGAAAGAACCAAGAATTTCGAATCCGTCACGTTCTAAATCAATGCTGAATGGTTCGGGTTGTTTCGGAGCAGGGAAGAACAGCGCGGACGCACGCCCAACCCCGGAAAGATCATAAGCTGCACCGGCACCAAATATGCCGTATCTGAAGATTTTTTTCAGCGAAGACTCTGGAAACGAGGAAATGCTGCTTGATATCGCGGCATAGTCTGTCGGACCGTGAAAATATCGCGCACGCTCATTTGTTGCCTTGTCCAGGGTACGGGCTTCCGAAAGGGGATCTTCTATAACCACAGTTCGAAGCGCGCCTTCTCCAGCTTCCAGCACCCGATCAACAAGCCAGTCCTGCTCTGCGCCAGTAAGTCCGAAGACACCAAAATTGAAGACATTCGGGCGAGGGCAACCTGCTGCTTCCACAGCAGTTTCCAAATCGTCAGGAACAATATGGTAGAATGTACGGGACGTACCGATGAAGACCGTGTCAAACTCGCTTGCGCGCGCCTGATAGGCCGTCAGTTTCGGACTCAGCACTCTCATATCCGGCATGGGCGCCTGATTGCGCAAAAACAACGAGAACCCACTGGCCACGACTGCAAATGTTACCGACATCAGCAATACTGGCACCAACACCAAACGCCACTGGTCGAGAATCCCGCGATCCGACAAAAGAGAGAGCCTCCCAGATGGCTGCTGGTCAAATAATCATGGCCCGATGTCGCGCCAAAACCCCTGATCTGCCTGCACATATCATGCCATGGGGGAGCAATGGTTACTGGCCCGTTTCGCCCGTACGCAGTGCCACAACCTTGTAACCATCCTGCTTAAGGCGTGACAGCAACAAGCTGACCCGCTCATCCGAGCGGTAAAACGGATCGTGAAGCAGGATAATCCCTTTCCCGCCAGTCGCCTGAAGCTTCTCAAAGATCATTTCCACAGAAGCATCCGGCTGGATGTTCGTCCAATCCGCCCCGTCTACGGTGACTCCAACTTCAAGCAGCCCCATCCTGCGAATTTCAGCGGAAAGCTGTTCGGTCGTTGCCACAAACGGAAACCGGAACATGATGGTTGCGGGTCCCGTATCTACGAGGGCAGCGTTAACCGTGTCGACACCCGTCGATACTTCGTCAACCGCCGCTTCCAATTCGAGCGTCGTCAGGTCAGCATGCGTGAAGGAGTGGCCGCCAAGGGAATGCCCCCGCGCGGCTATCTCGCGCACGATGTCCGGATATCTTTTCGCTTCCCTGCCAAGCAGGAAAAAAGTCGCCTTCGTGCAATGTTTATCGAGCAGGTCGAGCACAGTGCGCGTCCGCCGTGGGTCAGGTCCATCGTCGAAGGTGAGTACGACCTCCCCGTCACTGAGCAATACCTCAATCGGTCCCGTCAGCGCCGTTACGTCGATAGTCCGTTCAACGCCGAGCGTGGTACTATCACATGAAAGCGCACCTGAATCTGCAGGCGCCGCATTGGAGCAGGCGCTGGCCATTATCGGGAGCACAAACCAAATCCCAATGCGTCGCCACATGCACAATTTCTGCCAGGCATTCATGTAAACAATCCAGTAGTCAGGCTGACTGATGTCGCATTGAATAGTGTCCAGAGGTAAAAATCTCGACAAATCGGAAAGACATTACAAGAAAAACCGTCCCTCGATCATTGTCACGCTTTGGCCGACGAGCTTTACCCGGTCACCTTGCAAGTGAGTATCTATCCGCGCGCCACGTCCCGGAAACGCCTGGAAACATGAAAGCTTCTGCTTGCCGGAATATTCTGACATGACCCGCGCCAGCATCGTGTGCCAGCTCCCCGTTGCTGGATCCTCATCAATGCCGCTGCCTGGCGCAAAAAAGCGGCTCGTGACATCAACACCATTCCCGCCGGGCGCAAAGCAGCCAAAGTTTCCCCGATCCCAACCTTCGCCCGGTGCACCAAGAGATTTCAGCGCTTTCAAGTCAGGCGTCAGCGCCCGCACAGCCTCTGGCGTCTCGAACCGCGCGGCATAGAATATTCCGCCCCACGCCTGCAATGGCCGCGCGCCCAACGCAGACGCAACCTCATCAGACACGGCAATCTCGGTTATGGTCCCGGATGGGAAATCCATTTCGAGACGCCCATCATCCAATTTGCGAACGGTAAGCCGCCCGGACTTCACCGTGTCGAATGCAACAGCCTCGCCTGCGAAGCCTTCATGTGTGAACAACACATGCGCGGCGGCCAGTGTCGCATGGCCGCAAAGTGGAACTTCCACTGCCGGGGTGAACCACCGCAGGTTCCAACTGGCTTCGCCTGTGCGGACAATAAAGGCCGTCTCGGCGACATTGTTTTCAGCCGCAATGGCCAGCATGACATCGTCTGGTAGAAACGCATCAAGCGGCATGATGCAGGCCTGATTGCCCTCAAATCGCTGTGAGGCGAAAGCATCGACCTGATAGAAGGGTAGTGCACGCATGGGACCGGCTCCATCAACAAGCCCTCCATTTCGCACATCTTAGCCGCCTCGAAAAACGAGAATTCATAATCGGATCGTCAGCTTTTCTATCGTCCTGCTGCGCGTTCAGCCGCCATTCAGCAAGCTGGTCGCAGTCTTTGGCACGCAGCATTGGATGAAAGAGGTTGGTCGGCCCTCCCAAAGTTCCAGACCGACAGCCTTGACCTCACCCCTGGGGCACTCTTCCGTCCAATGCTGCACGTTTTATCGATCAGCATCCAAGATCCAGCCGTGATTGACCGGGCCATGGCCCTTGCCCAGCCCCTTCGCTGAGCGGATGGCCCCGAAAAGATAGTCTCGTGCCATTTCGACCGCATCCGGAACACTGGCGCCCTGAGCAAGATGCGCCGCAATAGCCGAGGCCAACGTGCATCCGGTTCCATGCGTCGACATGGTAACAAGGCGCGGACTTTCAAAAATCCATTCACCAGTCGTTGTCTGCAAAACATCGGTGATCCTGTTGCCGCTGATGTGACCGCCCTTGACCAGCGCGCCATGCGCGCCGAGTTCCAGCAGACGCTCTGCCGCCCTGCGCTGACCATCCACAGTTTCGACGGCCTTCCCAGTCAGAACCTCCGCCTCCGGCGCGTTCGGCGTTACGAGGCGCGCGCGAGGCACGAGTTCGGATCTGATCGCCTCGACGGCCTTTCCATCAACCAACCTGTCGCCAGAGGTCGCAACCATGACCGGGTCGATCACGCGCGGCACCATTTGCGCGGTCTGATCAATGCATTCAGCAATCGCTTCAACCAATGATGCGGAACCAAGCATTCCGGTTTTAATTACATCCGCGCCGATATCAGCCAGCGTGACACCGATTTGACTGAGCACGGCGTCGACCGGCACGGGCCAAACTCCATGAACACCCATCGTATCCTGCACCGTGATCGCCGTAACGGCCGTCATGGCGTAGCCACCCAGCATGGTGACTGTCTTGATATCAGCCTGGATCCCGGCGCCGCCGCCTGAATCAGAACCTGCAACGATGAGGACGCGGCCCTTTGGGCCATCTGCCTGGTTCATGACCTAGACTTTGATATCCGCTTTCTTTGCGTCAGCCAGAAAGGCCTCAAGGCCTTTATCCGTTAGAGGATGGTTCGCCAGGCCCTTGATCACGTTGGGCGGCATGGTGGCGACATCTGCGCCCGCGAGGGCCGACAATCTTACATGGTTCGCTGTACGGATCGAAGCGGCAAGAATTTCCGTATCGAACAGATAGTTGTCATAGATCTGGCGAATGTCGCTGATCAGTTCCATGCCGTCGATATTGATGTCATCAAGACGCCCAATGAATGGCGATATGAACGCAGCACCCGCCTTGGCGGCAAGCAATGCCTGGTTGGCAGAAAAGCACAGCGTCACGTTCACTGCCGTCCCCTCGTCCGACAATGTACGGCATGCTTTGAGGCCTTCCCATGTCAGCGGCAGCTTTACGGCAACATTGTCAGCGATCTGTGCCAGCTTGCGGCCTTCACTGACCATCCCGTCAAAATCAATCGCAACGACCTCAGCACTGACAGGGCCATCAGTCAGGCCGCAGATTTCCTTGATGACTTCAGCAAACGGGCGACCCGACTTTGCAATTAAGGAAGGGTTGGTGGTCACGCCATCAATCAGCCCGGTTGCAGCAAGCTCGGCAATATCCTTGGTGTCGGCAGTATCAACGAAGAATTTCATGTCAGGTTTCCGGTCTGGATTGAATTGCTAGGGTTTCGGCCGTCCGATGGATGTATAAGCAAACCCGCGGGCCGCCATGTCGTCAGGAGAATAAATGTTACGCAAGTCTACCACGATATTGGTATTGAGCGCAGCCTTCACCCGGTCGAAATCTAGCGCGCGAAACTGATCCCATTCCGTGATGATGACCATCGAGTCGGCGCCCTCAATTGCGGTGTAAGGATTGGCAGCAAATTCCACGCCCTCCAGCAGATGAGCCGCTTCTTTCATGGCCTCAGGGTCATAGGCGCGAACCTTCGCGCCGGCAGCCATCAGCGCCGGCAAGATGTCGAGGCTCGGCGCATCACGCATGTCATCCGTATTCTGCTTGAACGCCAGCCCGAGAACGCCAATCGTCTTGCCTTTGACGTCACCGCCCATGGCGTCGATGATCTTGGTGGCCATCGCCTTTTTGCGAGCCGCATTCACTTGGACAACCGTATCCACGATGCGAACTGGTGCACCGGCCTCATTCGCCGTCTTGGTCAGCGCCAGAGTGTCTTTCGGAAAACAACTGCCGCCATAACCGGGACCTGCGTTCAGGAATTTCCTGCCGATCCGGTTGTCGAGACCGATCCCCCGCGAGACTTCCTGCACATTTGCACCGACCTTTTCACAAAGGTCGGCCATCTCGTTGATGAATGTAATTTTGACCGCCAGAAACGCGTTGGCAGCATATTTGATCAGTTCAGATGTCCGGCGCTCGGTAAACAGGATTGGCGTCTCATTCAGGAAGAGCGGCCGATACAGCTCCCGCATCAGCTGGCGTGCGCGCTCATCATCGGTTCCGACCACAACCCGGTCGGGGATCTTGAAGTCCTTGATGGCCGCCCCTTCGCGCAGAAATTCCGGATTGGAAACAACCGCAAAGTCTCCATCCGGGCGCGCCTTGCGGACGATTTGTTCGACTTCGTCACCGGTGCCAACTGGAACGGTGGACTTGGTCACAATAACGGTGAAGCCATCCATCAGCCCCGCGATCTCTTCGGCGGCCGCATAGACATATGAGAGATCCGCGTGGCCGTCTCCGCGCCGCGACGGGGTGCCGACTGCGATAAACACAGCGTCGGCATCCTTGATCGCGTCGGCGGCATCCGTCGTGAAGAAGAGACGTTCTTCCTGCACATTGCTTGCAACCAGATCATCAAGCCCCGGCTCGTAGATCGGCATGATGCCGTTCTTCAGTCGCTCGATCTTCGAAGCATCCTTGTCCACGCATGTTACCACGTGCCCGAAGTCTGCGAAGCAGGCTCCCGATACCAGGCCGACATAGCCCGTGCCGATCATTGCTACACGCATGGATACGTCCTTCTCTAAAGTACGGAAAACGATGGCGCGACGGGTGCGGTTTTTGAGCCATCAGGTCAAGAGGCCGCCACAGAAGCAGCTTTATCAGTCAGTGTATGTAATGGAGTCTGATACGCGCCTTGCCGATTCAAGCTCCGAATCATCGTCGAAATAAGCCGCAATCATGATCTGACCGTTGGCGGCATGGGCAAAACTGTAAAGCCCCTTCACCACCACGCCATCGGGCCGCGCCTCTGACAAGCGGTAGCTGAGGCGCGCAATATCGTTCTCGCGGGTCTCAGACATATCGGTTGCAGCAGGTGATGCGTTCGTCTTGTCTCGCATCAGCCGGTCATCAATCGAGAGACCATCTTCGGTGCCATACGCAGTCAGCCAGATCGTGAGACCCGGACGCCAGAAACACAGTCCCGATTGTTCTTCACGACGATTGAATTCACCCGGCAGCGTGACGGCCCAGCGATCAGTTGCCTGCTGACGCCCGGAGACGGCGGCGTAGTTGGGATTGAGCGCCATACGCCTCAGATCTCCTGATTGTATGCGCCAACCTCGGCATGTTTGCCGAGACGCGGTTTGATTTCCTTGTGGAACAGGTCGCGCATGTCGTCTTCGCTCGCCATGGATTCGACCACGACAACCAGTTCGGGCTTGTTCGACGAGGCACGGATCAGCACCCAGCTGCCATCGTCAAGCGTGACGCGTGCACCGTTCACCGTATTCACATCGACAACCTTGCGGCCAAGAATTTCAGTTCCGTTGAGTGCTTCGTATTCAGCAACCATGCGATCAACGACATCATACTTCTCTTCGTCACCGCAATGGGGCGACATGGTGAGTGATGTGTATGCAACGCCCAGCTCATCGCGCAGATCGGCCATGGTCTTGCCTGGATTGCGGTCCAGCATTTCTAGAATGGCCTTCGCAGCAGTCAGGGCGCAGTCATAGCCAAGCCCTATCGGTGGCCGGAAGAAGAAATGACCCGACTTCTCAAATCCCGCGAGCGCACCGAGCTCATTGGTCCGGCGTTTGATGTAGGAGTGGCCCGTCTTGTAATAGTCAACCGTCGCGCCGTTCGCCTGCAGGATTGGGTCGGTCTTGTAGAGGCCTGTGGACTTCACATCGACCACAAAGGTCGCATCCTTGAAGTTCTTGGACAGGTCGCGCGCCAGCATCAGGCCGATCTTGTCAGCGTAGATCTCTTCACCGGTATTATCGACGACGCCGCAGCGGTCTCCGTCGCCGTCAAACCCGAGCACCACGTCAGCGCCGAGTTCCTTCACCGCCTTCGACATTTCGTGCAGCATTTCTGCGTCTTCGGGGTTCGGGTTGTATTTCGGGAACGTATTGTCGAGGTTGCAGTCCATCTCGATCACTTCGGCGCCCATGGCGCGCAGCGCTTCCGGCGCAAATGCACCTGCCGTGCCATTGCCGCAGGCCGCGATCACCTTGATCGGGCGCGACAGTTTCACCCCGTCCGCAACTGACGCAATGTACTTTTCACGCATCCCGTCGACCCGGTAGTGCGCCCCGCCGGCCCGTGGCTGGAAGTCGCCGCCCATCACGATTTCCTTCAGGCGGCCCATCTCGACCGGCCCAAATGTCAGCGGCCTGTCAGCGCCCATTTTCACGCCGGTCCAGCCATTCTCGTTGTGGCTGGCCGTCACCATGGCGCAGCATGCGGCATCCAGTTCGAACTGGCTCCAGTAAACCATTGGCGACAAGGCAAGGCCGACATCCAGAACCTCGCACCCCCCCTGAACCATGCCAAGCGTGAGAGCGTTCTTGATCGGCTGGCTGATCGAACGGAAATCGTGTCCCGTCACGACTTTCGGCGTGACGCCCATCTCGTGAAACAGAGTTGCCATGCCGAGGCCGAGGGCCTGGACACCGGTGAAGTTGAGTTCGGGCTCTTTTTTGTGCCCGATTCCGTTGAACCACCAACGCGCATCATACTCGCGAAAGCCGGTCGGCTTGACCAGCGGCATGATTTCGAACTCAAGCGTATTCGGCTTAATAGTGGCTAGCGGTTTGGGCATCATGTGCGTTGCGTCTCCAAAATTTCTGCGTCCCCGGACCAGGAATGTTTCGTTCCGGATACAACATGCATCCTTCGCGCCATATGACAGAAACCATTACCGTTTGTTAATCATCCGGTTTGGGCCGGCCTCCGTAATCACTGCAACACCAACCCAGTGACCAAGGACGACTTCAATGAAACTCTCAAAGATCTTTGCTTCTGTATGCGCAGCCGCCCTGATTGGCGCACCCGCCTTCGCCCAGGAATGGTATGTCAGCGGCTCGGTCAGCTATGTCGACCAGTCCGACAGCGACAATTCCGGCTCAACAGGCGCTTTCACGACAGGCAACCTTGGTGATGGCTCGACCCTCGATGTCGCCGCGGGAACGCCTTATGGCTGGAACACAGAATTCGACAACGGGTCCGGCTTCAGCGCCGAAGCGGGCGCACGCTATGGCAATGGCCTGAGAAGCGGCGTGGAAGTTTCCTACACGAAGGCTGACGTCGACACACACACAGGCGTCACGCTGGGCGGCGGCAGCATTGATGCGCTGGATGCAGCCTCGATTGCTGGCAGCCCGACCCCGCTGGGCGCATCGGTCGCCGCGATTGTTGCAGACGGCCGGGGCGACATTTCCAGCACCTCCGTCTTTGCCAACGTGTACTATGACTTCAACAGCGGTAGCGCCTGGCAGCCCTATGTTGGAGCAGGCCTCGGCGTGTCGGATGTCAACGTGACGTACAATCCATCAGGCGTTGGCGTGATTGATGATGGCGAAACTAAGCTTGCCTATCAGGTTAAGGCCGGCCTGACCTGGATGGTGAACGAGACGTGGGAAGTGTTTGGCGAGTATGCCTATCGCGCGACCGACGATATCGAACTGGACAATGATCTTTTCCCGGGCACGCTGAATATCGAGAACCAGCAGAACTTGCTTTCGTTCGGCGCCCGCTATCGCTTCGGCTAGACCGATGACCTGATGAACGCGGCGATCCATCTCCCGAGACGCTGATTGTCGAGGGGTTTCGCAAGACTCTGGATCGCCGCGTCCACTTGTTCGTCCGACAGGCCGCGTCCTTTGCGAACGGTGTAAAGCGCCTCGCAATATTCGGCACTGAATTCAGGATGACACTGAAAAGACATTGCCCGCGCCTGCACGTAGTCGATTGCCGCGATGGGCGTGAATTCGGACGCCGCCAGAATGTTGGCGCCGGGCGGCAGGGCAACAACCTGATCCTGATGGCTAACCCCCACCGAAATTGTTGACGGACAGTCGGCAGCCCAGTCAGGGCATATTTTCATCTCATATGTATGGCGGCCAATACCCCAGCCTTTAGGAGACTTTATGACTTTGCCACCCAGCGCTTCAGCCATGATCTGGTGGCCGAAACAGATTCCGACCTGCGGTATGCCTGCGCCGGCGACCGAGCGAATGAAATCCATCAGCGGCGCTATCCACGGGTCCTGATCGTAAACGCCTGCCGGAGAGCCTGTGATCAGTACCGCATCGAGCGACGCCGGGTCCGGCAAGTCCGCACCCTTGATGACAGACACGGTTTCAAATTCCATGTCCGGATCGGCTGCACGAACAAGTGCACGAAACATGCATGGATAGTCCACGAATGATGCCCGGATAGGCTCGGGAACCAGGCCGGTTTCAATTATGGTCAGCTTCATGGAGCGACAGGCGGCTCGGTTTGCTGTGCAGCAATCCAGGCCCTTATGTGCGCGTCGAGCACATCGAGCGGAATGGCGCCTTCTTCCAGAACGGCGTCATGGAATGCCCTGATGTCGAACGCCTCGCCTAGTGCCTCCTTCGCTGCCGCCCGCAATTCGCGGATTTTCAGCTCGCCAACCTTGTAAGCAACTGCCTGACCGGGCCAACCCATGTACCGCGTCACTTCGATATCGATGTTGAGGGGGGCGAGGGCGCTATTGTCCGTGAAACAGGCCTCGGCCTGTTCGCGCGTCCAGCCATACCAGTGCAGGCCGGTGTCTGCGACGAGGCGACAGGCGCGCCACATCTCCATCGACAGGCCGCCAAAGCGCTCATACGGAGTTTCGTACATGCCCGCCTCGCCCGCCAGGTGTTCCGAATAGAGCCCCCAGCCCTCGCCAAAGGCCGTGGCGTAATAGTCCTGACGGAACTTCGGCTGGTCGCTCATTTCCTGACTCAATGCGATCTGGAGATGATGTCCCGGCACGGCCTCATGTGCGGTCAGCGCTGGCAGTTCGTAAAGCGGGCGCTGCTCCAACGCGTATGTATTGACCCAATAAATGCCGTGGCGGCCTTCGTCCGGATTGCCCTCGACATAGCGGCCGGTCGTATATCCCGGCGCAATGGCTGCGGGGACCGGCTCAACATCATAGGGCAGTGTCGGGAGACGGCCGAAATAGTCTGGCAGCATGGCGTCCATACGCGCCGCGACCTCTTTCGCCTTGTCCATCAACTCCTCGTCTGATTGTGCGTAGAATTGCGGATCGGTGCGCAGGAAAGCGAGGAAGTCGGCAAAACTGCCGTCAAAGCTGATTTCGGCGATGATCTTTTCCATTTCGGCCCGTATGCGCGCGACTTCGCGTTCACCCAGCTCGTGAATCTCGACCGGCGAGTAACCTGCCCCGGCCGTGTGATGCTCAACCGCAGCAGCGTAAGCCTCGTGGCCGCCCGGCAGATCGGCGATGCCGGCACCGGCGCGCACCTGTGGCGCATATTCTGTCAGGATGAAACGGAGTGTATCCTTGTAGGCCGTGATGGCTTGAGAGGTCGCCTCCAGCCCTTCGGCCCGCAGCCGGTCTGCCGTTTCGGAATCCATGTCGGCCGGCAGATTGGCGAAGGGCTTGTAGAGGTCACTCGTGGCCGGATCGGCAACAATCTGCTCGCGAATCTGGTCGGTCATGGTGGCCAGCGGGTCGGAGCTGGCGGTCCAGCCAGTGGCTACGCCCCGGCGCATATTGTCGATATTTTCGGAGAAATAGCGCGGCACATCATTCAGGCGCGCGATCCAGTCTTCGGCATCGTCCTGCGAATCCAGCGTGGCCTGCATGGCGGCGAATATGGGTTCAGCCTGAAATCCCCAGTCACCGGTAAACGGGATCCGCGCGGCGTCATATTCGGCATCATCAAGGTCTGATCGCAACAGCCGCTTGAGGATGGCCTGATCGACACTGCGGGCGGTTTCAGCCGCATCAATTCTCTCGAGCAGGCTTTCGGCAGAGGCGGCCTGAGCGGCAACGGCATCCGGGGTGATATCGCGCCATTGGCGGGCAATCTTTCCGTCATCGCGTGCCGCCTGCTCGGGATTCACGTCCCTCACATAGGCTTCATACTCAGCGACCAGAGGGTCAAGCGGATCGACAGCAGGCTGGGCGGCGCAAAGCATTGGCACCAGCAACAAGCCCAGACCCAAGAAAAGCGGTTTCATATTGTCGCTCCTGTCGCCGTTCACATTGACAGGATCATAGAGGGGCATAGAACGCGAAGCCAAGCGTTTCATTACAGGTAAGGTAAGCTTTCATGTCAGGCACCAACCGGGCCGATCCCCGCCCCCTGTCACCCCACCTGCAAATCTGGCGATACCACGCGACCATGTTTGCCTCGATCACGCACCGTTTCACCGGCATGGCAATGTACTTCGGAACATTCCTGATCGCCGCATGGCTGGTGGCGCTGGCCAGCGGCCCTGAGGCCTTTGCCATGTTCGAGCCTGTGATTGCGTCGATTCCCGGCCAGGTCATCCTGTTCCTGTGGACCGTCGCCGTGCTTTTCCACTTCGCAAACGGTATCCGGTTCCTGCTGTGGGACGGCCCACACATTGGCTTCGATCCGAAGACTGCCAGCGCCGTTTCCGTTTTCAATTATGCTTTTGCCGTTCTGGGTTCGGTGGCCATCTGGGCCACTGCAGTCTGGCTTTAAAAGGACTTCCAACATGGCAAAAAGCGAATTCGTCACGCCTGCAAAGGTTGCCCGTGGCCTCGGGTCCGCCAAGAGCGGCACGACTGACCATATCCGCCAGCGCGTCACGGCGATTGCGCTCGCCTTTCTTGTTCCGTGGTTCCTGTTCTCGGTGATCCATGCATCATCGGGCGGATATGACGGCGCGGCAGAATGGGCTGGCAAGCCGTGGAACGCGATCCTGCTGATCCTGACGGCCGGCGCGGCGTTCTATCACATGCGCATTGGTATGCAGATCGTCATCGAGGACTATATCGGAAAGACGAGCACACGCACGGCGCTCCTGATCCTGAACAGCTTCGCGGTAATCGCGCTGTTCGTGACGGTCGCTTTGTCTGTCCTGAAACTATGGATTGGCGCCGGCGCCTGATGGCCGCCGCGGGAGAAACCAAGATGACCGATTACAAATTCATTGATCACACCTACGACGTTGTTGTTGTCGGCGCGGGCGGTTCAGGACTTCGCGCAGCGCTTGGCGCGGCCCAGGCCGGATTGAAAACCGCCTGTATCTCCAAGGTCTTCCCGACCCGCTCGCACACTGTTGCGGCGCAGGGCGGCATCGCCGCCTCGCTCGGCAATATGGGAGAAGACAATTGGCGCTGGCACATGTACGACACCGTCAAGGGCTCCGACTGGCTCGGTGACCAGGACGCAATCGAATATCTCTGCCGCGAAGCGCCCGCCGCCGTTTACGAGCTTGAGCACTGGGGCATGCCCTTCTCGCGCACCGACGAGGGCAAGATCTACCAGCGCGCCTTTGGCGGCATGACACGGGACTTCGGCGAAGGCCCCGTGCAGCGCACTTGCGCGGCGGCAGACCGGACCGGCCACGCCATGCTGCACACGCTGTATGGCCAGTGCGTTCGCGAGGAGACCGAGTTTTTCATCGAATATATCGCGCTCGACCTGATCATGGACGACGAGGGCGTTTGCCGCGGTGTCACCGCATGGAAGCTGGATGATGGCACGCTGCACCGCTTCCGCGCGCAGAAGACGGTCATGGCAACCGGCGGCTATGGCCGCGCCTTCTTCTCCTGCACATCGGCGCACACCTGCACCGGCGACGGCAATGCCATGGTGCTGCGCGCCGGCCTGCCGCTGCAGGACATGGAATTCGTGCAATTCCACCCGACCGGCATCTATGGCTCGGGCTGCCTGATCACCGAGGGCTCACGCGGCGAGGGCGGCTACCTGACCAATTCCGAGGGCGAACGCTTCATGGAGCGCTATGCGCCAAGCGCGAAAGACCTTGCGTCCCGCGACGTGGTTTCGCGCGCGATGACCCTTGAGATCCGCGAAGGCCGCGGTGTTGGCCCGGAAAAGGACCACATCTACCTTCACCTCGAGCACCTTGGCGCAGCTGTTCTGGCCGAACGCCTGCCGGGCATCTCCGAAACTGCGAAAATCTTCGCCGGTGTCGACGTGACCAAGGAGCCGATCCCGGTCCTGCCGACCGTGCACTATAATATGGGCGGCATCCCAACCAACTATCACGGCGAAGTGCTGACCAAGAAAAACGGCGATGCCGACTCGGTCGTGCCCGGCCTGATGGCTGTGGGTGAAGCGGCCTGCGTTTCGGTTCACGGCGCCAACCGTCTCGGTTCCAACTCGCTGATTGACCTTGTCGTGTTCGGCCGGGCCGCTGGACTGCGCTGCGGCGCGACGACCGAAGCCGGTGCGACCCAGCCAGAACTGCCCAAAGGCGCAACCGACAGCCACCTGGCCCGCTTCGACAAGATCCGCAATGCAACAGGCGACCAGCCAGTCGCCAAGCTGCGCCTCGAAATGCAAAAGGCCATGCAGGGCAATTGCGCTGTGTTCCGCACCGGCGACGTGTTGCGTGAAGGTGTCGAGGCGATTGACGAGGTTTACAAGAAGCTTCCTGGCCTGGACGTGAAGGATCGCGGCATGGTCTGGAACACGGACCTGCTCGAAGCGCTCGAGTTCGACAACCTGATCGCTCAGGCCGCCGTCACGGTGAACTCTGCGGCCAACCGCGAAGAGAGCCGCGGCGCGCATGCCCGCGAAGACTTCTCAGAGCGCAATGACGAAAAGTGGATGAAGCACACGCTCGCCTGGGTCTCTGACGCCGGCAAGGTAACGATCGATTATCGCGGCGTGCACGAATACACGATGTCGAACGAGATTGCATATATCGAGCCAAAAGCTCGGGTTTACTAGGGGTTTAAAGATGGTCCAGCTAACGCTTCCGAAGAACTCCAAAGTTGGTAAAGGCAAGTCCTGGCCGAAGCCGCAGGGTGCCACGAACCTGCGCGAGTTCCGCATTTATCGCTATAGCCCCGAAGAGAGCGGCAATCCGCGCTGGGACCATTATTGGGTGGATATGGACAGGGCCGGGACAATGATCCTGGACGTCCTGTTCTACATCAAGAACAATATCGATTCGACACTGGCGTTCCGTCGTTCGTGCCGCGAAGGCGTGTGTGGGTCATGTTCGATGAACATCGCAGGAAACAACACCATCGCCTGTACCAAGGGCTTTGACGAGCTGCCCGGCGGCGTCATCACGATTGCGCCCCTGCCCAGCCAGCCTGTTGTCAGGGACCTGATCCCCGACCTGACGAATTTCTATGCGCAGCACGCCTATGTGCAGCCCTTCCTGAAGACGGTCACGCCCAATCCCGAAAAGGAATGGAAGCAGTCGGAAGACGATCGCAACCAGCTGAATGGTCTTTATGAGTGCATCCTGTGCGCCTGCTGTTCAACGTCCTGCCCGTCCTATTGGTGGAATGGCGACAAGTATCTTGGCCCTGCTGCATTGCTTCAGGCCTATCGCTGGCTGATCGACAGCCGCGACGAAGCCACGGGCGAACGCCTCGATGACCTTGAGGACCCGTTCAAGCTGTATCGGTGCCATACGATCATGAACTGCGCACAGGTTTGCCCGAAAGGCCTAAACCCGGCCAAGGCAATCGCCAAGATCAAGCACATGATGGTCGAACGCGTTTCCTGACAGGAAACCCGTCGCTATTCGGCAGGAACCTCTTCCGGCTCAATGGTCTCGACCGGAACGTAAACCTTTTCTGAGAGAAACGCCCTGAGGTCTGCCAGAGATTGCTCGGCGGCTTCTTCCTGAGGAAGATGCCCTACGTTTGCGTATAGTTTGAGTTCTGACCCATTGATCGCGGCGTTGAACTTCTTGCCGTGCTCGGCCGGAACCAGATTGTCTTCTTCACCCTGAAGGATCAGTGTTGGTGTCGCGATTGGCGCCAGCCCCGCATCGGTTGCGCCGATACGCCCAGAACGGCCTGTCATCAGATTGAGAATGGCCTCTCGATGACAGGGCGCCCGCCCGAGAGCCGCATAGCGTTGCACCATTTCATCGGTCACCAGCGACGGGTCGGCGAAACTGTCTTCAAGACCGTTGCGGATCAATCCCGACATATCGAGATCCTTCATCACGCTTCGCGCGAGCGGATTGGCAAGCAGCTTGAAAACAATCGGCGAGGAATCAGCCTCTTCATCGGACTTGGGCCAGCCCGACGCATCCACAAGAACCAGCCCGTCAAGCTTTTCAGGATGGGCGAGCGCGTAGTTCCACGCGGTGTGTCCGCCCATCGAGTTTCCTGCAAGGGTGAAGCGTTCGATGCCAAGCGCACCCGTCACATGATCAATGACATCCACGAATTGCGGCACGCCGGTTTCGGCAACATCCAGGCATCGGGACAGGCCGTGGCCGGGAAGGTCCAGCGACACAACGCGATAATCCTGCCGCAGGTCACTGACCCATGGCTCCCATGTATGAAGCGAGGCTGAGAACCCATGCACCAGGACCAGAACGGGCGCGTCGCGCGGTCCGACGTCACGATAGTGAATGCGGCCGCCTTCGCCCATCGGCATGAACTTGCTCTCGGCATTTGCGTAAAGGGATTCCAGCCGGTCAAACGCAATATCCGGGCGGCGCATGACGTACCAGCCTGCCGCCAGAACGATGGCAAGGGTAACGGCGATGGCAACAAGCTTCTTGAACATGAAATAGTTCCTCCCCCGGATCTGATTCTTTTCAGAGTGCACTAGGGGAGACACAGGCGGACCTGTCAATCGGTGGGTGATACGCTGCAAACACTGCAGGTTGCATCTCTTCGCAACCCAACGGTTCGTGATGTGCCGGCGAGGGCGTCAATGAGGTGAAGGCGGCCTGTCAGTGGCGCACCCGCACCGGTGATCCATTTGACGGTTTCCAGTGCCATTGCAGAACCAACCATGCCGGTGAGGGCGCCAACGACGCCAACCTCGTCGCAGGCTTGAGCGTCAGGCGGTGTCTCCGGCACCCAACAGCGATAGCAGGGCGCGTCTGGCTGAACGCCTGATGCGAAAACGCTGACCTGGCCGGTCCACCCGGCGGCGGCGCCATGGATGAGGGGGCGCTGCGTGGTATGGGCGACGGCGTTGAGGGCGTAGCGCGCGGGGAAATTGTCTGTCGCGTCGATCAGGATGTTTCCGGCCAGCGGATGGCTCTCGCTCCAGCGGTGGCGATGCCAGGTGATGCGCGAATCCGGGTGAGCGGACTGAAGCCGTTCCGCCAGGATTTCAGCCTTGGGCTTTCCGACATCTGGTTCGCCAAACTGTACCTGCCGCTGCAGGTTCGAGCGGTCGACAATGTCATCATCCCATAGCTCTATATAGCCGATTCCAGCCGCGGCGAGATAGAGCGCGCACGGCCCGCCCAGCGCCCCTGCCCCGACAATCGACACCGACGCGGCGCGCAGTTTCTGCACGCCCGGACCGCCAATTTCCTTGAGCAGGATATGGCGTTTGTGGCGTTCGATATCGACGGGCGTTTGGGTCATGAACGGGCGGCACGCAGGACGGTTGACGATGTGGGGTCGAGGGGGGCGGGCAGGTAGGTCCATGCGGGGGGCAAGGTGGCGGCAAGGGTGGGCGCGGCGGCGGTGGGTACGCGGTTGCGCGCAAACCGGCGGGCGAAGGGCGAGTTGCGCTCTCCTGGCCCTGTGCCGGGCCGCGCGATGACGGCGATTGGCAGCGTATTGGCGATGCCCTGCCAGTCTTTCCAGTGATGGAACCCGGCCAGATTATCCGCGCCCATCAGCCAGACGAAATGCGCCTCTGGCGCGCGGGCGACAATCGCGGCCAGCGTATCGGACGTATAGGTGAGCCCAAGTCGCACTTCGATATCGGTCACAATCATGCGCGGGTTTTTTGCGACGGCCTGCGCCGAGGCGAGACGGGCGGAGAAATCACCGTGCGAGGTTTTCAACGGGTTGCCGCGCGCGACAACCCACCAGACCCAATCCAGGCCCAGCCGCTTCATGGCCGTTTCAGCGACAAGCAAATGGCCGGAATGGGCCGGATTGAAGCTTCCGCCAAACAGGCCGATCCGCAGGCCTCGTGTCGGTCCCGGAAGCGTCAGGTGTGTCAAGGGCGCGTCTGCCCCGTGCCCCTCACGACATATTTATAGATCGTGAGCTGTTCAGCGCCAACCGGACCGCGCGCATGGATGCGGCCCGTCGCAATGCCGATTTCGGCGCCGAAGCCGAACTCGCCACCATCGGCGAACTGAGTGGACGCATTGTGCAGCACGATGGCGCTGTCGACGCGCCCGAGGAACTTGTCGGCGATGGCCTGGTCCTCGGTGACGATGGAATCGGTGTGTCCGGACGACCAGCGCTCGATATGGGCCAGCGCGCCATCAAGGCCATCAACCACTGCCACGGCCAGGATCGGCGCGAGGTATTCGGTTCCCCAGTCAGCTTCCGTCGCTGTGTTCATCTCAGGAACGATCACACGGGCAGCTGCGTCGCCGCGCATCTCGCAGCCCGCTTCGGTCAGCGCCGCCGCGATGACCGGCAGCAGGGCCTCAGCAACTGCCGTATCAATCAGCAGCGTTTCCAGCGAGCCGCAGACGCCCGTCCGGCGCATCTTCGCGTTGACCACAAGATCAACGGCTTTTTGCGGATCGGCGCCTGCATCGACATACATATGGCAAAGGCCTTCAAGGTGTCCGATCACGGGGACGCGGGCATCTTTCTGGACGCGTTCGACCAGGCTACGGCCCCCGCGCGGGACGATGACGTCAACCTTCCCGTCGAGACCGGAGAGCATTTGGCCCACTGCGGCGCGGTCTGTCGTTCCAACAAGCTGGATAGCATCGGCAGGCAGGTTTTCCTTGGTGAGCGCGGCGCGCATGGCATCGACCAGCGCATGCGACGAGCGGGTGCTTTCCGAGCCACAGCGCAGGACGGCGGCGTTGCCCGAGCGCAGGCAGAGCGTGCCGGCATCGGCAGTCACATTGGGGCGGCTTTCATAGATGATGCCGATGACGCCGAGCGGGACGGCGACGCGGGCAAAGTCCAGCCCGTTCGGCTGCGTCCAGCGGGCCATTTCGCGTCCGATGGGATCGGGCAGCGCGGCAATCGCCTCAACGCCGGACACGATGCCTTCGACCCGCGCTTGATCGAGTGCGAGACGGTCGAGCATGGCCGCGTCGAGGCCCTTTTCCTGGGCGGCTTCCATATCCAGCCGGTTGGCTTCGAGGATGGTAGGCGTGGCGGCGCGGATCGCGGCGGCGATGGCCTTGAGGCCACGCGTGCGGTCAGCCGCATCAAGGCGGCCCAGCGCGCGTGAGGCGGCGCGGGCACGCACGCCCATATCAAGCATGGTTTCAGTCAGGTCGGAGGCGGGTATTTCAGTTTGAACTGTCATGCGCCTGTGGTGCCGGAAACACAGGCTGGCTGCAAGCCCCGCCACCTGTCAGAGCTGAGCTCAGGCCGCGTCTGCAGGCTTGATTGAAAGCCTGATGAGGCACTGGCTGATGCTGATAATGCCCAGCAGCCAGCACAGAACCATGACGCGCTGGATGACGCCGGCAACCGCATGAAAGGGCGTGCCTTCCGGCATGGCGAGGCGGGCGAAGATGAAGAGGAGCACGCCGACAGCGAGCCCGGCCAGTCGGGCCGGCCAGACGGCGCCGCGAAAACGAGGCGTCTTGTCGAATGCGAACGAGGAAATGAACAGGCCGCCCGCCGCGCCAAGGAAAGTCATCAATGCGCCGATGACGTGCCCCAGCGGCTGGACATATTCACCCGCGATTCGCTGCATGGGGACAAACCCTGCCACGATCATGCCGAGCGAACTGATCACGAACAGAGCTGGCCCGAAACGCCGCCCCGGGCCACGCAAAGGCGCACGAAGCAGGCCGATCGAGAAGATCAGCATCGCGCAACCGACGATGACGAATGACGCACTCTGGATCCAGCCATTCGGATAGGTGGCCAGGGCGCTGACCAGTTCGGTGACCTGATTATAGTCCCGGTGCAGCAGACCTTGCCCGATAATGCCGACGCCAAACAGCACGGCAGAGAATATGCCAGCGCGACCCGCGGAAACGGGTCCGGTCAAACCGGTGGCGCCTTTTTGCCTGGTCATTATTCTCGCTCCCGGAGATGGCTGAAAGTGCCGCGAGCAAAGCACCGCACCGACAGTCTGCGGAACCCGCGCGGGGTGGTCTGGCATTCGCTAGCTGACTCGGGCGTTAAAATCTTTAAGCTGACTGCAGAAAAGCATTCAAACCGGAGGAAACCATGATCGACGCTGAGGCAATGCCCTTCCTTGCCGACATCCCGCGCGTCCAGGCAACGCGAATTCCCGACTCTGTCGCCCTCTGGTTCGAAGGAACGGAAACAACCTATCGTGACCTCGACACGCGCACGAACCAGATTGCCAACGGACTGATCGCACTGGACGTCCAGCCCGGTGACCGGGTCGCGTATCTGGCAAAGAACACGGACGTCTATTACGAGATGCTGTTTGGCGCAGCCAAGGCGCGGGCCGTGCTGACGGGCGTGAACACGCGCCTGGCCCCGCCCGAGATCCAGTTCATCCTGTCAGACGCGTCAGCCAAGGTGCTGATTGTCGGCAAGGAATTCTATGCCGTCATCGATCAGATTCGTGACCAGTTACCTGACCTGACCCGCATCATCACGATTGATGGCGACCGGGAGGACTGGGACTATTTCCCAAGCTGGCGGAATTCGAAACCGAATACGGCACCCGACCGCACGCCGGAAGCCGACGATGATGTGATCCAGCTGTACACGTCAGGCACGACCGGGCGGCCCAAGGGCGTTCAGCTTTCGAATGCAAGCTATGAAGCCTTCTTCCGTCAGGCAGCCATGCTGGAATGGTCGAGCTATGGCGCAGGCGAGGCGGTGATGAACGCGATGCCCCTGTTCCATGTGGCCGGCGTGAATGTCGGCGTGCTGGCGGCAGCGCAGGGTGCCAAGGCGGTGATCCTGCGTGATATTGATCCGGGCCTCATCCTGAAACTTGTGGAAGAGCTGACCATTGCCTATGCCTTCTGGGTGCCGGCGGTGATCATGATGCTGACCCAGCATCCCGACGTGGAGACAACAGACTTCTCGGCCCTGAAGGTTGTCTCCTATGGTGCATCGCCGATTGCCGAGAGCCTGCTGCTGGACGCCAAGCGGATCATGAATGTCAGCTTCACGCAGCTTTATGGCCTGACCGAAACCCTTGGCGCAGGCACCTATCTGCCGCCGCAGGCGCATGACCCGGCCTGGGGCAAGCTGCGCAGCTGCGGTGTTCCCTGGCCCGGCGCGATCGTGCGGTGTGTTGATGACGAGGGCAAACCTGTGCCGACCGGCGAGGTCGGCGAAATCGTGATCAAGGCGCGATTCCTGATGAAGGGCTATTGGAACCGGCCGGACGCCACCGAAGAAGCGGTCAAGAACGGCTTCTTCCATACCGGCGATGCGGGTTATTTCGACGAGGACGGGTTTCTCTACATCCATGACCGGATAAAGGACATGATCGTGTCGGGCGGCGAGAATGTCTATCCGGCCGAGGTGGAGAATGCGTTGTTTGGTCATCCGGGCGTGGCAGATGTCGCCGTAATCGGCGTGCCGGACGAGAAGTGGGGCGAGTCGGTCAAGGCGATCATCATTGTGAAGCCGGGCGAGACGGTGACGCAGGAGGATGTAATCGCCTGGGCGAAGGAACGGATTGCCAGCTTCAAATGCCCGAAGACGGTCGACTTTGTCAGCGAGTTGCCGCGCAATCCGTCCGGCAAGATCCTGCGCAAGGATCTGCGCGAGCCCTTCTGGGCCGGACACGAGCGCCGGGTGGGTTAAGGCACAAAAAAAGGCCCCGCGCCTTTCGGTGCGGGGCCTTTTTAGTCCGTGGGAGCGCCGATCAGGCGGCCGCAACCACTTTTTTCTTGGCAGCAAGGCCCTTGGCCAGCTTTTCCATAGCCATTGTCTTGTCGATGCTTTCGACAGCAGCCAGTTCGCGGGCCATCCGGTCCAGCGCGCTTTCGTACAATTGGCGCTCCGAATAGGATTGCTCAGGCTGGTCTTCGCCGCGGTGCAGGTCGCGCACGACTTCCGCGATGGAGATCAGGTCGCCTGAATTGATCTTGGCTTCGTATTCCTGGGCACGGCGCGACCACATGGTGCGCTTGACGCGAGCGCGGCCGCCGAGTGTCTTCAGAGCGTCTTCGACAAGCTTCGATCCGGCCAGCGCGCGCATGCCGGAGGCTTCGGCGCGATTGGTTGGCACACGCAGGATCATCTTGTCCTGATCGAAGGCGACAACGTAAACTTCGAGCTCCATACCGGCGACGGTCTGTTTTTCGACGCTGGTAATCTTTCCTACACCATGCGCAGGATATACGACGTTCTGACCTACTTCGAATGCAAGTGCTGCGGTATCTGCTTTTTTAGCCATTTAGTAACGCCCTTTTTCTACGCATTCAGAGCCAAACGTTCCTTGCCCAGTCCGTGTAGTACGGTCTGAGGGGAGACTTTTCGGCTCTGGTTCAATTATTGCTCAAGTCGTAAGACTATCACAATCGTGCATGTTTTACAACAGGGTACGGCATACCTGCCGGCCACGACCCGCCAATGAAATCAATAGTTTCGTTAACCTTTGGCCGTGCCTGCAATGGTTGCAGCAGGCACCCCGGAGCGCGAACTCAGTCGCCCGTGCCTGGCGCAGGACTGAAATATTTTTCCAGTTTTCCGGTTTCCTGCGCAAATTCTTCGCGGTCTGCCGGTGGCTCTTTCAGTCGGGTGATGTTCGGCCAGGTCTTGGCGAACTCGCTGTTCAGCTTCAGCCATTTGCCGTCCGGATCATCTTCGGTGTCGGGCTTGATCGCCTCAACGGGGCATTCGGGCTCGCATACACCGCAATCAATGCACTCGTCCGGGTCAATGACGAGCATGTTTTCGCCCTCGTAAAAGCAGTCTACCGGGCAGACTTCGACGCAATCCATGTATTTGCAGCGGATGCAGGCATCGACGACGATATAGGTCATGAGTGGGAGGGCCTCGTGAATGGGTATGCAGCCGGCGAAATGGCCCGCAGGCCGCGATGTGTCAATGAGACAAGCTGCGCCGTGCGTTTAGGCAGGGTCAGGCATTCCGGCGATCCGGCCCTCTGCGCGCTGGCGGGCCCCTGCGCGGGCCACGTCGTCAACATAGAGCAGCGAGGCGACCTGACGGATATAGGCTTCCTCGATCGGGCTTTTCTCGCCATCTGACAGGGCCACACGGTACAAGCCCTCAATGATGGAGACACGCTCGCTCATGACGAGTTTCTTGACGTGCCGGGTGAACTGGTAGGAATCGACCGCCTCTTCCGCCAGCGCTTCGCCCTCTGCCAGCACGCTGTCGGCCTTGTCCGCATCGAATTTGAAAGCCTCGAGCAGGATTTCGGCTATCATGTCGCTTTCGATATTGACGTAGACGCCGTCTATCAGGGCGGCTTCCACCATCAGGGCAGCGGCGGCGACCTGGGGGTCCATGGACTTGAGGGCCGGTGTCTTGGGGGTAAACAGCCGTTTGATTGCGTTCATCATGATGGGTCACTCTCCAACAGACGGTATAGCGCCTGCGCTTCTTCTGCGGGGCCTCGTCTTTCGCCGAGGGACAGGATTTCCACGGTTCGTATATGCTCCCCCCGGCCGAAGGTTACAACATCACCGATGGAAATGGCCGCGCCGGGCTTGGTGGTGCGGCGCGTCTGGCCGCCCCGCGAGAGCCGCGCGCCCTTGCGCTTCACGTGATCGGTCGCGAGGCCGCGGTTGCGAAAAAAGCGTGCGCGCCAGAGCCAGATATCCAGTCTGACTGCCTCGGTTTCGTTCACTGGAAAGGCGTGTAGGTGAAAGCGGGGGCCGCCTGCGCCCCAGCCCCCTTCGGCTTGCGCTTGCGTTTGGATTTTTCGCGTGCAGGCGGTGTGGGGGGAAGGAGGGCTGCAAGGGCAGCAAAGGGGCTGTCGGGGTCTGCCTTGCGGGCCGATGGTGTGGGGCGAGTGGGGGGTGTGGCACCATTGCGCGGCGGACGATTGCCGCCCTGCGCACGCTGGGGCCGGTCACCGGGCGCGCCCTGGCGACCCTTGGGCCGATCCTCGCGCGGGCTGGACGGACGCGCATCAGGACGCGCGCGGGCCGCATAGCGCCACAGCACGACCGCCTCGGTTTCCTTGTCCTTCTCTGCGGGGGCAAGGCCGAAGCCCTTCAGCACGGCTGGCCAGTCATCCGACGGGCAGGAAACGACCGAGGCAAGATCAATCGGGATGGCGAAGGCGTTCTTGTCGGCCTCCTTGCGGCGCTTGGCGATTTCCCAGCCGAGACGTTCGGCGAGGTCTGCGCGCACCGCGCGGCGACCGAAACGGAGATAGCCATTGGCGGCAAGGGCCTCTTCCGGCCACGTACCGTCGAGCGGGAAGGAGCCAGCGCCTTCGGGCGCAAGCGGGAAGGGCGAGCCGGCCTGAACGGCGCGCAGGATGGCTATCAGGCGCTGGGCAGCCGGCTTTTGCGCGTCAGGCGCATGGGCGGCCACGCGGCCAGCCCGCAGGCCGAGCGCCTTGAGCGCTTCGCGCTGTTCCGGTGTCAGGCGGGTGCCGGGATCATCCTGGCGCAGGTCCACCGAGGCGCCACTTTCGAGAATGCGGAAGGCAAGGCCGCGTGCGAGGCCTTCCAGCGTGTCGCCAGCCTTGTCGTGGCGCAGTTTCCAATGGGTTGGCAGGATGCGGGTCATCTCTGTCTTCAGCCAGTCAGAGACGCGCGAGCGGGCCGGTTCACGATCGGAGGCTTCCACCTCAGACGCGCCGACGATTTCGACACCGGGGCTCATCCAGTCTGCGCCCTTGGCGAGGCGGGCAATCACGTTTCCGTCGAATTCCACGTCGCCGTCATCGTTGAGCTTGAAGGCGTCAGAGGCGGCCCCGGCAATCTGGCCGAGGCGTTCGACCAGCATGGGACGGATTGCGGCGAGCGCAGCGCCCCGCACGGCCTTGCCTTCAAGTGTGCGGGCTTCCATCACGGGTTCGAAGGAAAGGCCCTTCAATCGGCCGACGAGATGGCCTTCTACGGTCACGTCGCCTTCCGGCGTCAGGTCGGTCACTAGGGCGTCTTCCTTCTTCAGGCTGGCCAATAGGGCCGTCGTACGTCGATCCACAAACCTTGCGGTGAGGGCAGTATGTAGCGCATCCGACAGGGAGTCTTCAATCTCGCGCGTTCGATCCTGCCATCTTGCCGGATTTTCCAGCCAGTCTGGCCGGTGCGCCGCATAAGTCCAAGTGCGGATATTGGCAAGGCGTTGCTGCAATTTCGCGATGCCGCCTTCAGTCGAGTTCAAATCCGACAGTCGGCGCTCAAGCCCGGCATCGGAGAGACGCGCATCGGGGTCTGCCAGCGTTTCGGCAAGCCCCAGCACGAGGCGGCCATGCCCCTCTGGCCCCGCCTTGCGGAAATCCGGCAGGCGAGCGAGATCCCACAGGCGGCGAACCCTGGCCTGCCCGGTGACGTTCGGGCCGATGGCACCGTCTTCGGCCATGCGGCGCAGCACCCATTCATCGAGCGCATGCGGGTTATGGATCAGCACCGGATTGCCGGACGGGCGTTCGAGACTGCGGATCAGCGATTTGAGCGAAGCATAGTCGAGCGCGGAATTGCGCCACTGGATATGGTCGACGGGATCGAAGCGATGCTGCTCGATCCGTTTCCACATCTCTTCCTCAAAGGGCGGGCAATCGCCTGTCTCGCCAAATTCGCCATCAGAGCGGAAGCGCCCTGCCCGGCCAGCGATCTGGCCACACTCGGCGGCGGTCAGTGCGCGGTGGCGGCGGCCGTCAAACTTGGTGCGCGAGGCGAAGACGACACGGTCAACATCCAGGTTCAGGCCCATGCCGATGGCATCGGTGGCGACGATGTAGTCAACTTCGCCGGACTGGTACATCTCAACCTGGGCATTGCGCGTACGCGGACTGAGCGCGCCCATGACGACGGCAGCCCCACCCTTCTGCCGACGGAGCAATTCGGCAATGGCGTAGACTTCCTCGGCGCTGAAGGCGACGACGGCGGTGCGCTTGGGCAGCTTGGTGATCTTGGTCTTGCCGGTATAGCTGAGCTCGGAAAAGCGCTCGCGCGTGTCTGTCTCGACGCCGAGGTTCAGCGTGCGCAGAAGGGGGCGCATCGTATCTGCGCCGAGCAGCAGCGTTTCCGATGCCCCGCGCATGTGCAGGATGCGGTCTGTGAAAACGTGGCCGCGATCCTCGTCTTCGGCGAGCTGGATTTCGTCAATCGCGACAAAGTCTGCGCGCACATCCACTGGCATGGATTCCACGGTGCAGATGAAAAAGCGTGCGTTCGGCGGAACGATACGTTCCTCACCAGTGATGAGGGCCGCGTGGGCCGCGCCCTTGGCGGCGACAACACGGTCATAGACCTCGCGCGCGAGCAGGCGCAGCGGCAGCCCGATCATGCCGGTGCCGTGGCCCATCATGCGCTCAATGGCGTAATGCGTCTTGCCGGTATTGGTGGGGCCGAGAATGGCCTTCAGGGAGGAACTCATGGCGCGAGGTGGTGCGGGGGATGGGGGGAGGAGTCAAGCGGGGCACCGTTTTAGAACGCGTCTTGCCTACTCAGTCATTCAGTTAGACGTGCGATTTTCGCGAAACGTAGACGCGTAGCCACATGCAGGAGCCATTCGGTTACCAAAAAAAGGTGAATCCTCGTGTCGTTCTTCTGCTGGGTCGCCGACTTCATTGCCGGATAGCTCGCATTCGCAATCCCGATGATTTTCACGCACCATTTCAGCGAGCGAATAAATCAAACCAAAAGACTGGATTAACAATGCCTCATCGTGCTTCTCGTCGAAAAACTCATCTGCGAAGAATACAAATTCCGCATCAAACGTGGCCCCGGCATCATGTGGTCAAATATAAAAGAGGACGGAACGACCGCCGTCAAAATTGCCGATAAGTATCGACAGCTCCTTTGCGGTCAAAATGTTCGCGCGGTTCCCGGCATTAAATTCCAACCCGCGCTCCGGCACGCAGCCGACCATCACCTTTACCAATCTAGAGAGCGCCCGTTTGCAAAATTCGTCTGTTGCGCGCTCCAGCTCGGTATGCGGCACGCTCAAAACGTAGACCTGCGATGCCATCCCGTCATAGGGCAGCAGAATTGGCCTGACGCTGTGCCACAAGCGGGTCAATGCCTCAGGAGATTCCATTTTCATTTGGTAATCTCAAAAGTGCATCAAAGCTACCGGCCGCTCTTCGGCAGTCAAAAGTGCGGGCACGGCTTCCGAGCGTTAGTCGCGGCGGTGCCGGTGGCCTTGCCGCATAGCCGCCCCTGCCTGCGCAGGGGACACGCGGATGGGGGTTGGTGGGGGTCCATTGGCGGTGCCGCATGGCGTTGATTCGTGGTCTGAAAAGCCCCCTCCGTCTGGCCGCTACGCGTCCAGACGGAGGGGGAAACTCACTTATCCGCCGAACCCCAAAATTCAGCCCGCAGGGGCGGTTCCCGGGCGGAGGAAGGCGAACATGTGCTGGACATAATCGGCCTTGCCGAGTTCGACGCGCTGGTTTCGCAGGATCGCGTAGGCGGTCATCAGGTGGAAGTAGAATTGCGAGAGCGCCCAGTCGCGGGCGTAGCCTTCGCCGTCGAGATCGAACGTGAGGCTCATGGGCAAACCCAGCTCAAGCGGCTGGCCGGCGCCAGCGTCCAGCGCATCGGGCGCGAGCGTACCCAGGAAGGCGAGCGCCTCGTCCACGCGCGCCAGCGCCTCGGCCATCGTGCCGGGATGGTCGCCGCCATTGCGGCCTTCGTCGAGCAGGGCCTCAAGCGCGGGGGGCATGGATTCATGGCGCAGGCGGTGGACGCCTTCATAGGCCTGAACGCAGGCGAAGCGGACTTGCGTCGACAGGGGGAACATGTCCGGCGCGAGGCGCGCGGCCATCAGCGCGTCGGCGTCTTCGACCTGCGCTTCGGTCTTGCGAAGCCAGACGCCAAGCGCCTGAAGCATCTGCCGGTAGGTGGGTATCAACAGCTCGGTAAGCGTCATGGGAGTGCTTTCAAAGGGGAACGGGAAAATACGGAATATGCCATGACGTTTCATGCGCACGAGGCCGGGTCAAGATTTCCACGTTGGTGAGAAACAAAAACCCCGGATGCCGAATAAATACGGGCAATCTTGGCACGCATCCTGCAATCAGCCCCCTCACACAAAAGGATGCAAAGCATGGTCGCTTCCGCGCAAGCCTCACGAGTTACGCCAACCGAGAGATTCTACGTGCTGGATGGCATTCGTGGGGTGGGCGCGTTTCTGGTGATGTTCGGCCACTACCTTGACCCGGGCCACGGGCAGAACCCGTTCTTCAGCAGCACCCATGTTGCGGTAGACATGTTCTTCATCCTCAGCGGTTTTGTCGTGTATCATGCTTATGCGGGGAAACTGCAGAACGGCATGACGGCAGGGGCCTATATCAACCGGCGGTTTTCGCGCTTTGCCCCGACTGTTACGGCGGGGGTTATCTTCGGCGCGATCGGGTTGGCGGCATGGTATGCCGCCTATGACCTGAAAATGGACCCGGTTCGCTTTGCCCTCGTTCACATTGGCCACCTGGCCTTCATTCCGGCTTTCGTGGACTTCAACGTGCCCGCCACGGAACTGGGCCACCTGTTCCCGTCGAACCGGTCGCTGTGGTCGATCTTTTACGAGTTTGTCGCCACGGTCTGCTTCCTCTGGTTCCTGAAGCTGCGCCAGTGGGCCCTGTTTGTTGGCGCGGTGGCGAGTTACGTCGTGCTTGTGCTGGGCTGCTATGCCGTGGCGCAAGATACCGGCGCAGACATGACAACCCATGTTGGCGGGCAAGCCGATTCATTCTTTCTCGGCTTTCCGCGCGTGTTCGGCGATTTCCTGTCCGGAATGTTGCTGTACAGGATCACCTATCTGAAGCCCGGCTGGTTCATGCGTTTCGTGCCCGCGATGCGCGGCATCATTCCGGCCCTTGCAGTGTATGTTGCCCTGCTGGTGTTCTTCCTGTTCCCGTATCGCTGGAACGGCACATACCAGGTGTTTTCGCTGGTCATCCTCAGCCCGCTTCTGATCATCGTCGGCGTGCGCGTCTCGCCGGGCCGCAAATGGGTGTGTTCGTTGATGGACTGGCTGGGGCAACTGTCCTTCCCGCTCTATTGCATCCACGAGCCGATGCGCCTGCTGGTCGAGTCGACATTCGTGGCGAACGACCTGACTTCGGTGCCGTGGAGCTACAGGGTTCTGTTGAGCATGGTGCTGTCGACCCTGTTCGCGGCCTTCCTGCTGGAAGTGTTCAGACGCCTGAGCGCGGAATGGCGGGTCGGCAAATGGCTGAAGCCTATCACCGGCTAGAGCGGCGGGTTCAGGCCAGTTCCAGTTCACCCACTGGCGCGGTTTGCACCACCGGCACGGACGTGCGCACCGCATTAGGGCGGCAGTCGAGCAGTTCCCAGCGGCCATCATGGTGTTCGACGAGGGCCGTGCAGCTTTCGACCCAGTCGCCATCATTCATGTAGGCAATACCGTCAATGTCGCGCATCTCGGCAACATGGATGTGGCCGCATATGGCACCGTCATAGCCCTTGCGGCGGCAATAGGCGGCAACGTGATCTTCGAAATTGTGGATGTAGTTGAGGGCGCGCTTGGTACGCTTTTTCAGGGCCGCTGACAGTGACCAGTAAGGCAAGCCGAACAGGCGGCGCAGGCTGTTCAGGTTGGTATTGATCCAGAGCAGCAAATTATAGGCGTGGTCGCCAAGGTGCATGATCCATTTGCGGTCGGCGCGCATCATGCCGTCGAACATGTCGCCATGCACAACCAGATAGCGCTTGCCGTCAGCGCCAGCGTGCGCGGCGCGGTTACGCACGTTGATGTCACCGAAGTTCAGCCGGAAGTGCATGAAGGCGCGCAGGAACTCGTCATGGTTGCCGATGATGTAGGTCACATCCGTGCCGCGCTTGGCCGCCGTCAGGATACGGCGGATGGCGTTGGTGTGGGCCTGCGGCCAGTACCATTTCTTCTTCAGGCGCCAGCCGTCGATGATGTCGCCGACGAGATAGAGATGCTCGCTCGTATTGGCCTTGAGGAAGGTGCACAGGGCCTCTGCCTGGCTGCCGCGCGAGCCAAGGTGAACATCGGAAATGAAGATCGCGCGATATTTCGGCCGGGCATGGGTCATCACGTTCGCCCCATACGCGGATTTGAAAAGGCTTTTGTGACGGAAAGGCTGCAGATTTGTGACGCCCGCAGCGGCCTAGGTTTCCAGTTCGACGTCCCAGTACAGATAATCCATCCACGTATCATGCAGGTGGTGGGGCGGGAATTTGCGGCCGATTTCCTGAAGCTGGTAATTATTCGGCCGGAAGGGCCTGTGCTGCAGCTGGACATCGGAATGCTTCAGCAGCTTGCCACCCTTGCGCAGATTGCACGGGCTGCACGCGGCGACGATGTTTTCCCATGTCGTGCGCCCGCCCTTGGAGCGCGGAATGACATGGTCGAAGGTGAGATTGTCGGGCGCGCCGCAATAGGCGCACTGGAAACGATCCCGCAGGAACACGTTGAAACGGGTAAAGGCCGGCGCGCGATCCTGGCGGACAAAGTCTCGCAGCGCGATGACGGAGGGAAGACGGAACTCGGTGCTGGGGCTGCGCACGACATAATCGTATTCCGCAATGATATCGACACGATCAAGGAAGACGGCCTTGACCACTTCCTGCCACGGCCACAGCGAAAGTGGATAATAGGACAGCGGCCTGAAATCGGCATTCAGAACAAGGGCAGGCCGTCCATTGGGCGGCGCGGTGATGATCTCAGCCATGGTGACCCCCATGTGGCACGAGAAGACTGGTGACCTGTTTGAACCCGCTGAAGGCAGCACTCCTTTGCTCGTTCGCCCGTCTGATAGGCGATTCTGATCATGAGATTATGACAGTCCGGACCGATTGCAACCGTTCAGGGTCAGGACGGGCTGGGCGCCGCATCGCCGCGATCAAGATGCAGCCACGCCCAAAGCAGGTGCGCCGCAACACCCCGATGGGGCCGCCAGCGCTCTGCATGAGCGGTGAAGCCCTTGATATCCATGCGGGTTTCGTGGCCCGACAGGCGTTTGTGCGCCTCCATCAGACCGACATCGCCGACCGGGAAAGCGTCCATGGCACCGATCGAGTAGAGCAGGAACAATTCTGCCGTCCATGGGCCGATCCCTTTCGCCGAGACCAATTCCTTGCGCGCATCATCCAGCGGGGCATCGCAGACGCGCGGCAGGCTGAGCGTGCCGGCGACGACGGCTTCGGCAATGGAGACGAGATGGCCGACCTTGGGCCGTGACTGGCCGCAGGCGCGCAAGGCTTCAGGATCCGCCGCCAATACCGCCTCGGGAGTGACCGCGCCAAGCAACGCCTCGGTGCGCGCCCAAATGGCAGCGGCCGCCCCGAGTGATATCTGCTGGTGCGTGATCATGCGGGCCAGCATGGCATAGGTTGGGTCACCTGCCCGCCAGACTGGCAGGCCGGTCAGGTCATAGGCGCGCGCAAGGGCGGGGTCTGCAAGGGAAAGGGTTTCACAGGCGGCCTTCAGCCGAGCCTGCGAAGGGCATGTCACAGACCTGGGGCCGGCAGTTCGCCAATGACCACCGTGCCAACCATCAGCTTGTTATTCTCCACAGTGAAGGTCAGGAAACCACCATCGGCTGAGGCCCCTTCCAGAGTCGCCACCGCCGCCTGTTCCTGAATGCGCCAGTAACCGGCCGACTGGAGCGCGGCCTTCAAATCTTCCGCATCATCAATGCGTACGCCGAACGACCCGTTCGCGAGGCCATTCTCAATCGTCACCTTGCCCTTGGCACCAAATTTCAGCGGGCCCCAGTTGAGGAGGGCCTGCCCGATTTCGAGCGCGCCACCTTCCTGCACCATCGCTTTGTAGAAGTATTCCGGTTTGCCGCCGCTGCGGACCCAGGCCGGATAGAAATTGTCGACTTCGCCGATCAGGCGGCTGGCCTGGATTTCCGTACCGAGCCAGGGCGCACTCACAGGCGCCGCATCAAGGGTGAGCGTGTCCCATTGTAGGGCGACAAGCAAATTATCGCTCGTTTCCGGACTGGGGGCGAGGTTCAGCGAGAAACCGCGCGCGGCATAATCATGACCCTCGATCAGCGCCGAGACATCGTTCAGTTCAAGCGCCGCGCGGTGAATGCCATCTTCCGTCCATGACACGCTGGCCGCCGACTTGCCGTCCAGATTGGCGGTGTGGCGAATGCCCATCCGATCGGTCAGCACGCTGCGACCGGGCGCGCGGGCGATAACGTGGTTCCAGTTCCAGGGCTGCATCACCAGTTGCAAGCGTTCGCCTTCCCAACTCGCCGCATTGGGCGGCTGGTAACGCGGCGAGGCCACATCAAGTTCGAAGCGGAACGGATAGCCGCCGACTTCACGCGATTCAAAATCGACAATTGCGCCGCGTGCCCGCTCTGACGCGACCCATTCGTCCACGCCGAGTTCGATTTCGGCGCGCGCATAGATCCAGTAGGCGGAATAGGCCGCGATCACGACAATCAGCAGAATGAAGGGCGCAAACAGCCAGAAGCGCGAGCGCCGCCGCTCTGCCAGTGGCGTTACGAGAGCGGGATCATTCCAATAATCGTTCATGTGACTTGCGGGTCCTGTATCAATTGGGTGCGTCCCTGAGCGGCGAGGCCTTCCCGGAGCAGCGCATCAACGGACGCTTCCATGTCAGCCTGAAGGCGCTGCATCATGATTTTCCGGTCAAGGCCCGCCTCTATCGGGGGCAGGAATTCATAGACGA
Organism: Hyphomonas sp.; assembly: GCA_040216775.1. Classification (GTDB taxonomy): domain Bacteria; phylum Pseudomonadota; class Alphaproteobacteria; order Caulobacterales; family Hyphomonadaceae; genus Hyphomonas. The sequence goes on from JAVJOM010000019.1 coordinate 236,369, forward strand.
TACGGCCCGGCCGACGACGTGTTCCATGCGCAGGCCAGCAAAGACCAGCATTTGTCGCCACCGGCACGATGGGCACGCCCAGCGCCTTGTAAAGGCCAACCACGCCGGCGGCATGATAGTTTGGCGCGTCCCCAGGGGCCGTGCGGGTGCCTTCCGGAAAGATGACGACCTGACGCCCTTCGGCCGCGCGTCTTTTCGCGGCGGCGACCATGGCGCGCAGCGTTTTCGTGGTGCCAGCGCGGTCAATCGGGATCATGTCGCTCTTCAGGGCATACCAGCCGAGGAAAGGATACCAGAGCAGCTCGCGTTTCATGACGATTGCCGGATCGGGCGTTACGATGAACGGCACGAAAATGTCGAACATGCACTGGTGCTTGCCAGCATAGATGAACGGCCCGTCGGGCAGGTTCTCGATCCCGCGAATTTCGGTTTCGATGCCGCAGATCATTTTCATGCCCCACCGCAGGGCGCTGGCATAGGTCTTGATGCCCCACATGGTGACCCGGCGTGGCAGGACCAGCCCGATCACGAAGATCGAGCCCATCAGGGCCATCGTGCCGTAAAGATAGGCAACAAAGAGGAGGGAGCGCAGCTGCATCATGACGTTGCACGTTTAGCCGCTCAACCGAGAGCCGTCACCCGCCACTTTGCCCATTCTGTCAGTACGCCGCGAAACGATTTGCTATCCCGTAAAATTGCGGACGGATCGACCACCGTGCGCACCGGATAGGGCTGGAGCTCTATATCCGGCATGGCCCGCTGCAGCAGGATCAGGCTGCGCGGCATGTGATAGTCGGATGTGACGATAATCAGCTGCGTATAGTTGCGCTCGTATGCCCAGACAGCCGCCTCTTCTGCATTGCCGATTGTGGTTTCGGCCCGGTAGCCGATGTCGACACAACAGGCATAGGTTTCCGGCGCGCCACCTGCGAGGGCAACCAGATCATCCATGACGACATCGGGATTGACCCCGGAAATCAGCAGACGCTCTCCATGGCCATCGGTCACAAGGCCGACGCCCGCTGCAATGCGCAGGCCCGAACCGCCTGTCAGGGCCACGATGGCGTCAGCCTGCCGGGCGATAGCTGGCACGGAGTCTGCCGCCCGGCGCGCAAACATGAAGAAGTCGAACGCCACCAGCCCCAGCAGCAGGAAGATCAGCGCCGGGAAAATGCCAGGGCGACGCCTTGAGAGGGACCGATCAGCGCTCACATCATGCCTTTCAGCGCGCGGATCACCGTGATCCGGGCAGCCAGTCGGGCCGCAAAGCCGGCGATAACCGGTGTGGTAACGAGAATAACGAGGTCGAGGAAATCGAGACTGAGTTCGGGCAGAAGACCCGCGCGCGAGCCATGTGCCTGAACGGTAAAGATCATCAGCGCAGCTGCGCCGAGCGCCATCAGCGCGCCGACCGAGCCTGCACGCAGTCCGAGAACCCAGAAGCGCCGCTCGAACAGACCGGCAATGAAGCGGTCACGCGCGCCGGCAAGGTGCAGGACATCGACAATGTCACGGCGGGCCAGAAGCGCGGCATGAGTGGCAAAGGCGATGACGGCGACAGCCGTTGAAACCAGCAGGGCCACCGCGATGAGGGCCGTCAGGCGGGCGACACCCAGCACGCGGCGCACATCGCCGGCCCAGTCGGCATGTTCGTCAACGGCGCTGGCAATGCCGGCTTCGGTCAGGTTTCGCGCGATTGTCGGGCCCATGTCGGGAACAGCCGGATCGGCCTCGACCGCGATCAGCTGCGGCAGGGGCAGACTGTCGGGCAGGCCGCGGCTGCCGAAATTCGGTTCAAGCAGCGCGTCAATCTCGTCCTTGCTGAGGACGCGTGCTTCGCGCACGCCGTCGATCTTCGCGATCAGCCGGCTGGCCTCATCGGCGCCGCGGCGGTCGACATCCGGCAGGCTGACAGTCAGTTCGCCCTGGACCTCGGCCGTCCAGCTCTTGGCGGCCCCATAAGTCGACTTGGCCGACAAAGCCGCAAGCGCAGCGAGAAAGCAGAGCGCGCCAACAACGAAGAACAGGGCGGCTTCGCGGACATCCTCGACGGGCAGAAGCGGAGTTTCCTTGGCCATTCTAACCCTCCAGACCCGGATCGGTGCGGCGCCGTGCCACTTCGCCGCCAAACTCGACATCCTGGACGAGCAGGCGATTGCTGAGGCGGTAAACGGGCGCCTCGACCTGGCGGACCAGACCGAGATCATGCGTGGCAATGATGACGGTTGTGCGGCGTCGTTTGTTCAGTTCAAGGAAAAGCCGCATCAGGCGCGTGCCCATTTCGGGGTCGACGTTGCCGGTTGGCTCATCCGCGATCAGGATATCCGGCTGCGTCACGACGGCGCGGGCAATAGCCACGCGTTGTTGTTCACCGCCCGACAACGTGGGCGGCTTGGCGTGAAGGCGCTGGCCGAGGCCCACCCAGGCAAGCAATTCTTCAACATCGGCGCGATAGTCAGACTCCCGCCGCCCCAGAACGCGTAATGGCAGGGCGACATTCTCATACGCGGACAAGTGTTCGAGCAGGCGGAATTCCTGGAACACGACACCGACGCGTCGGCGCAGGGCCGAAAGCTGGTCGCGGGTCAGGTTGCTTGTGGGCCGGCCGAAAAGCGAAACTTCGCCGCGGCTGGGTTTCAGCGCCAGATAGAGCAGTTTTAGCAGACTTGTCTTGCCAGCACCGGATGCACCGGTCAGGAAGCTGAACGATCCGGGTTTCAGGACGAGATCAATATCGCTAAGTATGTCCTCTGAGGTATCATAGCGGAGCGATACCGAATCGAGGCGAACGGCGACATCGTCGAAGAGGTCGTGTCGTGGATGGGTCATGGGCTCCTGCCTGGCGGCTCAGGCTATTGATTTAATGGGGCGAATTGCGGGAAAGACCAAGTCATGATCCTCACCTGTCCCTCTTGTGAGACCCAGTATTTCGCCGATGACTCAACAATCGGTGAAAGTGGGCGAACTGTTAAGTGCGCAACCTGCGGACATAGCTGGTTTGTGCGCCCGGAAGGCGTGGCCGGGCACGAGCATGCTGCAGCGCCTGCAGCGCATGAAGTGTACAGGGAGCGGGTGCGCGAACAGCGCCGTCGCAAGAGCCGGTTTGCCGCGCTTGTCTCATGGATTGTCACCGCAGCCGTTTTCTTCACGCTGGGACTGGCGGCGATCATTTTCCGCAATGATGTTGTGAAATTCTGGCCGGAATCGGCGAGCGCCTACAAACGGGTTGGCTTTTCAGTGAACCGTTACGGCCTTGAATTCGAGAATATCGAGCGCAGCCGCACCTTTAACGACACGATTCCCGTCGTCACCGTGTCAGGCAAGGCAGTCAATGTCGCCCGCAGCACCGTCGACACGCCCGCTGTCCGCGTCAGCCTGATGGATGAACGCGGCGAGGAAGTGGCGCTAAAATTCGGTTCAATTACCCCGTCCGAACTGGATGCAGGACAGACCGGCACGTTCAAGATCGTGCTGGAACAGGCGCCGATGGAAAGTTTCGAGATCGAACTGTCTTTCGTCGCCAAGGCAGACGTACCGCCCGCGCCGGAACCCGAAGTCGGGGCCGAACCTGAAACAGACGATACTGCGCCGGACACGGCCGATCCCGACACCGAGAGCCCTGCTGAATGAGCGACATGCCGAAAATTGAAGTCCTCGTCCCGGAAGACGAGCTGATGCGGCGCATCGAGGCATTGGCCGACACGCTGGCGCCGCGCCTGCAGGGCGACTGGTCGGCGGTTTCCATCCTGATCGGGGCAACGCCGTTTACGTCCGACCTGATGAAGGCCCTTGCGCGGCGCGACATCCATCCAGTGCTGGATGTCATCTGGCTCGAAAGCTATCGCGATGCGCGCGAAAGTTCTGGCCGCGTCGTGGTGCGCGCCGATCTCGGGCGCTCTGTTGAAGGGCGCGGCGTGCTGCTGCTGGATGATGTGTTCGACACAGGGCGCACGCTGGCCTTTGCGAAAAACCACCTCCTGTCCAAAGGCGCACGCGAGGTCGTCACCTGCGCCCTGACACAGAAGCCCTGGGCCCCGCGCGGCGACGACGGTGTTGACTTCTGCGCCTTCGATTCACCTGGCCGATACCTTGTCGGCTACGGCATGGACGATGCGGGCAAGTATCGCGGCCTGCCCTATATCGGCGCGTTGGACTAGGTCAGCGCGAACCAGATGCAGGCGCCTGCGGTGACCAGCTTCACGATCAGCGTGACCAGCGTTCCGACCAATCGGCCGAAACTGGATCCGGAGGAACCGCCAAGGCCGACAGCGTGAAGGATACGGGCAACGAGGAAACTGCCACCGAGCGCGTGGATCAGCACGACTGGCGCTGACAGCGCCGCGAGCCCGGCAATGCCGATCAGAACAATCGGAATGTCTTCAACGGCATTTCCCTGCACGCGGATGGCACGTTGCATGGCCTCGTTGGCGCCGTCGCCAAACATCACCTTTTCCTTCGAGCGGACGCGGCCGACGTTCATCTTCAAGGCAAGCATCAGCAGGCCGAAAAGGCCGAAATAGAGTGTTGCAGCGGCAAAAGCTGTCATGGTCAGTCCTCCCAGTTTCGGAAAGACTTAGCGCAATTCAGCTGATCTGCACGGGTTTTCTACCAGGCCCCGATATTCTCGGCGCTGGCCCATGGTTCTTTGGGGGCCTTGCGCTCGCCCTTTTGCAGAAGCTCGACAGAAATACCGTCCGGTGAGCGGACAAAAGCCATGTAGCCGTCGCGGGGCGGACGGCTAATCGTGACGCCCTGCGCAGCCAGGCGTTCGACCGCTGCATAGATATCGTCGACCATGTAGGCGAGGTGACCGAAATTTCGCCCGCCGGTATACTCTTCCGGGTCCCAATTATGGGTGAGTTCGATCATCGGGATGTTCAATTGGGTGGGATTTGCATTTTCGGGCACGCCGCCGCACCGTTTCACATCTGCGGGAGACGCCAGGAAGACCAGCGTGAAGCGGCCTTGCTCATGGTCGACGCGGCGCACCTGTTCCAGCCCGAGCCCGTCGCAATAGAATTTCAGCGAGGCGTCGATATCGGTGACACGCACCATGCTGTGAAGAAATTCGATACTCATGAGAGACCTCCATTGAGGTCGCGCAGGACCTGTTTCAGGTTGGGCGGCATCAGGGCGTAATAGCGCCGCATCGCAACCGCGAGCAGCAGAATCATGAAGCCCATGATGGCCAGAAAGACGGAAAATGTGTGGATCAGCGTGCCTGTCTCAAACACCGGCGAGGCCCCTGACGCCCGCCAGAGGGCCGTCCAGACCATGTTGAAAGCCGCGACAAAGGGCGCGACCAGAACAGAAACGATTGTCGCGCATGCGAAGAAATAGGTCGCCGAGCGTGGGCCTTCGCTGCGCAGGTAAAGGTCTGTGAACTCGGCATCGCGGACATCGGCGGGAATTTCGCCGGTTTCCTTGCGCGCCGCGAGAACTTCGGGTGCAAAATCCCGTGTTGCCTTCCAGCGCCAGGCGAGGTGTCCGCCCCAGGCGAAAAGGGCAACGAAAAGCAGGGTCATCGGCAACATGGAAAAGCGGGCAGGTCCGGATTTGCGGCGTATGGCCGACTGCCCCGGCAGCCGGTTCAGGCAGCATGGGCGCGTTCATAGGTCAGCATGGCACGCTTTCGCGCCACACCCCAATGATAGTTATGGAGCCGGCCGTCCGCTGCAAGGGCCCGGTGGCAGGGAATGAACCAGCTGATCGGGTTTGCGCCGACTGCCGCCCCCACAGCGCGCGCGGCTTTCGGGCTGCCGGCCACCTTGGCCAACTGGCCATAGGTTTGCGTTGTGCCTGTCGGGATTTCGAGCAGGGCGCGCCAGACCTGACGGCGGAACGGCGTGCCATAGAGCGCCACCGGCATCGGCTCGCCTGACTCAAACACCTTGCGCGCAAAGCGCTCGGCTTCGGCATCGTCGTGGCGAATGTTGGCGCCAGGATAGCGGGCCGCGAGATCAGCGAATGCCTGTGCCTCGCCCACCCCCTGATGTTCAAACCCTGTCCGCTTGGGCGCGCCTTCATCAATGAAGCCGAGCGCCACGAGGCCGCGCGGGCCAATCAGCCACGCGCCGAGGCCAAAGGGCGTCGGTGCCTTGCCGAGAATGAGGTCTGCCCCTGCCCCACCCGTCTTTGCCTCGCCCGGTGTCAGCCCCTCATGGGCAATGAACAGGTCATGCAGGCGGCCGGGGCCCGACAGGCCGGTTTCGAGCGCCGCGTCCAGAACACTCGCGCCATCGCGCAGCAGCTCGCCCGCTTCGCCATGGGCCAGCGCGGCCTGGAACTGTTTCGGGCTGACACCTGCCCAGCGCGTGAATTCACGCTGGAAGTGACTGGGCGACAGGTTCATCGCCGCCGCCACACTGGCCAGGTCCGGCCAGTCGCGCCACGTGTCGCCAAGGTGGTCAAGGGCATGCGCCATCCGGTCATAGGCCCGGGCGCGTTCATCAAGGGGAGCAATCATTAGTGTCATGTGAGGGAGTTTGCCTGCTGGGGCAGGCCCGTTCCACCCGTTTCTTGCGGCCAGCTCAGCTGAACATATCTTTTAGGTGCAAGGCCTGTGCAGGCGGGAGTCTGTCGCTACAAGAGGTGCGGACAAGATCGAAACAGGGAGACACGAATGTCACAGGGATTTTCCACGCGCGCCATCCACGCAGGTAGCGCCCCGGATCCGGTAACCGGATCACGCGCCCAGCCGATCCACCAGACGACCAGCTTTGTATTCCGCGACGCCCAGCATGCGGCCAACCTGTTCGCGCTGCAGGAATTCGGCAACATCTATACCCGCCTCGGCAACCCGACCACGGGCGCGCTGGAAGACCGGATCGCCAACCTCGAGGGCGGCACGATGGGCGTGGCCGCCGCATCGGGCCATGGCGCGCAATTGCTGGCCTTCCATGTGCTGATGGAACCGGGCGCCAATATTGTTGCCGCGCGCCAACTTTACGGTGGATCGATCAACCAGCTTTCCCACGCGTTCAAGAAGTTCGGCTGGGAGGTCAAATTTGTCGACATTGACGATGTTGCGGGCTTTGCAGCCGCCGTCGACGACAAGACACGCGTGATCTTTACAGAGAGCCTCGCCAATCCGGGCGGCCTGGTGACGGATATCGCCGCCATCGCCAAGATCGCGGCCAGGCATGGCATTCCCTACATGGTCGACAATACGATGGCGTCGCCATACCTCTGCCGCCCGCTGGAGCATGGCGCGAATATCGTGGTGGAAAGCCTGACCAAGTTCATTGGCGGCCACGGCAACTCGATCGGCGGCATGGTCGTCGATGGGGGCAATTTCGACTGGATGGCCAACAAGGACAAGTTCCCGACCATGGCGAGCCCGCAATCGTACTATAACGACATGGTGTTTGGTGAAGCCTTCGGTGCGCTGCCGCTCGGGCCCGACGGATCGAACGTGAACATTGCCTTCGCCATTGCAGTCCGCGCCTTCTCGCTGCGCGACCTTGGCCCGACGATCTCGCCGATGAACTCGTTCCTGATCATGACCGGGTGCGAGACACTGCCTTTGCGCATGGAACGCCATTGCGCCAATGCGCTGAAAGTGGCCGAGCATTTGAGCGGCCACGACAAGGTGAGCTGGGTACGCTATGCGGGCCTGAAGGGTGACAAGCATTATGATCGCGCGAAAACCTACCTGCCCAAGGGCGCAGGCGCGGTGTTCACATTCGGCCTGAAAGGCGGACACGAAGCCGGCGTGAAATTGGTCGAGGGCGTGAAACTGTTCAGCCACCTCGCCAATATCGGCGATACGCGCTCGCTGATCATCCATCCTGCATCAACCACGCACAGTCAGCTGACCGATGCACAGAAAACTGCGGCCGGCGCAGCGCCCGATACCGTTCGCCTGTCGGTCGGCATCGAGGATGCTGCAGATATCATTGCAGATCTAGACCAGGCATTGGCGGCGCTCTGATCGCGCGAAAATTTCCTTCCCTGTTTGCCTGAACGCCTGCAATGTAGGCGCTTGGCCAACAGGGGAGGGTTCAGACCCATGGCAGATGCCCGCAGCATAATCCTGCACGAATATCCGACGTCTCCCTTCGCGGAGAAGGTGCGCCTGGCGCTGAAGCTGAAGAACCTCGCCTATTCGCGCGTGGAAATTCCGGTGATCATGCCCCGGCCGGACCTGATGCCGATGACCGGCGGGTATCGCCGCACGCCTGTGATGCAGATCGGCGCCGATATCTATTGCGATACGGCGATCATCCTGCGTGAGCTGGAAGTCCGCTACTCTACCGCGCCCCTGCGCCTTCCGGGGCATGAAGGCCTCGCTCAAATGGTCGCTGGATGGACGGACTCGCGCTGGTTCCAGTCTTCCGTTGCCGTGATCTTCGGCGAGCGGGCGGACAGCGTGCCCGAAGCCTTCAAGAAAGATCGCGAAGAATTGTCTGGCCGCCCGTTCGATACAGACGGCATGAAGCGCGTCGCGCCGATGATGCGCGACCAGTGGCGCGCCCGGCTGATGCTGCTGGAAGAGCGTCTTCAGGCTGGCAAGGGCGCGGGTGCCGGTATCTACCTGATTGGGGCAAAGCCGGGACTGGTCGATATCCACGCCTACATGAATGTCTGGTTTATGATGACCACTGTTCCGGATTTCGCGAATGAATGCCTGGAATTGGCGCCCCTGACGCGCGGTTGGTATGACCGCCTGACGGAGGCGGAAGGCCAAGAGCCCGAAACCATCACATCTGCGCAGGCGCTGGCCATCGGCAAGGCGGCCGCGCCGCGTCTGGTTTCGGCGACGACGCTGAACGAAGCGCAGGGCTTTTCACCGGGCGATAATGTAGCGGTCGCACCGGATGATTATGGCCAGGTCTGGGTCGAAGGCGAGCTTGTGCACGCTGACGCCCAGCGGCTGATCCTGCAACGCACCTCGCCAGAGGCCGAAACCATCCACGTACATTTCCCGCGCGCCGGATTCCTCGTCCGCCGGGCCTGACAAGGCTTGCGCCCGTGCGCCCCGGATATAGGCTGGCAAAAAAGCCAGTCGTGGGAGGACGGAAAATGAAGCGTATGATGATAGCGGGCCTGTTGGTATTGGGCGCATGCCAGTCAACACAGGCCGAAGAATTGGCGGCGGACGGCGCGGCCAGCGAAAGCTGGTATCCGTCAAAATATGGCGCGGATGACCGGCTGGGCGCCCTCAACAATCTCAGCGCGGAAAAAACCGCCGCTGCGGCCAAACTCGTGACGACCGGTAAAACCTATTCGCTGGGCATGGTGACCGGCCGCGACACACCCGCTTATGGCCCACGCGAATATGACGTGACCGTGCTGCAGCTCTCTGACGGGTCCGGCACGCCGCTTGGCGAGAACAAGGCCACCGGCAATGATGATATTGTTGATGCATGGGTTGGGATTGGCAGCCAGATCGATGGTCTCGGTCACATGGGCATCGACCACCTGTATTATAATGGCGTGCCGGTGGCCGACTTCGTCACAACATCCGGCCTGACGCAGTTTGGCACGCACCTGCTGCCCCCCATCGCGACACGCGGCGTGCTGCTGGACATGACCAAGGCATTCGGCGACCCGGTTGCGCCGGGAACGGCTTTCAATACAGCCGAGATTGAGGCCGCTGCTGCGCGCGCAGGCGTGACCATCGAGTCCGGTGACGTGGTGCTGTTCTATACAGGCACGATGAAGTCGCAAGCCGGGGCAAAAGAGCTCAGCCCGGCAGAACCCGGCATTGGCGTGGAAGGCATCCAGCACCTGGCAGATCGTGGTGTTGTCGCCATCGGGTCTGATACATGGGCGGTCGAAGTGATCCCGTTCGAGAACGAGGCGCGCCCGTTTGACGGGCACCTGACAATGCTGGCCAAGAATGGCGTCTATATTCTTGAGAACATGGTGACCGAGGAACTCGCGGCTGATGGTGTGACGGAATTCTTCTTCACGCTGGGCGCGCCCCGTCTTGAAGGCACCGTGCAGGCGATCATCAACCCGGTTGGTATCCGCTAGGTTTTTCACCAACATTCGGTCCAACGAAAAACGCCGCCCTCTTTTGGGGGCGGCGTTTGTTTGTTGGCGGAAAGCCGCGTTCGGCTAGAACTTCACGCTGGCCTTGCCGTACACGAAGCGGCCGGAGCTGCCGTACGGGATGTAACCGGAGAATGGCGTATTGCCTGTGCCGTTCTGACCGATTGGCGCTGGATCGCCATACTCGTCGAACACGTTGTCGGCACCAATCGAAAGGGTGATGCGCTCGTTCCAGGTGTAACGTCCCTCGATGTCGAGAAGCGTGTTTGGATCGATCGTGTAGTCGTTGGCAGGGTTCGAGCTAGGCACCAGCACTTCGCCGTAGCGGATGGCACGAACAGTTGCACCGAATGGACCACGTTCCCAGCCCAGCGAGGCCGTGAACTTGTCCTTGGGCGTACCTTCTTCAAAGGTCAGCACATTGACGCGGCCAAACAGGACCGGGTTCGACGGCAAGGCCGTCAGCTGAGGAATTGCCGGCACTGCGGTGACGTCTGTCTTGTTGAAGTTGGCACCGAAGGTCGCATCGAACTTGCCCATATCCGTTTCCGGGAAAGCATAGTTTGCCACGATGTCGACACCTGTTGTTTCCGTATCCACACCGTTGAGGAAGAAGCGGCCACCGCCCGAACCCAGGAAGCCCTGACCTTCGAGATAGTCACGAACGTCCTGCGATGTCAGGTTTTCCGACAACACGATCCGATCGTTCACATCGATGCGATAGGCATCGACCGTCACGTTGAGCGGACCATTCCGGAAGACAGCACCGATCGAGTAGTTGACCGAGTTCTCGGCATCGAGGTCCTGGGCACCAAGAGCCACGGCAGCCGGATCGGTGACCGGGAATGTGGTGATGTCGAATGGCACACCATTGATGAAGTTCGTCGACGTTGTCGCAAAGTACTGCTGCTGCAGGGACGGCGCACGGAAGCCGTTCTGGAGCGAGCCGCGCAGGGCAAAATTGTCGTTGAAATCATAGCGGGCGGCCAGCTTGCCGGTAACCGTTTCGCCGAAGTCCGAATAAGATTCGACGCGGACGGCACCCGACACGAGCAACGCGTCGGTGACGTTTGCTTCGAGGTCGAGATAGGCACCAACAGCGGTGCGGTCTTCGTCAACTTCGTTGGCCGGACGGAAGCCAGGGAACACCTGCGCACCCGAAGATGTCGGGCTGCCGTTCAGGAGAACGCCGCCATTGCGGTAGCTGTCCGGTTCGCCAGCGTTGATCTCGTACATTTCCTGACGGGCTTCGAGACCCCAGGCGACGTTGAGATCGGAGGCAAGACCGTCAACCGCAAAGCCTTTGACGGCCGAGAGGTTGGCAACAACCTGGCTATATTTGAAACCACCGGCATCAAAAGATGTCTTGGAGGCTGGGCCGATCGAACGGTTGAGCGTGTTCTCGATCGTGAACTGCATCTCGTTCGAACCGTAGACGAGGGACGTATCCATGTCCCATCCGCCCATGTCGAACCGGGCACCACCAGCCAGCGACGCATCGGTTGTCTCAGGCGAGATCAGGGGCAGGAAGCCGTTCGGGTAGATTTCGACGACGTTACGGGCATCCAGAGCGCGACGGTAGAAGCCGGCCGATGTCGTGTCGCGATCCTGGTAGCTGGCCCAGCCATACAGCTCGACACCATTTTCAAGATTGTAGCCTGCATTGCCGAACAGCGTGATCTGTTCGAGTTCAGGCTCGCCGGTCCATGCGTTGTAACGGTTAATCACAGCTTCGCGCGGATCAGCGCCGCCACCCACGAGGTCGGGATAGTTCGGACGCACATCAAAGCCGGAACGTTCCGAATGTTGCTGGTCCTTGTACTCTGCCGACACAGTCAGGTGACCATCCTGTCCAAGCTGGAAGCCTTTCCAGCCCGCAAGGGTGACGACGTGTCCGTCAGAGCGTTCGCGGGAAATTTCGCCGCTGGCCGGAACAGTCACACCGGCAGGCGGCGTGCCAACAGGCACAGTGTATTCGGTTTCGCGCCAGCCATAGCTGACTTCTGCCGCACCACCTTCGGAGGCTTCGCGCAGGTTCACGTTGATCACGCCAGCGATGGCATCAGAACCATATTGGGCCGAAGCACCGTCACGCAGCACTTCAATGCCGGAGACTGCAAAGGTCGGGATCGTGTTGAGGTCGACAGCCGACGTGCCGCGACCGATTGAACCGTTCACGTTGACCAGCGAAGCCATGTGGCGGCGCTTGCCATTGACCAGAACCAGTGTCTGGTCAGGACCAAGACCGCGCAGAGAGGCCGGGCGGACAGAGTCCGTACCGTCATTGAGGGCCGGGCGCGGAAAATTGAATGATGGGAGCTGGACCGACAGGGCCTGGTTCAGTTCGCCGATACCGATCTTCTCGAGCGTAGCCGCAGACACCACGTCAACGGCGACAGCGGTGTCGAGGGCCGACCGGTTGGCAACGCGCGTACCCAGAGTAACGACAGTCTCAAGCGTGCGGTCGGTTTCCGGGGTGGCCTCTTCCTGAGCGAAGGCGGGCGTAGCGATGGATGCGATGGCCACAGCAGCTGTGGCAGCTCGCAGGACAGTTTTGAACTGCACGGTGAGTATCCTCCTATGGAATGTGATGGGCGCCCGACGCTGGGTGTCCAATCTTGAATAACCGCCTTTGGGCATTCAAAATCAAAACAAAGAGTGGACATCGGTGGAAAAATCACAAGTAGGCGACACTTTTTGTCCCGCTCATGTGATAATTATGACACTGCAGTATAGGTAATGCGAAAGGTCACATCATGCACAGACGACTTTGCCTCATCACGGGCGCATCAGCCGGCATCGGCGCCGAGTTCGCCCGTCAGTATGCGGCGCTTGGCTGGGACCTGGCCCTGACAGCACGCCGGGCCGACCGGCTGGAATCGCTCAAGACCGAGCTTGAGACCGCGCATGGCATTAGCGTCATTCCGATTATTCAGGACCTGGCCCGGGCCAACGCCGTCGACAAGATCCTGGCGGAAGTGGCAGAGCAAGGCCGTCATGCAGATGCGCTGGTGAACAATGCCGGCTATGGCCTTCCCGGCACATTCTTCAACACAGCCTGGAAAGACCAGGCGACTTTCATACGTGTACTGTATACCGCCCCGATTGAGCTGGCGCACAAGGTTTTGCCCGGAATGCAGGAGCGTGGATATGGCCGCATCATCAATGTTGCTTCACTGGCGGGTTACGCCGCCGGCAGCGCGGGCCACACGCTGTACGCCAGCGTCAAGTCTGGCCTGATCAAATTCTCCGAAAGCCTGAATGCCGAATGCGCCGCGACCAACCTGGATGATGTCCACTGCACCGCGCTCTGCCCCGGCTTCACCTGGAGCGAGTTCCATGATGTGAATGGCACGCGCGAGGACACAGACAAGATGCCGAAATGGATGTGGATGGAGGCCGCTCCCGTTGTAAAAGCGGGCATAGATGCAGTGAACAAGGGCCAGCCGGTCGTCGTGCCCGGAATGGCGAACAAGGTGCTGGCCAGCCTGACCCGCGTCCTGCCCGAACCACTGGGACGCGCGCTGGTCCGCGCCCAGTCGAAGAGCTACCGGCGGACGGACGCCTAACGCGGCCTGCGTTGTTGCACCGCACAATCTTTTCATGACTCTTTGGTCACGCGCACTATACTAAAAGAAACGACCAGAGATCGCGGAGGAAACCATGGACGGCACTGCAGGCGAAACACTCGAAACATCCCCAGTCCTGACAGGGCTCGTATCCACCATGGCCGACGCCATATCGGCGCTGGAAACCTATGTTGCGGCGGCCACCGAGGCCGCAGGCGCACAGTTAAAAACCCCTGAAGGTCGCCCCGATCGCAAGGCGCTGGAACGCGAACAGCACATGGCGCACGGCCTGTCCTGGGTCGCGACCTATCTGGAAGCCCTGCGCCAGACAGCCGAATGGGCCGGGCGCCTCGAAACGGAGGGCAAGTTCGGCGAGATCGAAGCGTTGCTTTCGCAAATCCTGTTCAGCGAATATTTTGCCCAGCTGGTTGGCGGCGTGCCGATGAACCAGGGCGAGACAATCCGCCCGCATGAACTAGGCCTGTTGGCGGAAGTCGACGCGCTATTTGCCAATCCTGCGGTCAACCGCCTGATTACCGAGGGCAAGACGACCGCGTCGATGGCCGCTGCCGCACGCTTGCTGCCTGACTCCCTGTCGCGCAACACGGTTGAGGAAACCGGGCTCGACGAAACCATGAGCATGGTGCGCGAACAGTTCGCGAAATTCTCCAACGACAAGATCAAGCCGCATGCCCATGGCTGGCATATGCGCAATGACTACATCCCGATGGATGTGGTCAGTGAAATGGCTGAGCTTGGCGTGTTCGGCCTGACCATCCCAGAGGAATTCGGCGGTTTCGGCATGGGCAAGATTGCCATGTGCGTCGTCTCTGAAGAACTTTCGCGCGGCTACATCGGCACCGGGTCGTTGGGCACGCGCAGCGAGATCGCGGCCGAACTGATCCTGATTGGCGGCACGGACGATCAGAAGCAGACATGGTTGCCAAAGATTGCCAGCGGCGAAATCCTGCCAACAGCCGTGTTCACCGAACCGAATACCGGTTCCGATCTTGGCAGCCTGCGCACACGCGCGGTGAAGACAGATGATGGCAGCGAATATTCCATCACCGGCAACAAGACATGGATCACGCACCCGGTTCGGGCGGATGTCATGACTGTCCTGGCTCGCACAGATCCGGCGACGAACAATTTCTCCGGCCTGTCCATGTTCCTGGCAGAGAAACCACGCGGTGATGATGCGAACCCTTTCCCCGCCAACGGCATGACCGGCGGCGAAATTGAAGTCATCGGCTATCGCGGCATGAAGGAATACGAGATCGGCTTTGATGATTTCCGCGTAAAATCTGAAAACCTGCTCGGCGGTGTCGAAGGCCAGGGCTTCAAGCAATTGATGGCCACCTTTGAGAGCGCCCGCATCCAGACCGCCGCACGCGGCATCGGGGTGGCCCAGAATGCGTTCGAGATCGGCCTGCAATATGCGCTGGACCGCAACCAGTTCGGTCACCCGATCTTCAGCTTCCCGCGCGTCTCGAACAAGCTGGTCGTGATGGCCGCCGAACTGATCGCCGTGCGCCAGCTGACCTATTTCTCGGCCCGGCAGAAGGATGCCGACAAACGCTGCGATCTTGAAGCCGGCATGGCAAAACTGCTCGCCGCACGCGTGGCATGGGCAGCGGCCGATAATGCGTTGCAGATCCACGGCGGCAACGGCTTCGCCGTTGAGTATCCGATCAGCCGCCTGCTGGCGGACGCCCGCATCCTCAACATCTTCGAGGGTGCCGGCGAGGTGCAGGCGATGGTCATCGCCCGCCGCCTGTTGGAAGGTGGGAACTAGGCCGGACCAAATAATTTGCAGGCAAGCGTGAACCTGTTCGCGTCCCGACCGTAATGCCCCTCGCCCGGTATGTCGCCGGCGCGAGGAGGCACGCTATGGCGAAGATGCAATCACCCGATCCCGAATTCGAAAAGCGCGACTTGCGCACAGGGGAGCCTGTATGGCTCGCGGAGGGCCCGCCTTCCCTTGCCGTGCGCAAGACGCCCCGCCACTCCGAATATGATGTGATTATTGCCGGTTCTGGCATCAGCGGCGCCCTCACAGCTTGGCACGTTTGCGACGGCAATCGCCGCGTCTTGCTGATTGACCGCAGGCCGCCCGTGACGGGCTCCACTCCCGCCAGCACGGCGATGATCCAGTACGAAATCGACACCCCCCTGCACAAATTGGCAAACATGATCGGTCAAAAGCAGGCCAGAAAGGCGTGGCAGCGTTCGGCAAAGGCTGTCAGCCGTCTGGGCCAGATCGTCAGGGACGAAAACATCGCCTGCGGTTTTACGGAAAAGCCGGCGCTGTATCTCGCCGGAGACAAATTCGGCTTTCGCGCCCTGCAAACCGAGCAGGCATCCCGCGAAGCGGCAGGTCTGCTATCCCGCTTCATACCCGCTCAGGAACTACGCGACACATATGGCATGGATCGCACTGGCGCCCTGCTCAGCGAGCCTTCCGCTTCAGCCGATCCGGCACAACTGACCGCAGGGCTGCTCCGCCGCGCCATGGACAAGGGGCTGGAAATTGTCTCGCCGCTGGAAGTCTGTGACTTCGTAGCGACCAGCACGCTGGTGGCGCTGACCCTGTCGAATGACCAGATCATCACCTGTGGCCACGCTGTCTTCTGCACAGGGTACGAATTCCTCAAGGCGCTGGAAAGCCGCGAACACCGGATCATATCAACCTGGGCGATAGCCGCGCGCCCTCGCAGCAAACTGCCAGACTGGCTTGACGACCACATCGTATGGGAGGGGTCTGACCCCTATCTCTATTTCCGCACGCACACGGATGGCCATGTCGTGATTGGCGGCGAAGATGAGCCCTTCGAGACGGGTCACATGAACGAGAAGAAATTGCGGCGGAAGGCCGCCACGCTGGTGGAAAAATTCGAAAAGCTGACGGGCGTGTCGCTCTATCCGCCATCCCACCGATGGGCCGCCGCATTCGGAGAATCGACCACCGGCCTGCCCTTCCTCGGCCCCGTACCCGGCCACACCAATATTCACGCCCTCATGGGCTTTGGCGGCAATGGCATTACGTTCAGCGTCATCGGCGCTGAAATCGTCGCAGCTGCAATCAATGGCAAAGTAGACCCGGACGCGTCGATCTTCGCCTTTCCAGACGATACCCACACGCCCTGAAAGCTAGCGGATCATGCCGCCGAGCGGCTCGATATCGGCGGGTTCGTGCTGGATGATGACTTTCGCACCCAGCCGTTCGGCGCGCGCCTCGAACGCCTCCATCGAGGCAAGCGTTTCAGGCTCGTCGAAATTGAAGCGCGGCACACGTTTCAGTTCGCGGCTTTCGGCGCGGTGATAGAGGTCGCCCGTCAGCAGGATGGGGCCGCTTTCCGGCATCATCAGCTGCAGCGACGCATGACCTGGCGTGTGGCCGGGTGTCTGGAAGATCACGACAGAGCCATCACCGAACACGTCGTGTTCGTCTTCAATCACTTGCTGTTCCATCGGGCTGAACATCGCGAACGTGGGCGCCAGGCTTGGGTCGTAAGGCGCTGACCCGTCTGGCGGGAACATCGCATCGCGTTCTTTCTCGTTCACCAGCCAGGTGGAACCCTGAACCTGGTCAGCCTGACCGCTATGATCAAAATGGCTGTGTGAAATCGCGACATAGTCGATATCCGACGGCAGGATGTCATGCTCGGCCAGCTGGTCCGTAATCGATTTTTCCATCGAGACCGTGAACACGCCTTGGGTATTCTCACCATTACCCACCAGCATGCCCGGCAAGCCGAGATCCCACAGCAACATGCCTTTGGGGTGATGGACGAGGAAACAGCTATCGGTGAATGTGTCGGACTGGCCGGCATAATCACCGGCAGACGAGAAGATATCGAGATCGGAAATCTTGATCGTTCCGCAGTCAAGCACGGCGACGTGCAGCGGCTTTTCGGCCGTCTCCGCTTCGACTTCGGCAGGTGCGACGCTCGGCGCGGGCGCCTCGGTCTTCGGCGTACAGGCCGACAGCAGGGCAGCCGTCGAAACCGCGAGCATCAAGTGTGTCAGTCGCATGATATTCCCCTTGGCGTGAACTCTTGGGGGCCAGCCTAGTTCGAATCGATGTCCATAGAAAGCGTTCGTCCGTCTTGCCCGGCAACGCGGAAGAAACAACTGTCCCTCCCGGTATGGCAGGCCCCGCCTGTCTGGTTGACCCGCAGCAATACGACGTCCTGGTCGCAATCGACCCGCACTTCGACAACCGCCTGCGTATGGCCGGACGTTTCGCCCTTCACCCACAAGGCGCCGCGCGAGCGTGACCAATAGGTTGCTCGCCTCGTCGCCAGCGTGGCTGCGAGCGCATCGGCATTCATCCACGCGAGCATCAGCACCTCGCCGCTCGTCGCATCCTGTGCAATGGCCGCGACCAGTCCGTCAGCGTTGAATTTCGGGCGCAGTTCAAGCGTTTCGTCCTGCGCCGCGCCGGTCAGGGGGGAAGAATAGTCGGTCATGAAATCCTCCATAGTTCAGGTGGGCCAAGCGCGCCAGTGGAACCGCCACGTCCCTTGTGCGCTAGGAAAGGCACACAGAGGGGTAATTGGACATGAACTGGATTACGGCAGGCCCGCAGCCACTTTTGATGGTCGTCATCACGGCGGCGGCCATGTACGCCGCGCTGATCGTCATGACACGCATCGCGGGCGTTCGCAGCTTTTCCAAGATGAGCGGCTTTGATTTCGCGGTCACGGTCTCGATCGGCTCGGTCCTCGCCTCGGTCATCCTGACGCCAGACCCACCCCTCGCACAAGGCGTCATGGCCCTCGCCGTTTTGTTTGCGCTGCAAATGGGCGTCGCCACCCTGCGCGTACATTCTGATCTGTTTGAAGGCAGCACCAATAACAAGCCGCGCCTGATCATGGCCAATGGAGAGATGCTGCGCGACCAGATGGCCAAGGCAAAGATTACCGAGAGCGATCTGCGCGGGAAGCTTCGCGAAGCCAATGTGTTGGACTTCAGTCAGGTGGATGCAGCGGTGGCGGAAACAACGGGCGATATATCGGTCCTGCATCGCGAACGGGGCGACACACCCCTTGCGGCCAGCCTGCTGGAAGGGGTCATCGATGCTCACCGCTACCAGCCCCATCCGATCCAGACCTGATCTTGGCTGCCCTTTCGTGTGAAACGCGTCTAGACTGGCAAAAAACCACGGAGGACTCGTTACATGGCGGCATTTACGCAAATTCTGGAGACGCAGCAGGACGGCGTTCTGACCCTGACACTGAATCGGCCCGAGCGCCTGAACGCGTGGACCCCGGTCATTCAGGCGGAACTGGAAACCGCGATTCGCGCGGCCAGCGACAATCCAGACGTGCGCTGCATCATCATTACCGGCGCGGGCCGTGGCTTCTGCGCTGGAGCCGATATGAACCACCTTCAGGACATACAGGATGATACCGGCGGTGCGGCTCAAACCGCGACAGCAAGTGTCCAGCGCCCTGCGCCAGCAGGTCTCGAGAAAGTCTATGATGGCCGGTTCGGCTATCTCTATGCCTGCCCCAAGCCCATCATCGCGGCCATCAATGGCCCGTGCGCCGGGATTGGCCTCGTGTTCGCGCTTTTCGCCGACCTGCGCTTCACCACTGATGACGCAAAGTTCACCACCGCCTTTGCCCAACGGGGCCTAATTGCCGAGCACGGGATTGGTTGGCTATTGCCTCGGCTCGTAGGCGAAGCCAACGCGTTGGACCTCCTCTTCACCGCGCGCGTGTTCAAGGGCGATGAGGCGGCGGATCTCGGGCTGGTAAACAAGTCACTGCCTGCTGGCGAGCTGATGCCGCACGTGCAGGAACTGGCGACATTCCTGTCGACACAGGTGTCGCCGCGCTCTGTGGCAGTCATGAAACGACAAGTCCGAGCGGCCTATTTCCAGTCCTATACCGAAAGCCTTGCAGACGCCGATGTTGCAATGGCGGAAAGCTTCACAACATTCGACTTCAAGGAAGGCGTGGCCAGTTTCGTTGAACGCCGCGCCCCGGCCTTTCAGGGCAAGTAGACAGGAAACGCAGACCCCATGACACGCCGCATTGATATCGTCGAAGTTGGCCCGCGCGACGGATTGCAGAACGACCCCGCAGACCTGAGCGTCGACCAGAAGCTGGAATTCATTTCACGCCTTGAAAAGGCGGGTGTGCAGCGGATGGAGTCCGGCAGCTTTGTCAATCCGAAAGCGGTGCCGAAAATGGCCGATTCCGCCGCCGTTTTCGCGGGGCTAGACCGCTCACGCCCGACACGGCATATCGCGCTGGCCCTCAACGAAAAGGGGGTGCGCCGGGCGATCGACGCTGGTGCCGACGAGATCAATTTCGTGCTGGTGGCTGGCGAGGGCTTTGGTAAGCGCAATCAGGGCATGAGCCCGCAGGACAGTGCCGACATGTTGGCCCAGTGCGCCCCGCTCATCCTTGAAGCAGGTATCCCGCTATCGGCGACCATTTCTGTCGCCTTTGGCGATCCCTATGACGGCGACGTGGACATTGCCGTTGTTGGCAACCTTGCGGCACAGGCCCAGCGGTCTGGCGTCAACGAGCTTGCCTTGGGTGACACGATCGGCGTAGCAACGCCGTGGGACGTTCGCGCGCGTATCGAGCGCGTCCGCATCGAAGCGCCCGACGTGTTCCTGCGTATGCACTTCCACGACACGCGCGGCGCGGCGCTGGCCAATGTCGCGGCAGCCATTGATGCCGGCGTGGATGTGATCGACGCAAGTTGCGGTGGCATTGGCGGTTGCCCGTTCGCACCGGCAGCCACTGGCAATGTCGCCACCGAAGACGTGGTCTACATGCTGGAACGAGCCGGATTCGAGACAGGGCTCGACCTCGGCAAGCTGATCGAAACGGCCCATTGGCTGGAGAAAGTTCTCCAGCATCCTGTCTCGTCTTCACTCAGCCGTGCCGGGATGTTCCCGCCCGCGAAAGCACCAGCCTAGTCGGCGGCGAGGCGCGCCATTTCGTCTTCCGACAATTCGGAATTGTCATAGACATTCTGCACATCGTCGAGTTCGTCGAGCACATCGAGCAATTTCATCAGTGTGTCGGCTGCGTCGCCATCGACCGGAATATTGTTCTGCGGCTTCCAGATCAGTTTGGTCGACTTCGCCTCTATCTCGTCGCCGAAATGCTGGGTCAGCGCATCAGCGACCGTCTGCAGGTCTTCACGCGCCGTGTAGATGAAGTGCGATTCCTCATTGGATTCGACATCTGAGGCACCTGCCATGATGGCCGCTTCCATTACTTCGTCTTCCGTGCCGACGCTGACATCATATTCAATCTCGCCAACCTGGTCGAAGCTGAAGGAAACCGAACCGGTTTCGCCGAGATTGCCGCCATTCTTCGAAAATGCGGTGCGCACATCTGTCGCCGTGCGGTTCTTGTTGTCAGTCGATGCCTCAACGATGATACCAACACCGCCGGGCCCAAAGCCTTCATAGCGAATGTCGACATAGTCTTCGCCGCCGCCGCCCTGGCCCTTGTCGATAGCGCGCTGGATATTGTCCTTCGGAACTGACTGGCCTTTGGCGTTCTGGATGGCCAGGCGCAGACGCGGATTACCGTCGGGGTCCGGGCCGCCCATTTTGGATGCGATAGTAATCTCTTTTGACAGACGCGCGAACCGTACGGCGCGCTTCTTGTCCTGCGCACCTTTGCGATGCTGGATATTTGCCCATTTACTATGGCCGGCCATGAAAACCTCTTTGGGGTCGGAAACGTGAAGCGTGGCCTTTAGCGCAGGATGGCCAGACTTCCAAGCGCCCCGGCGGCAGGCCTTGCCGAACCATAGTAAATCCTGACTATTGAGAAAAACTCTTGGGAGGAGACCACGATGCGCGCCTGCATGATTCCACTGACCGCCATTTTCCTGTCCGCCTGCGTCAGCCAGGCACCCGTTTCGGACACATTCGTTCCTGAAACCCCTCCCATTCCCGTCGCGCCGCCACCACCCGCTGCCGGCGTAGCCACAGATGCCACCCGCGCCGCGAACGCCGCACTGGCCGCACGCCTCTCGCTGGACGAAACAAGTGACGTGGAAGACGCCAGCCGCGGCCGGATTGCATTCATTGATGCGCCCGCCATCCTCAATGCCGAGGGCGGTGTGGTCTGGTCGATCCCGCAATTTGATTTCCTTAAAGGCGATGCGCCTGACACGGTGAACCCCTCGCTGTGGCGCCAGTCACGCCTGGCCGCCGAACATGGCCTGTTCGAAGTCGGCCCCGGCATCTGGCAGGTGCGTGGCTATGACCTCTCCGTGATGAGTATCATCGAAGGCAAGACCGGCTGGATCATCGTCGATCCGCTGACAAGCGTTGAAACGGCCGCCGCCTCGCTGAAACTGGTCAATGACACGCTGGGCGAGCGCCCCGTCACGGGTCTTCTCTACACGCACAGCCACGCCGACCATTTTGGCGGCGCACGCGGCGTGATCAGCGAAGAAGACGCAGCCAAGCGCGGTGTGCCAATTCTTGCTCCCATCGGCTTTCTTGAACATGCCGTCAGCGAAAACCTGATCGCGGGCAACCAGATGAGCCGCCGCTCCACCTTCATGTTCGGCAACACGATTGCGCGCAGCCCCACGGCGCATGTCGGCTCCGGTCTCGGCCCCGGCCTGCCGCAGGGCACGATCAGCCTGATTGCACCAACTGAAGAGATTTCCGGGCGGGGCACCCAGCGCGTGGTCGATGGCGTCACGATCGAGTTCATTGATGCAGCGGGAACAGAGGCCCCGGCCGAGTTCATGTTCTACCTGCCCGAACGCCGCGCTCTGTGCACGGCTGAAGTCGTCACCGCCACGTTCCACAATCTGCTGACCCCGCGCGGCGCCAAAGTGCGCGACGCCCTCGGCTGGACGCGCGCCATCGACTATGTGCTGGAAACCTATGGCGACAAATCCGACTACGTTTTTGCGTCGCACCACTGGCCGACATGGGGACAGGAAAATGTCGAGAGCCTGCTGACCCAGCAGCGCGACATCTACCGCTATGTCCACGACCAGACGCTGCGCAACGCGAATGGCGGGGCGACCATGTTTGAAGCAGCTGAGGCGGTTGAAGAGCCCGCATTCGAAAGCGACGCAAGTGCATTCAATACGCGCGGCTATTACGGCACGCTGAATCATAATTCCAAGGCCGTGTACCAGTACTATTTTGGCTGGTGGGGCGGTGTCCCTGCTGACTATAACGCGCTTCCGCATGTCGTGACGGCCTCCCGATATGTTGAGGCGATGGGCGGTGCAGACGCCACGCTGGCGCTTGGCACCAAGGCATTCGACGCGGGCGATTTCCGCTGGGCGGCCGAGGTGTTCAACCATGTGGTTTTCGCCGACCCAGAGAATGAAGCGGGCCGCAAATGGCTTGCGGCCACCTATGAGCAACTCGGCTTCCAGGCCGAGAGCGGAGCATGGCGCAGCTATTACCTTGTCGGCGCGAACGAGCTGCGCAACGGCATCCCGAACATTGGTAACCCGCAGCTCGGCAATCCGGAATTCCTGCGCGCCGTCGACTCGATGGACCTGATGGATTCCCTCGCCGCACGCTTCAACCCGGCAAAGATGACCGGCGATCCGTTCAACGTGAACCTCGTCTTCCCTGACCGGGATGAAACCGTCACGCTGCAGATTGGAAAATCGGTCATGGTGCCGCGCGCCGGGGCAAGCGATCCGGCTACGGTCACGCTCACTGTCGACCGGTCTGTATTTGACCTTGTCCTGCTTGGAAAGACGACACTGCCCGAGCAACTCGGCGCTGGGGTAGCAGAGGTCGCGGGCGACCCAGCAGCCCTGAACGCCTTTTTCGGCACGCTCGACCAGCCTGAGTTCTGGTTCCCGGTGGTGACGCCCTGATCACGGTCAGGCTGTACAATGACATTCACATGATGATCGGAAACCGATGATGGACGACACAAGAACCAAATGGGAGATCGTCACAGGGCGCTCCCTGCTCGGCCTCTATTTCCTGGTGCCTGGCATCATGAAGTTCCTTGCGCCCGACATGCATGTCGCCCTGATGGAGCATCATGGGCTGGCCTTTGCCCCACCACTCATGTGGTTCGCTGCTGTGGTAAATGTCGCAGGCGGCCTCGCCCTCATCAGTGGGCGGCACGTTCGGCTCGTGGCGTTCGGTTTCGCGATCTACATTCTTCTGGTGAATGCGCTGTTGCATGATTTCTGGAATTTCACCGGCATCGAAGGCGGCCACGAAATGCAGAACTTCATCAAGAATCTCGGCATCCTCGCGGGGCTTCTGGTCCTGGCGGGTGCCAGCAGATCACGTGCAATATCCCTGACGAACTGGTGGAAATCCGACCGCGCAGCGTGATGCCAACGGCATTGGTCAGGCAAACGTATCGGCCAGATCTCCTTGAGTGAATTGATCCTGCGCGCTGCGAATGCGCCGAACCAAGCGTCTCAAGATCAACGCCGCTGCAGCGCCGCTCAGAGATGCCAAACACGTCGTGGAAACAGACAAAATCAGATAGTTTGAAGTCAGATTCGAAACAGTGGATAGAATGGTGAATCCAAGCCATGCACTCCACCACCAGCTGACGAGGCTCGATGTATTGAGCGAGCCCGTTTCCGCGATCGATCCGTGATGAATTTCTGACATAGCATTTGCTGGCATCACAAAATTTGCGAAAGGGACAAAGTACCAGAACACCGTGCTGCCCGGTGACATATCAGGCACCGCGCTACGAACTGTGTAAAGATTTGCCATCGCCCGGAATGTGAAACGTCCGACTCCAAATGCACAAATGACGAACAGAATGCGCTCGGCAACATAGAAAAGAAAGAATGATACCGAGGCGAGCAGAAGTGGCCAATCGTCCTCCGTGGCCATCTCGATGGCATTCGCGTCCATCATCCGCGAATCAAAGAAAGTGTAGAGAAGTGAGGTCGCTAGCAACGCGCTGACGATCGCATAGATAATCAGTGCCACCGACAAGAAGTCAGCAAACTTTCCAACGGGTCGGCACCCTTTTTCGTAAGCGTACTCGCTGGGTCGGGTCAGCCGCTTGGGCATATAGCCCTCACCAATCGTACCTTCCATCGTCCCTCATCCCATGCCGCTTCCGCGCCCAGCTTTCAATCAGGGGCCTCAGATATACAACCTGCATTATAGGTTGGGCACCTGTTCGCTCAGCCGTCCACCCATCCTGATCGGCTCCACACGCAGTGCCAACCCCGTTGCGTCGTCTGTCTCGACATAGGTGCCGCACAAGGTGCCGTCGCCTAGGGCGGGCTGATAGCGCTCGCCGGGAAGCTGTGTGATGAAGCGGTTCAGCGAGTTCTGCTTCTGCATGCCGATGACGCTGTCATAGTCGCCGCACATGCCCGCATCTGTCTGATAGGCGGTGCCGTTCTCAAGGATCATCGTGTCGGCGGTCGGCACATGGGTGTGGCTGCCTACAACAAGGCTGGCGCGCCCGTCGCAATGATGGCCCATGGCCATCTTCTCGCTCGTCGCCTCGCAATGCATATCCACGATCAGGGCATCGGCTACCGCGCCAAGCGGCATGGAGTCCAGCGCCACATCAACTGCGGAAAACGGGTCGGACAGGCTCTGGCGCATGAAGACATTGCCTTGCACCTGAACCACGCCAACGCGTCGCCCATCCGGCAAGGCATAAAGGTGTGCGCCCTTGCCCGGCGCATTGGCAGCTGGTGGATAGTTCAGCGGGCGCAGCAGGCGCGGCTCGCGCTGGATATAGGTCAACGCCTCGCGCTGGTCCCACGCATGATCGCCCAGTGTCAGGCAATCGGCGCCGGCGCCAAAGAATTCGTTCGCGATGGCTTCGGTCAGGCCGAACCCGCCGGCGGAATTCTCGGCGTTCACCACGACAAAATCGAGCCGCAGGCGGGCCTTCAGGCCCGGCAGGTGCTCCAACACGGCAGCCCTGCCCGGCTTGCCGACGACATCTCCAAAGAATGCGAGTTTCATACGGGAAAGCCTATGCCCTGCCCTGCGCGCAAAGAAAAGCGCGCGCCTCCACATGGAGACGCGCGCTGATCGTCAAGTCGAGGCCGGAACTATTCGTTCTTGGCGCTGAAACCAAGGGCCGTCTTCGTCAGGGCCGATGGGTCTTCCATTTCGACAAAGTCGGCAATCCGCAGCGGGGCTGCAGGGGCCAGCGAAAGTGTCAGCGTTTTTGGATCGGTCAGGAAGCTGGACAAGGCCGTCGCGGCTTCCGATATCACTTCAGGGTCAATACCCGTGCCCGCTGCCATCATGGGTGCCATGGCCATCATGCCAGCCGCCTGGCTACGAATCTGTTGCGGATCCTGGCCCGATTGCGCCGCATAGGCGTTGAACGCCCGGTCCACAAAACCATCATCGTCAAATGACAGCTGGAAATTGTGCACCAGCAACTTCTGCAGGGCATCCTGCATCATCGCGCCCGGATCAGCGGGCGCATCCTCTTCCATGGCCTGGGCCTGCGCGGCGGCGAGGGCGCTGGCGCCTTCGTACTTGCCGGAGAAGTCGAGCCGGAAGCCGTCCTGCAGTTTCCAGAAATTCTTGCCCTTGGCGATTGTCACCATGTCCTTGTCAGGATCGTAGGTCTGCTCGCCCTGGCCGCTGAGTTCCAGCTTTTGGTAGCCGAGAAGCGCCAGCTGCGAGCCGAGTTTCTCACCGAGTTCGCCTTCACCTGTGCCCAGGGTCATCTTGAACGGGTCGGTCACAACCTTGACGGCCCGGCCCTTCTTGTCGCGTGAGACCTTGGAATTGAGCTTCGGCATGTCGAACGCCGCGCCGGACACATCGACCTTGAGGTCATTGATCGCAACCGAATCGTATCCAGGGTTGGCAGGATCGTTCTGCAGCATTTCGAACAGGCCAGCTGCAGATCCCTTTCCGGAATCCTCACCCATGTCGGCAAACATGCCAAAATCGACCCCGCGAATGTCCACGCCGCCGAGGCGCGCCATCACGTCAGTATCTTCAGCAGGGTCAGTCATGTCCAGGCTCAGACCCTTCAGGGCCATCTGCGCCATTTTTTCGTCTTTCAGACCCAGCACGCTGACGGAAGAAATCAGAAATGAGCCTTTTTCGCCCGCTTCCTCGTCGATCTGGAAGTTGACGTCCTTCATCGACCAGAGGTCAAAGGCGAGTGCCTTGCCTTCGGGCATGTCCAGCGCTTCGCCCTTGCCGAACAGGCTGGCGATCCATGCGGCCGTTTCCGGCGATGGATTGACCAGTTCCATTGACTTGATCTTGCTCGCGCCGTGGCTCTCGTCAGGATTCTTCGGAACGAAGCTGACATCCGACAGGACAACGCGGGAGAAATTCGGTTTGCCGTCGATCATGCCAAGGCCTTCGAATTCCATCGTGGCGGCCTTCAGGTCGGCGCCTTTCAGGTGAAGTTCACCATCGTCATCATCCAGGCTGAGGCCTTCGACACTGTCATCTTCCGAGGAGAGAAGTGTCACGTCCTTGAAGACGGCCTTGGCACCTTTCACATCGCTGGTTGCGAAGCTGACGCGGCCGGAACCCGACTGAGTCAACGAAAATGCACTCAGAACGTCTTTGGCGGACGCCGCATCTCCTTTGCGGAGTTTGACTCCCGGCAATTTGCCTTGTGACTGCTCGACAACAGCCTGGCCTGCGCCATTCTCGTCCTTGTTTTTGTCACCGCATGCCGTAAGCAACGCGAGGGCGGCAACGCCTGTCAGCAGATATTTCATCTTTGGTCCCTTTACTGAATCACTGCGAGCAGGTGTCCCCGACGCGTCTCTTGAGAGTTTAATACATGGCATACAACAATGGCCAGACCATGACACTGAAGGCGCCGAATGGTTCGCGCGTTGTGGTACGATTTGAAGTAAATTCCAAGGCTAGGCGCCTGATTCTTCGCCTCGACGAGCGCCGCCGCGAGGCTGTGGCGGTCGCGCCAAGCAATCGCCAGATCAAGGATGCCGCAGCATTTGCTGCAGAACGCGTCGAATGGATTTCGACCCGGCTGCAGCATCTGCCGGAAATCGTTCGCTTCGAAGAGGCCGAAATCATCCGGTTCCGGGGCGAACCCTGCCAGCTGACGGCCAATGGTGACACGCGGCTGCCCAAGATGTGGCCCGGAGACCCGCTGCTGCTCAGCGCGCCGGGCGATCCCGAAACACTGCCCATGCGCGTCACCCGCTACCTGAAAAAGCAGGCCAAGGCCGACCTGACCCGCTCCGTCAACCGCCACGTTGAAACGTTAGGCGTTGAATATAAAGCGATTTCTGTGAAAGATACCCGGTCTCGCTGGGGCTCGTGCACGGCCGACGGCCAGCTGTCTTTCTCATGGCGCCTGATCATGGCGCCCCCGAAAGTGCTCGATTATGTTGCCGCCCATGAATGCGCCCACCTGCTGGAAATGAACCATTCGCCGAAATTCTGGGCGCATGTCTCCAGGTGTGTGCCGGACTGGAAGCGCCAACGCGCCTGGTTGCGTGCCCACGGCGCAGGACTTCAATCGGCTGGGGAATAATCCGGGCCCTGAGGGTCCAGGGCCGATACGTCCTTAAGCTGACAAAAAAATAATTGTTGGCCTCTCAACAATTATTTTCATGAGCAAATCACAATCCATATTTGAGACTTTGTTCAGGCACTCTGCCCTGAATCTAAATAATGGATTCCAATAGCGTGAGTTTGAGGGGCCTCAACCGGCCTGCGCCGACGCGAGTTCCTTCTCGGACTCAGTTGACCGGGCGGGACCAAAACTGATCAGGATGACGCCTTCGCCGCCCTTCGGTTCGCGGTTGGGTCCAAGGAACGTCACCGTTCCATCAGGCCGCACTTCTGCAATCAGGTCCGATTTCGGCCGGTCTTCGCGAAAATCAGCCAGATCATACTCATCGGTCAGCTTGGTCTTGCCAAAGGTCCAGCCGCGGTAATGGTCTCGGATCAGGCTGTCATAGCCCCGCCCGCGCCGGATCAGCGTTCGACCCCGTGTGCCCATGCCGATGGCGCGCGGATCTTCGTCTTCGGTATCCTGCGCCGACAGTTGGTAAACCTTGTGACGACCCAGTTCCGGCGCAAAATGGCCTGACACCAGCGCGTTATAGGGTTCGTTCGCCGACAGGCCGATAACCTGATCAAAGGCCGAATGGTCGAGGCGCACTTCTGCGTCTTCTGACAGCACTTCCCCGAAGAACGTATTGAGGCCGGCTTCGCGCGCAGGCCGCAGGCGCCGCCAGTTATTGTCTGCCAGTATCGGCTCAACGCCGACATTCTTGAGCACTTTTGCCAGATCGGTGCTCCAGGGGTTCACGCCCACCAGCAACACGCCGGGCTTTTCCTTGCGCGCGAGGCCAAGGCGCCGCGCCAGCGGCCCGATCGTGAAGCCATGCAGCACGACCGTCACGAACACCATGGCAAAGGCAAGCGGCGTGATCTGCTCAGCGCCAGAGAAGTAGAATTTGCTGTCACCGCGCCGGCCAAGGTCTTCCAGCAGGGTGGCAAACAGGCTGGACACTGCCACCGCCACGATCCCGCGCGGCGCAATCCAGCCGAGCAACAGCGCTTCGTTGCGCTTCAGCGTACCATAGGTCGCAATCCAGACCGACAGCGGCCGCACGATAAACAGCATCGCCGCCAGAAAGGCCAGCGTGCGCCAGGTCAGCGCGTCCGCAATGACAGCGGGCTTCAGGTTCGCCGTCAGGATCACGAACACGCCCGACACGAGCAGAACGGCAATGTCTTCCTTGAATTTCCTGAGTTCCGCGATGCCGGCGAGCCGGGAATTCGCCAGCGTCATGCCATAGGCGGTCACGGCGACGAGCCCGATTTCCTTCTCGATCTGCTCGGCCAGCGCGTAGCAGAGGATGATCGAGGCAAAGATGATCGGTGCTTTCAGGTATTCGGGCGTCCAGCCCGCGCGGAACGCCCGCACCATGGCCCAGCCAAACGCGATGCCCAGCGCCACGCCCAGGCCGGCGGCCATCACGATCATCGCGCCCTTGCCCAGAATGGACTCGCCGGTCGCGGCAACGCGGATGATCTCGAACGATGCCACGGCGAACAGTGCGCCCACCGGGTCGTTGACGATGCCTTCCCATTTCAGGAACTGGCCCGCCTTGCCGCCCAGCTTTGACTGGCGCAGCAGTGGCATGATCACGGTCGGCCCGGTCACCACCATGACGCCAGCAAACACAATGGAACTCGACCAGTCGAGCCCGGCCGCATAGCGCGCCGCAAGCGTGCCAAAGAACCATGCCAGCGGGCCGCCAATAAACACCATGCGCCGCACAGCGGCGCCCGCATCTCGCAGATTCTCGAACTTCAGGACAAGGCCACCCTCGAACAGGATCACGGCCACAGCCAGCGACACGATCGGCCTTAGCAGGTCATTCCCGCCGCCATTGAACACGCCTTCAGGGTCCAGCAGGGGCTCACCAAAGGCCACAGCCCACAGCGGCCCGGCGGCAAGGCCAGCCAGCGCCATCAGCACGATTGCTGGCGCCTGCAGGCGCCAGGCAAGCCATTGTGCACCGATTCCAAGCGCCCCGATCAACGCGCACGCGAAGATCAGCTCGCTGGAGCCAGCACCCGCAAGGGCAAAGTCCATGTGGTTCATGTGCGCCCCATCAGCTTACCAGCCCCGTTGTCCCCCGCCTGCATTACGCAGGCTGAGCATTGATGTCATCGGCAAAGTCGAACCCGATCTCCCGGGTGCCGTAATCGCCGACCTCGTAACGCTCTATATTCTCTTGGAACCAATTGATCACATGTGAAAACACATGCGCATAGAAAGGTTCCGGGTCCTGGTCCCTCAATGGCAGGCGGAATTCGAACTCGGCACCATCCTCGATCTGGATAATAAACACCTCGCCAACCTTCCGGCACTCCATGCTGACCCGCAGCCAGTCCGCCTGCTTAGACACGCGCACAGCCAGCCCGAATGAGATAGGCACGAGTTGCCTAAACCCCCGTGGCGGCAGGGAAAACGCCTGATCTCCATGCGGCTTGGGCTCGAATTGCCCCGTCGGAGGCACAAGGTAAACGCATATGCCATCCGCGGCGCCGATATAGTCACACAGCCCGGCGCGCATCTCCTCGGCCAGTGACCGAATGCGATTGTAGTTCTCGGCAGCAAGCGCCTGGTATGTTTCAACCGTGGCAATCAGTTCTTCGAAACGCGACAATGGGCAGGGTCTCCGGGTAGGGGCAGGTCAGACATGTACGAAAGACTAGGCCGATAAGGGCCGTCCTTCAAACTTTATGGTTGCTGCCATCGGGCAGTGATCGGACGCTTTGGGCGCCATCCAGCCGATTCCGGGGAATCTGGGACCCGTGTAGCGGGCCGCGTGGTAGGGCGATCCGGCCCGTATGATCCGCGTTGCCGGCGCCGGGTTTTGCGCTGCAAGACGCGGCGACAGCAGGATATGGTCAAGTGCGCCGTAGGTATCATCCTCCGGATAGTGATGCGTCCAGCGATCAAATGCATCCGGAATCGCGCGACAGGCGAGATCAACGGCGAAACCATCGTCCAGCAACGGCCCCAGACCACTATTGCCTACCGCGACGCCGTCGACTTCGCGGTAATCGTTGAAGTCCCCCAGCACCACCCAGTCCTCGTCGGCAGGATTTTTAAAGCGCAGCCTGATCAACTGGCGCACGGCGGCGGCTTCAGCCAGGCGGACATTCCGGGTCTTCTTGCGGCCCCCATGCATCGATTTGAAATGGCAAACGAACAGGGTCAGCACGCGTCCGTCCTTCATCACATCGACTTCCAGGCAATCGCGCCGGAAGGCGTAGTCATTCACTGAATTGCCCCTTGGCGGCGCCACGCCCAGCGCGCCAAATGTGCGGCGCGCATGGCTGCGCTGGTACACAACCGGCAATCGCGACAGCAGGGCCACATCAATGCCGCGGGAATCATTGCCCTCATGCAGCACGCGTTCGGTGAATGGCTGGCCGGCGCAGCGGGCAATATAGCGCGTATCGAACGCCGTCAGCGCTACCAGATTCTCGACTTCTTGCAGCGCACAGACGTCCGCCTCTGTGGCGGCCAGGGCCTGCGCGGTCAGCGTCCGGTCGTCCTCTGACAACACATCGAAAACGGAATCGACCTGTTCGGCGACCAGCGCATTGTCGACATCCGTCAGGCGCTGGCGCGCGTTTGCAATGCCGGCCTTGCGAAAATCGCAGCGCATCATCAGGTTTTCGCAATTGAAAGTGGCTAAGCGCAATTCAGGCATGACGCGGACATTCGCCCGCGCCCGCCTGCTGCGTCAATGCGAAGGCAGCGATAGACTGCCTATTCGGCCGTTTCAGCCTTGGCCGGTGCGCGGTCGTCGACCAGTCGGTACCAGTAGAGTTGCAGGCCGCAATACGCAAACACGATGCCCAGATTGGTCGATGCCAGGGTGCCATAGCCCTGTCCGCGCGTCGGCTCGATGATCAGTTCGACAAAGGTAGCAAAGCCCAGCGCCATAACGGCAGCCGTGCCCGAACGGCGCAGGCCAATGGTCAGCGCAATCCACACGGTCAGCGATGCAAACGCCACCATGCGGAAGATGTGGTCTTCAATCCCCACGACACCGCCAGCATTGTAAGCCGTTGCCTTCAACGCGACGAAGATCGCAATCAGGCCCGTCAGGCCGGTTGCGACCATCTTCAGGTTGCCACCTACCCAGTACTTGCGCACCGGGTTCATTTCCTTGGCCAGATCAGTCATCAGCATCACCTCTTGATTAGAGATTGAACACTGTCTCAGACACCAATTGCGCGAGCATTAAGTAATCGTGTTGGATTTCACGCGGCCGTTCGTGACTTGGAAACAAATCGCGAGGCGCTCAGCGCCCGTTCCAGCGTCGAGGGATCCGGCTGCAAGGCGAGCGGGATCGAGGTGCGGCCCATCTCGATGGCAATGCCAGGCTGCAGCCCTTCGGCATAGGCGCCAAGAACCGACCGGATAACGTCCAGGAATCGCGCGTCTTCCTCCACGATCTGGCCAAACCGGGCTGCGACTGGCCCGACAAGGCCATACGCCAGAAAAACGCCAAGGAATGTACCCAGCAGCGCCGACCCAATCATCGCGCCCAGAACTTCTGGCGACTGATTGATCGACCCCATCGTGCGGATGATGCCCAAAACCGCTGCCACAATCCCCAGCGCAGGCAGGGCATCTGCCAGCGTATGCAGGGCGGCAACCGCCTTCATGCGCTGGTCCAGGTAAACCGCGATCGACTGGTCCATCTTCGCTTCGGCCCGTGCTGGATCGGACAGGTCCAGCGCCATCAGGCGGAAAGCGTCGCAAACCATGGCGCGTGACGCATCATCCGCCAGAATGCGTGGCGCGGCTTTGAAGATGGCTGACTTGGCCGGGTCTTCGATGTCGGATTCAATCGAGACAAAGCCGCCTTGGCGCGCCTTGCGCATCAATGTCCCCAGCAGGACCAGCAATTCCTGATAATCCGCGCTGCCCCATTTGGCGCCGCGGAACGCTGTCGTGAACCCTCCAAGGGCCTCGCGGGCCACGCTGAGTGAATTGCCGATCAGTACAGTTCCGATTGCGGCGCCGCCGATCAGCGCCAGCTCGAATGGCAGGGCGTGCATCGCTGCGCGTCCCCCGGTCAGCACAAGGCCGCCGAACACGAGAACAAACACGAGAACGAGGCCGACCAGCTGCGCCAAACCAATACCTTTCAAGGCAATACCAAACGGTACACTGCACAGAAGGGTCTTAACCCTGCGTTTCTTTCCCTGCCTCGGCATGACAGCTTCATCTGCGCCCGGCAGTTGTTTGGTTGCGCGCCATTCCCTAGAAAAATGGGAAAGGGCCATCGGGGGGTGGTTCACAGGAGGTCACACATTCATGCGCACTATCCTCACCGCACTCGCGCTCGGCATGGTCGCCGTACCAGCATTCGGCCAGCAATATGCGTCCAGTGACGGCTATCGCGTCTGCGCGGGCCCACAAACCCAACAGGGCCAGAATGCCGTACGCCAGACGTGCGGTGACATGCCAGCGGCAACGCTCGGCTCGGCCTCTTTCGCCTCGCTCGATGAACTGGAAGCGGCCCGCCGCCAAAGCGCCGCCTACACGCAGACAGTCAACACCTATGCCGCCTGCGTATCGGACTTCATCGACGCCCAGCGCCGGCCCGGCGCCTCGGCCGAGAGCCTCGCGCCTGACCAGGCGGCCTGCGCCCATTCCTGGGCCGAGGAACAGGCCACCGAAGCCGTGCGCGCCTTTGGCCGGGCCTGCGTGGACTTTTCGAACCGGTCGATGACCGATGCAAGTCTCACCCCCTGGTCCGGCGCGTGTTATCCCGCATTACCCGGCGATAAGGGCTAGTCCGTCGACTGGACATTTCTGAAGCTCCAGCCGAATAGTCTCGGCATGAGCCAGCCAGCCGATTCCCCGCAAGACATGCCGCGACCCGACCGTCGCGGCGCTTTCTTTCTGCTGTTCTTTGCGCTGATGGCCATTGGCGCAGGCAACACGATGCTAATTGCCGCCGTGCTGCCGCCCATGACACGCGAGCTCAACCTGCCAGACTGGATGGCCGGGTCGATCTTCGCCCTGTCAGCCTTCTGGTGGTCGGTCACATCGCCCTTCTGGGGCAAGAGATCGAACCGCTGGGGACGCCGCCCCGTCGCCGCGATGGGCCTCGCTGGCTACGGCCTCTCGATGACGCTGCTGCTGATCTTCGGCTGGCTCAGCCTCAATCACATCATCACGGGCACGGTCCTGATCTTCCTCTGCCTTGCCGCGTCGCGCTCGATGTTCGGTCTGCTTGGCTCCGGCGCCAATCCGGCCGCACAGGCTTATGTTGCAGACCGCACAAGCCCTGCGGAACGCCAGTCCCAGATTGCCTTTATCACATCCGGCTTCAGCGTCGGCACCGTGATTGGCCCGGCTGTCGCTGCTGCCCTTGTTGCCACGGCCGGCCTGCTCAGCCCGCTGGCCGTCACCGCCGTCATCGCCTTCACCATGTCAGCCCTGATCTGGTTCCGCCTGCCCGAGCAGCGCGATCCCGTTACCGACGCCACACAGTACGATGACGAAACCGGCTCACATGGTCTCTGGCGCTCCGGCCCGGTCTTGCCATTCCTTGTGTTCGCCGTGTGCCTGTCGCTGACAACCGGCATCCTGACCCAGGTGTTCGTGTTCACGGTGATGGACCGAATGGGCGTGTCCGGCCGTGAAGCCGCCCAGTTCACGGGGCCCGCCTTCACCGTCGGCGCGCTGGCCGTGCTGCTGGCCCAGCTCGTGCTGATCCCGCGCCTCAACATGCGCAACAAGACACTGATGATGGTCGGCTGCGTGCCGCTCTTCCTCGGCGCGATCATTCTCGTCTTCGCGCGCGACTATGCCAGCCTGATCCTGGCCCAGTTCTGCATCGGTCTCGGACAGGGTCTCGCTCGCCCCGGCTTTTCCAGCGGCGCGTCGCTGGCTGTCTCACCCCAGCTTCAGGGCAATGTCGCCGGGCTGGTGATATCGGCCAATGGCATGGGCTTCATCATCACGCCTTTCTTCGGCCTGTTCCTGTACGAATACGTGAACCCCCACCTGCCCTTCGTCATCTGCGCGGGCCTGCTGGTGTTCATGATCCTGTTTGCCCGCTTTGGCCTGAAGGATGGCGTCGGCGAATATGCCGACTGATCAACTCGGCCCATCGCTCGCCGAGGACACACCCACACCACCACTCGCATTGAGCAGCGTCAGCATCTCCTTGGTCGGATAGCCATCGGCCACCAGCCCGCGAGACTTCTGGAAGCCCTGCAGCGCCAGCTTGGTCTGGCGGCCCGGTATGCCGTCCACCGGCCCGGCGCTGAAACCACGCGCATTCAGGCCCGCCTGCAGCGCCTTGATGTCCGCCACCGACAGGGGCCGCAAATGCGTCGGCCACGGCGTGACCGGCCCGCGTTCGCCCATGATGGCATTGCCCGCCATGCCCACGGCAAAGGCATAGGAGTCCGCATTGTTGTAGGTCTTGAACACCTTGAAATTGTTGAACAGCAGATATTTCGGGCCTTCGGCGCCCGCCGGCAGCCACAGCTGCGAGAAATCGGCCCCGCCCGTTTCGAACGCGCCGCCTGTGATCGGCACCAATCCGGCCGCGCGCCATGTATCCATGCGGCGTTCATTGCCATCGGCCAGGCCGAAATCGAAGCCTGCCGGAACGGCCACCTCAATGCCCCAGGGCTGGCCCATCGCATAGCCCGATTTCCGCAGGTAATTGGCCGCCGAGGCGAGCGCATCGCCTTCATTCTTCCAGACATCCTTATGCCCGTCGCCATCGAAATCCTCGGCATAGGCGAGATAGCTTGACGGCATGAACTGGGTCTGGCCCATCGCGCCGGCCCATCCAGCCAGCAGGTCGTCGCGCTCGGCATCGCCGCGCTCGACCATTTTCATCACCGCGAACAACTCCGTCTCGGCAAACGTGCGCCGCCGGCCCTCGACCGCCATATTTGCCAGCACATTGGCTGCATCGAAATTGCCAATGACCGCGCCATAGCTGGTTTCCATGCCCCAGATCGACACCAAGACTTGCCGGTCGACGCCATAGCGGGCCTCAAGATCGTCATACATGCCCGGCTTGAGAGCCATGCGCTCGCGGCCATTGGTAATCCGGCTCTCGCCCAAAGGCACTTTGAGGTAATCCCAGATCGGCTTGGCGAATTCGGCCTGATCGCTGATGCCGGTGCTCGCCACCTGCATGTCGGATCCCAGCCAGAGCGGAATCGGCTCGATCCCCGACAGCAGTGACTCGACCAGTGCCCGGTCATGCCCGGCCTCAAGCGCCCGATTGGAAAAATCAGCCCGCCAGACATCCATCGCGGCATGGCCAGTAGCTGCATACTTGATCGCGCCTGTCTGGGGTGCCGTGACAGGCGGATTACCAGTCACAGGCGGCTTTGCGGGCTGTGGCCCGGCTGCACAGGAGGCCAACAGGGCTGACAGGCCCGCTGCCACAAGCAATTGCGTTCGGGCTATGCCGGTCTGTATCATGTTGTTTCTCCGCTGGAATGTCGCTGTATCACAGCGTGCGTCCTTGACTCTGCTACCCGGATTCATTACTCGCACCGCTTTCCAATTCCTTATGATCGTCAGGCTAGGCCCATGAAAGTCCGCTCGTCACTCAAGTCCCTCAAAGCGCGTCACCGCGATTGCAAGATCGTTCGCCGCAAGGGCCGCGTCTACGTGATAAATAAAACCAATCCGCGGTTTAAAGCGCGTCAGGCCTGAGCCGAAGATGAACAGGTAATGAGGCGGTAAAATGACCGCGTCGATTGCACTGTTCGATCTAGGCCGCGTCGTGCTCGATTGGGAGCCATCGCGCCTCTACGACAAAATTTTCGATGATGCAGAAAAGCGGGATTATTTCCTGAATTCTGTCTGCACGATGGAATGGCATACACGCCATGACGCGGGCGCCAGCTTTGCCGACAATGCCGACGCCCTGATCGCCCGACACCCCGAATTTGAAGCCGAGATCCGGGCGTGGGGCACACGCTGGATGGAAATGTTCAGCGGCTATATCCCCGGCACGGCTGAACTGATCGAACGCCTGCATGCGGGCGGCGTGCCGCTCTACGCCCTGTCGAACATGCCATCAGACCCCTGGCCGGCAATGGTCGACCATTTCAAAACCCTCCAGCGCTTCCGTCACGTCGTCGTTTCCGGCGATATCAGGATGGTGAAGCCAGACCCTGCAATATACCGTCACGCGCTGGGCGCGATCGGCAATCCGGCCCCTGACACAGTCCTCTTCATCGATGACAGCCTGGCCAATATCGCGGCGGCTGATGCGCTCGGATTCCATACCCATCACTTCACCGGGGCGGCCGGACTTGAAGCCGCGCTGATCGAACACCGCCTCATCTGATGCAAACTTGATGTTGCCGCCGCGCCCATCCCGTACATATTAATCACCATGCTCAAAGCGCTCCTCCTCGCAGCCTTCATCCTTGCCGGACCCGCCGCCGCCGGGCCGTCAGATGAAATGTTCGACAAACTGTACAATGCGCCCAGCGAAAGCGAAGCCAATGACGCCGCACAGGACATCTGGGCCTCGTGGATGGAATCGGGTTCGCCCACCGTCGACGTGATCATGCAGCGCGCCGTCGATGCCCAGATCGTGGGTGACTATGAAACCGCGCGGTCCTTCTATGACCGCGC
The DNA here is from genome assembly GCA_040216775.1 of Hyphomonas sp. Taxonomy (GTDB): domain Bacteria; phylum Pseudomonadota; class Alphaproteobacteria; order Caulobacterales; family Hyphomonadaceae; genus Hyphomonas. Next base: position 274,056 of record JAVJOM010000019.1, read on the forward strand.
CATCATGATCGAACCGGAATATGCCGAGGCCTGGAACCGCCGCGCGACGCTGTTCCTGAATGACGAAAATTTTCCCGAAGCCCTGCGTGACCTGAATGAAGCCCTACGGCTGGAACCGCGCCATTTTGGTGCCTGGGCCGGGCTTGGCATCATGATGGAATCCATGGGCGCCGAAGCCGAGGCGCTGGACGCCTATCGTCAGGCCCTCGAAATCTACCCCTTCATGACGCAGGCAATACAGGCGGAAAAACGCCTCTCCAAAGTGGCCGAGGGCCAGGGGCTTTGAACCGCATGATCAGTTTTGCCTTCCTTGCCCTTTCAGCCGTCGGGGCGGGCGCGTGTGTCTCCAGCGCCGCCTACACATCCCGCGTCCAGCAGGCCAACCCCATATCGACCGGCCAGATGCTCACCGTGAATGGCCACGGGGTGAACGTGCTAACCGCCGGGACTGATGGACCACCCGTCCTGATGATCCACGGTGCCAGCGCCAATGCCCGCGAGTTCAGCTGGACACTCGCCCCGCGGCTGGACAGCGAATACCGCGTCCTGATGGCCGACAGGCCCGGCCACGGCTATTCGGAACGCTTTGAAGGGGCTGACGCCCTCGGCGCGCAGGCGGCGCAAATGGCTGGCGTGCTTGACCAGATGGCACCCGGACAGAAGGCAGTGATTGTCGGCCATTCCTTCGGTGGCGCGGTCGCCTTGCGCCTTGCGCTTGACCGGCCGGACCTGGTTGAGGGCCTGGTGCTCAGCGCCCCAGTCTCGCATGACTGGGGCGGCGGCGGACAGGCCTGGTACAATGGCCTTTCGGCGTCGCCCGTTATCGGCCCCGTCTTCACCCAGCTCGTTCCGACTGTCGGACCGGCGCAGGTCAAGGCTGGAATCAACGGTGTGTTCGATCCCGCCCCCGTGCCGGAAAACTATTTTGAGAACTCGGCCATCGGCCTGCTCTTCCGGCCTCCCAATTTCCGCGCCAACGCGAAAGACGTTCGGGCTCTGGAAGCGGAACTTGCGGCCCAGTCGACACGGTATCCCGAACTTAAAATGCCGATTGTCGTGTTCTCCGGCAGCAAGGACACGGTGATCAAACCGAAACTTCATGTTGGCGAACTGAAGAAACAGGTGCCGGTCGAACTGGTGATTCTGCCGGATGAAGGCCACATGCCGCACCATGCGCATGGCGACGATGTCGCGAACGCCATTCGGCGTCTGGCCATGAACGGCAAGTCTCGCTAAGAGGCTCGGCCTGCCCACCGACAAATAGATTCGAGGATCACCTTCATGGAAGACGCTGCCGCCACGCACCTGACCGAGACCACCAAGGAAAAGCTCCGCCAGACCGTCGCCAAGATCGAGCGTCTGGAAGAAGAAAAAAAGGAAGTCGCCGAGCAGATCAAGGAAATTTATGCCGAGGCAAAAGCGTTCGGCTTTGACGTCAAGGCGCTGCGCCAGGTCATCCGCCTCCGCAAGGTTGAGAAAGCCGACCGTGAAGAGCAGGAAATGATGCTCGAGCTGTACCTGATGGCCACTGGCGACGCCTGACCCGATTGGCCTTTGGGCCAGACTGTCCTAATATTCCCGGTATGTCCCGTGATGTCGACGAGCGTAAGAAACGTGCCGCCCTGCGCAAGTTGCGCAAGGCCGCCGCGCTCGCTGAACAGGGCCTCGGCCCCGAACTCTCAGATTGGGAACGCCAGTTCCTTGAGGAGGTCGAGGAGCGCATCGAAACCTTTGGCTCGGCGTTTGCGGATCCTGAAAAAGGCGCCGACGGCGAAGCCCTCTCCAGTCTTCAGCAGATCAAGCTGAAAGAAATCGACAAGAAGGCTCGCGGCAAGGCCAAGTCCGGCTTCAAGTCCAAGTCGCGTCCGGCCTACACGCCTCGCGTGCGCAACATCGATGCCGAGGAAGACGGGACCCCGCCAGAGGCCGAAGCGGCACCACCACCCCCTTCGCCCCCATCTGCCCCACGTCTTGTCACCGCTGCCCCACCGCCACCCCACACCAAGCCCCCCACGCCAACACCCTCTCCGCGCCCCCGCTTCCAGGTGATAGAGGGCGGCAAATCCAAGGACCGCACCTGAACGTATGCTCCGGAAAGGAGACACGGCCATGAACACGCAAACAGGCAAGACAGTCGTCATCACCGGGGCATCCACAGGCATAGGCGCCGCGACCGCCCGGTATCTCAGCCAGCAGGGCTGGTGCGTCTTCGCCGGGGTCCGCAAACAGGCCGACGGCGACAGGTTGAAGGACGGCGCTGAAGGCGACCTGCGCCCCATCATCCTTGACGTCACCAATTCACAAAGCATTGAAACAGCAGTGAAAACTGTCTCGGATTCGCTCGGCAGCGCCCGGCTGGCCGGTCTCGTCAACAATGCCGGAATCGCCAAGATGGGCCCGCTGGCGATCCAGCCGCTCGATGATTTCGAAGCGCATTTTGCCGTCAACGTGTTTGGCATGCTGCGCGTCACTCAGGCCTTCGTGCCCCTGCTCGGCGCGGACCCGTCCCGCACCGGCAAACCCGGACGCATCATCAACATCACCAGTGTTGGCGGCAAAATCGCTGCGCCTTTCCTCGGCGCCTACACGGCCACCAAACATGCCAATGAAAGCATGACCGATACCCTGCGCCGCGAACTCCTGATCTACGGCATCGACGCGATTGCGGTTGGTCCAGGCTCAGTAAAAACCCCCATCTGGGACAAGGCCGAAGCCGCCAATGACGACAATCCCTATGCCAAAAGCGACTGGGCCGAACCGCTGGCAACATTCGAACAGGTCATGCTCGGTGGCGGCCGCACAGGCCTCGAACCCGAAGAAATCGGCAAGGTCGTCCAGTCCGCCCTCGAAAGCCCGAGCCCAAAGGCACGCTACGCGCCTGTCCCCAACAAACTGACCAATTTCACCATCCCGACCCGCCTGCCCAAACGCTGGCTCGACAAGATCTTCGCAAAGCGTTTCGGCCTGCACCGGAAGGCCTGATAACCACCACCTCCAATTCTTTCTGAGCAGCCTTGACGTCCCCGGCGGAAGCCAAGCGCAAGGTGGGCGAAAATCAGGAGGATACAGTCATGGCAGATCTCAGCGGCAAGGTCGCAATCATCACAGGCGCCGCCAGCGGCATAGGCCTTGCGGGCGTCGAAGTCTTCGTCGCTGCAGGTGCAAAAGTCATCGCGGGCGACGTGCAGGACGAAAAGGGCAAGGCCCTCGAAACGCGTTTCGGCGCCGATAAAGTCCGTTTCACACATTGCGATGTCACCGACATGGGCGATCTTGAAGCCCTGATGCAATCGGCCGTAGACGCCTTTGGCGGTCTCGACATTCTCTGGAACAATGCTGGCCATGGCGGCACGTCGACGGGTGTCGAGGATCTTGACCTTGAAGGCTACGACCTCACCATGAACCTCCTGCTGAAGCAGGTTTTCGCGGGCACGAAATTTGCCATTCCCCACATGAAGGCACGCGGCAAGGGATCGGTGATCAACACCTCATCCATCAGCGCCGTCTGCGCTGGTTATGCGCCGATCACCTATTCCGTGGCCAAGAAGGGCGTCGCCCACTTTTCAAAGCTGGCAGCCGCCGAACTCGCCAAACATCAGATCCGCGTCAATGCAATCCTTCCCGGATTCATTGCCACGTCCATCTTCGGCGCCTCGCTGGGCCTGCCGCGTGAACAGGCCGACCAGATGGCCGAAATGCTGTCGCAGGCGGGTGGAAAGATGCAGCCGATCGGCCGTGTCGGGCGCAGCAATGACATCGCAGAAATGGCGGCCTTCCTGGCGTCAGACGCGGCAGGCTTCATTACAGGTGGCGAATTCCTGGTTGATGGCGGCATGACGGTCGGCCCACCACACAGCTGGAATGAAGACGCCGCCAGCCCGCTTCTCGATGCCCTCGGCATTGATCCGGAACAGGCAGAACAAATGCGTCTCGCAATGGCGTCCGGGACTCAGTCCTGAACCATCGCGTCCAGTCCGGGCATCGCCTCCACGGCCTGCAACAGGTCCGCGAGGGTGGATGCACGGAACACACGGCGCCCGCGTTCGTCAGCCAGAGCATATCCCCTGGTCGTTTTGGTCAGGGGAAACCGGCGCCAGTGAGCCCGCGTCCGGAAGATCCAGACCTCTTCGGGTGTCTCGCCTGCTGTTGCCCATCCGGTCCACATGTGTTCGATCGGCAAGCGCCGCCAAAGGCGGTCAATCTCGTCGATTTCCGAAGCGGTGAAACAGTCCATGCCGGCTAGTCCAAATTCATCTGCAGCGCGCGAGGATAACCGCCCGCAAGGCGTACGCAACCTCGAAGGTGCGCTTTGGATGGCGGCGTCCGGCGTCGTGTTCACGGCCTTTCTCACCCTCTCCAAACTCCAGTCTGCCCATTACGATCCCGGCTTTCTCGCCTTCTGGCGCGCGGCCATTGCGCTGATGATCACGCTCCCGATCATTTTCCAGCAAGGGCTCGGCATCCTGCGGGTCCAACAGCCCGGCATGATCTTCGTGCGCAGCGCCTTCGGCACTCTTGGTTTCATCCTCAGCTTCTATGCCGTGTCGGACGCTGTCGGCCTGCCACTATCGGCCTTCAACGCCATCAGTTTCTCTCGCGCCATGTTCATCACTGTGATCGCCGCGCTCGTCCTGCGCGAAACCGTCGGATGGCACCGCTGGGGCGCCACGCTCGCCGGCTTTGTCGGCGTGCTGGTGATGACCCAGCCGCAATCAGGCGTCAGCCTTGGCACGTTGCTCGCGCTTGGCGCGGCATTCTGCATGGCTGGCGCGATCACGCTGGTGAAAGTGCTGTCGCGCCTCCATCGCCCGATGACACTGCTGATCTGGGCCAATCTCCTGTCCTCGGTCCTGCTGCTGCCGCTGGCGATCTGGAAATGGCCCGCCATTTCGCCGTCGCTGCAGGACTGGGGCCTGATTGGAATCATGGGTCTTTGCGGGGCCGTCGGGCAATATCTCTACATTCGCGGCATGAGCATCGGGGACGCATCTTTCCTGTCGCCCATAGACTATCTGCGCCTGCCCATGGCGGCCCTGGTGGATTGGCTTTTGTTCAACCTTCTACCCGGTCCGTGGACCTGGGTCGGCACCGCCATCATCATTTCCGCCACGTTCTACATCACGTTCCGGGAACATCGGCTGAGAGACAAGGCCGTTGCGCCGCCCTTGTGAGAAATGGCGATTTCGTTCATTCTTCACGAAAATCAGGGAGGCTGCGATGGCCAAGGTACTCGTTACGGGCGCAACCGGATTCATTGCCGGGCATGTGATCCTTCAATTGCTAGACGCCGGACATGAAGTGCGCGGCACCGCACGCTCAGCCAGCAGCGCTGCCAAGCTCAACGAAACACTGAGCAAATACGCCGGCAAGCCGATCGCCATCGAACTCTTCGTCGCCAATCTCGAACGTGACGAAGGATGGGCCGAAGCCGTCGCCGGCATGGACTATGTCCAGCACGTTGCATCGCCTTTCCCGAGCGGCGTTCCGAAAGACCCGGAAGACCTGATCCGCCCGGCTCGCGACGGGGCCCTGCGTGTGCTCAAAGCCGCAAAAGCTGCAGGCGTGAAACGTGTCGTGATGACATCCTCGATGGCCGCCATTGCCTATGGCTGGGGAGAAAACCGTCCAGCCGTGCTGACCGAGGAACACTGGTCAAATCCTGACAACCTGAAAGACAATACCGCCTATACCCGCTCCAAGACGATCGCCGAGCGCGCCGCATGGGATTATGTGGAAGGTGAAGGCAGGGGCCTTGAACTCGCCGTCATCAACCCGGCAGCGGTTCTGGGGCCAGTGATGAGCGGCGACCTGTCGGCCTCACTCGAAATGCTGACTATACCGCTTTCAGGCAAGGTGCCGGCCGTTCCCCGCGTCGGCTTCGGCATCGTCGATGTACGTGATGTCGCCGCCGCGCAGGTCGCGGCCATGACCATCCCTGAGGCAGCGGGCGAACGCTTCCTCGTCTCTCAGCCCTTCATGTGGTTCAGCGATGTAACGGATGTCCTGCGCGAGGCTTTTCCGGCCTACGCCAGGAAAATTCCCAAAGGCACGATGCCGGACTTCATGCTGAAACTGGTCGCGATTTTCAACCCGACCCTCAAGCAGGTCGTTCCCGAACTTGGCCGCCAGCGCCAGATATCCAATGAGAAAGCCAGACGCGTTCTCGGCTGGCAGCCGCACACGGCAAAGGAAGCCATTCTTGATGGCGCCCAAAGCTTGATCGACGCAGGCGTGGTCTGACGCGGATTAACGCTCAGAAATCGTAGGCAATTCCCTTGCGTTCCCAATCTCCGTAGCGGGTCGGTTCGATCGTGCGCGGACCACCTCTTTCATCTTCCGGCAGACGTGCGGCGTCGTCATCCGCAGCGGCGCGGCGGGCGTCCGCTTCCTCCAGCGCGCGGCGGGCTTCGGGGGTTAATGTCTTGCGCCGGTCCGCCTCATCCAGACTGCTCTCCGGGGTGGGTGATTCCTTATCCATGTGGCAACAGACTCCTCAATTCATTAACGCTCACCATATACCTAGCAGAACTGTTCGACCAAAGGCCGCGCTGCCGTCATAGTGGAGTATAGACCCAATGGGGACCGCGAAAACCTTCATACTGCTTGCCATGCTGACCGGCCTGTTCATGGCCATCGGCTATCTCATCGGCGGCGTGCCCGGCATGGCTATCGCGTTTGCCGTCGCTGCGGTCATGAACCTGTTTTCCTACTGGAATGCCGACAAGATCGTCCTGAAGATGCAGGGCGCGCGTGAACTCACGCCGGAAACCACCACGCCGATGCTGCGCGCGTTCGCCAATGACGTTGCCTCGCTGGCTGAACGCGCAGGACTTCCCACACCGAAAATCTATATAATTGAAACACCGCAGCCCAACGCCTTCGCCACCGGTCGCAATCCGTCCCACGCAGCTGTTGCTGCCACCACGGGCCTGCTCGGCATGCTAACCCGCGAGGAAGTCGCGGGCGTGATGGCCCACGAACTGGCGCACGTGCAACACCGCGACACCCTGACCATGACCATCACGGCGACCATTGCCGGTGCCATCGGCATGCTAGCCAATTTCGCCCTTTTCTTTGGCCGCGAGCGCGCCGGCCTTATCGGGTCGCTTGCCATCATGATCATCGCGCCGATTGCCGCCGGTCTCGTTCAGATGGCGATCAGCCGGTCGCGTGAATATGTCGCTGATGCCCGCGGGGCGGAAATCTGCGGAAACCCGCTCTGGCTCGCCTCGGCGCTTGAAAAGATCGAGCGGGGCGCTCGCGCCTCCGTCAACGTACAGGCCGAACGCAATCCCGCCATGGCGCACATGTACATATCGAATCCGCTGAATGGCCAGGGCGCCGACAACCTGTTCTCGACCCACCCTTCCACCACCAACCGGGTCGCCGCCCTGCGCCGCATGGCTGGCGAACAGATGAGCGCAGCCGGTGACACGACCGGTCCTGCCATACGCGCAGCCGGTCCGTGGGGTTGATCACGTGAGCGGGTCCGCCATACGCCGCGCAGCAGCCGACCTGCTGACCCTGACAATCGACAGCCGTCGCACACTCGACGACGCGATGGAGACAAGCCAGGTTTTCAACTCGCTTGAAGGGTCTGATCGTGGTTTCGCGCGGGCCATTGCCAGCACGGCATTGCGCAATCTGGGCCACATTGACGCCGCACTCACCCCACTCCTCTCACGCCCCCTCCCCGCCGTTACCGCACCCATACGCGCCCTGCTCCGCACCGGTGTCACACAGCTCTGGCTGATGAATACATCGCCACACGCGGCTGTTGGCGAAACCGTCGAAGCGGCCAAGGCGTGGCCGGAAGCACGCTCCGGCGGCGCCTTCCTAAATGCCGTGCTGCGCCGGGCAGACCGCGAACGCCCTGATTTTACGGCCATGCCACCTCAAGGCGTCTGGCCCGAATGGCTGCAGGCGGCCTTCACCGAAACACTCGGCGTCGAAGCGGCGGATGCTCTGGCGAAAGCCCAGCTTGCCGAACCAATCCTCTACCTCACGCCGAAATCCGACGCCGCAAGGGTTGCTGCCGAAACCGGGGGTGAAACTGTCCCCGGCGGCGCAGTGCGCGTTCCAAGCGGTTCCGTCGAAGACATGGACGGTTTTGCAGCGGGTGACTGGTGGGTCCAGGATGTCGCCGCCATGATCCCGGCGCGCCTGCTCAACCCGCAAGCCGGTGAGACGATCATAGACCTGTGCGCCGCGCCCGGCGGCAAGACACTCCAGCTCGCCGCATCTGGCGCAAATGTAACGGCGATTGACCGCTCTGCCGCTCGCCTTCGGCTGCTACAGGAAAACCTTGGCCGCACAGGCCTTTCGGCCACTGTCATTGCCGCCAATGCGGATGAGTGGCGGCCTGATGAACCCGCCCTGAAAATCCTGCTGGATGCGCCCTGCTCCGCGCTCGGAACACTACGCCGCCACCCTGAGGGCGCCTGGATCAAACGTGATGCCGATGTGGCCCGCTTTCCGGCTGCGCAGGCCCGTCTGCTCGATTCTGCGCTCGACATGCTGCAACCGGGTGGAACGCTCATCTATTGCGTCTGTACCCCGCTGCCTGCTGAAGGCGTTGACATTATCGACGCTGCGGTCGCCCGCAGCCACGTCCAGCGCGTGCCTGTTCTTCCGCAGGATGTGCCGGGTTTCGAACACAGCATTACGGAAAAGGGCGATGTGCTGACTCTTCCGGGCGCAATTGGTGATCACGACACGTTTTACATTTCACGGCTCACAAAGACCTGAAACGACGCGACAGGCCAAATGGAATCGGGCATCCGGTCATTAATCCGTGTTAATCATGGCCCGGGTGCGAGCGCCGCAGACTGCGACAAAGGCCGGCCCGCCATTGAAAAGACAACAAGTTCCCCGAAATAACCAGTGTAGGTTCATCTGTCATTCAGCTGAAATCGCGCAAACATGCGCTTATTCAATGTGCAAGGAGCACTGATATGTCTGCAATTATTTCCTCCCGCTCCGTTCCTGGCAAAGTCATGGCCGGTGCGCTCGCTGCGCTTACACTTGCCCTGGCAGGCTGCGCGAACAATCCCGGCGTCGGCACGACGAGCACACAGTCCGTTGGCCAGGCGTCAACAGTCTATCAGGGCACTGTCACGTCCGTCCGCGCTGTGACCATCAAACCTGACCGTTCGCTCATTGGTACAGCCACAGGCGCCGTTCTTGGCGGCCTCGCAGGTTCCGAACTCGGCGGCGGCGACAAGGCCCAGACGGCTGGCGCCATTGGTGGCGCTGTGATCGGTGGCGTTGCCGGTAATGCGGCTGGCAAAGGCCTCGGAACCAAGCAGGGCTATGCCTACATCGTTCGCTTCAGCAATGGCGACGTGAAGGAAATCATCCAGGGCGCCGACATTTACATCACGCCCGGTACGCAGGTGGACATCATTGCCGGCGCTGACGGCTTCAAATTGGTGCCTCGCGGCGGATACTGATCTCTCGCGCCCGTTTACGGGCTGAGGGTGAAATAGTTATCATCGGACAGCCGGCTGCCTTGTGCGGTCGGCTGTTCCATTTTAGGGAGAGGTGATGACAAATAAGGTTCTCATTTCCCCTTCGATTCTATCAGCGGACTTTGCGAGCCTCGGTGACGAAATCCGCGCCATCGACGCATCGGGCGCGGACATGATTCATATCGACGTGATGGACGGCCATTTCGTGCCAAATCTCACATTCGGCCCTCCGGTTATCGAGAAATTGCGCCCCCACACGAAGAAACCCTTCGATGTTCACCTGATGATCGCCCCGGTCGATACGTTCATTTCAGCATTTGCGAAAGCTGGCGCAGACATCCTGACCGTTCATCCCGAAGCCGGTCCACATATCCACCGCACGTTGCAGGCGATCAGAGCCGCCGGCATGCGCCCCGGTGTGGCGCTCAATCCCGGTACACCTGCTTCAATCGTTGAGCCGCTTCTCGACAATGTCGATTTGTTACTGGTCATGTCAGTGAACCCAGGGTTTGGCGGACAAAGTTTCATCGAAAGTCAGTTGCGCAAGGTCGAGCAGCTTCGGCACATGATCGACCAGTCTGGACGCGATATCATTCTCGAAATCGATGGGGGATTGAATCCGGAAACCGCCCCTCGCGCAATCGCTGCGGGCGTGACTGCGATTGTTGCCGGTTCCGCCGTTTTCAAGGGTGGACCTTCCGCCTATGGTGAAAACATCCGGGCGCTCAGGCCGAGCGTTCACGTATAGTAGGTTACAGGATGGTCCGTGCCTTGGGTGGTGGAGACAGCGAATTCCGGGCTGACCGTACGCGTTCCAGCGCTGATGACGCCGCCCTGTGGCGCCGTTTTCGCGGCATTGCGGGCGAAGATGCCCGAATCGGTGCCCGGCAACGCCTGAAACTGACCGGCACCGCGCCCGAAGAATTCACCCACCACCTGCCAGACATTATTCCGCCCGACACATGGCGCGGCGAAGCCCTGATGCGCGATGTGTGGCGTATCGGCATGGAGCGCCTGACACTGGAGCACGCGCAGCCTCCCTGGTCAGTTCCCTTGCCATCACGTCACTTCGCCGACCGGCTGCATCGTTTCGACTGGTTTCCGGACCTCGTTTCGCAGGGCCCCGGGGGGATAAAGCGGGCAAATGCCTTTATCGATTCCTGGATCGATATGTATGGCACGTTCAATGGCTTTGCCTGGCGCGCCGAACCAACGGCTAACCGCATCTGGAACTGGATGCGCTGCTCGAGACACGTCTTCAACACCGAGAACGGTTCGACAAGAATGGAGTGCCTTGTAAGGCAAATGCGATTCCTGGCGGAAGCGCTGGACCAGACGACCGACCCAAAGACGCGCTGGATCGGCTCATGCGTCATGGTCGCCCGGTCCGTCTGCCTGGACGGGGCCCACAGGCTGGATGAGGCGTTGGCGCGTCTTGATGGTGAATGTACGGCTCAGATCCTTCCTGATGGAGGCCATGTCAGCCGAAGTCCATCCCGCCTGCTTTACGCACTCCTGAATTTGCTGACACTGCGCGAAGCGCTGCAGGAAGCAGATCATCATGTTCCAGACTATTTCGACAAGTGGATCCCGCGAATGGGCGCCATGCTGGCCTTCTTCCAGACGGAAGATGGCGCACTGAACCCATTCAACGATGGCGACGAAGGCCGTCCGGAAGCCATAGAAGCGGCCCTCGGACGCATGAACGCGCCACCGCGCCGTTTTACGTTTGCGCCCAAGTCAGGCTTCCAGAAGCTCCAGAAAGGGCCTGTGCGCCTAGTCCTGGATTGCGGGGAAGCCCCGCCGCCGCCTTTTGGTGATTTTGCCCATGCGGGCGCCCTTGGTTTTGAATTGTCCGATGGTCCAGCGCGGCTTGTGACATCATGCGGCTATAGCGCCGAAGTGAATGTCGACTGGCAGGCGGCAGTGCGCCGAACCGGTGCCCATTCCACGCTTGTCCTGGCGGGGCGCGATTCATCCAATTTCGTGACGAATGACGAATCCCGGCTGATGGCCGCCACCGGTCCTGAAGGCATCTCTGCCAAGCGCCTCGAGGAATCTGAGGAAATCTGGCTTGATGCCCAGCATGGCGGTTACAAGGCAGCGTGTGGTTTGCTGCACAGGCGGCGCCTGTTCATGTCAGGCGACGGTACCCGTCTTACGGGCGAGGATTCTCTGGTGCGCCCGATTTCCCAACCTCGCTCGGACGATACCAAGTTCATCAATTTTGAAATCCGCTTCCACCTGCATCCAACTGTGACAGCAATGATGTCACGCGACGCCATCCGCCTGATTTGTGACAATGGGTCTGTGTGGCGCTTCAAGACCAGTCATGAAGGCACTCGGCTCGAACGTACTGTGTATCTCGCACGGGGAATCGTGGAACAACCGGAACAAATCGTCATGGCAGGCTATGCGGACCCTAACAGCGACGGTAACGAGCCCCCGAACTGTATCCGGTGGGCCTTCCTGAAGGAGGCGGGCGCATGACTCCGCAACGGTCTGCACGTCGTTCAATGATCCTGACGCTGGGGTTTGATGCCGCAATGGCCGCCATCGCGATGATCGCGGCATCCATTCTCGTCTGGTCATCGGATGCGGTCACCGGCTCCTTCTCGCTTGGCTCGGTTGTGCTCAGTACCTGTTTCTTCGTACTGGCCGTCGTTCTGGGATTCATAATCCGCGGCGTCCAGAAGCAGGTCTGGCGGCATATCGGATGGCCCGACGCGGTGATGATTGTGCAGGCCATTGGCCTGTCAGGCCTGATCTACCTGCCTGTGATGTTGTTGTTGAACGGCAGGCTTGTCGCGCCCTGGGCGACATTCCTTGTCGCTGGCCTGTTGTGGACGATCCTTTTGTTTGCTGGGCGCATGATCGCCTTGTCACGTTCAACTCACATGCCGCTGCAAATTTTCAGCCCGGTGTCGCGTTCCGGACAACCGGTCCTGCTGGTCGGCGATGCCGAAAATTGCGTGACGGTGTTGCGACGCCTTCAGTCGTCCCCCCAACGCGGCAATATACGCGTGCTCGGGGTCGTCGAGATGCGCGGCGCTGACCCCGGCCGCGCCATCCGCGGCGTCCCCATCATGGGCAGCCTGGACGACCTTGGAAACGTGATCGACGTCTTGCGCATTCGTTATGGCCAGACGCCGTGGCTCGCTGTGACAGGTGCAGCCCGGTCGCGCGAAGGCATGCTGCAGGTTCTCGACATTGCCTCTACGCATGGCGCGGAAATCATGGCGCTCGGCGGAGATGAAGCGGCGCAAATACTCGAACCCGTTCGCCCCGCTGACCTTCTGGCCCGTCCGGAACGCCAGCTCGACATCGAACCGGTCCGCAATATCATCGAGAATGCCAGTGTGCTCGTCACAGGCGGGGGTGGCACAATCGGCGCTGAGCTGAGTCGGCAAGTCGCAGCGCTCAATCCGTCCAATCTGACAATCATCGACGAGTCGGAATTCAATCTTTACAGTATCGACATGAACCTCGGTACGCTTGCCCCAACGGTTCAGGTGTCATCGCGCCTCGGGGATGTGCGGGACGTCGCGCGGTTGACCGATGTTTTCCAGCGCGCCCAGCCCGACCTCGTGATCCACGCCGCCGCCTTGAAGCACGTCCCGCTGATGGAACACAATCTGTGCGAAGCGATCCTGACCAATGTTGGAGGCGCTGTGAACGCGGCCCGCGCAGCCGTTGCGGTGGGGGCACGCCGGTTCGTTTTCATCTCGACCGACAAGGCGGTCGATCCAGACAACGTAATGGGCGCAACCAAGCGTCTCGCCGAAATCGCCGTCAGCCGGATCGCAGGCGAATCCCGCATGTCCGCCTCAATGGTTCGCTTCGGCAACGTCCTGGGCTCGTCCGGTTCCGTTGTTCCGCTTTTCGAGCGACAGATCGCCGCTGGCGGCCCTGTGACGCTCACCCACCCCGGCGTCACGCGTTACTTCATGACGGTCGAAGAGGCTTCGTCGCTCGTGCTCCAGGCCTCAGCGCTGCAGGCCCTTGAAAGCGCTGCCGACCTGTTCGTCCTGGATATGGGCGAGCCTATCCGCATCCTTCAACTCGCCGAAACCATGATTCGCCTGAAGGGCTTGGTACCCGGCGAAGACATCCAGATCGTGACCACGGGCCTGCGCGACGGGGAAAAAATGCATGAAGCGCTGACTTACGGACACGAACAGGTCAGTCCGACCACCGTCGAAGGCATCAGCCGCGTCGCTTCCACCAACGGCCATGGCGAATTGTTCGACAAGCAACTCGCAGCGCTTCTGGAAGCAGCCAGCCGCCGCGACAGATCGGAGGCACTGAGATTGCTGGGCGTGCTCGTTCCTGAATATGGGGCCAATCGTGCCTTCAAGGGCCGACGCCACAGCGCTTGACGCTCCAGCCCTTCGTGCTACGCCGCGCGGTAATTCAGTCAGCCGCCAGAGGAAGCCCCCATGACCGACGCCGCCACCAGCGGAGCTCCTGTTCGCATTCGCCGCGCCCTTCTGTCTGTTTCCGACAAGACGGGTCTTGTAGATCAGGCTCGAAAGCTTGTTGCGATGGGTGTGGAGCTTATTTCCACGGGCGGAACGTCAAAATTGCTGAAAGAGGCGGGTCTGGCGGTCAAGGATGTCGCTGACCTGACAGGCTTTCCGGAAATGATGGATGGCCGCGTCAAGACACTTCATCCGGCTGTTCATGGCGGACTACTCTACCTGCGCGACAATCCCAGCCATGTGAAAGATGCCGAAGCCCACGGCATAGGCGCCATCGATCTGATCTACGTCAACCTCTACCCCTTCGAGGCAACCGTTGCATCCGGGGCAGATTTCGAGACCTGTATCGAGAATATCGACATCGGCGGCCCGGCCATGCTGCGCGCTGCAGCCAAGAACGGCGCCTTCGTCGCTGTCTGCACGGATGGTGGGGACGTCGATTCGGTCATTACCGAGATGGAATCTGCCGAAGGCTCGGTGCCTGTTTCGCTCTGCCGCAAGCTTGCGGCGAAAACCTATGCCCGCACCGCCGCGTATGACGCGGCCATTTCCGGCTGGTACGCGCGGCAACTGGACGAGACCGCACCGGACTGGGCGGCCATTGGCGGACGCTTGCAGGAAGCATTGCGCTATGGCGAAAACCCGCACCAGAAAGCCGCCTTCTACGTCACTGGCGAACAGCGCCCCGGCGTCGCAACGGCGAAACAGCTCCAGGGCAAGGCACTCTCCTACAACAACATAAATGATACAGATGCTGCCTATGAACTGATTGGTGAACTCGGCGCCGAAACGCCTGCTGTCGCTATCATCAAACACGCCAACCCCTGCGGCGTCGCCCAGGGCCAGACCATCATCGAGGCCTATCGCGCAGCTCTTGCATGTGACTCCACCTCGGCTTTTGGCGGCATCGTCGCATTGAATCGCCCTCTTGATGGCGCGACCGCCGAAGAAATCAGTAACGTGTTTACAGAGGTCGTTATCGCTCCCGGCGCAGATGCTGATGCTGAAGCGATCTTCGCCAGGAAAAAGAACCTCCGCCTCCTGATCACAGAAGGCCTGCCGGATCCTTCTGCTGCCGGTCATTTCGTCAAGACCGTAGCCGGAGGCTTCCTGCTTCAGGACCGGGACTTTGGCCGCATCACGCGCGCTGACCTGAAAGTCGTCACCCGTCGTACGCCGACAGAGGAACAACTCGACGATCTGCTGTTTGCCTGGCGCGTGGCCAAGCACGTCAAATCAAACACGATCGTGTATGCCAGAGACGGTGCAACTGTCGGCATCGGCGCAGGACAGATGAGCCGAATTGATTCAGCCCGAATCGCGGCCCGCAAGGCCGAAGACGCTGCCGAAGCCGCCGGTTGGGACGTGCCGAAAACCAAAGGCTGCGTCGCCGCTTCAGACGCGTTCTTCCCCTTCCCGGACGGCCTGCTTCAGGCTGCGTCAGCAGGGGCTACAGCGGTTATCCAGCCCGGCGGATCCATCCGCGACGACGAAGTAATCGCCGCCGCAGATGATGCCGGTCTCGCCATGGTCTTCACGGGAATGCGCCACTTCCGGCACTGATCGCCCTCAGATCGAGACGACGATCTTGCCAAAGTGCTTTTGCGACGCCTGATGTGCGAAGGCCTCGGCGATTTTGTCGAGCGGAAAGGTCTGGTCGAGGACAGGCTTGATGTTGTTTGCCTCGATCGCGGCAATCATGTCTTCCTGATGGGCCGCCGATCCCACGGTGATACCTGACAACGTGATGTTCATCGAGAAAAGCGCTGCTGTCGGCACTTCACCCGACACGCCGGTCAGGACACCAATCAGTGAGATGTGACCCCCCATCCGGGAGGCTGCGATGGACTGGGCAAGCGTGCCAGGACCACCGATTTCGACCACTTCGTCGACACCGCGTCCACCCGTCAGCTCCTTCGCCTTCTTTCCCCAGTCCGGCGTGTCCTTGTAATTGATCAGGTGATCAGCGCCGAGTTCCTTCAGGCGCTTGAGCTTTTCATCAGACGACGATGTCGCAATGACACGCGCTCCGGCCGCTTTGGCGAATTGCAGCGCAAAGATCGACACGCCGCCCGTACCCTGAGTCAGCACCCAGTCACCCGGTTTGATCTTCGCTTCCACCATCAGGGCGCGCCACGCCGTTAGTGCGGCGCAGGGAAGTGTCGACGCTTCTTCGAAGGAATACCCTTCCGGCATGCGCGTGAATGCCGTCTCCGATGCCGCGACCAGCTCTGCGGCGAACCCATCTGCGCCATCACCCGGCACACTGGCAAAGCCCGACATTTGCGGTCCGCCTGAATGCCAATTCGGGAAGAACAGGCTCAGCACCTTGTCGCCCGGCTTGAACCGGCTGGCGCCTTCACCCACCGAAACGACTTCGCAGGCACCATCCGACATCGGAATCCGCCCATCAGGTGTCGGGATACCGCCCATCACGACGACAAAATCATGATAGTTCAGGCTGTTCGCCTTCACCCGAACCAGAATCTCGCCGCGGCCGGGTTTTGGATCGGGGCGATCCTCGATGACAAGGTTTCCGGGACCACCGGGCTTTTTAACAGCTGCTACTTTCATGGGGCGCTTCCTCTTCGCTTTGGCGTGAAGGTGGGTTGGCGACGCTAGGGAAGTCAAGCAGATCAGTCGGGTGACGTGGCCAGATCTACCGAATAGCAAAACCGGCCTGCCTCAGTGCGGGGTGCAGCCGAATTGATATAGTCGGCGCCCAGGCCATAATACCGCATGCCGGTGTCGCCGCGACTGGGCCGTTCGAACACAGCGCACACCTGCGCGACACGGTCATCGCCTGGGACAATTTCGAATGCCTCTCCTGAAATCGGATCGTCGCGCCAAACAGCGTTGCGGCAACCCGATGCCAGACGCGCGTCAGACCCTGCGTCCGCAATGGCTGTTCGCACCAACGTCATATCGCCCGGCAGCGCACCGACACCGCGATTGTAACAATTAAGAGCCATCGCCGTTTCGGCCAGCGCCTGCATGCGAAGACCGTCCGCCTGCTCCTGCCGCGCCTTTGTCGGTCCGCCAATGACGACGAGGCCTGCAATAATGCTCGCAACGACCACGATGACCAGCGCACCCGCCAGCCAGTCTCCGGGTTCACGCGGGGTCCACATTATTCTTGTCCCCCTTTTCCGCATCACTGATGAAATAGGTGAAAATCGCGCCGGCAATGATCGCCACCACAAACGACTTGAGCACGAAGCGCGTCGTGAGATCGCCGGCGAGGAAATTGTAAACAAGTGAAATGCCGTCCCCGACAAGCGTGCACCCGGCGATGACCAGACTGAGATAAGTCAACCATTTCCGGATCCGCGACCGTTGCAATTGTGGGTTCCTCTGCCTGGCGCCGCGCAGAATGTAACCGAGCCAGAGGAATATCGGCGTCGCAACAAGAAGGCCGGAAATACCGCTGCGCGCCTGTGTTTCAAGGCGGAATATACGATAGTCGCTTTCAGTGGCCTTGTCTGGGAAGCCATACTCGATCAGCGCAAACAGGAGCGAGCCGAGGCTGAACGACACGATTCCAAGCAGAATGAAAAACAGCAGGTAGAAAAAGGCTTCGCGTGCGGACAGGTAGGGTTGCGGGCGCGGAACGGCGACGGGAAAGTCGACATCTGAATAGGTCTCAAGCGCCGAGTCCACTTCGGCGCGGCGCCATCCCGCCTTGGTCAGGGCTTCGATGATTGCAGCGCGTGATTGCCCGCGCTCCAGACTGTCCTTGACGAATTCCACGAGTGTCTTGTCGGCCATTGCGTCCCCACACTATTGGTTCGGACGCGAACATAGCCTGTTCGGGGCCATCTCGCCAGAAATTCAGATATCCGCGCGTTTCAGCATCCGTTCGAAACCGTCCCAGAATTCGGCGCGCCGCTCATCGGTTTCCATCAGGATTTCGTGTCGAGCGCCTTCTACGGTGACATGCTCACAGTCTGGCAGGCGGGCGCACACGGCGGCGTGCGATGCATTATCGACCAGCATTTCTTCCCCCGCCGACGCAACAAAAACAGGGATGCTTACCTTGTTCAGGGCTTTCACCTTGCCAAAGGTCGCCACGATGTTCAGCGACGCGCCGAGCCAGCCCCAGGTGACGGGGCCCAGCTCCAGTTCCGGTGCGGCATCACACAGGTCGCGCTGCATCTGCCAACGGCGCTCGTCATGCGTCACGATATTTGTCTGGAACGTTTCGGCTGGCCCCGGCTGTTGTGCATAGTCATCGGACCTGCCCGTCACGCGCATGGCCCAGACCAGATAGTTCATGCCGAAGAATCTCGACTTCAGCCCCCACATCGGCGCGCAGAAAGCCGCAGCGTCCACTTTCACCAGGCCGCGTGCAATGGCCGCCAGTGCGATGGCGCCGCCCATGGAATGGGCCAGCGACACATAGGGTCGCGGCAACCGGTCATCGAGTTTTTCCAACCCCTTCGCAAGCGCGCCCATGAAGGTTTCGAACCGGTCGATATGGCCTTTTTTCGTGTCGTCCAGCAGACGCTCTGAAAGCCCCTGTCCCGGCCAATCGATAATCACCACGGCAAAGCCCATGGCCTGAAGCTCACGGCCAACCTCGAAATACTTTTCGATGAACTCAGTACGTCCCGGGCACACAATCACCGTGCCACGCGGATTTTCATACGTCAGAGCCGGCGCGATGCAGGCCCTCAGGGCGCGTCCTTCACTCCCTTTGAACCATACGATCTCCGCCCCGTCTGGCGCAGGGTTACCCGGCACGATGACAAAGTCGGCGCGCTGGCTGGTTTCTTTGGGGGGGGTCTTGTCTGTCATCGCAAAAAAGCCGCCCTCAGGTTTCCCCGGGGCGGCCCCTTCTGGATTGGAAAGCCGTCGCGGTCTACGAGAACTTCTTCATCAGATTCTGAAGCTGCATGGCGACAGACATATCGCCCTCAACCTTCAGTTTGCCCTGCATGAATGCCATGGTCGGGTCCATCTGGCCGCCGGAAATCTTCTGGAAGTCATCCCAGTCAACCTTGATGGTCGCATCGGCGTCGCCGTCAGAATTGTCGACTTTGCCTGCAACGCCATCAATGAAAAGCTTGCCGACGCTACCGAAGTCAAATTTGACTTTTTTTGTGAAATCGCCGCCTGGCTCGACAGCGGATGAAGCCTTGGATGTGAGTTCTGCGAGATCCATAACGGGTCCTCCTTGGAATGGGTCCTGTGGGGATAAAGCAGACCAGAGGCCCCGAAGGCAAGAAAAAGCTGAATCATGTTCCGCAACGTAAGCGGATTCTCACTTCTCAACGATCGGTTGGAAACCTCCGAAGATCATGCGTTTGCCATCGAACAAGTGAGATCCCATCAGTCCGGTCTCCTCGAATTCAATCATGGCGGCCTTGTTCCCGGTATCGAGCACCTCTTTGGAGGGCCAGACAATCCAGGAAAAAACGACAGCTTCGTCTTGCTGCAACTTCACGGCCATCGGGAAACTGGTCAGCTTCCCATCCGGCACGTCATCGCCCCAGGCTTCGACAACGCTGAGCGCGCCATGCTTCTTGAACACCAATGCTGCTGCTTCGGCCATCTCGCGATAGGCATCCTTGTTCGCCGTCGGCACGGCAATCACAAATCCCATGATATAAGTCATTCCGGTCTTCCTCTCTCAGACATCAAACGCAGCTTGCAGGCCCGCCACATC
>JAVJOM010000041.1:0-18062 GCA_040216775.1 Hyphomonas sp.
AGCTTGAACACGATGGCCAGTGCACGGAGGGTGAAGGCGGCGGCGAGGCCGCCGATGAAGGCGCCGGATTCGGGCAGGCCCCAGGTGGCGAGGCCGAAATAGACGCCCGCGCCGAGCAGGGCGGCGGTGGCGTAGATATCCTTTTTCAGGAGAAGCGGTTCCTCATTGGCGACCACGTCACGCATCAGGCCACCGGCGCTGGCGGTGATTGTGCCCATGATAAGCACGACCGCGATGCCGTGATCGAGGTTCAGCGCCATGGCCGCACCGGTGACGGCGAACAGCGACATTCCGAACGCATCCGCCCAGCGCAGGGGACGGAAGTTTTCCAGGAAGCGGTGGAACACATAGGCGGTGAGTCCGCCCGCGAGCGCGAGCAGCAGGGTGGGCGTGTCTGACAGCCAGAACACGGGCTGGCCCAGGATCAGGTCGCGCAGCGTGCCGCCGCCAATGGCGGGCAGGAAGGCCAGCACGATGACGCCGAACAGGTCCATGTCCTTGCGCACGGCGACGATGCCGCCGGAAATGGCGAAGACGAACACGCCGATACGGTCGAACAGGGTGAGGATGAGGTCGGGGGACATGGCGGCCCTTGCTGTGAATGGCTATGCGGACTGCCTTAGCGGGTGGGTCACCGGGGCGAAACCCTGTCTGTCTGCGTTTCCAGACGGAGGATGTCTTCAGCGGCATCGCGGAACACTTCGGTGAGGATGGTCATGCGGTCTGCGATGTTGGATGTGGGACGCCAGACGAGCGCGATCTTGCGGCGGGCCGAGGGGTGGTCGATGCGGCGGATCATCAGGCCGGGATCGCGGCGGCGCTCTGTCAGGGCATAGAGGCTGGGCAGGACGGCGACGCCTGCGCCCATCTCGGCCATCTGGCGCGCGGAATCGAGACTGGAGCCGTCATACTCGACACTGACCTGCGCCTTGGCGCCCTTGGCGATGGACTGGATCATCAGGTTCAGGCGGTGCCAGTGACCAAGGCTGAGCAGGGTGCGGCCTTTCAGGTCTGCCAACCGGACGGGGCCCTGGGCACTGGCGAGGGGATCATCCGACGCGGTGCAGATCCAGAGGTTTTCCTCGAATAGGGCGGAGGTTGCCATGCCGTCATGCGCATCGGGCACGGAGATGATGAAATCGAACACGCCGGCATGGAGATGGGCGTCGAGATCAATCGTGCGCTCTTCGCGGACATTGAAGCGCAGGTCGGGGAAGCGGGCGTGCAACTGACGGGTGGCATTGGGCAACAGGTAGGGCCCGATGGTGGGCAGGACGCCGACACGCATGCGCCCGGACAGGCCATCCATGTTGCGCTGGGCGACGGTTTTGAAGTCTTCCATCTCCTGCAGGATCAGGCGGGCGCGGCGGGCCAGCTCGACCCCGATAGGCGTCAGCAGGGCGCCATGACGGCCGCGCTCGACCAGGACGGCGTCCAGCTCCGCCTCCATGTCGGCGATCTGGGCCGACAGGCTGGGCTGGCTGACATTGGCACGCTTGGCCGCGTCACCGAACTTGCCGGTGTCAGCGAGGGCGACGAGATATTGAAGCTGGCGGAGGGTGGGACGCATTCCATAGCCTGTGACTATAAATTTCAGAAGAAGTTTGGATTGGAACTATCGTGCGACGCATCCCAATTCAAGGAGGAACGCAGTTCAACGCCAATCAGACAGGAGGCCCATTGATGTTGTCATTGTCAGACATTCCGGTTTTTTCCCCCTCTGTCCCGGTGGTCACGCCGAAGGGGCGGAGGGCCGCGCGATGAACCAGGGCATCATTTCACATCGCGGGCGCCTGCTGCATGAGCTTCGCCGCCGCTGCACCGCCATTGAGTCCGAGATTTCGGACGAGAGCCGCCGCCCCCAGCCCAACGAGCAATTGCTACGCGCGCTGAAGGCCAAACGAATGGCCGTGAAAGACATGATGGCGCGGCGTTCGCAGCGCTGATCTTTCGCGGTCACTGCCAGCCGGACAAGGCATCCCCCCCGGTGCGGCGTCCGGCTGGCAGATATTTTCAAAACACCTTTCAGATTGGACAGGACATGACCGCCATGAATATGCCGGGTGCGTACATACGCCCGCCGGTGCATCTTATCGACAGTGAGTATGACGCGCTAAATGCGCTCGCCTATGCGCTGAGCCACAAGCAACCGGAAGTGTCCGGCCTGCTGCTGGGCGAGCTGGACCGTGCGCAGGTATATGATTCTGCGGAGCTGCCGGACGGTGTGATCACAATGAATACGCAGGTCGAATTCATCGACGAGCGCAGCGGCGCGCAAAGCAAGGTGCAGCTTGTCTACCCGCACCAGGCGGACATTTCGCTCGGCCGCATTTCGATTGCGACGCCGGTGGGCGCATCGCTGATCGGCTTGTCAGCCGGGGATGCGATCATGTGCCGGTATCATGACGGGCAGCAGCGCCTGTTACGGATTGTCAGTGTTGAACGGCCGGGAGCCGGACAGCGCGACGCCGACGGGCGCGAGAAAGGGCGCCAACGGCCAGCCCCCACCCCGAGGTGTCTCTCAGTGGGGTGGGGGCTGATGCCTTTAGGCTTGCGCTTCGAGCTTGTCCTGCGTCTTCGTGTCGAAGTCGCTGGCATCGTGGCGTTCGTGCAATTGCGATTCCGGCTTGCCGAACGTGCGGTTGACCATCTTGCCACGCTCGACGGCGGGGCGGGCGCCGATCTGTTTCATCCAGCGGATGACGTTGGTGTATTCGTGCACCTGCAGGAACTCGCCCGCATCATAGACCGCGCCGGTGACAAGCGCGCCATACCAGGGCCAGACGGCCATGTCGGCAATCGAGTATTCATCGCCGGCGAGGTATTCATTGTCCTTCAGGCGGCGGTCCAGCACGTCGAGTTGGCGCTTCACTTCCATGGCATAGCGGTTGATCGGGTATTCATATTTCTCCGGCGCGTAGGCGTAGAAGTGACCAAAGCCACCGCCGAGGAAGGGCGCGCTGCCCATCTGCCACATCAGCCAAGAGATTGCTTCGGTGCGCTTGTAGTGATCGGTGGGCAGGAAGGCGCCGAACTTTTCCGCGAGGTAGAGCAGCATGGAGCCAGACTCGAAGATGCGGGTCGGCGGATTGGTGGAATGGTCCGTCAGGGCCGGGATCTTGGAGTTCGGGTTCACGTCGACAAACCCGGAGCCGAATTGCTGGCCTTCGCCGATATTGATCAGCCAGGCGTCATATTCAGCGCCGGTGTGACCGGCAGCGAGGAGTTCCTCGAACATGATCGTGACTTTGACGCCGTTCGGTGTGCCCAGCGAGTAGAGCTGGAAGGGGTGCTTGCCGACAGGCAGTTCCTTGTCGTGGGTCGGGCCAGCGATCGGGCGGTTGATGGCGGCGAACCGGCCCCCGCTCTCCTTGTCCCATGTCCAGACTTTTGGCGGGGTATAGGTCGGGTCGCTCATATCGCTTGCTCCGTGGTTTTCGGTTCTGTGTTGGCCCTACATGTAGGAAGGCCAGGTGGATTTGGCATAACAATTCGGTGATCAGGCTATTGGGCGTCGCGGCCTGCATCAAGGAAAGTGATCACGGCGGCTGGAAAGGCCGGATCAGTCACGGCGCTGAGGTGGGTGCCCTTGAGCTGTTGGTAAGCTGCGCCAGGGATGATGTCGGCAAGGGCCTGGCCCGACCCGTTGTCGAGGTCTTCATCGCCGGTGAGGATGAGGGTCGGCACGTGGAACGTGGCGAGCAGGTCAGCCGGCGTATAGGTGCGGGCCGACAGGGCACCGAGATAGCCTTCAAGCGTGCCGCCGGTGGATTTGGCGCGGGCCAGCATGGCCTTTGCGCCGGGCGTGTCTTCGCCCGCGAGAGCGAGTTCGAGCGCGGCGCGGAAGGCAGCATTGCGATCCGTGTTGAACTCGTCTGCCGCCGAGTCGCCGATGCCGCCGAGGGCCATGCGGCCGGTATCGCGTGAGAGCAGGTGCCAGCGCAGGGCCGAGATGGAGCCCATGGAATAACCGACGGTGGCATAGGGGCTTTCACCAAGATGGGCGACGAGGGCGATCTGGTCGCGGGCAACAGCGTCTGTCGGCCAGTCTTCTGCCTGGGCGGAATAGGCAGACGCGCCGTGGCCGCGCAGGTCTGGCGCGACGACATGGTAGCCGGCGGAGGCGATTTTCTGCGCGATACCGGGCTGGAAGAAATTGAGGTCTGCGTTCCCGGTGAAGCCGTGCAGCAGGACAACCAGCGGGCCGGTGCCCAGCTCGGCGTATGAGATCGTCGTCCCGTCGAAGGAGTCATAGGTTTGCATGGCGGGAACCTCCTCGGCGCGGGCAGTGACGAACGGGAGGAGGGCCATTGCGAAGGCCAGCGCGGCGAACCGGATCATGTTGTCTCTCCCTTGGGTCGTTTCTTTTCCAAGCAGATGGCGCACGCGCGGGCCGCGGGTCAAGCGGTGTGAAAGATGGAACCGGCTTTCCGGGATTGCTTCAGTTGATCGGTGAGTTTGCAGAGGGGGGTGAAAAGAGCGTGCAGGCCAGCCAGCGGTTCACCGATTTCGTCAGCGCCTGGTCGCCGACAATGGTCAATTCGTCTGCCTTGATTGCGTCGCGGTAGGTGCGGTGGCCAAGCCAGACATCGGTCATCGTGCGTACGGTGGAATTGAAATAGACGTCGACGTCCTGTCCGGGGTCCTTCTCGCAGACCTCGACATTGGTTTCGCTGGCCACGAGCCACCACGTGCGGAACTGTTTCAGGTCGCTGAAGTCGAACTGGAGGATGGTCTGGGGGCCGGGCAGCATTTCGCGAATAATGCTGCGCTCAAGGTAAAGCATCAGGAGTTCGACATCGTAATCTTCCTCGACAAGATTATCCTTTGCCCAGCGCATGCCCCAGTCGCCTAGTGACACGATGATCGGTAGCAATTCCTTGCAGCCGGGCGTCGGAAAATATTCGTAGCCGCGTTTGCCTGTCAGGCTGCGGCGAACGAGCAGTCCGTTCTCGGCCATGGATTTGAGACGCTCGGTGAGGACCGCCGTGGAAATACCTCCCAGTCCGCGCTGGAATTCGCTGAACCGGGATGCGCCCATAAGCGCTTCGCGCACGATCAACAGGGTCCACCGGTCGCCAAGAACTTCGGTGGCTTTCGCGATCGGGCAGAACTGGCTGTATTTCATCATCTTCCTCCTGAGCGCTGACCATAACTTCGTTTTGGAAAGTGAGATACTTCGGAATCCGAAGTGCATGGCTCTGGAACGCGAAGTATTTCGGCACCGGGCACCGGCCTAAACCTTTTCCATCGCAACCAAGGAACAGGAGACCGGCCATGACCGGATTCAAAATTGAAACAAGTACAACAGCCCCCGCCGGGTCACGTGACATTCTTGATGCCATCGCGGCAGGCCTCGGCTTTGTCCCGAACGTATACGGCCTATTTGCCGGCGCGCCGAACGCAATCAATGCGCTGGCAGGGATCAATACCTGCTTCGACGCCACATCCTTTGCGCCGGGCGAGCGCGAAATCATCGCCCTGACGACAAGCGTCTACAATCAGTGTCCCTATTGTGTCGCCGGGCATTCGACGTTTGCGCTGGCCCACGGGGTCGACGCGGACACAGTTGAAGCGGTCCGGAGCGGCGACCTCAGCAAGGATCCACGCTTGCAGGTTATCGGCCAGATGACGCTCAGCATTCTGGAGAAAAAGGGCGCGCTTGGGCCTTCCGATATCCGGTCATTCCTGAATGCTGGATTCCAGTCTGAGCAAATCCTGGAACTCCTGATCGGGATCGCCGGAAAAACCATGACCAATTTCGCGAGCAAGATTGCCCGCATTCCCCTGGATGACGCCTTCGCCGCTCAGGCGTGGTCGCCCGCCACAACCCTGACCCCGACATCTGCCTGAAAGAGAGATCGAGAAATGAACCCCGATATGAATCAAGTCGAAGCGTTTGCTGGCCAGGTCGTGACAGATGTTGCTGCAGCCATGTCAGGCGTCATGACCAGTCTTGGCAACAAGCTGGGCCTGTACAAGGCGCTGGCGGGAGCGGGTGCGCTGACGTCCGACGATCTTGCCACAAAGACCGGCCTGCACGAACGCTATGTCCGTGAATGGCTGAACAATCAGGTGGCGGGGGGATATATCATCTACCAGCCACGGGACGGCACCTATGAACTGCCTGATGCCCATGCGCTGGTGCTGGCCGTGGACGGCAGCCCGGTATTTCTCGTGCCCGCCCTCGAAGTGTGCGCGTCGCTCTGGTTTGACCGCGACAAGATTGAGAACGCCTTCCGCTCCGGGGATGGTATTGCCTGGAAGGACCATCATGAAGGCCTGTTCTGTGGCTGCGAGGCCCTTTTCAAACCGGGCTATGAGGCGAGCCTGGTGGCCGACTGGATCGGCGCGCTCGACGGCGTGCAGGACAGGCTGTCAGCCGGTGGCAAGATCGCGGATGTCGGATGCGGCCATGGTGCATCGGCGATCATTCTTGCCAAGGCATTCCCCAATTCAACCGTGTACGGTTTTGATAGCCACGTTGAGTCGATCGATATCGCCCGCCAGCGCGCAAGCGAGGCAGGCCTGTCTGGTAACCTCCGGTTCGAAACGGCCCTCGCGAAGGGATATGATGAACGGGATTTCGATCTTATCTGCTTCATGGATTGCCTGCATGACATGGGTGATCCGGTTGGAGCGGCGCGTCACGCATGCGATGCGTTGAATCCAGGCGGGTCGCTCCTGCTGGTGGAGCCTGCTGCGAATGACGGGGTCGAGAACAATATCAACCCGGTCAGTCGGCTTTACTACGCGGCATCGACGGGCGTGTGTACTCCCTGTTCGCTCTCTCAGGATGTGCGCGAAGGGCTCGGCGCACAGGCCGGTCCGGGGCGTTTGGCGAAAGTGCTGGCCGAGGCCGGTTTCGGCACGGTGAGCGTCGCCGCGCGGACGCCATTCAATATTGTTCTTGAAGCCCGCAAGTTGTGAGCCCGTCTGGTTTCGCGCCATGTATGCCCCCTCTCCAGAATGGAAGAGGGGGCATACATGTTCAGAGAACCTCGAGCATTTCCTGGACGAGGGGGTGGCGGACGACATCGACGCCTTCGAGGCGGATCACGGAGGCGCCGGCCAGTTTCTCCAGACGCTCGGCCGCGTTGGCGAGGCCGGAGAATTCGGGCAGCAGGTCTGTCTGGGCCGGGTCGCCGGTGATCACCATTGTGGAATGCCAGCCGAGGCGAGTGAGCAGCATCTTGATCTGCGTATAGGTGCAGTTCTGTGCCTCATCGACGACGATGAAGGCATTGTTGAGCGTGCGCCCGCGCATGAAGCCGATGGGGGCGATTTCGATGACGCCTTCCGACAGCATGTGCTTGAGCTGGCCGGGCGAGAGCCTGTCGGACAGGGCGTCATAAAGGGGACGCAGGTAGGGCGCGAGCTTGTCTTCCATGGCGCCGGGCAGGAAGCCGATCTGCTCGCCGGCCTCGACTGCGGGACGCGACAGGATGATGCGCGCGACCTTGCCTTTTTGCAGGGCTTCAACGGCCTTGCAGACGGCGAGGTAGGTCTTGCCGGTGCCAGCGGGGCCAAGCGCGGCGACGAGCGCATGGGTGTCCATGGCGTTCATCAGCTGGGCCTGATTCTCGGAACGGGGTTTGACGGTTTTCTGGTAGCGCTGGGTGCGGTCAGGCTCTGAGGTGTTGGACTGTCGCTTGCGTGTGTCTGCATCATCGGGATGCCAGTTTCGACCTCCCTCAATGGCGTGGAGAAGGGGCGGCTGGCCGCGACCGGCATCCTGAATCCAGGCAGTGGCTTTCACCTCTGATGCTGTCTTCATTCGCTTGGCGGCGTTGCGTTTACCCATGGGAGGACTCCTTGGTTCCAGGCAGAAAAAAAGCCGTCAGCGGAATTGCGGACGGCTTGGCGAAAAGCGGGGGAAGATAGACGGACCGCCCTGAAGGCGGCATGGCCAGTCCGGAAGCGTTCGGTCCCGGTGGCGAGGTGAGGCAGGGTCTTTCTATGACCAACTCCACATCCGAATCTGTTGCTGATTAGACGATAGCAGGGTTATCAAACCGTTTATGCGATATTCCGCAGGCGAAATGAGAGGACGAATCATATGGCAATCTACCAGATAGGAGAGGCCCGCCCGCAACTTCCAGCAAGCGGAAATTACTGGGTGGCCGAAAATGCCCAAGTAATGGGCAACGTGATCCTGAAGGAGAATGCCTCTGTCTGGTATGGCGCCGTTCTGCGCGGCGACAATGACCCGATCACGATTGGCGAGAACACAAATATCCAGGATGGCAGCGTGCTGCACACCGATATCGGCGCGCCGCTGACCATCGGGAAAGATGTAACGGTCGGGCATATGGTGATGCTGCACGGGTGCACGATCGGCGACGAAACGCTGATCGGCATCGGCTCGACCATTCTCAACAAGGCGAAGATCGGGAAGAACTGCATTATCGGCGCGCACACGCTGATCCCCGAAGGCAAGGAAATTCCCGACAATTCGCTGGTAATGGGATCACCGGGCAAAGTGGTGAAGGAGCTGTCTGGCCCGCAGGTTCAGATGCTGAAAATGTCGGCGATGCACTATGTCGAGAACTGGAAGAAGCACCGCGACGGCGTCACGCGTATCGACTAGGCGCCTATTGGCGGACGTAACGGATGGCGAAACTCTTGCCGCCCACGCGGACGACCTGGCCCCTGACATTACCGGCAAACACCGTATCGCCGACCATGGGTGTCGCGTCTTCTGCTTCGAAGCTGGCGCCTGTCAGCGAGATATCCAGAACACGGCACTTGATCTCGCGGCCGTCCTCCAGTGTCAGCAGGGCTGGACCGCTCTGGGGTTTGCGACTTGCTCCGCGATCTTCATCCAGATCCAGCTGGTCTTTGTTGAGCAGCCAGGTCAGCCGGTCAGCCAGCTTGTCGCGTTTGTGGGAAACAATCCTGAACTGAACGGCGAATCCGGTGGGCGTGGCGCGAATGACGGTTGCGGCGACGCGGCCAAGGTCATTGAAGTAGCAGACGACCTGTGCCCCTGCGCGCGGGCGGAATTCGGACTGGATCATCGCTCCAGAGCAGGAAATGTTGATCGTGGTTATGGCGTGATCGGTCTGGCCATCATCCAGCACCTGTCCATCAAGCTGCAGCGGGACGCGCTTGTGGAGACGACGGTCCTTGTTGGGATTGATCAGCGGGCTATCGCTGAGCGCAGAATTACGCAGGCTGGTCATTTTCTGCTCCCGAAGACCCGAAAATATCAGAGCCTGTCCCACCGTGAACGCTTTACTTAGGCAATTTAGGTTCACAAAGTGTTGCTCAGACGGGCCGGATTTCGCATTCCGGGTGAACCTGTAAGCCCTATTTCAGCCGGAGCCTGATTCCATGGAAACATATGATTACGTCATCGTCGGTGCGGGCAGCGCTGGTTGCACGCTTGCCAATCGCCTGTCGGCTGATCCGTCGATCAAAGTTTGCCTGATCGAGGCGGGCAAGAAAGACAACTCGCTGATGATCCGCATGCCAGCCGGTGTCGGCAGCCTGATCAAGCAAGCCAATGACCATAATTGGGGCTTCTATACCGAGGCCCAGAAGCACATGAACGGGCGCAAGCTGTACTGGCCGCGTGGCAAGGGCTGGGGCGGTTCGTCCTCAATCAACGGCATGGTCTACATTCGCGGCCATGCAGGCGACTATGATCAATGGTCACAGATGGGGCTGCAGGGCTGGAGTTTTGCCGATGTGCTGCCCTATTTCAGGCGGTCGGAAGGCTATGAAGGCGGCGACAGCACATTCCATGGCGGCGCAGGCCCGCTGCGCGTGTCGGAAAGCCCGATGTCGAGCCCAATTTTCCGCGCCTTCGTACAAGCCGGCGAACAGGCCGGTTACAAGCGCACGGAAGATTTCAACGGCGCCCAGCAGGAGGGATTTGGCCGTTACCAGCGCACGATCCACAAGGGCGAACGCTGGAGTGCATCTTACGGATACCTCCGCCCGATCGAGGGCGTGCGTCCGAACCTGACGGTTATCTCGACCGGCCTGGTGACGCGGGTGCTGATCGAAAACGGCCGGGCAACGGGCGTTGAAGTGGTCGAGGGCAAGGGCGCGCTGACACAGGTGATCCAGGCCGACAAGGAAGTGGTCGTGTGCGCGGGCGCGGTACAGTCACCGCAGATCCTGATGCTGTCAGGCATCGGCAACCCGGAACACCTGGACCGCTTCGGCATCAAGGCGAAGGTCAGTTCGCCCGGCGTGGGCCAAAACCTTCAGGACCATCTCGACGTGACGGTGATCCATGAAATGACGCAGCCGGTTTCGGCGTATTCGGCGCAGAAAGGCATCAAGAAGCTGGGTGTCGGCCTGCAATACCTTTTCAACCAGACGGGCGCAGGTGCGGACAATTTCCTGCAGGCGGGCGCCTTCATCAATTCACGCGAAGGCCTGTCCATGCCGGACATCCAGTTGCACCTCGTCAACGCGATCATGATGGATCATGGCAATCATGATGCGAAGAAGGATGGTTTCACCGTCCACGCCTGCCAGTTGCGGCCCGAGAGCCGTGGAACGATCTGCCTTGCCTCGGACGATCCGTTCGCCCATCCGGCGATTGATCCAAATTACCTGGCGGCGGAAGAAGATCGCCGTGCCATGCGCGAGGCGGTCAAGATGGTGCGCGACGTGTGCGGCCAATCGGCCCTGAATGCGCTGCGAGGCGCCGAGATCATGCCGGGCACAAGCGTTGTTACCGATGACGACATTGACAGCTTTATCCGCCGCATGGGCGAAACGATCTATCATCCGGTCGGTACGGTTGCGATGGGAACGGGCGATGACAGCCCGGTCGACGGCCAGCTGCGCGTGCGCGGTGTCGATGGGCTTCGGGTCGTCGATGCGTCGGTCATGCCGACGCTCGTGGGTGGCAATACGAATGCCCCTACGATCATGGTTGCCGAAAAGGCCGCTGACATGATGCTTGGCCGTCCGGCTCTCGCGCGCGAAGAAACGCTCGCGACAGTCTGATATCAGGCGTTGCTGGCAACGAGACGGAGCTGGCGACCTTCGACACGGGTATCAGGCGGGACCAGCATCGAGATGCGGTGGCGCCAGACCGGGTGACCGCCCAGCATGGGTTCTCCGCCAAGCGTCTGGTACAGGCCGAGCAGGCGCGGCGTGTCATTAAGTGCGCCAGGGCGAACCAGCGGCATTAGCGTGATTTCGACTTCCACACGCTTGCCTGACAGCGTTTCGCCGCGGCCGCGGATAACGCCCGGTGCGCCGTCATAGCGAATGGCTTCCATGAAGTGAGACATCATGAACCGGTCTGGCCCAGTCCATAGTTCCAGAAAATCATGATTGGTCAGATCGCGGCCGAGCAGGTCACACAGGCCCTGGCCTGCCGTGCGGAACATCCAGCCCGTGTCGGGGCTGTGCTGAACGACAAACAATTGGGTGATCAGATCGGGATGCTCTGCCACGCGGGGATCGTCGACAGCATTTGCCACAGGGCTGGCGCTCATCCTGCGCCATGCGTCAATCAGGATCCGGGTATTTGGGTGTATCGACCGGTCGTTCATGACAGGCTCTCTCCGTGTAGTATTATCGGTCCGTGCAGACCTTCCGGACGGGGTATTCGCAATATCCATTCCAGTCTCAGCATCATCTGTCTGGGGAAAAGAGGGCGGATTGCGCGCGAAATTCCCCTGTCAGGGATTGCATACGAGCGAGGCAGACACGGGGAGGCGCGATTGGCGGAGCCGGGCGTACCAGCGCGAGACAGTGCCCGATTGTCCGCATCCCTCGAATGGGGGACGGCGCTTGCCTGACCTCGCGGAAGACGCCGGTTGATATGACAGAATTGTCAGAAAGGGGTCTTGCGCTGAAATTCGGCTCGGTTAGTTCTCAGGCACCGTTGTTAATCCGCCGCCACGAATCACGTGGCTCCTCTCAAACTTGAATATAAAATATCCAGGGAGAATACCGAGTGTCCAAGACACCTTCGCGCCCTTATGCGCATTCGAATCTCAGAACCGCACTTTGCCTCGGCGTCGGCTTTGCCGCCATTGCCAGCGCGGCCATGCCAGCTGTTGCCCAGGAAGAGTCGGAAGACTCAGCGCGCACGCTGCAGACCGTCACGATTACGGCTACCAAACGCGAGCAGACGCTTCAGGATGTTCCGATCGCTGTTTCCGTCGTCGATGAAAGCGTCATTGCCAAGGCCCAGATCCTTGAC
Organism: Hyphomonas sp.; assembly: GCA_040216775.1. Taxonomy (GTDB): domain Bacteria; phylum Pseudomonadota; class Alphaproteobacteria; order Caulobacterales; family Hyphomonadaceae; genus Hyphomonas. The sequence continues at coordinate 12,182 of JAVJOM010000041.1, forward strand.
CTGAATGACCTTCAGTCTGTCGTCCCATCGCTCAGCGTCGGCCAGCTGCAGTCGTCATCCAACACGAACTTCGTGATCCGCGGCTTCGGCAACGGCGCCAACAATGCGGGTATCGAGCCTTCGGTCGGCGTATTCATTGACGGCGTATACCGTTCACGCTCTGCTTCGCAGATCTCCGACCTGCCGAATATCGAGCGCGTCGAAGTGCTGCGCGGGCCACAGTCGACCCTGTTCGGCAAGAACGCATCCGCAGGTGTTATTTCTGTTATCACCAAGAAGCCGTCATTCGAACTCGGTGCCAATGTTGAAGGCACGGTCAGCAATTTCAACGGTTATCGTGCCAAGGGTTATGTCACCGGACCGATCAGCGAAACGCTGGCGTTCAGCCTCGGTGGCAATTACAATGTGCGCGACGGCTATGTCGACGATCTCGGCACAGGTGAGAAGACCAATGAGCGCAACCGTTTCGGCCTGCGCGGCGAGTTGCTGTTCGAACCGAACGAAAACACCTCGTTCCGCCTGATTGGCGACTATGACACGATCGACGAGCTTTGCTGCGCGGCAGCAAACGTCGTCAACGGCCCGACTGGCGCTGTCATCAATGCGCTCGGTGGCCAGCTGAACCCTCAGAACCCGTATTCCTATGAAGTGTTCTATAATTTCGGATCCGAGAACAAGATCGACAATGGCGGCCTGTCGCTGCAGGGCGACTTCGATATCGGCAACATGACGCTGACATCAATCACGGCTTACCGGGAATCCGATGTTGAGCAGAATGCGGATTCCGACTTCACATCTGCCGACCTGATCGGACGCAACTATAACAAGACCAATATCGAGACCTTCACGCAGGAAGTTCGCCTGACATCGTCCGGCGAAGGCCCGATCGACTGGATGGTTGGCGGCTTCTACTTTGACGAAACCGTCGCCATTGATAACGAATTCTTCTTCGGCTCGGACTTCCGCGGCTATGCCGACTTCCTGTCGGGTGGTGCGCTTGCGGCTGTCGAAGGCGCGCTCAGCCTGCCCGTCGGACTTGTCTTTGCCCAGGAAGGGCAGGGCATGGTCGAGGAATTTGGCCAGGACAACACGGCGTGGTCAGTCTTCGGTACTCTTGACTGGCACATGACGGACCGGGTTACGGCCACATTGGGGCTGAACTATACGGAAGACGAGAAAGACGCGTACGGCAACATCGTGAACACCGACGTGTTCTCGAGCCTCGACCTGGTCGCCATCGGCTTTGCCCAGGCGCTTGGCGGCTTTGGTGTGGATGCGACAGACCCGGCGCAAGTTGCGGCATTTGCCGGCGCGAACCCCGGCGCTTTTGCGGCGATCCAGGCCGGTGCACAGGATCCGGCATCGAACCCGTTGCTGGGCTTGCAGGCCCTTCAGTTCCTGCCGCCATTCCTCGGATTCCCGAACAGTGTTGAAGATGGCCAGTCGAGCGATAATGACCTGACCTACACGTTCCGTCTGGCTTATGATGCGACTGACAACCTGAACCTCTACGCCTCGTACGGCACAGGCTTCAAGGCGACGTCGTGGAACCTGTCGCGTGACAGCCGTCCTTTCGCATCTGACTTCACGGCCGGCTCACCTGTGACCAGCCCGGGTTCGTCACCGATCCGTGACGCAGGCCTCGCTGTGCCGAACCTGACCTCCGGCACGCGTTATGCCGGACCGGAAGAAGCCAGGGTGATCGAAGTGGGCGCGAAATTTGCCTACGACGCCTTCGCGTTCAATGTGGCCTATTTCGACCAGGTTATCGAAGGCTTCCAGTCGAACGTGTTCACTGGAACCGGCTTTGCGCTGGCTAATGCCGGTAAGCAGTCGACCCAGGGCCTCGAAGTGGATGCGTCGTGGAACGTCACCGACGAGCTGTTGCTGACATTTGCGGGCACGTTCCAGGATCCTGTTTATGACGAGTTCCCGAACTCTGCGAGCGGTGACCTTAGCGGAAAAGCCCCATCGGGCATCTCCGACACGACGACGTCGACCTCGGCGACTTATACGTTCGACGTGAATACGCTGGAGGCCTTCATCCGCGCCGACTGGCAGTATGAAAGCCCAACGGCGTATTTTGACGATCCAGCCAACCAGGCGCTGATCGGCAACCAGCGTGAAGTCAATACGTGGAACGCTTCTGCCGGCTTCACGACCGAAAACGGTCTTGGCGTTACCTTCTGGGGACGGAATATTTTTGATGATGACTATGTCACGGTGGCGTTCCCGTCGGTGGCCCAAGCTGGCTCCCTGAGCGGCTACCCGAGCCAGCCGGCAACATACGGCGTCACGGTACGCAAATCGTTCTAGGCTCCAAGCCTGAGGCGAAAATCGGAAAGCCCCGTCCATTGCGGCGGGGCTTTTCTGCATTCAGCGACCAGCGTTTGCGCGCAGCGCCACGAAAGTCAAAGCCAAGCAGATGATTTCGAACGCGATAAAGGCATAGAAGTCAGGTGTCGGGGGCGGGCCCAGCAGCAACGCTGCGCCACGGGCAAAGACGTATCCCCCCAGATAGGCGGCGAGAAACCAGAGTGCTGGGCGCGTCATGCTGGACCTGAATGCGCCCGCCGCCGCCAGAAACGCTGCGCCGAGGCTGACGCCGCCATAGATGCCTCGCAGTTCATAGGCGCCGTTCGGCCCTCCAACCTCCACCCCGAGGCCTGAAGCCATCAGAATGGGGTTCAGGAGCGACCAGAGCCCGAACGCGGCAAAGCTGGTCGCCATGGCGGCGAGGAATATCCGGATCATCATGGCGCTCAAGATAGGGTAAAGCGCTGGCGAGGAAAGGTCGTTCGGGAGGCATACCCGGCCGGATGCGGCGATGGCCTGCCAATATGTGAGACCGTGTCTATATAGAGAGGAACCTGATTCCCCTTACTGGAGGCTGTATGGCCCGCAATACCGGACGTCCGCCCATCATCAACGCGCCGCCTTTGGTGACGGCGCTCGCGCTGACCTTTCTGGCCGCGCATGGCGTGAGGATCCTGCTCAGCGAGGGGCTCCAGAATGTATTGCTCTGGAACACGGCGCTGATCCCCGACCGTTTCTGGGGGTGGGTGGGGGCCAGCCTGCCGCCCGGCGCGGCTGAGCCTTATTCCAACGTGCTGTCGGCCATCGCTCCGCTATTCACGATTTCTTTCGTTCACAGCGACTGGGTGCATGTCGGCCTGAATACCGCGATGCTGCTGGGTGTCGGCAAGCCTGTGTATGAATATCTGGGGCGCGCATGCGGCGGCGGGGCGCGTCGGATATCCGAATTGTTCCTGTTTCTGTTCTTCCTGAGCGTGGCGGGCGGGTCGCTCGCGCACCTGGTCGCGAATTATCCTGTCGGTCAGCCGGCGATTGGGGCCTCCGGGGGCGTGTCCGGGCTGATCGCAGCCGTCCTGCTGGGCCAGAAGGGGCTCCGCACCCCTCTGCTGTCGCGGCCCTTCCTCACGGCGTCCATGCTGTTCCTCGTCGCCAACTTGGTCCTCGCCTTCATCGGACCGGCCATGCTGGGGGCGGGAATCGCCTGGCAGGCGCACGTTGGTGGCTATGTCGCGGGCGCGCTCATCTTCCGGTTTATGATGTGGCGGCTGGAGGGCGCAGAGGCCTGATCCTTGTTGCCGTTCGATTCGCCGGGAGTCTTATGCTAGTATCAAACCACAAACAGGTCGGATCCACCGACCGAGACTTGGAGGATGATGCATGACGATTGACCAGATTCTGAATGATAAAGGGCGCGAAGTGATCTCTGTCGGCGCCGACGACACGCTTGGCGCAGCCGCCAAGGTTCTGGACCTGCGAAGAATCGGGGCGGTTGTTGCACTCGATTCGGACGAATCGATCATCGGAGTCCTGTCTGAACGCGATATTGTGCGTCAGGTCGCGCGTCTCGGGCATGCGGCGCTGGACATGAATGTGGGCGATGCCATGACCCGCGATGTCGTGACTGTGCCTTCCACGATGCGAATTGATCACGCCATGCAGCTGATGACCGACCGCCGGATTCGCCATTTACCGGTTCTGAGGAACGAAAGAATGATCGGTTTCGTGTCGATCGGTGACCTCGTGAAATGGAAGATTGCCGAGACAGAAGCCGAAGCAGAGGCGATGAAGTCCTATCTTTCGGCCCAGTACTGAGGCGATTGCAGTGAAAGTGGCAGTTTTCTGACAAAAGGCTGTTTTAGGGGGTTGCGGCTTCCGGCCTTGGGGGGTATTCCCCGGCCTCCGCTGAAGACGCCCTTGGGTTTCGGAAGCGGGGCCCGCAGATCGGGCTGCTAATCAGGAAAAAAACTTCTTGCTTTTTTCCCCGAACAGCGGCTATATATGCGGCTCCTCGAAATGCCTGAATTTGCAGGCCGTACCAACGGTCGACAATTTCATTTGCGCCAAAATTCAGCAGAAACGGTGGTCAAACACTCAATCTGCAGAAAGCGCAAAAAGGGTGTTGACGGGCAATAAGGCGGCCCATATAAGCCGCCTCTTCCGGAAGGGGCAGCGCCCTGGATGGTCTACCGGAACTTCGGTTCCAGCTGTTTGACATTGTTAGAGATTAGGAAGAGAAACGCAGGCGGCGTGAAGGCTTGCGGACACGGGCTTCGGCCACGGTCCAAACGATCACGACGGATGCGTTTCTTGAGAAAATTCTTTTTCCATCGATCAGGTTTCGGCCTGGTCTTTGTGACTAAGGGTTTCTCGTCAAAGAACGCAATTACTTGATGCTTATATAGCAACAGTTGCCGTCCTTATTCCAAAGGACGGATCGTCAGATCAACACTCAACTTGAGAGTTTGATTCTGGCTCAGAACGAACGCTGGCGGCAGGCTTAACACATGCAAGTCGAACGATATAGTGGCAGACGGGTGAGTAACGCGTGGGAACGTACCTTTCACTACGGAATAGCTCTTGGAAACGAGTGGTAATACCGTATACGCCCTCCGGGGGAAAGATTTATCGGTGAAAGATCGGCCCGCGTTAGATTAGCTAGTTGGTAGGGTAATGGCCTACCAAGGCGACGATCTATAGCTGGTCTGAGAGGATGATCAGCCACACTGGGACTGAGACACGGCCCAGACTCCTACGGGAGGCAGCAGTGGGGAATCTTGCACAATGGGCGAAAGCCTGATGCAGCCATGCCGCGTGAATGATGAAGGCCTTAGGGTTGTAAAATTCTTTCGCTAGGGATGATAATGACAGTACCTAGTAAAGAAGCCCCGGCTAACTTCGTGCCAGCAGCCGCGGTAATACGAAGGGGGCTAGCGTTGTTCGGAATTACTGGGCGTAAAGCGCACGTAGGCGGACTTTTAAGTCAGGTGTGAAATCCCCGGGCTCAACCCTGGAACTGCATTTGAAACTGGAAGTCTAGAGACCAGGAGAGGTTAGCGGAATACCGAGTGTAGAGGTGAAATTCGTAGATATTCGGTGGAACACCAGTGGCGAAGGCGGCTAACTGGACTGGTACTGACGCTGAGGTGCGAAAGTGTGGGGAGCAAACAGGATTAGATACCCTGGTAGTCCACACCGTAAACGATGAGAGCTAGTTGTTGGCAGGCATGCCTGTCAGTGACGCAGCTAACGCATTAAGCTCTCCGCCTGGGGAGTACGGCCGCAAGGTTAAAACTCAAAGAAATTGACGGGGGCCCGCACAAGCGGTGGAGCATGTGGTTTAATTCGAAGCAACGCGCAGAACCTTACCTACCCTTGACATACCGATCGCGGTTTCCAGAGATGGATTCCTTCAGTTAGGCTGGATCGGATACAGGTGCTGCATGGCTGTCGTCAGCTCGTGTCGTGAGATGTTGGGTTAAGTCCCGCAACGAGCGCAACCCTCATCCTTAGTTGCCATCACGTTTGGGTGGGCACTCTAAGGAAACTGCCGGTGGCAAGCCGGAGG
>JAVJOM010000049.1:0-187489 GCA_040216775.1 Hyphomonas sp.
CTACACTGAACTCCTTCGGGAAGGACAAACCAAGGCCGACGCCCTTCAGGCCGCCCAGGCCAAACTCATCAAGTCCGAAGATCACGCCGCACCATATTACTGGGCGCCATATATCATCATGGGGAACTGGAGATGAGGGGAATACGTCTGGCTTCTCCCCTAGGATGAGCTTGTTTTGCTTTTTTTGGAGGTGGTTCTGTTTTGGATCGGTCGTCATATCGTTGAGAAAGCTGCATCTTCGCGGACGCTTGCTTCCGCTCTGCGTCATTCAATTCCGCTCTTCTACCAAAATAGTCGTGATTTGCATGCCAATGAGATCCACGACGGCTCGTTTCTCCTTCTCGTAGCTGTGCCTCGCATAGATACCGATGACACCTGCAACCTTGTGCTGGGTGAGCGCCTTGATCTCGTCGATACCTGCGCCGCCGCGCTGGGCGAGCGTCACGGCTGTGCGCCGCAAATCATGTAGCCGCCAGTCGCTGGCAGCACCGCTTTTGCGCATGCGCAGCATTCCTTTGGATCGCCCGTTGAAAGCCTTGGATCCGTCGCTTCCGACACCGAAGAGGTGTGGGCCTGTTAGGCGTGGCCAATCCGAGAGGAGCGTCACCGCAGGATCGGACAGAGGTACGCCATGAGACTTGCCCGACTTCATATCTTGGGCCGGGATGTGCCAGATATTGTTCTGAAGGTCGAGGTCTTCCCATCGCATGCGTCCGATGGAACCAATTCGCTGCGCCGTCATGAGTTGCAGGCGCGCCATGATGGAAAGCACACTGGTGCCTGTCCAGAGTGAGCGGATTTCATCATCGGAGAGTACGCGCTCGCGCGCGGGCACGGTCTTGGGCGTCCTGATGACGAGACACGGATTTGCATCGATGAACTCTCGCTCGGCAGTCCATTGAAAGAAGTGCCGGAGATAGCTGTAGGCCGTGCGGCGGCGAGCAGGCCTGTCTCCGAGTTTGTCCAAGATGGCGGCGATGTCCTTGCGCGTGATCGAAACGAGAGGAGAAGATCCAAGCCTCTTCAGGACGTGGTTCTTGAACACGGATTGCTTGTCCTGGGCTGTGGCTGCCACGTTGTTCATGCGGCACCAGGCGAGATATTCTTCCACTGCCTGTGAAACTGTCAGGTCGCGTTTGCGTGCTTTTTCTTCGCGCTCATGCTTCGGGTCTGTTCCCTCCGACGCGAGTCGAAGGGCCTCAGCAGACCGCTGGCGCGCTTCGGCCAAGCCGACGGTTGGGTAGCGGCCAAGCCCCAGCGAGCGTCGTCTTGCGGATGTGTCTCCAGTGAGGCGATAGAGGAGCCTCCACGACTTGGTGCCTGTCGGAGATACGACACATTCAAGGCCGGGAATGCCGCCCACGCTTGTGGTCGCTTGCAGTGCCTGAACCTGCCGATCCGTAAGTGCACGCAGTCGGGACGGAGCCATGTAGTGATCACCAAAAGACGTTCAAATTTGTGCCAGATTTGTGCCAAATAACGCGACTTAAGGCAAGTTCAGATGAACGAGCGCGAATGAGAAAACACAAAAAAGACATATAAAACATATATTTAATGGACGTATGCGAACGGGCGCGAACGGAATAAAATCCTATACCCAGAAACTACGAATCTGGGGGTCGGGCGTTCGAATCGCTCCGGGTGCACCATTTTTCTCAAGTAATACAAATGCTTTCTGGATTGACGCACGAAGCGTAGCCTCGCTGTTGTTGAATTCGGTTCGAGTTTGATCATCGTCATATTGTCGGAATGCAGGGAACTGCGATCCTGCTGCGGCACACCTTCAATTTTGGGTCGGGCCCGGAAATCCTTGACGCGTCGGCAGATTGCTTTCTATCGTCGAATTATTGGTAAATAGCCGCAACTGTCGCTGCGTGGCATTGCAGGTGGACATGTCGATAATGGACGGATCAATCAGTACCTTCCAGAATTTGCTTCTGGAGGGCGTTACGGATGCTTCAGCGTTTCCGAACGCGATGGAATACCTTGCCGATTTTTGCGGCGCACCTACGGCACAGATCATTTTTTTGGGCAGCGCGAACAGTATTATTCAATCCACTATTGTCGGGTCCGTCGACCAGGAACTGTTCAAGCAGGAAGGGGACTACTGGGACATCAACCCGCGTGCCAAGCAGCTAGAGAACATGAGTGTAGGCACGATTGTTCGCGAACGCGATTTCATTACGCCGGGCGAAATTGCGCACGATCAAGCCTACCAGGAATTGCTGGTACCGGCGAATGTCGGCTTTTTTGCAGGTGTGATGCTAGAAAAAACCAGTGACCAGATCATCGCGATGGCAATCGCCCAACCTCTGGACCATGGAGAGGTCAGCGATCTGCAGACGGATCGCTTCAGACAAGCTGTCATGGCGGCGCGTCCTGTTCTTCACCTTGCAAAGCGGATGCTGCAGTCAAACCATAATGCCATTCTTTCATCATATTGCCCTCAGGAAAATGTTGCCATTTTACGGGCTGACGGGACCGTTCTGGAATATTCGCCAGCCTTCGCGTCCATGTTGTCGGCGGGCATAATCAAACTTGATGCGTTCGGTCATCTTGATCTTTTGTCGGATGAAGCCAATCGACGTTTGGCGGGTTCGATCCGGCCGTCCAGCGCTGTGATTGGTGGGCGGTTCGCATTCGCCCGCTTGCGTTCGGATGACAGTTATACCTGCCACATCACGCCACTGCAAAAATCCAGTGATATCGCCAATCGGTCGGGCGCTGCGATCATTGTTCTCGAACCAATATTCCGGCGTCGCGCCCTTGATAAAGGCCTGCTGGTCGATGCGTTCGGCTTTACGGACGCCGAGTGCGTGACTGCCGAGCGGCTTTTTGAAGGTGACACGATCCAGGAGATTGCCGCGTTCCGAAAAGTGGCACCGAGTACGGTAAAGACCATGCTCAAATCGATCATGTCGAAAACGGACGCGCGCCGCCAAGCCGAAGTCGTTGCAAAGCTTTCCGGCTTCGCTTTCCCTGCCGCGAGGTAGTTGCTCAACATTCGGGTATTTTCGCGTCCAATTGGAAGCGATGCTTACGTCTCACAATTCCGCAGCGTCACCCGCCTCAGGTTCCTGATGACGTACCACCGGGCATATGGCACGCTCATCCAAGCTGGGCTGTTTGTAAGACGGCCAAAAACAATGCGAAACAACACGTTTCCATATCCAGGCAGGAAAACATGGCCTCCATTTCCCTTTCGCGTATCGTTTCACACTGGACGGCGATCCAGCCAGACCGGGTCGCGCTTGATCATCTTGGCGACCGGCGGACATGGGCTGAGCTTGAGAGCCGTACAAACCGGCTGGCGAGAGCCTATGAGCTACTAGGCGTCAAGGCGGATGATTTTGTCACCGTTGCGCTTCCAAATGGATGTGAATTTGTAGAGGCTTGCCTTGCGATCTGGAAGCTTGGCGCTACCCCGCAACCGATTTCTTCCAAGCTACCCAAATTCGAACGCGACCAGATTATCGAGCTTGGGCAGCCAACTTTGGTCGTCGGTGTCGATGACGATGAATACGCACCGACACCCTGCCTTCATAAGGGGTTCGTACCTGATGCGGATCTGCCTGATTCAGCGTTGCCCGAGCGCACAGCGACTTCGTTCAAGGCGATGACTTCGGGTGGATCGACGGGGCGGCCGAAACTGATTGTGTCCAAGTTGCCAGCAGCCTGGGATCCGGAAGACCCCTATCTCGAGATCGTAAATCAAGGCACGATGCTGATCCCTGGTCCGCTCTATCACAATGGTCCATTTCTCTGGGCCATGATCGCGCTGTTCAAGGGGTGCACGATTGTCATCGCCACGCGGTTCGATGCCGAGCAGGTGCTTGAACAGATCGAGACCACCGGCGTCGACATTGTCTATCTGGTGCCAACAATGATGCGGCGTATCTGGGCGCTTCCAGAGGATGTGCGCACGAAGTACGACCTTTCCAGTCTCCGGGCGGTCTGGCATCTGGCAGCACCCTGTCCGGCATGGCTCAAGGAAGCCTTCATCGAATGGATGGGGGCAGAGGTTATATGGGAACTTTACGGCGGGACCGAGGGTCAGGGATCGACGACGATCCAAGGCACAGACTGGCTCAAACACCGTGGTTCGGTGGGTCGGCCGGTCGAAACTTGCGAAATGAAGATCGTCGGCGAGACAGGCGAAACACTGCAGCCGGGCGAAGTGGGTGAAGTCTACATGCGTCCGTTATCGGGGCCCGGCTCGACCTATCAATACCTTGGAGCGGAAGCTAAAATCATTGACGGCGGATGGGAAAGCCTTGGCGATCTCGGCTGGATGGATGCAGATGGCTTTCTTTATCTCTCAGACCGCCTGTCAGATATGGTCCTGTCAGGTGGCGCCAACATCTATCCGGCGGAAGTGGAAGCCGCACTCGACGCGTTTCCCGGTGTGCGCTCATCCGCTGTGATAGGTCTGCCGGATGAAGACCTCGGCGCGCGGCTATACGCGATTGTTGACTATCCCGAAGGTACGCCGGACGAAGCTGCAATGCTTGCGCATCTCTCAGAGCGTCTTGTGCGTTACAAGATTCCACGCTCCTTCGAATGGGTGTGCGAACCGCTGCGAGACGATGCCGGAAAGGTGCGGCGCAAAGCATTGCGCGAAGCGCGTCTCGTAGCTCCGTAAACCCCCTCGGAACTCGCTGATGGGAAATGCGTTCGATTGAGATGTCCGATACGCGCCCCTTGGAAGACATACTGGAAACTGCGGCACACGAGATGGATGGCCGGGACGGATCCGTGAGCGATCTTCTGGACATCTACGATGATCGCGCCTTCGGCCCGATATTTTCCCTGCTCGGTCTGCTCGTCGTGCTTCCACCCCTGGGCGCGATACCCGGTTTGCCAATGGTTGTTGGCGTCATCATTATCCTGTTCTCTGCTCAATTGTTATTGGGCCGCAACCACCCGTGGGTACCTCGTTTCATTGGGCGCCTGTCGGTTTCGGGCCAGAAAATTTCAACGGCGCGCAAGAAGTCTGGCAAAGCCCTCGCGCAGATTGATAATTTGATCGAACAGCGTATTGCATGGGTCATCAGCCCGGTGTTTCGCAGGGTCGCCGCTGCCATTGTGTTGCTGCTCGGCGCTTTGATGATCCCGATGGAAATGGTGCCATTTGCGGTGGCACTGCCGGGCGCAGGCGTCACGATGATTGGCATATCCTTGGTGGCGCGGGATGGATTGCTCATGCTGGTAGCGCTGACTCTCAGCACCGGTGCGTTTGCACTCAGCCTGGTACTGCTGATGGGTTAGGCGTCGTCGACGACTGCTTCGCGGCGGCGTGTGTAGAGAATGAGCAGAGCCACCAACCCGATGCTGGTGCCCTGACTGGAGAAGAGTTCCAGCATTCCAGCAAAGAACCAGCTGGGAATGGCCGCACGCGCCTGCGTTTCGATGAGCATGTCACCGCTTCCTTGGCCAAGCAGTTCTGCATTGGCGTTTTCGATCTTGGCCTGAAGATCATCACGGCGGCGGGCGAGGCCGAGTTCGTTTTGGGCGTCGCGGTAGGGTTTTTGTTCGGTGCGGCCTACGCGCTGAACCTCTGAGATATAGGCTTCGAGTCCTTCAACCGAGCGCGTTTCCGGGGGAATGCCGGCGAGCTGTACGCGCCAGTCACCCAATTGCTGTTCCAGCAGGGCGCGGTTCGATCCGGCTGTGGTCATCTCAGCCTGTGATGCCTGATTGTTGGCGGCGATGTACATCTGCGTACCAAGGATACTGGTCCCGGCGCCGGCCAAGGCGAACAACAGGGCGCGCACGCCTTCCTTCATGCGTTTATTGGCCGTGTGCCAGTAGAAGAAGGTGAAGCCGCCGAACGAGATCACTGCCGCGATAACGCCCGTCCAGCCCCAGATTCCGGCCTGGAGCGGATCAGTCACCGAGCTGGAGAAGGCCTGGTAATTGGCAAAGCCTGACAGCGCCGCAGCGCTGAGCCCGGCGCCGAGAAAGACCAGTGCGAGGAGTGTTATGATGATGCGCTCACCCATGTTGCGATGAGGGCGGGGAGGCGGTGGCGATGGTGTGGGGACACGGTCGTCAAGGTGTAGGGGATGAACCTTTGGCTCCGTCAAAAGGATCGCATTTCTCTGGACGCGTTTTTCGATCGCGAATTCATCTTTGAGGGTTGGTTCGACCTCACGGGTGTCGTCAACTAGGGTCGCGCGAAAACGCTGTCTGGGTACCGCGTCGAGTTCGTCGACGAGTTCCTCGAATGCGCCTTGAGCGCCGCAATTCGTACAATGGTAAGCTCCGCGCTCGAGATAGAGTGTGAGGCTGTATTCATTCGAGGCAGCGCAAGTCTCGTCGAGAGGACATTGACTTTTTTGTTCGCTCGAATCCTGGCTGGCATCATCAAGCAGGAATCCCAGCTGCCGGGATATCCGCTGCAAAAGAAATTCTTCGCGTGAATCGGCCATGACCGCGTGACCCCTCGTGGAACCCGATGCGCAGACTTACCCGAAACTCGGCGGGGCCGTCACCCCCACTCATCACACATGTGTCAGGGGTGAGGATTATGGCTTTCCGATAGCGGCGCGGCCCCTTAAGTAAGTGTTAATCGGCTCGGCCTGAGAATGCCTTGCAGAACGCACTGGCCCGCCGGCCGATTAGGAGACGACCCATATGATACCTCGTTCGCTGGCCATTCCGAAAACGTGGAAAACCTTCAATCCGGCAAGTTTCTTTTCCGCCTTCGGTTATCCGGCACTGGGCGTGGCCCTGTTCACAACGATGGTGGTTCTGGGCATCGCGCTGAGCGAGTTGACGCTGCACTGGTGGTATTTCCCGCTGGCCTTCGGCGTCACGGCTTTTTCCGTTTTCATGTGCAATGCCGGCATCGGGCCGCTGCACCGGATTTTGCAGCACCGGGCAGGTGAGCTGAAAGCCCCGGCGCAGTTCATCACGATGCTGAACCTGGTGTTTGCGATGCAGGGCAATGTGAAGGATTGGGTGAATTATCATTCCCAGCATCACCGCTTTGCCGATACGCCTGGCGACCCGCACAATCCGTTTGAGTCAAAGCGCTGGGCATGGGTTGGCTGGATCCTGTGGCGCGACACGAAAGACATGGAGCGTCCGATTGCCATGTGGCTGAAAGACCAGCCCGTGATTGTGTGGATGGACCGGTTCTACAATGAGCTGAGCCTTGTCGTGCACCTGCTGATCCCGGCCATTGTTTACCTGATCGTCTGGGCGTCCGGCGGCTCGCTCGTGCTGACCGCGATTATCCACGCCAGCGTTGTGATTGGCCGCGCCATCCAGTTCCACGCCACCGTGTACGGCATCAATGTTCTGGGGCACCTGAAGACACCGATCTGGGCCGATCACCTGATGGCGCTGCTGACCGGCGGCGAAGCCTTTCATGACCACCACCATGATGCGCCGCAAAGCGCGCTGCACCGTCCGCGTAAAGGCATCTGGAATCGCATCGTGGATTATAATGGCACCATCCTGCTGGCTTTCGAGAAGATTGGCTGGGTCAAGAACCTGAAGATCGCGCCGCAATTTGCGTGATCCGCATCGAATGGTCCGATGAAAAGCCCGCCTTGTAAAAGGCGGGCTTTTTCTTGGCTTCGGCACAGGTCGGCCACAGGTGCGCCCCAATCTGCGGTGATGTTGGAGGTATCGAAGGCTGGGGAGCCGATAGAACAGGGAAGGGACGCCCCGATGAAATCCACACTCCTGACACTTGCCATGACTGGCCTCAGCCTCGCCATGGTTCTGCCCGCCACTGCCAAGCCCGCACCGATTACGGCGCCCACTGCCGGGTCAGTGCATTCCTACATCCTGCTCGACCGGACCGGGTCGATGAGCGGTATCTGGGACGAAGCCCTCATGTCAGTGAATGCCTACGCTGCCAGCGTTGGCGAAGCGGATGAAGGCGAGATTGAAGGCGCCGACATCAAGACCGCCGTGACGCTTGCCGTATTCGACTATCAGGAATCCCTGCAGTTCGATGTTCTGCGCAAGGATGTGCCAGCCGAAAACTGGACTGAGGTTACCAATGATGAGGCCAATCCGCGCGGCATGACGCCTTTGTTCGACGCCATCGGACGGGTCGTTTCGCTGGCCGAAGCGGACAAGCCCGAAAAGGCCGTCATCGTCATCATGACGGACGGGCATGAAAATTCTTCCAAGGAAATTACCCGCGACGGCGCCAAGGCGGCGCTTGACCGGGCCAAGGCCAATGGCTGGGAAGTTGTCTTCCTGGGCGCTGAATTTGCGAGCTTCGGAGATGCTGACGCGGTTGGCATGAGTGCCTCAAAGACCATGGCAGTCGGTCAGGGTCGCATGCAGGATTCCATGTCGGCGCTAGCCAAGAAATCCCGCGCTTATGGCAAGGGCGAAGAAGCCGAGATCGTCTTTGATAAGGCCGATCGCGCCGTTGCCGATGAAGAAGGCGTGAAAGAGCGCAAAGGCCAGTAAGGCAGGTTCCGGGCGGTCCAACCTTCCCGTCACCCGCCCTGAAGATGAAAGCCCGTTCTGCCCGAACGGGCTTTCTGATTCCCGGACCTGTTGCAAAAGAAAAGCCCGCCCGGATCGCTCCGGACGGGCTTTGTCTATTGGGTGTCGGCTGGGATCAGCGCGGCGCCATGCGGATTGCGCCGTCGAGGCGGACGTCTTCACCGTTGAAGTAGGCATTGCGGCACATTTCAGTGGCGAGCGATGCATATTCTTCCGGATTGCCGAGACGGGCCGGGTGGGGAACCTGCGCACCGAGGGCCTGTTTCACCGGCTCTGGCGCAGCGGCCAGAAGTGGCGTGTTGAAGATGCCCGGCAGGATCGTGTTGACGCGGATGAATTCGCGGCTGAGGTCGCGGGCGATTGGCAGGGTCATGCCGACAACGCCGCCTTTGGACGCGGAATAGGCCGCCTGGCCAATCTGGCCATCTTCAGCAGCAACCGAAGCGGTGTTGACGATTGCGCCGCGCTCGCCGTCGACCGGGTCGAGCGTCATCATGCCCGCAGCCGATTTGGCGATGCAGCGGAAGGTGCCGACCAGGTTGATCTGGATAATCAGGTCAAACTTGTCGAGCGGGAAATGGCTGATAGCCCCCGTTTCCTTGTTGCGGCTGGCCGTCTTGATGGCATTGCCCGTGCCGGCGCAGTTGATCAGGATGCGTTCCTGGCCAATCGCGGCGCGCGACTTGGCAAAGCCGGCATCGACGGAGGCATCATCCGTGACGTTTACTTCGCAGAAAACACCGCCGAGTTCCTTGGCAAGCGCTTCGCCTTTTTCGGCGTTGAGGTCGAAAAGAGCGACCTTGACGCCATAGCTGGCAAGCTGGCGAGCTGTTGCGGCACCGAGGCCGGATGCGCCGCCGGTGATGACCGCGGAAATGCTGGAGTCGAGTTTCATGGGCCACTGCCCTCCCTGGTTTTGTCGAACTGAAACCGTGTCTATAATGGTCTCAGGAGTTCGCAATGACTGACGCAGCGGAAATTATTCAAACGATCAAGGGACGTGACGGAACGTACCTGCCCAAAACCATTGAGCGGAACGAGCGCATGTCGCGCGGGGTTATCCCCAAGCTGATGCGCGTGATTGGTCGGGTGCCATTCGCCGATGATCTTGTTTCGGCCTGGTATGCGGCGCGCGATCCGCTGACACCGATGAAGGCAAAGGCTGTGCTGTACGCGGCTGTAGCCTATTTCGTGATGCCTGCAGACGCCTTGCCGGATGTGATTGTCGGCCTTGGTTTTACTGACGATGCCACGGTTCTGGCAACGGCGCTGGGGGTTGTCGGCATGTATGTGAAGGAACGTCACCGCCGGATGGCGCGTCGCCTGTTGCGATTGCCTGAACCGGTCAAAGACCAGGGGTAGGGGCATGTCGGGGGGGATGTTTGCACTATTCGGCGCGGTGGTGCTGAGCGGGCTCTATGCTGCGCTGTTCTGCTATCGCAGCAAGGGACTGGTCAGCCTGCTGGTGAAAACCGGCTCGACGGCTTTGCTGGCAGTGTGGGCCTATCTGTCGGGCGGCCCCGGCCTGTTGGTGGCGGCGCTGGCGCTGAGTTCGCTGGGCGACCTGTTTCTGGCGAAAGAGGAAGAGCGGTGGCTGATGCCGGGCATGGCCGCCTTTTTCGCGGCGCATGTGGCCTATGTGATCCTGTTTTTCGGTCTGGAGGCAGCGCCGCGTGGCCTTTTGAATACCGGCGCGCAATTGGCGCTTGTCTTTGGCGGCGCCTTCTTTGTGCGGTGGTTGTCGCCGTGGCTGGGCAAGATGCGCCCGCCTGTCTTCGCCTACGCGATCGTGATCCTGGTCATGGGCGCGGCGGCCCTGCGGCTGGACCTTGCCTACCAGCCGGTCATTCTGGGGGCGATCATGTTCATCGCATCGGACATGATCCTGTCGCTGCAATTGTTCAAGAAGCCGGCTGACCAGCCTGCCGGGATTGTCCCGTCGCTCGCTGTCTGGGACCTCTATTTCTTCGGTCAGCTATTGATTGCGTGGGGCGTGCTTAACCCGTTGGCCTAGTGCGGCCGATCGCCATCGACCGTGGCGCGGCGCATGTGGCGGCGATGGCCATGATAGTCGTTGAGAGCATAATGCCAGACACAGCGATTATCCCACATCGTGACATCGCCTGCCTGCCAGCGCACACGGCACGTATGGCGTTCCTCGCGTGACAGGTTGAACAGGTAATCCAGCAGGGGCCTGCTCTCCTTGCGGCTCCAACCGGCGAAGCGCAGCGTGAAGGCCGGGTTGACGTAGAGTCCCTTGCGGCCCGTTTCCGGATGCGTGCGCACAACCGGGTGCTCATATTCCGGAGCGTCGGGTGCAGCGGTGGCATCCATCGACTGACGGACGGCGGCGGAATAGCCATCAGCGCCGTATTCCTTGCTCGCGGTATGCACGGCGGTCATGCCCGCCAGCGTCTTTTGCAGGCCGGGAGAGACGCGGTCATAGGCCGCCTGCTGGTCGGCGAACAGCGTGTCCCCGCCATAGGGCGGCACTTCCAGCGCATGCAGGATGGAGCCGAGGGCCGGCTCTTCCAGGAAGCTCATGTCGGAATGCCAGCCGCCGCCGAAATTGGTCTTTTCGTCCTTCTCCTTGATGATCTCAAGCAGTTCCGGATGGCCGTCCATACCCTTCACGTAGGGGTGGATGTTCAGCGTACCGAAGCGTCGGGCGAAGGCCTTGTGCTGGTCGGGCGTCATGCCGTGCTGGCCGCGCAGGACGATCACCTTGAAGTCGAGGAAGGCCTGGTGGACGGCGGCGAAGTCCGAATTCGACAATTCATTTGTCAGGTCCACGCCGTGGATTTCTGCGCCGAGTGTGCCGGTGAGGGGCTGGATGTTCATGCTCATAAGCGGAGTGAACCACCCGCGCGGAGGCAGTGCAAGAATGTCATTTGCGCGACTGCCTGAAATATGAGACAGACGCGGCGGGCCACATGCCCCCAACGGCATGCAGCCTATCTGTGAGGATAGGAGTAAAACAGATGACGACGACCGCCAAACCCGGCGTGCTGCCAGCATGCCCGCACTTTTCTTCTGGCCCGACGGCCAAACGGCCCGGATTTTCCCTTCAAAAACTTGAAACCGCCGCCCTTGGCCGTTCGCACCGTTCCGGCGATGCGAAGAAAAAGCTGAAGGCCGCGATTGATCGCTCCAAGGCGATCCTCGGCATTCCGGACGATTACCGCGTGGCCATCGTGCCGGCCTCCGATACGGGCGCTGTCGAGATGTGCATGTGGTCCATGCTCGGTGCAAAGCCCGTTGACGTGTTCGCTTGGGAAAGCTTCGGGCAGGACTGGGTGACCGATGCGACCAAGCAGCTGAAGCTCGAAAACTGCAACACCTATGTGGGTGAGTATGGCGAGTTGCCGCCCTTCGAAAAAGCGCGCGACGATGCCGACATCATCTTCACCTGGAATGGCACCACGTCCGGTGTGCGCGTGCCGAACGCCGACTGGATCAAGCCAAACCCTGATCGCGTCGTGATTTGTGATGCAACCTCGGCGGCCTTCGCGCAGGATATCGAATGGGAAAAGCTCGATGTCGTGACCTATAGCTGGCAGAAAGTGCTTGGCGGGGAAGCCGCGCACGGAATGCTGATCCTGTCGCCGAATGCCGTGCGGCGTCTTGAAACCTACACCCCGGACCGTGCCCTGCCGAAACTGTTCCGCATGACCAAGGGCGGCAAGATCGACGAGGCCCTGTTCGAGGGCGCGACGATCAACACGCCCAGCATGCTGTGCGTCGAAGATTATCTCCAGGCGCTCGACTGGTGCGAAAGCCTCGGCGGCTGGAAGGGCCTGCAGAAGCGTTCCGATGAAAGCCTCGCCACGCTGACCGACTGGGTTGCCAATGCCGACTGGGTCGACTTCCTGTGCGCTGACGCAGCTGTGCGTTCGAACACCGGGGTGACATTCAAGATCGTCGATCCGCGCGTTGCGGGCCTAGACGAGGACGGCCAGCGCGATTTCGTGAAGCGCATGATGAAGCGCCTCGAAAAGGAAAACGCCTGCTTCGACGCCGCCGGTTACGCCAAGGCCCCTCCGGGCCTGCGCATCTGGTGCGGTGGCTCTGTTGAGCCGTCGAACGTGGCCGCGCTGACGCCCTGGCTCGACTGGGCCTTCGCCCAGGAAGCCGCCAACCTCTAGCTGCTGTCTCAAGCGCCCTCGTCCTTTGACTTTGCTCAGGATGAGGGCGCACAGAAAACCCCATAAGCAAGCTCTCCTGAGCGACATCGAAGGAGAGCCGGGCCACGCGCCCCGAATCACAAAGAGAAACCGAAATGCCCAAAGTTCTTATCGGAGACAAACTCTCCCCCGCCGCTGTTGAAATATTTCGCGCACGCGGCATCGAAACCGTCACCAAGGTTGGTCTGAACACGGAAGACCTGATCAGGGAAATCCCGGGCTATGACGGCCTCGTCGTGCGCTCGGCCTGCAAGCCGAATGCAGACGTGATCGCAGCCGCCACGAACCTGAAAGTCATCGGCCGCGCCGGCATCGGCGTCGACAATATCGACATCAAGGCCGCGACCGCCAAAGGCGTCGTCGTCATGAACACGCCCTTCGGCAATGCCATCACCACGGCTGAGCATGCCATTGCGATGATGTTCGCCGCCGCCCGCCAGATCCCGGCGGCCAATGCCGAAACGCAGGACGGCAAATGGCCGAAGTCCGGCTATATGGGCATCGAGGTCAGCTACAAGACGCTCGGCCTGATCGGTTGCGGCAATATTGGCAGCCGGGTAGCCGAGCGCGCCATCGGCCTGAAGATGAAAGTCGCGGCCTATGACCCGTTCCTGACAGAGGAACGCGCTGTCGAACTCGGCGTCGAGAAGGTGGAACTCGACGAGCTGCTGAAGCGCGCCGACGTCATCACGCTGCACGTGCCGCTGACCGACCAGACACGCAATGTCCTCTCGCGCGAAAACCTCGCCAAGACGAAGAAGGGCCTGATCCTGGTCAATTGCGCGCGCGGCGGACTGGTTGACGAGGAAGCTGTTGCCGAGATGCTGGAAAGCGAACATCTGGCTGGCGCTGCGTTTGACGTGTTCGCGGTTGAGCCTGCCAAGGAGAACATCCTGTTCGGCAAGAAGAACTTCATCGCCACTCCGCACCTTGGCGCAGCGACAAATGAAGCGCAGGAAAACGTTGCCCTTCAGGTGGCCGAACAGATGTCGGATTACCTGCTGTCTGGCGCTGTCACCAATGCGCTGAACATGCCGTCGATCACCGCCGAGGAAGCCCCGCGTATCAAACCGTTCGCGGGCCTCGCCGAAAAGCTCGGCTCGTTCGCCGGCCAGATCTCGGATTACGGCTATGAAGAAGTCGTCATTGAGTATGAGGGCGAGGTTGCCGACCTCAACCGCAAGCCGCTGACGGCTGCGCTGCTGGCTGGCCTGCTGCGTGCCTCGCGCGGCGACGTGAACATGGTGTCTGCGCCGGCCATCCTGGCCGACAGCGGCGTCAAGCTCACGGAAACCAAGACGGAAGCCAGCCCGGTCTATGACAGCCTGATCCGTGTCAAGGTGAAGACCAAGGCGACCAAGAACGCGCCGGAAGGTGGCTGGCGCACGCTGGCGGGCACGATTATCGCGGGTCAGCCGCGCATCGTGGAAGTGAAGGGCATGGCGCTGGAAGGCGATTTCTCGCCGGTCACGCTGTATGTCAACAATCTCGACAAGCCGGGATTCATCGGCGCTCTCGGCCAGATGCTGGGCGAGGCCAAGGTGAATATTGCGACCTTCCATCTTGGGCGCACCGAGGCGGGCGGCGAGGCGATTGCCCTGATCGGTATCGATTCCGTGCCCGGTGAAACATTCGTGACCAAACTGGAGGCCCTGCCTCAGGTGCGTTACGCGAAAGTGCTGACCTTTTAGGCGCCTGCGGCCTGAATAAATCTTATGCATTCGGGGCGGGCTGTCGATGAGACGGCCCGCCCCTAATTATTGGGCTTCAGAAACAAAGGAGCCTGACATGGCAAAGATCGCTATCGTTTATCATTCCGGTTACGGCCACACCGCCAAAGTCGCTGAGCATGTTCGCATAGGCGCAGCACGAGCCGAGGGTGCAGAGGTTGCGCTTTACAAGGCGGATGATCTGAACAGCCCGGAATCCGGCCCGTGGGACGAGCTGGCTGTGGCGGATGCCATTATCTTCGGCGCGCCAACCTATATGGGTTCGGCCTCGGCCGTGTTTAAGCAATTCCAGGACGCGACCTCCAAGCCGTGGTTCACCCAGGAATGGAAGGACAAGATCGCAGCTGGCTTCACCAATTCCGGGTCGCTGTCGGGCGACAAGTCGGAAACCCTACAACAGTTCGCAACGCTTGCCGCCCAGCATGGCATGGTCTGGGTCGGGACCGGCATGGTGCCGGGATATAATGCCTCAACCAAGGACTATGACGCAGTTCACAACCGTCTCAGCTATTTCCTGGGGCTTGGCGTCCAGTCGCTCACCGACAAGCCGGCCGAAGAAAGCCCTGACCGCTTCGACCTTGAAACCGCTGAACAGTTCGGCGAGCGTGTTGCAGAAACCACCCTGCGCTGGGTTCGGGGAAAAGCATGACGGAACCGTCTTGACGGCAGGGTGTTAAAGCCCTTGGTCAGTCCGGACACGCCTAGTTGGGGAATCACGTATGCAGCGCGCCTATCTCATTGGTCTCGTCATCCTTACGATGGCCGGAACGGCTTCAGCCGACATTTTGGATGAGGTGCGCGTTGGCGTGATGCAGCACAATGTCTGCGTGACCGACTGCAATAATGCCGACAAGGAAGACGGCCCGAACATCAGCGCCGAGCTGGTGTTGACGTCGCCGGACTTCCTGTCGGTGATTTTGGCGCCACGGCCCTATGTGATGGGCAGCGTCAACACGTCGGGCAATACCAGCTTTGGCGCGGCAGGCCTGATCTGGAACTTCAAACTGACTGACCGGCTGTCCTTTGAGCCGGGCGTCGGCTACGCGCTGCATGATGGCGCGCTTGAAAGCCCGTTCCCGGTGGGCGATCCGAAAAGTGATGCCTTCACGTCGAACCATGTCCTGCTCGGGTCGCATGACCTGTTCCGGACGTCGCTGGCATTCAATTATGCCATCGACGAGCGATGGGGGGCGCAGGTGATGTATGAGCACCTCAGTCACGGCCAGGTATTGGGAAACGGGCGTAATCAGGGGCTCGACAATGTCGGCTTGCGGGTGACTTACGCGTTGGGGAACTAGGCGACAGGGCGCGTTGGCGTTGCGATACCCCTTGCACTGAAGCCGGTTCCTGACACTCTCTCCTGAAAATATAATCAGGAGGAAGTTATGCCGGACAAGCATGTTGTGGTGATCGGCGCAGGCCTTGGTGGCCTGACAGCAGCGGTAAAGCTGCAGGAAGCCGGGTATGATTTCACGCTACTGGAGCAGGGCGACCGTGTGGGCGGCACATGGGCGGCGAACACCTATCCTGGCTGTGCCTGTGATGTTCAGGTCGCGCTTTACCAACTCTCCTTTGCCCAATCCATGGTGTGGACGCGGCTATTCCCTCAACAGGCGGAGATTCAGGCCTATGCCGAGGAACTCGCCGACCGCTTCCAGTTGCGCCCCCACCTCCATCTCAATGAAGGGGCCGCATCTGCTGTCTGGAGCGATACGGACAAGAAGTGGACAGTCACCACGACCACAGGCCGCGTAATAGAAGCCGACGCCGTGATCGGCGCGCTTGGCCAGCTTAACCGACCGTTCTGGCCCGACATTCCCGGAATCGACACGTTCAAGGGGCCGAAAATGCATTCGGCAACCTGGGACCATTCTGTCGATTTCAAAGGCAAGCGCGTGGGCGTTGTCGGTTCGGCCGCCAGCGCTGTGCAGCTGATCCCGCAGGTCGCGCTCGAAGCATCGAATGTCGGTGTGTTCCAGCGGTCTGCAAACTGGATGATTCCCCGCAATGACCGGGAGATTCCGGCCGAAGAAATGGCGCTGATGTTCACGATACCGGACAAGGCCGCCGAGTTCGCCGCGATCAATCGCAACATCCTGTATGAAAATGCGGACTATTTCTTCTGGCAGGCTTTCCAGTGGACACCGGAAGGGCGTGCCTTCTTTACGCGGCAGGCGACCGATCACCTGAACGCGCAAATTCCGGATCCGGAACTGCGCAAGAAGCTGACGCCGGATTATCCTGTCGGTTGTCGCCGCATCCTGATTGCTGACGATTTCTACCCCACACTGATGCGGGACAATGTCGACCTGATCACCGACCCGATTGCCGAAATTGTTCCCGAAGGTATACGCACCAGGGATGGCGCGCTGCACGAGTATGACATCCTGGTCTTCGCGACCGGATTCGAGACGACGGGCTGGCACTGGTCGGTCGATGTTGTGGGGCAGGGGGGTGTGACGATCGAGGAGGCATGGTCGGATGGGCCTGAAGCCTATCTCGGAATTACCGTCGCGGACTTTCCGAATTTCTTCGTGCTCTACGGGCCGAACACCAATCTCGGGCATAATTCGATTACGTTCATGCTGGAGCGGCAGGTCGAGTACACGATCAAGGCGCTGGACACGCTTGGAGAGGCCGGGGTAACCGCCATGGCACCCAAGCGGGCGGTTCAGGACAGGTTCAACGCAGACCTTCAGGCACAACTCGGCACGACGGTCTGGGCCGACCCTGCCTGCAACAGCTGGTACAAGACCGAGGGTGGACGCATCACCCAGAACTGGTCGGATCACACCCGCGCGTATGCGGATGCCGTGGCCGCTGTCGACCTCAAGGACTATGACCTCGTCAAGTAGGGTCGAAAGTACATCAAACGACCTCAAAAACAGCGACTGGCCCCTTGCTTTTCGCGGCAGACTCCTGCCCTTGTCGCGGCGGCTGAACACGGGAGCAGATCATGTCAGGTGTCGTCGTCGTAGGTGCCCAATGGGGCGATGAAGGAAAAGGCAAGATTGTCGACTGGCTGTCGAGCCGGGCCGATGTCGTTGTCCGTTTTCAGGGGGGGCACAATGCCGGCCACACGCTTGTCATTGATGGCAAGGTGTTCAAGCTGGCGCTGCTGCCCTCGGGCCTTGTTC
This sequence comes from Hyphomonas sp., assembly GCA_040216775.1. Taxonomy (GTDB): domain Bacteria; phylum Pseudomonadota; class Alphaproteobacteria; order Caulobacterales; family Hyphomonadaceae; genus Hyphomonas. Next base: position 17,530 of record JAVJOM010000049.1, read on the forward strand.
GCGGCGGCAAGCTGTCGGTCATCGGCAATGGCGTGGTGGTTGATCCCTGGCACATGCTGACGGAAATCGACGGCATCCGTGCGCAGGGCGTTGAGGTCACACCCGAGAACCTCATCCTTGCTGACAATGCCTCGCTGATCCTGCCCTGGCACAAGGACATCGACGCTGCCCGCGAAGGCGCGCTGGGCGCGGCGCAGATCGGCACCACAAAGCGGGGCATCGGACCGGCCTATGAGGACCGTGTGGGGCGCCGTGCGATCCGCGTGGCTGACCTCGCAGACCCGGCTGCCCTCGATATGAAAATTGAACGCTTGCTGGCCCATCATCGGCCGCTGCGCACTGGCCTCGACCTGCCTGAGCCGGACGGCGCGCAGCTGAAGGCGGATCTTCTCAAGATTGCGCCGCAAATTCTCGCCTATGCCCAGCCTGTGTGGAAACTGCTCGACGAGCAGGTCCGGCGTGGCCGTCGCATCCTGTTTGAGGGCGCTCAAGGGGTCATGCTCGACGTCGATCACGGCACCTATCCCTTCGTCACATCGTCCAATGTGGTCGCCGGCAATGCGTCGGCAGGGTCCGGTGTGGGCCCGGGCGCCATTTCCTATGTCCTCGGCCTAGCCAAGGCTTATACGACCCGGGTTGGCGCAGGGCCATTCCCGACCGAGCTGCATGACGAGATCGGCGAGCGTCTTGGGCGGATCGGCAAGGAAGTCGGCGTCAATACAGGCCGGGCGCGGCGCTGCGGCTGGTTCGATAGTGTCATGGTGCGCCAAGCCTGTACCACGAGCGGCGTAACAGGCCTGGCCCTGACCAAGCTGGATGTCCTCGATGGGTTCGACGAGATCAAGGTCTGCGTCGCTTATCGCTTGAACGGGAAGGAAATCGACCATTATCCCGCGGGTCTGACAGATCAGGCGGCGGTGGAGCCGATTTACGAAACCATTCCCGGATGGAAAGGATCGACGGCGGGTGCCCGCAGCTGGGCAGACCTTCCGGCCGAAGCGGTGAAATACGTCCGCCGTCTCGAAGAGCTGGTCGGGAAACCCTGCGCACTGGTCTCGACATCGCCAGAGCGGGAAGATGTGATCCTGATGCGCGACCCGTTCGAGGTCTGACACCGCACACACCCGGTATTGCGCGGGTCATTCCCGGCAGGTTAGCTGCTGACGGAGCAACCTTGTGAGGCCGGTCATGATGCGGTTCAGAATTTTCATTTCGGCCTTGTGCTGCGGGGTTCTGGCGGCCTGTGCCTTTGGGTCGAACTCGGCCCTGATTCCAGCCGAAGAGTCCGTTTTGCCGCTTGGGGCGGCGACCGTCGCGGGTACCCATAATCAAAGCGCCGATGACCCGGCACGCTGGAATCAGGTTGTTCAAGACGGCGTCCCTGAAACGTATGCCGTTCGCCAAGACGAAAGCGGCTATTGGCTGGATGAGGAATTGTGGCTGGTCTTTGCGCGGCTGGACGGCTCATCTGATGAATACCTCATGCAGATTGGTATCCCGGACGAAGCGACGGAAGGCGGCTATCTCTACAACTATGCCGTCGGCAAACTGGTCGAGACCAAGCTGTTCGTGAAATTTCCTGATTGTGATGACCTGACGATCGATTCGATGAATGCGCTCGATCTGGACGCCGAATGCACGATCACAAGTTATGCGGACTTGAAGAAGGTTATCGCCGAGACGCAGGGTGCCATCGGCTATTCCACCTATTATCAGCTGCGCTGATCAGCGCATACGCAGACTCCCTTAGTGACGTGGTCAGGGCATTTTGGCCTGATGTGCGGCAGAAGGCACGTCACAGAAGGACTCAAGCCATGTCACATACCCCTCACGAACTTGCAGCAGAATTTCCCGAAGCCGCCGACAAGATTCACGAACTCAAAGTGTCGAACCCGCATTTCGCGCGTCTGGCCGATGAATACCATGATGTGAACCGGCACATTCACCGGCACGAGTCCGGCGTTCAGCCTGCCAGTGAAACCCATGAGACAGAGCTTCGCAAACGCAGGTTGATCCTCAAGGATGAACTCTATTCGATGTTGAAATCCTGACGGCGGTAAGTAGCGCAGAATATCGGCGTACGTGTCTGCGCCCGCGGCAATAGCAATGCAGCGGGCGTAAGATATCGTAAATTGTATAGTGAATAAGTCGTTTCAGAAGCCGTTTCAAAGGGCCTGAAACTATGACTCAATCTGCACCAGAAATGCCTGCCGGGGTCAAGCCAAATCCATCCAGCGGGCTGGCGGCATGGATGCGCAAGCCCGGTATTGCGCATGTCCTTCTGGTGCTCGCGTCTGCATCGCTGTCAACCGGAGCGATCCTGCTGACACGTGGGACGGGTGACATTGCGGCTGTGTGGCCGGTCAATGCCATCTTGCTCATCGTGGTGCTGCAATGGCCCAAAGCGGAATGGCCCGCCCTGTTTGCGTGCCTGATTCTGGGCAGCCTGCTGTCGAACATTGTGATCGGCGACCCCTGGCTGCTGTGCATGATCCTGGCGGTCGCGAACAGCCTGCAGGTTTTGGTCGTCGCGATGGTGCTGGTGCGGGGATCTGGCCCTGAAATAACGCGTAAGTCCGGTATCCTGAGATTGTTCGCGGCCTCCGTTTTGGCGTGCACCCTGTTAGTGCCTGTTGCTTTGATGGGGCTGGCGATTACCGGCGCAACCCTGCCTGTGCGCGACTCTCTTCTCTGGTATTTCGGCGACATTCTCGGTTTCCTGCTTTTCGCGCCACTCCTGTGGGCGTTGTTAACGAAAACGAATATTGGCGGCGAGAAGATCAGCTGGATGTCATGGCTCGAGGGCGGGCTTGTCATTGCGATAACCTTCTTCGTGTTTTCGCAATCCTCGTATCCCCTGCTATTCCTTGTACCGTCGGTTCTGGTGCCCCTTACATTCCGCCACGGCGTTCGCGGCGCAGCGATTGCGCTGTTGGCCATTACGGTGATCTCCATCGGCTTCACCTATGTCGGCAAGGGACCGACCATGCTGACTGATGGAGACATCGTCGAGCGCATGATCGTGTTGCAAGCTTTTCTCGGCGTGAATTCTTTCATGGCCCTTTCACTCGGCGCATCGGTTGCAGAGCGGCGACGCCTGGTCATGCGTCTTCAAGACTCAAACCGGAGCGCTGCTGACCGCTCCTTGCGTGAAAAAGCACTGCTGGCACAGGCCGAGATGGCCGACGAGATATCCCAGGTGGGGCATTGGACACTGCACTCTAACACAGGAGTCGTGTTCTGGTCGCCGGAAGTTTACCGCATTCACGGCGTAACGCCGGAAACCTTCAACCCGATGCTGGGCGATGCGCTTGATTTCTATTGCGCAGACGATCGCGAGCGGGTCTCGAAGCTAATACAGGATCGCCTCCAAAGCGGTGAGGACTGGAGTTTTGAAGCCACCATCGTCCGGCAATCGGACGGTGACCGGCGGCGAGTCAGATCGATCGCCAAGTGCAGTGTCGGGGCGTCTGGAAAAGTCGAAAGCATTTTTGGCGTGTTCAAGGACATCACCCAGGAGCATGAACTCTACGAAGCCCTTGCGACGCAGGAGGAGCAGTACCGGCTGCTTGCGGAGCACTCGACGGATATCGTGCTGAAATTCGGCAGGGACGGCGTGATCAATTATGCCTCGCCTTCGTCAGCCATCATCGCACCGCCCGAACAAGCCGTTGGCATGCGCACCGTCGATTTCGTGATTCCAGAAGACCGGGAATTCGCAATTGCTGTGACACAGGCCCTGTTTTCCGATGAGGAACTTGACGCGGCGCTGAGCCGGGAGTTCAGGGTTCGCCTCAATGATGGCTCGGTCATCTGGCTGGAGGGAAGGCCACAGGTTATACGAGACGCGCAAGGGCGCCCTTTGGAAGTCGTGTCATCCTACAGGGATGTCAGCGAACGGCATGAGCGCGAGAAGGCCCTGGCAGAGGCACGTCTTCAGGCGGAGACAGCTGCCATAGCGAGGACCGAATTCCTTTCGAACATGAGTCATGAAATCCGCACGCCGCTGAATGGGGTTATGGGCTTTGCAGACATGCTGAGAACAACGCCGTTGTCGGAGGATCAGGCATCCTATGTGAAGCGGATCACCTCGGCGAGCCGGACCTTGCTTGAGATCGTCAACGACGTGCTAGATTTCTCCAAGATTGATGCAGGCCGTATGGATGTGGAGATGCGGCCCTTTGACCTTCGCACCGTGATTGATGAAGTTGTCACGCTGGTCGAGGCTGCGCGGCCTAATCCGCAGGTCAGGATATCCTATCACGTGGCCAACGATATTGCGGCGCAGGTGGTGGGCGATGAAACGCGCGTTCGCCAGGTGCTGACAAATATTGTGGGCAATGCGGCGAAATTTACCGAGGCCGGTCATGTCCGGCTGGACGCAAGGCTGAGGTCAGGGCGTCTGTGCATGATCGTGGCCGATACGGGCCCGGGTATACCGGCAGACAAACTGGAGCATATTTTTTCCGGGTTTTTCCAGGCCGACAGCTCGATCACACGCCGCTTTGGCGGCACGGGCCTTGGCCTGTCGATCAGCCGGTCGCTCGCCAAGCTGATGGACGGCGACCTGACGCTGGTCAGCGCGCCGGGCGAGGGGACAAATGCCATCCTGACGCTGCCATATTTTCCGGAGCGCCGGACCCAGGTGGTCGACACGGGCGAGCTGGAAGAGGACCGCCGGGCACCCGTGGGCGCGCGGATCATGGTCGTGGATGATGTCGAGATGAACCGGGCGCTTGTGAATGCAGGCCTGCTCAAGTTCGGGCATACTGTGACGAGCTTTGCCTCCGCGCCAGAGGCCATTGAAGCGCTGATTGAAGGCGTAGTATTTGATGTCATACTGATGGATATCCAGATGCCTGGTATGGACGGCCTGACGGCGACCCGGCGTATCCGTGAAATGACCGGGGCGGCGCGCCGCATCCCGATTGTGGCGTTGACCGCCAATGCGCTGGACAGCCAGGCCGCAGAGTACAAGGCGGCCGGTATGAACGCGCATTTCCCGAAGCCGATCGACATGAAGGCGCTGAACGGCCTGATCGGGCGGTTGATGCGTCAGAAGACCGAAGAAAATTCCCGTCGCGCAGCCGAGGCCGCCGTCGCGATTGAAAACCTGAAGGAAGACTGCCGCAAGGACATTATGGAATTGCCGGGCAAGCTGGGCGCGCTTTTGCGGATTACTGATCCTGAAAGCCGCGCCCGGGCGATTGCGGCGCTGGCTCATTCTGTTGCCGGGACAGCCGGCAGCTTCGGCTTTGCGGATGTCTCGGACGCGGCGTTCCGGCTTGAAGCGGTTACCAAGGAAATCCTGGCCGGTTCGCCCGTCAGGGATTCGCTGGAAGATGCCGTCGGCCGCTTTATCAGCATTGCCGAGCAACAGGCCGCCTGAAGCCTTCAGCTGTCGGGTTCTGTTTCGTCATCGCCAGTCTGTTCGGGACCGGCAGTGTAGCTTGCCGCCTCTGGCTGGCCACCGAGGATGATTTTGTCGCCCCCTTTAAAATGATCGACGGACGTGTCGCGATCGGGTGCTTGCGGGCCTTTGCCGGGCACCATTTGCCCCTGTCGCCTGCGCGCCGCTGATTCGATTTGATCGGCTTCAGCAGGTGTCGTGTGGGGGCGCGCTTCCTGGTCGAGTGTCTTGCGGGTCATGGCTTAATCTCCTCTTGCTGAAGCAACGGATGCTGCAAGGGAGGGTTCCCAAGCAAGTGGATTGGAATACTGGAATCGCAAGCGCTGGACGCGAGCGGCCAAGCCAAAGTTCACGACAGACATGCACCGTCTTTCGACTTCGCTGATGATGTCTTGCTGTTGGGATGTGAACCCATATCCGCGCCCGCCGCAGCGCGAGCCTTGCCAGAATTTTATCATATGGGTCGGAACCCGGCGAGGCGTATTCCGCTTATTGGGCATCGTGCCAACTAACGGAGACCCCAGATGACTAACCAAACCCTGCATACAGAAATCGACGTTCTCAATGACGTCACCAAGGTGCTGATCGACAGCAAAAAAGGCTATGAGAAGTGCTGTGAGTTGGCCGATGACGACTACGCTCTGTGCGCGCAGTTCCAGCAGCGGGCGAATGAGCGCGGCGATCTGGTCAACCGCTTCCAGCACCACGTTCGCACGCTTGGCGGTAAACCCCAGACGGATGGCGGTGCGCTCGGCTCGCTGCACCGGGGATTTACGCAATTTGTGTCGCTGTTCCGCGACGATGAAAAAGCCGCTCTTGAAGCGGTCGATGATGGCGAGGAACACCTGGCTGAGACGATCGAGGACAAACTGGAGAAAAGCGAAGTCCAGGGACAGGCCCGCGCCCTGTTGCAGGATGCCCTTCGCAGCGCCCGCGAAGGCGAGGCGTTCGCCGACCAGCTGAGCTGAGCCAAGACAAGACAGGTTCAGAAAAGGAAAAAGCCGGCTCCCACGGGGGCCGGCTTTTATCTGTTTACGATGCGTGTCGGGTACCCTGACCTAGATCTGTCCTGAAACTTCCAGCACGTCTTCGACTGTCCGTAGGCCGGGTTTCGGACTGGTGACGAGGACCGCCATGTTACCGGGCAGGTGCTTGTTGTCGAGCATCTTGTCGTGGGCCGCAGGGATCTGGTCCCAGGTGAAGACTTCCGACATGCCGGGATCAATGCGGCGGTTGATGACCAACTGGTTGGCGGCCGACGCCTGCTTTAGGTGGGCAAAGTGGCTGCCCTGAACGCGCTTCTGGCGCATCCACAGGAAGCGCGCATCCATGGTGAGGTTGAAGCCGGTTGTGCCGGCGCAGATGACGACCATGCCGCCGCGCTTGACGACAAACACCGAGACCGGGAACGTGCTCTCGCCCGGGTGTTCGAACACGATGTCGACATCCTGCTTGCCGGTGTGTTCCCAGATGGCTTTGCCGAACTTGCGCGACTCCTTCATGTAGTCGTTGAATTCGGGACCGTTGACTGTGGGCAACTGGCCCCAGCAATTGAAGTCTTTCCGGTTGATCACGCCCTTGGCGCCGAGACCGAGCACGTGATCTTTCTTGTCGTCGGAACTGACCACGCCGATGGCATTTGCACCGGTCACCGCGCAGAGCTGGACACCGAAACTGCCAAGGCCGCCCGAAGCACCCCAGACGAGCACGTTGTCAGCCGGCTTCACGATATGAGGGCGGTGGCCGAACAGCATGCGGTAAGCAGTTGCCAGCGTCAGCATGTAGCAGGCGCTTTCTTCCCATGTCAGGTGTTTCGGACGCGGCATGCACTGGCGCGCCTGCACGCGGCAGAACTGGGCGAAGGAACCATCAGGCGTTTCATAGCCCCAGATGCGCTGGGAGGGCGAGAACATCGGGTCGCCGCCATTACACTCTTCGTCGTCGCCATCATCCTGGTTGCAGTGGATGACAACTTCGTCGCCGGGCTTCACACGCGTCACCTTGCGGCCGACGGCCCAGACGATGCCGGCGGCGTCGGAGCCGGCAATATGGTAGTCCTGCTTGTGGATATCGAAAGGCGAGATCGGCTCGCCGAGGCCAGCCCAAATGCCGTTATAGTTGACGCCTGCGGCCATCACCAGGACAAGCACTTCGTCGGAGTCAATGTCGGGCACGGGGACCTGCTCAAGCTGCATCGCGGTCGATGGACGACCGTGGCGCTCGCGGCGGATGGCCCACGCATGCATGAATTTCGGCACGTGGAATTCCGGAGGAATCTCGCCCAGTGCGTAAATGTCTTTCTGTTCTCTGCCCATAATTGAAATACCAATCCTCCAAAATCAGGTCAGGGGGCCGCTCGCGCACGATTATTGCGTGTCTTCACAAAGCCCCCGGGTCGCGGCACCTTGGCGTCACGCTCGCGCGGATGCAAGGCATTTGTTGCGGCGCACAATAACGCAACTGTAACAGCGTGACAAAAATGACAATATGCACGACGGCTTATCTGAATGGCGCCTTCTGTTCTGCAGCGGATGCTAGGATATCTCCTTTTGACCGGGGCTTTCTGTTTGCCCACGCCGCCTATGAGGTGACGGCTGTCTATGGTGGGCACCTCGTGGATTTCGGGGGGCACGTGGCGCGCCTTGACCGCACGCTGGCGGGGATTGGCATTCCAAATCCCCTGTCAGGTGACGGTTGGGGCAAGGTTCACCGCGACCTGATTGAGTACAACGCCCTGTCCGAGGGGCTGATTTACCTTCAGGTCACGGCGGGTTCCTATGGCTTGCGTGACTTTGCCGGGCCGGAAGAATTCGAGCCAACCGTGTTCCTCTATGCGGACGAAAAGCCGCTGATCGGCGCAGCGGCGCGCGACGGAATCAAGGTGATCTTTCTGGACGATACGCGCTGGAAGCGGCGCGACATGAAGACAACGCAGCTGCTGTCGCAGGCGTTGGCCTATCGCACGGCGCGCGAGGCGGGGGCGGACACGGCATTCATGGTGGAAGACGGGCGCGTCACGGAAGCGGCCTCGGCCAATGCCTGGATCGTCAATGGTGAGGGACATCTGGTGACGCGGGACCTGTCGCCGTCAATCCTGCCGGGGATCACCCGGGCGGGGGTGGTGGACCTGCTGGAGGGATCGGGCATCCGGCTGGTGGAGCGGGCCTTCACGCCGGATGAAGCGGCGGGGGCGAAAGAGGTGTTCACGACATCCGCCGGGGCGATGATTGCGCCGGTTGTGGCGATTGAGGGCAAGCCGGTTGGGAACGGCAAGCCCGGCCCTGTCACACGGCAGATCCAGCGGCTGTATTACCAGTCGATGGGCGCGGATGTGGCCAATGTTGCGCCTTGGACGATGGGCTAACGAGGACCTGCTTCCGGGTCGTAGAACTCGCCTTCGATAATCTCACCATCTGCAGTATTTGCACCGGGATTAGCTTCGCGAAATGATGCATTCAGGGTCGACAGCACGCTGCTGACTTCGGTCGTGGCGATGCGGGCGCTGATGGCGTTGGCGGCTAGGGCGAAGCCTGTGACGCCGATCAGGATGGCGGTATCCTCAAGGCCGAAACTGCGGGCCAGCGAGGTGTCGCGGAACAGGGCCAGGACGCCCAGCAGGACAACAAAAAGACCGGCGAGGCCGCCGAGGCGAACCGCGAAACCGGGAAGGATACCCGCCAGTGTCAGGGGGGCGGGCGACCCGGTGAGGCGGGCGAGGCGGATGCGCTCGACCAGGCTGACGCCGACCATGGCTGCGGCGAGCAACGCGATCATCAGGGGGCTGCGCTGCATCAACGCCACGAGGACCACGCCGAAAGGGAAGGCGAGCAGTGTGGCGAGGCGCAGGCCGAGTGCGGTCTGCAGGGGGGAGGAAGGCTGGTTCAAGCGGTGGGGTCCGGGTGGGGTAAGGGTATGGTGTATGCTGTCCGATGTGGCCATGATGACACGCCAGCACAAGGGCGACTGTCTGGCCGCTTGCGCTGACGAACGCCACACGGCATGTTGCGGCGCAACAAAACAATTGGGGAGCCCCGGCATGGCCGACACACAGAAACCGATCCAGCACGCGCCGGACAGACCGTGGATATTCCGCACCTATGCGGGCCACTCGACGGCACAAAAATCGAATGAGCTGTATCGGGGCAATCTGGCCAAGGGGCAGACCGGGCTTTCCATCGCTTTCGATCTGCCGACCCAGACCGCTTATGACGCCGACCATATCCTGGCTCGCGGCGAAGTGGGCAAGGTGGGTGTGCCGGTCAAGCATATGGGCGACATGGCGAAACTGTTCGACCAGCTGCCGCTGGAAGAAATGAACACGTCGATGACGATCAATGCACCAGCGGCGTGGATGCTGGCCATGTATGTGGCGCTGGCGGACGAGCGCGGCGATGACCGGGCCCAGCTGCGCGGCACAACGCAGAATGACATCGTGAAGGAATACCTGTCGCGCGGCACCTATGTGTTCCCGCCGGAACCGTCGATGCGGCTGATCGCGGACATGGTGAGCTGGTGCTATACTGAAGTTCCAAAATGGAACCCGATGAATGTGTGCTCCTATCACCTGCAGGAAGCAGGCGCGACGCCGGAACAGGAGCTGGCCTATGCGCTGGCAACCGCGATTGCCGTGCTGGACCGCGTGAAAGCCGGTGGACAAGTTCCGGAATCAGACTTTGAAACCGTGTTCGGGCGGATTTCCTTCTTCGTGAATGCGGGCGTGCGTTTCGTTACAGAACTCTGCAAGATGCGCGCATTCGTGGACCTGTGGGAAGAGATTGGTCGCGAACGCTATGGCGTGAATGATCCCAAGGCGCTGCTATTCCGCTATGGCGTGCAGGTGAACTCGCTGGGCCTGACCGAACCGCAGCCGGAAAACAATGTCTATCGCATCCTGATCGAGGCGCTGGCCGTGACCCTGTCCAAGCGCGCCCGTTGCCGCGCGCTGCAACTGCCAGCCTGGAACGAGGCCATGGGCCTGCCGCGTCCATGGGACCAGCAATGGAGCCTGCGCCTGCAGCAGATACTGGCCTATGAGACCGACCTGCTGGAGTTCGAGGACATTTTCGACGGCAGCCATGTCATCGACGGCAAGACAGAGGAACTGAAAGACAAAGCCCGCGCGACACTTGCCGAGATCGACGCGCTGGGCGGGGCAACCAACGCCATCACGCACATGAAGGAAAGCCTTGTGGGCGCGCATATCGAGCGGATCAAGGCGATCGAAAGCGGCGCGATGAGCGTGGTTGGCGTCAACAAGTACACCTCGACCGAAGAAAGCCCGCTGGGCACGGGCGACGGCGCGATCATGACGGTGGACCCGGCTGAAGAGGCCGCACAGGTGCGGGACCTGAAAGAGTGGCGCGCGAAGCGAGACAGTGCGGCGGTTGAAGTTGCACTGGCGAACCTGAAAGCGGCGGCGGCAAGCGATGTGAACATCATGGAGCCGTCAATTGCCTGCGCCAAGGCAGGCGTGACGACAGGCGAATGGGGCACCGCGATGCGCGAAGTGTTCGGCGAATTCCGTGCACCGACGGGCGTGGCAATGGTTATCAGCAGCGATGGCGATGAAGAGATTGCCGCCGTGAAAGTCGATGTCGACCGCGTGTCGGAGGCGCTGGGGCGGCGCCTGACCTATGTGCTGGGCAAGCCAGGCCTTGATGGCCACTCGAATGGCGCCGAACAGATTGCGGCGCGCGGACGGGAAGTGGGCATGGATGTTGTCTATGAAGGCATTCGCTTCACACCGGCCGAGATTGCCGCGCAGGCGAAAGAGTCCAATGCGCACGTTGTGGGCCTGTCGATTCTGTCGGGCAGCCACCTGGACCTGGTGCGCGAGACGATTGCCGAGATGCGCAAGGTGGGCCTTGAGAACGTGCCGCTGGTTGTGGGCGGCATCATCCCACCGGAAGATGCCCGCGCCCTCGGTCAGATGGGGGTGACCCGCATCTACACGCCGAAGGACTTCAAGATCACCGGCATCATGGGCGACGTGGTGAAAGTGGTCGAGAAGGCGTGGCTGGCAACGGCTTAGGCTTACAGCTTTCTTCTGCTTGTGATGCCGGAACAAGGCGTTTATGGGCGGCGATCATTTACAATTCAGCCTGACCGGAGCCGGCATGGGACAGTTTGAACTCGGTTGGGAAGAGTGGCTGGCGCTGCCGGACCTCGGCTTGCCTGCGATCAAAGCCAAGGTGGATACCGGGGCCAAAACCTCGGCGCTGCATGCCAGCGTGATTGAGCCGTTCGGGCCAAACACAAAGCCGCAGGTGCGCTTTCTGATCCAGCCGGACCCGGCCGACCCGAGCCTTGAGATCACCTGCTCGGCGCGGGTGATCGACCGGCGCGAAGTGACGAGCTCGAATGGCGACACCGAACTGCGTTACGTGATCGAGACCGAGGCGGAGATGGGCGGGCGGCGCTGGCCGATCCAGTTGACCCTGTCGAACCGCGAGAACATGACCTATCGGATGCTGTTCGGGCGCGGCGCGATCCAGCCTGACATGATCGTTAATCCGAATGCCTCGTTCAGCCAGCCCTTGCTGGACTATGCGGGCTATAACGGCCTGCCGAAGCGCACGCCCGTGAAGCGGCCCTTGCGCATTGCCCTGCTGACGCGAGAGCCGAACAATTATTCTTCCAGGCGCCTGGTGGAAGCCGCTGAAGCGCGCGGGCATGTGATGGAAATGATCGATACGGCGCGTTGCTACATGCAGATCGGGACGTTGGACCCGGAAGTGCACTATGACGGCAAGGCACTGGAGCGGTTTGATGCGGTGATCCCGCGCATCGGCGCGTCGATCACCGATTACGGCATGGCGGTGCTGCGCCAGTTCACCAATACGGGCGCGTTCTGCCTGAATGGGGCAGGGGCCATCGGGCGCTCGCGCGACAAGCTGTTGGCCCACCAGTTGCTGGCCCGCTCAAAGATCGGCATGCCGATCACCGCCTTTGCACACAGCCCGAAAGACACCAAGGACCTGATCTCGCTGGCAGGTGGTGCGCCTGTGGTTGTGAAGCTGTTGTCTTCAACACAGGGCAAGGGCGTCGTGCTGGCCGAGACGCGCAAGGCGGCCGAAAGCCTGGTCGATGCGTTTCGCGGGCTGGAGGCGAACTTCCTGGTGCAGGAATTCATCCATGAGGCGGCGGGCGCCGATACGCGCTGTTTCGTGATCGGCAACAAGGTGGTTGGCGGAATGAAGCGTCAGGCCGCCAAAGGCGAGTTTCGGTCGAACCTGCATCGTGGCGGTACGGCCAGCGCCGTGAAGCTGACACGGGCCGAACGTGATATTGCACGCGAAGCGGCGAAAGTGCTGGGCCTGCGCGTGGCGGGTGTGGACCTGTTGCAGACCGATGACGGCCCGAAAGTGCTGGAGGTCAATTCCTCGCCCGGCCTGCAAGGCATCGAGGGCGCGACCGGCAAGGACATTGCGGGGATGATCATCGAACATCTGGAGCGTCAGGTGCGCCCGCTGGCCAAGGTGCGCGAGTCGAATGCGAAGCCGCGTCGCCGCATCAACGTGAACTGAACAGCTTGCCCTTTTCGGTGATCAGGATGATCGCCAGAGACGCGACGCCGAGACAGACAAAACCGAGCATGAGCGGGACCGTGGTGCCGTTATACTGGCTGGCAATGGCCATACCGATCAGGCTGGCGACCGTGGTCGTGGCAAAGCCGTAGGCGGCAGCTGCCGTGCCAGCGATCTTGCCGAGCGGCTCCATGGCCAGCGCGCTGAAATTCGATCCCATCAGGCCGAAGCAGCCGAAGCAGAGCGCGAAGATCGGGAAGAAGACATAAAGATTGTCGGTGGTGAAATGCGTTACCACGGCGAGGATCGCCGACACGGTGGTGAAGACCAAGAGCGCAGTATGGCTGATGCGGCGCATACCGATCTTTTCGACAATGCGGGAATTCAGGAAATTGGCGCACGCAAGCGTACCGGCGACGCCAGCAAACCAGAGCGCAAAGGTTTCCTTCTGGCTGAAGACCTCGCGGAAGATCTGTTCCGACGAGGCGATAAACGAGAACAGCGCGCCGAAGATGACGCCGGAAGCACACATGTAGCCGAAGGTGACGCGTGATTTGATGATCTGCCCATAGGCGCTGGCGGCGTGACGCACGCTGAGTGGCTGGCGCGCCGCTTCGGGCAGGGTTTCGGGCAGGCGCATCCAGGTCCAGACCAGCATGATGATGCCGAACAGGGCCAGTACGACGAAGATACCCTCCCACGGCGCAACGAACAGAACGATCTGGCCGATCCCCGGCGCGAGAATGGGGACGACCATGAAGATGGTCATGACAAGCGACATGAACCGCGCCATCTGGCGACCGGAGAACAGGTCGCGCACAACCGACACGGCGACCAGCCGACCTCCGGACGCAAATACGCCTTGCAAGAAACGCATGAGCAGCAGGGCCATGAAGTCGCGCATGACGATGCAGGCAAAGGCGGTGACGATGTAGCCGACGAGGGCAACAAAGAGGGGAGCGCGCCGGCCGAACCGGTCGGAGATGGGCCCCCAGATGATTTGCGGTGCGCCAAAGCCGAGCACATAGGAGAAGATGATCATCTGCTGGCGATTGTCGCTTTCGGTGCCAGCAGCCGTGAGGCCCACGGCATGGGATATCTCGTTCAGCGCGGGTAGCATGATGTCGATGCCGAACGCGTTGAGCGCCATCAGACCGGCAATCATCACGACGAGCTCGCTGCGCCCTGGCACCGGGCGCTTGGCGCCTGGCAATGTACCTGTGGGAGGAACGGCGGAGGGTTCGGTGTCGGCCATGGGCCCGCCTTTCCTGTCAGATGCGGTTTGGGAGTGATCCGGCAATCTGGGTGATGCCTGCTGTCTTGCCTAGGGGCGGGGTCATAAAAACTGGGGGCAAACGCAAAACGCCGCCCCCGGGAAGAGGCGGCGTTTCAGGCGGTTGGGTTTGAATCAGGGCTGAGGGCGCTGGATCTTGCTACCCAGGTTGAAGATCACCTGATCAGCATCGAAATAGGCCGGGTCATCCGGTTTCGGACCCTTGCCCATGATGATCTCCGCCGAGGCGAGATAGCTGGTGATCTCGCGATATTCCTGCGGGCCGTCCCAGAAGGGATCATAATAGCCGAAGCGGGATGCATAAAACGAGCGCGGATAGGCCCAGCGGCGGTGGGGATTGTAGAAGTATCCCGCGCGCGGGCCGTAATAATGATAGTCGAGATAGAAGTTGCTGTAGAACGGCGAATAGCCGGTCGTGGTCGGTACGACCCGGCTGTCAGCATCGGTGGCGCGCTGGACAACGCGGAAATGGTCAAAGCCGTTCTGCTTGGTCAGCTCGGCCGCGCGATAGAGCATATAGGTCTCAACCGTCTTGCGGTCTGTCAGGCTGTTGCCAGCGAACTGGACCTGAAACCGGTTGGCCTCGATCTGTTGTTCCGAATAGCCGCGTTCTGAATCATACGCCGCCTGATAGGGGGTGGCGGTGGTACAGGCGACGAGCATGGCCAGGGCGGCAAACCCGGCGGCGATCTTTGAAATGTGCATGTGGCAATCCTCCTGAGGATGTCTGCAAGCGTACACTGTATCCAAGTGTATCCCACATGAACCTAGGTTGAATTGCGTAGAATCGCTACAGATTGGGGGGTGAGTGCACTATCACATTTTCGAGATCATTCGTGCCAACGAAAAAGGGCGACCCATGGGCCGCCCTTGATCTTGTTCGTCCTGGCAGGGCCGGATCAGGCGGCCTTGTAGCCGATGACAGCCTTGGTTTCGAGGAACTCCTCGAAGCCCAGCTCACCCCATTCGCGGCCATTGCCCGACTGGCCGTAGCCGCCGAATGGTGCCGAGAAGTCAGGGCTGGCACCATTGACCTGGATCTGGCCAGCACGGATCTTGCGCGCCACTTCGTGGGCTTCCTTGTCCGGGCCCTGAACGTAGCCAGCAAGACCATAGACGGTGTCATTGGCCATTTCGATCGCGTCATCCAACGTGTCGTAAGGCAGGATGCAGAGGACAGGACCGAAGATTTCCTCGCGGGCAATCGTCATCTGGTTGGTGACGTTCGCGAAGACGGTAGGACGGGTGAAATAACCCTTATTGAAGCCCTCAGGACGGCCTGTGCCACCGGCGACGAGCGTTGCGCCCTCGTCGATGCCAACCTGAATCAGGTCCTGGACCTTCTGGAACTGGTTGCCGTTCGAGATCGGGCCAATGGCACCCGGCGTTGCTTCGCCCGGCATCATGACCTTGACCGATTCTGCAGCGGCCTTGGCAATGGCGATGGCTTCGTCCTGCTGGTCTTTCTGGACGAACATGCGCGATGGCGCGTTACAGGACTGGCCGGTATTCGTCATCATCTGCATGACGCCGCCAGCGACAGCCTTTTTCAGGTCAGCGGTTGGCAGGACGATGTTTGGCGACTTGCCGCCGAGTTCCTGGGCAACGCGCTTGACGGTTGGTGCGGCTGCCTGCGCGACGAGCACGCCGGCGCGGGTTGAGCCGGTGAAGCTCATCATGTCGACGTCAGGGTGGGCCGAGAGGACGGCACCAACATTCGGGCCGTCGCCGTTGACGAGGTTGAACACGCCTTTTGGCACGCCGGCTTCATGCAGGATCTCGGTGAAGATCAGTGCGTCAAGCGGAGCGATTTCGGACGGCTTGAGCACCATGGTGCAACCGGCTGCGAGGGCAGGCGCCACTTTGCAGGCGATCTGGTTGAGCGGCCAGTTCCATGGCGTGATGAAGCCGCAAACGCCAATTGGCTCTTTGCGCAGAAGGGTCGTGCCTTTGAGCTCTTCCCACTCGTAGCCGCGCAGGATGGCGGCTGTCGTGGCGAAGTGGCCCATGCCAGCAGGAACCTGAGCCGCGTTGGCGAGCCACATGGGCGCGCCCATTTCATCGGAAATGGCGCTGGCCAGTTCAGGCATGCGCTTCTGGATACCGGCGGTGATCTTGTCGAGCAGATCAGCGCGGTATTCGACGGTGGTTTGCGAGAAGGACGGGAAAGCGGCCTTGGCAGCGGCGACGGCCTTGTCGACATCGGCTTTTGAACCGAGCGAGATGCGCGCAAAGGCTTCTTCGGTTGCGGGGTTTTCGACGTCGAGTGTGCGGGGCTCCACTGGATCGACCCACTCACCGTTGATGTAAAATTTGAGATAGTCTTTCATGGGCCGAAGCCTCCCTTTTATGTCTGTGGTTCTGGCATGACTATAGGTGACGCGCGCGTCACCGGCGAGTCCTGACGCAAAGGAAATCTGGGTTGTAACAGGGAATTCATCAATGACGGGCCGTGCCTATCGCTTCATGCCGCCCAGAATGCCGCGCAGGATGTAGCGGGTGAATTCGCGCGTCGCCGTACGGGCCGCCTGCTTTCCGGCGGCCTCAAGCGGCGTTTGGCGTCGGGACCTTGTCGATTTGGTCCGCGCTTTCTTTTTTTCGAGAGCGACCTTGGCCTTTTCTTCCTTCGCGGCGAGCTTTTCAGCCTGCTCAGCGGCTTCGGCCTCTTTCTCCTCCAGGATTTCGTAAGCCGACTCCCGGTCGATGACCTCTTCATACTTACCGGCAAAAGGGCTGTCCTTCTGGACGGCAGCGCGCTCGGCAGGCGTTGCCGGACCAAGACGTGAAGCGGGAGGGCGGATCATGGTGCGCTGGACGACCGACGGCGCACTCTTCTGGTCGAGCGTCGAGACAAGCGCTTCGCCGGTGCCGAGCTGGGTGATGACTTCTTCTGTGTCGAAGCCAGGATTCGGACGAAAGGACTGGGCGGCCGCACGCACGCCTTTGCGTTCAGCCGGCGTGTAGGCGCGCAGGGCATGCTGCATCCGGTTGCCGAGCTGGGCGAGGACGCTTTCGGGCAGGTCGCGCGGGTTTTGTGTGACGAAGAAGACGCCAACCCCCTTCGAACGTATCAGGCGGACCACTTGTTCGACCTTCTGGAGCAGGGCGGGCGGAGCGTCGTTGAAGAGCAGGTGAGCTTCGTCAAAGAAGAAGACGAGTTTCGGTTTGTCAGGGTCGCCCACTTCGGGGAGTTGCTCGAACAGTTCCGACAGGAGCCAGAGCAGGAAGGTGGAGTAGAGTTTCGGGCTGTTGATCAGCTTCGTGGCGTCGAGCACGTTGATATAGCCGCGGCCATCTTGCGTCGTGCGCATCAGGTCTGAGAGTGCGAGTGCCGGTTCGCCGAAGAAATGGTCCGCCCCTTCGCGCTCGAGCATCAACAGGTTGCGCTGGACTGCACCCAGCGAGGCCGCAGCGACATTGCCGTATTCCTGGCTGATCTCGTCGCGCACGTCCTTCTGGGACAAGTGGACCAGCAGTTTGCGCAGGTCCTTCAAATCGAGCAGGAGCAGATTATTGTCATCGGCATATTCGAAAGCGATGTTGAGCACGCCTTCCTGGGCATCCGTCAGCCCCATCAGGCGTGACAGGAGGAGGGGGCCCATTTCCGAAATCGTGGCGCGGATCGGGTGACCGTTCTCTCCGAACACATCCCAGAAGATGGTGGGGGAGGCGTAGTAGCCGTAATCTTCGAGGCCGATGAGTTCAGCGCGTGCGACCAGTTTGTCGTGCAACTTGTGGTCGGGGCTGCCAGGAACGCAGATGCCGGACAGGTCGCCCTTCACATCGGCGCAGAAAACCGGGACGCCGGCATCGGAAAAGCCCTGCGCGAGAATTTGCAGCGTGACGGTCTTGCCGGTGCCGGTTGCGCCTGCCACGAGGCCATGGCGGTTGGCCACTTTCAGTAGCATTTCCTGCGCGGCGTTCGGCGTGCCGATACCGTCTGCGTCAGCGCCGCCGATAAATAGTGAGTCCGTCATGCTGGCAAATCTCCCCTGATTGCGCCGGAACGCTAGTGGTTTCGCAGGATTCGGCAAGGGGGCGACTGAGCTTGGTGGCCCGGATACAGGCTGACACAGAAACACGTCTTGACGCAAAGGCAGGCTGCTTCCAACCTGCACCAGCTTCTGGGGGCTAGCATGGATCGCGCAACGAAGACGGGTATCTGGATCATTGCGACAGGGGTAATTGTCGCCTTCCTGTATGTCGGACGCGGCATACTCGCCACATTCGCCATGGCGGTGTTCCTGTTCCTGGTGATTGAGGGCTTCGCAACCGTCATCGACAACTGGTCACACACGATGCGCCGGGGCGCCGCGCGCGCGATTGCCGTGCTGACAGTGCTGGGTGGGTTCGTCGGGTTTATCGCGCTGATGGCGCACGGCATGTCGCAGTTCGGACGCGACGCCGCCGAGTATGAGGAGAAGATCAACGCTTTGATCCGGGACGCCTATGGCCTGGTCAACATGAGCGACGCGCCGACGCTGACGCATCTTCTGTTCAACGCACAGGGCCAGCGGTTCTTCGCGACCATCGCCAATGCCACGGGCGACCTGTCTGGCGACCTGGTGCTGATCTTCATCTATGTCGCCTTCCTGTTCATTGCCCAGTCGGGCTGGACGCGGAAACTGGACAATATCTTTCCGGAATTCGAGCAGCGCGGGCAGGTGCGCGAGATTGGCGATGAAGCGCGCCGCAGCATCGAGACTTATCTGTGGACGCAGACCGTCATCTCGGCGCTGATCACGGCGCTGACCTATGTTTCCCTGCTTCTGTTGGGTGTGCAGAACGCGCTGTTCCTGTCGGCGCTGATCTTCGTGCTGAACTATATTCCGACCGTCGGGTCGATCGTTGCTGCGCTCGTGCCGCCGCTGTTCGCTCTGGTCCAGCCGGAAGTGCCGGCATGGATCCCCGGAGCCTCGCCGGAAGATACTTATATCTATGCCGCAATCGTGTTCGGGATTGTCAGCTTCTGGCAATTCTCGATCGGTAATTTCATCCAGCCCCGCATGATGGGGGAATCGCTGAATCTTTCTTCACTTGTTGTTTTGCTGGCGCTTGCGATCTGGGGTGTGCTCTGGGGCATACCCGGAATGTTCCTGTCGGCGCCGCTGACTGTGTTGATGATGATACTGTTTGCGCAATCTGATGGGACCCGGTGGATCGCGATCCTGCTTTCAGCTGATGGAAACCCGCAAGGCAAAGGCGGGCAACAGCATGCAGTCTCTACTGCCAAAGATCATGGCGAAACGGTTTGATCTGTGGCATCGGGCGCAATTCTGGTAGAATACACCGCAAGGTTTCGCTTTCAGATCAGTGAACCTTTCATGATTTGTAATGTACGAATGACACCAGACATCCTTGCTTATTGAGAGCGGGAACCAAAATTAAGAGATCAGGCCTCCGCGTGCGTCCCCCCACCCAGCCTGCGGAACGCCTGTAGGGCCCGTCGAACACGTCCCCGTTCGGCGGGTCCGCTTTAATTTGGACCGGGCCATGACAGTCGTGACCGGAAAGTTTCATTTGTAACAAACCATTGAAGGGACTCGCGGCTCAGGCTAGGCTTCATGGATTCTGTTCCACTGTCGCGCGAGCACTTTCCGATGTCCCTGACCGTATCCAAGACTGACCCGCTCCAGCAAGTACTGGCGCAGGTCAGACAGGAATCCAGTAATGAAGACCTGACCGGCCTGACGGAAGGCGATATCCGCCGCCTGGCAACCGACATGTGGGCGTGGGCCAGCGGTGTGGCGCCGGGCAAGCAGGACGCTCGTGTCGTGGTCGAGCCTGCCGGTGAAAACGGCCCATTGCAACGCGCTATCCTAGAAGCGGCCGGACCCGACATGCCGTTCCTTGTCGATTCACTGCTGGGTGAATGCGCCGTTGCGGGGCACGAGGTCAAAACCCTGTTTCACCCGATTGTGAATCTGGAAGACGGGCAGTGTGTTTCGGTCATCCAGATCCACCTGCCGCTGATGACGGCTGTTGAAGGGAAAAAACTGGCGCAGGAAGTGCGCAAGACCCTCGGGTCCGTTCAGGAAGTCGTCACTGATTTCGAGCCGATGAAGGAAAGGATGAAGGCCGAGATCGAGGGTATTGGTCAGCTCAAGACCCTTGCCTATGATGACACGCGCGAGACGATCGCTTTCCTGGAATGGTTGCTGGAAGAGCATTTCGTGTTCCTCGGCTGCCGGGAATACCATTTCGAGACTGACGCGAATGGCAGGGTGTTGCCCGAAGAGCCAATCATGATCGAGGGATCGAACCTGGGTATCCTGCGCGACGAGCAGCTCAACGTCTTGTCGCGTGACAGCGAGCCATTGATGCTGACGCCCGAAATCAGCGACCTTCTGGCCGAACCGTTCCCGATGTTTGTGGCCAAGTCGACCCTGGTCAGCCGTGTGCACAGGCGGGTCAAATGCGACTATATCGGCATCAAGAAATATGGCGCCGACGGAAAGGTGCATGGCGAGGTGCGCTTCCTCGGCCTGTTCACCGCTGAAGCCTATGACGAAACAGCGCGGTCCATTCCGTTTGTTCGCCGCCGGGTGAAGAAAGTGATCGAAGCATCCGGGGCGACACCTGGCGGGCACACGGAGAAAACCGTTGCCAACCTGCTGGAGACCTGGCCGCGGGACGAATTGTTCCAGACACATTCGCGCGCGCTGACCCCGATGATCATTGGCGCCCTGCATTTGGTCGGTCGCCCGCGTACGCGCCTTTTCCTGCGCCGGGACCAGTTCGATCGTTTCGTGACGGCCATCGTGTTCGTGCCGCGCGAAGCCTATGATACGTCGTTGCGCCTGCGGATCACTGATGTGCTGACGCGTGCGTTTGCCGGCGCGCTGGTGAAGTTCCAGCCTTATTTTGATACAGGCCCGATGGCGCGTGTGCATTTCGAGATATCGCTGGACCGTAATCACCCCCAGCCGGACGAGGCGACACTTGAAAGGGAAATCGCGGAACTCGCGCGGACATGGGATCAGGGCTTCCGACAGGCGCTGATGGAAAGCGATTTGCCCGACACTGACCGCGAAGGCGCACGCGCCTTTATCGGCGCATTCAATGCCGCGTATCGCGAGGCGTTCCCGCCGGAGGAAGCCCTGCGCGATGTGACCGCTATGGCGCGGCTGCACGCTGACACGCCGATCCTGGCTCGCGCCTTTCGTGCCGATGGCGATGATGCCGACAAGATCCGTGTGAAGATTTATGCCCGTGAAGGCAGCATTCCGCTGTCGCGTTGTGTGCCGGTGTTCGAGCATATGGGCCTGTTCGTGAATTTCGAGACAGGCTATCCGACCCGTCCAACCGACAAGCCGGCGGCAGATGCGCCGGAAATTTACTGGGTGCATTCGCTGTCCATGCGCTCGGTCGACGGCTCGCCCGTTGACCTCGACGCGCTGGCACACGGGTTCGAGGACGCCTTTGTCGCTGTATGGAGCGGCCTGACTGAAAATGATGGGTTCAACCGACTGGTGCTGACGGCTGGCGCTAGCTGGCGTGAGGCGGCCCTGTTGCGGGCGCTCTCAGCGTATCGGCGACAGTCCGGTCTTGAGCAGCCGCAGGAAGTGCAGGAAGGCGCGCTGGCCAATTATCCGAAGATTGCCCGTCTCCTGCTTGATCTCTTTGCGGCCCGGTTCGACCCGGCCGCTCACGATACGTTGGACGCGCGCCGCAAGGCGGCAGACGCCATCCGCGCGTCGATTGAGACGGCCTTGCGTGATGTCTCGGCGCTGGCCGATGATCAGATACTTCGCCGCCTGACAGACCTGATCGGTGCAGTGCAACGGACGAACTTCTATCAGGTCGATGACTATGGTCGCCCCCGGCCATTCATCAGTATCAAGGTGGCGAGCCGCGAGCTGGAGGACCTGCCGGAACCGAAACCCTATCGGGAAATTTTCATGTCGAGCCCGCAGGTCGACGGTGTTCACCTGCGCTTTGGCCCGGTTGCCCGCGGAGGGCTGCGATGGTCTGACCGTCCGTCGGACTATCGTACCGAAGTGCTCGGGCTGGTGAAGGCTCAACAGGTGAAGAACGCGGTGATCGTTCCGGTTGGATCGAAAGGCGGATTCTTCCCGAAGCAACTGGACGACCGCTCGAATCGCAACGCCTGGTTTGAAAGCGGACGCGAAGCCTACAAGCAGTTCATCACGGCACTTCTGGGTGTGACCGACAACCTTGATGGTGCAACGGTCGTCCACCCGGGCAGGACCGTGATATGGGACGGCGAAGACCCGTATCTCGTCGTTGCCGCCGACAAGGGCACGGCGACATTCTCAGACACCGCCAACGCCATCAGCGACGCGCACGGATTCTGGCTGGGTGATGCTTTCGCGTCCGGCGGATCGGTGGGGTATGACCACAAGAAAATGGGCATTACGGCGCGCGGCGCCTGGGAGGCGGTCAAGCGCCACTTCCGCGAACTGGGCAAGGATATCCAGACCGAACCGTTTACCGTGATCGGCGTCGGCGACATGAGCGGTGACGTGTTCGGGAATGGCATGCTGTTATCATCTGAAACCCGGCTGTTGGCGGCCTTCAACCATTTGCATGTCTTTCTTGATCCCAATCCCGGCGACTCAAAGAAGAATCTCGCTGAACGCCAGCGCCTGTTCGACCTGCAAGGCTCGTCATGGGCGGAATATGACACCAAGCTGATGTCCAAGGGTGGCGGCATTTTCGAGCGGTCGGCCAAGTCGATCACGCTCAGCGATGAAGCCAAGACACTGACCGGGCTGTCGAAAGACGCCGTCACGCCAGACGAGTTGATCCACGCGCTGCTGAAAGCGGAAACCGACCTGCTCTGGTTCGGCGGTATCGGCACGTATGTGAAGGCGAGCACGGAAACCCATGCGGAGGCCGGCGACCGGTCCAGTGACGCGTTCCGTGTGAATGGACGAGAGGTGAAGGCGAAAGTCATCGGGGAGGGGGCGAACCTTGGTATGACGCAGGCGGGGCGGATCGAATTCGCCCAGAGCGGCGGACGCATCAATACGGATGCGATCGACAACTCGGCTGGCGTCGACAGTTCCGACCACGAGGTGAACATCAAGATCCTGGCGGCGGAAGCCATTCGCCTGAAATCGCTCAAAGCGAAGGACCGCAATGCGCTTCTCGCGGAAATGACTAATGACGTTGCGGCGCATGTTCTGCGCCACAATTACGATCAGACAGGCGCGCTGACGCTCGCCGAATCTGGTGCCGCCGGTGATCATGACGCGCTTGAGCGTCTGATGGTCTATCTTGAAGAACGCGGCGTATTGAACCGGGCACTTGAAGGCCTGCCCAGCTCGTCGCAGATGCGTGTGCGCCAGGAAGCCGGACAATGGCTGACCCGGCCGGAGTTGGCCGTGCTGCTGGCCTGGACCAAGATTGTTCTGATTGATGATGTGGTCGCTTCGGATATTCCCGATGACCCATATTTCGAAACGGTCCTGAAATCCTATTTCACCAGCCCGATCGATAGGTATGAGGATGCGATCCTCAATCACCGCCTGAAGCGGGAAATCATCGCTACCGTGATCGCCAACCGAACGCTGGATATGGCCGGGCCGGTGCCGCTGTTGCGTTTGCGGGAAATGACGGACAATGAAAACGCGGCCATCGTGCGCGGTCTTGAAGCGTCCCGCGCTGTGCTGGAATTTGAATCCTTCTGCAGGGAAGTCGATGCGCTCGACACCAAGGTTGGCGCAGACCTGCAAACGGACATGCGTATTCAGGCCATGCAGGCGATGAGCGAAGCGGCGGCATGGTATGTGCGGTTCATGCCGGGTGTGCCGGTTGGCGAGGCGGTTTCGCAGACCCATGCGCCCCTGAACGAATTCAAGGCGGCGCTCTCGGCAGTGCACTCGCCGTTCCCCGCAGCCCGTATCGAGCGTGCGGCCCGTGGCTTCGTGAAGCGCGGCGCGCCTGACGCGTTGGCACGCTGGACCGCTGCGATGAGCCACTTCTCTCAAGGCTTGGTTGTCATCGACCTTGCCAAGGCAGCATCTGTTGATGTGGCGAAGGCCGGAGCGGCATTCTATGCCATCGGCGATGCCCTACGTCTTGACCGCCTGCGGGCGTCGGCACGCGAAGGCCTTGCCAAGGCAGGCTATTGGGATCGTGTGGCCGGGCGCCGCCTTGTCAGCGAGCTGGTGCGCCTGCAGGCGAGCGCGGCGCAGGAAGCGATTGGCAGCGGCGGCGTTGATGCCTGGCTCGATGAACGCACCGAGGCGCGCCGTCATCTGGTCGTGACCCTTGGCACGTTGACCAAGGGCAAGGACTGGTCATTCGCCAAATTCACGCTTTCAACCGATGCGGTTCGACAATTCATGGGACGGTAAGGGCTGGCGAGTTATACACAGGGCCGGAGCGCAGGTGACGGCAGCCAAAAAGGCTTTGCTTAACAGGCGCGATAAGCCTGCTATGAGTGAACGCCATCATGAAACGGCTCTATCATTGGCCCCTCGATCCAGCCGGACGGCTGGTGCGTCTCGTTCTTGGAGAGAAGGGGGAGCCCTTCGAATCGCTGGCCTCGACGCCTTGGGCACCCCATCCGGATGTTGCCGCCCTGGCGCATGGCGCCGTCGCGCCGGCGCTGGTGGAAACCGGCCCGTCCGGGAAGCTGTTCGCGTGTGGCACAAGGGCGATCTGCGAGCAGATGGAAGAATTGCAGCCCACGCCAACGCTATGGCCGCAAGACCGAAACGAGCGTGCGGAGGCGCGGCGGCTGTGGGCCTGGGTGGAGGCGGGGTGTGAAGAGGTGACGGACAAATTGTTGACGGAGCGCGTGATGCAATGGGTTCGCCGCGACCGCCAGCCGGATTCGGAAAAACTGCGCAGGGGCGCGCACGCCTTGCGGGGGCGCCTGACATTCCTGAATGGCATGGTCGAGCTGAATGGCAACCTGGCGGGGCGCACACTGTCGATTGCAGACCTGTCAGCGGCGGCCCACCTTTCGGCCTATGATTATTTTGGTGATGTCGAATGGGATGCCGTTCCGGACCTGAAGACCTGGTATGGGCGGATAAAGTCCCGACCGAGTTTCCGTCCATTGCTGGGCGACCGCATTGATGGGACCCGGCCCGTTGCCCATTATGCCAATCTCGACTTCTGATCCCTTGGCCGGTTCGCCAGAAACCTTCCTGAAACAAACTGCACGCGCCATCGGCTTCGACAGCGTGCGCATTACGCGTGCGGATGAGGGGTGGGCGGCGGCCGAGCGGCTGGAAGTTTTCGTCACCGAAGGCCGGCATGGCCAGATGGAGTGGATGGAAACGACGCTTGAGCGGCGCAAGGCACCGACAGCCATGTGGGCCGGCGCAAAATCGGCTGTCGTAGTCGCCCTGAACTATGGGCCGGGCATTGATCCGATGGAGATGCTGGCCAAGCAAAGCCTTGGAAATATTTCGGTGTATGCGCGGGGCAAGGACTATCACGACTTGCTGAAGAGGCGCCTGAAGCAGCTTGCGCGCGCTTTCGTGGCGGAGGCCGGGGCGGAGGTGAAAGTCTTCGTCGACACTGCGCCGCTGATGGAAAAGCCACTGGCCGCGAAGGCCGGCATGGGATGGCAGGGCAAGCATACGAACCTGGTCAGCCGGGAGTTGGGATCCTGGTTCTTTCTGGGCGTAATGCTGACTGAGGCCGAACTGGTGCCGGATGCACCGGAGGCCGACCATTGCGGTTCGTGCCGCGCCTGCCTTGATATTTGCCCGACAGCGGCTTTTCCTGCGCCCTACCAACTCGATGCGCGGCGATGCATTTCATATCTCACCATTGAGCATGCCGGGCCTATCCCGCGTGAATTCCGCAGTGCGATGGGCAACCGTATTTATGGTTGTGACGACTGTCTGGCGGTTTGTCCATGGAACAAGTTTGCGGCGGCGGCATCCGAAGCGGCGCTGCATGCAAGGGCGGAACTCAAGGCCCCGGGACTGGATGAACTGGCGGCGCTGGATGATGCGGCGTTCCGGGACGTGTTTTCGGGATCGCCGGTCAAGCGGAGTGGCCGCAACCGGTTTGTTCGCAATGTCTGTGTTGCGATCGGAAATTCGGCCGACACACGACTTGTCACATCGTTGTTGAATCTGCTGGATGACGCGGCGCCGGAGGTGCGCGGGGCAGCCATCTGGGCGCTCAGCCGCCTTGATCCTGACCGATTTCAGACAGAGAAGTCTGCACGCAGGGATCGCGAGGACGATCCGGGCGTTTTGGCGGAATGGGACGAAGCAGCATGACGGATCGATCGGTCGGCAAGGGACCGTTGCGCTTATGGGTTGGGCGGCTTGTGAAACTGGCCGCTGGCTTATTCGTGGCGTTGCACCTGTATGCGGTAGCCCTGATCTTCCTGCCGGTTCCGGGAACCATCCTGATGGTGCAGCGGGCTGCAGGCGGCGAGATGATCCGCCGGGACATGACGCCGCTCGAAGATATTTCGCCTTACCTCGTCAGTGCCGTGATCGCGGCGGAGGACACGCGCTTCTGTGAGCATCATGGCATCGACCCTGAAGCCATCGAGAAGGCGATTGACGAATACCAGCGCGGAAAGAAGGCGAGGGGAGCGTCCACGATTACGCAGCAGACGGCCAAGAACATATTCTTCTGGAATGGCGGCGGCGCACCCCGCAAGGCAGGCGATATGTGGATGGCGACATTCATTGACCACGCCTGGGGCAAGCGGCGCGTTATGGAGGTTTATCTCAACGTCGCCGAATGGGGCGATGGCATTTTTGGTGCGGAGGCAGCGGCGCAGGCGCGCTTCGGCAAATCCGCTGCGAAACTGACCGAGCGTGAGGCCGCGCTGCTGGCCGCTGTGTTGCCCAGCCCGAACAAGTGGCGTGTTGATCCGCCGGGGCCTTATGTTTCGAAGCGTGCAGGCACGCTACAGGCCCGCATGCGGGTTGTGCGCAATCAAGGGCTGGATGCATGTGTGTTTGGTGAGGCACGCCCAGTGCCGTTGCCACCGGTGAAGGGTGCACCGACGCCGCCACCACTGGAGGTCATGCCGGACTTGCCGCCTGAGCCAGAGCCGCTGCCTGATGTGACCGGCCCTGTGTCTGAGGTCGGCACCAATGATCCGTTAAATGATGTACTGGACGCGGCAGACGAGTCCTTCTCACAGCCTGCGCCTGATGTGACCGAAGAACCTGAGCCGTTTGGCGAGCCTGATTTGTCGCCCGAGCCCGAGGTGCAGGCGCCCGGTGAGACGACGGGACCAGTGGACCTGCGCCCGCGCAATGATCTCGGTGTTGAGCCTGAGCCGTTGGCGGACGACCCGCCCCAATAGGGCGGGCCGACGCGTTGGTGCCTAGACCGGGTCGTAAGGGAAGACGCTGGCAGACGCCCCGAGATCAGTGAAGCTGCCCTTCATGGCTGGGAAGGCATTGTCGATCAGGCTGTCCGGAGTCCAGCCTTCCATGCGGGCAACTGATTTGACCGGCCGTGGCTGGTCACACAGGATTACCTCATTGCCCCGCACAATGAAAATCTGGCCGCTGACATGCTTGGCCTTATCGGCGCAGAGCGCGACAGCCAGTTGTGCGACCTGATCAGCGCGCATGGAATTCTTGATCCGCTCGACGCGCTCTGCGCCAGCTTCATCCTTGACCGGGATCGATGCGATCATGCGGGTCCACGCGAATGGCGCAATCACATTGGAGCGGACATTCTTGCGTTCGCCTTCCATGGCGATAATGCGCGACAGGCCAGCGATGCCCATCTTGGCGGCGGCATAATTGGCCTGGCCGATATTGCCGATGATGCCCGATGTGGACGTGAACAGCACGAAGGCGCCGTTTTCCTTTTCGCGGAACAGTTCAATGGCTGCGCGCGTGACATTGAAACTGCCGCGCAGGTGCACGTCGATGACGCTGTCCCAGTCTTCTTCGCTCATCTTGTGGAACATGCCGTCACGCAGGATGCCGGCCGGGTTGATGATGGCGTCGAGCGAGCCGAACATGTCTTTTGCCTGTTCGACCATGCCTTGGACCGCGCGCATGTCGGTGACGCTTTCGGAGTTTGATGCGGCCTCGCCGCCAGCAGCACGGATTTCTGCCGCGACCTTCTCGGCCGGGCCCGCGTCGCCCTCGTCTCCGCCGGTCAGGCTGCCACCCAGGTCATTGACCAAGACCTTTGCGCCTTCGCGCGCCGCCAGCAGAGCCGTTTCGCGACCGATGCCGTTGCCGCCGCCTGTGATGAGTACTGTTTTACCGTCAAGCACGCCCATAATCGCAATTCCTTCGCGTTTTCCATGTGATTGACGGGCACCCTAGATACGGCCAAGCAATGTTCAAGGTTTGAAACTCGATTTGAGGAAGGCTAAAGCTGCCGCATGGAAAAAACATTCAAAGCAGTAATCTGGGATTTCGGGGGTGTTTTTACCTCATCTCCCTTCGACGCCTTCACCCGGTACGAGGAAGAGAAAGGCCTGCCAAAGGACTTTATACGCTCTGTAAATGCAGTGAATCCGCTGGAAAACGCCTGGGCGCTACTTGAGCGCAGCGAAGTCGATGCGGTGGGTTTCGATGCTCTGTTCCGCTCTGAATCAGAGGCTTTGGGGCATGAAGTGCCAGGCCGCGACGTGTTGTCTCTGCTGTCCGGTTCATTGCGCCCGCGCGTCGTCGCGGCGCTGGATGCCTGCAAGGCGAAGGGCAAGGTGGGCTGCATCACCAATAATGCCCCCATCGGCAAGGGCGCCTCGATGACGAATGACAGTGAGAAAGCGGCGGACCTCGAAAAGGTGTTCGCCCGGTTCGACCATGTGATTGAGAGCTCCAAGCTCGGCATCCGCAAACCGGATCCGCGCATCTATGCACTTATGTGTGAGGCACTGGATGTTGCACCGGAAGAGTGTGTCTATCTTGATGATCTGGGAATCAATCTGAAACCTGCTCGCCAGATGGGCATGACAACGATCAAGGTGCTCGGCGAGGACCAGCTGTTAAGCGACCTTCAAGCCGTGACCGGTTATGCGCTGGCGTAGCGCCCTTCTCGCGGTCGCGGCCCTGGGCCTCGCCGCATGCAGCCGCGGCGGCGATGAGCCGCTGCCGGCTATTCCTGAGGAGAGCCTGACGCAAGCGCCGGTGGCCCCCGAGCCTGTCGAGATGACCGAGGATGTCAGTGACACGCGGGAAACCCTGTTGAGATACGCCCGGGCTGGCTCATTGGGTGGCTTGTCGCGTACGGCGGCGGCGAGCGACGGGTTCATTTCCAATTTCAGCGGCCAGCCGCACAAGGATTTCTGGGACCTGCTTCGTCGGACGGGGCTTGATCCCAATCTGAAGCTTCGCCAGCTGCTTGACGAACCGGTGGGTGTGCGGGAGGTGGACGGTGAGCGCTGGTTTGTATGGCCTGACCTTGCGGCCCGTGATGCGACAGACCTCATTCCCGAGAAGATGTCATTTCAGGACCGCAAGCGGCTGAAAGAACTCATCGGGGAAGATGGCATTGCCCTTATTCGGGCCGGGAAGGGGTATCCCGGCATGCGGACAGCGATCGCGGAAGATGGCCGCTGGGTGTATTTCGTACTCGGGCTCGACGGAGAGGATTAGGCACATGACAGACAAGATTGGTGCAAACGCTGCGCTCGGACAACTCGAAGGCTGGTTAGCGGGCGCGGGTGACCGCGACGTGATTCAGAAGACGTTCAAGTTTTCCGATTTCAAGACAGCCTGGGGTTTTATGTCATCGGTGGCCCTCAAGGCTGAAGCGATGGATCACCATCCCGAATGGTTCAATGTCTACAACAAGGTGGACGTGACCCTGACGACGCACGATGTGAATGGCGTGTCGGACAAGGATGTGGAACTCGCGAAATTCATGGACTTGCTTTCAGCCAAGCTTGGCTGATCGCCGTCGGACGAGGCAGGTTCAGTTGGAGGTCAACAACAGCTTTTGAAGATTCGATGCGACGGACGTATCGAAGATGATGTCGCCGAAAGCCGGAGAGCGTCGGCTTGAGCGCGTGCGCAGCTTGCTTTTGATACGCGACAGGGCGCCCAGGAGTTCACGCTCGAGAATCGGCTTGGCGATGTAATCGTCCATCCCCATCGCGATATACTTTGCACGATCACCCGACATTGCATCTGCGGTAACGGCGATTACAGGTACGATCGACCATGGCGCGCGGCTTTGACGGATACATTGAAGCGTCGCCGGACCATCCATGACGGGCATGTGGGAATCGAGGAGTACAATGTCGATCGGTTCCTTTGCCAGAATGTCGAGGGCCTGTTGCCCGCTGGATGCATCCACCACATCGACACCAAGCGGTTCGAGCGCGGCACGCGCAACCCTCAGGTTGATCTCATTGTCATCAACAACAAGCGCCCGAATTCCCTTGAGGGCGAATGTTTCGCGCAGGGGCGCAATCTTTGGCGAAGCAGTGCCGTCTTTCGGCGCGTCGGCGAGGCGCGTCTCGAAGGAGAACGAGAAGACAGACCCTTCGCCCGGCTGGCTGGTGCATGTGATGTCTCCGCCCATCAGGCGGGCGAGTTTGCGGGAAATTGTAAGCCCCAATCCCGATCCGCCAAATCGCTGGCTGGTGGATTCGTCGGCCTGCTCGAAATTGTGGAACACGCGCTCGCGCTGTTCCGGGGCAATGCCGATGCCCGTATCGCAGACATGCGTGGTGAGGGTAATGCGTCCGTCGCGCGACATTTCGCTGGCCATGACGGCGATGGTTACGCCGCCTTTTGATGT
The DNA here is from genome assembly GCA_040216775.1 of Hyphomonas sp. GTDB lineage: Bacteria > Pseudomonadota > Alphaproteobacteria > Caulobacterales > Hyphomonadaceae > Hyphomonas. The sequence goes on from JAVJOM010000049.1 coordinate 48,440, forward strand.
GAATTTGAGCGCGTTGAAGACGAGATTATCGATGCATTGGCGTACGCGGACTGTATCGAAAGCGAGATACTCGGGAAGCTTCGGATCGAAGACCACGTCAAGCGTGAGGCCCTTCTTGCGCGCAATCGGCGTGTAGGTACGCTTCAGCCACGAGATTCGCTCGCGGACGTTTTCGACGACCGGATTGATGTCGAGGTGTCCCGCTTCGATCTTGGACATGTCGAGGATATCGTTAAGCAGCAACAGCATCGTGTGAGAACTGTCGATGATGGTTTCGACCATTTCCTTTTCCGCGGGGCCCAGCTTTTTGTGCCGCAAGGCTTCCGACATACCGATGACCCCATTCAGCGGCGTGCGTATCTCGTGGCTCATCGTCGCCAGGAATTCCGATTTCGCTGCGCTCGCCGTCACGGCATCCCGGCGTGCTTCCTTCAGCGATACTTCCCGCTTCATCAAGTCGGTAATATCATGGGCGACGCCGATCACATGGCCATCGTCCAGACGGGAATAATTCGTAACGACATGCCGGCCGCTCGCCGTAACCATGTCGAGATCGGAGCACTTGCGGACGGCATCCATCACAAGCGACTGGCGGACCTGGAAAGTGGCTTCGTTGAGTTTCGGGAAGAGGCTGCGTATCTGCCGACCGACGGCATCGAACAGCGAGACGCCGTCATCCATGCTTGAATAAAGGATCGGCCAAAGCGCCCGGGCTGACACATTCGCAAACAACAGGCTTGAATCCGGGCTGAAGACCGTGAATCCAGCCTGCAACTTATCGAGGGAGCGCCAGACATGCTCAGGCGTTGTTGCAGTTTCGGTCATTCAGACAGTCCAAGGGTCAGCCACCCCAAGAACTAGTCCGAATGTATGTAAGGATGGTAAAATGACAGGGTGAAAGCGCGTCTTTCCCGAGCTGCCGTTGCGTTAGCTGCCTTTGTTCCAGACGACCTGATAAAGGTCGAACCGCCGATCCTTGAGATTCTGCACCGCGCCTGACTGGCGGGCGGTCAAGAGGTCAGAAAGGGATAGGTCAGCCAAGGCAACCGTTTCCGTGTTTGCTGGCGTGTCGGCGGCGATACCATCGCGAGAGAAGGGGAAGTCTGACGGTGTCAGGATACAGCTTTCAGCGTAGTGAATGTCCATGTTCTCGACATTGGGCAGGTTGCCCACGACACCGGACATGACAACATAGCACTGGTTTTCGACCGCGCGCGCCTGGCAGCAATAACGCACACGCAGGTATCCTCGGCGCTCGTCGGTACAGAAAGGCACGAAGAGAATAAGCGCGCCCTGGTCGACAAGGTGGCGCGCCTGTTCCGGAAATTCGCTGTCATAGCAGATCATCACGCCTATCGGGCCGCAATCGGTCTGGATGACGGTATTGCCCTTGCCACCCTGGATGTTCCACCAGCGCCGTTCTGAGGGCGTCGGGTGGAGTTTCTGCTGTGTGTGAACCGATCCGTCGCGCAGGAATACGTACGAGATGTTGAGAATGTCGCCATTCGGCATCTTGCTCGGGTGCGACCCGCCGATGATGTTGATATTGTAGGAGACCGCGAGTTTCTCCATGAATTCAATGTAACGCGGCGTGTACTCGGAAATCTTCTCGATCGCGTCGATCGGTGCCAGAGGCGTTTTTTCAAGCGACAGCAATTGCAACGTGAAGAGTTCCGGGAAGACGACGAAATCTGACCGGTAGTCAGAGGCAATATCGACAAAATATTCGACCTGTGTTTCGAACTCGCTGATCGCCTGGATCTTGCGCATCTGGAACTGGACCGTCGTGATGCGAACGCTTTCCGGCAGGTTTGTGCCGCCGAGACTTGGCTTGGCCTTGATCTCTTCTTGAGCCAGCGGGTTTTTCCAGAACATGTGCGTGGCGTGATTCATCGAGGCGGTGTCGCCCTCAAGATAGTTTTTGAGGACGCCAATAGGTTCAAATCCCTGACGCAGCTGGAAGGTGATGACCTGGTCTTTCAGCTTCGATCCGACCACGGCCGCCACATAATCGGCCGGGTTCGGATACTCCTTGGCGCGCCGTGCATAGCCAGGCATGCGACCGCCGAAGACGATGCCCTTCAGTTCAAGATACTGGCAAAGCTCCTGGCGCGCCCGGTAGAAGCGCTGTCCGATCCGCAGGCGGCGGAATTCCGGGTCGACACCCACGTCCATGCCGTAAAGAACGTCACCTTCCGGATCGTGCCGGGCCGCAAACCCGACTCCGGTTATCTCATTCCAGGTGTGCGGCGCAAATGCGATCTCGGAATTGATGATGAATGTTGCGCAGTGGCCGATAATTCTTCCCTCATACTCAGCCACAAACTGGCCTTCAGGGAAGCGGTTGATATGACCCAGAAGATTGTCACGAGTATAGCCCATGCCGGGGCCGTAAATGCGTTCCGACAACGTGATCATCGCGCCCACATCGGCAGGTGTGGCGTTGCGGATGATCAGTTTGGCAGCTGAGGTCGACATGGAGTCTCCAGATGAGGGGGCAGGGGATTATGTGCCGCTTGGCGAACTTTTCGGTTAATGGGGTATGCGCAAACTGGCGCGCAATCCCCCGAGAACACTGTCCGACAGGCGCAGGTCCCCTCCATGCGCTCTTGCCGTGTCGCGCGCAAGCGTCAGTCCCAGTCCGGTTCCTGAAGCGTTCTGTGTACGCGCTTCGTCCAGTCGCGAAAATGGCCGGAATGCTTCTTCACGGCGCTCTGCCGGGATCCCGGGACCATTGTCGTCGACGTGGACTTCTGCGGCGTGCGGGCCGTCAATCAGGGTAACCCTGACATCGGTTGCATATTTGACGGCGTTTGAAATCAGATTGTTGACCGCCCGTTTCAGGGCGAGTGGCCGTCCCGTCACGGTGATCGCGTTCGGTCCAACAACGGGCACATGCTCTCCGAATGCGGAGGCAGCTTCGCGGACAAGGCTGGCCAGGTCCAGCGTCACCGCCTCGTCGCCTTCCTCGCCGCGGGCGAAGGTGAGATATTCATCCAGCATCATGGCCATGTCATCGAGATCTGACTGGGCAGCGCCGAGTTCGTCCGTCTGGTCCATCATGGCCAAAGAGAGCTTGAGGCGCGTGAGCGGCGTGCGAAGATCATGACTGACGCCTGCAAGCATGGCCGTGCGCTGGTCGGCAAAAGCGGTCAGGCGGCTTTTCATGTCCAGCAGCGCCCGTGCCGCATCGCGCACTTCATTGGCTCCGGAGGGGCGGAAGTCAGGCGCGTCGCGTCCGCGTCCAAACGCACGCGCGGCCTCAGAGAGCCGCAGGATGGATCGGACCTGCTGGTTGAGAAAAGCGACCGCAAGACCCAGCATCAGCAAAGAGGAGGCGATGACCCAGACAATGAAAAAGTGGGAATTGACTGTCAGCGCGCGTTTGCGCTCGATCAGTATTTCCACGGTGTCGCTGCCGGATGGGAAGCGAAAATGGAGCATGGTTTCGGGGTCGAGGCTGACATCAACCGGTACGCCCAGTCGCGTTTCGAGTTCCTCGCGCAGTGTTCCACCATAGGCGAACGAGCGCGTCAGTTCAGGCGGACCGGTATCCGGATCGACATGGTCACAACTGAACGTCATGTCGAGATCACCTTCAAGGCGTTCGCGCGTGATCGGTGTGTCAGGTCTTGCGTCGCAATAGGACTGGATCAACGCGGCATCGCGGGCAATCGACTGGGCCAGCTTGCGGTTCACCTCGGCCAGATGGCTGTCATAATAATACCAGGTCATCAGGGCGAGGATCAGCACCACGGGTGCCACCACCATGAGCAGGCTGCGCGCATACAGCCCGCGCGGCATGATGTCTCTCAGGCGGGGAATGCGGCGTCTCAATCCGGCATCAGGCGATAGCCAACGCCTCGCACGGTCTGGATATGGATCGGTTCTCGCGGGTTGGGCTCAATCTTGCGGCGCAGGCGGGTCACCTGAACATCGACGGAGCGTTCCATTCCGGCGGATGTCAGCGCAGCGAGGTCTTCACGGTCAACCGGTTCGCCCGCTTTCGCCGCGAGTACGGTGAGTAATTGCAATTCTGCATCTGTCAGGCGGATACGTTTGTCGCCGTCACGCAACTCGCCACGCGCCGCATTGAAAACGAGGCCCGACATTTCAACCTCTTCCGGAGGCGCATCCTTGTGGGAGCGGCGCAGGATAGCCGCGCAGCGCAGGGCAAGTTCTTCCGGCTCGAAGGGCTTTGGCAGGTAGTCGTCGGCGCCGGTTTTAAGGCCGGCAATGCGGTCACTCGCCTGATCGCGGGCGGTCAGCAGCATGACGGGCGTTTCCTTCTGGCGACCATCGCGCATGGCTGCCAGCAGGGAGAGACCATCCTCGCCCGGCATCATCACGTCGAGTATCGCCAGGTCGAACTCCATGTTCGAGAACATGCGGCGTGCTGAAGCGGCATCGCTTGCTGTCGTAACGCGATAGCCTTCACGCGTCAGAAACCGCTTCAGCAGGTCGCGGATACGGTTATCATCATCAACAACCAGAATGTGGGCAGAATCTTTCATGACCGCCTCACTTGGACAGGGCTTCGAGTGCGAGCCGCATGCCGGCGACCGCGTCCGGCCCGGCGGCTCGGAAGGCGAGGCGCAGCCGTTCACGCAGTACGATGGCGATGGGGGTAGTCAGTGTGACCCCTGAATCAGACAGGATCAGTGTGCGGCGGCGACCGTCTCGTTCTTCACGCTCGCGTTCGATCAGGCCGCGCGCATCGAGTCCGCCGATAAGGCGGGCAAAAGTCGGGACCGTCATGCCCAGTGAGTCGCGCATTTCACTCACGGTTCGCCCCGGTTCATATCGGATCGCTATGAGAATTTGCATCTCTGGCTTGCTCAGCCCCGCTTTCCTGCGAGCCGTTTCTGCGGCAGACATGAGTTCACGACCGCCCGCCAGAAGCAGGCCGACGCCGCGATCAAGCTCCTGATCCATAAGGAAAAGGCGAGGATCGAACGGTCGGTTCAGGTTGACGTCAGGGCCCATAGTCTGAAATGAACGCGAATACATAAAAAGTGCAAGCGAGGAGCGCTGAAATCCATGGCAAGTATCCCCTATGACGACCGTGACGGGTATATCTGGATGGATGGCGAATTCGTACCCTGGCGTGACACCAAGGTGCATGTGCTGACTCATGCATTGCACTATGCGTCGGCTGTGTTTGAGGGCGAGCGGGCCTATGGCGGGAAAATTTTCCGGTCGCTCGATCACTCCAAACGCCTGCACAATTCCGCGCGCATCATGGGGTTCGACATCCCGTTCACGGTTGAACAACTGGAAGAAGCCAAGCGTGAGGCGCTGGCCAAATCCGGCTTGGAGAGCGCCTATGTCCGCGCTATCGCGTGGCGCGGATCGGAGATGATGGGTGTGTCGGCGCAGAATAACACCATCCATCTTGCCGTGGCCGTCTGGTCCTGGGGCGACTATTTTGCCGACAAGATGAAGGGGATACGTATGACACATGCCGAATGGCGCCGTCCGGCCCCGGATACCGCGCCATGTCATGCTAAGGCCGCCGGTCTCTACATGATTTGCACGCTGTCAAAGCATGCAGCGGAAAAGGCGGGCTATGCCGACGCGCTGATGCTCGACTATCGCGGGCAGGTGGCTGAGGCGACGGGCGCGAACATCTTCTTCGTGCGCGATAATGCCCTGCACACGCCGACGCCGGACTGTTTTCTGAACGGCCTGACGCGCCAGACCGCGATCAAGTTGGCCAAGGCCCGCCAGATCGAAGTCATCGAACGCGCCATCATGCCGGACGAACTGGCGACATTCTCCGAGTGCTTCATTACGGGCAGCGCTGCAGAGATCACTCCTGTCGCGGAAATCGGTGCACACACGTATAAGCCTGCCGAGATTAGCCATGCACTGGTCGACGACTATACACGGCTTGTGAATGGCAAGATGGACGTTGCGCTTTAGCGCGATCAGCCTTCGGCCTGATCGTCCTTGATCCAGACTTCAACCGGCCCCTTGAGCAGCATTGTCAACGGATTGCCCTTGCGGTCGACGGCCTTGCCGGCGGAGACGCGAATCCAGCCTTCGGAGATGCAATACTCCTCGACGTTTGTTTTCTCATCACCCTTGAAGCGCACGCCGATGCCGCGCAGCAGCAGGGCTTCGTCGTAGAAGGGGCTTTTCGGATTAACGCTCAGGCGGTCGGGAAGTATGTCTGTCATGGCGAGTCTCTTAGCCCGTTCCTGCGGCAGGACTCAAGAGGCCAGATTCTGCTGCCATACGCGCAGCAGGTTACCCCCGAAGAACTGCGCCGCCTCTTTATCGCCGAGACCGCGTTTCAGGAGCAGGCCGGCGAGGTCGGGCAGGCGGCGGTAATCATCGAGGACCGGTTTGTAATTGCCGTCCATATCAGTGCCCATACAGACATGATTGATGCCAACAGCATCGATCAGCTGAAATATGCGGTCGGCATAACCGGCAAGGTCGCTGATACCGATGCCGCTGGGCCACGCACCGATCAGGCCACCGGTTGCCGCGACGTGGCGGGCGATGTCAGCCGAAACAAACCGGGGATGATGCAGCTCGTCGCTGTTGATGTGCGTGTGCGAGAACATCACCGGCTTGTCGGTGATGTCGAGCACACGGCGGGTGGCACTTTCCGGCATATGGGCAAGGTCGATCAGCATGCCCAAGCGGTTCATCTCGCGTACAATGGCTTCGCCGGCGGGCGATAAGGCGCTGTCATGTCCTGCGGCGGTCATCGGCTCGCTGATCTCGTTTGCACGATAGTGCATCAGCGTGATCAAGCGAACACCGTCATCATAGGCTTCCTGTAGTCGGTCAGTGGACCCGGTCAGGAAATCGGCCCCTTCGACAGTCCATATTGCGCCCGGTTTTGCGGTGGATCGGACCGCATCAATCTCACCGGGAGCGGACATGGCCGTGACAAGGCCGTTGCTGGCGAGCTTTTTCAGATTGGCAATCTGGATCTTGTAACTCTCCCAGGCCTCGCCTTGCTCAAACGGACGTCGTTCGATGAGGCCCTTTTCCTTGGACAGGTCGAGCACGTTGAAATCTGCCACCGCCGCGAAGCTGGACGCTGCGAGTCCGCCGTCGACCATGTCGCCCACCGTGCGCCGCTCGAAACCGCCCTTGGCGGAATAGACTTGCAGTAGCGGCGGCAAGCCGCTCGCCCCACGCACAAAGGTCTGGCCCGGATGGGCATGCGCGTCGATGGCAGGGTGGGCTTTCAGAAACGCAACGCCGCGCGCGCGCTCTTCCTGCGTGAGTTTAAACCCAAGCGGAGCCGGCCCGGGCCGCTTGCGCAATGTGTGCACGCCATAGGCGGCCCCTGCGAGCGCGGCCGCTCCGGCACCAAGCACGACACGCCGTGTCAACTTGCCCATCTAACCCTCCCGGCTTTCGCACACTAACCGGGAGGGCGGCGACCACGTCAAGCCGACGGGCGCGCTCGAGGGGTAAGTCTAAGCCTATTTGCCGGGTTGAGGTGTGTAGCGGAGGTAGGGCTTCACTGCCTTGTAGCCTTTGGGGAACAGACGCTTGATTTCATCCGGATCAGTCAGCGACGGCACGATGATCACGTCCTCGCCATCGCGCCAGTTCACGGGCGTTGCCACCTTGTGATTGTCGGTCAGTTGCAGGCTGTCGATCAGGCGCAGCACTTCGTCAAAGTTGCGGCCTGCGCTTGGGGGATAGACGATCGAGGCGCGGATTTTCTTGTTCGGATCGATGACATAGACCGCCCGCACCGTGACCTTTGCGTCGGCGTTCGGGTGGATCATGTTGTACAGGGTTGCGACCTTGCGTTCTGTATCGGCGATGATCGGGAACTGCACGCTGGCATTCTGGGTTTCTTCGATATCCTTGATCCAGCGTTTGTGATCCTCGACGCTGTCGACCGAAACAACCAGCGCCTTGGCACCGCGCTTGGCGAATTCGTCTTTCAGCTTGGCCGTATAGCCGAGCTCGGTCGTGCACACGGGAGTGAAATCAGCCGGGTGGGAGAAGAAGACAACCCAGTCCTTCCCGGCCCACTCGTGAAACTTGATCATGCCCTCGGTGGTGTCGGCTTCAAAGTCGGGGGCTACGTCGCCAATCAGAAGGCTCATTATTCAAACTCCTATCACTTGATTTCTGGAGCGAAAATGGTGCCTAAGAACAGCATAACCAATGCGCGACACCTCAAGGTGTCGATCAGTTTTTCTAATGGTCCCGGCAAAGCGAGCAAGAAGCACCCATGAAACGTCTGATCCTGATGCGTCATGCCAAGACCGAGGCCTGGGCCGAGGGCATTGACGATTTCGGCCGGGCGCTGACCGAGCAGGGCCATGTCGATGCTCGTCGCATTGCTGAAGAGATCGTGGGCCAGGGCTGGAGCCCGGCGCGGATTCTCGTCTCAACGGCCCGCCGGGCGCGCGAGACGTGTTCGGAAGTTGCCAAAGTGGTCGAAGGTGAACGTGTGCGTCCGATGGAGTCGCTCTACCTTTCGGGCATGCGCGGCATTGCAGATGCTGTGCGCCAAAATGACGGTGCGTCGACGTTGATGGTGATTGGTCACAATCCGGGCCTGCATGATTTTGCGCTGAATATCTTGCGGGATGGCGGCAGCAGTGACTTCACGAGTTCGGAACGTCTACTGGAAAAATTCCCGACTTCCTGTGCCGCGCTCTTTGAATCCGATGAAGATGGCGCGTTTCTTCCGGTACATTTCCGATTGGCTGATGTGCTGCGGGCAAAGGACTATCGGGAAGCCGGTACTGTCTGAACACGCGCTGCAAAAGTGGACGCCACCCTGCTCTTTGGAGATGAGCAGAATGGCGTCGGGAGCCACAGGCGGGCGTGGTCAGGGGAGAGGCAGCGTCGCCGGAGAGTGCGGCTCCTTCAGTGTTCAGCCAGCCGTTCTGGCAGCATGAACCTTGGTGAGCTCGGGGCTGTTGATAGCGTTGACCGCCTTTTGCATCGTGCGTGCTGTGCAGATCGAGGCGGCGAAATCGCGTCCCATCGGGAAGCTTGCGTGTTCTGCCGTGCAGCGCTCAGCCACTTCGTCATGAATTTTCACGTATTCGGCCTTTGCACCTTCAGGTGTTTCGACAGCGGCGCGATCAAATGTGACTGCCAGTTGGAAATCGTCGCTGGCGGCGAGCGCTGGCGCGGCGAAGAGGGAGGCGATCAGGGCAGCGGCTATAATTGGGCGTGTCATCTCTTTGGTCCTTTTTTTCATATTTGGGGAGGAAATCCGGCGCTGCGCCACGAGGGGAGTTGGCGCAGCGCCGGGCAGGTGCAGACGTGTCAGCGGGCTTCGCGGCGAGCGAGGCGGCGGCGACGACGGACCAGCAAGGCAGGTCGGCCCCCGAAGCTGACATCATTGGCCGGCTTGGACCGGGCGGTTGCCGCGCCGGTCAGGATGGCATGAGCCATCGAGGCGGCCGGGGCAGGGGTTTCGATGTCGTTGAGACGGGCGCGGGGGGTCATTTTCTTCTAGTCCTTCTTGCTTGGTCTGAATGTCTTTGGCGAACCATTCCGCCGTCGACACACTCAAGATAGGAACATAATTATCGAAAATCAATAATAATTTATCGAAAAAAGATAAATTCGATAAAAAACCGGGACTTGCGCCTCATTGTTTTTCGATATGGTAGCATACCGGGCAGGTACAAGGCCCATTACATCCGATTCATATTGAAAAATTTGGGCCTGATTCTGGCTCAAATGGTGGGCGAACGCCCGGAACTCGCCCTGTCAGGCATATGAAGGTCAAAGGCTAGCTGTCGCGGAGCCGGGTTCGGGGTGCCGGCTTTCCGCTTCGCCGGCGAACGTGAGCGACGGACACCGGTCGTTTCCGACATGGCATTATGGGACGGCGCGGCCTTCGCCTTGGCCGAATAGATACGGTCGCGGGCTTCGCGCGCGGCCGCCATGTGATCGACGATACGCATCGGATAAGTCTGGCCCAGAACAATCCCCGTCCCGGCCAGTTCTGCCTTGGGCGCATCCCATGGTGCATGAATGTGAGCCGTTGGCAGCGCGGCAAGTTCCGGCACCCAGCGCCGGATGAAGGCGCCGTCGCGATCATGGTCGAGGGATTGTTTCACGGGATTATAGATGCGCGGGATGCCCGGTCCGGCTGCACCTGACTGCAATTGCGCCTGTGGATAATGAATTGCGGCTTCGAAATCCGTGAAAAGGGCGGCGAGGCGCGCGGCCGGATGGCGCCAGTCCATCCAGAGATGTTGTGAGGCAAAGGCCATGACCAGGGCGCGTGCGCGGTGGTTGAGCCAACCCGTCTGATTCAGCGAGCGCATGCACGCGTCCAGGAAAGGAAAGCCCGTGCGGCCGTTGATCCACGCCTCAAGACGCGGGTCACCGTCCGTGACCATGTCGCGCCGGACGTCAGGCTCGCCAAGCAGGTTACGTCCACCGAGCGACGTCTGGTTCTCGAGTTTCTGCATATCATGGCAATGCCACTGCAAGCGAGAGAGAAACATGTCCAGCGAGGCGGCGAACGTGGAGTCGCCATCAAGTTCCAGGTCGGCCCGAGCGCGCAAGGCGCCTTGATAGGCTTCACGGATCGAAACGGTGCCGAAAACGATATGCGGCGAGAGGCGCGAGCATGCGCCTGCAGCCGTCTGGGGGCTCGACATATCAGTCCGGTAGCGTCGACCGCGCGCAGCAAGGAAAGAGCGCAGAAGTTCAACCCCTTCGGCGCGGCCTCCGGGCTGGCGGCCTGGGCAAGGATCCTGTGAAAGGTTGAAGTCTTCCGCGATAGGCCATTCGCCGGCTGGAACACCGGAAAGTGGGAGTGTGTCGGGCGCCTTCAGGCGCGGAGCGGCCATGTAGGATTCCCAGTACCGTTTCCAGCTGTCAGTGGCCTTGAGGTGCCTGATGACGCCATTCCGGGGTTGCTCGCGCAAGGCGACGCCTGCCTTGAGGGCCCAGCGCTGTACGGCGCGGTCGCGATCATGGGTCCATTGTGACCCAGTTTCCTCATGGGCGTGGATTGCCGCGATGCCATGTCGCTTATGAAGCGCAGCAAACACTTCCGCGGCGTTGCCGACCTGCAGGCAAAGTGCCGACCCGCGCGCCTTGAGGGCTTCGTCCAGGCTTTGGAGGCTTTCCATCAGGAAATCGAATTGCCGCCGGGAATGTTCAACCTGTGCCCAGAAGCCGGGTTCGAAAACGTACACTGGCAGCACGGGAGCTCCGCTGGCCACAGCTGCGAGAAGTGGCGCGTGATCATGGACCCGGAGGTCTCGTTTAAACCAGACAACATGCAAGTCAGTCATGGAACAAATATAGAACATCCTAGCAAACGCTCAAGCTTTTTCTACATCAGGGTTCGACCAGAGCGATTTTTATCGCGATTGTTTCGAAACCAAAACGATTTCTACTTCTAGTTTCTAGCCGAGCTTATCCACAGGCTTTTTCTATCTCTATGGGTGCGGATGGGTTCTTTTCATTCGAGCGGGTTGCGCCAGTCAGACAGGGAGCGATGTCCTTACCGAAGCCGGACGCGACGGTCGCCGATCAAGCGGCTTTCGGCTTTTGCCGGGCTTTCCCCGGGCAGTCGGCCCGCAGTGTTTTGCTGCCGTCACAACTCGCGATTGCCATGCGAAGCCTGCTTGTGTTGGGTCTGTCAGGACTGATCGCCCCACTGGGAGTGCTGCGGATCGCGATGTGGTTCGGCCTCATCCTGTTCGCCGCCATACTGGCTTTTCGGATCGCGCTTCTGTTCATCGGGTGCCTGCCAGCCAGATCGCGGCCCAAGCGGCGCGCATCTGACTGCGCATTTCCCGTCTACACTATTCTCGTTGCGTTGAAGGATGAAGCGCGACAGCGCGGCGCAATTGTCCCGGTCCATTCTCGCGCTGGATTATCCGGTCGACCGGATCGACCTGAAACTGCTTATCGAAACCTGCGATGACGCGACGCGTGACGCGCTGCTTGATCAGGCATGGCCGGAGCGGACGGAACTGATCGTCTTGCCGCCCGGCGCACCGCGGACAAAGCCGCGCGTTCAACTATGGTCTGACGCGGGCCCGCGGAGAGTATGTCGTCGTATACGATGCGGAAGACCGGCCCGATCCACAGCAGCTAAAAGCGTCTGTCGCCGCCTTTTCCAGCGGGCCTGCGGACTTGGCCTGCGTTCAGGCGCCGCTCGTGGGCTTGCCTGATGACGGTGGTTGGCTGTCGGCGCAATGGGCACTGGAATACGCGATCCAGTTTGGCCGCATCCTGCCAGCGCTGTCGCGTCTCGGTCTTCCGATTGCGCTGGGTGGGACCAGCAATCATTTCAATCGCGACCGTCTCGTCCAGGCTGGCGACTGGGATGCTTGGAACGTGACCGAAGATGCCGATCTGGGACCGCGCCTTGCCCGGCGGGGGGCGCGCGTTGGCATGATCTTTCCGCCAACGCTGGAAGCGCCGCCGCATCAGACTGGCGTGTGGCTTGCGCAAAGGTCGCGTTGGCTGAAGGGCTTCCTGCAGACGTAGCTCGTCCTGATGCGGCAGCCGCGCACCTCCTTCGGAGAAATGGGCTTTGCTGGTTTTGTATCCATGCAGCTGACATTGGGCGCAGCGATCCTGTCTGCGATGGTGCACGGGCCGTGGGCGGTCTGGTGTCTGGCCTGGTTGCGCCGGGCAGGCGGACAGCAAGGTCGGTATTGGTCGCCTTGACGGCACCTCTCTACTGGCCGCTGCAATCCATCGCTATGGCCCGCGCCATCTATTGTCTTTGCCACGCGCCACATTTCTGGGCGAAGACCCGGCATGGTGCATCGACATGCCTGAAACCGCCGCCGAGACTTTTACCCGGCGTAAGGCTTGGCGAGCCTGCAATGGAGATTTAGGGTCGAGCCAAACACTAAGCCTGACAATTGAGGAGCCGCCACCATGGCCTATGACGTCACCGAAGATCTGGACGCGTTTCGCGCCGAAGTGCGTGACTGGTTGGAGGCGAATTGTCCTCCATCCATGCGTACACCCATGACAGATGAGGAAATCGTCTGGGGTGGCAAGCGGGGCACCTTTGCGAACCCTGAATCGAAGGTCTGGCTGGAACGGATGGGCGAGAAGGGCTGGACGGCACCGGAATGGCCAGCTGCCTATGGCGGTGGTGGCCTGACCAAGGAACAGAACCGCGTTCTGCAGGAAGAGTTGCGCCGCATCCGTGCGCGCCCTGCACTGTTCTCGTTCGGCCTGTGGATGTTCGGCCCGGCCCTGCTCGAGTTTGGCAATGAGGAGCAGAAGAAGCGGTTTCTGCCCGATATTGTCAAAGGCAAGACGCGCTGGTGCCAGGGCTATTCAGAACCCGGTGCCGGCTCCGATCTCGCCGGCCTGCAGACAAAGTGCGAAGACAAGGGTGACCATTACCTGATCAATGGCCAGAAGGTGTGGACCTCCTATGCTGATCAGGCCGACTGGATCTTTTGCCTCGTACGAACCGACACGTCGACCAAGCATGAAGGCATCAGCTTTATCCTGTTCGACATGGCGAGCCCCGGCGTGGAAGCCCGCCCGATCCTGCTGATCTCCGGTTCTTCGCCTTTCTGCGAAACTTTCTTCACCGACGTTAAAGTGCCAAAAGACCAATTGGTCGGCCGTGTGAATGGCGGCTGGGAAATTGCCAAGCGGCTGCTTCAGTTCGAGCGCTCGTCGATTTCTGCTGGCGGTTTCGGCGGCACGGGCGGCTCAGGCATCCTTGGCCCGGAAGAATATGCCAAGATTCATGTCGGCACCGACAGCGAGGGCCGCATCGCCGATGGCGATCTGCGCGGGCGCATCGCGGACCACAAGATGTATGCCAAGGCATTCAATCTCACTGTCCAGCGCCAAACCGAACAGGCCAAAGCCGGCCAGCAGGTTGGCCATACAGCGTCGATCCTGAAATATGGCGCAGCCAAGATGAACCAGGATCGCCACGAACTGCTGATCGAAGCGCTCGGCTCCGAAGGCCTTGGCTGGGAAGGCGAGGGCTTTGACGAGAACGCGATGAAAGCCACCCGCGGCTGGCTGCGGTCAAAAGGCAATTCGATCGAAGGCGGCACCAGCGAGATCAACCTCAACGTCGTCGCCAAGCGCGTACTCGGCCTGAAGGACCATCAATAGTCATGACTTTCGTACTTACTGAAGACCAGGAAATGCTGCGCGACACGGCCCTCGCATTCGTGCGCGATGAACTGCCGGTGACCCATTTGCGCGCCCTGCGCGACAAGGGTGCCAATGGCCGTGATGCGGACATGCGCAAGAAACTTGCCGAACTCGGCTTCTTCGGCGTCATCATTGCTGATGAACCGGGCGGCGAACATTTCGGCCTTGTCGGCCTCGGCCAGATACTCGAGGCGCAGGGGCGCACACTCGCCGCGACGCCTCTGCTGCAGACCGCCCTGATCGCCGCGTCCGCCATCCAGCTCGGCGGCAGCAAGGCCATGCAGGCCGAATGGCTGCCAAAGATCGCTGCGGGCGAGACGACGTTCGCGCTGGCGTTGGATGAGTCGGCGCACTTCTCCCCCCTGAATGTAGCAACCGAGGCCGAGAGCAATGGCCAGGGCTTTACGCTGAACGGCATGAAGCGCTTCGTGCCCGGTGGCCATGATGCGGACATGTTCATCGTTGTCGCCCGCACCTTTGGTGAATCGGGTGACCGCCATGGCATCACATTGTTCCTGGTGCCGGCCAAAACAAAAGGCGTCACGGTTCAGGAACTGAAGACGGTCGACTCACATGGCGCTGCGCACGTGACATTTGACGATGTCATGGTGAAGGAAAGCGCCGTGCTTGGCCCGGTTGATGAAGGCGCGGACGTGCTTGAGCCTGTACTCGACCGTGCGGCCATCGGCATGGCAGCTGAAATGCTTGGGTCTTCCGCTGCGGCATTCGAAATGACGCTGGAATACCTGCAGAGCCGCAAGCAATTCGGTCAGTTGATCGGTTCATTCCAGTCGATGCAGCATCGCGCGGCAAAAATGTTCACCGAGATGGAGATGACACGGTCCTGCGTCGCAGCAGCCCTCGCAGCCGTAGATTCCGGCAAGGGCGACGTGGCCGAACTGGCCAGCCTGGCCAAAGCAAAGGCCGGGGAACTTGTCCACCTTGTCTCGAATGAATGCGTCCAGATGCACGGGGGCATCGGCATGACGGATGTTGCCGACCCGGGCCTGTACATGAAACGAGCCCGTGTGCAGGAAGCGCTCTATGGCAGCGCGAGCTGGCATCGAGACCGGTATGCGCGCCTCCAGGGCTTCTGATCAGATTTCAGACACCAGACATGAAAAAGCCGGGCCAGCGATGCTGAGCCCGGCTTTCTTTTGATCCGCAAGCGGATTGAACGACTAGCCCTTGAGGACTGAGCCCTTCTTCAGGGCCTTGGCGATGAGGTAGTACATCACCGGGCGGTGCTTGGCGCGAACCGACTTGCCATACGAAGCGATGGCAGCGGCAATTGCGGCATCGGCCTTGGCCTCATCCGTGACGCCGAGCTTCTTGGCGACGAAACCCTTGCGGACGCGAGCGAGTTCTTCCTTGTCGGAAGCAGCGATCGTTGCCGAGTCCGATTTGTAGATGGTTGGACCGGACGCTTTCACGGCAGCTTCGAGCAGCGCCATGTCAGGACGGGCTTCACCGACTTTTTCTTTCAGGTCGGCGATGTATTTTTCCATCAGCACTTCTTTCGCTGTCGGCGCCTTGGCTGGCGCAGCGATTTTCGGTGCAGGTGCAGCCTTCTTGGCGGCGGCAGGTTTCTTGGTAGCAGCTGCCTTCTTGGCGGCGGCAGGTTTTTTGGTTTTTGGCTTGGTTGCTTTTGCCATGGGATTGTCTCCTCAATGGGCCCGGAAGCGGGCGGTTTTTGTCTTACGCAAACTGACTATACGAATCTCTTGATACGCGAGCTGCTTAAATCGTGATTTCCACAGGTCGGCAACCCCGCAAGCTGTTTTAAAGCGCAGGTAACTTTTTTGCAAAAGTCAGTAAACTGATTGAATTAATTGCTGTCGGCTGCGTAGATGGTGCAGACGCTCGAGGAGATGGTCTGCTTTGGTTCGTCCGAAGGCAAGTTGAGCTGGTTTATGTCGGCCTCTGTGATTTCAACTTGCTTGCCGCCAATCCTGGCTGCCGTGACAGTCACCATCTGCAAGCCTTGCCTCGAAGAATCTGCCCGCTCCCTTGCTGGCGCAGGCATTGGGCTGCGACTTACGCGGCCGGGCGTGTTTGACCATTGTCCGAGGCAGGGGCCAGACCCTTCCTGCACGACCAGCAAGCGGCCAAGCGTGACATTGGATGCGGCTGCGCTCGCCTTGGCCCGCAGGGCGGCGTCTTTTACGGCCTCTTCATATGCTGCGCGGTTCATCTCTGTTGTCGCTTGCAGAAATGTGTTCAGCCGCGACGCATTTTCCGGGCCTAGCGCCAGGGCACCTGCGCGTGCTTTGCCGGCCAGGCTGACATCATCAACCTCGACTGACACGCTGACGCGCGCTTCGTATCCCTTCACCTTGTCGGCGCGGTCGTTTTCGATGCGATTGCCATCCTTGTCGCGATATTGCTCATAATACGGATCCACACTGACGGACGTCTGGACGATCGCGCTGTCGCCTGCCACGGCCTTGATCGTGTCGTAGGCAAGACGCCCCCTTTCAACGGCGAGCTTCATGGCATCATTCGCGTCTTTGTCGATTTCGAGATAGGTGACGTCAAAGCGCGCGCGGTTCGGGCTGACTTCCATATTGGCCCGGCCCATCGCCTCGATCACAGGCTGTCGTGTCCAGTAGGGCGTCACGAACATGTCTTCCTGATAGTCGTGGCTGGCCGTGCCCGTCGCACCTTGCGAGACAGCGGGTTGCGCGAGGAGGACGAGCGCTGCAAGTGGCAGAAGGGTTTTCATTTTCTTGGCCTTTCCGAGACGGGATGGTGGTGGGCGCCGCTGACGCATATCTTCCTTTGAAGCATACCCAAGGCGGGCTAGGGTTTGTAATTTATCAACTATTTCCCTCAGCACAGGAAAACGCAATGACGCGCCTATTGCCATTCGGGCTTATCCTTATTTCTGCGATCAGTTTTGTTCTTGCGCTGATGGCAGGCCAGCACCTGTTGACCTGGATGGTGATTGGAGGCGGAATAGCGTTTCCGTTGGCGCTGCTGGGAATCTACGACCTCATTCAGAGACGCCACGCTTTGTGGCGCAACTTTCCGATCCTCGCACATATCAGGTGGATTGCGGAAGAGCTGCGTCCCTTCTTCCGATCGTACATTGTCGAAAGCGATACAGAGGGCCGTCCGTTCAATCATGAGCAGCGCGCGCTGGTCTATCGGCGTGCCAAGAACGTGTCGTCGGTTGAACCATTCGGCAGCCAGCTCGACATCGACAAGCCGCCATATGAATGGCTCGCGCATTCGATTGCGGCCAGGCACAATGTTGACGACTGCCCACGTGTGAATGTCGGTGCACCGGGAACCGCGCAGCCCTATTCGGCCAGCGTGTTCAACATCTCCGCGATGAGCTTTGGGTCGCTTGGTGCTCACGCCATCGAAGCGTTGTCGACAGGAGCGAAGAAGGGAAACTTTTATCACGACACGGGCGAGGGCGGCGTGTCACCATATCACCGCTCAGGCGGCGCTGACCTCGTCTGGGAGATCGGCTCGGGCTATTTCGGATGCCGGGCACGGGATGGCACATTTGATGCGGCGCGTTTCGCGGACGTCGCGCAGGATCCCCAGATCAAGATGATCGAAATCAAGTTAAGCCAAGGCGCAAAGCCTGGCCATGGCGGTGTTCTGCCCGGTGCCAAGGTGACGGCGGAAATCGCCGCCACGCGCGGCATACCGATAGGTGAGACGTGCTTCTCTCCACCCGGACATTCAGCATTCTCCACGCCGTTGGAATTGATGACCTTCGTTGCGCGGCTGCGGGACCTGTCAGGCGGCAAGCCTGTCGGTATCAAATTTTGCGTGGGCAATCGCTGGGAAATTCTCGCGCTGTGCAAGGCGATGCTTGAGACGGGTATCAGGACAGACTTCATGGTCGTCGATGGCGGCGAGGGCGGCACGGGTGCTGCACCAGCAGAGTTTCTGGACCATGTCGGTACGCCATTGCGTCAGGGCCTGGTGCTGACGCGCGACGCGCTGTTTGGCAGCGGGTTGAAAGACGATGTCCGTCTGGCCTGTTCAGGCAAGCAGACAAGCGCTTTCGCGCTGGCGTCTTCCATGGCGCTCGGGGCGGACTGGGTGAACACCGCGCGGGGCTTCATGTTCTCGCTTGGCTGTATCCAGTCGCTCAACTGCCACAATAATACGTGCCCGACAGGGATCGCGACGACGGACAAGGGCCGCCAGCGCGGATTGTTCGTCGCAGACAAGGCAGAGCGCGTCTTCAATTTCCATCGTAACACGGTGAAGGCCCTGATGGAGGTAGTCGGTGCCGCAGGATGCGAGCATCCGTCACAACTGACTCCGCGGCACATCATGCACCGTGTGACGGAAGACATCACGCTGCCGGCCCACCGGGCATATGATCTGCTTGAAAGGAATGTATTGCTGGACGCGCCGGAAGACACAAAGCTGGCGAAGGAGTGGGCGATGGCCCAGGCAGCGTCTTTCCGCCCCCTGAGCCGATAAAGCTGCCTAGCCGTTCGCTTCCGATTGCAGCATCGTGTAGCGCTCGATGCCGATGCGTTCGATCAGGTCGAACTGTGTCTCCAGGTAATCGACATGTTCTTCCTCATTGGTGAGGATCTTGCCGAACAGGTCGCGGCTGCCATAGTCGCGCACCTTTTCGGCGTGTTCCATGGCGTCACGCAGCAGCGGGATAGCCAGCATTTCCATCTTCATGTCGCACTCGAGAATTTCGTGCACGCTCTCGCCGATGTGGAGCTTTCCGAGGTCCTGCAGGTTTGGAAGACCGCCGAGGAACAGAATGCGTTCAATCAGCCAGTCGGCGTGATGCATTTCCTCGATTGATTCCTTGTGCTCATGGTCGGCCAGTTTGCTGACGCCCCAATCCTTGAGCATGCGTGAATGCAGGAAATACTGGTTGATCGCTGTCAGCTCGTTCCGGAGACAGAGATTCAGGAACTCGATGACTTTGGTGTCGCCTTTCATGGGGCACTCCTGCGCAGGTAAATGGGTCTACTCGCGAAATAGGTGAATCGCCGGCCGAAAGCAAGAAATATCGAATAAAAACAAGTTCATCTGCAAGTGAGACACAGTCTCACCGCGTGCTGAAACGCAGTCTCAAATAGATGGCTTATTCTGCGGCCATGAGCGCGGGAGATGGCGCCTTGAGGTCCATTTCCTGGGAAATGATCTCACCGATCGAGCAGCTGCACTTTCCGCAATTGAACTTGCAGCCATGGTGCGCCTGCACGGCATTCGGGCTGCGCGCGCCAGCATCGACCGCGGCGCGGACGCTTGAGCAATTGATACGGTTGCAGACGCAGATGATCATGAGAACCATTTGCAACAAGATGCGAATGATTGTCAACAACAAAAGTGACTATGCAAGAACCTACTCGTCCCACCCGAATACATCCTCGATGCCAACACCAAACAGCCTGGCGATGCGAAAGGCGCTTTCGAGGGAAGGCGAGTAGCGGCCTTGTTCAATGGCGATCACTGTCTGGCGGGTTACGCCGATGGATTCTCCCAGTGCCGCCTGGCTAAGCTGGCCATGCTCTTCTCGAAGCTCCCGGACGCGATTGGTAATGGGGGGACGCTTAGCCATGGCCTAGACGCCTCGCCGGTAGAGCATGATCTGCAACACGTATTCGGCAATTTGGCTGGCCATCAGGCTTCCGAACAGGATGTGGAACATAAGGTTGCCATCAAGGGTGACCGAGTAATGCAACAGCCCGGCAAATACGCCTGTCGCGAGCACATATCCGGACCAGTGCCCTGCCTTGTCGAGAATGCGCTGTTCGCGCTCATCAGCCGGCGCATTGGCCTCTTTGGGAGCGGCAATGCCAAGTGCGCTCATCGCGATGATCGAGACGATAACGATCAATATGACGTAGGCGATCACAAAGCCCAGCACCGGCGGTGCGGTTTCTCCGATGGCTTGCGACAGGCTGATCACTTTGTTGAAGTAAAATAAGGCGCCAACCACAAGGATGGCTGTCATGACGTAGGCGGTCTTTTCACGAAATGGCACGTTGGTGTCCTCTTGGAATGTAAAAAATATCTTACTTGCCGTGTAGTAAAAGAAATTTGACATGTCAAATATTTTTTACTCGTTGCCAGTCCGATCGCTTGACGCTTAACGGCTGGGCCTCTACGTCCGGCCATCCCTTTATACCTGAAGACTGATGACCTCATGACCGACCTCTCCACGCTCGCCCAATCTGCCAAGGCCTGGCCGTTTGAACTGGCACGCGCGTTGAAGAAGCGGGTTGACCAGCAGGTCAAGGCAGGTGAGCGCAAGGCCGACGATCCGGTCGTGTTCGAAACCGGCTACGGCCCGTCGGGTCTGCCGCATATAGGTACGTTCGGGGAAGTGGTGCGCACGACCATGGTGCGTCATGCCTTCGAAGTGCTGACGGGCGGCAAAGTCCCGACACGGCTGATCTGCATTTCCGACGACATGGACGGCATGCGCAAAGTGCCGCCGACCGTGCCGAATCCGGAGAGCCTTGAAGAATACCTGCAGCAGCCGCTGACCTCCGTGCCGGACCCGTTTGGAACACATGAATCCTACGGTGCGCACATGAATGCGCGGCTGTGCGCATTCCTCGACCAGTTCGGCTTCCAGTACGAATTCATCTCGGCAACCGAATGCTACAAGTCGGGCCGGTTCGATCCGATGCTGCGGCGCGCGGCCGAAAAGTTCGACGAGATCATGGGCGTGATGCTGCCGACACTCGGCGCCGAGCGCCAGGCGACCTATTCACCCTTCCTGCCCATCTCACCCACCACGGGTCGCGTGCTGTATGTGCCGATGAAGAACGTCGATGCTGCTAAGGGCGAGATCACGTTCGAGGATGAGGACGGCACGGATGTGACACTGCCCGTGACAGGCGGCCATGTGAAGATGCAATGGAAGCCGGATTTCGGCATGCGCTGGGCTGCACTCGGCGTCGACTTCGAAATGTTCGGCAAGGACCATCAGGCCAACGCGCCGATCTATTCTCGCATCGCAAAGATCCTCGGCCATCGCCCGCCGGAACAATATGTCTACGAGCTGTTCCTTGATGACAAAGGCGAGAAGATCTCCAAGTCCAAGGGCAACGGCATTTCTGTCGAGGAATGGCTGGCCTATGCGCCGGACGAGAGCCTGTCGCTGTTCCAGTTCCAGAAGCCGCGCGTGGCCAAGAAGCTCTATTTCGATGTTATCCCCAAGGCGGTCGATGAATACCTGACCTTCCTTGAGAAGTACCCGGACGAAGAGCCTGCCAGACAGCTGGAAAACCCGGTCTTCCACATCCATTCGGGCAATCCGCCGAAGGCGGATGTGCCGGTCAGCTTTGCATTGCTCCTGAACCTCGTGGCGGTGGCCAATCCTGAGGACAAGAGCCAGCTCTGGGGCTTTATTTCACGTTATGCGCCTGAGGCGTCTGCCGAAACGCACCCGCTGCTCGACAGTCTCGCAGGCTATGCGATGCGCTATTATCAGGACTTCATTCTGCCAGCTAAGACGTATCGTGCACCCACGGACGCAGAGCACGCGGCAATGGCTGACCTGTCTGCACAGCTGAAAGCCTTTGTTGAGGAGCCGACGCCGGAAAACCTGCAGACGCTGACCTTTGCCGTGGGCAAGGATCATGAGTTCGAAAACCTGCGAGACTGGTTCAAGGCGCTTTATGAAGTTCTGCTCGGGCAGGAGCAGGGGCCGCGCTTCGGCAGCTTTGCCGCGCTTTATGGCGTCGAGAATACAGCCCGCCTTATCGACGAGGCCCTCGCACGGTAACGGGGCTTTAACTGCGGAACACCACACGGGTTCTATCGAACCGGAAAGTGAACGTGCCCATGAAACCGATACAGGCCCTTGTGCTGGTGCCCCTATTCCTTTCGCTACCCGCCTGCATCGCGACCAGGATTGTCACGGTGCCTGTGGGCCTTGCCGTCGATGTGGTGGAGGTGACAGGCAAGAGTGTGGTCTATGTGGGGGGGACGGCGGTGCGCACCACGGGTGACGTGCTGGACGGGCCGGACGAGAAGGCGAAACTGCTCGTCACGCTGAAGAGCCGCACAGGGCGCACCAAGCACATCCGCAAGACGGTCAAGGTCAAGTATCTCGAGCGCGAACTCAAGAAGATCGAGAAGAAGGGCCGCATCGTGGATGTTGAAGTGACTACGGCAGATTGAGCCTGAGCTTACTCCGCCGCGATCAGCGTGGTCTTCTCTTTCGGCATGTCGCCTGATGGCCAGCCTTTCCAGAGATCGGCTTCTTTCTTGCCCGCGACGGCAACGGCGGCATCCTTGATGTGGCCATAGCCGCGAATGTCATCAGGCACTTCGGCTAGGGCCACGGCGAGGGCGTGGTTCTTCGCGGTGAGGCCTGAGGCGAGTGTGCCAAGGGTGGTGAGATAGGTGTCGCGCAGGGCGCGTTCCATCTTGCGTTCCTCGGTGCGGCCGAACACGTCGAATGGCGTTTCGCGCAGGCCCTTGAGCCGGGTCAGCAATTTGAAGCCGAGCATCATCCAGCCGCCAAAGTGCTTTTTGCGCAGATGGCCGTGGCTGTCTTTCTTCGACATGATCGGCGGGGCGAGCCAGAAGCGCAGCTTGCCGCCCTTGAACTGTCTGGCGAGCTGGTCTGCGAAGGTGCCATCCGTATAGAGGCGGGCAACTTCGTACTCATCCTTGTAGGCCATCAGCTTGTAGGCATAGGTCGCTGCAGCGCGAGACAGCTTGTCACCGAGCCCAGCGGCTTCCTCAGCCGCACGGACATGCGCTACGGCATCTAGGTACTGCTGGGCATAGGATTCGTTCTGATAGGCGATGAGGCGGGTTGCGCGGTCGTCGATCAGTTTGTCGAGGGTCTTTGGTTCCAGGTGGCCGCGCGGGTCATGCTGCGCGACGAGCCGTTCAGGTGCGGCGGCGGCGATGCGGCCGATATTGAACGCGGCCATATTGTCGTCGACCTTGGTGCCATTGAGACGGATCGCGCGGTAGAGGCCACGCAGTGACACAGGCACGGCACCCTTTTGCCAGGAATAGCCGACCATGATCATGTTGGTGTAGATGGCATCATGCAGATAGCCGACGGCAAGCGCCTCGGCATCGAAGGCGCCGAAGTCACGTGACTGGCGCTTGACGCGCGCGGCGAGGAGATCGCTTTCAAAGCGCTTCGACCGGTTGCGGATGAATTCGCTGGTCGGTGTGACATCGGAGTTCGCATAAGACGCTGTGCGGCCCGGTTCCATCAGCAGAAGGGCATCGCCGCCTGCGGCGACAACAAGGTCACAGGCAATCACGAGATCGGCGCTGGCAGGTGGGACGCGGCCGGTGGAAATGTCTTCCGGTTCACGCGCAAAGCGGATGTGCGAGAGGACAGGACCGCCCTTTTGGGCAAGGCCTGTCATGTCGAGCGAAGACGCAGCGTTGCCGTCTACATGCGCAGCCATGGCCAGCACGGCGGCGACAGTGGTGACGCCTGTGCCACCGACGCCGGTGAACAGGATATTCCACGGCGCAGCAAGGCTGGGTGTTTCGGGCAAAGGCAGGTTCGAGGCGTCAAATGCGCGGCGCACTTCGCCGGTCCAGGCCGGCTCTCCGTCCTTGACGGTAACGAAGCTGGGGCAGAAGCCGGTGAGGCAGGACAGGTCTGTGTTGCAGGTCGACTGGTTGATGCGGCGCTTGCGGCCAAGCTCGGTTTCGACAGGCTCGACGGACAGGCAATTCGATTTCACCGAACAGTCGCCGCAGCCTTCGCAGACTTCCTGGTTGATGATCACGCGCACGCGGTCTGGTGCGATAATGCCGCGCTTGGAGCGGCGGCGCTTTTCCGTGGCGCACATTTGGTCATAGATCATGACGGACACGCCCGGTGTCGAGCGCAGCATGACCTGTACGTCTTCGAGGTCTTCACGGTCATAGATCTTCACGCGGCGGGGCAGGTGCTTCACACCGGCATAGCGGGTCGGGTCTTCCGTCACGATGACGATGGTCTCGACGCCTTCAGCCTCGACCTGCTGGGCGATCTGGGCTGGTGTCTGGCCGGATTCCACATGCTGGCCGCCGGTCATCGCAACCGCGTCATTGTAGAGGATCTTGTAGGTCATCTTCGCGCCGGAGGTGACGGCGGCGCGGATGGCAAGGCTGCCCGAGTGGGAATAGGTGCCGTCGCCGAGATTGACGAAAACATGGTCTTCATCCGTGGCCCAGTGTTGGCCGACCCAGGCAATGCCTTCGCCACCCATCTGGCTGGTCATGTCGGTTTTCCGGTCCGGCATGAAATTGGCCATGTAGTGGCAGCCGATGCCCGCCAGCGCGCGCGAGCCTTCAGGCACGGTGGTCGATGTATTGTGCGGGCAACCTGAGCAGAAGTGCGGGCTGCGAACCGTGGGCGATGCATTGGTGCGAGCGGCTTCACCCGCGCGGCCGACGCGATCAAAATAGGCGTCGGCGCGGGACGTGTCCCAGCCGGCCGGAATGATCTTCATCAGCGCGATCGCCATTTCAGGAATAGTGATTGAGGCCACGTCCGAGAGGAGGGGCTGGCCGTCTGCAGTGCGCTTGCCTTCGACGACCGGACGTTTGGCGTCTGGCAGGTCGTACAGCGCGGCCTTGAGCTGTTCCTCGATCAGCGGGCGCTTGTGTTCGATCACGACCACGCGTTCGAGACCGGCGCAGAATTCGCGCACGCCTTCCGGTTCCAGCGGCCAGGGCATGGCGACTTTGAATATGGTGAGGCCGAGACGGCCTGCGTCTTCCGGTGTGAGCCCGATGGCGGCAAGCGCCTCAAACACGTCGCGGGCAGCTTGCCCGGTGACGATGACGCCGATGCGCGGCTTGGGCGAAGGAAGGATGACATGGTCGAGCCGGTTGGCGCGGACATAGGCCTGCGCGGCGGGCAGCTTGAAGTGGCGCAGGCGCGCTTCCTTGTCGAGCGGCGTGTCACCGCGGCGCATGTGAACGCCGGCTTCGGGCAGATGGAAGGACGGCGCAACGAAGTTGAAGCGGTCCAGATCAATGTTCACGACGGCGCCGGAATCCATTGTGTCGGCAAGGGCAACAAGACCCGTCCACGCGCCGCTGTAGCGGCTCATGTTCCAGCCATGAATACCATAGTCGAGCACGTCCTGGATTGATGCCGGATTGAGAACGGGAATCTCGGCGTCCGCCATGGCGAATTCCGACTGCGACGGCAGGGTCGAGGATTTGCAATTGTGATCGTCGCCGACAATGGCGAGAACGCCGCCAAGCGCCGACGTGCCTGCGGCATTGGCATGCTTGAACACGTCGCCTGTGCGGTCAACGCCAGGCGCCTTGCCGTACCAGATGCCGAACAGGCCATCATAGCGGGCGCCCGGGAACAGGCCGAGTTGCTGGCTGCCCCAGACGGCAGTGGCGCCAAGGTCTTCGTTCAGGCCTTCCCAGAACTTGATGTCGTGGGAGTCGAGCAAAGGCTGAACCGCCCGCAATTGCTGGTCATATCCGCCGAGCGGAGAGCCGCGATAACCGGATATGAACCCGGCCGTATTGTAGCCCGCGCCCCGGTCGAGGCGCTTGCGATCAAGCGGCAGGCGGACGAGCGCCTGTATGCCCGTCATAAAGGCATGGCCCTCGACAAGTTCGTATTTGTCGTCCAGCGTTACTTCACGGTGTTTCATGGATGTGCCATCCTGAATAGCATTGAGGCAGATTATTGGGCATTTCTAACGAAATTGCTTGCCTTTCTTGCGCCGTTCCGTGTAATTCGGGGCATATTATGCCGTGAAACCGGAGGAATGCACAAAATTGGCCCAAGATCTCGATACGATCGATGCCCGAATCCTAGACATTATCCAACGCGACGCGAGCCTTTCGGTTGCGGATATTGCCGATCGGGTCGGACTTTCTTCTTCGCCTTGCTGGCGCCGGATCAAGCGCATGGAAGAGGCTGGTTTCATCACTGGACGCGTTACGCTGCTGGATAATTTTGCGCTGGGCCTGAACTTCGAGGTGATGGCGAGCGTGAAACTGGCGCTGCCGAGCCGGGAAAATCTCGAAGCATTCGAAGCCATTGTCCAGAACTGGTCGGAAGTGATCGAATGCATGACCGTGACCGGCGCAGTTGACTATATGATCCATGTCGTGACGACGGACATGCACGCCTATGACAATTTCCTGCGTGACAAGCTGCTGGGCTCTGCGCTGGTGTCGGATGTGCAGTCGCGCATTGTGGTGCGGGTGTCGAAGCGCACGACGGCGCTGCCGCTGGGCCTGGTGAGCGACCGCCTGAAATCGTCCTGAACCGGGCCCGTCAGGCCGCTGTCGTGTGGAGCGTGGGCACGTAGCCCGCAGCGAGCGCGGCGCATGTGGCCTGGGGGGTGAGGCGTGTGGCCTGTGGGGGCAGGGGTGCAGGCGCGTCATAACCCGCAAACGACCAAGGCCGTGCGGCGTTTCCCTGCTTGAGGAAAGCCTGGCCGCCTGACGCGAAGATGGCGCCATCGGGCAGGCGGGCCGGATCCACGGTGTCGCGGACGGACTGATCTTTCATCACGGACTGTATTTCACCGGCGACCAGCGCGTCGACAGCGCTGATGGAGTCAGATGCGGGCAGGATTCCGGCGGTTTTCAGTGCGGCGCGGAAAGCGAGAGCGTCCGGGCGGCGGCATTCGTAGCAGGGGCGATGGCCGCTCGCGAGGGCGGTCGCCTCATCGAGGAAGAAGAGTTCGGTATATAGGCCCGGCTGCATCAGGGCGCGTTTGCGGCCCTTGAAATCCAGCACGCAGATGATCCAGCGCTGGCTGGTCCACTGGCGCGGTTTCAGCGTCTGGTCCGGAAGGTGGAAACAGCCGCCGCGATTGCCCATGAACAGGCCGCGATCCGGCACGGCGTGGATGGCGCCGAACGGATCGACGCGGTTCTGAAGTGGCATGTGAAATCTCCCCCCGAAAAGCAAAAAGCCCGGACAGTGCGGCTGGCACTGTCCGGGCTTGATGATCGTACCAATTGGCTTGAGGCGCTAGTAGCGCTCGAGCGCCATCGCGATGCCTTCGCCGCCGCCGATGCAGAGCGACGCCATGCCCTTCTTGACGCCGCGATCTTCCATCGCTGCCAGAAGTGTGATGATGACGCGCGCGCCGGAGGCACCAATCGGGTGGCCCATGGCGCAGGCGCCGCCGTGCACGTTCAGCTTGTCATGGCTGATGCCAAGTTCCTTCATGGCAATCATCGGCACAACCGCGAAGGCCTCGTTGACTTCCCAGAGATCGACATCCTCGATGCCCCAGCCCGCTTTTTCGAGGGCTTTCTTCATGGCCGGCACAGGCGCGGTGGTGAAGTATTCCGGCTCGTGCGCGTGGCTGGACGAGGACACGATCTTGGCGATTGGTGTCAGGCCGCGCTTCTTGGCTTCGGATTCGCGCATCAGCACCATGGCCGCGGCACCATCGGAAATGGCCGAAGCGTTGGCGGCCGTGACGGTGCCGTCTTTCGAGAAGGCGGGGCGCAGGGTCGGGATCTTGTCCGGCATGGCGGTGCGGGGCAGTTCGTCCTGGTCGACAATCGTGTCGCCCTTGCGGCCTTTCACGGTGACCGGGGCAATCTCGCGCTTGAACTTACCGTTCTTGGTGGCGTTCTGGGCGCGGGTCAGCGTTTCGAGGGCATAGGCGTCCTGCTGCTCACGCGTGAACTGGTATTCGCCGGCAATCTTGTCGGCGAACAGGCCCATCGGGCCTTTCGAGTAGGCATCGGACAGGCCGTCGAGGGCCATGTGGTCTTCCGATGTCATCGCGCCATACTTGTGGCCCTTGCGGACATTCATCAGGTGCGGGGCGTTGGTCATGGATTCCATGCCGCCGACGATGACGATGCTGGCATCGCCCGCCATGATGGCGTTGCGGCCCATGACGGTGGCCTGCATGCCGGAACCGCACATCTTGTTGATCGTGGTGGCCTCAAGGCCCTTGTCTTCGCCAGCCTTGAAACCGGCCTGACGGGCCGGTGCCTGGCCCTGGCCAGCGGGAAGGCAGTTGCCCATGATGATTTCATTGGCTTCGCCGGGCTTCAGCTTTGCTTCGGCGACAGCAGCCTTTACGGCGATGGCGCCGAGCTCGTTGGCGCTGAGGCTGGAGAGATCGCCCAGCAGGCCGCCCATCGGGGTGCGGGCCATACCGACGATAACGACGGGATCTTGTTCAGACATTCAGGGTTCCTTCCAGTTCGCATTTTTTTGCAGTTGCGAACACATAGGCGCCCTGACGCGGCGGACGTCAAGACCGGGGCCTTGTCACGTTCGCGCGCGCACCAGCACAGGCGGCCACAGCCCCTGGAAAGGGTGTGGCGGCAAGGGGAAGGATTTTGCGCGCGTGCGCGCCTAGGACGTATCAGGCCAACCGAGGACGGCGGAATACAGGCATGATGGTTTGCCAAACGGAGCAATCGTGGAATCGCGCGAAAAGCGTGTTGCCGCAGCAAGAAAACCGGCATGCGCAATGTTGCAAGCGCGTTGCCATGATGTGATGCTCGGGGCCTCATAATGGTAAAGGCCGGGGGTGGGCGGAGCATCCCCCAGCCGCAGTACACGGATACGCCCGGTGACATGGCAGACATCAATCAGCAATTCACGGCCATGACGACGCTGTGCGCAGCGCAGCCATATCAGCTGCAGCCACACAAAGGGCCGCAGCCAGATTGGGATGCAGGCCAGCAGGGAGGCGATATCAGCGCGGGTCATGGGGCGGAATGATACGGCCACGTGGGAAGAGGCGGATAAGTTTGCTTTAACGCGCAATGGCGACGGGGCCGAAGGTAGGGAAAGACCCCATCCTCCCCTGCGTTACAGGGGAAGATGGGGAGCTGCCTATTCGGCTGCTTCTGTTTCGTCTGTTGCGACGAAGGCGCATTCTTTCTCGGCGGCGACTTCCTTCACGTCCTTGATGTAGGAACGCGCGAACGGAATGTTGGTCGGGTTCATCATCGAGCGCTGGGCGCCGGCGATTTCCTTTTCCAGCTCTTCACAGCTCTGGCGCGAGAAGCGGGCCTTGTTGCCGCCGCTGGCCAGTGCGCCGCTGGCGGCAGACCCGGCCAGCGCAGACCCGGCCGCGCCAACGGCTGTCGTGCAGCCGGAAACAGCGGTGAGAAGGCCAAGCGATAGAACGGTGGTGAGCAAGAGTTTTTTAGTCATGGGGGACGCCTTTGACAGTTGGTTGAGTAGTCCGCCCCTTATCGGTGCCTCTTCTGGACGCGTCTTACCCCTGCAGGGTTATGGAGGCATTTTTTGTCAGGGGAGGCTGGCTTCGCCCCCTGGAACCCCTGCGCAGCCCGCCAAGGAAAGGCGTTTTGACCTTGTGCGCGGATGGCGGAGGCTTCACACTTGGGCCTCGAGCGTTCGGGCCTTGAACGCCAGTAAATGGGAACGATACGACATGCTGAAACTATACGGATTTCCAGCGTCCAATTATTTTAACATGGTCAAGATGGCCTTGATGGAGAAAGGCGCTCCGTACGAAGAGGTTCGTGTCTATACGGGACAATCGGAGGACTTTCTTGTCAAGAGCGCAATGGGGAAAATACCCTGCCTGGAAACGCCGGACGGGTTTTTGACCGAAACCAGCGTGATCCTTGAATATATCGAGGACGCGGTGGACGGGCCGTCATTCTATCCGACCGATGCCTTTGCGCGGGCGCGGGCCAGGGAGTTGCTGAAATATTCCGAGCTCTATCTCGAGCTGCCTGCGCGTCGGTGTTATGGCGAGGCGTTTTTTGGAACCGGGCCGGTGTCTGACGAAGTGAAGGAAAACGTGCGGCCTGTTCTGGAGCGCGGGTGCCGCGCGATACAGCGCCTGGGCGGGTTCTCACCCTATCTGGCGGGCGATGACGTTTCTTACGCAGATTTTGTGTTCATGCATTCGTTCCCGAATGCGGCGGCGGTGGCCAAGATCGTGTTTGGCTGGAACCTGAATGACGCCTTGCCGGAGGCAGCCAAGCTGCTGGGGCGCCTTAACCAGCGCCCTGTCGCCATCAAGGTGGCCGAAGATGCCAAGAACGGCATGAAGGAATTCCGGGACGCCTATGGCATGAAGGGCTGACTCTTTCGGCTGGCCTCGCTGGCGTGAGGGGAGGCTGTGTTGCCCCTTGCGCCAGCGCGCCGGTTTTCATAGACAGAAGCCCACGCTGACGCCCACGGAAGGATATGGACAATGGATTTTGCATCGCTTGAGCCTCGCTGCATCTGTTCCTTGTCGAAAGTTTCATCCCATGTCCGCGTTTATCACGCTCAATTCCGTTTCCCTCACCACGCCTGACGCCCGCCCGCTATTTGATGGGCTGACCCTGTCTGTCGGACAGGAAAGGACCGGCCTTGTCGGGCGCAATGGCTGTGGCAAGTCTACCTTGCTGAGCCTGCTCGCGGGCGATGTGTCGCCAGCGAGCGGCACCGTGCAGCGTGCCGGGCGTGTGGGGCGTCTGGAGCAAGTGCCTGACGAGACGCTGAGCGTGGCCGAGGCGCTGGGGGTCGCGGTGGGGCTCGAGTGCCTGAAGCGGCTGGCGGCGGGGGAGGGGAGCGTTGCAGACGCCGCCGAAGCCGACTGGACGCTGGAGGCGCGGCTTGCCGAGGCGCTCAGCCAGACGGGCCTGCCGGAAATGGACATGGACCGGGCGATGCGCACGCTGAGCGGGGGCGAGCGCACGCGGGTGATGCTGGCGCGCCTGTTGCTGGCAGCGCCCGACGTGTTGCTGCTGGACGAGCCGACAAATAATCTGGATACGGATGGACGGACGGCCATTGGCGACCTGATGGCGCGCTGGAAAGGCGGGGTTGTAGTGGCGAGCCATGACCGGGCCTTGCTGGAGCATGTCGACCGGATTGTCGAACTGACACCTGTGGGCGTGACCGTGTTTGGCGGTGGGTGGAGCGCCTTCAAGGCGGCGCGCGATGCGGCGCGGGCGCGGGCCGAGGCCGAGCTGGACCGGGCGGGCAGTGAGTTGAAACGCACCGAGAGGGACGCGCAGGCCGCGCGCGAGAAACAGGACCGGCGCGACAAGACCGGCCGGGCGGCGCGGGCCAGGGGCGACGCGCCAAAGATGCTGCTGGATGCACGGGCGCAGCGGGCCGAGGCGACGCGGGCACGCGGCAATGATGTGGCCGAAAGGCTGGGCGAGGCAGGGCGGGAGGCCTTTGACGCGGCGCGCGCGCGGGTGGTGGTGGAGACGCCTTTTCACATCGACCTGCCGCAGACGGGCCTGCCAACCAGCCGTGACCTGTTGGCCCTGCGTGATGTGGTGATGCGGCGCGGGGGACGGCACCTGTTCGGGCCGCTGACCTTGGACGTGCGCGGCCCGGAGCGGGTGGCCGTGCGGGGGGCGAACGGGTCTGGCAAGACGACGCTGCTGCGCATGATCGCGGGCGAGCTGGAGCCGACAGAAGGGGAGGTGCGCCGGCTGACCGAGCGCGTGGCGATGCTGGACCAGCATGTCAGCCTGCTGGCACCTGAGGACAGCGTGCTGGATAATCTGCGGCGGTTGAACCCGGCGCTGAGCGAGAACGCGGCGCGCGCGGCGCTGGCGCGGTTTGCGTTTCGCAACACGGCCGCCCTGCAATCAGCAGGTTGGCTGAGCGGGGGAGAGCGGTTGCGGGCCGGGATGGCCTGTGTGTTTGCGCGGGCCGAAGCGCCCCAGCTGTTGATTCTGGACGAGCCGACAAATCACCTGGACCTGGCAGCAATCGAGCTGTTGGAAGTGGCGCTGTCAGGCTTTGACGGTGCGCTGATGGTGGTGAGCCATGATGAGGGCTTCCTCAGCGCGATCGGAGTGACGCGTGAGGTGCGGCTCTAATCTGCGGCGCGCCTACTTGGCTTTTTTCTTGCTGCTGGCGGCCGGCTCGATCTCGAAGGTCATCTGCAGGTTGACACGATAGCTCGCGATCTTGCCGTTCTTTACAGTGGTCGACATGTTGTTGACATTGGCCGAGGCGAGCCCGCGCACAGTCTTGGAGAAACGGCTGACAGCGTTCTGGATCGCGTCCTCGAAGGACACGGTGGACTCGGCGAGAATCTGTTCGGATTTCATAATGGCCATTGGGGGCCTCCTTGTTCAAGTGTGGAACAGGTGGACCATACAACGCCTAAAAGGCGTATTTGCCAAGGTGACTCCCGTGAGACGGGAATGGCGTGACGGGATGCAGGGGCCGATCAGATCAGCGCGAAGCCGACCTCGGAGCCTTCCTGCCAGATCACGCGGGCATTGCCTTTGACGTTCACGGCAGAGGCATTCACGAAAACTTCGCGGGGCAGGATTTCATTGGTCGGAAAGCGCAGGCGCACGCCAGCGGACGTGTGGTCGAGCACGATGCCCTTGCGTGTGTAGCCCGAGGCGTAGGTAACCGAGGCTTCGCGATAGGACGTACCGCGCAGAGGGCGGGGTGTGTCATGTTCAGGGCTGACGGCATGCGTAATCCGGTCCACCGCCGGAGAGGCGGGAGTCTTCCTGGATCCAAACATGCGGTTCAATACGGACATAAATTCGCTACCTGTGTTCAAATGGGCCAATGCCGCCCATCACCCTGTTTCCCAGCAATTATTGCACCATTTTCTGACAGCAGTCTTAACGCGCGACAAAAAAAACGGCGCACGAGGCGCCGTTTTCTGTTGTGTCTACTACAGGTTACAAGGTTACCAGATCCGGATGCGCTGTTCCGGCGGCAGGTAGAGCTCATTGTCCGGAGTAATGCCGAACGCCTCGTACCACTCGTCAAAATTGCGCACGATGCCGTTGACCCGGTACTGTGGCGGGGAGTGCGGATCGGTCAGCATCTGGCGTCGCATCGCCTCTTCGCGGTTCTTGGAGCGCCACACCTGCGCATAGGACATGAAGAAGCGCTGGTCGCCGGTGAGGCCGTCAATCACCTTGTCTTCCTTGCCGTTCAGGCTGAGATGATAGGCCTTGTAGGCCATTGAAAGGCCGCCAAGGTCGCCAATGTTCTCGCCGAGCGTCAGGACGCCATTGACGCAGGTTTCACCGTCATCATAGGGGCAGAACGCGTTGTACTGGGCGACGAGCGCGCCGGTCTTGGCCTTGAAATTGGCTTCGTCCTCGGCAGTCCACCAGTTGCGCAGCATGCCCGTGCCGTCAGACTTGGAGCCCTGGTCATCGAACCCGTGGCCGATTTCGTGGCCGATCACGGCTCCGATGGCGCCATAGTTCACGACCGGGTCGGCGGAGAGGTTGAAGAAAGGCGGCTGCAGGATCGCGGCAGGGAACACGATCTCGTTGCGGTTGGGCGAATAATACGCGTTCACCGTTTGGGGCAGCATGCCCCATTCCGTGCGATCAATCGGCTGGCCCAGATGGGACAGCATGTCCTTGTAGGCCCAGTCATTCACCGCCATCTGGTTAGCAAAGGCGTCATTGCCGACGACAAGGCTGTCATAGGTTTCGAACTTTTCCGGGTAACCGATCTTTGGCGTGAACTGGTTGAGCTTGGCTTCGGCTTCCGCCTTGGTTTCAGCGCCCATCCAGGCGATGGTCTCCAGGTTTTCACCCAGCGCCGTGCGCAGGTTGGCAACCAGCTTGTCCATCGCGGCCTTGTTCTCGGCCGGGAAGTAGCGTTCCGCATAGACCTTGCCGACCGCTTCGCCGACCGAATTTTCAACCGTGTCGACACCGCGTTTCCAGCGTTCACGCTGTTCTTCGAGGCCGCTGAGCGTCTTACCGTAGAATTCAAACACGGTGTTGTCGATGCTGGCGGGCAGGACGTCTGACGTGTCGATCAGAAGGTGGGCCGCAAGATAGGCTTTCCACTGGTCCATCGGGGCGGTCTGCATGACCTTCAACAGGCCGGGGACACCGCCGCCGGACACTTTGGCCAGTTGCTCGGCATCAAGGCCATTTTCGGCGACCTCTTCAGCGGTCGGCGTAACCTGGCGGATAACAAAGTTCGCCTGGTCACCGAGGCCGAAGCCATCGATCAGAGCGGCCGTCGGGAAGTCGCCGCCCATGGCGACGAGTTCGTCGCGGCTGACCTTGTTATAGGTCAGGTTGCGGTTGCGACCGACGGCGCGGTCCCAGTGGGCCTTGGCGATTTCGGTTTCGAGCGCGATGACCTTGTCGGCCGCCGCGGCGCCATCTGCATAGCCGGCAGTTTCGAGCAGGGAGGCGAGCATGGCCTTGTAGGCCGCGCGCAGCTCTGTGTTCTTGTCATTGTCGACAAGGTAATAATCACGATCACCCATGCCGAGACCGGTCTGGGTCATGTAGAAAATGTACTGGTCGGTCTGCTTGGAATCGACATCGACCCAGCCGCCCACAGGTGTGGTGAAGCCATTGGCGGCGAAGACGTTGGCGAGGTCTTCGCGTGTCTCGATGGCCTTGATGCGGTCGAGATATGGCTGAGCCGGGGTGAGGCCCTTGGCTTCGATTGCGTCGGTGTCGAGATAGGCATTATAGATCGTCGCGACCTTGCCTTCGAGTGTGGCTGGATCCGGTTTGGCCGCAGCCAGTTCTTCAATGATCTTGCGGACGCGCTGTTCGGACTTTTCAGCCAGCAGCGTGAACGAGCTGTAACGCGTGCGGTCGCTCGGGATTTCAAAAGTGTCGAGCCAAAGTCCGTTCACATAGGCAAAAAAATCGTCGCCCGGATTCACGTCGGCTTTCACATTGGCGAGATTGATGCCCCATGTGCCCCAGGTATCCGGTGTGGAAAGTTCCAGACCTTCGGCGGTCACGTACTTGCCGTCGGCGTTTGCGACATTGGCGACCGGTTCTGCGACGGTCGCGTGGGCAATGTCCGTCTTGTCCTTGGCTTGTCCGCAAGCGGTGAGGAGCGCAATGGCCGCTGCACCCAGCATGAGATGTTTCATGTGTCAGTCTCCAATTGAGTGGACAGGCCAGCCCTGCGAACCGTGTGCGGAAGGGGAGGCGTATCCGGTTTTGGTCAGGATATTATTCAGCCGGTGCCAGAGACCCAAGGCCGTCACCCTGGCTGGTGCCGATAAGTTCTTCCTCGTCGAGCGTGACTTCACCGGAATAGGTTTCGCCAATCTGCCGGAATGGCTTTCCGCCCCATGTCCAGCGGAAGATCCGCCCGATTTCGACGCCAACGGCATAAAGGGCGGGCACCATCAGCAATGAGACGAAGATGGCGAAAGCCACGGCACATGCCAGCGACACGATCATCGGCTTGAGGAACTGGGCCTGCACAGAGCGCACAGCCAGAAGTGGGAGGATGCCGACGAACGTGGTGACCGATGTAAGCAGGATCGGGCGGAAGCGCGATACGCCCGCATCGACCAGCGCCTGGATCGCTCCGGCGCCTTCATCGCGCCTGCGGTTCACGTAATCGATCAGCACCAGGTTGTCGTTGATGACAACGCCGGCCGCCGCAGCGATGCCGAAGAAGGCAAACATGGCCATTGGCGTGTTGAAGATAGCCAGGCCGAAAATGGCGCCGCAATAGGCAAAGGGCAGGGCCATCATCAACAGGAGCGGCTGGGCATAAGAACGGAACGCCACGGCCAAAAGGATGTACATGGCACCAATGGCGATGATGATGAGCCGGCCGATTTCGGCGAAGAATTTCTGTTCTTCCTCGAAGCCACCCGCTTCGCCGCGCTGAACGTCCGGGAAGTGGCGTTGGAAATCAGGCCAGAAGTCCTGCTCCATTGCGCTCATGATCTGGCCGCGCCCGCCTTCGCCCTTGATCTCGGCATAGACGGAGACCGAGCGTGTGCGGTTGCGGCGGATGATGCGGTTGATGCCGGGCGCGTATTCGAAATCGGCGACCTGCGTGACCGGGATTTCACGGCCATCGGCGGTGCGCAGTTTAAGGCTGTTGAGGCTGTCGAGATCTGCGCGGGCGCTTTCTGGCAGGCGGACCATGACACGCACGTCTTCCCCGTCACGGGGCAGGCGCTGGACCTCCTCGCCATAATAGGCCTGGCGCAGCTGTCGGGAAACGTCGGCCAGCGTGACGCCGAGTGTTTCGGCGCCGGGTTTCATCGTGATGCGGATTTCCTCGGCAGAGGAGGACAGGTTGTCGCCAATGTCATAGGCGCTGGAATAGGTGGCGAGATGTGCCTTCACTTCGGCTGCGGCTTCCCGCAGGCGCGCGAGATCCGGGTGGTTGAGCGCAAAACGCACACCGCTATCATCCTCGTTGAAGGTGAAGTCGAAGCTGATCTCCTGCGCGTCCTGTATGTCACCCACCATGTCGCGCATACGTTCGGATATATCCTTGGAGCGCACCGTGATGGGGCGCACCTCCGGCGGCGCGAGGCCTACCCATGCCTGGACATTGCGGCCAGCGGCGACCACGGAGGCCTGCGTGACGAGACCATCATCGAGTTCCGGATATTCCTTGCGGGTTTCATCCTTCAGCTGGTTGATGCCGCTCTGAACCTGGTCGCGCACCTGGAGCAGGCGCTCGTACGGTGTGCCTTCCGGCATCTCGACATCAACCTGGATCAGGTCGGCCTCGATTTCAGGCATGAACTGGAACGGCACGATGCCAAGCGACTGCATCTGCGTGGCAAGGCCAAACAGGCAGAAGAACAGGGCGACGGTGGCATAGCGAAAACGCAGGGCGAGTTCGAGCACCGGCTTGTACAGGTTATTGGCGAACCAGAGCAGGCTGTCAGCGATGCGGCGCTGCAGCTTGAGGAAGCGGCCGGTCGGACCATCGAATTTTTGCTTCTTCATGTGCGACAGGTGGCTTGGCAGGATGAACATGCATTCGATGATCGAGAAGATCAGTGCGGCCACGACCACGAACGTGATCTGCTGGGTGAACATGCGCGTCGGCCCGGAAATGAAAGCCCAGGGCAGAAAAGCGATGATCGTGGTGAGAACGCCGAAGACGATTGGCTTGAGCACGAGCTGAGTGCCGACAATCGCGGCATCCATGCCTTCGCGCCGGCCGCTTTCGACTTCCCTGTGTATATTCTCGCCCACGACGATCGCGTCATCCACGATCACGCCGATGACGAGCAGGACGGCGAAGGTGGAGAGGATGTTCCACGACACACCGAAATAGGGCAGCAGCATGATGCCGCCAGCAAAAGCGGTGATAATGCCGACGGTGACCCAGAGCGCCACCATGGGGCGCAGGAACAGGACCAGCACCAGCATCACCAGCACGGCACCGCTGAGGGCCGACTGGGTGATCAGGTCCATGCGCGCCTTGAAGCCTTCGGAATCGTCCCACAGCACGTCGATCTTGACTGCTTCAGGCAGAATGCCGTTTGCGGGATCGTTGGCGCGTTTGACGAAATCCTTGAAGCCATCCGTGTAGGCAATGATATCCATGTTGTCGGGCGAGGGGATCATCACGAAAGCGGTCGGCTCGTCATTGAACGTGGCCTTCAGCTTGTCGCTGACAAAGCCGTCAATCACGTTGGCGACATCCGAGACATAGACGGTGCCCTGGTCGCTGGTCTGGCGGATGATGATTTTGTCGAACTGTTCGGCGGTATCAGCCAGCTGGCGCGCCGTGATGTTTACGTCGCCGGTTGAGCTTTCGATCCGGCCGCCCGAGGAGTTGAGCGAGGACTGGCGTATGGCATTGGCGACATCGCTGAAGCTGAGGCCGAAGCGGCGCAGCGCTTGTTCGGATACTTCAATGCTGACCTGTTCTTCCAGCGTGCCGTTCAGTTCGGCCAGTTCGCCACCAGGCAACTTGGCAAACTCGTCGCGCACATTGTCAGCGACACGTTTCAGCGTGCGGGAATCCACATTGCCGTGAATGGCAAAGCCGATGAAGCGGTTACGCTGTTCCCAGCGGGTGATCTGTGGCTGGAAGGCGGCCTGGGGCAGGTTGTTGATCTGGTTGACCCGGCGCTCGACGTCCTTGACGAAGATTTCCATGTCGACATCGTCGCGGCCCTTGATGTTGACGACCCCGAAGCCCTCGCTGGCAACCGAGGTGATGCGGTCAAGCCCGTTGAGGTCTGCGACGGCCTCTTCGATGCGCGTGACGATCTGTTCTTCGATATCCTGCGGAGATGCGCCGTTCCAGGCGACCGATACGGATGCGCCGGTAACGTTCACGACCGGGAACATTTCCTGTTCCATGCGCGTGTAGCCGAAGATGCCGCCCATGAAGGCGACAATCATCAAAAGGTTGGCGGCGACGGCGTTACGGGCGAACCAGGCGACAATTCCGCTCATTGGGGTGTTCCCTCTGCTCCCGTGGCGGCCACAGCCGCTTCGGTTTCACTTCCGGTTCCGGTGTCTGACGAATCTTCAGGGTCATAGACCTTGACCGTGCCATCCTCGAGACGCTCCATGACCGTAATGCTCATGCCGTCGAACGGGGCCTGCACGGGACTGACAATGGCCAGTTCGCCGGCTTCGATGCCGGAACGCACATAGGCGCCGCTTGCATCCGAATAGACGAGATCGACGGTGCGGATCGACAATTTGCCGGATTTGGCATCGCCGATGAAGAGCTGGTCGTCGCCGCGCAATGCGCCACGCGGGGCGATCAGTACATCCTTGATGGTTTCGCCCTCGATCGTGGCATTCACGAACAGGCCGGGCGCCATGGGGGCGTCACCGTCTGCGCCAGCGCCGAAGGGATCCTTCACCTCGGCGATCACGTTGATCTGGCGGGTCATGGAATTGACTGCTGCGGCTGTACGGACGACTTCGCCGGTCCACTGGCGGGGCACGCCGGCGACGGTGGCTTCGAAGGTCACTTTCGGGCCCGGCTTTTCTGCCGAGGCGGCGAAGGCGAGCGGCAGGCCAAGGCGGCCCATTTCAGAATCGTCCAGCGGCAGCGACACTTCGACAACATCGTTCGCGAAGATGCGGCCGAGGGCAGACCCTGCGGAGGCGACCTGGCCGATATCGACACTGCGTTCGCGCACGCGGCCATCGAACGGCGCATAGACGGCTGTACGGTTGAGACCGAGTTCGGCATCTTTCAACTGGGCCTTGGCGCCTTCCAACGATGCACGGGCTTCGGCCAGCTGTGGTTCGCGGCGGGCGAGGGGTGAGGCATCGTCAAGACCAAGGTCCTTGATATCCTGGACGGCCAGTTCGGCTTCTGCGATTTCGCGTGCGAGACGCTGCTCGGCGCTGGCAACGCCGGAGCGTGCGCGCACGACGGCCAGTTCATAATCAGCCGCTTCGACCCGGACCAGAAGCTGGCCCTTCTTAATGAAGCCGCCATCGATAAAGTCCGGCGAAACATAGGACACGCGACCGGTGATCTGGGGCGCGACAATGATTTCGCGGCGCGGGCGCACTTCACCCTGCGCTTTGACGGCCAGTTCGAGGTCGCCGCGATAGACCGCTTCGGCAAAGACATTGAGGCCCGCGCGGGCTTCATCGGCCTTTTCAGGTTCCGGCTTGATCAGGTTGAGCACGACACTGCCACCGATACCGACAACAATGATGATGCCGATAGGGGCAAGGATGGAAATAAGGCGACCCATAAAAAATTAGCTCCTGCCACCGGATGCGGCGTTCGTGTCTGGGGAGATTGTACCATACTGACCACTGGATGTACCGCTGGGCAGCCCGCCGCCAAGGGCGAGGTGGTAAGAAATGCGATTGGATGCGCGGCTGGCGCGGGCTGTAACGAGTTGGCTTTCCGCATTCAGACGGCGTGTCTGGGAGTCGATCAGGTTGAAGATCGTCACCGTGCCGCTGGTATACTGACGTTCGGCCAGTTCCTCTGCGAGGCGTGCCTCTTCCAGCGCGCGTTCCTGTGCCTGTTCCTGCTGTGCGAGCCATGCGTCAGCCGCAAGGGCGTTTTCGACCTCGCGCCATGCGTTCAGCGCCGATGCGGCATAGTCGGCCACGGCACCTTCGGCGCGCGCGACAGCGGCGTCACGCTGGGCATCAAGGCGTCCGCCCGTGAACAGGGGCTGGACAAGGCCGGCGATCAGGTTCGCTGCAATTTCTTCCGGATCGAATACATCCGAGATTTCCGTCGTGGTGGTCGAGGCCGAACTTGTGAGTGTAATCGATGGCAGCATGGCCGCGCGGGCCTGTTCAGCCCTGAGGCCGGCCGCTTTGACACGCGCTTCAGCGGACGCGATGTCCGGACGGCGCGAGAGCAGAAGAACCGGATTGCCTTCGGCGACGATGGCCTCAAGCGAGGGGAGTTCGGCTGGTGCGTCCAATTCGGCAGACGGATATCGGCCGACCAGCGTTTCGAGGCGCCGTGCCGTTTCGCCGGTGAACTGGCGGCGGGCCGCGATCGCGGCTTCAGCCTGGGCCAGCGTGCTGCGAGCGGTGCGTACATCAAGGGCGTCTGCGAGGCCGCGCTGGAAGCGCCGCTCTGTCAGTGTCTTCACGCGGTCGCGGGCCTGAAGCGTGAGCATGGCAACGCGTTCCTGTGCCAGCGCCTCGTTGAGGCCTATCCAGGCACTCGCTGTCTGGGCCGCGATGGATAGTTCTGCGGCGGCAAAATCCGCCTGGCTGGCCACATAGTCCGCATCGGCGGCGTCGACAGCCGCGCCGAGGCGGTTCCACAAGTCGATTTCCCAACTGCCATCGAGGCCAACACCATACAAGCCGTCCGTCGTGCGGTCAGTCGTGCCACCGAGGGTGGTGGATCTCGACGTCACGCCGGCCTGAGCCGAAGCCGTCAGGCTGGGCCTGCGGGCAGAGCGCGCGGTGCGGGTTGCCGCTTCGGATGCGCGCATTACTGCAGCGCGGGATTCCAGGGTCGGGCTGTTGGCCAGCGCCTCATTGACGAGACCGACCATGAGCGGGTCACGGAACTGGCTGAGCCAGTCGCCAGACGGGGCGACACCGACAACACCCTGTGCAGCCCAATCAGCGGGCGCATCGGCTGTTTGGGCAAAAAATTCCACAGGTTGGCCAACTTGGGAACGAGATGATGCCGGAGATGAGGCGCAGGCTGCAACAATTGCCGTGCCGAGAAGAAGAATTGAACGTTTCATGCCGCAGACGAGGCTCCCGTTTTTACTCGACAGGGGGTACGATGGGACTAGTCGACTGTCAACGAAAAATTATCGACTTTCAATAATTTTTCTATCACAGTGATTCTTATCTGCGACAGCTGGCTGAGGCCTCAAGGGGCTTGGCTTTATCGCGGCGGCGCTGTAGCGGCAAGAGAGACAGGCGGCCATCGGCTGCAGACTGTGCTGCGAGCGCGCGCGGGAGACGGAATGAGCAAGGTCGATCAAGCGGAACGCGGTCATGTGCCACAGGGTGGAAGCAGCCGCAGGGCACGGGATTTCGTGATTCTGGGCAGCTGTTTTTCAGTCGTACTGATGTTGCTGGCGATTACAGGCGAGGTGAATTTCATCGTCGCCATGGCCGCCATCATGGTGCTTGCGTCGATTGCCTTTGCCTATTTTGTCGGATCGACCAGTTTCCTGCCTGTTCGTGCTGCGGCGCATGCTCCGTCGGCGCCGGAAGGAAATCGCCATCTGGATTCGGCGCAATTGCTGCGGGCCTTGCCGTTGCCGGCATTCGAAGTGGACGATGACAAGCGCATCGTTGCGTTCAACGAACCGGCTGACATGATCCTGCGTCTCGACGGGCGGATCAATCCGCGAACCAGCGCGGTCATCCGCTCGCCTGGACTCCTCTCAGCCATTGACCGGATGGCGCTGGGGAAGGGGGATGAAGCTGTATCGGTGGAGGTTGAAAGCGGACCAGACGAGATGTGGCGGGCACATGTTTCGCGCCCGACCGGCGCGGCGCAGACACTGGTGTTGCTTGAAGACCTGACGCCCGTGCGCAGGGCAGCGCAGGCGCGGTCTGACTTCCTGGCCAATGCCAGCCATGAATTGCGCACCCCGCTGACGGCCCTGTCGGGTTTTATCGAGACGATGCGCGGACCTGCCAAGGACGATGCCGGATCGTGGCCCCGTTTCCTCGACATCATGGCGGGCGAGTCCGAACGGATGAGCCGCCTGATCGCCGATCTTCTG
The DNA here is from genome assembly GCA_040216775.1 of Hyphomonas sp. Lineage (GTDB taxonomy): Bacteria > Pseudomonadota > Alphaproteobacteria > Caulobacterales > Hyphomonadaceae > Hyphomonas. Next base: position 90,394 of record JAVJOM010000049.1, read on the forward strand.
TCACTGTCGCGGATCGAGTTTTCCGAACACATCGCGCCAAGCGAACGCGAAAATTTCGCCAGGATTGCACTCGATGCGACGGAGGCCCTGCAGGCCGTCGCCCGCGACCGGGATATCGGGCTGGAGCTTGAGCGGGATGATGCAGATGAGGACCTGCCGATCGTGGCCCACCGTGACGAGATTATGCAGGTGATCGAGAACCTGCTGACCAATGCGCTGAAATATTCGCCCGCTGGCGGCAAGGTGCGGGTATCGTTCGGGCGGGCCGACAATATGGGCGAGGCGCGTGCACTGGCCGGGCAAGGCTGGCCCGACGCCGAGCGGATGACGCTGCTGCAAGCCGCGGGGCGACCCGGGAAACCGGATGCGTCGGTGTGGCTGCGCGTGGAGGATGAGGGGCCGGGCATCGAGCGCGAACACCTGCCGCGCCTTGGCGAGCGCTTTTACCGCGCCGATCAGAGCCGGGGCGGCAAGATCACCGGAACAGGCCTTGGCCTCGCGATCGTGAAACATATCATGGCGCACCACCGCGGCGGCCTCGCCGTGGAAACCCGTCTGGGACAAGGCAGCGCATTCGGCATCTGGCTTCCGGCTGCACGTGACGGATCAGCTGCGGCTTAATCTCCGCTCACCAGCCGCGTGATCGCTTCGGTTTTGACATAGTCGACGGCGGGAGCAAGTTCGTCGAGCGCGCTGACCTGCGTGCCATTGGCTGTCTCGGTGAAGGTGACCTTGGTGCCGCCCTCATGCGGGGTGAGCGTAAGGGTCCAGACGACATTCACCGCCATCTCCTGCAGCGGTCCGAACGGGGCATCGAGGCGCAGCATCTTGCCGTTGAGAACGGTGAGGACCGTGCCATGGGCGACGGATCCGTTGTCCCACGTTTCCTTCCACAGGCCGCCCGCCTTCAGATCAAGCGAGATGTGTTCCGATGAGCCGGAAAACGTATGATCGGGATGCCACCAGAGTTCCGGATGGATCATCCGGTCCCACATTTCGCCGGGGCGAGGGTTGAGACAGCTTCCTGCCTCAGTTCGTAATGATCGGGCGCGGCGGCGACGACTTCGGCATGCGCGCCGGCAGAAAGCATTGGGACGAAAAGTGCGTAGACCGCATATTTCATGACAGGGTTCCTGTGATGGCGGACAGAAAATTATGACGGCGACGACACGCAGGCAAGGATTCTCCGGCCCGTTCGCGCGCAGGTCATTGCGATGAAAGTCTGCATCAGCGTGGTAGCCATCGCTGAATGCGATCAGTCCGGAACACGATCAAAGGCGAGCGTATTGCCGCGTGCGTGATAACTGTAGGCGATGTAATCGCCAGTCGATTCCAGCAGCGTGAAACAGCGCACGCCGGCTCCGTCATCTTCGAACGTGAAGGATTGCGCTGCGGGGTTCGGCGTCTGGGTATTGCAATCGGTCACGACCGTCAGCACGGCGACGTTCGGCTCCTCACCAGCATAGCTTTCAGTTACCGTGGTGCCGCGGACCGTCATCATACTCTTTGCGTCATCGACGGAGCGCCACGTACCTTGCAGCGCGGCCTCAGCGGGGGGCGGTTGATCCGGATCGGTGGCACTGCCAGCCGGCGGGGAGCAGGCTGCGAGTGTGGCAAAGCCGAGGGCGAAACTGATCAGGCGCAAATGCGTCATGGGGGAATCCTTGGCAGCGACATACGGGATTGAAGGCCAAGCCTAGTCTGCGCCCGGTGTGGCGGCAAGTTTATGTGCGCCAACTGCCAAATGCGCTACGATTTGCGCCGGAGACCGCGATAAGGTTTAGTCTATGGCAGACAACAGGATACGGACTGCATGAAATCTGACAGCCGGACAGGCACGGCAGAGGCGGGGGCACGTCCCCTGCTTGTGTTCGGGTGCGTTCTGGACGGTGTGGGCGGGTGTCGCCTGATTGAATGGGACGAGGTGCAGGACTGGGCACCAGCCCAAGCCGAGGAAGTGCTCTGGCTGCATCTGGATCGCACGGCTGATGGCGCTGCGGACTGGATTCACAAAACCCTGCCGGCATCCGAAGCGACAATTGATGTCCTGATCTCGAATGAAACCCGGCCGCGCGTGTTTCGCGAAGGCGAGGGACTGGTCAGTATCCTGCGCGGTGTGAATTTCAATCCGGGCGACGAGCCGGAAGACATGATCGCGATGCAGGTGTGGGCCGAGAAATCGCGCGTAGTGACTTTGCGCCGCCGACGCCTGCAAACGCCGCGTGATGTTCTGGCGCGCCTGCTGGAGACCGGTAAAGGGCCTAAAACGGCCGGAGACCTGGTGATCTCCCTGACCAAGGAACTGGTCGACAAGATCAACAGCGCCATTGCCGACATGAATGACCGGATCGACGAGTTGGAAGCCGATGCAGCAGACGGCCGACCGGAAGACCTGCTGGGTGAAATTGGCGGCATCCGGCGCACATGCCTTGCATTCAAGCGTTACCTGTCTCCGCAATATGATGCGCTGGTCCAGCTGCAGCGCGATCCGCCCGACTGGATGTCCACCGCCAACCAGAACACGATCCGCGAAACGCTTGACCGGCTGAGCCGCTACCTTGAAGACCTTGATGTTTCGAAGGAAAGTGCGCTTGTTTTGCAGGATGACCTGAACAATCGCGCGGCGACGCAAATGAACCGGACCATGTTCGTGTTTTCGATCATTGCCGCGATCTTCCTTCCGCTCGGTTTCGTAACAGGCCTGCTGGGTATCAATGTTGGCGGCATGCCGGGCGTCGATTCCAGCGGCGCATTCTGGATCACCGTTGTGGTTCTTGCCGTGATCGTCGGGATCGAGTTCATGTTATTCAAGCTGATGAAGTGGTTGTAGGGGTGGATAATGAATCCAGAGGATATCGAGATTGATACCGAGGCCATGGCCAGGCAGGTCGATACGCTCTTTGACAGCCTGTCGGTCTGGTTTCAGAGCGTGTTGGAGCAGGCCCTTTCAGTCGCAACACTGTGGCAAATCGGGATCATTGCGCTAGCGGGCGTGGCCGGATGGCTGTTGTCGCGCCTGCCGAACAGGCGCCTGCATGCAGCGGCCGAAGCCCGGGGCCGTCCGGACGCGTTGGCGCGTATCTACCTGTCGCTGGCGAGCGTCCTGTGGCCGCTGACAAGTGTGGCGTTCATCTGGGCAGCCTTTGGCGGATTTGCGCTTGCCGAGTTGCCAAATGTGACCCTTCGCATTGCGGCAAGCCTGTTGGCCGCGTGGGTCGTTATTCGCCTGCTTACGGCGAACATGAAGAAGAGTTTCCTGACGCGCGCGATCGCCCTGGTCGCGTGGACGGTGGCGGCGCTCTACATTCTGCGCTGGCTGGAACCGACCGTGACCGCGCTGAACGATTTCCAGATTCCGATCGGCAAGAATTCGATTTCAGCCTGGCGCATCCTGACCAGTGTGGCGATTGCCATCGTGGCGCTGTGGTTGGGGCGGCTTGCTGGCGCCACAGCCCAGTCGCAGCTGAGATCCAACAGTCGGCTCAACCCTTCAATGGCCGGCTTGCTTGGGCAGGTGGCGAATATCCTGCTGATGATTGTGGCGATTGCCATCGCATTGCAGACCGTTGGTGTGAACCTGAGCGCGCTGACGATCTTCTCTGGTGCGCTTGGCGTGGGTATCGGCTTTGGTCTTCAGTCGATTTTTTCCAACTTCATCTCCGGCATCATCATCCTGATCGAGAAATCAGTGAAGGTGGGGGACTTCATCGAGTTGCAATCTGGCGTGACCGGGCTGGTGAGTGAAATCAATATCCGCTCCACCGTCGTCACCACCAATGACAATGTCGATATCCTCGTACCCAATGAGGAATTCATCAAGGCGCAGGTGATCAACTGGACCCTTCGCGAGGCCCGCCGCCGGACGCATATCAAGTTTGGCGTTGCCTATGGCACAGACAAGGAAATCGTGCGTCAGGCGGGCATGGAAGCGGCGGCGGAGGTGCAATGGACGCTGGAGAACATGGGCCCGCGCATGCCGCAGGTCTGGCTGACCGGGTTTGGGGATTCCAGCCTGGATTTCGAACTCGTGGTCTGGCTGACGGAAGAGGCGGTGAAGAAGCCGTCGAAAGTTACCGCCGACTATAACTGGGCGCTGCATTCGGCGCTGGAGCGTCACGGGATCGAAATCCCGTTCCCCCAGCAGGATCTGCACCTTCGGTCATCCGACGCGCTTCGCGTGCGGGTCGAGACAGCCGGGCCGGGCGATACCAAACCCGCAACGGAAAAAGCCCCCGAAGAATAACTCCGGGGGCTTTCCTGTTCGTCGCTTTTTGCCGTCTGGGGTCAGCCGGCGATGCGACGCACATAGTCGTATTGGCTCTTCTTCGTGTCGCGCTTGCGCGCCGGCTGGAACGCCACTTTCGCATGCTCGCTGCAGTACGGGCCGCAATCGGACTTGCGACCGCAAAAGGCGAATTTCGGATCAGCCGGATCACCGATTGGCCATTTGCACATTGAATCGCGCAGCGTGAGGATGGTGGCGGCGCCGCCATCGGCCAGTTTGAGCGGTGGCAGGGGCGCGATCATCGCCGTGCGCTCGACAGGTTTGGCCTGTTCGACCGGTGCCGTAACAGCCGGTGTCGGCATCGTGACGCTGCCGTCCGGCATGAGCCGTGGCTTCGGACGGGCCAGCCGTGGTGGGCGTTTGACAGGGCGGGATGGCGTGGCGCGTCCGGACAATCCAAGGCGGTGCACCTTGCCGATCACGGCATTGCGGGTGACGCCGCCCAATTGCTTGGCGATCTGGGAGGCTGAATGGCCTTCCGCCCAAAGTTTCTTGAGCACATTTACGCGTTCATCAGTCCACGACATGGATTTAGGTCTCCCAGCAACAGGTCCACAGGTCCGATACGCGGTCCTGTCAGCCCCTACATATTGTGATAGCAGTTACGCGCTATCTCTCTCAGCACCTAGATATCGTATCAGGACCGAAATGAAACACAACATGCAGACTTAGCTTTCCACAGGCTTTCCATATATTGTGTCTTCTGAGTCGCGGTTTGTTCATGGCGGCCTAAAAATTGGGCAAAGGCAAAAAAGTCGCCTTTTGCCCCTCGCTCATCGGGGCGCAGCACATTAGATACACCGGATGACAGACATCAGCCCAGACGCCAAACCCGGAATCGCGAATTCCACCGTTTCTTCCAGTTCAGAATCCAGTCTCAGGGTCATCCGCCAATATGGCGCGGTGAATGGGCTGGGATTGTGGACCTTGTACAAGCGCGAAGTCGGCCGGTTCATGAAGGTGTGGATGCAGACCGTGTTTGCCCCTGTGGTGACGACGCTGCTGTTCATGACCGTTTTCAAGCTCGCTTTCGGCGACCGGGGCAGGCTGACCGGCGATTTCGAGGGCCTCAACTACAATGACTTTCTGGCGCCCGGACTGGTGATCATGGCGATCCTGCAGAACGCCTTCCAGAATACGAGTTCCAGCCTGGTGCAGGCCAAGTTCAACTCCACCCATGTGGACTTCCTGATGCCGCCATTGTCGCCGCTGGAATTGACTGCGGGCTTCCTGGGTGGGGCCATCACACGCGGCCTGATCGTGGCCGTGATCTCGGCGTTGGGCATTCAACTGAGCGGGCTGGCGAGCTTGTCTGTCGTGCATGTCTGGCCGATTGTCTGGTTCAGCCTGACAGCGGCGATCATTCTCGGCGCGCTTGGCGCAATGGGCGGTATCTGGGCTGACAAGTTCGACCACCTGTCTGCGGTGACCAATTTCGTGATCGTTCCGCTGACCTTTCTGTCAGGCACATTCTACGACATCAAGGTGATGAAGGAGCCCTTCCTGACGCTCGCGCACCTCGACCCGTTCTTCTACATGATCGATGGATTCCGTTACGGTTTCATCGGTGTGGCGAACAGTTCGATCGTTACGGGCCTGTGGGTGACAGGCGTGTTGTCTGTTCTGTCCACGGCCGCTGTCTGGTGGATGTTCAAGGTCGGTTACAAGCTGAAAGCCTGATTCCCGTCTCACGTGAGTCGCGTTGACCCCTGTGTTTACGGGGCCATTAATGCGCCACCGAACGAGACGCGGAGGATATTATGCGTATAGCGACACTCGCTGCTGGCACCCTGCTGGCCATGGGGCTGGCCGGTTGCCAGAACCTCATCCCACAGGAAATGAGCGTAGCGGACTATTGCGCCAATCCTGACAAGGCACAGGAAAACGTGTGCCGCCTGAAAGTGGAAATTGATGGTCAGTCGACGGCGCTATCGGACACGGACATGCGCCTGTCGGATGCCCGGGGCGTTGCTGACAGCGCCTCCACCGCCGCGGCACAGGCCCAGGCGACTGCTGATGAAGCAATGCAGCGCGCCAATGCCGCGCTGGCCCAGACGGACGAAATGGTCTGCGAAACACGCACCGTTCAGAAAACCGACACAGGCACATGCCGTCCGGGTTACACGCTGACCAGTTGTACCCAGACGCGTTACACGACGCGCGCCGGACGCTTGTCCTTCCTGCGCGAGATCAATGACGAGAAGTGCCGCTTCAACGAGCGCGTCCTCGAAATGCAGGTGCGTTGCTGCAACACGGCGTCCGCTGCGCCAGAGCCGCAGGACGCAACCGTTGACGTGAACATGCCGGAACCTGAGGCCACGCCTGAGGCACCGGAAGAATCGCCGCTCAGCTTCTGATCAGCTGAACGGCCAGGCCGGGGGCAATACCGGGGGGAAGAGAGAAGCCGCCTGCAATCCGTTGCGGGCGGCTTTTTCATGCGCGGCTTGAAGGGGCATTGGCAAAGCCAGCTTGCCACATTTTCGCCCGGAGTCTTAGAAATCAGACAGGTTGGGAACGGAGTGGCGATGGCGCGGCTTGTTCAGTCACCTGCTTGGGCACCTGCCCGTTCGCAGGACGTCAAACGGAGTAGACACCATGAAGAAGACATTCGCATTCGCTGCCATTGCCACGCTGATGGCCACCCCAGCCCTTGCCGGAGAAGATGTGGCGATGGTCGATATCGACGCCAATGCCGACGGCTATCTCACCATCGAAGAAGTGCAGGCACACAAGCCTGACGTCTCGGCGAAATCCTTTGCCGACTGGGACGTCAATGGCGATGCCCAGCTGTCGGACGCTGAATTCACCGCCTGGAAAAAAGCTGCGTCCGAAGATTATGGCAAGCCAACCGTGAAGGACCGCATGGACGAAGCGGGCGACACGATTGAAGACGCGATGGATGATGCTGGTGACGCAATGGACGATGCCGGCGACGCCATGACGGACGAGCAATAAGCTTGGAGCGCAACCCCCTTCCGTTCCCGGATAAAGAAAGGCCCTGGCGAAAGCCGGGGCCTTTTTTGGGCTTCAGGCCGCCATCGCAAACTGGTTCCGACCGCGGTGTTTGGCATCGTAGAGCGCTGTGTCGGCCCGGCTGAGCAATGTGGACAGTGTGTCGCCGGGGCGGGCGAGCGCCAGACCAAGACTGATCGTCACATGGATGATCTTGCCGTGATAGTAGAAGCTGGTCGCCTCGGCGCCTTTGCGCAGGGCTTCGGCAATGCGGCCGAGATCCGCATGGTCATCCACCTCGCACAGAAGGGTGAATTCCTCGCCGCCGAGACGTGCCACAAGCGCGTCATGCGGAGCAACGCGAACGAGCGCATTGGCGATATGGCAGAGGGTCTCGTCGCCGGCCTCGTGCCCATGTGTGTCATTGACCTGTTTGAACCAGTCGATGTCCACCACGATAAGCGCGGAGTGGCGGGTTGCTTGCGCTGCACTTGCGAGGCGAGCGCTGGCTTCACGATGAAAGCAGCGACGGTTGGCGAGACCTGTCAGGTCATCACGATTAGCAAGGCGGCGGACTTCAGCGTGGAGGTGGTGGTTCTTCAGGTTCTGCCAGACCGTGTAGCTCATGGCCAGCGGTGCGACGGTGCCGGGAATGATGACTGCATAGGCCAGCGAGACGATCTGGAACTCTCGCGCGAGGTCCGCCACGGACAGCCAGACAAGGCCGGCCGAGAGGGCAATTGACGCTACCACGACAATGCCGCTGAGCCGGATCTGGCCGGCGAGAAAGGTGCGGGTGGATTGATGGGACAAGATGTGTACCTACCAGATTGTTATCGTTGCATTTCGTCTAGCAGGTGGTGGCTAATATCCGGTTGGGCCAGTCGGTGAAATTGCAGGGATTTAGGTGCCCCGTGCGGGGCAGGGGATCAGGCCGCCAGTGCGAACTGGTTGCGGCCGCAGTTCTTGGCCTTGTAGAGAGCCTTGTCGGCGCGGCTCAGCAGGGCAGACAGCGTGTCATCGGTGCGTGCAGTTGCGAGGCCAAGGCTGATTGTGACGCTGATATCGTCGCCGCGGTAGATAAAGCTGGCCGCTTCGGTGGCCTTGCGTACGGCTTCGGCTAGCTCGCTGAGATGGACATCGCTTTCCATCGTGCAGAGTATCGTGAATTCCTCGCCGCCGAGGCGCGCCACGAGGGCGCCCTGCGGCGCCGCGTGAATCAGCGTGTTGGCGATATGGCAGAGTGTCTCGTCACCTGCCTCGTGGCCGAATGTGTCATTGACGCGCTTGAACCAGTCAATGTCGACAAGGAGAAGGGCAAGCTGTTTGCCTTGATCCCTTGCTGTGATCAGGCGCTGCGTTGCCTTGTGCGTGAAGTGACGGCGATTGGCGAGGCCTGTCAGGTCGTCAGAATTGGCAAGGCGCTGGACCCGCTGATGCAGGCGGTGGTTCCGCAATTTCTGGCGAATGGCATAGGCTTGGGAAAATGGTGCAATCGCGAGCGGAAGCCCGAGGGCAAGGGCAAGCGCATGGGCGCGGGCATGGGCGTCCAGATCGGTCGTGGACAGCCATGTCACCGACACTGCAAAGAGGATTGCCCCCACCAGAACCGAGGCCGCAAGGCGTATCTGTTCAATCCAGAAATCTCGGTTTGGGGTGTGGTCTGGCATGCAGGTCAACTTGGCTCCGATAACGTATGCTATATGAATAAGCCTAAATTTCTTATGATCGGTGCGTCGGATTTATCAAATTTGATGCAAACTGGATTTCAGCCGCGCCAGTGGCGGTTGAATGGACAGGTTACGCTAGGCTTTTGGCGGCGGATCGGCTTAGTCTGGCGGTTTGACCCACTGGGAGGCTGAGCCCTGGATATCCTGACTGTATTGCCGCCAGTTCTGGCGATCGTGGTCGCCATGCTGACGCGCAATGTGTATGCGGCGTTGGGGCTGGCTTTGGTGATATCCGAGACGCTGATTGCGGGGCTCAATCCCGGCATGGGCGCGCTGGGCGCAATCGACCGCGCAGCGGCGGTGTTCGAAAGCGCGGGCAATTCACGCGTGCTGCTGTTCTGCCTGCTGATTGGCGCGCTGATCGCGTGGATGCGCGACAGTGGCGGCGTGGAGGCGCTGGTGAGCGGCCTGATGAAGCGCGGGCTGGTCTCGACACCGCGGCGGGCCGCACTGGCGCCGGCCCTGGCAGGCACGGCGATCTTCGTTGAAACCAATGTCAGCCTGCTCAGCAGCGGCGTTCTGGGCCAGCGCCTGTTCGACGCGCACGGCCTTAGCCGCGAGCGGCTCGCCTATATCATCGACTCCACGTCGGCGCCGATCAGCGCGCTGATCCTGCTGAATGGATGGGGCGCCTATGCGCTGGGCTTGGTGGAACCCTATGGATTCGAAAGCCCGATTGGCGTCGTGGCGGGCACCATTCCGTGGAACTTCTATGCGCTGATAACGCTGGCGGGCGTCTATCTCACCGTGTTCACGGGCCGCGTGTTCGGGCCGATGAAGACGGCGGGCCTGAACCGCGACGTAGTGGTGGAAGACGAGGAAGCCATCGCGCCGACGCGGGCCATTTATATGTGGCTGCCGCTGATTGTGATGATCGCCGGGGCGCTGGGCTTCATGGCGTGGACGGGCGGCGGCAACATCCTGGAGGGCAATGGCAGCCAGTCGATCCTCTGGGCCATCTGCCTCTCCATGCTTGTCGCGGCCCTGCTGCTGATCAGCGGCAAGGCCTTCCCGAAAGGCGGGCTGCAGGCGCGCGGCTTTGCGGGCATTTCGGAAATGGTGCCGGTTGTGGCCATCCTGTTCCTGTCGATTGCGCTGGGCGACAGTTTGCGCGTGCTGGGCACGGGGGCGTTCCTGTCGAGCGTGGCGGCGCAGTTTGTGTCGCCCGTGGTGATCCCGGCGGTTCTGTTCGTGGTGGCGGGCGTGACGGCCTTCATGACCGGCACCAGCTGGGGCACGTATGGCATCATGATCCCGATTGCGATGCCGCTCGCCCTGGCGCTTGGCATTCCGCCATCGCTGGTATTGGCGGCCGTTTTGGGTGGCGGCGTGTTCGGGGACCATTGCTCGCCCATTTCCGACACCACGATCATCGCCTCACTGGCCGCCGGCTGTGACCATATCGACCATGTGCGCACGCAGATGCCCTATGCGCTGGTCGGCGGGGGGATCGCGGTGGTGATGTACCTGATCGCGGGCGCGTGGGTGAGCCTGTAGGCGGCGCACAGAAAAAAGGCGCAATCCCGAAAGATCGCGCCTTCTCTGGGGCATTCATTCCGCCGAAGCGGTTCTCCTGTCACCCGGTTTCGGATCCGGTTGGTCGCCTTTGCGGGCGCCCAAATCCTTTTCCGAGGCCTAGCCATCACCCAGGGGCTTAGTTTGGCCTAACCGCCTGAAATCTTTGCGGACTTCGCTTGGCTCCGTGTTTCGGATCGCGCCCCGGTCACGGTCTAAGGCTCCTCGGTCCGGGGGTCTAGCTCCCCATCTCATGGACATCGCCTGCTTTGTCCCGTCGCCTCCACCCTGCCTTTTGCGCCGCTGCTCTCACAGCCTTGCTCCTGGTCCGGTTTCGTCCGGGTGCGATGTACTTGGCCGACGCTCCTTAACCGGGTGTGCTCCCTGCCGGATATCGTTAGCTTACCGAAACGATCTCACCAAAACTCGCCTGAGTCGAGTCCCTGTCCATCTTTTTTTCGCGTCCCAAGGGAGAATTCCACAGGTTTGCGGCCCGTGTGAATTTGTTGCGCTGCACAGGCGATACGAAGCACGAACAGATGCACGATGGATGCACGTATACAGACCGGATAGTGCACGAAGCGGCACGGGCGGGGGAGTGGGGCGGCCCTGTCCAACCGCACGGCGCGGCGCCGTATGATGCAAGCCATGACAGAGCCGACCCTTTCCCGCTATCGCCGCCGCGCCCAGACGCTGGCCTCCCTGCGCCAACTGGCCCGCGAGGCCGCCGAGGCGGGCGAACCGCTGGCCGCGATTGCCGCGCGCCTGAACATCCCGCGCACGACGCTGAGCAACTGGGCGCGTGCAGACGGGTTCCGCACCGGCGACCTGAAGGCCAGGGCCGCAGCGGCGGAGGCGGTGGAAACGGAAGCGAACCGGGTGCGCCGGGAGGCGGAAGACTTGCTGGCGGCGGCGGGGCTGAATGCAGACGCCTCGCCGGTGAAGCGCGAGGTGGACCAGGGCCGCGCCCGCGTCAGCGCGCTGCTGGACGCCGGGCTGATCCCCGAGGCGGAAGCCGACATGCGCAAGGCGCGGCGGCTGCAGAGCCTGATCAGCTTTGCCCCGCCAGTGACGTTCAGCCTCAGCACGGCCCAGGAAGCGGCGCATGAGGCGCGCGGCTATGCCTTCGAATGGCGGCTGATGCTGAAAGTGTGCGAGGCCTGGCATGACGGGCTGGAGGGCGAGGCGCCGGTGCGCGATGGCAGCATGCGGTTTGACGCTATGTACATGCACCGCTGCCACATGGTGTGGGATGTGTTTCGCTTCCTCTACGGGCCGGACCCGGAATATGAAGCCGAACTGATGCTGGACATCTATGCGCGTGCCGAGACTGGTTGGTTCGTCGGCTTTCGCCAGAAGATGCGCGACGCCGTCGAGATGTTGCGCGAGTGCGGCAATGACGAGATGGCGAATGATCTTGAAGGCAAGCTCGCCGCCGAGGCCATCGCCTTGCGGCAATACACAGCGTATGATGCGTCCATGGGCTATGCGCGCCCGGCGCAGTAGGGGGCTGCGGTGTGTCGGCGTTACACATCGAGGAAGGCGGCGAGGCTGAGGATGCGGTCGGCGGCGAGCAGCTCGATGCGCTGGCGCAGGGAGGCGGGCGAGCCCTTCATCTGCTTCTCGGTGACCCGGAAGCGCACGATGATCTCCGTGCCGTCGATGCGGTGGATTGCCCGCACGTTCGCATCACGGTCCTCAAGGTCGATGGTGACCCCATCGATTTGCCACAGTTCCAGCCGCACCATATTCTCCAACCACGCGAGTGCCCCTGTCCTAGATACAGCTATTTGGAGAATTGTCGCGACCGGGCGTGGAAGAAGATGTGCGGGGAGGTTGCGGCGGATTGGTAGGGTGCATTAAGGTCAAAGACCGCATTGGACCGGGGGAACGCCGGAGCGATGCATTGCGGTGCGGTTAATACACCCTACGCCTTAAGCAGTTGGCGCCAGATCTGCGAAAACATACGGTTGGAAACAATTATCACATCAAGGTCGGAATGCGTTCCAAACTCCTTTCCAAGCTTGTCTACTTGTGGATTTGTGCTTCGCCCGAAGACAGCGCTTCCGGCCAGAAATACGTAATCTTTTGTGGCCGCTATGCCGTCAGCGACAGCTTGTTTGAAGTCCTCGTATGAGCACGAAGGGGTATACTTTGTTGTTTCAGAGAAGAGCCACGGATCGGAAGCAAAGATATAATCGCGACTTAGAGAGTCGGCGGAATTTGATATCAAGAACTTCTTAAATTGTGCTTTTGTGAACTCCAACCCCCAGCTCCTGCTCCCGTAACCGCTTCAGCTCGTCTCGGAGCGTGGCGGCCTGTTCGAATTCCAGATTGGCGGCGGCTTCGCGCATCCGCTTTTCTGTATCCGCAATCACTGACTTCAGATTGTGGCCCGGTTCCCCGGCAAGTGGCAAGGCTTTTTCTTCGCCAAGAGCGCGATCACGGTCGCGGCGGGCGCGGGATTTGGTGCCGGGTTTCTCGCCCAGCTCGCCGAGAATGTCCTGCACGCCGCGAATGATCGTGGTCGGCGTGATGCCGTGCTCGAGGTTGTGCGCCTCCTGCTTGGCGCGGCGGCGGGCGGTTTCTTCCATGGCGCGTTCCATGGAGCCGGTGATGCGATCAGCATAGAGCACCACGCGGGCCTCTGAATTGCGCGCGGCGCGGCCGATGGTCTGCACGAGGCTGGTCTCGGAGCGCAGGAAGCCTTCCTTGTCGGCATCGAGGATGCCGACGAAAGCGCATTCCGGAATGTCGAGGCCTTCGCGCAGGAGGTTGATGCCGACAAGGACGTCGAACACGCCGAGGCGGAGGTCGCGGATGATCTCGATGCGCTCGATCGTGTCGATGTCGGAGTGCATGTAGCGCACCTTGACGCCATTCTCGTGGAGGTATTCGGTGAGGTCTTCCGACATTTTCTTGGTCAGCGTCGTTATCAGCGAGCGGAAGCCCTTAGCGGCGACGGCCTTCACCTCGGCCATGACGTCATCGACCTGGTTGGCGCCATCAATGGAGACGGGGCGGACCTCGACCGGCGGATCGATCAGGCCGGTGGGACGGATGACCTGTTCAGTGAACACGCCGCCGGTGCGCTCCATCTCCCACTTGCCGGGCGTGGCGCTGACATGGACCGTCTGCGGGCGCATGGCATCCCATTCCTCGAACTTGAGGGGGCGGTTGTCCATGCAGGAGGGCAGGCGGAAGCCATATTCGGCGAGGGTGGACTTGCGGCTGAAGTCGCCCTTGAACATGGCGCCGATCTGCGGGACGGTCTGGTGGCTCTCATCGGTGAAGACGAGGGCATTGTCGGGCAGATATTCGAACATGGTCGGCGGCGGCTCGCCGGGCTTGCGGCCGGTGAGGTAGCGCGAATAGTTCTCGATGCCATTGCAGCTGCCGGTGGCCTGCAGCATTTCGATGTCATACTGGCAGCGCTGCTGGATGCGCTGAGCCTCGAGCAGTTTCCCGTGTTTCTCGAAATGGGCGATGGTCTGTTTCAGCTCCGCCTTGATCTTCTCGGTCGCCTGCTGGAGCGTCGGGCGGGGCGTGACATAGTGGCTGTTGGCGTAGATTTTGATCGCGGGCAGGGACTGGATCTTGGCGCCGGTGAGGGGATCGAACTCGGTGATCGATTCCAGCTCGTCGCCGAAGAAGGACAGCTTCCAGGCGCGGTCTTCATAGTGGGCAGGGAAGATGTCGACGACGTCGCCCTTGATACGGAACGTGCCGCGCGTGAAGGCGATGTCGTTGCGGGTGTACTGGTTGGCGACGAGGCGCTCGGCGACGGCGCGCGGGCCGATCTGCTGGCCGGGCTCGAGCTTGAAGGTCATGCTCGTGTAGGTCTCGACCGAGCCGATGCCGTAGATGCACGAGACCGAGGCGACGATGATGACGTCGTCGCGCTCGAGGATGGCGCGGGTGGCCGAGTGGCGCATTCGGTCGATGGCCTCGTTGATAGAGGATTCCTTCTCGATATAGAGGTCGGCGCGGGGCACGTAGGCCTCCGGCTGGTAGTAATCGTAATAGGAGACGAAATACTCGACGCTGTTCTCGGGGAAGAAGGATTTGAACTCGCCATAGAGCTGGGCGGCGAGGGTCTTGTTGGGGGCGAGGATCAGGGCCGGGCGCTGGGTCGCCTCGATGATCTTGGCCATGGTGAAGGTCTTGCCGGTGCCCGTGGCGCCGAGGAGGACCTGGTCGCGCTCGCCGGCCTGGATGCCTTCGACAAGTTCGGGAATGGCAGTCTTCTGGTCGCCGGCCGCCTCATAGGGCGAGTGGACCTTGAACCGCTTGCCTCCTTCCAGCTTGTCCCACTCGCGCTCGGGCCTGTGCGGCGTCCAGATCGACGGGGCAAGCGTCTCGATGGCGCCGCGCGCGGGGCCGTCCAGCGTGAACACGGACGGCGCCTCGGCGACGCCTTTGGCGGATGATTTTGAGGAAGAGCGAGCCATGAGCCCAGATATGGAGGGGGGGAGGGGGAGTGTCTAGGGTGTTCTTGGTTTGTTTGCTGTGGGTGGGCTGCAAAAAAGGGACGCAAAGCCAAGCCTTGCGTCCCCTCATGTGGCGATCAATCGTTTTGGAAATGGTCAGCTTCCGGGCGCGTCTGCCAACGTGTCGGCCAGAGCTTCAACGGCGGCCTTGGAATCGGTTGCCTCCGGTAGCTTCTCGAGCGTGACTTTTAGCGGATTGGGGACCAGTTCCTGTGTCGCCCCATTGTTAGCATCCAAAATTGCGCCGATGCCGCCACCAAGGATGACGTTCCCGGCCATGCCAGCTCCGCCACCGCCAGACATTTGGTGCGTGATGTTATGAGTTGTCGTCTTGTAGCCTTCTTTCTCTATTGTGACCGAGAATTCGGCTTCCCTTTTGACTTTTGGAATCGCGCAGGGCGTCGGGCCACACTTGAGACCAAGGCTCGTCGTCACTTCGGCGCCCGACGGCTCCGTCTCGACGAGGAATGCCTCTGTTGTTCCGCGTGTGACTGTCGCGCAGCCGGCTAGGGCTATTGCCAATGGCAATAGCAGCAGTTCTTTTCTCATCTGGGAGCCCCCCAATTTTTTGAGTATTTATATTTTGTCGATTCGACGACAAGTTTAGTAAGGCGCTCAATTCAGGGTTGGCAACACTTTTCCCAAATAGATTGAATCTCTTCTGTCGTGAGGTCTCAACGAAAAGACCGCACACCGAAGGTGCGGGCTGCATCTTAGGCGATTGTGTGAAGTGATCGTCTTTCTGGCGGACCCACATCGTCCGGCCTAGTCTCCTTCCGCTACCTTACGCGCGGCGAACGCCAATCATGGTTAGTCGTATCCTGCCGGGACTGCGCAGATTGACCGGATTAAAGAGAGGTTTGGCCAAGGGGGGCAGCGTTAAAATGCGGCGACCTTTCAAAGGCTATCCGCGGCGGAGATCAGGATGACCCAATTCGAGAACCAGCGGGAAGTGCCCCGCGCCACGATCGATTCACCCGGGCGGGTGGTGCTGGCCGACATGAGCGAGACATGGAATGTGACCGTGCGCGATGTCTCGGTGCGCGGTGCATGCCTGCGCCTGTCGGGGGCAACGGATGCGCCCCGCGCCTTTTACTTGTTGCTGAATGGCTGGTCTGATCCGGTGCCGATCCGGACGACGTGCGAGAAGCGCTGGCAGGTGGGCGATGTGGTGGGCGTGCGGTTTGCCGAGCCGCTGACCGACGCGCAATTCGAGGACATCTTGCGCCGGGCGATGCACCCTGATCCGGGTGCCTTCCTGCGGGCAGGCTGAACCGGGCGGGAGTGGCTCTCGAGAATGGTGGACTCTGCGAGCGGCGCTGATTAGCTGCGCGCATGACCGTGCGCCTGATGTCTCATCCCCTGCTGATTGTGATCCTGGCCATTGGCATGGGGTCTGGCATTGATGCGCTGGTAAAGGGCACGGCCCCGGAAGCGGGCCTGATGCATCTTGTGGCGTGGCGTTTCCTGTTCGGGGCGATGATTGCGGCGGCGGTGTTCCTGGCGCAGCGCCGGGCATGGCCGGGCGGCGAGGCGATACGCTTTCATGCGATGCGCGGCGTGGTGCAGCTGGTCAGCGCGATCCTGTTCTTCTTTGCCCTGACGCGGCTGGCGCTGGCCGAGGCAACGATTATCGGGTTCACGGCGGCGCTGATGGTGCCGTTCGTGGCGCGGGTCGTGCTGGGCGAGGCAGTATCACTGCGCGCATTCGCGATCACGCTGGTGGGGTTTGCCGGGGCGGCGTTTGCAGTGAGCAGTGGCGGCGCGGGGCAGGGCGGCGATGACGGGCGGTGGCTGGGCGTCGCGGCAGGCTTCACGTCGGCCATGTTGTATGCGGTGGTGCTGGTGCTGTTGCGCCTGCGGGCCGTGCGTGAGGATGCGACGACGATTGCCCTGTTCACGAATGCGGTGCCGGCGCTGTGCATGTCGCCTGTCCTGTTCGGGGTGGCCGGGCCGGTGGACATGGGGGACATGCCGGTCTTCGCGCTGCTGGGGGCGCTCGGTTATTCGGTGTGGTACCTGATGACGCTGGCCTATGCACGGGCGCGGGCGCAATTGCTGGCGCCGCTGGAATATACGGCGCTGATCTGGAGCGGGCTGTTCGGGATCGTGTTCTTTGCCGAAATGCCGGGCTGGCAGGTCTGGGTGGGGGCGGTGGCGATTATCGGATCGTGCCTGGGCATTGCGTTCGACGACCATTTTGCAACGCGGCGGGCGACGCGCCAGCCGGTCAGCGACATCCCGGAATAGAAGGCTGCCCCAAATAAAAACCCCCGCACCTTGCGGTACGGGGGCTTTCGGGAATGTGTGGCTCTCGCGGCGTACGCGGGGCCTTAAAAGGCTTTAGGCAGCCGAGAGCTGGCCAGCCGACATTTTACCACTGCGGGCGTCTTTCTCGAGCTCGTAGTTGACCTTTTGGCCATCATTAAGCGTTGCGAGACCGGCGCGCTCGACTGCGGAGATGTGCACAAACACATCAGCGCCGCCGGCGTCGGGTTGAATGAAGCCAAAGCCTTTTTGGCTGTTGAACCACTTAACAGTTCCTGTAGACATAGATCTTACCTGGTCTTAAAAATTCACGGGCATGCGGAGTTGCGCGCACGTGATCAATCTCGGGTCTTGCGGGGGAGAAGTCGGTCTTGCAGCGGCGCTTAAGCACGGCCTTAGTTGCGAGTTATCCGACACAATTTCGAAGTCGATAAGTGCTGTATTGCACGTTTTCGTCGCAAGCTCAATCAATCTTCGCACACCTGCAGCCGGGGCAGGCGATTGTACGCAATTCCCCGCATTTCGTTTGCAATCGGTTTACCCGCTGGCGGCATAAGCGAAGCATGAACAGATTCACATCCAAACTGCAGGCCGGATTCAAATGGGTCCAGATGGAAATCCGCCGGGCTGAACCGCGTGTTCAGGCCTATCGGCCGGGCCGTGTCGTTTGGCCTGACCTGAGCGCATCGCGGGACATTTCGATCCTGGACATGTCGCCCTCGGGCGCAAAGCTGACCTTTGGCGAGGGTGCAATGCCGCCGGAACTGCCACATGAATTCTTTCTGTTCGTGCATGGCCGGGGCGGGTCTGTTTCGATGCGCCGGGTGTGTGAAAAGCGCTGGCAGCAGGATGAATTCGTGGGTGTGCGGTTCGTGCAGCGCATGGATGACGAAGACTTCGAACGCATGCTGGCGGCCGAGCCGACACCGCACTGAAGCCTGCCCGGCGGTCGCCGTCTTTAAATTCATCTGAAATTTAATCGATCTCTTCAACGGGACCGTCATCCCATTGTGTCAGAACGGGGCGTCGCGAAGTGGCACGTCTGCTGTTCCATTTCGCTCCAGTTAGTATCGGCACGGCGGGCATACAGATCCTCCGGCCACGAACAAGGGTAAGATGATGGCGAAGACCGTTCTGGTTATTGATGACGATCCGACACAGCGCCGCCTGCTGCAGGCCGCCGTGGAGAAGGCGGGCTTTGCGTGTCGCACGGCGCCCGATGGCGAAACCGGTATTGCGGTCGCCGCAGACGCCAAGGACGGTGTCGACGTGGTGCTGCTGGACCTAACCATGCCGGGGCTGTCTGGCCTTGATACGCTTGACCGCCTGTCCACCAAGCGCCCTGACCTGCCGGTGATCATGCTGACCGCAACCAGCGGCATCGACACGATTGTCCAGTCGATGCGCCGCGGCGCGGTAGACTTCATCGTGAAGCCTGCCAATCCGGAACGTGTGGTCGTTTCGATCCGCAACGCCCTGAAGATGCAGTCGCTGACCGGTGAAGTGAAACGCCTGTCGCGCAAGGCTGAAGGCGGCATGAGCTTCGAAGACATGATCGCTTCGGCTGCGCCAATGCGCCAGGTGATCCGCATGGCCGAACGCGCCGCTTCGTCGGATATTCCGGTGTTGATCCTGGGCGAAAGCGGCGTCGGCAAGGAAGTTGTTGCTCGTTGCATCCAGGGTGCATCGGCCCGTGCCGGCAAGCCTTTCGTGACCGTGAACTGCGGCGCGATCCCGGAGAACCTTGTTGAATCGATCCTGTTCGGCCACGAAAAGGGTGCCTTTACAGGCGCCGTGTCGAAGGCGCCGGGCAAGTTCCTCGAAGCCGATGGCGGCACGCTGTTCCTGGATGAAGTGGGTGAGTTGCCACTGGACGCGCAGGTGAAGCTGCTGCGCGCGCTTCAGGAAGGGGAGGTGGACGCTGTGGGTTCGCGCCGCCCGACCAAGGTGGATGTGCGCATCATTTCCGCGACCAATCGTGATCTGTCTGCCCAAGTGGCCGAAGGTACGTTTCGCGAAGACCTTTTCTATCGTCTGAACGTGTTCCCTGTGGACATGCCAAGCCTGCGTGACCGCCGCGATGATATACCGGCGCTGGTCGAGCATTTCGTGACGCGCTTTAATTCCAGCGAAGGTACGAAAGTTACCGGCGCGTCGGATGACACGATGAAGATGCTGTACGCCTTTGACTGGCCGGGTAACGTGCGCCAGCTGGAGAATGCTGTCTTCCGCGCGGTTGTTCTGTGCGATGGCGATCTACTGCAGCCGCAGGACTTCCCGCAGATATCCGGGCAAATGCCGGACATTGCCAGCCTTCCGGCAGCGCCTGCCGTGCCGGTTGCGGCCAATGCCGTACCGACCGCGCCGCGCGCAGCCAATGATGCTGAAGCGGCCAGCAGCCCGGTGAGTATTACTGATGCCCATGGTGAACTGCGTACACTGACGGATATCGAGCATGATATCCTGCAATATGCGATCGACTTCTATGAGGGACACATGAGCGAAGTTTCGCGTCGTCTCGGCATTGGCCGTTCGACCCTGTACCGCAAGGTGCGCGAATATGATCTCGACGTGCGCGGCGAACGCGAAGCGGGCTAGGCCCGATCAAAACACCGAATAAGAAGCCCTGCTGCGTACCGCGCGGCGGGGCTTTTTTTCAGGCCAGTTTCGACAGGCCGAACCAGAGGCTGCGGATCGCATGCAGGATGGCGAGACGACCCTCATCTGTTTCACCGAACCCGTCCAGCACGGCCCGGTCATAGGCGCCGCTCATCATTGAGGCGAGCGCATCGGGTGGAATGTCGGCGGGCAGGCGGCCCTGGGCCTGCGCGGCCGTGATGCCGGCCAGAAGGCTGCGGGAGGTGGTCTGGCGGTCGAAGGCGAGGAGTTGCTGAGCACCGAGTATGGCCGGGCCATCGACCATCAGGATCTGGCGGGATGCCGGATCGTTCATGGCGGAAATGAATCGCTCGCCGCCCTCGATGAGCAGTTCGAGCGTATCACTGATCGGGTCTGTATCGTGCTCGATCTCGTCTTCGACGCGCGAATATTCGGCCTGAACCACAGCCGAGAAGAGTGCCGCCTTGTCAGCAAAGTGATGATAGAGCGCACCGCGTGAGACGCCTGCAGCCGTAGCGATGGCGGGTGTGCTTGTGGCTCCGTAGCCCTGCGCGCCAAACAGGTCTCGCGCCGCGGCAACGAGGGCCCGACGAGAGTCTTCGCTACGTTGGCTATTCGTTTTCAAGGCGGACCTCCGGGGATTGACTCACAAACAAACATACAGTCTGTTTGTTTTTATCACAAGGAGGCCGAGGATGAAAACATTCAAGGGAGGTTGCCAGTGCGGCGCCGTGCAGTTTGAGGTCGATGGACCGCTACACTTTTCAGCGATTTGTCACTGCCCGTCGTGCCGGAAATCAGCTGGCGCACCGATTGTGGGATGGGCAATGTTCGAGCTGGCCAATTTGCGCTGTGATCGGACCGGCGTGACCGGGTTTGCCTCATCCAAAGGCGTGACGCGTTCTTTTTGCGCGACGTGCGGAACGACCCTGCTTTTCGAGGCCGACTATTTGCCGGGCCTCGTCGACATCACCACGGAAAGCTTCGGTGCGCCGTGTGCTGAGGTGTTGCCGGTGGCGCAGATATGGACGACTCATGAGACGGACTGCATGAAAGCCCTGGCCGGCATGGCGCGGTTCGAGGCATTGCCACCGCAAGCCTAGTTGAGCGCAGCTTTGACCAACTCGCCGATCTTGCGGGCGTCGGCTTCGCGGGGGCTGCCGGATTTCCAGGCGATACCGATCTGGCGACCGATGACGGGCGTTGTGAAGGCCCGCACGGCCACGTCATTGCTGACGGCAAGGCCATGATCCATTGCCAGACGGGGGAGGAGTGACACACCGAGCCCGCCCGCCACCATGTTGACCAGTGTGCCAAGCGACGTGGCGGCGACCTGCCCGGCATGGTCGCCGGAATTGAAGCGGCAAATGGACAGGGCATGGTCGCGCAGGCAATGGCCATCTTCGAGCAGCAAGATATCCTCGCCGGCAAGGTCCTCCGGAGACAGGCCATTCTTTTTGGCCAGGGGATGCTGGTTGGACGAGGCGAACAGAAACTCGTCGTCGAACAAAGGCAGTGTTTCGATGCCGGACGAAACCCAGGGCAAGCCGATCAGGGCGGCGTCCAGCGTGCGGGTGCGCAGCTGGTCGATCAGTCGGGTCGTCTTGTCTTCATGCAGGTAGAGCTTGAGGTTGGGGTAGGTGTCAGCCAGCGAGCGGACGACCTGTGGCAGGACGAAGGGCGCAATGGTCGGGATGGCACCAAGATGGAACGGGCCGGTCAGCATGGCGCCGGCGCTCTGGACGACCTGGACGAGCGCATGGGCATCTGCCAGCAGGGCACTGGCGCGCGAGACGGCCAGTTCCCCGGCATGGGTGAGACGGGCCCCGCGGGCCTCGCGATCGGCCAGCCGGACGCCAAGGAGTTCTTCAAGCTCCTTGATACCGGCCGACAGCGTTGGCTGGGTAACATGGCAGGCTTCTGCTGCGCGCGAAAATGAGCCCGTATCGCCGAGAGCGGCGAGAAACTGGAGCTGTCTGAGGGTCGGAATAGCCATAGAGGGTGTCTATATCAGCGGTAGAAAATATCAATTTTTCTTTTGGGTCGAACCCTCCCAGATGCACGCCTGACGGGCGTTCACCGTGCCCTTCACCACCCCTAATTGTACCAGGAGACCTCCCATGCTCGGCATTGGCCAGAAACTTCCAGACTTTGAGATCACAGGCGTAAAGCCGAAATTCATGCAGCACGAGCAGAATGGCGAAAGCGCGTTTGAAACGCTGACGCAGGACAGCTTTGAAGGCAAATGGAAGGTTATCTTCTTCTATCCGAAGGATTTCACCTTCGTTTGCCCGACCGAGATTGCCGAATTTGCACGTCTCGGTGGTGAATTCGACGACCGCGATGCTGTTGTGCTCGGTGGTTCGACTGACAATGAGTTCGTCAAGCTGGCCTGGCGCCGCGAACATCCGGACCTGGCCGAACTGCCAATCTGGCAATTCGCTGACACCAATGGTTCGCTGGTTGACGGCCTTGGCGTGCGCGAGCCGGACGCCGGTGTTGCCTATCGTGCGACCTATGTTGTCGACCCGCACAATGTCATCCAGCACGTCTATGTCACCAACCTGAATGTGGGCCGCAACCCGTCCGACACGCTGCGCGTGCTTGACGCCCTGCAGACCGACGAACTGTGCCCATGCAACCGCCCCGTCGGCGGCAACACGCTGGAAATCGCAGCCTAGGCTGCGAGAGGCATACCCTGTCACGGGGCAGGGGACTGACCGGCGCGTGTTTGTGCGACGCCGGTCAGTCCCCATCGCGTGGCATGCGATCCCACCCATTTCGTCTGAAAGGACATCTTGATGTCGCTCGACACCCTGAAATCCAAACTGCCGGACTATGCCAAGGATCTGAAGCTGAACCTCGGCTCGCTGGCGAATGAAACCATCCTGACCGAGCAGCAGAAATATGGCTGCATGCTGGCATCGGCTCACGCTGTTGGCGAGCCGCACACGCTGCGCGGTCTCGAAGCTGAAGCCCGCGCCAAGCTGAGCGATGACGCCCTGAAAGCCGCAAAGGCGGCCAGCGCGATCATGGGCATGAACAATGTCTATTACCGTGCTGTGCACCTTGTCTCGAATGCGACGTACCAGACCGTGCCAGCCAAGCTGCGGATGAATGTCATCGGAGCGCCGGGCATCGAGAAGGCGGACTTCGAGCTCTTCTCGTTGGCCGTCTCGGCGGTGAACGGCTGTGGCATGTGCCTTGATGCGCATGAGGCCGAGTTGCGCAAGCATGGCCTGACCACCGATCAGATCCAGGCCGGCCTGCGGATTGGCGCTGTCGTCAATGCGGTAGCCCGGACCATGGCGGCTGAAACCGCGCTGGCAGCTGAGCCTGCCTGACACGGACCCTGTTCCTCGCACGCATACGCGCCCCCGGAGCCTGGCTCCCGGGGGCGCTTTGCTTGAAGACTCCGTGTATTCGTCACGCGTTGACCAGGGCTGGGCCAACAAAACGGAAGCGCAGACGATGACTTCATCGGCGCCGGGACATTGATTTGATGTAATGTCAGCCTTGGCTGCACGAATTTGCAGTCAACTTTTGCGGGCGATGTATTCCGACAACAGGTGCTCGCAAGCGACTGATTCAGAACGACAAAATCGGCCCGCCCCATGCTTTCCCAAGCGCATGTTCCGGCTTGTTCCCTGTGTGTCCAGCCTATGTTCTCGTGAGGCGTGCTTGTGGATATTTAGATTAACCGACTCAGCCCATTGAGGCCCATCCACGCCCATGATATCCCCAATTTACACATGGTTTACCCATGCTGGGGTTTAGGCATAACAAATACGGGGTTGGCGGGTGTTCGTTTCCACCTACGAGAGCGCTATTGATGCAAAAGGCCGGGTATCCATCCCTGCGCCCTTTCGCGCTGCGCTTGGTGGTGGCACCCGGATTTTCCTGTGGCAGGCGCTGGACGGTTCGGGCTGTCTCGAAGGTGGCGGCGAGGCCCTGATGAACATGTACCGCGCAACCCTTACACGCCTGGCGCCGCAATCAGAGGTCCGCAAGGCACTGGTCAATCGCATCATTGCCGGGTCAGCTGACCTGAAGATGGATGAAACCGGTCGGATCAAGCTGCCTGAAGAACTCTGCAAGGCAGCCGAGCTTGATGGGCGGATAAAGTTTGCCGGCAATATGGACAGCTTCCAGATCTGGAACCCGGACAAGCACGCCTCCTTCAATTCAGCCATGGAGGCAGCAGCCGCTGAACCTGAAACCCTGGCCGCCTTTGGCCGGGCCTATTCGGAAGTCCTGCATCAGCAGGGCGCCGGAAACTATATGGGCCCCAAACTGGTTGACGGGAGCGAAGGCTGATGAGCGCACGACACACCGCTGCCCGTCCACCGGCATCAGGCCACAACCCGGTCATGATGGACGAAGTGCTGACATGGCTGGCCCCGCAGGATGGCGACCTGATTGTTGACGGTACATTTGGTGGCGGCGGCTATACCCGCGCGATCCTGCAGGCGGCCAAATGCAGCGTCATGGCGATTGACCGCGATCTTGATGCCATCCTGCGCGCCGAGAAAATGGCGCTGGAAACGCCGCGGCTGACACCGCTTCTGGGCCGGTTTGGCGAGATGGATGCGCTGGTCGTCAATGCTGGCCACACAGCTGTCGACGGCGTTGTGCTGGATATCGGCGTGTCGAGCTTCCAGATCGACGAGGGCGTACGCGGGTTCTCATTCATGAAGGATGGCCCGCTGGACATGCGCATGGGCGCAGCCGGGCCGACAGCGGCGGATGTCGTCAACACGATGTCTGACCGGGATCTGTCCAATATCATTTTCCGCCTGGGCGAAGAAAAGCAGGCGCGCCGTATCGCGCGCCATATCGTTCAGCGCCGGGCGCAACAGCCTTTCGAGACGACGGCGGACTTGGCTGATGCCGTGGAGGTCGCTGTCGGCGGGCGCCGCGGCGCGCGCACCCATCCCGCGACGCTGACCTTCCAGGCGATCCGCATGTATGTGAATGACGAATTGGGCGAACTGGCCCGCGCTCTGTGCGCGGCAGAACGCCTGCTGCGTCCCGGCGGCCGTCTGGTGATCGTGGCGTTCCATTCGCTGGAAGACCGCATGGTCAAGCAGTGGCTGCGCGACCGCGCCGGCAAGCAGGGCGGGGGCTCTCGCCACATGCCGCTGGCCGCGAAAGGGCCGGACCCGACATTCGAACTCGCTGTTTCTAAAGCAATTGTTCCTTCTGATAAGGAAGTGGAAGGCAATCCACGCGCACGCTCAGCCAAGCTGCGGGCCGCGATCCGTACCGGTGCGCCCGCGATCGAGGAAGACGCCAGCGACGGCATGAACCTGCCGCCACTGTCGGACCTGGAGGATTTGGTATGAGCCGTCGTGCGTTCCTGTTCGGAATTCTGGTTGTGGGCTTGCTGATTGTGAGCCTGTACCGGGCCAAATACGGCGCCAAGGACACGGCGGCCGAAATCATGGCCGTCGAGGCGCAGATTGAGGATGCACGGCACGAAAAAGCGCTTCTCGAGACAGAATTGTCTCACATGAGCCGGCGCGAATGGATCGAGGAATACGCCCGGGGTGAATTGGGCATGGCCCCGCCGCGCGCGGACCAGGTGGCTGGTGAATCCGATCTCGACGAGGTTGTTGGCCCGCCGATGAAGGCGGGCGCCAGTGTTACGCCTGATCAGGCGGAGGGCGCCAAGTGACCGAGCATGCCCGCGACCGCACACGGCTTGTAGGACTGGGCCTTAGCGCCCTCTTCGTCGTGCTGGCGGGCAAGGGCGGCTACCTTGCGATCTCGGCGGCCCCGGACCGTGCGCACAATGTCGCCAAGGTCGAAGCGCCTGTGCGCGCAGACATTGTCGATCGCAATGGCGAATTGCTAGCGACTTCGGTGACGGCCTATTCACTGGTCGCCAATCCGAGGCTGATTTGGGATGCAAGCGATGTGGCCCGGTCGCTGAAAAGCGTGTTCCCGGACCTGAAGGTCGATAGTCTGACTGAAAACCTATCAAACGAAACGCGTGAGTTTGTCTACGTCAAACGCGGCCTCACCCCCCGTCAGCGCAAGGCGGTGTTCGACCTCGGCCTGGAAGGCCTGCGCTTCGAGGAAGAAAGTCGCCGGGCCTATCCGCGCGGAACGCTGGCCGGGCATCTGCTAGGCTATACCAATGTCGACGGCAAGGGCATTGGCGGGATCGAATATGCGATGGACGAGCGGCTGAAGGCGGGTGGCGAGCCTTTGCGACTGACCCTCGACAATGGCGTTCAGTCTGCAGTGGAATCGGAGCTGTCCGCTGCGGCTGCCGAACATGATATCCAGGGCGGAGCGGTCATTCTGATGGATGCCAGTTCCGGCGAAATTCGCGCGATGGCCAGCTGGCCACCGCTGGATGCCAACCGTGCATTGGAGCTGAAAACAGATGATACCGCGCGCCTGAACCGGGCGACGAGCGCCGTTTATGAGCTCGGTTCCATTTTCAAGCCGTTTACCGTGGCCGCTGCGCTCGAGGCGGGCGCCATCAAGCCGACCGACCTGTTCGACGTGCAAACGCCGATGGAAATTCGCGGCTACGAAATTCATGACCTGCACCCGATCCATGGCCCGGCCAACGCGACCCGGATCATCTCGGAAAGCTCGAATCTCGGGACTGTGCACATCAATACGGCCCTGGGGCCGCGCCGCCAGAAGGCCTTCCTGGAAGGGTTGGGCCTGATGGGCCGCGCGCCCATCGAACTGGCCGGAAGCGCCAAGCCGATCCTGCCGGAGCGGTTCGATGACCTGTCGGCGGCGACGGTGTCATACGGGCACGGCATTGCGGTATCGCCAATGGCTTTCCTGAGCGGGTTTTCTGCTTTCGCGAATGGCGGGGAGCGGGCCAGCCCGACACTGGTCGTGGACGATGCACGCAAGCCGGTTCCGGTGCGCGTGATGTCGGCCCTGACGGCAGATATGGTCAACGTGATGATGCGCGAAGCCGTAGTTAATGGCACAGGCAAACGGGCCGACGTGGCCGGCTATGGCGTGGCGGGCAAGACCGGTACGGCCGAGAAGCCGGTGCCCGGCGGATATGACGATACACGCAACGTGACGAGCTTTGCGGCGATCTTTCCATACGACCGCCCGCAATATGCCCTGATCGTGACGTTGGATGAACCCAAGGCAGGGGCGGAGCGCGGCGATACAGCCGCGCTGAACGCGGCTCCGACGGCCGGACGGATCATCGAACGCGTCGCGCCCCTGCTCGGACTCGCGCCGCACTTCGAGGGCGTCCGGCCTGCTGGCGCTGAACTCCGCTCTGCATCAGATGAGAGGAGTTCATTGTGAAGCTGAAAGACCTTTTCCCCCTCGCCGAGGATGGCGAGACTGAAATCACCGGCATGACGGCAGACAGCCGCAAGGTTCAGCCTGGTTTCCTGTTTGCGGCCCTGCAGGGCACGGCGTCGGACGGGCGCAAATTCGTGCCGCAGGCGGTTGAGGCCGGTGCGGCGGCCATCCTGTCCGATGGCGGCGTTGAAAAGGTGCCGGTGCCGCATGTGATTGCTGACGAACCGCGCCAGGCTTTGGCGCTGGCGGCAAAACGCTTCCACAATTCGCAGCCTGAAACGGTTGTAGCGATTACCGGGACGAACGGGAAATCGTCGACAGTGGACTTCCTGCGCCAGATCTGGTCGCGGGCCGGCCTGGGCGCCGCCTCAATGGGAACGCTGGGTGCCATCGGCCCTGGCGGCAAGATCGATGTCGGCCACACCACACCAGATCCTGTAACCATCCACGAAACACTGCGCGAACTGGTGCGTCAGGGCGTGACGCATTGTGCCATGGAAGCCTCCAGCCACGGCCTTGAACAATACCGTCTCGATGGCGTCGACCTGGCAGCGGTGGCCTTCCTGAACTTCACGCAGGACCACCTCGACTATCACGACACAATGGAAGCTTATCTCGACGCCAAGCTGCGTCTCTTCCGCCAGCTCGGCCATCAAGGCATGCCCGCCATCGTGAACGCCGACAGCGACCACCGCGACGTGTTCGAAACAGCGGCCAGGAATGCCAATCTGCAGATCGTTTCCTTCGGCTGGCGCGGCGAGGATTTGTGGATCGACGAGATCATGCCGCGTGCAACCGGCCAGGTGCTGAACCTGTTCTGGCGTGATGTGGAGCAGAAACCGCTGGAGCTGCCGCTGATTGGTGAGTTCCAGGCGCTGAACGCACTGGCGGCGGCGGCGATTGCCCTGTCGTTGGGCCTGACCTTCGAGCAGGTTGCCGATGGCCTGACGCATTTGCAGCCCGTGAAGGGGCGTCTCGAACTGGTGGGCAAGACACCGCCCGGGGCAGGGGTGTTTGTCGACTATGCGCACACGCCGGACGGGCTGGACGTCCTGTTGCGCGCGGTTCGCCCGCATACGGCCGGTCGCCTGAAGGTCATCTTCGGCTGCGGCGGTGACCGTGACGCCAGGAAGCGTCCGATCATGGGCGAGATCGCAACGCGGCAGGCCGACGACGTGATCGTGACGGATGATAATCCCCGCACGGAAGATGCGGCGTCCATCCGCAAGGCGATTCTTGCCGCCGCACCTGGCGCCCGCGAAATTGCGGACCGCGAGGAAGCGATCCGGACAATCGTTGCGGAATTGAAAAAGGGCGACACGCTGGTGATCGCCGGCAAGGGCCACGAAACCGGCCAGATCGTTGGCAAGACGGTCATCCCGTTCTCTGACCAGGACACGGCGTTGTCGGCGCTGGCAGGGGAGGACGCATGAGCCAGCTTCTCTGGACTTCTGAGGAAATCGCCCTGGCGACCGGCGGAAAGGCAAGTGACCCGTTCTGGATTTCGGGCACGATCTCCATTGATACACGCACCCTGATGCCCGGCGACCTGTTCGTGGCGCTGCAGGACCAGCGTGACGGCCACGACTTTGTCGAGGCCGCCTTCAAGGCAGGCGCCGCCGGCGCGCTGGTGTCAAAGCCAGTGGCGGGCGGGCCGACAATGATGGTCGATGATGTGCTGGTGGCGCTGGAGATGATGGGCATTGCGGCGCGGGCCCGGTCAGGTGCCATCCGCACCGCTGTGACGGGCAGTGTTGGCAAGACATCGGTCAAGGAAATGCTGGCGCGCATCTATCGCGCGGCCGGTGCAGCGCACTGTAACGTCAAGAGTTTCAACAATCACTGGGGCGTGCCGCTGACACTGGCACGTATGCCGGAAGCGACAGAACGCGCCGTGTTCGAGATCGGCATGTCGACGCCGGGCGAGATTGCACCGCGCAGCCTGATGGTGCGTCCGCATATCGGCATCGTGACCTGTATTGCCGGCGCGCACCTTGAAGGTCTTGGCAGCCTGGAAGCAGTTGCGGACGAGAAGTCGGACATCTTCGCTGGAATGGAAGCAGGTGGGACGTTCATCCTGCCAGCCGATGATGCATTTCTCGACCGGTTGTCCGAGCGGGCACGGACACTTTGCCCGACAGGCAACCTCGAAACCTTCGGTGTGGCAGAGGACGCCACGGCGCGCGTGACGGGCTATGAAACCGATGGGGCGACCAGCCGCATCAGCGTTGACGTGATCGGTCAGCGGGCGGATGTTGAAATTGACGCGGTTGGAAAGCATTGGGCGCTCAACGTGGCAGCCGCGCTGCTGGCGGCAAGCCAGACCGGGCTCTCCGTCGCAGACTGCGCCGAAGCCTTGTCGGGCTACGCGCCGCCACCCGGACGTGGCACCGCAGAGCGAATGGCCCTGCCCGAAGGGGGCCATTTCACGCTGGTTGACGACGCCTACAACGCCAATCCATCCAGCATGCGCGCCGCACTTTCGGCCCTGTCCCAACGCAAGGGCGGACGGCGTCTCGTCGCGCTCGGCGAAATGCTGGAACTCGGTGAAGAGTCAGCACGCGAACATGCCGGTTTGGCACCTGATATTGTCGCCAGCGGAGCCGAGGGTGTGTTTCTTGCGGGTGACAAAATGACTCACCTGGCAGAGGCCCTTCCGCCCGGTCTGCAGCAGGTGTGGGCCCCTAAAGCGGATGAGCTGTGGAATGCACTGCTAAATGCAGTGAGAGATGGCGACGTGCTATTGATCAAAGGGTCGAATGCCTCCGGGATGGGACGTATTGCAGACCGCTTGCGCCAAAGAAGTGCAGCGGCTGGTTTGGGCAAGATGGATAGCAGCGCGACAGACGCTGCAGAGGTCAGGTGATGCTGTACGAATGGATGGCCGCAGATAGCGGTTTCTTCAACCTACTGAACTATATCACCTTCCGCGCCGGCGCCGCCGTTGTGACGGCGTTTCTGGTGACGGTGGTGTTTGGTGACATGATCATCAACATGCTCCGGGCCCGACAGGGCAAGGGTCAGCCGATCCGTGACCTGTCTCTGGAAGCGCAGATGTCAAAGCAGGGCACGCCAACGATGGGCGGTGTGCTGATCTGGATCGGCCTGCTGGTCGGCGTGCTGCTTTGGGGCAACCTTCACAACCCTTATGTCTGGGTCGTGCTGTTCGTGACGCTGTCTTTCGCACTGCTCGGATTCCTCGATGATTATGCAAAGGTGACGAAGCAGAGCGCTGATGGCGTGTCAGCGCGTGCGCGCCTGCTGATCGGGTTTGGCATCGCTGCGGTCGCCTGTGCGTTCATCATGGGCCTGCATGGTGCCCATACGCCGGTTGGCCATGCCGAGTGGGGTCCGCTGAACGGCCTCGCCGAGCAAATCGCTGCCCTCGCACCCAAGACGTCCGTGCAACCTGCAGACCCGGCCTTTTCCGGCGGTGTCGCGGTGCCGTTCGTGAACAATTATTTCCTGCCGCTCGGCGGCTTCTTCATCCTGTTTGGCATGATCGTTGTCGTCGGCAGCGCCAATGCGGTGAACTTCACGGATGGTCTCGACGGCCTGGCGATTGTGCCGATGACGTTTGCGGCCTCGGCCTATGCGATGATTGCCTATCTGACGGGTAACTTCGTGTTCGCGCAGTATCTGGGCATCCAGTTCGCGCCGGGGGCTGGCGAGATTGCCGTCTTGCTGGGCGCGATGATCGGTGCCGGCATGGGCTTCCTCTGGTACAATGCCTATCCGGCCAAGGTTTTCATGGGCGATACCGGTTCGCTGGGCCTCGGTGGCATGCTGGGCGTTGTGGCCGTGGCGACCAAGCACGAGTTCGCGCTTGTCATCATCGGCGGCCTGTTCGTGATGGAAGCGCTGTCGGTGATGCTGCAGGTTGGCTGGTTCAAGATCACCAAGCGCCTGACCGGCGAAGGCAAGCGCATCTTCCTGATGGCGCCGCTGCACCATCACTTCCAGAAAAAGAACTGGCCAGAAACGCGCGTTGTCGCGCGCTTCTGGATCCTGTCTGTCCTGTTCGCCCTCGCGGGCCTCGCAACATTGAAGCTGAGGTAACCGCAACCCCATGATCCCCATTACGGAATACGCAGGACGGGATGTCGCCGTGTTCGGCCTTGGCCGGACAGGCCTCAGCGCAGCAAAAGCGCTGAAGGCTGGCGGCGCACGCGTGCATGCGTGGGATGATAATGAGGATACGCGCAACAGGGCCGAAGCGGCGGGCGTGACCCTGTCGGATATCAACAAGCGCGACTGGCAGACCTTTGCCGCGCTGGTCCTGTCGCCCGGCATTCCCTACAAATATCCCCAGCCGCACCGGATCGTGCGCATGGCCGAAATGACCGGCGTGCCGGTTGTTGGCGACATGGAACTGTTTGCCCGCGCCGTGCAGTCTCTGCCCGAACGTGGGCGGCCGAAGATTATCGGCATTACCGGAACGAACGGCAAATCGACCACGACGGCGCTGATCGGGCATATCCTGAAGCAGGCTGGGCGCGATGCGCGCATTGGCGGCAATATCGGCACCGGCGTGCTGGACCTGGCTGCCCTGCATGCCAATGCCGTCTATGTTCTTGAACTGTCGTCCTACCAACTGGATCTGGTGAAGAGCCTGCACTGCGATATTGCCGTGCTGCTGAACATGAGCCCCGACCATCTGGAACGGCATGGCGGCATGGAAGGCTATCAGGCCGCCAAGATGCGCATCTTCCAGAACCAGCAGCCGGGCGATGTCGCGATTGTCGGCTTTGATGATGTGATCACGCAGTCCATTGCCATCGGTCTTGCCGGACAGGGGAAAGGCCGCGTCGTGCATGCCTCCTCGACCTATTCGCTTGGCCGGGGCGTCAGCGCCATTGACGGGCGCCTGTATGACAACCAGTCAGGCAAGGCCGAACTGGTCGGGAACCTGGCCGACTGCCCATCGCTGCCGGGCACGCACAATCACCAGAATGCGGCGGCGGCCTATGCTGCCTGTCGCGCGCTGGGCATTGAGCAGCAGGTTATCATGGCGGGGATGAAATCCTTCCCGGGCCTGCCGCATCGCCTTGAGACCGTCGGCGAAGTCGACGGCGTGCGGTTCATCAATGATTCCAAGGCGACCAATGCACAAGCCGCCGAACAGGCGCTGAAAGCCTTCAAGAATGTCTACTGGATCGCTGGCGGCGTGCCGAAGGCTGAAGGCATTGCGCCGCTTGAGCCACTGTTCCCGAACATCGCGAAAGCCTATCTGATCGGTGATGCGGAAGATGCATTTGCGGCGACGCTGAAAGGCAAGGTCACCTTGCAGAAATGCGGCTCGCTGGAAAAGGCGGTTGAGGCTGCGTTGCGCGATGCGAGGGGCGCGGGCGATGAACACCCTGTCGTGCTGTTGTCGCCAGCCTGCGCCAGTTTCGACCAATATCGCGATTTCGAGCATCGCGGCGATGTCTTCCGCTCGATCGTCCAGGCCATGATGCCGAATGAGATCAAGGTGATGGCTTGAACGCAGCCCCGACCGCCTTGCAGTTTGCCCGGTCGGACACATCATGGCTGACCGAGTGGCGCCGCACGGTTGATTGGGGGCTGATGGGCGGCGCGTTTTTCCTGATCGCAATCGGGCTTTTGATGTCGCTGGCGGCCGGGCCGACTGCGGCGAAGCGGATCGGCTACAGCTACGAATATTTCTTTGTGATCCGTCAGGCGGCCTTCGCTGTGTGTGCTGCCGTGATCCTGATTGGGTTCAGCGCGCTTAACCAGACATGGGCCCGGCGGGCCGCCACCGCGATCTTCATTGGCGCTTTGCTGTTGATGGTCTGGATCCTGGTGTTTGGACACGAGGCGAAGGGAGCGCAACGTTGGTTGCGTGTTGCGGGGTTCTCCCTGCAGCCCAGCGAAATGGTCAAGCCGGCGCTGATCGTACTGAGCGGCTGGCTGCTGGCGCAGCGCGAAGCCTATCCGAGCGGACCCTGGGCCGTGATCGCCTTCGTGTTTTATGCCGTTACGCTGGGCCTGTTGCTGTTGCAGCCCGATGTCGGTCAGGCAGCCCTTCTGACAATGGCGTTCGTGATCACCTTTTTCATCAGCGGCCTGCCGTGGAAATGGGCAGCGGCGTTCGCCGGAGGCGGCGTATCGCTGGCTGGACTGCTGTACGCGCTGTTGCCGCATGTGCGGGCGCGCGTGAACAGTTTCGTCAACCCAACGCAATACGACACTTATCAGATCGACAAGGCCGCCGAGGCCATCGGACGGGGTGGCCTATTCGGGGTGGGCCCCGGGGAGGGGCAAGTCAAAGCCAGCCTGCCGGACGCGCATACCGACTTCATTTTCTCTGTCATGGTCGAGGAATTCGGGCTGATCGCCGCAATCGTCCTACTTGCGGTTTTCGCGCTGATGGTGCTTCGCGGCTTCCGGGCGGCTGCCCGGCTGGATGATGGCTACGCCCGCGCTGCGGCAGCCGGACTGTTCACTCTCTTTGGTCTGCAGGCCGCCATCAACATGGCCGTCAACGTGGCTTTGATCCCCCCAAAAGGCATGACGCTGCCATTTGTTTCGTATGGCGGCTCTTCGATGATCGGCACGGCATTGACACTCGGGCTGGCACTGGCACTTGTGCGCGGACAAGGTACGCGCATAAGAGGCAGGTATGGGTGAAGTAGACACTGGGAAACTGGTGATAATCGCAGCGGGTGGAACCGGGGGACATATGTTCCCGGCGCGCGCTTTTGCAGATGAAATGCGTGCGCGTGGCTGGACGGTCGGGTTGATCTCTGACCACCGGGGCCTTCGCTATGCGGCGGACTTTCCGGCAGAGTGGAAGGAAGAGGTAAAGGCCGCCTCTCCGAACTTTCGCAAACCGTGGACGCTGCCATCAGCGGCACTGAAGATCCGCGCCGGCATCAACCGCGCCGCACGCCTGATCGATGACACCCGGCCAGCCCTGGTGGCAGGGTTTGGCGGCTATCCGGCCTATCCTGCATTGGCGGCTGCGAAGAAGCGTGGCGTGCCAATCATTATTCATGAACAGAATGCGGTGCTGGGGCGGGTGAATCGGCAATTTGCCCAACATGCCAAACTGGTGGCGAGCGGTTTCAACCGGCTGGACTATCTCCCGTCAGGCTCGGCGCATATGCCGATTGGCAATCCGGTGCGCGCACCCATCGTTGCGATGCGCGATGCGCCTTATCCACCGACAGACGGCAAGCTTGTCCTGTTCGTGACGGGTGGCAGCCAAGGCTCCAGCATTATCGGCGATACCGTGCCGCTCGCCATATTGGACCATATCCCTGCGTCGTTGAGGGGGCGTCTGAAGGTGGTGCAACAGGTGCGCGAAGAGCAGATGGAGGCGGTGCGCAACATGTATCGCCGTGCACAGGTGGACGCGGACCTCGCGCCTTTCTTTGCGGACATGCCCGAACGCTTGGCATCGGCGCACCTGGTTGTGGCGCGGTCTGGTGCGGGTACGGTGAGCGAACTGGCGGTTGTCGGGCGTCCGTCGATCCTGATTCCCTTGGCGATTGCGATGGACGACCATCAGGCGGCCAATGCCGAGGCGCTGACGGATGTGGAAGCAGCCGACATGCTGCTGGAGAGTAATCTCTATCCCAAACTGCTGGGCAGCCTGATCGCGGTGCGCATGGAGCATGGCGATGATCTGCGCCAGCGGGCGGCGGCGGCGAAATCGGTTGGCAAGGTGAATGCAGCGAGCGATCTGGCCGACATGGCCGAGCGGGTGGCGGAGCTCTAGGCGACCGCCGGGCGGCATCCGTGCGTCTTGTGCATCCTTGCCGCGCGCAACCAGTCCCAGCCAAAGGCCTCGTCTGCGTCGCCATCGCGCTGGCGGCGTGCCAGGCGGGCGAGCGCCTCGTCCAATGTGGGCTCGTGTCCGACAGGCACCCACCACATGACGAAGTGCATGTCGCGCATCATCTCGAACCATTCTTCGCGGCGCTCGTAGAACTTGCGGTGGATGGTGCCCCAGACAAACCGCTCCAGGCTCTCGACATCTTCCCACACGGTCAGGTTCGCAACGCGTTGGGTATCTCCGCAGACACCGGCTTCTGTATTGCCTGTTCCGGGTTCGCCTGATCCTTCCATCATCCAGACAAAGCCGGGCATCTTTTTGCCGATGCCGTTGATCATGTCCAGATTGTCCATGAATTCCTTCACGCGCGGATCGTCTGTCGGGGCCACGAGACGTCCGACATTGAGTTGGGCCAGGTGCATTTTCATTGAATTTCCCTCTTGCCTTCAAAGCTTCGCAAAGGGTGCGCGGTTAAGCCCTTCATTCGCCACGATTGGATTTGAAATTAGGAGTTGAGGTGAAGATGGCCGAATTTCAATGGTTTGGGGTCCTTGCATCCGGAATACGCACCACGGTATCGCTATAATTGACGTTTTTCTCAGACTGGATCGGCCCGCGCCATGACCTCTCCCACTCCGTTTGATCTCGGCCCAGCGCATATTGTCGGCATTGGCGGTATCGGCATGTCAGGCATCGCTGATGTGATGCTGACAATGGGCTATCAGGTGCAAGGCTCCGACATCTCGGACAGCGCCAATGTGCAGCGTCTACGCGAGAAGGGGGCCAATATCTTCATTGGCCATCGCGGCGAGAACGTGAAGGGCGCTGGAACCGTCATTATCTCAACGGCGATCAGGAGGGACAATCCCGAAGTGCTGGCAGCGCGGGCTGCGGGCATTCCCGTTGTTCGCCGGGCCAATATGCTGGCTGAGATAACGCGCCTGAAATACACGGTCTGCGTGGCGGGCACCCATGGCAAGACGACGACGACCAGCATGGTGGCGTGCCTGCTGGACGGGTGCGGCATTGACCCGACCGTCATCAATGGCGGGATCATCCATGCCTATGGGTCGAACTACAAGGCGGGCGAGAGCGACTGGATGGTCGTCGAAAGCGATGAGAGCGACGGGACATTTGCCAAGCTGCATCCGACTTGCGCCATCGTCACCAATATCGACCCGGAGCACATGGACCATTACGGCTCCATGGATAAGCTGCGCGAAGCCTTTGATACATTTGTGGAAAACCTGCCCTTTTACGGGTTCGCCGTGCTGTGCACCGACCATCCCGAAGTGCAGGACCTTGCCGCGCGTGTCACCGACCGCCGCCGCATCAGCTATGGCTTCAACCGGCAGGCGGACGTGCGGGCGGTGAACCTGAACACTGACCTTGATGGCGCGCATTTCGATGTGGCGCTGCGCCGGCCGGGGTCGGCCAGCCCGCGGATCATCAAGGACCTGACGCTGCCAATGGCGGGTGAGCACAATGTACAGAACGCGCTGGCGGCAATCACCGTGGCGCTGGAGCTGGGCGCGACGGACGAGCAATTGCGGGCGTCACTGGCCGGTTTTGGCGGTGTGAAACGCCGGTTCACCAATGTGGGGGAATGGGCGCCGGACGGGGGCGGTAAGGGTGTGGTTCGGATCATTGACGATTATGGCCACCACCCGGTCGAGATTGCCGCCGTGCTGAAAGCGGCGCGGGCGATGCTTGGCCAGGGCCAGCTGGTCGCTGTTTGCCAACCGCACCGCTACACGCGTCTGCGCGACCTGTTTGACGACTTTTCCCGCTGTTTTGATGCTGCCGATGAAGTGTTTGTGGCGCCCGTTTACGAGGCAGGTGAAACGCCGATTGACGGTATCACCCACGAGACACTGGTCGCCAGCATCAAGCGGCATGGCCATCGGGGCGCGCATGTGCTGACCTCGCTGGACGATTTGCCAGAAGCGATCAGGGGCATTGCCAAGCCGGGCGGCATGGTCGTCTGCCTCGGCGCGGGCGACATTACCAAATATGCCGGGGAGCTGGCGGACAAGCTCTGATCGGGGAGCGAGCGTGGCAGGCTGTGCAGCTTGCCACACAAAACGTTTACCCGACGCGAACAGGCCGCAAATGGCCAAATCGCTTTCCTAGCAGCGCGGAATATCGCACGGTTGGCAAAAGACGGCGAAAAATGATGCCGCAGACCGATCTGGGAGATTGTCGCCGAATGAATGAATCGCTAGCCGCAGTGCAATTGTCCGAGGGCCCTGCGAAGCAGGAAGCTGTGAGCGGAGGTCCCTTTGGTATCAAGGGGTTAGCCTGGGCCATTTTCGAAGGCGCCCGCAATCCGTATTACAACCTGATCGTCATCTATATTTTCGCCCCGTATTTTGCCGATGTCATGGTGGGCGGCGGTGAACTGGGCCTGACTCTGTCGGGCCTGACAATAACCATGGCGGGCATTGTGACTGCACTGACGGCGCCGCTTCTGGGTGTCGTGGCCGACAAGGCAGGCCGGCGAAAGCCACCGATTTTTGTGTTCATGGCGGTCATGGCAGTCTGTTCGTTCGCCCTTTGGTGGGCGCGGCCAGAAGGGCCGCTGACCATGTGGCCCACCATGGTCGTGCTGGCGATCGCCTATTGCTGCTATGGGTATTCCGAAGTGTTGCACAATGCGATGCTGCCATCAGCGGGCAGGCCCAGCGCGTTGCCAATCATTTCAGGCCTCGGCCTGTCTATGGGCAACCTGCTGAGCGTCGGCATCCTGTTCTTCTTCCTGTTCGGCCTGTTGCTGCCGGGGTCGGGCCTGCCGTTTTCGGCTGATACGCAAGTCATCCCGCTGGACACGGCCACGCATGAACCGCAGCGCTTTGCCGGGCCGTTCGTGGCTGTCTGGATGACATTGTTGCTTATTCCGTTTTTCGTTTTCATGCCGGACGGCGTGAGCAAGGGAAAAAGCTGGAAACAGGCAGCCGCGGACGTGTTCCGCGGCGAAGACCGCCACTCCGGAAAGCCGCAAACACTGATACAGCGGGTCAGCGTGTTCAAGAATTACCTGGCCCAGCTGTTCCGCGAGCATCCCCACACGATGCGCTTCCTGATTGCGCGCACGATCTATGCCGATGCCATGGCGGCGCTGCTGACCTTGGGTGCGGTGTTTGCCAAGACTTTCCTGGGTTGGAGCGGCGTCGAGATCTTGTTCTTCGGGATCACGGGCGTCTTGTTCGGGGCTGTTGGCGGATTTGTCGGAGGGTACCTTGATCGCGTCCTGGGGCCAAAGCTTGCGCTGGTCTGGGAACTGGCAATTCTGACCATCCTGCTGTTGCTGCAGCTGTCGATCACGCCGGATGCATTGTTGTTTGGACTGATCCCGAGCGGCACGCCGATCTGGAGCAGCCCGTTCTTCGACACGCTGTCAGACGTAACTTACTTCCTGTTCGTGATTCCGGTGGCGATTGCCGTTGTGGCGTCGATTTCGTCCAGCCGTTACATGCTGGTTCATATCGCGCCGCATGACCGGATCGGTGAGTTTTTCGGTCTTTATGCGATTGCCGGGACGGTGACCGTTTGGATGGGGCCGGGCCTTGTCAGCCTGCTGACCTGGCTGACGGGCAACCAGCGCATCGGCATGGGCGGTATCGGATTCATGTTCCTGATGGGACTGATCATCCTGTGGAAAGTTCACGCGCCGAAGCGGGGCTTCGACGCGTGATGTTCCAGAACGTATCCGGCGCAGCCTGCTAGCTGGTTGGTGGCCCGAATGACGTGCCGTCATTGTCAGGCTTGTGTGTGCGGCTGATCTCGTTCACGCGGCGTGGGCGCAGGTAGAACTTGTCAGACACGGTGCGTTCGTTTTTCAGAACATAGCCGAACGGGCTTGTATAATTGAACTGGACTTCGGCCACGATGGCTGATCCGGGGGAGGGGATGATGCCTGCGGGTACGGTGACCACCGACCCCTCGGACAAAGCGGTCATTGAGTAGGCATCTGACCATGCAACCTTTGTCACACCGTCACCATTATCAACGATACTGGAAATGCGCATGCTGCCGGATTCGGCATCATAGGGCTGCATCATGACTTTGGCGGCAGCAAACATTTCGCCCATGTCTTCGTCGGTAACCGTAGCCAGACGTGCGGTCAGGTCTCCGAGGCTCGCGCTGGTCGAGGTGACGCGGCGATCCATGCGCATCAGGAAGCTGAGCTCGATACAGCCGAAGTAAATCAGGATCATCAGTGGGGCGATGATCGCAAACTCGACCGCGGACACGCCCTGCTCGTTATAGTGCAGGCCCTGGATACCGCGCCATTTCAGGCGCGGGTTCAGGCGGGAAAGGAGTGACTTGGCGGACATGGTCTAATCTCCAAAAGGTTCGTTGCGGAACACGGCGTTGCCCTGCACGAGATATTTCGAGTCAGCCATGTTCGCGAGCGGCGCAGTGAGGACTGGCGTAATGAGATTCCATTCGTAGAATACGCGAACGGCAACGATGTCGTTCGGGCCGCCAGGATCGTACTCAAAGCCGTCATCATCAAATTCACCATCAGCATCAATCGGCGATGTCAGGTTGGCGGCGCCGAAATTGTCGATGGCCTTCACGTCGATGTGCAGGCCGTCGTCGCAATTGAGCAGGCCGAAGAACTTGTCACAAACCGATGTGCGGAAATTCTGCTCATTGAAGCCGCTTTCCTGGGCCTGACCCGTGCGAATTTGACGGGAGGCTTCCTGTACCGCGTGTTCGAGGACAGTTGAGACAATAAACAGAAGGCAGACTTCCAGCAGGCCAAACACGAGCAGGAAGAACGGAATGGCCACCATGGCGAATTCCACTGCCGCAGCACCGCGGCGGTCTTGTGCATACGCATTCCACTTCGCCATAAGGCGCGGTGCGTAGATGCCGAAGCAGCTGTTGAACATGATCAAACCCCAGACAAACGATTATGTCAGTGTGCCGGAATAGCAGACTTGGGTTTGCAGACGGTTTAACGGATGCAAACAATTTTATCTATTCATCCGTGCAAGCCTGGGCGGCACAGCTGTAAAGCGAAACGGCCACCTCTGGAGAAGTGGCCGCTTTTCACATTCGTTCAGGGGGCAGGATCAGTTTCCGTTGTTCAGAAGCTGTACGTCCTGATGCTGTGACGAGAGATTGCCAAAATAGTCTGCCTGGTCACCTATACTGATGATTGGGCGACATTCCGGTGCGCAGTCATATGTAAAGTTCTGGCCGGAACGGTTCACTGTGACGAGGTTCGACGCATTGACTGTGACGACAACGTCGGTCGAGTAGATCTGCTCACCTGCCTTGTTGAACACCATCAGATTTGTGGTGCCGAAGGACTTACCGGTGACGAAGATGAGATTTTCATTGTGCACCGCGACGTCGGCGACGTTCTTGTTGCCCAGAACGATACTGGCGGCGGCGCCGCTGATCCTTACGGGAATGGTCTTGTTGGTCTCGACGGACAATTGCCC
Source organism: Hyphomonas sp. (assembly GCA_040216775.1). Classification (GTDB taxonomy): domain Bacteria; phylum Pseudomonadota; class Alphaproteobacteria; order Caulobacterales; family Hyphomonadaceae; genus Hyphomonas. The sequence continues at coordinate 130,794 of JAVJOM010000049.1, forward strand.
GGCTGCGGCGGTCGCAGCGAACAGGGAGCCCGCCAGTGCAAGGGCGCATGACTTGGTCAGTATGTTCATTCTCAGGACTCCACGTTCGGCTTCTGAAAAATGTTTGGCCGAAGAAGGTTGCCCGTTTCCTAACTGGCGCGGAATCGCGTGCTTTTTGACGTTATATATATAGGGGGGCGAATCAGCCCTTTCAGCCGCAATCAAGAGTAAACAAATCCCTCATTTGCCTTCACGGATTATCTGTATTCTGTAACGTGATGTTGAGAATAGTCCTGTAATTTCAGTACTGTTCCGGAAAGAAAAAAATGTTCGGGACTTTTTATAACGCATGATGGGAGTTTCCAATGTTTGCACGTTTTCTTAAAGACGAGTCCGGCGCCACGGCTATCGAGTATGGTCTGATCGCTGCTCTGATCGCTGTTGCTATCATCGGTGGTGTTACCGCCCTTGGTTCGAGCGCCAACGACACGTTCTCGGCTATCTCTGGCGAGCTTGACTCCGCTATTGAATAGTAACGATCACCGAGTTTACTCGGTTTAGGGAAAGGCCGTCAGGGAAACCTGGCGGCCTTTTCTTTTGCCCGCAGCTCTGAGGACGGGCTGGCAGGCCAAGTCATGGAAGTAAAAACTTCCTTCAGTCTTTTCCGCCACGGTGCGCGTGAATTGACGGCTGGAGGACAAAACCGATGATACTGAGCATCCTGGGGGGCATGTTCCTGGCCCTGTGTGTTTTCGCGGCAATGCATGATGTAAACCGGTTGACGATTCCCAACTGGCTGAACCTGACACTGGCCGGCCTGTTCATTCCGGCTGCTGCTGTGTCCGGAATTCCACTGGAGATCATCGGTGGGCATGTGATGGTGGCCGCCCTTGCTTTCCTGATCGCGTTTGGTCTGTTCGCCTTCAATATTTTTGGGGGAGGGGACGCGAAGATGATTCCCGCCGTCATGTTGTGGATGGGGCCTAATGCAGGGTTCACCTTTGTTTTCATCATGGCGCTTGCGGGTGGCGCCTGCGCAATTCTCATTCTTTTCGTTCGCCGGGTGATGCCTGCAGCGGCTGTACCGGGAATGATCCGTGCACCGTTTGAGGAGAAGGCAGGCGTGCCATACGGAGTCGCTATTGCGATTGGCGCGTTCGTGGCAGCGCCAGCGTCTCCATTCCTTGCCAATTTATTAAACCAAATCAGTAGTTTCAATTAACCAAGCCTTAGTGCCCGGCATGGGAATATTAATCTTCGGTGGGGATTCGGCCTGATTTTTGGCGCCCTCCGTGTTTAGTTATCACAGGGAGTGGCGCCCAATGTCGCCGATGCGTCTTATCATTCTAGTAGGTGCCGCCTTGGCAGCCATGGCTGCAGCGTTCCTCGTTCGCAATATGTCCGAGCCAACCACTGTGACACAGACTGTCACAGAGCTTCAGACCGAGATCCAGACCAAGGAAGTCTCCGAAGTTAAGGTCCTTGTCGCCCGGCGGGACCTGGCCATCGGGGACCGACTTGCGACGAGCGATTTCGAATGGGCACCTTGGCCAGAGCACAACATCGTCGACGGTTATCTGACCGAAGCCGACAATGCCGACGCTTTCGAACGCATGACCGGGGCGATTGTCCGCATACCGGTTTTCAATCGTGAGCCGATCATGCCGAAGAAGCTGGTCCTGGTGAACGATGCTGGCCTGATGGCCGCCTTGCTGGCGCCGGGGATGCGAGCCATTTCAGTCGAAATTTCAACAGAGTCGGCATCGGGCGGGTTCATCCTGCCGAACGATAAGGTCGACGTGATCCTGACCCATGAAGTGCAGGTGCAGACAGACCAGATGGTCATGGAGCGCCCCGTCTCGACCACGATTATAAAGAACGTACGCGTGCTGGCCATCGACCAGGTCTTCAAGCCGGATGAAACCGGCGGGTCGTCCCAGATCGGCAACACGGCGACGCTGGAAGTGTCCGACAAGGAAGCCGAACTGGTTGCCCTGTCACAGCGCATGGGCACGCTGTCCCTTTCGCTGCGGCCATGGTCGGATGCAGGTGAAAGCATGGCCCGCGAATCACGCACGGACATGCTTGGCGGTGGCGGCGGGCAGGGCGGTGTCACGATCTACCGCAATGGCGCAGCCACTTCGTCGACGCTCGGGGGAAGCTGAACATGAATATTTCTCGTCCGATCAGATACGGTGTTTTCTCGGCGCTAGCGGCAACACTGCCGCTGCTGGCACATGCGACACCTAACGATCTTAGCGTCAACGTAACCGGCCCAGGCCAGTCGCATGTTTCGCAAGAGGTCACGCTGGGGCTCAACAAATCGATGATCATCGATCTCGATTCACCGGCGTCAGACCTGGTCATCACCAATCCCGCCATTGCGGATGCGGTTGTCCAGACCTCCAAACGGCTCATCTTCCGCGGCATCGCCTATGGTCAGACAAACGCGTTCGTCTTTGATCGCGACGGCAACCAACTGCTGAACCTTGAAATCAATGTCGAAACCGACATGACCAGCCTGCACAAGCTGATCGAGCGGCATGTTCCCGATGGCCGCGTGAGCATTGAGGGCGTCAATGGCAGCATCCTTCTGACAGGCACCGTCGACAGCATGGCGCAGGGTGATCAGGTCGAGCGACTTGTCACGGCCTTTCTTGGGGCTGGCGAAGATGCGCCGACCAAGATTGTCAACATGATGGAGATCGCCGCCAAGGATCAGGTGATGCTGGAAGTGCGCATTGTCGAAATGCAGCGTACGGCCATCAAACAGCTTGGCATCAACCTTTCGGGCACGCCGGCCTTTGGTGACATGGCGAAACTCGTCGAGAAGCAATTGTTCGCGGATACGAACGGTGACGGTATTCCGGAATCGACCGGCACGACCGGACTTGTGCCGGGCCTGCCGCAGACCTTCTCCGGATCGTTGAGCGCCAGTAACAGTTTCCCGATACAAGGGCAGGCTCTTGGCGGCCTAGGTGGCAGCCTGACCTATTCCAACTATGTCGGCGCCGACCTGCAATCCAGTGTAGGCGCTACCATTGATGCGCTTGAGCGCATCGGTGTCGTGAAGACGCTGGCAGAGCCAAACATCGTCGCCATGTCGGGCGAAGCGGCCAAGTTCCTTGCGGGCGGTGAATTCCCCGTGCCTGTAGGACAGGACAATAACGGCCGTGTGACGATCGAATTCAAGCCTTATGGTGTGGGACTGGGCTTTACGCCTGTGGTTCTGTCCGAGGGCCGCATCTCGCTCAAGGTTTCAACTGAAGTTTCCGAACTGACGAACCAGGGCGCCTATCAGGGCGCTTCGCAAACTGGTATCGACTCGGACGGCAATCTCATCACGCTGGCGGGCATTACCATTCCGGCACTTTCGGTTCGCCGAGCAGAGTCCGTAATTGAACTGCCTTCGGGCGGATCGATGATGATGGCAGGCCTGATCCAGTCGAAGACGCGTCAGACACTGGACCAGATTCCGGGTTTGAAGAAGCTTCCGATCCTGGGCGCCTTGTTCCAGTCGCGTGACTTTCTTCAGGACGAGTCCGAACTGGTTGTCATCGTGACGCCGTACCTGGTCGACCCGACACAGAAGAACCAGCTGCGCACACCAGCGGACGGTTATGCGAACGCTTCGGATGCCAAGTCGATCTTTTTTGGCAAGCTTAACGAACAATACGGCAAGGACGGTGCGCCAGTTGACGCAGAGAATTACCGCTCCCCCGTCGGCTTTATTGAAGAGTAAGGGAAATCAGGATGAACCCGATGCTTAAACCAACGACTGCCCTTGTTGCGGCTGGATTTTGCCTGACCGGCCTGGTCGGCTGTGCGAGTCACGCGCCCACGGCCGTGCCCCCATCCTACCTGCAGGGTACTGCACTGGACCGTAACGCAATTGGCGTGACCAAGCGCACCGAATTTCTCGAAGTGAACATTGATCCTGTCTCCAGCGAATTGTCGCTGAAGGATCGTGCCCGGATCGAATCCTTCGTACGCACCTATAATTCGAAAGGGCACGGTCCATTGATCATGTCCCTGCCGGAAACCAGCGATAATTCGCAACTGGCCGTTTCGGCCGTTGTGACGGCTCGCGAAATCGCGTGGCAGAACGGCGTTGAGTATGACGAGATTGCCGGTAGCAGTCATGGCGCGGGCTCAGACAAATCCGAGCCGATGATCCTAGCTTTCCAAGTTTATGATGCAGTTGCGCCAGAGTGCAAATCCATGGCCGAGTACGACGTTTCGGATATCCGGTCGAACAACGAAATGCCTAGCCTTGGCTGCGCGCTCCGCTCGAACCAGGCTGCCATGATCGCAGACCCTGCTGACCTGCTCGGCCAGCGCGAGATTGGCTCGGCAGACCCGATTCGCCGCCAGGTCATCCTCGACAAGTTCCGCCAGGGCGCAACCACAGGGTCTGCGCGTTCGTCGGACGAGTCGGGCACAATATCTGACGCGGTCAAAGAATAGCCAGCGGCTGAACAGAAGGACGAGAGTATAATGTCTAACGAAAAAGCCCTCTTTGAAGACGACTTCGACTCAGACTTCGAAGATGTCTTCGCCGAAGATGCCTCCGATGCCAGTCTCGCTGCGCCTGCCAACGACCCGTTCGGCCAGACGCTGGTGGAGCCTGTCGATGTGATGGCTGAACCTGCTCAGAAGGTTGTTGAAGCTGACCAGCCGATCTTCTCGATGCCGGACCAGAATGGCGGGGACGTTCCACTGCCGGCCATTTCCATCAAGGTATTCTACGAGCGCGAGGAAACGCGCGAGATGATGGATGTCTGCTCGCGCGACCGCCGTATGGGGCGCGCCACGTTGGAAGCCATTCCCGGTGGGATCCCGGCCGCAACCGCCTACATGCAGCAGAACCCGACCCCCAACCTGTTGATGGTCGAGTCGTCCGCTGCTGCACAGCAGATTCTGAGTGACATCGACGGTCTGGCCGAGCATTGCGACGAGAACGTCCAGGTGATGGTCGTCGGCGTGGTCAACGATATCCGGCTTTACCGCCAATTGGTTGCACGCGGCGTTAGCGAGTATCTCGTGCCGCCGTTCGAGCCGATCCAGATCATTCGTGCCATCTCCAACCTGTTTGTCGATCCGGACCGGCCCTTTGTCGGCAAGCAAATTTCGGTCATCGGTGCCAAGGGCGGGGTAGGGTCGTCCACGATTGCCCACAACCTGGCATGGGCGCTTGCAGAGAACGCGCGCGTCAATACCACGCTGGTCGACCTCGACCTGTCATTCGGAACCACTGCGCTCGACTTCAACCAGGAGACGCCACAAACGATTGCTGACGCCTTGCTGGCCCCTGAGCGCGCAGATGACGCTGTTATCGAACGCCTCCTTGCAAAGGCAACTGACCGCCTGTCACTGTTCACGGCACCTGCGTCGATCGCCCAGATCATGGATATTCCTGACGAGGCCTTCACGACGGTTATCGAAAGTGTCCGTCGCAACGTGCCTTACATGGTGCTTGACTTGCCGCACACCTGGAGCCGCTGGGTCCAGCGCACGCTAGTGGCGTCGGATGAGGTCATCATTGTCTGCCAGCCTGACCTTGCATCGTTGCGCAATGGCAAGAATTTCATCGACCAGTTGAAGGGACAACGTCCGAACGACAACGAGCCGCGTCTGGTCATCAATATGAGCGGCGTGCCCAAGCGGCCGGAGATCCCCATAAAGGATTTTGCAGCGGCAATTGGGGTCGAGCCGGAAATCATCCTGCCATTCGAGCCTGAACTGTTCGGTACGGCTGCCAATAACGGACAAATGATCTCTGAGACCGATGCCAGCTCGCGCTCCTCAATGGCACTTGATCATCTGGCATCCGTTCTGACGGGCAGGGCAGTCGCACAACCCGAGAAGTCGCTCTTCAAAAAGCTTCTTGGCAAATAGAACTCTAGTGAAAGGGCCCGGAAATGGCCTTCGGTAAACGTTCAGGAACTCCCAATGCTGCAGCGCCGGCGGCGCCAAAGCCGGCGGCTCCTGTGGCGCAACCACGTCCACAGGCCGCCAAGCCCAAAGTGCCGGATCCGGTTCCTGTAAAGGGCGCGCCCAAGCCGATTGCGTCGCAACCTGCGAAGGTCAAGCCACCTGAGGTGAAGCCTGAACCTGTTCGCAAGGTCAACCAGCAGTCCGAACAGTATTACGCGACCAAGACGACGATTTTCAATGCGCTGATCGACACGATCGACCTGTCGCAGCTTGCTCAGCTTGACGCCGAGAGCGCGCGTGAGGAAATCCGCGACATCGTGGTCGAGATTATCAGCATCAAGAATGTTGTGATGTCGATTTCGGAGCAGGAACAACTGCTCGATGATATCTGTAACGACGTGCTTGGCTACGGGCCGCTTGAGCCGCTTCTGGCGCGCGATGACATTGCCGATATCATGGTCAACGGTGCAGACACGACCTATATCGAGGTCAACGGCAAGATCGAGCGGACCAATATCCGCTTCCGCGACAATGCCCAGCTGATGAACATTTGCCAGCGAATCGTGAGCCAGGTTGGCCGCCGCGTTGATGAAAGCTCACCGATCTGTGATGCGCGCCTTCTGGACGGTTCGCGTGTGAACGTTATCGCGCCGCCACTGGCCATCGATGGCCCCACGCTGACCATTCGTAAGTTTAAAAAGGACAAGCTGCAGCTGCAGGACCTTGTGAACTTCGGTTCGATCAGCGAGGCGGGCGCTGAAGTGTTGCGCATTATCGGCCACTCGCGTTGCAATGTCCTGATCTCCGGCGGTACGGGTTCGGGCAAGACAACTCTGCTGAACTGTCTCACGGCGTTCATCGAACCCGGCGAGCGCGTGATCACCTGTGAAGATTCCGCGGAACTCCAGCTTCAGCAGCCGCACGTTGTGCGTCTGGAAACTCGCCCGCCGAACATTGAAGGTTCGGGCGAGATCACGATGCGCGAACTGGTCAAGAACTGCCTGCGTATGCGTCCCGAACGCATCATCGTGGGCGAGGTTCGCGGACCTGAAGCATTCGACCTTTTGCAAGCCATGAACACTGGCCACGACGGCTCCATGGGCACGCTTCACGCCAACAGCCCGCGCGAAGCCCTCAGCCGTGTGGAATCCATGATCACGATGGGTGGTTTTTCGCTGCCAGCCAAGACGATCCGGGAAATGATCGTGGGGTCCATCGACATCGTCGTTCAGGCCTCGCGTCTTCGCGATGGTTCGCGTCGCATCATGTGCATCACAGAGGTGATGGGTATGGAAGGGGACACGATCGTCCTTCAGGACGTGCTGAAATTCGAAATGGATGGTGAAGACGCTGACGGCAAGATCATTGGCGCCCACCGAGGCACAGGTGTTGGCCGCCCGCGGTTCTGGGAACGTGCCTCGTATTATAATCTCGAGCGTGAACTCGCCAGCGCTCTCGACGCACTCGGGAGCTGATCCATGGATAGTGACATGATGATCTATGCCGTGGCGGGCCTGGCGTTTGTTGCGCTGGCAGGCATCGGTCTGGCATTCACGGGTGGCGAGTCGGATGCGGCGCGCAAGCGCGCGAAAGCCATTGGCGCCGGCACGACGGCGGGCAAGACCCGCGGCGGCAAGGTGCATGACGAAAATTCCAAACGCCGCGCGAAAACGCAGGAAATGCTCGATAACCTGCGCAAGCAGGACAAGGAACGCCGCAAGTCCATCACGCCGCGCGATATCGGATCGAAGCTGATTCAGGCCGGTCTCGACATCCCGGTATCGGCCTTCTGGATCGGCTCGCTTGTCTTCGGAACACTCTGCGCCGTGTTGATCTATATGTCCGGTGCTGATGGTCTGGTCATTGCGGGCATGAACCTGAAGAGCCAGCCCGTCATGGTAGGCGGTGCGTTCCTTGCCGGTACGCTCGGGCTTCCGCGCCTGTTCCTTGGGTCGTTGACCAAGCGTCGCCACAAGAAAATGATCAATCAGTTTGCAGACGCACTCGATATTATTGTGCGCGGTGTGAAAACCGGTCTGCCATTGAATGAATGTATCCGCATCATTGCAAAGGAATGCCCGGACCCCCTGCGTTCGGAATTCGTTTCACTGGCGGATAACCTAGGTATGGGCGCCGGTCTCGAGCGGTCACTCAACATGTTTTACAAGCGGGTTCCGCTGCAGGAAATCAACTTTTTCTGCATTGTGTTGCTGATCCAGGCCAAGGCAGGGGGCAACCTGTCTGAAGCGCTCGGCAACCTGTCGACGGTTATCCGCTCACGCAAGATGATGCGCGAAAAGGTCAACGCGCTGTCTTCCGAGGCCAAGGCCTCGGCCATGATTATCGGCGCGCTGCCGTTTGCCGTGGGCCTGATGGTCTTCCTGACAACCCCTGACTACATCATGCAGTTGTTCATTACAGAGACCGGGCACGTGATTTTGACAGTTGCGGCCACGATGATGACCATGGGCGTGCTGACGATGAAGAAAATGATTAACTTCGACATGTAAGGTGACGGATAATGTATGATTTCATCCTGTCCTTTACGAAGCCGGATACGCTGGCGGCTTATCTCGTCGCCGCGGCGGTTTTCGCGACCTTCGTTACCGTCTTCCTGCCATACCTGAAGGGTGACAAGCTGGAGACGCGCCTCAAGGCCGTATCGAGCCAACGCGAACGACTGCGTAAGCAAAGCCGCGCCGCGCTCGAAACCAAAAGCTTGCGCCGCGAAGACAAGAGCATGATGGGTTCGATCTCATCCAAGCTCAATCTGGCCAAGGCGCTGGAAGATCCCAACGTTGTCAAACTGATGAACCAGGCGGGCCTGCGGGGCCCCGGCCCGATTTCGGCATTTTACTTCGCGCGTATGGCGTTGCCATTTGTCGGCCTGGTCCTGATGTTTTTCTACATCTTTTTTGTCAACGATCACGGCTTCCAGCCCATAATGAAATACGGCTCGCTCGCTTTCGGCATGGCAGCCGGTTTCTATGCGCCGAACATCTATGTGAAGAATCTCGCCGGAAAGCGGCAGAAGTCGATCATGCTCGCATTCCCGGATGCGCTCGACATGTTGCTGATCTGCGTCGAGGCAGGGATGTCGATCGAACTCGCCTTCAACAAGGTGAGCCAGGAAATCGGTTCGGCTTCGCCTGAACTCGCGGAGGAATTCGGCCTTACGGTTGCAGAGCTCTCTTACCTTCCGGATCGCCGGCTGGCCTATGACAACCTTGCCGGACGGACCGGCCACGAGGGCGTGAAAGCCGTCTGTATGGCGCTGTCCCAGGCCGAGCGCTACGGTACGCCACTGGGTGGCGCGCTGCGCGTGATGGCAAAAGAAAACCGCGAAATGCGCATGTCGGCTGCCGAGAAAAAGGCTGCGGCCCTGCCGGCAAAACTCACCGTTCCGATGATCCTGTTCTTCCTGCCAGTGCTGTTCCTTGTGGTGCTTGGGCCAGCCTATATCAAATACCAGGCGATGCAGGACAAGAATGAAGCTGCGCCAGAAGTGACGCAGATCGCGCCCGAACCAGCTGTTCGCGACGTCGTCTAGGCTCATGAAAGCAGACTGAAAAAAGCCCGCCATCCAATTGGAAGGCGGGCTTTCTCGTTTCAAGTCAGTGTCTTGCTTACGGATATTGACGCAGCGGTGTGGCGGATCAGTTGGCGCGGCGCAGGCGTAGGCCGTTCTCGTTTTCGGGGGCTGTGACCGGAGCGGGCTCGTCCGTGACCGGAGTCGATGTGGCGGCAATTGCCCGCTCGGAATCGGGGCCCAGCTTGCCATTTGGCACGGGTGGCAACGCACCCATTTCCGCGCGTTCGGCGAGCGCTTCCCATGTCCGCACCGGCTGGACCATTTCACGCAGCAGCGCGGCATTCTTCTCAATAATGCTGTCGGGTGCGTTGGCCCCGCTGGCATCTTTCATCTCGGCGTATTTTCCCTGCAGACCAAGAACGAGGGCAAGGTTTTCCTTCACCCGGGTCGACGTGTCCGGCTGAGCGTCGGCAAGGCGCAACTTCTCTTCAGCGCCGGTCAGATCGCCGGACAGGGCGAGCGACAGCCCGTAATTGGCCAGCGTGGAGGTGCGGTTCGGTTCGATGGCGAGCGCGCGCTGATAGGCCTGCTGCGCGTCGGCGTGCTGGTCGAGCTGGTCGAATGCCGTGCCGAGTGCCGCCCAGGCTTCTGCGCGTTCGGGTTCAATCATGCCGGCCTGATTGAAGGCGCGCGCCGCGGCGCGATAATCCTGCTTGGTCGACAGGGCGCGGCCAAGGACCATCAGAAGATCGGCGCTGTCGGGGTGAACGATGAGAACGCGGGACAGCACGTCGATGGCGCGATCGTCGCTGCCAATGTCGCGCAGGGCGTTGCCGAATGCGATGGCGGTTGTCAGGTTTTCCGGATCCTTGGCGTGCTCCTTCGACCAGAAATTGGCCTTGGTCAGCGGGTCTGACCGGTTGGCTGCGGCCACTTCTTCCGGACTGGCCGGCTTCATGGCTTCTTCCAGCGCGCGCTCCAGTTCCTTGTTAGCGGCTTTTTCCTCTTTCGAAGCTGTACTTGCGCACCCCGTCGTCGTGGTCGCAAGGACCAGCGCAAGGGCTGCCAGTGACGTTTTGGCTCTGGACATGGGCTGGCTCCAAGTATGTATCAGGTGCATTCTAAGCCGAGTCTGACCTGATTGACGTCAAGGTTCGGTTAACAAGAACGGTCATCTGATTAACAAATTGCCCCGAGAGGCACACGCAATGCACAAGAGCTTTATCGCCAAAGCGGCCCAGCCAGCCGCGATCTACCTGTTCACGGTCTCCGGATTTGAGGCCCTCGGGGACGATCCCTTTTCCGGCGCCAAGGCTTTGGCCAAGGGACAGGGGTTCACAGGCGGTGCGGGGCAGTTGGTGATGCAGGCGGGCAAGGACGGAAAGGTCAGTCATGTGCTCGCCGGCCTGGGCAACGGACACGACGCGCTGGGCGTAGCGTCCGTTTCCGCGAAACTGCCAGAAGGTGATTATGCCATAGCTGCGGATGGCGGACTGGGATTTCCGCAGATCGCGGCCGGATGGGCGGATGGCGCTTACCGGTTCGACCGCTATCTCAGCGAGAAGGCAAAGCCGCCCCGGCTTGTGATCCCGGCAGGTGAGGACACCGGTGCGATTTCACGCGAGGCGGATGCTGCTGCGCATTTGCGCGATCTGGTGAATACGCCAGCCAGCGACATGGGACCGGAGGCACTGCAGGCTGAAGTGGCCGCGCTGGCCAAGCAGTTCGGTGCCACGCTGAACGTGATCGTCGGTGAGGACCTGCTGAAGCAGAACTACCCTTTGGTGCACGCTGTCGGTCGGGCAGCGACGTTTTCCCCACGCTTCCTGGAACTGGAATGGGGTGATCCGAGCCATCCCAAGCTGGCGCTGGTCGGCAAGGGTGTGACGTTCGATTCCGGCGGCCTGAACATCAAGGGCGGCGACGGCATGCGGATCATGAAGAAGGACATGGGTGGTTCGGCGCATGTCATCGCCCTGTCTGAACTGGTGATGGGCAGTGGACTGAAAGTGCACCTCAAGCTCTATGTGCCGGCTGTCGAGAATGCGATCGCCGGAAATTCCTTCCGGCCGGGTGATATCCTGGCGAGCCGCAAGGGCCTGTCAGTCGAGATTGACAATACCGACGCTGAAGGACGCCTGATCCTGGCTGATGCACTGACCCGCGCCAGCGAGGGCGATCCTGACCTGCTGATCGATTTTGCGACACTGACAGGCGCGGCGCGTGTGGCGCTGGGGCAGGATCTCGCGCCTATGTATACTGATGACGACGATCTGGCTGCGGATGTGCTGGCGGGATCCAAGGCCAGCGGCGACCCTGTGTGGCGCATGCCGCTATGGGACCCGTACCTGTCAGACCTGAAAAGCCCAATTGCGGACCTTGTGAATTCCGGAGGGCGTCAGGCCGGGTCGATCACGGCCGCGTTGTTTCTGAAACAGTTCGTCACGGCGAAAAGCTGGGCGCACCTTGATGTGTGGGCCTGGCGAAAAGGCAAGTATGGCCGGCCGGAAGGTGGTGCACCGACTGGGTTGCGCGCTGTCTGGGCGATGCTGGAAGCGCGCTATTCGGCCTGAGGCGCAATGATGCGCACTTCGGACAGGCGGATCGCCTCGCGAACGCGTCCGCGTAGGACAAGCGTGTCGATATTGTCCGGTTCGGCGGTCATGGCGGCTTTGACGTCGCTTAGTGCGAGGTCGAGGTCGCCGGTGTTGAGCCGGGCTTCGGCGCGCAGATGGTGCGCGGTGCCGAAACCGGGGGAGGATTCGAGGGCTGCATCCAGGTCGGATATGGCCTGGGTCCACTGATCCAGCATGATGTGGGCGGAGGCGCGGTCGACTAGCAGGTTCGGGTCATTCGGGATGATTTTCAGGGCGTTGGACAGGGTCACAATCGCGGCCTCTGGCGCGCCGGCGACAAGCCAGGCATTACCCGCCTGCGTCAGGTACAGCGCGCGCTGTTCCAGCGTTCCGCCATCCGAGGCATTGGCCAGTTCTTCAAGCCTTGCTGCGCCTTCTGCCTCTTGTCCAAGCGCAATCAGCGAGAGGGCGACACACTGGCGCGCGCCCGGTCGGTTGCCTTCAAAACTCCATGCGAGGGCGTCTTCGTAGGCCTCCTCAGCATTTTCATCGATGTGGGCAATGCAGGCATTGAGGCGGGTGGCCTCGGTTTGGGCGAATTCAGCGCTTACGCTCTGCAGAAGCGCGTATGATACCGCGGCGAAGGCAAGGATAGACATGGATAAGCGGCTCCGGGACCTGTAGTGGTGCCTATAGTCATGAGTGAGAGGCCCAGTGCAAATGACAGTTCCGCCATCTCTGCTTTTTGTTTACGGCATGGGCTATTCTGCGCGCCGTCTGGCCGCGCGGATGGTGCCGCAGGGATGGCAGGTGACGGGTACGACACGGGGGGAGTCGCGGCGCCTGAGTGTGGGGGTCGATGTGGTGCAATGGGGGGGTAAGGACACGATTGCGCCGCCTGCCGGTGCCCATTGGCTGGTAACGCTGCCGCCGGACGCGAACGGCTGCCCCGCCGCCCGCGCTGCGGGACATCTGGCCGCGAATGCCGCATCGGTGACCTATCTGTCGACAACGGGAGTCTATGGCGACCTGGATGGCGGCTGGGCCATGGAATGGAGCGCGGTGAACCCCGGGTCTGACCGGGCGAAGGCGCGGGTGCTGGCCGAGCAGCAATGGTTGGAGGCGACTGGCGGCGCGGCGCGGATTGTGCGCCTGCCGGGAATTTATGGACCGGGCCGGTCACCGTTTGAGCGCCTGCGAGAGGGCAGCGCCAATCGGGTGGTAAAACCGGGTCAGGTGTTCAGCCGGGTGCATGTCGAGGATATCGCACGCGGGTTGCAGGCGTTGCTGGCCAAGCCGGGCATGAGTGGTGTGTTTCACCTGTGTGATGATGAGCCGGCACCGCCCCAGGATGTGACGGCGTTCGCGGCAAGCCTTCTCGGAATGGCGCGAACGCCCGACGTGGCGATTGGCGAGGCCGATCTCAGCGCAATGGCGCGAAGCTTCTATGCCGAGTGCAAACGGGTGTCGAACGGGCGCACGAAAAGCGCATTGGGCTGGCGGCCGCTCTACCCGACCTACAGGGAGGGGTTGCGAGCTGTTCTGGCCGAAGAGCAGGGTGAAGCCTGAGCCTAACGGCTGACGACGGCCGGCCGGAAATTTTCATTGCCGATCGGCGGCTGGCGCTCATCATAAATGCGGACGACACCCTTGCCTTCGCGCTTGGCGCGATAAAGGGCGGCGTCGGCGCGCTGGATGCCGGTTGCGAATTCCGCGTCAGTCTGCACGAAGGCAATCCCGACGCTGGCGCCGACGAACAGGACTTCGGAGCCAAACAGGATGGGGCGGTTGATCCGTGCGATGCAATTGTTGCCGAACGCCTGGATCTGAGAGCGGCCATCCTGTTCGGAATAGAGCACGATGAATTCGTCGCCGCCTGTGCGGAATGATTTTGCGTGGCCGAGTGACAGCTTTGACAGGCGCTGACCGACAATCCGCAGCACGGCATCACCGGCTTCGTGGCCATGCGTATCGTTGATTTCCTTGAACCCGTCGAGGTCGATTGCAAGGACTGCCGCGCAAGGCGGTTCCGTGCGCTGACCCGAGCGATCCATGGTGGAATCCAGCTGGCGGCGATTGAACAGACCGGTCAGGGGATCGGTCACGGCGCTGGCTTCGGCTTCACGGATGCGGTTGCTGATGGCCCAGCTGAATTGCAGCACGGTGAAACAAAGACCGAGCGGCACGATATAATGGTTGATCTCGAGATATGGTGTCAGCTCGAACATGCGGGAATACAGCCAGATCGTCGCGAGGATGCAGGGGGACCAGGCGATCAGAACGGCGCCCGCGCCGTGGACGCCCCGGTGATGGAGAACCCAGACACCGATCAGAACGGAGAGAGGAATAAGGACAGTTGCGGTCACGTAGACCGGGCCTTGAGCCGCGTCAGGCAGGTAAGTGTAGAAACCGGACAGGGCAGCGAAAGTCACCATGACCTTTATCGCGAGATTGAAGGCGGGCCAGCGGTTGCGCAGGTCCAGAAAGGACGCGATGAACAATCCGGCAAGAGCCGTAACGCTACCTTGCAGCATATCCACCAGCCGCATCGTGCTGAATTCGCTGTTGGGCCAGAGGAATGATTTTCCGACCCCTGTCGAAAACGCCATGTACAGCGTCGCGGCAATACAGAAGGCAAAATAGAACTTATAGGCCTTGTGGCGCGATGAGCGCGCGATCGAAAACGCATAGGCGGTAAAGGTGCAAATGACCCCCAGCATCATCGCGTAGAACGCGATCGACCATTGTGACCAGTACTGGTAATCCGCGCTGGAGTGAAACCACATGGTCAGCACCACAATCGTTTCACTGTGAACCCGCAGGTAAAGCGTGCGTGTTTCCTCGGCAGGGATATCGACATCAAAAGCCGGGAAGGGATCCGGTATGGCTATGCCGTCGCGTGCGACGGCGGCGCCGGCGCGACCGGTATGCAAGACGCCATCCTGGTCGGCAATATAGGCCTCGACAACCTGAAGGTAGGGGAAGCGGATCACGACATTGCCGCGCATGTCAGTCTGGCTGCTATTGACCAGATCAGCCTTGACCCAGACGTCACCCTTCTTGCCTGAGCCGATATAGATTTTTTTCTGGCTGGGCTGGAAAACGACGTTGCTGTCGGGGCGAAGGACATCGTCGATTTGCGTATCTGGATTGACGGCCTCGGCGATCATGACGTCGCCGCCGATCTCGATACGGCCATCGAGACCGCCGACATCTATCGACTGCGCTTCTGACGGGAAGGTCAGCGAAACGACGACAACCACGAGCAGGCTGACAAATCGGCTGATGAAACGCATAAACTTCTTCCGTGACAGACAAACTGAACGGCTGGAACCGTCCGACACTGAATTTCTGACACAAAAACAGATATTTATGGTTAGTTCATCAAGTGGGAATTCTGCTTGTCCGTATAGACCCTGTTAAGGTTTTGGGCCGGAGCCTTCGTTTCGCCAGATGATTGATGAGGCTTTAGCGAGGTGGGCGACCGCCGCCGCCCCGTCGCTGGCCACCTTCGCTGTCATTGGATGCGCCACGCGATTGCGAGCGGGCGGGGGCCTTGATGAGCAGTTCGGCGCGTGTGAGCTGTTGATCATGGTCCTTGTCGAGTTGGGCAAACTCGCTGATCAGGCGTGCGTGGAATTCGACTTCGGTGACCTGTCCGTCAAAATTACGGTCAAAGGCAATATGATTGGGCAGGGCGTCGGCGTCGCCCAGCGCGTAGACGGACCATTCGGCCAGAGCGAGGGCGGAAACGGTTTTCTCGCCGATGGCCTGCCATTCGCGCGTGATACCATTGGCCAGTTCGGCCTCGTCGATGACATGGTCATGGTCGACATCCATGCTGGCAAACAGAAGCGCCACGGGACGCGCAATCATGCCGCCCTGAACGCTGGGGCGTTCGCTTTGCCCGGCGTCATTGCGGGGCGGTTGGGGGCGCGATGTGCAGGCGGTGGCCAACAGGGCAGCGGCCAGGCAGGCGGCAGGCACCGCGCCGCGGGATGGGAAATGGTTCATGTTTGGGGAGACCTTCAAGCGGATTTTGTATCCGCCTTGAACGGGGATTTAGCCGTGATCCGTCGGTCACTTACGCATTTGTAATTCTGAGGGTTCGGATGAAAGCCCGCACGGGGTCAGTTTTGCCTGTGTTCTGTGCTAGATTGGCATCACGACACGCAGGTGATCGTTGGCGGACGCTGACGGGGCCAGCACTAAGGGGACGACACATGAGACACACACATATCCTGATGGCGGTCAGCGCCATTGCACTGACCAGCTGCAGCCATTTCCGGCATCACGAGCGCGAGCGCGAGCGCGAGCGCGGCGTGGCTGAGACCGCCGTGCCGGTTGAGGTGACGACGCCCGCTGACGAAACGGTCGACGTGGCCACGATGGCCGGTGCACCTTTGTTTGAGGGCATGGGGGATTTCCACCGCGAGATCACGACCAGCAGCCCGGACGTGCAACGCTATTTCGATCAGGGCATGGTGTTGGCCTTTGGGTTTAATCATGCCGAGAGCATCCGGTCATTCCGGGCGGCGCAGACGCTCGATCCTGACTGCGCCATGTGTTTCTGGGGCGAGGCGCTGGCGACTGGGCCGAACATCAATGTCACCAGCAAGGGCAAGGCGGTGATGTCTGACGCCGATCGCGTGGCGGCATTTGCGGCCATCAACAAGGCGGTCGCGCTGAAGGACACGGCCAGCGCCGATGAGCAGGCGCTGATTGCCGCGCTGGCGACGCGCTACAATGGCGACGCGGCCACGCCGCGTGAGCCGCTGGACATGGCCTATGCCGAGGCAATGGGGCGATACGTGGCCGATCATCCGGCGGATGATGACGCCGCGGCGATGTATGCCGAGGCCTGGATGAATACGATGCCGTGGGACTACTGGTCGGCGGATGGCGCGCCGAAGCCGGAGACCGAAGAGGTGATCGCCACGCTGGAGCGCATCATTGCGCGTTCGCCTGAGCATCCGCTGGCGCTGCACCTTTACATTCACGCCGTCGAAGCCTCCAGCAATCCGGGACGGGCGGAAGACGAAGCAGACATGCTGGCCAATCTTGTTCCGGGATCGGGCCATCTGGTGCACATGCCGGCGCACATCTATTGGCGCGTCGGACGCTACGATGATGCGGCCACCGCGAATATCAGGGCGGCCAAGGTGGACGAGGACTATATCGCCCAGTGCAATGCGCAGGGCTTCTATCCGGCACTTTATTATCCGCACAATATCCACTTCCTGTGGGCGGCTTCCAGCATGGCGGGCCAGCGCGAGATGGCGATCAGCACGGCGCAGAAGCTGGCTGACAATGTGCGGCTGGAGCAGATCGAGCAATTCCCCACCATCGAATTCTTCAAGACGGTGCCAATGCTGGCGCTGGTGCAGTTCGGCCAGTGGGAGGAGATTTTGTCGCTGGAACAGCCGCCTGAGCAACTCGATTATTCGAATGCAATCTGGCACTATGCGCGCGGCGTAGCGGCAGCGCGGACGGGTTATACAGAATCCGCGAACGCAGAGCGGGAGAAGCTGGCAGCCCTGAAGGGCAGTGTGCAGATCAGTTTCCTTGATACGGCGGACTATCCGGCGAGCACGCTGCTGACCATCGCGGATGAGTTGCTGCTGGGCGAGGTGGCCAGCGCGGAAGCCCGCCATGAGGACGCGATTTCTCACTTTGCCGCCGCCGTCGAAGCGCAGGATTCGCTGCCCTATACCGAGCCGCCTTTCTGGTATTATCCGACGCGGCAATCATTGGGCGAAGCCTATATTGCGGCAGGCCAGTTTGCCGAGGCTGAGGCGGTGTATCGCAAGGACCTTGTCGAGTATCCGCGCAATGGCTGGTCGACGTCCGGCCTGGTCAAGGCGCTGGAGAAGCAGGGCAAAACGGCCGAGGCCGCAGAGGCCAAGGCCAGGTTCGACATTATCTGGCGCAAGTCTGATGTGAAGATTGACGGGTCGCGCATCTAGGCGAGCGTTGCGGCCACCTCGTCACAGGTTGCGAGCAGGCGGGCAATGTCCTGCTCGCGGCTGAGGCGATGGTCGCCATCCTTGATCAGGGTGATCGTCAGGTCATCGGCGGTCATCGCGTCAACGAGGCGGGCGGCGTGGGTCCATGGCACGTCGGAATCCTGCATGCCCTGAAGGATGCGGACCGGGCCATCAAAGGCGATGGGCTTGTCGAGGATCTGCCACTGGCGGCCATCTTCGATCAGGGCCCGGGTGATCACATAGGGTTCGTCATAGTCTGACGGGCGCAGGGTGAAGCCCTTGTCCATGATATCAGCCTGGGTCTCGGCAGAGAATTCCGGCCACATCAGCTTTTCGGTAAAGTCCGGCGCGGGCGCGATGAGGACGAGGCCTTTCACGCGGTCTGGCCGGGCGAGGGTGGTGAGCAGGGCCATCCAGCCGCCCATGCTGGAGCCGACCACGATCAGGGGGCCGTCCGTCTGGCTGTCGATGGCGGCGAGCGCATCGGCGCGCCACTGGCTGACCGTGCCGTCTTCAAAGGCGCCGTCAGACTGGCCATGGCCGGAATAGTCAAATGCCAGAAAGCCGTGGCCGGTATGATTCGCCCAGTCCTCGAGGCGCATGACCTTGGAGCCTGTCATGTCTGACTTGAAGCCGCACATCCAGACAAAAGTGATTTGGCCGGAGCTGGCGGCGTGGCGACGAAAGGCGAGGCGATTGCCGCCCGGTGTGGTGAAATAGGTCGTTGTCATCGCCCTTCCGTTCCTTCATCTGTTTCGCCTGTCAAGCGAGCGAGGGGCGAGAGCGGCTTTGGACGATTTCCCGGACATGACCGGCAAGACCATCCTGCAGGTGGCGCCCGAGCTATCTGCCGGCGGCGTGGAGCGCACCGTGCTGGAAGTGACCGAGGCAATCATTGCCGCCGGTGGACGCGCCTTGCTGGCCAGCAAGGGCGGCCGGCTTGAAGACGATTTTGCGGCGCTGGGCGGCGAACTGTTCCGGATGGACGCAAAATCGAAGAACCCGGTCACTCTGAAGCTGAACCAGCGCAAACTGGAGCGCCTGATCGCCCGCGAGGGGGTTAACCTTGTGCATGCCCGGTCCCGCGCGCCGGCCTGGAGCGCGTATTGGGCCGCAGAGGCTGCTGGCGTGCCGTTCGTGACGACCTATCATGGGGCCTATTCGGGCAAGACGAAGCTGAAGCGGACCTATAATTCCGTGATGGCGCGCGGCGACCTTGTGATTGCAAATTCCCACTGGATCGCGGCGCATGTGCACGAAGAGCATGGCGTGCCGACCGAGCGGATCGTGACGATCCCGCGCGGGGTGGACCTGCAAGCGTTTGATCCTGCCGCCGTGTCCGCAGAGCGTGTGGAGGCGGTTCGGGCCCGCTGGGGCATTGCGGGGGACAAGCGCCTGACGCTGTTGCTGCCGGGACGCCTGACCGAATGGAAGGGCCAGCTTGTAGCCATTGAGGCGCTGGGCCTGATGGAAGTGCAGGAGCTGAAAGGCCTTGTTCTCGTGCTGGCGGGCGATCCGCAGGGACGGGCGGCCTATGTGACCAAGCTGGAAGACGCGATCCTGGCGCACAAGTTGGGCGGGACGGTGCTGTTGGCCGAGCATGAACGCGACATGCCGGCGGCGTGCCTGGCGGCAGACGTAGTGCTGACGCCTTCGATCCGGCCAGAAGCCTTTGGCCGCGTGGCCGTGGAAGCGTCGGCCATGGGGCGGCCCGTAATCGTGGCCGATCATGGCGGCGGGCGTGAGACGGTGATCGAGGGCGAGACCGGCGCGCGCGCCGAACCGGGCGATCCGGCGGCGCTGGCGGGAGCGATACGGGCGATCCTGGACATTGGCGCATCGGCACGTGCCGGAATGGGAAAAGCCGGTCAGGCGCATGTTCGGGCGCATTTCTCCAAGCAGGGGCTTCAGGCCGCGACGCTTAATGTCTATAAGCGTCTGCTGGAGTAGGGACCTGATACGCAGGGATGGCGAAGACTGACACAGAGATGAGCCCGGTTAACCCCGGCGCCAAAGCCAAGGAAGTGCTCGTCATCAAGCTGAGCGCGTTGGGCGATTTTGTGCTCGCTTTGGGGGCCATGAAGGCGGTGCGAGAGATGCATCCTTCGGCGCGGATCACGCTGCTGACGACGCCATTCTTCGAGGAATTCGGAAAACTTTGCCCCTATGTCGACCGGATCGAGACCGACGGTCGGCCCGAGGGCATGAAAGCGACGGCGGCGCTGATCCAGCGCATGCGCAAGACGGACTATGACATCGTCTATGATTTCCAGACCAGCGGGCGGACGAAGAACTATTTCACCGCGCTGAACCGGTCGGGCAAGGCGCCGCTCTGGTCGGGCCACCATGAGAAGGCGGCTTTCTTTCACGACAATGCCGAGCGCGGTAAAATGCACTCGATTGACCGGCTGGCCGAGCAGCTGGAGATTGCGGGCGTCGCGCCGGGCGGACGCTGGCTGGGCACCAGTGCGCCGTTTCCGGACCTGTCATGGGTGCGCCACAAGCTGGGCGATACGCCGCGCCTGCAGCCGGCCTATTTTGGCCTGACCGAACCTTACATGCTGTTGATCCCGGGCGCATCGGCGCACCGTGAGGCCAAGCGCTGGCCGGAAGAGAATTATGCCGAACTGGCCACCCGGATTGCCGACAAGGGCATCATGCCGGTGATCATTGGCGGCAAGGCTGAAGGCCCGCTGGCGCATGAGATCGTCCGCCGCGAACCACGGGTGAAGAACCTGGTGACGCGCACTGACCTGTTCCAGATCGTGACACTGGCCGAGAAGGCGCTGTTCGTTGTGGGCAATGATACGGGTCCGATGCACATGGCCACGCTGGCCGGTGCGCCGGGTATCGCGCTGTTCGCGCTGACCGAAAGCGACCCTGACCATTCGGCGCCGCGCGGACCGAAGGCGCCGGTCATCATCAACTCTGCGCCGACGCTGAAAGAGCTGAGCGTGGATGACGTCTGGCAGTCAGTCAGGGCGCTTGGGCTGTTGCCCGCTTGACTTCGCCTTCAATAGCGCACAACCGAAGCGCCTTGTGGAACGGGCCAACGAATGGCATATTCCCCAAGCCTATGAACAGCTACAAAGGAGACAGGCCATAGCTCGCAGACCAGACCAGGGTGGACCTCAGAAACAGGTTGGCCCCCGCACCAATGAAGACATCACCGCCACCAATGTTCTCCTGATTGATGAGAACGGTGAAAAACAGGGCGTGATGCCCCTTGCAGCAGCCCTAGATGCGGCGCGCGAGGCGAGCATGGACCTTGTGGAAGTTTCCCCCGACCAGGAAGTCCCGGTCGTGAAAATTCTCGACTATGGCAAACTCCGCTTTGAAGAGCGCAAGAAGAAGGCTGCTGCCAAGAAGAAGCAGCGTTCGAGCGAACTCAAAGAGATCAAGATGCGCCCGAACATCGATACGCATGACTATGAGGTCAAATCGCGGGCGATGCAGCGTTTCTTCGAGGATGGCGACAAGGTGAAGGTCACCCTGCGCTTCCGGGGCCGCGAAATGGCGCACCAGCATCTGGGCATGCAATTGCTTGAGCGGGTGAAGCTGCAGTTCGAGGAAACCACGAAAGTGGAAACCGAGCCGAAGCTTGAAGGCCGCCAGATGACCATGGTGTTGGCGCCGCGCTAGGGAGCTCAGCCTTCCCAAGCAGTACAAACAACCGGACGGGCGATTTGCCCTCCGGTTTTTTTGTGTCTGGCAGAGATGCAGAGGACGCCGCCCGGCATTGATCCGCGCTGGAAACCTGCCAGTATGTTGCTTTCAACCCTTGGGAGACGGATCAGTGGATATTGCCGTTGTTCTCGTGATTCTGGCGCTGCCTGTCCTCGTATGGCGGGCCTGGGTGGGGCTTGGCATGCCGAAACGGCGCGCTGAGCGGCACGCACGCAGGCAGGCGATGGAAAAACGCCTGCAATCTGAACAGAAGACGTCTTGATTCTATCTTCCTGATCCGTCATAAGCCGCCTTTTCCGAGCGGTGCGGGCGAACGGCATGCCCCTCTGCTCATGAACCGACCAAGGGCCGCCCCCGGGTGAGAGCTCGCAAAAGGAGACGAAAATGCCGAAGATGAAGACCAAGAAGGCCGCTGCAAAGCGGTTCAAGATCACGGCAACCGGGAAACTGAAGCATGGTGTCGTTGGCAAACGCCACCGCCTTAGCAGCCACAATGCCAAGTACATCCGCCAGAACCGGGGCACGAAAGTGGCCGCGCACGCTGATGTCGCCCGCGTTATGAAGAAGTTCCTGCCTTACGGCCTGTAAGCTTTTCCCGTTTTTCCCACGATCTTGACTTAGGAGGCTCAAATGCCCCGTTCACGTAATAAAGTGCCGGCCCACGCCCGCCACAAAAAAATCATCAAGCAGGCCAAAGGCTTCCGTAACCGTTCGAAGAACACGTTCTCGAACGCCCACGCGGCCGTCTGGAAAGCCGGCGAGTACGCCTATGTTGGCCGTAAGGTCAAAAAGCGGAAGTTCCGTTCGCTCTGGATCCAGCGCATCAACGCCGCTGTGCGCATCCATGATGATGAACTGACATATAGCCGCTTCATTGACGGCCTGACCAAGGCTGGCATCGAAGTTGATCGCAAGGTCATGTCCGATATCGCGATCCGCGAGCCGGAAGCGTTTGGTGCGCTGGTCAAGCAGGCGAAAGCCGCGCTCGCCTAGGCTGCACCTGAGTGCTGCAATACAGGAGAGCCCGGCCCGCAAGGCCGGGCTTTTCCTTTTGGCGTTTGCATGATGCGGTGAAGCGACTAAAAAGCGCGGAGAATCCCAAGAGAGGCTGAAACCTTGTCTGATATCAAAACGATAGAGAAAGAGGCCCTCGCGGCGATCAAAGCGGCCGCGAGCCTGGATGCGCTGGACGCCGTGCGGGTCGCTGAACTTGGCAAGAAAGGGCGGGTGTCCGGCCTGATGAGCGGCCTGGGCAAGATGAGTCCGGACGAACGCAAGGAAAACGGCCCGAAGCTGAACGCCCTGAAAGTGACAGTCGACGAGGCCGTGCGCGTGCGCAAGGCGGCGCTGGAGGCGGAGGCGCTGGAAGCGCAGCTGGCGACCGAAAAGGTTGACCTGACACTGCCGCCTGCCCCCGGCCCGCGTGCCGGAACGCTGCACCCGGTAATGCAGGTGTTTGAGGAGATCGCGGCGATCTTCGGCGACATGGGATTCACTGTGGCCGAGGGCCCCGACATTGAAGACGACTGGCACAATTTCACTGCGCTGAACTTTCCCGAAGGCCACCCGGCGCGCGAGATGCACGACACGTTCTTCCTGGACGCGCCCGAAGGCGGCGACCCGAAAGTTCTGCGCACGCATACCAGCCCGGTGCAGATTCGCACGATGATGAACCAGAAGCCGCCGCTGCGTATTCTGGTGCCGGGCCGCGTCTATCGGAACGACTGGGACGCGACGCACACGCCGATGTTCCATCAGGTCGAAGGCCTCGTCATCGAAGAGGGTATCCATATGGGCCACCTCAAGGGCTGCCTGATCGATTTCGTGAAAGCCTTCTTCGAGGTCGACAATGTGGTCGCGCGCTTCCGCCCGCATTTCTTCCCGTTCACCGAGCCATCGGCCGAGATGGACGTGCAATGCCTGCGCGAGGGCGGCACGGTGGAAGTGGGTAAGGGCACGGACTGGCTGGAAGTGCTGGGTTGCGGCATGGTGCATCCGAACGTACTGCGCAACTGTGGGCTGGACCCAGCAACGCATCAGGGCTTTGCCTTCGGTATGGGCGTCGACCGCCTTGCCATGCTGAAATACGGCATGCCGGACCTGCGCCCCTATTTCGAGGCAGATCCACAATGGACGCGCCATTATGGCTTCGCGCCATGGACGACGCCGAGCGTGAGCGGCGGCTTGAGCTAATGCTTTGCTACAAGCCAGACATCAAGCCTGAGGGAGCGTCACGGTTGCGTATCGAGCCGTCGACTGTGGGCTATTATGTGTTTGTCTGGTTGGATGACGACACTGTCGCTCCGGAACGGGACCACCTGCAGGACACGCTTGAAATGGCCAAGGAACAATGTGCCGAGAATTTCGCGGTGCCCGAAACGTCGTGGACTGCCTATGAAGAGGCGCAACCCCTGAATGGGTGGACCGACTGATGGGTAACGGAAACAAAGCCGAAATGCTGATTGCGGTCTGCGCGGTTATTACCAGCGTCGTGGCCTTGTTCATCGGTTGGAACCAGACAAAGGTCATGCGCGGCCAGCAGGAAGCCGAAGTCTGGCCAATGGTGCAGCTGACCCACGAGACCGACTTTAATGACAATACAGTCAGCTATGCGATTGCCCTGGAGAATGCCGGCGTCGGACCTGCACTGATCGACAGTTTTACCATCGCCATGCCGGGCCGCCAGACCACGACCGACTTCTACGAACTGGTTGACTATATGGTGGCGGGCGATCTCGGCGAACCTTATTCAGCCTTCCGGTCTCTGGATGGCCGGGTCATCCGGCACGGTACAGAGATGAATGCGATCAAGGCATCCTGGGATGCGACCGACGAGACCCGCGCGGCCCTGCGGCAGCGCCTGAGCCAGTTTATCTCTGGTGAAGAGGAGAGCGCGGTCGTGTTCGTCTGTTACTGCTCCATCCTGGAAGACTGCTGGGTGTCCAGTACGCTGGAAGACCAGACGCGACCTGAGCCGGTGAAATCCTGCGCCGCGCTGGACGCGACGTCCAATGCATTGCTGGCGTCCTATGCGCCACCCAAACCCGTGAAAGCAACGAATCCATGAAGTTCACCCTTTCCTGGCTGACCGACCACCTCGCCACCAAGGCGGGACTCGCCGAGATTCTCGCGCTGATGCTGAAAGCGGGGCTTGAGGTCGAGGAGGTTGTCGATCCGAACGACACCCTGAAAGATTTCACCGTATGCAAGGTGACTGCTGCCGAACCGCACCCGGATGCCGACAAGCTGCGCGTCTGCACGGTGGAAACGGTAGATGGCACCAAGCAGATCGTTTGCGGGGCGCCGAACGCGCGTGCCGGAATGACGGCGATCTATGCCGGGCTGGGCACCTACATTCCCGGCCTTGAGTTTGCGCTCGACAAGAAGCCGCGTGCCATTCGTGGCGTCGAGAGCCACGGCATGATGTGTTCCACCAAGGAGCTGAATGCGGGCGAGGACCATGACGGCATTGCCGACCTGGATGAGTCCCTGCCGCTGGGCATGCCAGCTGCTGAGGCACTGGGCCTGAATGATCCCGTGATCGATTTTGAAGTGACGCCAAACCGACCCGACTGGTTGGGTGTGCAGGGCATTGCCCGCGATCTGGCGGCAGCAGGCGCTGGCCGGTTCATCCGGTCAGACGCGAAGAAAGTGCCCGGCAGCTATGACTGCCCTGTCGAGATCAAACTGGAAGCCCCGGAAGCATGCCCGATGTTCGCGGGCGCGATGATCCGCGGCGTGAAGAATGGTCCGTCGCCGGACTGGATGCAGGCGCGTCTGAAGGCGGTTGGCATCCAGCCGAAATCGCTGTTGGTGGACGTGACGAACTATATCTCGCTCGACCGTGCGCGGCCGCTGCACGTGTATGATGCAGCAAAGCTGCGCGGCACTGTCGTGGCGCGCCTCGGCAAGGCGGGTGAAACGCTGGAAGCCCTGGACGGCAAGACCTACAAGGTTACGCCGGAGATGTGCGTGATTGCCGATGGCAGCGGTGTGATCGGCCTTGGCGGCGTGATGGGCGGTGCCTCGACGGCGGTGTCGGATGAGACCGTTGACGTGTTCATCGAAAGCGCCTGGTTTGACCCGCTGCGCACGGCACGAACCGGCCGGGCGACCGGTATTCATTCCGATGCCCGCTATCGGTTCGAACGCGGTGTTGACCCTCAGAGCTGTGTCGATGGTGTGAACCTGGCGTTGGAACTGATCCTGGAACATGGCGGCGGCACGGCGTCGAAGCTGAATGTGGCGGGATCAATTCCGGCACGTATCGACAAGGTTACGTTCTATCCGGCTGATGTGGAGCGCCTGACGGGCCTCGTCGTGAAGCTGCCGGAGATGCGCCGCATCATCAAGGATCTCGAATTTGATATCGAGGATGCAGGCGATGCCTGGTACCTGCTGCCGCCGAGCTTCCGGTTTGACATGGAGCAGTCGGCTGACCTTGTTGAGGAAGTGGCGCGGCTGATCGGCTATGATTCGCTGCCGGTGGCATCGCTGCCGGAACCGGCAGGTGGGCGCCGTGCCATCACGACGCCGATCCAGGAACGTGTACGCTTGGCACGGCGTGTCATGGCATCGCGCGGTTTCCTGGAGGCTGTAACATGGAGCTTCATGGCGAAGGATCATGCGGCGCTGTTCGCCAAGCTGGACCCGGCGCTGACGGTTGCCAACCCGGTGGCGAGCGAACTGAACCAGATGCGTCCGTCGATCATTGGTAACCTTGTGGTTGCCGCCCAGAAGGCAGCCAATCATGGCGAGCGCGGCGCGCGGCTGTTCGAGGTGGGCCCGATCTATCTGGGCGATGGTCCCAAGGACCAGCGTTGGGCTGCGACAGGCATTGTGCGCCCGTCCAATGAACGCCACTGGCAGGGCGCGCCGCATGCATATGATTCCTATGCAGCGAAAGCTGACCTGTTCGCGGTGCTGGACGCGCTCGGCCAGCCGGGCGAGCGGTTCCAGGTTGGCGCACCGACCCAGCCGCACTGGCACCCCGGACAGGCCGCGTGCCTGAAGCTGGGGCCAAAGGTGACGGTCGGACATTTCGGTGCGATCCATCCGGGTGTGCTGAAAGCGATGGGCGTTGACGGTCCGATGTTCGGTTTCGAACTGAACCTCAATGCGCTGCCGCAAATGAAGACCAAGCCGACCAAAACCAAGCCTGTGCTGCAGCGGGCTGACCTGACGCCTATTCGCCGCGACCTTGCCTTCCTTGTG
The DNA here is from genome assembly GCA_040216775.1 of Hyphomonas sp. GTDB lineage: Bacteria > Pseudomonadota > Alphaproteobacteria > Caulobacterales > Hyphomonadaceae > Hyphomonas. The sequence continues at coordinate 157,706 of JAVJOM010000049.1, forward strand.
GATGAGAGCGTGCCGGCAGCTGATCTGGTCAAGCACGCAACGGGCACGGACAAGCAGCTGATTGTTTCGGCGGATGTGTTCGATGTCTATCAGGGCAAGGGCGTGCCGGAAGGCCAGAAATCGGTTGCCTTCGAAATGACGATCCAGCCGCGTGACAAGATGACGGATGAAGACATCCAGGGCCTGATGGACCGGGTCGTAGCATCTGTCGCCAAAGGCGCAGGCGGCGTGTTAAGAGGCTAGGCAGGTCGCGTTTTGGGGTGGGGGCTGAGTCGTCGATGGTTGTTCATCAGATAGCTGTCCAGCAGGGCCTGCGTCACAAACTGTATATGGAACTGGTACCGGAGGCGCGCAAAAGCGGCATCTCGCGGGTAAATTGGCTGATCATCACGCTCGTGCTCATGAGTTTCCTGTCGCTGGCGCTGGAGACCGAGCCGACGCTGACGGAACGGCCCGGATGGCAGCTGGCCTTCGATATCTTCAATGTCTTTGTCGTCACCGTATTCGCGATTGAATATGTGACCCGTGTTTATATCAGCGGGCTGAGGCCGGAATATGCCGGGCTGCGCGGCCGCATCCGTTATATGACGCGGTTCTATTCGATTGCGGACCTGTTGGCCTTCCTTCCGGAAATGATCGTGCTGATCATGGGTGGCGGTGTGCCGCTGATTGCCTTGCGGGTGTTCCGTCTGTTCCGACTGATCAAGCTGGCGCGGTTCGTGCCCGCCTTTGATGTGCTTGGCGCCGCCGTGCAGCGGGCCGGGTCTCAGCTCCTCACGACACTCGCGATGGCACTGGCGCTTGTCTATGTGTCGGCTGTTGCACTCTATTTCATCGAGGGTATTGGCGGCCAACAGCAAGAGATGTTCCAGTCCATTCCGAGGGCGATCTGGTGGGCGATTGCGACCTTGACCACCGTCGGCTATGGCGACGTTTATCCTGTCACTCCTCTGGGGCGCATGTTTGCTTCGGTGATTGCGCTGGCCGGAATAGGCGTTGTGGCGCTGCCGGCGGGTGTTTTTGCGAGTGCGTTTTCGGATGAGTTGCGCGAGCGCGAACTTGCCAAGCTGAAGCTCAGGGTGGAGGAAGTCGATGAAGAAGCGGGCCGCGCGCCTGATGCAGACAAGACCTGAGGCGGGCGCGGCCTGCTGATTGGAAAGGACCCGATGACTGACACGACACACCAGAGTGATCTCAGCGTAGCCATTGCTGGCGTGGCTGGACGGATGGGTCGCCAGCTTGTGGCGAGCGCGCTGGAGGCCGGTCTATCTGTTTCGGGCGGCACAGAGGCGCCGGGCAAGGGGCCGTTTGACCGTGACATTGGCGAGCTGGCCGGCCGGTCGTCGCTGGGTATCCGTCCAGTCACGGATCCGGTCGCCGCGGCGGCGGACGCCAATGTGTGGATCGATTTTACCCGGCCCGAAGCGACGCTGGCGGCGCTTGAGGCCCTCAAGCATACGCGCGTCAGCGGAGTCGTGATTGGTACGACAGGCTTCACTGCAGCCGAGGAGCAGGAGATCGCCCAGGCCGCGACGCAGTTTGCCATTGTGAAAGCCGGTAATTTTTCGCTCGGGATCAACCTGATGCAGGCGCTGACACGGATGGCGGCGAGCAGGCTCGGCGAGGGCTGGGACATTGAAATCCTTGAGACTCACCATCGCCGCAAGGTGGATGCGCCATCCGGCACCGCGCTGATGCTGGGTGAGGCAGCGGCCGAGGGGCGGGGCAGTGTGCTGGATGACCTGCGCAGCCCACCCTATGATGGCCCCGACAGTGCGCGGCAGGCCGGACAGATCGGCTTTTCAGTCCGCCGGATGGGCGACGTGATCGGCGAGCATTCGGTGAGCTTCGGATCGGACATGGAAATTCTCACGCTGAACCATACGGCGCTGGACAGGAAGGTGTTTGCCCATGGCGCCGTGCAGGCGGCAACGTGGGTCAAGGGCCGCAAGCCAGGCCTTTACGGTATGGATGATGTGCTGGGACTGGCTGGCGCGTGACATTCTGGCACTATAGCGCAACGGTTGAATCAGGGTTGACGCCGCGCTGAGGCGTGGCAGCATGACAAGTTCGTAAAGAATGGCCCTGGAAGGTTCCGGCATGATCGGCATTGTTGTCGTCAGCCATGGCAAGCTTGCACGCGAACTCGTCGCTGCGACTGAACACGTCGTGGGCGAGCAGCCTTGCTTTCGTTCAATTTCCATCGAGGTCGAGGACGATATCGAAGCGCGCCGCGAGCAGATTCGTGAAACAGCCAAATCCTGTGACAGCGGTCGCGGAGTTATCATCCTGACAGACATGTTTGGCGGCACACCATCCAATCTGGCCATGTCGGTCATGTCGGCGGGCAATATCGAGGTGCTGTCGGGGGTCAATCTGCCCATGCTGATCAAGCTGGCCGAGGTGCGTGAAAGCCTGCCGCTGTCAGAGGCCGCCAAGGTGGCCGCAGAGGCTGGCCGCAAATATATCAGTATCGCATCCGACCTGTTGGCGAAGTCTTCCTAGTGCAGCCTGCAACGACAACGGCCACCCAGCGCGTGATGATCGTGAACCGGAAAGGGTTGCACGCGCGCGCGTCTGCCCGTCTGTCGCGCCTGGCAGGTGAATTCGATGCCAATGTCATCGTGCATCACGAGGCCGAAAGTGCTGACGCCCGGTCGATCATGGACCTGCTGATGCTGGTGGCCCACATGGGATGCGAAGTCGAGTTGCGGGCCGAGGGCCCCGAAGCCGCCGAAGCGGTCACTGCGATTGCGAGCCTGATTGCCGAAGGTTTCGGCGAGCGCGGCCCGGATGATGAAGTCTGCTGAACCGGTAAAGCATGCGGCGATTGTGACCTATTCGACGCGGCCGAATATTTCCGGCTGTTCCAGATCGCTCCATTCACGCTTGGCATCTGAATCGTTGGGCTCAGACGCTTCGAGCTTGACCAGATGGATATCGCCATCAGCGTCCGCATAGGTCTTTGCCAGCTGGGCCACCACGGCGACGAATTCGCTCTGGGACACCATTCTGTCCAGATTGGGGTCGAACCGAACGGGATTTGCCAGCGTGTCATCGCGGGTGGGCAGATTATTGGCCCAGTCCTGTTGTTCCAGTGCGCTCAGCCGACCGTCCTGATTGGCATCGGCGACGGCGAAGGCGGCAACCGATCCGGTGTTCAGCTCGGAGGGCGTGACGCGGCCATTGTCATCCGCGTCGAAGCTCATGATCAGGCCGCCACCGGCGACAAGGCGCCCGGAGGCATGGCGCGCGTGGGGATCGCCTGATTTCACGTGGCCCTGGCCAGGCAAGCGGACAATATCATCGATGTCATCCACGTCCTGAGCCGAGATTTCCACGAGGGGGCCGGAAACAGGTGTGCTGGCCTCTTGCGCGAAGCCGGGCGCGGCGAAGCAGAGGGCTGCAGTCAGGGTAGATGCCAGTAAGCGTGGGCGCATGTAGGGTACCTGTGGGATGGCCATGGGGCAGACTATGCGGCTGTTGTTTATTTGCAACATGACGATTCAGTTACCTTGCCAGCCTTCGGGGGTGGTCTTACCGTCCTGTTAACGCCGCCTTAATGGAATGGGAGCATTCCGTTAACCTCTTGTGGCCGCCTGACAGCGGTCGATTCGGGCGATGGAATTGGAAGATTATGGCCATTAGTGCAGACCAGGTGCCGATCATCATGTCCGCTGGCGCGGCGTCGCTGGGACTGGCAGCGCTGTTGTGGGCATTGCGGGTTTCGGATGGCGCGCGCGGCGCTGCGCGTAAGTTTCGCGAACGGTCGTCCCAACTGGAAACCACTCTGGCAGAGCACAGGTCTGTTCTTGGTGCACACCCCGGCGTTATCCTCGTCTGGCAGGGTGAGGCCCTCGAAGCAGATGATGATGAAATCATTCCACCCGAACTTTACGGCTCTCCGGTCGCGCTGGCCGGCCTGCTGAGCTTTACTGACGACGCGCTCTCGCTTGATCCGGCGGTTCGCATCATTGAGGGACTTGCCGACCTTGAAGCGCGCGACAGTGCCGGCCAGGACACGACATTGCGCATACGCCTGCGCGAATTGCGTGAGTCGGGCCAGGCATTTTCCCTGACGATTATCGGGCCTTCCGGTCGCTTCCTTGAGGCGGACGGGCGAACGGCAGGTGCCCGCGCGGTGGTCTGGGTGACCGATACGACTATCAAGGGACTGGAAGAAAGTTCGGCCCGAGGCAAGCTGGAAGAAGCCCGTCAGGTTATCGCACGCGATCCGACTGCCTTCCTCGACATGCTGGGCAAGTCGCCATTCCCGGCTTGGCGCGTATCGGGCATGGGCAAGCTGCAATGGGTGAATCCGGCCTATATCGAAGCGGTTGACGGCATCAATCTTGACCGAGTGCTGGACCGCCAGCTGATGCTGGACCAGGCTGCCGCCGAACAGGCGCGCAAGACGATTTCCGAGGGCGTCGACATCGACGAGACGCGCCATATGGTAATCAAGGGTGAACGCCGCGCGATGCGTGTGCTGACCTTCCCGCTATCGGGCGGTGCTGGCGCGATGGCCTTCGACGTGACCGCACAGGAAAATGCCCGCGACGAACTCAATCGCCACGTTCGCGCGCATGACGAAACACTTAACCATGTGGCCGACGCGGTCGCCATCTTTGGCGCTGACCGCAAGCTGACCTTCTATAACAAGGCCTTCAGGGATATGTGGGATCTGGACGAGACGTTCCTTCTGGACCGCCCGACCCACGGCCAGTTGCTGGACCGGCTGCGCGAGCGCCGCAGACTGCCAGCACGGACGAATTATGCCGAATGGCGCGCTGAAGAACTGGCTTACTATCTCGACATTGACGGCGTGAAGGAGGACCTGTGGTCGCTGCCGGATGACCGCACACTGTCTGTGACGCGCCAGCGCCACCCGATGGGTGGACTGTTGCTGCTGTTCAAGGACATCACCGGCGAACTGGACCTGAAGACCAAGTTCAATGCCATCGTAAAGACGCAGAGCTCGACGCTGGACAATCTGCACGAGGCCGTCGCGGTGTTCGGCGGGGATGGACGCCTCAAGCTGTTCAACCATGCGTTCGAGCGCCTGTGGAGCCTGTCGCATGACCTGTTGAAAGACCAGCCGGATTATTCGGCTGTGATCGAGGCCTGTGTGCCGCTGTTCCACGATGTTGAAATCTGGGATGCCATCAAGGGCCACATCACCGATCCGTCCGCGCGGGCTCGCCAGTCAACGACCGGCGAGATGCGTCGTTCTGACGGTTCGATCCTGACTTACCTGACCCATCCCTTACCGGATGGAAATACGCTGATCGCCTTTGCGGATGTGACGGCAACACGCCGGGTGGAATCGGCGTTGCGCGACCGCGCCGAAGCCTTCGAGGCCGCCGATCGCCTGAAAACCGAATTCGTGCGCAATGTCAGCTACCAGCTGCGGTCGCCGCTGACCGTGATCTTTGGATATGCCGAATTGCTGGAAACCCAGCGGAATGGTGACCTCACGGATCGACAATCTGATTATGTCAGCGCCATCCTGTCAGCGTCTGATCACCTGTCCAAGCTGATTGAGAACATTCTTGACCTGGCCATGATTGAAGCGGGCCGGATGGATCTGGATCTTGAAGATGTGCAGCTTCGCGAGGTGATCGACGAGAGTATCGAAATGGTCGTGTCGAAGGCCGAGGACACAGAGATCACTGTCCGCGCCGATGTTACCGGCAAGCTGGGCATCATCCGCGCCGACCAGCGCCGTATTCGGCAGGTACTTTTCAACCTGATTTCCAATTCGCTGCGGTTTACCGAATCCGGCGGCGAGATCGTTGTCTCGGCGCAGCGGATTGGCGATATGGTTACGCTGTCTGTGCGCGACAATGGCAAGGGCCTGGAAGCGGAGAAGCGGGCGACCAGTTTCGACAGCTTCGTATCGGGCGACCAACGCGGCGCAGGCCTCGGCCTTGCGCTGGTGAAGCATTTCGTCGACCTGCACGGTGGCACCGTTGGCATGAAGCCCGTTGAAGGTGGCGGACTGGAAGTGACGTGCTGGCTGCCCGCTCAGGCCGTCGTTCATGCGGGATCACCAGAGCTGATGCTGGCGGACGCTCGCGCCTGATCGAGATCTAGCTGGCGATCGACAGGCCATCATCGGGATCGGTTTTCGCGAAACCGATCTGGTCACTGCGCTTGGTGCCGATCAGTGCCTTGTCTGTCGCGACGAACATTTCCGACGCTGAACTGAAGGCAATCGAATAGAAGCCCACGCTGACGGTGGATGGCGCGTAGAGCGACTTGCCGCGATAGGAATGGGGGCGCGACAGGACATCCTGAAGTTCGGATGCGAAGGCCGCTGCGTCTGCGCCATCAAAGGTTTCCCAAAGAAGGATCGCAAATTCGTCACCGCCAAGGCGGGCGGCGACGCCGGGACGGTCACCCACCGTTGCCCGGATCCGCTTTGCGACCTGCTGGAGAACCGCGTCACCCGCATCGTGCCCGTGAACGTCGTTGACCTGTTTGAAATTATCGAGGTCGAGCAGGATCAGCGTGAAGGGGGCGCCGCCAAGGCCGGCGGCCCCGAAGGCATCGGCGAAGGATTGTTCGAACCGTCGGCGGTTTGCCAGGCCGGTTAGGAAGTCGGAATTGGCCAGCTCGGCCAGGCGCATGTGTGCCGCTTCGAGTTCCTGGTTCTTGCTGATGATGTCTTCTGAATTGCGGGTTGCGACGCGATAAGCACTACGAAACTTGCGCTGGAGAATGACATTCTCACGCAGAATGGTTGCACTGAACAGCACGGCCGGGAAGCAGATCACGGTGCCGAGCACCATGCCCCGCCCAAGATCCATCCAGAAATTGGTGCCGAGCAGTGAGGAGAAGGCCAGTTCGCCAAGGGCGATGGCTGCAAGGATCAGGAACGTGGAACCGATGGCGACGCGCAGGACATCGCCATGCGATTCCATCTTCGGGTACATCCGTTCCCGCACCCACCGAATAAGGAACCCCTTGGGATTCACGTCCACACCCTCCAACCGGTAACGGTGAAACCTACACTTTCGGCGTTCAGAACGACTAAAGCGGTTGTGTGGAGTTTTGCTGTGCGCGTTAAGGCTTGCGAAGCCATGATGCGCCTCGAAGCGGGAAGAGTGCGAGCCGGCCGGTCTCGATCGCGCTTCCGGCCGGTGTAATCATTGCTGCACGATGCGCTGTCAGCCCTTCGTGAATTTCAGAAGGAAACGGTTCGTCTTGCGGCGGATTGCCGGGTCAAATACATTCATGCTGCCATCGTCTTCGGCATTGGCGAGAATGTTGCTTTCGTCTGTCAGGGCGAAACCATTGGCCTCTGCCATCGCGATCAGGATGGCCTTGTCGATTCGGTGGGTTTCGCCGCCTGTCGTGGCGGGAGAACCTGCCGGCGCCATATGGTCCAGCACGACAAACGACCCGCCTGGCTTTGTGACGCGGGCGATTTCCGCGAAGGCCGCTTCGGGATCACCGAGTACACCGGGCTCTGCGCCGTCCGGCGTGAACCAGAGTTCATGTGGACCGAGCATCCATGTCACGAGGTCAGCTGAAGCATCCGGCACCACGGACAGGTCGTCAAAGGGGGCCTTGACCTTGGTGACGTTGGCGAGACGCCCGTCGACCCGCATTTCCACGGCGTCACCGAGAAAGGCATCAAAGGCCGGCGGGTTCTGCATGTAGACCGTGCCCGTTTCACCAACGACGCGGGAGAAGAGTTCGGTATACACACCGCCGCCCGCTTCGAGATCGACCACTGTCATGCCGGGTGCGATACCCGTGAAGGCAAGCACCTGCGCCGATTTGCGGACCTTGTACTGCTCATAGTCATCTGCCGGACGGTCATCCTCGCTAAATACGCTTTCATAATTGAAGCCGGCCGAAGCGGCATCGGCGGGTGAGGGTGTTGTTGCTTCGGGCGTCGTGACCTCCACCGGGGCGAGAGCGGTGGGCTCTGCGGGTGCAGGGGGTGTGGTGCAGGCGGTTGCGAGGGCGCCAGCGACAAGTGCTGTAAGTACGTATTTCATGCGTGTTTCCTCCTTGGTATCTGTACTCAGGCCTCGGCGAGCATTTTTTCACTCATTGTCCAGAGGCGTTCAGCCTTTTCATCATCGCAAATCCAGGGGCGGGCGTGTTCCCAGCGCTGGCTGTCGTCTGTCGCCAATTTGGCGATGTCACAGTCTTCGCAATAGACGCCGCCACGGTCACTGAGCTTGGGTGACGTGGCCGCCCAAACGCTGGTGGCTGCGCCTTGCTCTGGTGTCTTGAACATTGCCTGGACCTGAGGCGGGATTGTCCCGTCTGCGGCCTTCCAGCCGAGGGCAACCATTTCCTCGTCGCTCAGGTGGCGCTGGAGCGGCGTGAAGATGCCGCCTGGATGGACCGAAAAGGCGCGCACGCCAACATCGCGGCCGCGATGGTCAACACCAAGCGCGAAGAGCGCATTGGCCGACTTTGCCTGTCCGTAGGCGTCCCACTTGTCATAGGGGTGATTGGTGAAATGCGGGTCATCCCAGTGAATGTCCGAGCGCACATGTCCGGTGGACGACAAGGCGACGACGCGTGCAGAATCGGCGCGTTGCATTGAGGGGGCGAGTGCCAGGCTCATTGCCATGTGACCGAGATGGTTCACGCCGAACTGGCGCTCCCAGCCGGGGCCGACGCGGCCTTCGGGGCAGGCCATGATGCCGGCATTGTTGATGAGGATATCGAGGCCCCGTTGCGCGTCATCATAGTCGCGTGTGAATTTCTCGACTGACTTGATGTCGCCAAGGTCCATTGCGGCGATCTCGATGTCGCCGGCAACGTCGGCCAGAGCCGTTTCGGCCACGTCTACGCGGCGAGCCGGTACGGTCACCCGGGCTCCGGCGCCGGCAAGCGCGCGGACCGCCTCGATGCCAATCCCGGAATACCCGCCCGTGACGATGGCGTTCTTGCCCGTGAGGTCAATGCCCTCAAGCACTTCGCGGGCTGTCGATTTGGCGTGAAATCCCGATCCAATGGGTTGCTGATCTTGTGCGGCCATGCGCGTGGTGTCTCCCGATAGCATTTTCTGTTTGAGAGAGTTTGCGCGTTGGAAGCGGCGGCGGCAAGGGCAGGTTACGACTTCTTAAGCAGCGTGCCACGTGGACGGGGACTGGGCCGAGGCGTATGATTGGTTTCAATCAATATCAACCGGAGTGCTCTTCCATGCGTCTTCTCACAAGTCTGATACTCGTCGTTTCGGTCAGTCTGTCAGCGGCACCTGCGCTGGCGCAGGCCAATCAGGTTGAGCGCACTCAATCGGAAATCGCACTTGAACAGGCAACGGAAACGCTGGCCACGGATCGCGCCGGTCGCGCTGATGCCATTCGGGATTGCGCGACGAAAGACTATGCCGCGTGCACCAAGCTGGGCGATTATTATCGCAAGGGCTGGGGAGGCGTTCAGGACTATGAAGCGGCCGTCAAAGCCTATCGCAAGGCGTGTGCAGGCAAGGATGCCGCCGGGTGCGCAACGCTCGCCTATATGGCCACGAAGGCCAATGGCATGGAGCAGGACCTGCCGGAGGCGCGGCGCCTGTACAAATTATCGTGTGATCTGGGCGAAGTCAGCGCCTGTGCCGGATATGGCAACATGATGTTCGCAGGCAAGGGTGGCCCGAAGAATGTTGGGGAGGGCACGCGCATCCTGCAAGCGGCCTGCGATACCGGATATGAATGGGCGTGCGACCGGATCACGGGCCTGGCCGCGTATGATCCAAACGATGACACGTGGGAACGCCTGAAGGATGGCGCGGGGCGCTAGGGCGCGAGCGTTACGACCCTGTCTTGGCGGGTTGGGTGAACATCGTATTCGTAAACGCAGGCATAGTTGCAGAGCGCGGTACTGTAGCGGCCGGTGCTGCGGTTGCGGCTGCAGGCGCGGGCGTGGATGCTGGCATAGGAGCGGGTGCCAGGTCAGGGGCCGTTTCGACCTGTGTGAACCAGTCGGCCGGCTGTTGCGGCGCGATCAGGACATCCGCCAGAATGCTGGCGCCTTCTTCAACTCGCATGCTGGGCGCGTAAGCGCGGCCTTCAAGGCGGCATCCGGGCCAGGCCTCAATCATTTCGCTGGCGCTGACAGACCCTTTGATCTCGCCATGCACGATGATGACCGTGCCGGAAACATTGCCTTCGATTACGGCGCCCGCTTCAACAACCAGCAGGCTGTCGGTGCTGATGTCGCCCTTCAGGTGGGCTGACAGCATGGTCGGACCTGTGAAAGCGAGTTTACCCTCCAACACGGACCCTGCCGTGATGAAGCTGCCTTCTTGCGACCGCGGCGCGCGCGGCGATGAGGGTTGATTGGCCAATGTTCTCGTCCCTTGGTGACTGATTATCCTCGGAAAAATAAGCAAAATACGTGCCATACGCGAATTAGACGGCAGGAAAGCCATGCGCAGGTTGAACCGCGAAAAGGCATTTCTTTCGACGCGACGACGCCATCATTGCATGCCAGACTGGCCAGTATGACACTCAGATTCCCAGTAATTGCAGCGCTTCTGGCCCTGACTGCGTGCACACCGGCGCAGGACCCCGTGACGGACAGCCGTCTTCCGACGCCCGGCGCACGCGGCATTGACCTGTCGCATCACAATGGACAGGTGAACTGGGATGCGCTGGAGGCCGAGAACCTCGATTTCATCTATTTGAAAGCCACCGAGGGGCGCGACTGGAAGGACCAGGACTTCCAGTCGAACTGGATTGAGGCAACCCGGAGGGGGTACCATCTGGGCGCGTATCACTTCTATATCCTGTGCAAGCCTGCCGCAGAACAGGCTGTGAACTTCATCCAGTCGGTGGAGGTGCGGGATGGAACGCTGCCGCCGGCCGTGGATGTGGAATATGCCCACAATTGCGATCCCTTCCGGGATGAGGCTGGCACCAAGGCGGAACTGAAAGTATTTCTCGACAGGTTGGAAGCGGAATATGGCGCGACGCCCGTGATCTACACGACACCTGAATTCCATGCTGACTGGATCGCGGGGGCGTTTGACCGCTATCCGCTCTGGATACGGAGCGTCGATGGGGTGCCGGGCATGCCCTACGCCATCTGGCAGCATTCAATGCGGGGCAAGGTGGCGGGTATCAGTGGCGACGTGGATTTGAACGTGGCCGCGGGTGGCATGCCGGAAGACTGATCTCCCGGCATGCCGCAGTCGCGATGAATTAGTTACGCGCCTTGTCGACCAGCCGGTCGTTCTGGGCCCAGTGCATCATGCCGCGCAGTTTTTCGCCGACTTCCTCGATGAGATGGTCGTTCATACGGGCGCGCTTGGCGTGGAAGCTTGGCGCACCAGCCTGGTTTTCCAGAACCCAGTTTCGGGCGAATGTGCCATCCTGAATGTCGGTCAGGATGCGCTTCATTTCGGCCTTGGTGTCTGAAGTCACAACGCGGGGACCGGAAACGTATTCGCCGTATTCCGCCGTGTTGGAAATCGAGTAGTTCATGTTGGCGATGCCGCCTTCATAGATCAGGTCAACGATCAGCTTGGTTTCGTGAAGGCATTCGAAATAGGCCATTTCCGGTGCGTAACCGGCTTCGACCAGTGTCTCAAAACCTGCCTTGATCAGTTCGACAATGCCGCCGCAGAGGACAGCCTGTTCGCCGAAGAGGTCTGTTTCGGTCTCTTCACGGAATGATGTTTCGATCACACCGGCGCGTGTGTTGCCGATGGCTTTCGAATAGGACAGGGCAACATCCTTGGCGGAGCCTGACGCGTCCTGATGGATGGCGATGAGGCCGGGCAGACCAAAGCCCATCTGGTATTGTGCGCGCAGCGTGTGACCGGGACCCTTGGGCGCGGACAGGGAAATGTCCACACCGGCCTTTGGACGGATCAGGTTGTAGTGAATGTTGAAGCCGTGGCCGAACATGATGTGCTGGCCTTCGCGGGTGTGGGGCTCGATCTCGTTGGCCCACACAACGGCCTGCAATTCATCCGGGATCAGGATCATCACGACGTCAGCCCACTTTGTCGCTTCGGCGGGCGTCATGACGGTCAGGCCTTCGGCCTTGCACTTGGCGCGGCTGGATGAGCTTTCCTGCAAGCCGACGACGATATCCGTCACGCCGCTGTCGCGCGCGTTCAGGACGTGCGCATGGCCCTGGCTGCCATAGCCGATGACGGCAACTTTCTTCTTCTGGATCAGGGAAAGGTCTGCGTCCTGCTCGTAATAAACTTTCATTGGCTTCAAAAAGCTCCGCTTTGGGGTGGGGTTGATAGGGTGAGGTTCAGTTGGCGTCGCACATCCAGCCATCGCTGAAATTGGCTACGCCGATGATGGTTTGATTGATCCGGGCGATCTCGTCAGACGCACGTGCGTGGCGCGAGAAGTAACGCGGACCATCAGGAGTCTTGATGGTGGTAATGATGTCATGCGTGTCGAGCAGCAGAACAACGCGCCGCGATCCGTCCGGGTTGATTGACACGTCTTCGCGCGGGCCATAGGCAGGAAGGCCTGACGAGCCGACGGTCGCCAATGCGGCCTCTACGCTGGCCGATACATCGGCGGGCAGGTTTGTTCCCAGTTTGCAGACAGGCACTTTGCTGCGCTCGGTTTCGTCTCCCGGAACAGAGTGGGCTGACAACCAATAGCTCGGCCCTGTGCCAATCACGTCATATATGTAGGCTGCGCCGCTGGGCGATGCGGTGTCGACGATGCGGATGACAGGTTCTGATGACCCCGCCGCGAGACGCTCTGACCGATTCACGAGCTGTTTGGCGCGGTCCACATCGCACTGTAATTGCGCGGCCTCGGCATCCGCCGCGAGGGCCAGCGCACTGCCGGCCACTTTCGGGCGGCAGCTTTCGGGTGGATCTTCAGCGGCACTGGCCATGCCGGCACCAAGGAGAGCCGCGAACACAAGGAATTTGATACGCATCATCCCTGTTCCTTTCCGCGCTTGATCGAGAGCACACCGGTTCGGCTGACCTCGACGAGTCCGAGCGGACGCATCAGGTCGATGAATTGGCTGATCTTGTCGGACGCGCCCGTCAGCTCAAAGATGAAGCTCTCATTGGTCGTATCGATGACACGGGCGCGAAAAATCTCGGCAATGCGCAACGCCTCGACGCGCACTTCGCCGGTGCCGGCGACCTTGATCAGGGACAGCTCGCGCTCGATGCCGCGTTTCGACTTGGTGATGTCGATGACTTCACCGACCGGAACGATGCGCAGCAGCTGGGCTTCGATCTGTTCGAGGATGTGCGGCGTGCCCTGCGTGACGATCGTGATGCGTGACCGGTGCTGGCTGGCGTCAACTTCAGCGACTGTCAGGCTGTCAATGTTGTAGCCACGACCGGAGAAGAGGCCCACGACCCGGGCGAGAACGCCCGGCTCGTTATCGACGAGCACGGCCAGTGTGCGCCGCTCCACGGCTTCATCTGCATGCGAGAGAAAGTAGGCTGACTTTGGGCCACTGGGTGCGTCAGCGATTGTTCCGTCGCTCATTGTCGTGTCTCCGTAGGGGCGGCAGGCGGCTGCGATGTGTCGAGCACAAGTCCGGGTCTGCGGGATTGGAGGCGCGTTTTCAGCGCCTTGGCGCGGTCGATGGCGTCGCGCCGGTTTTCGTGGGTCTGATCGTCATAGCGCTCGACAATCTTGTCGAGGCGGCGCGGATCGAGATGGGCCTGAAGTTCCGACACCATCAGACGACGGCAATCTTCGATGAAGTCGGCGCAATTGTCACCGGTCGGGCCACCGTCGCGCGTCAGGGCGTCGAGTTCGAAATAGGCCCACATCATGGAATCGAGAATGGGGGGGCGGTGGCCGCGATAGGCGCCGTCCTTGTCCATACCCTTATTGTCGGCGTCGAGGTTGGGAAAGAACATGCGTCCGCGTTCGACCAGCGCCGAAAGGCCGATCAGCAGGCTAGTCTTACCGCCGGCAAAAGTGGCGTCATTGGCCTGCAAGTGGCGGGTGCGGGCGAACATGGCAGCCCGGCCAAGCGCGTCGATGGCGTGATTGCCCCATTCAAGGCTGGCGGCATCGATGCTCTGGCGCAGGCGTTCGGTTTGCAGGCGGCGCTGGCGGCGGGTTTCGGCCCGCGACGCGAAGGCGCTGACGAGCGCGACCAGCGCCGAGCCGATCGCAATCACCACATCAAGGTGTTCGCGCAGCAGGGCGAGGATGTCGCTCATACTCATCTATTCAATCCGTCCCAAAACCCTTGCCTGTCTGTGGCTAGACCAGCTTCTTCCCGGCTTCACTGACCTCGTTACCAGTTATCTCCCCAAGGATCATCTCATTATGAGCAGACCCTGACGGAATCATCGGCAGGCAATTTTCGGCCTTTTCGACGCGGCAATCGAACAGGACCGGGCCATCATGGTCGATCATTTCCTGAATCCTGGCGTCCAGTTCCTTCGGATCGTCGCAGCGGATGCCATGGCCGCCGAGCGCCTCAGCCAGTTTGACGAAGTCCGGGATACTTTCTGAATACGTGTGCGAATAGCGCTCTCCATGCAGCAGTTCCTGCCATTGGCGCACCATGCCCATCCATTCGTTGTTCAGGATGAAGACCTTGACCGGCAGCTTGTGCTGAACGGCCGTGGAAAACTCCTGCATCACCATCTGGATCGAGGCTTCGCCGGCAATGTCTATGACGAGCGCGTCCCTGTGGGCAGTCTGAATGCCGACGGCGGCAGGCAGGCCATAGCCCATTGTACCGAGGCCCCCACTGGTCATCCAGTGATTAGGTTCCTCGAAATGATAGAATTGGGCTGCCCACATCTGGTGCTGGCCGACTTCCGTGGAGATGTAAGTTTCCCTGTCTTTGGTCAGCTCATACAGGCGTTCGATGGCATATTGCGGTTTGATGACCTCATCGGAATTGCGGTAGCCGAAGCAGTCACGGGCGCGCCACGTGGCTATCTGCTTCTTCCAGACCGCAAGATCCGGGCGTTTGCCCTTGCGCGCGGCAAGTTGCTTCAGGATTGCTTCCAGCGTTATGGCGCAATCGCCGATCACAGGAACATCGACGCGCACGATCTTGTTGATCGAAGAGGGGTCGATATCGATGTGAACCTTTTTGGAATTGGGCGAGAAGGCATCGAGCCGGCCTGTAACCCGATCATCAAAGCGGGCGCCAAGGCAGATCATCAGGTCGCAATCATGCATGGCGTTGTTGGCTTCGAAACTGCCATGCATGCCGACCATGCCGAGCCAGTCGGGATGCGCGGCCGGGAAGGCACCGAGCCCCATCAGGGTCGACGTGACGGGAATGCTGGTTACGGCCTGCAGTTCGCGCAGCAGTTCGGAGGCGCGCGGCCCGGAGTTGATGACGCCGCCGCCTGTGTACAAGACGGGCCGCCATGCGGACATGATCAGGTCGACAGTCGCGGTAACGGATTCCGCGTCGGGTGTCGTGCGCGGCTTGTAGGTGGCCTTGTGGACGCCCTCCTTGCCGATGTAGGCGCCGGTGGCGAACTGGACGTCCTTCGGGATGTCGATGACGACCGGGCCCGGGCGGCCGGACGTGGCGATCAAGAACGCTTCGTGGATGGCGCGGGCGAGATCGTTGACGTCGGTGACAAGGTAATTGTGCTTGGAGCAGGTGCGCGTGATGCCGACCGTGTCGCATTCCTGGAACGCATCTGTGCCGATCAGGTGGGTTGGCACTTGGCCGCACAGCACAACCATGGGAATTGAATCCATCATGGCGTCCGTGATCGGCGTGACCATGTTGGTGGCACCGGGCCCGGACGTGACGAGCGCAACCCCGCACTTGCCCGTGGAGCGGGCATAGCCTTCGGCCGCATGACCGGCGCCTTGTTCGTGACGCACAAGGATATGCTCGATATCGGGCGCAGAGAACAGCGCATCATAGATTGGCAGGACAGCGCCGCCCGGATAGCCGAAGATCGAACTGACCCCTTGCTCACGCAGTGCCTCGATGACGATTTTGGCGCCGGTCATGATGCGGGGCTCGTTCTTCGCCGGTTGTGCGGTGCGCGTCTTGGGCTTGATGGTTGTGGTCATGAGGCTCTCGGGGTGCTGGATAAAATGGGTCAGGGCTGAAATGAAAAAGGGCCCCCTGAGGAGACCCTTATGTGCGCGCATCCGCAATCGACTGAATGGTCAGTCGACTACGGATGCCTAATAACGAGTACCAGTGGTGTGCGCACGGTGCGTTTCCTCCAACGTCAGACTTAGGAATAATCTGCCTCTTTGACCGTGTCAATCTCCCTGTAAAGGGCATGAATGACCCTTAACCGGTTTTCCGGCTCTGGCGACGGAATGCGCGGCCAGAACGGGAATTGCCGGCCAATCCACGTAAATTGCCGTTTTGCATAGCGACGGGTGTCCCGCTTTGCGTTTTCGGCCGCAAGTTCAGCGCTGATCTCACCGCGTGCGAACGCGGTCAGCCAGGGCATGCCGTGGGCTTTCATTGCGGGAAGTTCCGGATCGAGGTTGCGTTCCATGAGGGCGCGGGCCTCGTCCATGGCGCCCTGCATCAGCATGCCTTCGAAACGCCGGTCGATTTTTTGGTAGAGGCGCGAGCGGGGCGGGGTGAGTGCAAAGCCGATCCATTCGCCGTTGTGAAGGACAGGTGGTTGGCGGTCCTCCTGAAACTGGCCGATCGTCCGCCCGGTCGCGAGCCAGACTTCATAGGCGCGGGCCAGTCGCTGGCGGTCACCGGTGCCCAGCCGTTCAGCCGTTTCAGGGTCTACGGGCGCCAGCCGGTCACGCAGGCCGACAGCGCCTTCTGCCTCTGCGATGGCGCGGACATCGGCGCGGATATCCTCGGGAACCGGCGGGATGTTGGACAGGCCCTGTGTCAGCGCCAGCAGATAGAGCCCGGTGCCACCCACAAGGATCGCTCGCTTGCCCTTCAATTCGATGCGTTTGATCTCGCGTCTGGCCTCTTCCAGCCAGTCACCGGTGGAATAGCGGGTCGCGGCATCGACATGGCCAAACAGGTGATGGGCGACGCCGTCCATTTCCGCCGCATCGGGCCGGGCGCTGATGACCTGAAGGTCTCTGTAAACCTGCATGGAATCAGCGTTGATGACTTCACCCCCAAGTCGCCGTGCAACGGCGATGGCGAGGGCGGTCTTGCCGCTGGCGGTTGGGCCATGGATGAGGATTGCCGGATGCATGCTCTAGACCTAAGGGCTTGTCGGGCGCGTGGAAAGACACCAAGAGACTGAAAACATGACCCAGAACCCGGATAATTCCCGCAATATTCTTGCTGTCACAGCCGTGGCGGCGCCTGCGCGCACTGAACTTCCAGCAGAATTGGGGGATATTCTCGCCTCGGCGGGCGTGGGCGAAAAGCAGCTGCGCATACTGTCAGACGGGGGTGCGTGGCAGGCGTGCGAGTATGTGTTCGATGTGTGGGGTGATGGTGGGGTCGATGCGGTGCGCGATGCGCTGAAGGGGCTGGAGGCAGACGTTGCGGTGCTGCCTGCGGCGAACCGGCGCAAGCGCCTGCTGATCTCTGACATGGATTCCACGATCATCGGGCAGGAATGCCTGGACGAGCTGGCAGACTTTGCCGGACTGAAAGCAGAAGTCTCGGCGATCACGGAGCGCGCCATGCGCGGCGAACTGGATTTCGAGGGCGCGCTGACCACACGGGTCGCGATGCTGAAGGGGCTGGAATTGTCAGCGCTGGAGGCAGCCTATCGCGAGCGGATCACGCTGAACCCCGGTGCGCGAACGCTGACGGCGACGATGAAGGCGCATGGCGCACATGCCGTGCTGGTTTCCGGCGGCTTCACCTTCTTCACGTCACGCGTGGCCGACCTGTCCGGCTTCGATGCCCATCGGGGGAACACGCTGGTTGATGATGGCGCGGCGCTCACGGGGGATGTCGGGCGCCCCATTCTCGGGCGGGAAGCCAAGCTGACCGCCCTGGACGAGGCATCTGCTGCGCATGGCCTGACGCGTGACGACGCGCTGGCGTTGGGCGACGGGGCGAACGATCTGGACATGATCCGCGCGGCCGGACTGGGCATTGCCTATCGGGCCAAGCCAATCGTGGCCGAGCAGGCAAGTGCTGCGATCAGCCATACGGACCTGACTGCGGCCTTGTTCTTCCAGGGCTATGCTGCCAGCGAGTTTGTCGCTGGATAGCTGCCACGCATTTGCGATTGTAAGCGAGCCGCTTATTTCGCGAGTTCGATCGACAGGAACTGGTCAAACCAGCCGGCATCACCCCGGCGCTTCACACGCAGCAAAAGCGGCTGGTGGGGCGTGGTCATTGCGGTTTCTACCTTGGCCACCGTATCGGTGACGGTGGAGACCTTGTTGAAGTTAACTTCAACAATGACATCACCGCGGCTGAGCTTGCCGAAGGAACGCCCACGCGCGCTGACGCTGGTGACAACAACGCCTTCGACATCTTTTGGTATGCCGAAGCGGCGGCGGATATCGTCGTCGATGCCGGAGAGCTCTGCGCCGAGATCATTGCTGCTGGCAGGGCCATCAGGCAGCAGGTTGCCTGCGCTTGCCGCATCTTCATCCTCGAGTTCGCCGAGCGTGACCGAAATCGTGCGCGCCTTGCCATCACGGATGATCGACAGGGGCACGGTCTTGCCGATCGGGGCATCGGAGATGAGGCGTGTCATTTCACGCACGCTGGCAATCGCCTTGCCATCAAAGCTGAGCACAAGGTCGCCGACTTCCAGTTTGGCCTTGGCAGCGGGGCCACCATCTGTGATGCGCGTAACAATCACGCCGCCCTTGCCCTTGGCCTTATAGGCTTTCACTAGCGCAGCATCAGCATCCTGCACGTTCACGCCGAGCCACGATCGGCGCACCTTGCCCTGGTCGATCAGTTGCTTCGAGATGCGCTTGACGAGGTTGGACGGAACGGAAAAGCCGATACCGACCGATCCGCCTGTCGGTGAAATGATCGCCGTGTTCACACCGACGACTTCGCCGCCGAGATTGAAAAGCGGGCCGCCCGAATTGCCGCGGTTGATGGCGGCATCTGTCTGGATAAAATCGTCAGAGCGGCCGGAATTGAGGTCGCGGTTGCGCGCCGAGATGATGCCCGCGGAGACCGATCCGCCGAAGCCGAAGGGGTTGCCGATCGCGATGACCCAGTCACCGACTTCGGCGCGGTCACTGTCTGCAAGGTCGACAAAGGGCAGCGGGGTCCGACTGGAGACCTTCAACACGGCGAGATCCGTATCGCGGTCACGACCGACCAGCGTGGCCTCAAGTACACGACCATCAGAGAAATTGATCTCGATCTCGTCGGCATTTTCGATGACATGATTGTTGGTGATGATGATGCCGTCGGCGCTGATCACGAAGCCAGAGCCAAGCGAACCCTGACGCTGGAAGCCGTCTTCATCACGACCGAAGAATTCGTTGAAGCGCTCCATTGGCGAGCCTTCGGGAAAAGTAGGTAATCCGTTTGGAGCAATAGTCTGCTGGGTGGAGATGTTGACCACAGCCGGCATCAGGCGCTTCGACAAATCGCGGAAGCTCTGCGGTTGCACTTTCTGGTCGACCCCATCAAGGGGACGCGACAGGCTGCCTTGTGCCGAAACCGGCAGGGCAAGAGCAGCGATAAAACCAAGGGCGGCGAGTGCCGGAATGCGCATGAGGCGAGGGGCTCCTGAGAGTCGGATGTTGCACGTAGCCTGAGCAGTATGGCGCTTTGCGCCTTTGTTGCAACAGGTTCAGGCGGCTCTGACTGCAAACACGAGCAGGGCCGCGCCGACGACAGCCGAGGCCAGGCCTGCGAAGGCAACTTCGCGGCTCGACATCTCGGCGAGACGCGCGGCCATGCGGCGCATAAAATCGGGGGCGATCGCGTAGATCGCCCCCTCAAGAAAGAACCAGATTCCGGCCGCGGCCAGTATCAGATACAGCTTAGACACGTGTCTTCAGCCCTAACGCGAGCCGCCATTTACACGGGCACTTTCGATGAACTGGTCACAGAGGCCGAGTTGTTTCGGACCGACGATGACCTGTGTGCCTTCCTGAATCGCCTTGTCACAGGCAATCAGGGCACGTTGGAACCGGAAGAATTCCGGGTCCTTGTTGTAGGCATTGGCATAAACTTCCGTCGACTTGGCATCGCCTTCACCGCGGATGATCTCGGCCTGTTCGCGAGCCTGAGCTTCGATCACCGTTTTCTCACGGCTGGCCTGGGCGCGGATAAGCCGAGACTTTTCCTCACCTTCGGCACGAATGCGCTGGGCTTCCTGAAGACGGGCTGATTGCATACGGCTGTAGACACCCTGCGCCACTTCCTGCGGCAGGTCTGCCTGACGGATGCGAACGTCGATAATGTCGATACCGTCATCGGTCAGCTGTGCGTTCACCCGCTCGCGAATACGATCCATGAGTTGTGACCGCTGGCCGGAAATGATTTCCGGTACAGGCACGTCACCAAGCGCTTCACGGATGTTCGAGTTAGTGATCTGGTTGAGCTGGCGCGCTGCGGCCGTCTCATTCCGGAAACGCTGGTAGAATTTCAGCGGATCCTTGATGCGCCAGCGCACGAAGGCGTCGACTGAAAGACGACGCTGGTCCGATGCCAGCACTTCGATGTTCTGGATATCAAGACCGATATTTTTCTTGTCGAGTTTTTCGATCTGCTGGAACAGCGGTATCTTGAAATAGAGACCCGCTTGGTCCTGACCGGGCGCGTTATAGACCTGTTTGGGCTCGCCGACCTGAAGCATCAGGGCCTGCTCGTCCTGACGAACAATGAAAAACGAGTTCAACAGACCCAGTATGACAATGCCGGACACGGCAATGATAAGCCATCCAAATGCACGCATGATTACTGCCCTCCGCGATTTTGTGGCTGGGTTCGTTCCAGCGGGAGATAAGGAACCGCGCCCGAATCCTGATCCATGATCAGCTTGTCGGAGCGTTCCAGAACCCGTTCCATGGTTTCAAGATACATACGTTCACGGGTCACGCGGGGTGCCTTGCGGTATTCAGTGTAGATCTGCTCGAAGCGCGAGGCCTCACCCTGGGCATCTGCCAGAACCTGGTCGCGATAGGCTTCCGCTTCCTGCAGGATGCGCTGGCCGGTACCACGCGCTTGCGGGACAACCTCGTTGGCGAACTGTGTGGCCTGGTTGATGTTGGTCTCGGCATCCTGTTCCGCGACGTTCACGTCGTTGAATGCCTCGATCACCTGTTGTGGCGGATCGGACCGGTCAATCGTGACAGCCAGGATTTCGATGCCGGCGCGATAATCGTTCAGCAGCGCCTGGACCTGTTTGGCCACTTCCTGCTGGACCACGTCACGCTCGGTAGTGATGACGCTTTGAAGACGTGTCTTGCCGACAACTTCGCGCATCACGGATTCGGCCACCTGTTCGACGGCCTCCTGAGGCTGTTTCACGTTAAGGATGTAGTTTTCAGGATGCTCGGAATCCACTTTCCAGAAGACCGAAAACTGGATGTCGACGATATTCTCGTCCTCCGTCAGCATGAGGCTTTCTTCGAGATTGTTGCCGATCCGGGTTTCCTTGCGGTTTTCGACTTCCACCAGGACATGCTCCTCAAACGGGGCAGGCAGGTGGAAATGCAGGCCAGGGCCGAAATTGGTCTGCCATTTGCCGAAGCGGAAGACAGACGCCTGTTGGGTCGGGTCAACCATCACGACACTTGTCGACAACCAGCCAAAAACACCGATGCCGATCAGGATCATCAGGCCGAGCGGGCCGAAATTCGGTCCTGTGCCGCCGCCGCGGCGTCCACCGCCGCCTCCGCCGCCACCGGAGCGTTTGCGAAACCGCTCCTGCATCCGCTTCATCTGCTGCTCAAGATCGCCGCCGCCGGACCCGCCGCTGGGGCGCGTCCAAGGCGAACCACCGTCCTTGCCGGGTTCATCGTCTGATCCGCCGCCCCATGGGCCGCTGGATTTAGTTTTATCATCCCAGGGCATAGCCCCTCCTGTATTGCTATTCAGGCTTCTATATAGGTGTTTCGGTGATAAGTGCATGCCCCAATCTGGGCATCAAGGACGCAGGGGTCGGATTACGTGTTTGGATCGAAGCAAAAATCGCGTCAAAAGCTGGCTGCGCAGGTGCGCGCGGCACTGGGTGCGCCGGACTGGCTGGAGTCCGTGGACGTGGACGGTTCCGGCCGGGCGATCCTTGTTCTGCTGGCCGACCCGGACGATACGGCGGGGGCTGAAGCGCGCCGTATTGAGGCGGAAGGCAAGGCTGAACTGGTGACGGGCGTGAAGTCCGTGACCAGCATCCTGACGGCTCAAAAAACCGCAGCGCAGGCTCCTCAGGTCAAGCTGGAGGCCTCTCCGAGGCGCGTTTCCAAAGGCGCGCGCCTGTCTGATGAGGCGATGCAACAGGGCGCCCCGCCTGCAACGGCAGGCATACCGAAGATCAAGGGCATTGACCGCATCCTGGTTGTTGCCAGCGCCAAGGGCGGTGTCGGCAAGTCGACCGTCGCGGTAAACTTGGCGGTGGCGATGGCGAAAGCCGGCATGAAAGTCGGTTTGCTGGACGCAGACGTGTATGGCCCGTCGATTCCGACCATGCTCGGCAAGCAGGACGCCCAGCCCGGGACAGCCGCGTCGAAAAAGCTGGTTCCGGTCGAGGCGCACGGCTTGAAAACCCTGTCGATCGGCTATCTGTCTGATCCCGATTCGCCGATGATCTGGCGCGGGCCGATTGTGATGTCGGCGATCTCGCAGATGCTGAATGATGCCGAATGGGGCGAGCTGGATGTGTTGGTCATTGATACGCCGCCCGGCACGGGCGACGCGCAGTTGGCGATCGCGCAGCGTGTGCCGGTGACGGCGGCAATCATTGTGACGACGCCGCAGGAAGTGGCGCTGGCCGATGTTCGGCGCGGTGCGGCCATGTTCACCAAGACGGCGGTGCCTATTCTGGGCATCGTGGAGACGATGAGCTGGTTTGAAGATCCTGCCGGTGGGCGCCACTATCTGATGGGCGAAGGTGGCGGCGCAGACATGGCACAAAAGCTCGGCCTGCCCCTGCTGGGCCAGGTTCCGATGCTGCAGGCGATCCGCGAAGGTGGTGACAGCGGCCTGCCTGCTGCGCTAGGCGATGGCGAGCCCAAGCGCATTTTTCACGAATTGGCGCGTACCGTGGCGATTGGCCTCGACACGCTGGAATCCAAGCCGGCACCAGAAATCGTTTTCGAAGACTAAGCCGCGTCAGGCGTTGAAGTTCAGGACGAGGCCCGGTTCCGGCCAGCGGCATTTGATGAGCTGACCCGTGCTGGACAGGGTGAGGTAAGCGTCTCTCATGTCGTCGCCGCCAAAGGCGATATTGGTGACCAGCATGTCTGGAAAGGCCGTATGGCTGAATTCGCCCTGCGGCGTGATCGTGGTGATGCCGCCATTCAGGATGGTGGCGACGCAGACATTGCCTGCTGCCGTCATGGCGAGACTGTCGAAATATTGCAGGCCTGGCATCGTCGCCACAACGCGCCCGCCATTGAAAGGCGAGGCGGGCTTGATTTCACCCGGCGCGGCCAGATCAAAGGCCCACATGCGGCCAGTCATCGTATCGGCCATGAATATGGTCTGCTCGTCAGGGGACAGGCCAACACCGTTTGGCGAGGAATAATGGAAATCGAGTTCGATCGCTTCGGAGGCGCCCTTGGCAAGGAAGAACAGACCGCCGAAATCGCGGTGGCGTGAATAGGTTTTCCCGTGGTCTGTAAAATAGAGATTGCCGGCCTTGTCGAAGACGAGGTCGTTCGGGCCCTTGAGCGGATTGCCGCCGACGGTGTCGAGGACACGCTCGACCTTGCCTGTTGAGAGGTCGATCCGTTCGATCCGGCCGCCGGAATAGTCATCCGGGCAATTGCCGGGTATCAGCAGGCCATCGACTTCATGATAAAGGAAGCCGCCATTATTGCAGCACCAGAGCGCGCCGTCCGGCCCGATGGCGAGGCCGTTGGGCCCGCCGCCGGTGGTGGCGACCACTTCAGACTTTCCGCCGCCCCAGTGACGCGAGATCTGGCCCTTCTGGATTTCGACAATGATTATGCTGCCATCCGCCATGACGACGGGGCCTTCGGGAAAGCCGAGGCCACTGGCCAATAGTTCGAAATCCATGCGCATTCCTCCTTGTTTTGGAGGCATACTAGGAGCGGCGCCCGGTGGTCACAACGGCTTCCGCGAGGGGAGCAGGACGGTGGGGTGGATGTGGGGTGTGGTCGAGGCCGCCCTAGGCGTCGGTGCGGGCGTCGACCGGTGTACGTTCGAGTATCCGGATGGTGAACGCGTGGTCGTTGCCTTCACTCACCTCGAACCGTTCGGCCGTCGTTTCATGCCATTCATGTTCTGGCAGGACGGGGAAGAAAGCGTCGCCTTTGGGTGCTGCATCGACGTCTGTCAGGTAGATACGGTCGGCCAGCGGTAGCGCCCGTTTGTAGATGGCTTCCCCGCCAATGGCAAAGACCTCGTTCTTGCCGTCGCGCGCGGCGATCGCCTTGGCCGCGTTCACGGCGGGCGAGAAGCTGGAATAGACCCGTGCGCCAGGCGCATCATAGGTCCAGTCGCGCGTCATCACGATGTTCTCGCGATTGGGCAATGGGCGCTTTGGCAGGCTTTCCCAGGTCTTGCGGCCCATGATGATCGGATTGCCCAGCGTCACCTTCTTGAAGAACATGAGGTCGCTTTTCAGACGCCACGGCAATTGCCCGGCTGCACCGATTACATTGTTGTGACCACGGGCCACGATGAGACTGAGTTTTACGTCACGATTCATAACGGGAGTGCGGGCCCTTCTTATATGTGGCTGCGAGGCAATTTTCCCCTCGCTTTGTTAAGCATGTGGAACACATTGTTTTGTGGTCGAATCAACCTGATTTGTCAGCTATCAGAGACCAAATGCAGTTCGAGGGGCCGGTGTGTTCGATTCATTTATCTCCATAATTACCAATGGCAATTCCAGTCTGGCCGTGCAGGTTGTGGTTGCGCTGGCACTCACCTTTACGGCGATCTACATGCTCAAGGGACGCGCATGGGCTCTGATGTATGTCGCTTTGATACCTTTCCTGAACTGGTCTTTTGGCGTGATTCCCGAATTCCAGATTGTCGAAAAAAGTGCCACCTGGACTCAAGGCGTCTCATTGCACCCCATGACGATGGTGACGGGCATGGTGTTCGTGATCCGCGATTTCGTGCAGCGCGAAATGGGCCACCGTGTGCTGGCCGTCATGGCGATGGCCGTGGCCTGGTCGTTCTTTTATGCCTGGCCCGTGATCGCGCTGGCGAGCGGCATTGCCTTCGCTGTGTCCGAAGGCGTCGACTGGCTGATGTTCACCTTTACCAAGTATCGCCTGTCGACACGTATCCTGTTGTCGAGCGCATTGGCGGCACCTGTTGATACGACCGTGTTCCTGTATGGCGCCGACCTTGCCAAGCAGATGGAGTTCGGAGCAGAGCCCGGCAATTCGCTGCACGTGGCGAACTGGGTGGTGTTTGTCATCGGCAAAATGGTGGGCGCCGTTGTTGTGTCCCGCATCATAAGACGGCGGGAAGACCTCGGCCTGACGAATCCGGCCGAGGCCTGAACCGCTAGGCGGCGTCTGTGTCGAGCAGACCCATACGGCATTTCATGCCGGCAAGTCCCGCGCCGACGAGAGGCGCGACGAGGAACAGCCAGAGCTGTGACATGGCATGCCCGCCGGCAAAGAGCGCGGGGCCAAAGCTGCGCGCCGGATTGACCGACACGCCCGTGACCTGAATGCCAACGATATGGATCGCTGTCAGTGTCAGGCCAATCGACAGGCCGGCCATGGCCGTCGGCGCGGCCACATGGGTCGAGCCAAGGATAACGACCAGGAAGATGAAAGTGGCGACGATCTCGAATACGACGGCTGCGGCCAGCGTGTATTCGCCGAGATAACCGGCGCCCCATCCGTTCTGGCCGAGGCCGTTGACCGCGACATCATAGTCGGCCTTGCCGCTGGCAATCAGATACAGGATGCCGGCACCGATCGTGGCACCAATGAACTGTGCGACCCAGTATTTGAGCATGGTTTTGCCGTCCATGCGCCCGGCGACAAAGGCACCGAAACTGACAGCCGGATTGACGTGACAACCCGAGACCGGGCCGATGCCATACGCCATGGCGACGATGGCAAGGCCGAAGGCGAACGCGATGCCGAGTTGTCCGACCTGCTCTCCGGCAAGTACGGCGGCGCCACATCCGAACAGGACAAGCGTGAGTGTGCCGAGCAGTTCGGCGAGGAATATTTTCATGGTGTTCCCTCCCAGGAAAAGACGGTTCTGCACCGCCGGGAACGAAATCTGCGCGAATTCGGCCGAATGGGCAATTGACAGGCAATTATGACTGGCTAAGAAGGATGAACGTTATCTTATAACAAAAGTAGGTTTCCTCCCATGAAATACCTGTTTGCCGCTGTCGCGGTTGCGCCGCTTATCGCTGGAATGGCCCACGCCCAGGCCGAGGATGAAGTCCGGATCGAACAGCCGGTCATCGTGACCTTGCCGGGGCTTCAGAGGACGGCTGGTGAGCTGGTCAGCAATGTGGCGGCGCTGGACCGCAAGGAGATTGTCGAAAGCCTGGCATCGACGCTGGGCGACACGCTGGACCGCCAGCCGGGCGTTGCCTCGACATCCTTCGGGCAGGGCGCAAGCCGGCCGGTGCTGCGCGGCCTTGGTGCGGAACGCGTGCAGGTGCTGACGAACGGTATTGGCGTGATCGATGTGTCGGCTGCGAGCCCAGACCATCAGGTCGCGACAGACGGGATTGATGCGCAAAAGGTTGAAATCCTGCGCGGCCCGGCGGCGCTGGTCTATGGCGGGCAGGCGATTGGCGGCGTGGTCAACGTGATTGACGGCCTGATCATGGAAGACCTGCCCAAGCGAACGTTCGGCGGTGAAGCCTATGCCGCGGGCAACAGTGTCAATGACGGGACCGAGGGCGGTGTGCGCGTGCAGGCCGTTGGCGGACCATTGGTGCTGACCCTGACAGCCTCCCAGCGCAACTTCGACGATTATGACTTTCCCGGCATGGCAGAGTCGGATCGCCTGCATGCACTGGAGGAAGCCGAGGAGGGCGGAGCGCACGAAGAGGAGGTACATTCCAGTGGAACGCTGGAGAACTCCTTCGTCGACACCCAAACTTATGCGGGCGGACTGTCCTGGATTGGCGAGACGGCCTTTCTGGGCCTGGCGGTGCGCCGGGCTGAATCGCAATATGGCCTGCCGGGCTCTTCGCATGAGCATGACGAAGAAGAACATGAGGGCGAAGAGGATAACGAAGAAGCCCTGCCATTCATTGATATGGAGCAGACGCGTTATGACTTGCGAGGCGGTATTTCTGTCGACAATGGCTTTCTCACAAATCTGACCGTATCTGCGTCCCAGGCAGACTATACGCATACGGAATTCGAAGGGCCGGGCGAGCCGGGCACTGTTTTCGTTTCTGACGGCTTTGAGGGCCGGGTCGAGGTCGGGCATGTGCTTGGCCGCGTGCAGGGCGAGTTCGGCATGCAGTATGCGGACACGTCGCTGGATGCGATTGGCGACGAGGCGTTCATCGCGGCAACCGATACGACAAGCTTCGGCGTGTTCCTGTACGAGTCAGAAGACTGGGATAATGGCCTGGGTATCGAAGGTGGCATCCGGGCCGAGCAGGTCGATCTCGACAACCGCGACAATGGCTCAGTGAGTTTTGACCTGTTCAGCGCGTCGGCCGGTGTCCACCGGCACTGGGAGTCAGGCTGGTTCCTTGGTGCGCAGGTGGCATGGGCCGAACGCGCGCCCAATTCGAGTGAACTGTTCGCAGACGGCCCTCATCTTGCTACCGTTCAGTACGAGATCGGTGACAGCACATTGGGCAAGGAACGCGGACTGAACCTGGAAGGCACGGTACGCTGGGAGAGTGAGACGGCCAGCTTTGGCGTGAACCTGTTTCACACCGACTTTGCCGACTTTATCTATCTGGGGCCAACGGGCGCTGTGCAGGATGACCTGCCTGTCTTCACGTTCCGGCAGCAGGATGCCCAGTTTACGGGCGGAGAAGCGTTTGCAGAATACCAGTTGCTGGAGGGTCCGTTCAAGGCGGACTGGAAGTTTGATGCCGGGCTCGATTTTGTCCGTGCGGAGTTCGATGATGGCAGCAACGTGCCTTATGTGCCGCCGGTCACCCTGAATGCAGGGGCCGAGGCCGATTGGGGCGCGCTGGCCCTGGGGGCCAAGCTGACCTGGGCGGCGGATCAGGACTCACCCGGCACAGGACAGCTGGAAACCGATGGTTATGTTACGGCGGATCTGCATGCCGATCTGGACATCGCGCGCTATGGATTTGGCCGGCAGGGGACGAAACTGTTTATTGAGGCCCGTAATGTGACCGATGAAGAAGTGCGCCCGGCCACGTCGGTGCTGAAAGACATCGTGCCGCTGCCCGGCCGCAACATCCGCGCGGGCATCCGTTACCTGTTCTAGGGCAATCAGACCGCGACGGGCGCCTTGATATGGGCGTGGGGCGTGTAATTCTCGACCTTGAAGTCCTCATATTCCCAGCCGAACATGTCGGTCTTGTCGGGATTGAGGGTGATCGTCGGCAGGGGGCGCGGCTCGCGGGTTAACTGGAGCTGCGCCTGCTCGATATGGTTCATGTAGAGGTGGGCGTCGCCGAATGTATGGACGAACTCACCCGGCTGAAGGCCGGTCGCGCGGGCCATCATCAGCGTCAGCAAGGCATAGGACGCGATGTTGAACGGCACGCCGAGGAAGATGTCGGCCGAGCGCTGATAGAGTTGGCAGTTCAGCTTGCCGTCCATGACATTGAACTGGAACAGGCAGTGGCAGGGCGGCAGCGCCATATCGTTCACGTCGGCCGGGTTCCACGCCGAAACGATGAGGCGCCGGGAATTCGGATTGGTGCGGATCTCGTCCAGCACCCATTGAATCTGGTCAATCACGCGGCCGTCGGGGGCGGCCCAGCTGCGCCACTGTTTACCATAGACCGGTCCAAGGTCGCCCTTCTCGTCGGCCCAGTCATCCCAGATGGAAACGCCATTATCCTTGAGATAGCGGATATTGGTGTCGCCCTTCAGGAACCAGAGCAGTTCGATAATGATCGAGCGCAGATGCAGTTTCTTGGTGGTGACCACGGGGAAACCATCAGCCAGATCAAAGCGCATCTGGCGTCCGAACACGGCTTTTGTGCCGGTTCCGGTACGATCAGCACGTTCGAAACCGTGCTCGAGAATGTCTGACAAGAGGTCGAGATACTGTCTCATGTAAGGCCTGTCTGGTGCGATTCGCTGGCGAGAACCATTAACACAAACTTGCCAGACATTTCCAAAATTCTCGGCAGTTAAACACCTTATTGAATATTTCTTGTGGGATAAACGCGGCCAGTATCCACACGAATCCAGAGCGGGGGAGGTACAACACGATGAGAAATCCTGTCACAGGCCTAGCCAAACGCTGGCGCGCCAATGAGCGCGGCAACATTGCCATCATCTTTGCCTTGTCCATCATTCCGATCCTTTCGATCGTGGGTGTTGCGGTCGACACGCAAATGACATTGACCCAGAAGAACAAGGTGCAGGCGGTTATCGACAGCGCGGTGATCTTCGGATCGCGCGCCATGCAGGCCGGTGCTTCGCGGACGGAAGTGACCCAGGATGTCACGTCGTACGTCACTGCCCTGCTGAAGCAGCAAAGCAATTCGCTGGATTGCGCCCCGGTTGCCCTCGAATACGCCGACGACGCTGAAGACATCAACGCATCGATCTTCTGTTCACAGCCGACAACGCTGTCGAACGTGTTCGGGCAGACAAAAATGAATTTCCGGGTCCGTTCCGGTTCGAC
>JAVJOM010000002.1:0-51775 GCA_040216775.1 Hyphomonas sp.
AGCAGTTGGCAACTATGGCGCGCCCTACACCGCGGGAATGGAGACTGATGGTTCCAACGAGCTTGGCGTCGGACCTGACCACTCGAATTTCGCGGCAGAGACGTATTTCAATATGCGCAAGACGTCGATCTATGGTGGATCTGTTCGTCGTCAGGTATTTTGAGACAGAAGGCTGCCTGACTTAGTGAGGGTTTGGCTCATCTGGTTTCAGTTTAAGCAGCAGACTGTGCGTGCTGCAAGCGCCGTAGTTTCATCGTCTTCCTTTTGATTTTCTCCCTTTCAAGCAGGATGGTTTGGCCCCGCCCGGTGTAGACGTCTGCGGGCGTGAGATTTTTCAGGCTCTCATGATAGCGCTGATGATTGTAGTAGCCGATGAACGCATCGATCTGCGCTTCGAGGTCACCGGGCAGGAAGTAGTTTTCCAGCAGGATGCGGTTCTTTAGCGTCTGATGCCAGCGTTCGATCTTGCCCTGGGTTTGTGGATGGTAAGGTGCGCCGCGTGTATGCTTCATACCCTTGTCGGCAAGATACTCAGCCAGGTCACCGGAGATGTAAGAGGGTCCGTTGTCTGACAGAAGACAGGGTTTGTGAACAACATGGACTTGATCCAACCCGGAGGCTTCAAGCGCCAGATCGAGCGTGTCCTGAACATCACTTGTGGCCATGCCTGTGCAGAGCTTCCAGGCGATGATGTATCGGGAGAAGTCGTCGAGCACGGTGGAGAGATAAAACCACCCCCAGCCGATCACCTTCAGATAGGTGAAGTCAGTCTGCCAGAGCTGATTGGGCGCCGTCGTCTTGTCCTTGAACTCACTCGCCGCCTTCATCACGATAAAGGCCGGGCTGGTGATCAGGTCGTGGGCTTTCAGAAGCCTGTAAACACTGGCCTCCGAGACGAAGTAACGCTTCTCGTCAGTAAACTTCGTGGCGACTTCTCTGGGCGACAGGTCGGGCTCATCCAGCGCCAGCTCGAGCACCTGCTCGCGCACGTCTTCAGGGATGCGGTTCCACACGCGGGTCGAACCGCCCCGAAGATCTTCAAGCGCCGCCTCACCAAATCGTCGATACACATCATACCAGCGATAGAAGGTTGGCCGTGATACGCCAATCTGTTCCAGCGTGCGTTTGATCGGCTGATGTGAGCCTTCAACGATCCGGATGATTTCGAGCTTCTCGGATGCAGGGTATCTCATTCTTCGTTCCCCCCATCCCCGATCACGCTTTTTTTAAGCACGCGGTTTTCAAGGGTGAGATCAGCGACCACCTCTTTCAAATCCCGCATCTCGCGCTTCAGCCCCGTCACTTCGCCAGATGTCGCCTGACGTTCTGTGTCGCCCGACAGCCGTTTCTTTCCAGCCTCCATGAAGTCCTTCGACCAAGTGTAATACAAGCCCTGAGCGATCCCCTCGCGCCGACAAAGCTCCGCAATGGAATACTCTCCGCGCAGTCCTTCGAGAACAATCCGAATCTTCTCTTCGGCTGAAAACTTCCGCCGCGTCTGTCGCTTGATCTCTTTGACGTGTCGTTCTGCCGATCCTTCGACCTTTGATTTCTGCCTCATCGTCTTTCCTTCCAAGGAAATGATGAGCCACAAACCCTCACTTAGCAATTTAGCCGATCTGTCTCATGGTCGCTGACGGGGAACAAATTCCGTATCGCAGTGCATGGGATATGGCGGCGCGCATGTCGTGGGCCGTGATTTGGCGCTCGCTCGGCTGTTCGTGTCGGAGCAGCGATGCCGTTTCGCCGGCTGCCTCCAGTGCGTCACAAATTGCCCCCTGAATGATCCGGTCGTAATTCCCCGAAGTTTCCGCCAACCGCAGCAGCTCAGCCTGATCTGGAAAAGGGACCCGATAGTTTGGCCGGGCCGGCGTCACTTGTTCAAATATCCACGCGACAGATTTTTTCATCCGTCCGTCCCTTTCAATTTGATTACCTTTCCGCCCTTGCTCGTCGGCGGCATCACAACGGCCCCCACGCGCTCGGTCGCCTGTCTCAGGGGATCATCCATCAAGTGGCTGTAGCGCGCCGTGGTGGCGGGCTGGGAATGCCCTAGAAGGGCCCCGATGATCGGCAGTGACAGACCGGCGCTCGCCAGCACAGAGGCGTAGGTGTGGCGTAGATCGTGAATTCGGGCAGAGGGCTTCACCACGATGCGCTCACGGCCTCTGGCATCTGTCTCAGCCTCAGCGCTCACAATCCCTGCGCCGACACAGGCATCGCGCCACGCTCGCTTGATTTCTTTTCTGTGACCCTTGCCGCCCCGTCCGGGGAAAACAAACTCAGCACTTCTCTTCGATTTCTCGCGGATCTCGGAAAGTAGCTGCCGGGTAGGTGCCGATATTGGTACGCGGTGCAGTGTTTTTTGCTTCGTCGTTGAGCCGGGCTTAGTCCATACGCCTTCTGAAAGGTCGAATTGGTCCCACCGCGCGGCCAATACTTCGCTCTTCCGGGCACCTGTCAGTAGCAGGAGACGGATGATGTTCGCCGCCTCCTGATCTTCGAGGACAGTCAAAGATTCAGTGAGGCTAGTCAGCTCAGCCGTCGAGAGGTAGCGGTGCCGCTTTTGCTCCTGGTTCCGCTCGATGCCTTTAGCCGGATTGTCGGAACACCATCGCCACTTCAACGCCAGACCAAACATTTTGGACAGAACGGCCACGGTACGGTTCGCCAGATATGGAGTCCCGCGCCGCGTGATCTTGCGGTGCAGATTGTCGATGTCGGTGAACTCGATGTCCACCACCTTCTTGTGCTTCAGAGCGGGAAGAATTTCGCGCTTGATGATGGCTTTGTAATCGCGTTGGGTCGCAGGGCGCTTGCTTGCGAGATGGTCTTCCTCGAAACGCCGACAGAGGTCCGCGACGGTCTTGGCGGCGCGATCGGCTTCAATGCCCGCCATCGGGTCTTGCCCTACATCAATTTGCCTCTTGAGGTTTTTGACCTCTTCTCGCGCCACCGTTGTCTTCCAGTCCGGGAACGCTCCTATGGTGTACCGCCGTTCTCGACCGGTACGGGTCCGGTAATTGAGAATGAAGGAGCGTGCGCCGGCCGCCGTGACGCGAACACCGAACCCCGCCACCTCGCTGTCATAAGTAATCTTGTTGCCACGGTCAGGTTTCGGCAGGGATTTAACAAGTGTGTCGGTAAGCTTCTTCGGCATTATCAATTTGCTCCCGTGTCCGCATTGTGTCCGTCCATAGGAGGGCGCAACTACGGTAACTCTTGTCTCACTGCGTCCTCCAATGTCAATTTATTTCCTGTTGAAAATCAACTGGATATGAGGGGGTTGTGCGAAAGCAGAGGAACTTCAAAGCGTTGAGAAAGCGAATCAAAACTGACTTTTAATCAGTAGGTCGCAGGTTCGAACCCTGCTGGGCACACCATTCCCGCCTCAACTTACCAGATACTCCTCGCTTTTGCAGCAGGACCGGCGTTCTTCGCTCGTCTGATTGACAGGCGCGCGGAACGCTACACCCGCTCAGCCATTGGTTCTCCAGACACAGGAGCCCCAAATGAAAAAGAACAAAGCCGATATCGACCCGCAACGTGAACACGACCTCAGCCAGCAACGTGGCTACGGGGAAACACCCGGCCGTGACGACGAAACGGCTGAGGCTGGCTTTCGGGCAGGCGAGGCCACCGACATGGGCGATGACCACGGCATCTTGCGGGATGATGGCCAACCGCGCCCTGAAGGCAGTGACGGTCAGCATATCGATGACCAGCGCAATCCTGTTGTCAGCCCGGATGATGACCGGTCACCGAACGCACCAGCCACGCTGGGTGCCGACACAGGAGCCCGTGAGGCGACACCAGGTGCCGTCAAGCCCATACGGGACAATAGCGAACTTGAAGATGCCTATTCCGAGAACGATCCAGGCGTGTCGACCAAACGCTGATGAATCGCAAACTTGCCGATGCCCACCGTGATCCGATAAGCGAGTCATGGTTGGCGAAAGGCGAGTCGGATGAAAGCAGACAGGATCAAGCGCGCGCACTTGCGGGATACGTTCCTTGAACGGTCGCGCAAACAGGTTCTTTTGATGGGCATCCTGAACGTGACCCCCGACTCGTTCTCCGATGGCGGGGCGTTTTTTGATTCGGCGATGGCCATGTCGCAAGCGCAGCTAATGGAAGCGCAAGGCGCCGACATTCTGGACGTTGGCGGCGAGTCGACCCGCCCCGGCGCCATCCCCGTAAGCGCCCAGGATGAAGCAGGGCGCGTTCTGTCGGTTCTGCCTGCACTCTGCGACGATGGTTCGCGGATCGTCTCTGTCGACACCTACAAGGCGTGGGTCGCCCGCGCGGCGGCCGAAGCCGGTGCAGTGATCATTAATGACGTGTGGGGCATGACACGGGATCCAAACATGGCGCAGGCTGTCTTTGATACCGGTAGCGCTGTGGTGGTGACCTATAATCGCGGTGTCGCTTCGCCGGACGTGAACCTGATTGATGACATGAGGGCGTTTTTCGACAAGGCGTTCCTGACTGCGCAAGAGGCCGGTGTGCCGCGTGAGCATGTTGTCCTCGACCCCGGAGTCGGTTTCGGGAAAACGTGGGAACAGAATTTCAATGTTCTGGCCCGTCTTGATGTCCTGCTCGACTATGACGTTCCGATCCTTGTTGGCGTTTCTCGCAAGTCCTTCATTGGTACGCTTCTGGATCGCGAGGTGGACAATCGCCTCTCAGGCAGTCTTGCCGCCGGTCTCGCAAGCGTCCAGAGAGGCGCTTCGATTTTGCGCGTTCACGACGTGGGCGCCCATGCCGACGCACTGAAAGTGTGGCAAGCGATTGACGAGGCAGGATGACAGACCGGATTTTCGTTTCAAACCTGAGACTGCATGGCCATCATGGCGTGATGGACGCTGAGAAGTCGCTCGGCCAGAAATTCATGGTCGATATTGATTGCCGCGTCGTACGGGCTGCCGATGCGGCCGACAGGCTGAATGGCACGGTGAATTATGCTGACCTGTGCGACCTGGCGGCCGAGGTGTCGGCCAATGACCATGTGAACCTGATAGAAACGTTGGCGCACCACATCGCGATGGCAATTCTGTCCCGGTTCGACATGGCCCGCGAAGTGACAGTGACTGTGCGCAAGCCGTCGGCCCCGCTTAAGCATCATGTTGACCATGTCGGCGTTTCAGTCACGCGAGGCCGCGATGACTGAGGCGGCCATCGCCCTTGGGTCCAACCTTGGCGACCGTACGGGTTTCCTGGCGGCGGCCCTGCGCGCCATTGATGCGCTGCCGGTTTGCGAACTGAGCACGGTATCATCGGCCTACAAGACACGCCCCTGGGGTAAGACTGACCAGGGCGAGTTCATCAATATGTGCGCCTTGATTGAGACAAGCCTCGCGCCGACAGACCTGCTCGCTGCTGTGAAGGGCGTTGAGTCGTCGCTTGGACGGAC
The DNA here is from genome assembly GCA_040216775.1 of Hyphomonas sp. GTDB lineage: Bacteria > Pseudomonadota > Alphaproteobacteria > Caulobacterales > Hyphomonadaceae > Hyphomonas. The sequence goes on from JAVJOM010000002.1 coordinate 5,414, forward strand.
AGCATCTGAACGCTGGGGCCCGCGCGAGATCGACATCGACCTGCTGATCATGCCGGGTGTGGAAATGCGTACCGGGATGCTGACGCTGCCGCACCCACGCATGTCAGAGCGATTGTTCGTCATTGCGCCATTGGCCGAGATTGCACCGGGCATGATGTTGGGCGCTCAGCGCATGGATGCACGTGCAGCGGGTCTGGCAGCAGCGGCGCGCCCAAACGATTGTCTTGTTGATGATGAGGCCACGCAGGCCATCAAAGCCGTTCTCACAATGAAATAAGGGGCCCGCCTTTCAGCGCGCCCCTTATGTTCAGGTGCGTAAAGGCTAAAGGTTCTTGACGATATCCTCGACCATTTTCTTGGCGTCTGCGAGCAGCATCATCGTGTTGTCCCGGAAGAAGAGTTCGTTCTCGATCCCGGCATAGCCCGATCCCATCGAACGCTTGATGAAGAGAACTGTCCCGGCATTCTCGACGTCGAGGACAGGCATGCCGTAGATCGGCGATGTCTTGTCGGTCTTGGCCGCGGGGTTGGTCACGTCGTTCGCGCCGATGACGAAGGCCACTTCAGAATTACGGAAGTCTGAGTTGATGTCTTCCAGTTCGAAGACTTCATCATACGGCACCTGCGCTTCAGCGAGCAGTACGTTCATGTGGCCCGGCATCCGGCCCGCAACTGGATGGATGGCGTATTTCACTTCGACGCCTTCTTCCTTCAGCTTGTCGGCCATTTCCTTCAGGGCGTGCTGAGCCTGCGCAACCGCCATGCCGTAACCAGGCACAATGATCACCTTGGAGGCGTTCTTCATGATGAAGGCGGCATCTTCTGCCGAGCCGCGCTTGAATGGGCGGTCGACCTGTACACCGCCCGCAGCGGCGGCGTCGTCTCCGCCAAAGCCGCCGAGGATGACCGAGATGAAGCTGCGGTTCATGCCCTTGCACATGATGTAGGACAGGATCGCGCCCGATGAACCAACCAGCGCGCCTGTGATGATCAGGGCGAAGTTGCCGAGGGTGAAACCGAGTGCCGCCGCAGCCCAGCCGGAATAGGAGTTCAGCATCGACACAACGACAGGCATGTCCGCGCCGCCAATCGGGATGATCAGCGTAATGCCGAGGATCAGGGCGAGCAGGGTGAGCAGAAGGAAGGCCCAGTGCGCATGGCCGTGGCTGGCCATCAGGACGCCGACAAGCACGATAATGCCAATCAGCAGTGCGGAGTTGAGTACGTGACGGCCAGGCAGCATGATCGGCGCGCCGCCCATGTTGCCATTGAGCTTGGCGAACGCGATCAGCGAACCGGTGAAGGTTAGCGCGCCAATGGCGGACCCGATCGACAGCTCGATCAGCGAAGCAGCATGGATGCCTTGCGTGTCGGCAATGCCGAATCCGATAGGGGCATAAAGCGCGGCAGCGGCAACCAGAACGGCGGCGAGGCCAACAAGGCTGTGGAACGCTGCCACCAGCTGTGGCATGGCCGTCATGGCGATGCGCTTGGCGATAACCGCGCCAATCGTGCCGCCCACGGCAACAGCGCCGAGAATGATGCCCCAGGTGGCGGCATCAAGCTGGTTCCAGAGCAGGGCGATGGTCGTACCGACGGCGATGGCCATCCCGATCATGCCATTGCGATTGCCCTTGCGGCTTGTGGCCGGGCTGGACAGTCCGCGAAGCGCCAGGATGAAAAGGACGCCGGCAACGAGGTACAGGGCAGGTGCCCAGGTGGAGTGGAAACTGTCCATCAGACTACTCCCCCTTCTTTTTATACATGGCGAGCATGCGTTGGGTAACGAGGAAGCCGCCAAAGATGTTGACGCTGGCGAGCATCACCGCGACGCCGCCAAGGATTTTGGCAGTCCAGTTATCGGCGGTGAGGCCTGCGGCGGCCGCGGCGACAAGGGCGCCGACAATGATCACAGACGAGATGGCGTTGGTCACCGCCATCAAGGGCGTGTGCAGCGCAGGTGTCACGCTCCACACCACGTAATAGCCGATGAAGCAGGCCAGAACGAAGATGGCGGCAAGGAAGATGGTCGGGTTTACGCCGCCGGCTTCTGCAAAGGCAGGTGCGGCGAGTAGGAACGCCGTCGCGGCGAGGCTGCTGAAGCGTTTCATGATTTCACCCTGTCATTCACGGTTTCACCATTGCGCGTGAGCAGCATGGCGGTGACGATTTCGTCGTCTGTGTCGAGGTTGAGCGCGCCGTCTTCGGCGGTCACCAGCGGCAGGAACGCGAACAGGTTCTTGGCGTAGAGCGAACTCGAATCAGCTGGCAGGCGGGCGGGCAGGTTGGAGAACCCGGCCACCTTCACGCCGCCGACATCGACAATCTCATCCGGCTTCGACAGCGGACAGTTGCCACCTTGGGAAACGGCCATGTCGATGATGACCGAGCCGGGCTTCATGGTTTTCACCATGGCTTCGGTCACGAGCACTGGCGCGGCGCGTCCGGGGATCAGCGCTGTCGTGATGACAATGTCCTGCTTGGTGATGTGACTCGCGGTCAGTTCGGCCTGCTTGGCCTGGTATTCAGGCGACATCTGCTTGGCGTAACCACCAGCAGTTTCTGCGGCTTTGAATTCTTCATCCTCGACCGCAATGAACTTGGCCCCCAGCGAGGCGACCTGTTCCTTGGCGGCGGGGCGCACATCGGTGGCGGTCACGACGGCGCCCAGACGGCGTGCGGTCGCGATGGCCTGAAGACCGGCAACGCCGACCCCCATGATGAACACTTTGGCCGGGGCCACCGTGCCAGCGGCAGTCATCATCATCGGCATGGCGCGGCCATAAATGTGTGCGCCTTCGATCATCGACCGGTAACCGGCGAGGTTAGACTGGGACGAAAGGGCGTCCATGGACTGCGCGCGGGAGATGCGCGGGGTGAATTCCATCGACATGGCTGCGATTTTCTTGGCGTTGAGCGCATCCAGCAGGCCGGGCTCAAGCGCGAACGGATCCATCAGGGCGAGCAGGGTCGCGCCGTCCGGCAGCGCCGCAACTTCGGCGACCTCCGGGCCACGCACCTTGAACACAACATCTGCGCCCTTGGTGGCATCGGCGGCGTTGCCGCCGATGGTTGCCCCTTCGGCCTTGTAGGCATCATCCAAAAAGCCTGCGATCATGCCTGCACCCGTCTCGACGGTTACAGAATGTCCCAGACCGACCAACTTCTTGACGGTCTCCGGTGTTGCGGCCACACGGGTCTCACCGGAGCGTCGCTCCCTCAGCACTGATATTTTCATGAGGCTGAGATAGAGGCAAAATATTGCGTGACGCAACATCAAATTTGGAGGTTGAGGGCATGAGTATGTTTAGTTTGGCTAATCGGACGGCGCTGGTAACTGGTGCGTCGAGCGGTCTGGGTCGTCATTTTGCGGGCGTTCTCGCGGATGCCGGCGCCCATGTCGTCGTCGCAGCGCGGCGGATGGACCGTCTCGAAGCTGTTGCTGCCGGAATCGAAAAGCGCGGGGGCAAGGCGCTGCCGGTCGAAATGGATGTCACGAGTGAAGACAGCGTTACGGGCGCCTTCGCTGAAATCGCAGATTCGCTGGGGCGTCCGTGCGACATTATCGTCAACAATTCCGGCATGTCGCGCGAAGGCTGGTTCACGAAAATGGCCGAGGATGACTGGAATGCGGTCATCGACACCAACCTCACAGGTGTCTGGCGGGTCGCCAAGCATGGTGCCAACGCAATGATCGCGGCGAAAGTGCAGGGCTCGATCATCAATATCGCCTCCATCACAGGCCTGCGTACGCAGATGATGACCACCGCCTATTCGGTTTCCAAGGCCGGTGTGGACCACATGACACGACAAATGGCCGTCGAAATGGCGCGCTCGGGGATTCGTGTAAACGCCATCGCGCCGGGCTATTTCAAGACCGAGATCAATGATGACTTCCTCGAATCGGAGGAAGGCCTGAAAATGATTCGCCGCATTGCCCAGCGCCGCATTGGCAATGTGTCGGAACTGTCCGGCCCGCTCCTGCTGCTTGCGTCGGATGCCGGCAGCTTCATGACCGGCTCGACCATCGTGGTCGATGGCGGGCATACGCTAATGCCGCTCTAGCTCAACAAGGTCGAGACATGCCAAACACGATATGATCATTCTCCTGTCGGAAGCGAACCGGGGCGTGCTGGATCGCGTTGCGCCTGACGTTTTCGACGAGCCGGTCAGGCGTGAGTATCTCAATATGTTCCTGGCCGATCCTCGTCATGTCATGTTTGTCGCTGTCGATACGGAAATTGTGGTCGGCATGGTGTCCGGCGTTGAATATTTCCATCCAGACAAGTCGCCTCAGCTCTGGATAAATGAAGTCGGTGTGGCACCGGCGTATCGTCGACGTGGTATCGGCCGACGACTGACGGAAGCGATGGTTGCAGAAGCCGAACGGCGCGGCTGCACGTATGCCTGGCTCGGCACCGACATTAAAAACGTTCCTGCCCAGCGTTGCTTTGAATCGACTGCCGATGTCGAGGCGCCACAATCATTCCTCCTCTACGAATGGGGCCTCCAGGAAGATTGAGTGACTTGCCCAATCGCCGATCCGCGTCTAAAGCGACAATCACGCAAAAGGTGCCTGCTTAATCGCAGGTGAAAAGGGAAGCCGGTTAGAATCCGGCGCTGTGCCCGCAACTGTAAGCGGATGGGAATTGGCCACGCAGCCACTGGGGCAACCCGGGAAGGCGGTCTTCTCCATCGATCCGTGAGTCAGGAGACCTGCCTCTTGCCGTCGTTTGCCCTGGTCCGGGTTCAGGCCAATGGCAGCGGAGACTAATACTCCGTCTACGCGACACTTTTGGTGTAACGCCCGGCCAGTGTGCCGGGACAACGGAGTGTGAGCGATGCTCAAACAATACCTTTTGGCCGGCGCAGCTGTGCTGGCCGTAGCCGGCGCAGCATCGGCGCAGGAAACAAACCTTGATCTCGAAATCGTGTCGGTCACCGGCCTTCGTCCCGCGCCTGCCGAAGATATCACGGCCAGCGTCAGCGTGCTGACGGCGGATGACTTGGCCATTCGCCTGTCGCCCAATGCTGCAGATCAGCTGCGCGCCGTTCCCGGTGTCGGCGTGTCGCGTTCGGGCGGTGTCGGTGCGCTCAGCCAGGTCCGCCTGCGCGGCGCTGAGGCCAATCATACGCTTGTCCTGCTCGACGGAATCGAAGTGTCAGACCCGGTCAATGGCGAGACCGATTTCGGTCTGCTGACAGGCATTGGGGCCACACGTATCGAAGTTCTGCGCGGCGAAGCTTCGTCCATTTACGGGTCTGATGCAGTCGGTGGCGTGGTGTCGCTGTCAACGGATACTGCCAGCGGCGTCCAGGCGTTCGGCGAGATTGGCAGCCAGGACACGGGCCGGGCCAGCGCGTCTTTCTCCGGTGAAAATGGTGCTGCCCGTTTTGGCGGGGGGGTCAGCGGCTATACGACAGCCGGTGTCGACGTATCTGGTCTCGGCGGCGAACGGGATGGCTCTGACGCCTTATCGGGTGTCGTACGCGGGGCGCTCGATCTCGACGCGGACTGGACAATGTCGGGTCTCGCCCTCGCGCGCCGTTCAAATGCTGATATCGATTCCGACACGGACTATGATGGCTTGTTGAACAATGTCGACAAGGAGACGGAGGCTGATCAATACCTCATTGGCGCATCCCTTTCCGGCAAGACAGGCCAGGTCGGACATGTATTCCGCACCAGCTACAACAAAGTGGCTCGCGAGAATACGACCGACGGTGCCAAGACGGATGAGTCGACCGGTGAGCGTTTCAAGGCATCATGGAGCCCGTCGCTCAGCTTCAATAGTCAGGAGCTGATCGGCCTGCTGGACTTTGAGCGTGAAGACTACGATCGCAAGGATGTCGCCTATGGTGGCGCCACGGATGCATCGGAAACATTCGAGAGCATCGGCGTTGCGCTGGAATATCGGGTGAGGTTTGATGCGCTCGACATCAGCGCCTCTGGCCGGTTCGATGACAATGACGGTCGGTTCGACGATGCGACAACATGGCGTCTCGGTGCGGGTTATGCTTTTGACGCGGTCAACGGACGTGCGCGCGCGTCCGTCGGGACGGGCGTGAAGAATCCAACGTTCACTGAATTGTTTGGCTTCTTCCCCGGCAGCTTCATTGGGAACCCGGACCTCAAGCCGGAACAATCCACCAGCTGGGAAATCGGCTGGGACCAGCAAGTCGGCTCGGCGATGCTGTCAGCGGCATATTTTCAGGCTGATCTCGAAGATGAAATCTACACGGCGTTTGACATAAATTTCAATTCGACTGCCGCGAACCGCGCTGGAAAATCCAAGCGAAGAGGTGTCGAACTGTCCGGGAATTGGAAAGCAACGGATGCCCTCAGCCTTGCCGGGCAGGTTACTTTCCTGCAAAGCGAAAGCGATGATGGCAGCAACGAAATCCGCGTGCCGGATAATACAGCATCCGTCTCGGTTGACTGGCAGCCACAGGCTGACGGCTACCGTATCGGCGCGGCGCTCGACTATGTTGGCGATCAGGATGATTTTGATTTCGGCAGCTTCCCATCTCGCCGTATCACGCTCGACGCGTACACGTTGTTCTCGGCTAGCTTCGAATATCCGATCACCAAACGAATGGCGCTCACGCTTCGTGGTGAGAATCTGTTCGATGAAACGGCAACGGATGTGTTCGGCTACGAGACGCCGGGCGCAGCGGCCTTTGTCGGGATTAAACTGCGATGATGCGATGGGCGCTCCTCTTCCTGCTGACGCTTTCCTCCCCGGCAGCGGCTGAGGTGCGCCCCACTGTCGTATCGCTCGACTATTGCGCGGACCAGTTTGTGCTCGGCCTGGCCGACCGCGAACAGGTCCGCGCGCTTTCGAAAGACTCAGCACGGCCCTTCAGTTACCTGCGCAGCCGCGCCGAGGGACTGCCGCAGGTCCGCTCCGTGGCCGAGGATGTCATTGCGCTTCAGCCTGATATCGTCGTGCGCAGTTGGGGCGGCGATGCACGGGCCCTGGCATTCTACGAGCGCATGGGCATCCGAACCGTCCAGATAGGTTATGCGTCGGATATGGAAGGCGCAGCGCGCGTCACCCGCGAGATTGGCACTGTGCTGGGGCAAGCGGCACGCGCAGAAGCGCTGATCGCGTCCATGCCGCCTGCCGTGCCTGCGACCGGCCAAAGCGCGCTCTATATTACCCCCGGCGGCGTCACGGCCGGCGAGGGCACCATGGTCGACGCGATCATGCACCGGGCCGGGCTGGAAAATGCCGCAACAGGCGCGGGCTGGTACAGCCTGCCGCTCGAAACACTGGTTACCCGACGGCCCGCCGTTGCCCTGACAGCCTTCTTTGGATTTGACGATTACGCGTTCGACCAGTGGAGCAGTGCGCGCCATCCGGCACTTGCCTATGCGCTGAAGGATGCAAAGGTCGTCACCATGACCGAAAGCCGCCTGACATGTCCTGCATGGTTTGTCGCCGACGAGGCGCGTGACGTCGCCGTGGCGCTGGAGTCGGCGCAGTGAAGCATATCTCGCTTATCCTTGGCCTCGTATGTCTCGTCCAGTTTGCGCTCTCGGTCCTGGTGGGCAGTGCGCCAATGGGGCTTGGTGAAACGCTTGGCGCCTTGTTTGGGCAAGGCACCGAAGCCTCGCGCATCATCGTCTGGGAAATCCGCCTGCCGCGCGCCGTAGCGGCCTTCGGTGTTGGCGCGGCACTTGGCCTGTCGGGCGCTGGTTTGCAGGGCTTATTGCAGAACCCGCTCGCGGGACCCGGCGTTCTGGGCGTTTCCGCGTTTGCGTCACTGGGCGCGGTGATTGCCATCTATTTTGGTCTCGCCGCAGCGGGCAGTTTCGCTGTGCCTTTGGCAGCAATCCTGTTTTCCGGTCTGGCGGTCGCGCTGCTGCTTTCCGCGGCAGGGCGCGGTGCCAGTACCGTGACACTCCTTCTGGTCGGGATCGGCCTGTCCAGCCTTGCGGGCGCGCTCACATCGCTTGCGCTGAACCTCGCGCCAAACCCCTACAGCCTGTCAGACCTGATAAACTGGATGCTCGGCTCGGTCGCCAATCGCTCATGGGCAGACGTTGGCATGGTCGCCCCGGCTTGGGCCCTCGGTGCTGTCGCCGTCATCATGGCTGGCCCCTCCTTGCGGGCGCTGTCGCTTGGTGAGGAAACCGCTGCCTCGCTGGGCGTGAACCCGGCTCGCGCGCGCCTGTTGATTATCATCGGCACGTCGCTGCTGGCTGGGGCGAGCGTTGCCGTGGCTGGCACGATCGGTTTCGTCGGCATGGTCGCCCCCCACATCGTTCGCCCCCTGGTGAAGCATGATCCGCAGCGTGTCCTGCTCCCTTCGGCGCTCGCGGCAGGGGCCATGCTGCTCGGCGCCGACATGCTGGTGCGCGTGTTGCCATTCTCGCAGGAACTGAAACTCGGCGTTGCCGCGGCCCTGTTTGGCGCTCCGGTCTTCATCTGGATCGCCGCCAGGCTCGGAGGCAGCACAAGATGATCACTGTGTCTGGTATCCATATGGAACTCGGCAACCGTCAGGTGCTGTCCGATGTTTCATTCGGTCTTTCGCCGGGGGAGTTCGTCGGACTGGTCGGGCCGAACGGGGCGGGCAAGAGCACACTTCTCCGCGTGCTCGCTGGCCTGCTGGCGGCCCAGAGTGGCAAGGTCAGTTATGGCGATGCCGATATCGCATCGCTGACTCATCGTGAGCGGGCCTTGCTGGTGGCCTGGTTGCCTCAGGCGCGCCCAGTCGCCTGGAATCTCATCGCCGAAGACCTTGTTGCGCTCGGGCGGTTCGTCACCAGTCCTTCGCCATATGAATATTGCGGGCCTGCCGATCGTGAAGCGATCGACGAGGCCATGGAGCGTGCCGGAGCGACCCCTTACCGTCACCGTCCGGTGCACGCGTTGTCGGGGGGTGAACAGGCGCGACTCCACCTTGCCCGCACACTGGCCGCACCCTCGCGCACCCTCTTGCTCGACGAGCCAGGCGCAGCGCTCGACATCGCGCACCGTCTGGCCCTAATGCGCGTTTTGCAGGAACAGTGTGAAGCCGGGCGCGTCGTGGTGGCCGCCGTTCACGATCTTGATCTGGCGTCACGCTTTTGCAGCCGGATCATCGTTCTGGACAAAGGAGTGAAGGTTGCCGACGGTGTGCCGGATGCGGCACTCGACACAGGCTGCCTGTCACGCGTCTTTGGCGTACGCCGAAATGCCCACGGTGTTTTTGAACCCGATCAATGATACCTGATTGGTGAATCTGTGCGTAACCATTTTACGGCAGTGTGTTAGCCAATATTTAGGGCATCCGTGTCATCTGTTGGGTGAAATGACCGGAGAGTTCCATGGCGGCACAGCCTGTACATAATCAGTCGCCTCATCAGGCGGATGCGCCTGAAGCGGAAGCCGTTTCGGCCAAGTCTGGCGTTCAGGCGGTCGAACAGCATGACTCTCCCAAGCATGTCGCCTCGCCGGCCCATGCGCTGCAGGCGCGCATCGTGTCAGAGCTTTCCAAGCCGAACCACATGTCTGCACGCAGGATTGTTGCCACGCTGCTCGTGCTCAGCCTGTCGACCTGGTTCGCCGGGTTTATTCTCTACGCCGCACTCTGATCGAGAACCGCCCTCTGGCCCTTGCGTCCGTTTTGGGCGATAGGGACGCGCAGATACAATATGAAACAGGAGTCGCCGATGCGCGTCAGGAAAGCAGTTTTACCGGTCGCCGGCATGGGCACACGGGTTCTACCCGCCACCAAGGCCATCCCGAAGGAAATGCTGCCCGTCGTTGACCGCCCGGCCATCCAGTATGTTGTCGACGAGGCCCTCGAAGCCGGAATTGAGCACATCGTGTTCGTCACCGGCCGTGGTAAAGGCGCAATCGAAGACTATTTCGACATCAATTATGAACTCGACGCCTCCCTCAAGGAAAAGGGCAAGGACGCGATCCTCGAGCAAGTGCAACGCACCGTGTTGCCGGCAGGCGCTGCCAGTTTCGTTCGCCAGCAGTCGCCTTTGGGGCTTGGTCACGCCATCTGGTGTGCGCGCGATATCATTGGCAACGAGCCGTTTGCCGTGCTGCTGCCAGACGTGATCGTCAAATCCAGTCCGTCGTGCCTCGCCCAGATGGTTGCTGCGTATGATGAAGTAGGCGGGAACATTGTTGCGGTCGATCCTGTTCCGATGGAACGCGTGTCGTCCTACGGTGTGATCGCGCCGAAGTCGCGTAACGGTCGCCTCATCGAAATGTCAGGCATGGTTGAAAAACCCCCAATGGAATCTGCGCCTTCAAACCTGAAGATCACGGGTCGTTATATTCTCCAGCCGGAAATCTTTGCGCTGCTGGCAGACCAGGCCGCAGGCGCGGGCGGCGAAATCCAGCTGACTGATGCCATGGCGCGTCAGATGGAATCCCAGAGTTATTACGCGTACGAATTTGAAGGTCGCGAATATGATTGCGGTTCGAAGCTTGGCTATTTCGAAGCTGTCATGGCGCACGCCATCGACAATGAGGAAACGGCCGAAGGTGCCCGTGACCTCATTCGCAAGTTTGCTGCGTCGCTTTAGACCTTTTCCAAACGGAATTGATTGACCCGCCCAGCAGGGCGGTTGCGTCAGGCGTCGCATAGCGCCTTGATCGCATCGGGACTTGTAAACATTCAGAAATTTCAAATTTTTCGGTTTGGGTCGATTGTCGCCTCATGAGGACGTAATGGCATGTGCGTTGCACGTGTCAGGGGAAATAGTCTGATGAGTGTTCTAACATGAAACGTCCGATCCAAACTAAAGCCAGCGCGTTCAAGAGTGATATCAATGGCGCCACCGCTGTGATTTATGCGCTGTGTCTGTTGCCGCTGACCATGTTTGTCGGTGTGGCGGTCGATGGCGCCCGCATGGTCGCAGCCAAGAAGCACATGCAGTCGTCAGTAGACGCTGCGGTGCTGAATGGCGCGCGTGAATTCGTCAATAATGCTGCAGAAGACGACGACGATCGCAAGGAAATTGCACGCGCCGCGATCGAGAACATGTACCATCAGGATGTTGCGACGGCCAACAGTGTCCTCGGCAAGGCCAAGATCACATCAACCATCAGTGAACTTGGAGAAGTGTCAGCGGTGGCTGTCGCCGATTTGCCGATGGTTTTTGGGGGCTTCTTTGGCCATCCCTTTCAGCAGCTGTCAGTGACCAGCGCGGCGCAAGCGGGTGATAGTCGCAAGATTGAAGTCATTCTAGCTTTGGATAATACGAGTTCCATGTTCGAGGAAGGTCGCTTCACCAAGATGCGGATGGCCTCAAAAGGGTTCGTAAATACGATGTTCGATCAGACTCCGGCCGCAGGCCTGATGTCGATGGGGGTCGTGCCATGGGCATCTGTCGTGAACATCAATTCCGAAACACCGGGCGCCTGGAAGCCGGCACCGGCCATGGCGGGCACGCCGCCTGTTTATGGCTCTGCACGCAGCCCAAACGCACCATTCGAAAACCGCCGGAAATACCTCTACGAACCAGAAGCCGAAAAGGCCTACACGTCCGCCGCAATGTCGCGTGACTTTGCACCGGTCGAATGGCGCGGCTGCGTCCGTTCAGCCCCCAATGAGCGTGTCGTCAGCGGTGGCGGTGTTGTTACGAAGCGTCTGAGCGATGATGCGGTGTCGGGCATGCGCTGGCACGCCTCATGGCTGGAGCCGGAACTGCAGACCTACAGCATTCCGTCACCGCCATCGCCACCTTCGCCGCCGAAGGCACCGAAACCGCCTTCGCCACCATCGCCTCCGTCGCCGCCGCCTCCACCTTCGCCGCCGAAGCCACCGGTGCCGGGTCCTCAGGGATCGATCTTTGATCTGGCACCGCCGGTTCAGAACGCCTCGCTGGTCATCCCAGGCCACCGCTTGTTGAAGTGTACCCAAAACAGCAACCAGGCAGGTTATGACGGGCTTCGCAACGTCTACATGAACGAGACGCAGTTATGTGCGACGGGCTACAAGAAGCCCCTCAGCGTCATCTCTCAGGCGTGCGTCTCTGACCCGACAGAATTCGGTTACTTTGCCGATGGCGGAAAGGCATGTGCCTGGCAGCAGGATATTTTCCCGTGGTCGAGTTACAAGCCCGTATCCGGACCAAACATGAACTGTCCCACCGCAATGCTTGGACTTTCGGGCGACCGGGGGCAAATCCTCGAGAAACTGGATCACATGTATCCGGTGCAGGGCGGCACGCAGGCTGATATCGGCCTGATGTGGGGATTGCGCGCACTGTCTCCACGTTCAACATGGTCCAGTTTCTTCGGGACGACCGGCGATCAGGAGCCGAAACCGTTCAAGGACGCCAGCGTTCGCAAGATTATGATCCTGCTGACGGACGGCAAGAACGAAGCGCCTTATCACTTTGAAGGATATTATGGCTGTAACGAATCCGGAGACCGTGGGGCTGCGGGCAAATGCTGGAAAGCCAAGGGCGTGAAAAGCCTCGACGGTGATAGCCTTGACGGCCTGACGCTGGATTCCTGCAAGGCCATTCGTGAGGATTACGGGATCGAGTTATACACGATCGCGGTGGATATTTCGGACGGTTCAGCGATCAAGCTGCTCGGCGACTGTGCGGACGATCCCGACCGCACGTTCAACATCACCTCTGCCCAGTTGGACAAGACATTTTCGGCTATTGCAGCGCGGGAACTTCGCCTGACCAAATAACAGGGGCAACGGGTTTGAAGGCAGGCTCGGGACAGGCTAGGGCTGTGTCCATGAGCCAGCCATTCAAACTGCCTGATTTTGATGATGTCCTCGCCGCTGAGGGGCGGGTTGCGGGCGTTGCGCGCGAAACACCTGTCCTGACACATCCGGCGCTGGACGCTGCAGCGGGCGCGGAAGTGCTCGTGAAGGCTGAGTGCCTGCAGGTGACCGGCAGTTTCAAGATACGTGGCGCAATCAACAGGCTGGCGCAGATCCCCGCGCGGGATCGTGCGGCTGGCGTGGTCGCATTTTCGTCCGGCAATCATGCACAAGGCGTCGCACGCGCGGCGCGCTTGCTCGGCATGCCGGCGCTGATTGTGATGCCGTCGGATGCGCCGCAGGTGAAGGTGGACGGCGTGTTGGCCGATGGCGGTGAAGTCCGCCTCTACGATCGTAATTCTGAAAGCCGTGAAGCGATCTCCGCTGAATTGGCTGCGAAGCGCGGAGCCATAGTGGTGCCAAGCTTTGACGATGCGGACATTATAGCCGGTCAGGGAACGCTGGGCCTTGAGTTTGCGCGGCAGGCCGCGGCGATAGGAAAACCCCTGGATTACCTGGTCTGTTGCGCTGGTGGCGGCGGACTTATCTCGGGCGTTGCGCTGGCGTTTGAGCGCCTATCGACCAAGACGCAAATCTGGGCGGCGGAACCTGAAGGGCACGATGATTGGGCGCGATCACTGGCGGTTGGCGAGATCGTTGCGAATGCACCAGGCACGCGGTCATTTTGCGATGCCATCCTGACGCCGAAGCCGGGGGACCTGACATTCCCGCTCGGCAAGCGCCTTCTGACGGGTGGTCTGACCGTGAGCGATGCGGAGGTGCGCAGCGCGATGCGGCACGCTTTCCGGCACCTGAAAATCGTCGCCGAACCGGGTGGGGCAGCGGCGCTGGCCGGTGTGCTGAAGGGGGTGCCAGAGGGGTGGCGAGGGGGGCGAGTAGGTGTGGTTGTGACGGGGGGTAATGTCGATGCGAACCTGTTTGCCGGCGTCCTGTCCACAGAGGACTGATCGCACTGAGCCCGTAAATTCATGCTAGGCTGCGATCAGGATGAGGGAGCGAGTCATGAACGCACTGACAAGCCTGTGTTGCATCGCGGGCGGCGGCCCGGCGGGACTGATGATGGGGTATCTGCTCGCGCGGGCCGGTGTCGATGTCATCGTGCTGGAGAAGCATGCTGATTTCCTCCGCGATTTTCGGGGTGACACGGTGCACCCTTCGACGCTGGAACTGTTCCATGAGCTTGGTCTGCTGGATGGCCTGATGACGCGTCCGTACCAGAAGACCGAGCGGATTTCGGTCAGCATCGACAATCGATCCTTTGCCGTTGCCGATTTCACGCGGCTTCCTGTGCACAGCAAGTTTATCGCCATGATGCCTCAATGGGATCTGCTCGATTTCGTTGCCGATACCGCGCGGGAATTGCCAAACTTCCGGCTTTTCATGTCTGCAGAAGCAGATGAGCTGATTGAAGAAAACGGAACTGTCGTGGGACTGCGGGGGCATACAGAGGATGGTCCGCTGGAGGTGCGAAGCGTGTTGACGGTCGCTGCTGATGGACGCGGGTCACGGCTGCGTGACCAGTCGGGGCTGAGGGTCAAAGACCTTGGTGCGCCCATTGATGTTTTCTGGATGCGCCTGCCGCGCACGCCTGACGGGTCCGCGGAATCCCTCGGTCGCGCGGGTGCGGACGGGTTTCTGGTGCTGATAAATCGCGGTGATTATTGGCAATGCGCGCTGCCGTTTCCGAAGGGTGCCGCCGAGACGATCCGGGCCGAGGGCATTGAAGCCTTTCGGGCGCGCGTGGGGCGACTGGCGCCCAGCCTGGCACATGCGACCGATTCCATTGCGAGCTGGGATGACGTCAAATTGCTGACTGTTGAAGTGAACAGGCTGGAGACTTGGTGGCGGACCGGCCTTTTGTGTATCGGCGATGCCGCGCATGCGATGTCCCCTATCGGGGGTGTCGGTATCAATCTGGCGGTCCAGGACGCCGCCGCAGCGGCGCGGATCCTCGCGCCCTCACTGCGCATGGGCACGGCCTCTGATGATGTGCTGGCCAGTGTTCAGAAACGGCGTGCATTTCCGGCACGTATCGCTCAAAGCGCCCAAATCGCGGCCCAAAACCGGGTGCTTGTTCCTGCCATCCAGGGCGCGGCCGCCATAAAGGCACCGTTTTTCCTGAAGGTCCTGAACGTGTTTCCACCGTTGCGCGGTTTGACCGCCCGCGCTGTCGGCATGGGGTTGCGGCCCGAACATTGGCGTGCCGAGCCCTGAGCCCTTTTCACCCGGCGGCCTTTTTCTGCACAGAGTCTGCCCCTAGGTGAGACGCATGACCCAAACTGTTTATGCCGCAATTGGTGACATCCACGGCGAACTCGACCGCCTGAAGGAATTGCATGATCAAGTGCGGTTTCACGCCGACCATGAACTGGAAGGCGCGGACATCACGCTGGTGCACCTTGGTGACCTGATTGACCGGGGCCAGGATTCCTGCGGGGTTGTCGATCACCTGATCGACATGGAAGCACGCATGGGGCCGCGCTGTGTGACCATCCGGGGAAATCACGAACAGATGATGATCGCGGCGCTCAGGCTCGACGATACTGACGCGCATGCGAACTGGCTGAAATGGGGCGGTGAGGAGACAATGGAGAGTTATCGCCAGCGCGGACTGGACGGGCCGCCCGACGATCATCTCGACTGGCTCCACGCCTTGCCCACGATCCACAGGGACGAAGCGCAGGGACTTGTCTTTGTCCATGGCGGCGTCGATCCCGATGCATTCCCCGAATGCGGCGAGCGGGTTCGGATGTGGACGAGGCGCCGGGAGTTTTTCGATACACGCTGCTGGACTGCGCCGGCCTTGATCGGACAGACCGTGGTTCACGGGCATACGCCGACAATGGACTGGAAGCCGGATGTGGCGGCCGATGGGCGCAGGATCAACCTGGACACGGGGGCAGTGTACGGAGGGCGTTTAACGGCCGCAATCCTGGTGCCCGGCGCTGAACCCTGCTTCCTGCATAGCTAAGACAATCGCGCAGAAATCCCGATGAAAAGGGCGATGAACTGCCCGCAAGGGCATGATTCAACAACGCTTAATACAGCTTAGGTTTTGGTTAACAGGGCGTTCGGGCGCTATCCAAGATTTGGACGGCGCTCTTCAACAGACTTTATCGCCTGCACTCTAGTGTCCCAATCTGACCAAGTTTCGGTCATGGGCAAGAGGGTATCCGACGATGAAGCCAACAACCCTGATAAGTCTCGGGCTATCGCTGTTACTGGGCGCAGGTGCGGTCTTTCTTGGCCGCAACTACATGACGTCGAACACGTCTGATGCATCAGCAGCAAGTCTTATGCCAGCTGTCGAGATGTCGTCCGTGCTCGTCGCAACGTCGGTCATCGAAACCGGCGACCTGATTGATCGCTCGGCACTGACATCTGCCCCATGGCCTGCTGACGCCATTCCTGCCGATGCCCTGCGCAGTTTCGATGAACTTGCTGCCACAGCCTATGCGCGTGGTTTGATCGTTCCGGGCGAGCCGTTGATGCGTACAAAGCTTGATGAAACCGGATCGGTGCTGACGCTTGCTGCGGCTATCACGCCGGGCATGCGCGCCATATCGGTTGTTGTCGGCAATGATACCGGCGTGGCTGGCTTTGTGCTGCCCGGAGACCGCGTAGACGTGAATGAATTTGTTTCAATCGTGGAGAGCGGTCGTGCCTCTGTCCGTGATGGTGAGCGCGCATCGGGCGATGTGATTGCCCGGTCTGTGCTGAAAAACGTGAATGTGCTCGCGATCGACCAGACATTTGAGGCTGGCCTCGAAGGCGCCCGCCCGTCCAGCACCGTCACGCTGGAAGTGACACCCGATGATGCGCTTGCATTGAGCGCTGCGAGCCAGCGCGGCGCGCTGGGCCTGACCCTGATCGGTCGCCGCGAAGAAGCTGACCTTGTTGCCGAAATCCGTAAGTCGCCGGAGCCGGTACGTGTCATTTCGCGGCCACGTGTGGCGCGGACGCCATCGATGACGCGTGTTCGCGTGATCAACGGCGATGCGGAAACGGAAGTGACCACTCCGGTGGCCAGGGAAAAAGCTCCGGCCGGAGGTGCCAGCAAATGAAAAACTTTCAGAAACTCCTGACAGCCTGTCTCGCGGCGATCGCCCTGGCGGCGCCATCAGCCGGGGCGTGGACCCAACGCAGCGCACCGGATGGTGCGACAGTGCTCGTGCTTGAGAAGGGCCGTTCGACGGTCGTTGAAGCCGAACTCAAGTTTGCGACACTGGTTGTTGCCGATCCCGAAATCGCCGATGCCATGGCCACGTCGAACCGCTCCTTCTTTCTGCGTGGCAAGCTGCCAGGCACCACCACGGTGCTGATTTACAATGCGGCCGGTGAAATCGCCGAACTTATCGACGTTGAAGTCGAACTGGGTCTCGATGAACTCCGGACCGACCTGAAGAACCTGCTGCCTGGCGAGGACATAAATGTCTACGCCGTGCATGACGGCGTCTTCCTGGATGGCAAGCTGACAACCGCGGCGGCCGCCGACATGGCGTTGCAACTGGCCGAACGGCATGTGCCAGGCGGAGTGGCAAATGGCATGTCTGTCGGGCAGAACCAGCAGGTCTTGCTCGAAGTGCGCTTTGTTGAGGCCAGCCGAAGCGCGGTGAAGGAAATCGGATTCGGTAACTCGTTCGATGCCAGAGATGTGGTCGGCGTGACCGAAAGTGGAACAGTGTCCGGCATTGCCGAGAAAACGATTGCCCTGTTCACCAATGTCGGCGGCGAGAATGTCGACATCACCTTGCGGGCGCTTGAGCAGAAGGGCGTCATCCGTACGCTGGCTGAACCAAACCTGGTTGCTTTGTCCGGTGACACCGCAAGCTTCCTTGCGGGCGGCGAGTATCCGATTCCGGTGGCCACCAAGGACAACCAGATATCGGTCGAGTTCAAGAAGTTTGGCGTAAGCCTGGATTTCACGCCGACCGTTCTGGGCGATGGACTGGTGAACCTGCGCGTGCGGCCTGAAGTGTCGGCGCTGGACCGCGCCAATGGCATACGGTCGGCCGGAATCGAAATTCCCGGTATTTCCGTGCGCCGGGCTGACACAACGATCGAACTGCATGATGGCCAGTCATTCGCGATCGCTGGCCTGTTGCAGAACGACTATTCCAACGATGTGCGTCAAACGCCGTGGATCGGCAACGTGCCGGTCTTGGGTCAACTGTTCTCGTCGAAGCGGTATCAGAAGAATGAAAGCGAGCTGGTCATCATTGTGACGCCGCGTCTCGTTCAGCCGGCGTCGCACCCGGACAGGCTGGGGTCGCCGCTTGATGCCTTCGCTGAACCAACCGAAGCCGAACTGTTCCTGCTGGACCAGACGGCAATCGTTCCACTGGCA
The DNA here is from genome assembly GCA_040216775.1 of Hyphomonas sp. Taxonomy (GTDB): domain Bacteria; phylum Pseudomonadota; class Alphaproteobacteria; order Caulobacterales; family Hyphomonadaceae; genus Hyphomonas. The sequence continues at coordinate 23,523 of JAVJOM010000002.1, forward strand.
AATTAGGGAGGCCACGAAATGAGCAAACACACCAGGATCGCTGGCGCTATCGCCACCCTCTCGCTGCTGACAGCTTGCGCGAGCCATGACCATCAGGACGTGTACCTGCTGGGCGCGGCCACCGAGCAGAATATCGCGGCACAGTCGGTGCGCGATGTGAACCTGCCGAACTCGCGACAGATTGAGTCGACGTCGGGCGTACGCGCCGCGAACGCTGTGAAAGCGTTGAACGAGGGTAAGCCGAAAGAACTGCGTCAGGCCTCTGCGAGCGGAACCGGTAGCTGATATGTTTGAACCTGTCCCAAAGCCTGAACCGGCCCCGCCGCCTTCGAACCGGATCATCCCGTCGCTTGCCGTTCTGGCGGGCCCTGAACGTATGGCTGAGTTGAAAGCATGTTGCGCGGAATTTTCCGATCTTTCCGGGTTGTCGGCGTCCGAAATCGTTTTGCGTCATGGTGGCGGGCTCGTACTCGTTGAACAGGGTGTTGACGGATATGACCAGATGATCCTGACCCTGGCTGTCGAGCGCCCCAATACGGCGGTAATCGTCGTCTCCGACCAGTTACCGGGGCATATGGTCAGGGCTCTGATGAAGCTGGAGGCTTCCGATATCGTGCCTGCTTCGGCTGGAATCGAGGAAGTGATTGATGCGGCAGAACAATTGCGTGAGACGCAATCGGTCAAGGGGTCTGGCGCGACATCAAAATGCTGGGCATTCCGCGGCGCAGTTGGTGGCGCAGGTGTCTCGACTCTTGCGATTGAGAGCGCCTTTGCTCTGGCCCGCAAGGTTGGCCCGGGAAAGGTCTGCCTGGTTGACCTGAATGTGTCTGACGGCATGACAACCTCTTTCCTTGAGGCGGTGCCGAAGCTGGATCTCTACGCTCTCGCAGATGCGCCTGAACGGCTTGACCAAAGATTGCTGGCAGCGTGGTGCTGGGAGCATGCAGACGGCGTTTCACTGATCGCGGCCCCGCGCAATCCCGATGCTGACCTGCTGGCCAGCGAGCCTGCCATGCTGCGACTGCTGGATGTCGCGTGTAGTACGTTCGAATATGTGCTGGTCGATATGCCCCGGCACATGATGCCGTGGACCAAGCCGATCCTGAGCGCCGTAGATGAGGCGATCATCATCAGCGAATTGACCGTGCCCAGCCTCCATGCTGCTGCCGACATGTGCCGCGAAACCGACCTGCTGCGCGGGGACCGGGGAAAGTCCAAACTCGTGCTCAACCGCATGTTTCCAAAAAAGCGCTTCCGGGCCGAGTTTGCGGTCGACAAGGCGGAGCAGGCCATTGAGCGTGAGATTCACACGACGATCGCCTCTGACTGGGACGCCGCCCGCACGGCGGTCAATCTCGGCAAGCCGATTGCCGATGTGAAACCGAAGAGCCAACTCGTTCTGGACGTTCAGCAATTCGTCGAGCGTCTCCAGCCGGATGAGGCAGTGGCCGCCGGGGCGCAACCGCAATCCCGGAAGCGTGCGACATGAGCCGGTTCGGATCAAATACGGCGGCAGCGTCACCGGTCGTTGTGCCAGTGGCGAAAGCTGACGAGGCCAAAGCGGCACCCGTGCAGGCCGCCGCGAAAAGCAAGGACGAGACCAAGGCGTTCGACTTGCTGGACGCCAAGCTGCGGGTGCATGCAAAACTGATCGACGAACTCGACCTTTCGGCGCTGGACAAGCTGGACGACGGCACGATGCGCCAGCGTGTTCGCGGGATCATTTCGGAAATCATCCGCAAGGAAGAAATGGCGCTTTCCTCCGCCGAAGAGATGTCGTTCGCCGATGCTGTCATGGACGAGATGACAGGTCTTGGGCCTATCGAACCCTTGCTGAAGGACGACTCCATCGCGGATATCCTGATCAACGGATACAATCAGGTCTATATCGAACGTCATGGCGAGCTTCAGCTGGCGCCCGTCCGGTTCGCCGACAATGATCACCTGCTGCGCATCGTGCAGCGCATCGTTTCAGCGGTGGGTCGCCGCGTTGACGAGAGCCAGCCCTTGGTCGATGCGCGTCTGCTCGACGGCAGCCGTGTAAACGCCGCCATCGCACCCATTGCGATTGATGGCCCGCTCGTCTCGATCCGTAAATTTTCCAAGTCGCCGCTGACAATGGACAAGCTGGTTGGCTTCGGGGCCATTCCCGGCCCGGTCGCGGAATTCATTCTTGGTGCGGTCAAATGCAAGGCGTCTACAGTCATTTCCGGCGGTACCGGTTCGGGCAAGACGACCCTGCTGAATGCGCTGTCATCCGCGATCAGCCCGAAAGAGCGCATGATCACGATTGAGGACGCTGCCGAACTCCAGCTGCAGCAGCCGCATGTCGCCCGCATGGAAACACGCCCACCGAACATTGAAGGCAAAGGCGAAATTCGCCAGCGTGAACTCGTCAAGAACGCCCTGCGGATGCGTCCTGACCGGGTTATCCTGGGCGAGGTTCGCGGCGAAGAGGCGTTCGATATGCTTCAGGCCATGAATACCGGTCACGAAGGCTCGATGGCCACCATTCACGCCAACAACCCCCGCGATGCCATCACGCGTCTTGAACAGATGGTGATGATGGGCGGCATGAAGATTTCCGAAGAGGCCATTCGGGGTCAGATCGCATCTGCCGTGAACTTCATCGTTCAGGCATCGCGCCTGTCAGATGGCTCGCGCAAGGTGATGTCAATTGCCGAGATTACCGGCATGGAAGGCTCGGTCATCCAAATACAGGAAATCTTCAAGTTCGAGCGGACAGGCACGTCTGAAGACGGCAAGGTAATCGGCAAGTTCGTCGCCACCGGTCTGCGACCGAAATTTCTCGACGAGATGGAACGGCGCGGCGTTCATATGCCTGCTGGCATGTTCGATCCCGCGACCGTGTTCTAGAGGGGCGCAGCGTGTTCGGCCTGCCAGACATATCCGGTTACAGCATGTTCCTCGTGATCTGCGCGATCATGGCGGCAGGCGCATTCTTTTTCGTCATTCAGGCGACGACGGAACTCGTTACTCAGGCGCAGACCCAGCGTATCGTGAACCGCAGGCTTCAGTTCAAGGACAAGTTCGCAAGCACCAGTGAGGCGATGGTCGAACTGCGCAAGAGCCGCGGCCTGGACGCCGATGGCAACTTTGCCATGCCCCTCGAGCGATTCAACCGTCTCGTCGTTCGCTCCGGCTTGCCTTACCAGCCATTGAGATGGGCAGCGATGTCCGCTGCAGGTGCGTTGGTTGCGGCGGTTGCCTACAATCACTTTGTCGGCGGTTTGCTGCCCGCAGTCGGCATTGCGCTGGCAGTCTTTTTCGTCACCCCGCTGTTCGTGCTGAAGCATGTTGCCGGCAAGCGCCGCAAGAAGTTGGCAGCCCAGCTGCCCGATGCGTTGCAGATTGTCTGCCGCAGCCTCGAGGCCGGTCACCCCGTCGCAACCGCTGTTTCGCTCGTGGCGCGGGAAATGCCCGATCCGATCGGTACAGAATTCGGCATGACGGCAGATGAAGTCTCTTATGGATTTTCGCTTACCAACGCTGTTCAGCGTATGGCCGAGCGGTCGGGTGATCCCGACGTTGAGTTGTTCGGCGCAACCGTGCGCCTTCAGGAAAAGACGGGTGGTAACCTGTGTGACTTGCTGAAAGCCAACACGACAACGATCCGCGAACGCCAGACAATGCGCCTCAAGGTGAAGGCGGCGTCGTCAGAAGGGCGAATGTCGGCCCTGATCCTGACCGCAGCGCCTTTCCTGGTCATGCTGGCGATCCATCTTACGCGTCCGGAATTCTACGGTAACGTGATCCATGATCCGCTCATCCGTTACGGGTTTGCTGGCCTGTTTGTCTGGATGTTCATCGGCAACCTGGTCATGCGCAAAATGATCAATTTCAAGATGTAGGATGCCAAAGTGAATTTTGACCTGTCCTCTTCTCCGGAAATCTGGGCGCCTCTTCTGATGGTGGGCGCGGCGCTAGCACTTCTGTTTCCAAGTGTCCTGTCTTTCCTGCGCAGTCGCCGCGACATCGAAAGCGTGGAGCGCCGGCTGGAACGACGCGGCCCGGCTGCTGCGAACCCTGAACAGCCCCGTAACCAGAGCCGCATTGGCAAGGCCGTGACCGGGTTGGCCGACCAGATGGCGCCCGACGATGACGAGCAAGGCGTCAGCGCCGCCAAGGCGCGCCTTGCGTTGGCCGGCTTTTCCGGCAAGTCTGCGGTCGGGCGTTACTATTTTGCCCGGCTCGTCTGCATCGTGTTCCCACAGCTCGGGCTACTGGCGGCGCTGCCTTACCTGTCGCACCTGCCGGGAAACACGCCCCTCATTATCTCGGTCATGCTGGTCATGATCGGATTGATCGCGCCGGGCATGTATCTGGATAAACGTGCCAAGGCCCGACAGCAGGAATGTTCAGCCGGGTTCCCCGATATGATGGACTTGCTGGTTGCCTGCGTGGAGGCGGGCCTCAGCCTCGACGCGTCGGTTCAGCGGGTCGGTGAGGAACTTGAACTGCGCCATCCGATCATTGCCGGTTTCATGCGAACACTTTCGCTGGAGCTGCGCGCCGGACGGGCCCGTAAATCCGCTTGGCGTGGCTTTGCAGACCGGATGGGAATCGAAGAGGCCGGATCGCTGGCGACCATGCTGCGCCAGGCAGAGGAGATGGGGACCAGCCTGGGGCAGACGCTTCGCGTTTTCTCGGCAGACATGCGTCAGCGGCGCATCCTGTATGCCGAGGAAAAAGCCATGGCCTTGCCGGCAAAGCTGACTTTGCCACTGGTGTTCTTTGTTTTTCCGGTCCTGCTGGGTGTGCTGACGCTGCCTGCGGTGGTGATGTTCAAGGAAATTCTTTGATGAAATGGGCGCTAGGCGAGTCAGGCCTCTATTGATAGAAACGGACGCATGAGCACCACATATCTCGATTTTGAAAAGCCCATCGCCGAACTCGACGCAAAGATTGCCGAGTTGGAAGCCCTCTCCGGGCAAAAGGGTGGGCCGTCCATCAAGGACGAACTCAACAAGCTGAAGGCCAAGTCGACCAAACAGCTGAAAGACATCTATTCAGACCTTTCCGCCTGGCGGAAGACGCAGGTTGCCCGGCATCCGGACCGGCCGCACCTGTCTGATTATATCGAGACCATTTTCGAGGACTTCGAGGAACTGGCCGGAGACCGCCTGTTCGGCAATGATGAGGCGGTCATCGGGGGGCTGGCGCGATTCAAGGGCCGTTCCGTTGTTCTGCTGGGCCACGAAAAAGGCCGCACGACCGAGAAGCGCCTGAAGCACAATTTCGGCATGGCCCACCCGGAGGGCTATCGCAAGGCCGTGCGCCTGATGGACATGGCCGAGAAATTCAACCTGCCAGTTCTGAGTTTTCCCGATACGGCTGGCGCTTATCCCGGCAAGGGCGGCGAAGAGCGCGGACAGGCCGAAGCCATTGCGCGGGGCACACAGCGCGGCCTGTCGCTGGGCGTACCCTTCGTGACCCTCATCATCGGCGAAGGCATGTCTGGCGGCGCTATTGGCATCGCGGCGGCCAACAAGGTGCTGATGATGGAGCATGCGATCTATTCGGTGATTTCGCCGGAAGGCTGTGCCTCGATTCTGTACCGCGATCCCGCGAAGGCACGGGATGCGGCGGAAGCCATGAAGATTACGGCGCCGGACCTGCTGAAGACCAAGGTGATCGACGGTGTGGTCAAGGAACCTATCGGCGGCGCCCATCGCGACCCGCAGCGGGCTATGGCGGCGGCGGCCAAGGCGCTGGATACGGCGCTGAAGGAACTTGAAGGCATGTCACCGCAGGAATTGCGGCGCCAGCGCCGGGACCGGTTCTATGCAATCGGCCGCGAGATCGCCTAAGCGCCGCTTGTAATCATTCGCCCAAACGGTCAGGCTGCAGGCCAGATCGTTGGAGGGCTTTTCGTGCGTCAAATCATTCTCAGCGCAGCATTGTTGCTGATCGTCGCCTGTTCCAAAGGCGGAGACGGTCCTGTTGCAGGCGCTGGTGAAGGCGCGGTGATCTATCCGGCTGCGGGTGTTGTGACGATGACGGCGCCCGACGCCGTGGCCACAGCCATTGCAGTGAAAAACGGTCGCATCCTCGCCACCGGAACGGCTGAGGAACTGGCGAGAAGCTTCCCGAAAGCGAGCGTGGACCGGACGTTCGAAGCCCAGGTGATCGTGCCGGGCCTGATTGATCCGCATGTCCATGTCATGCTGGGGGCGCTGCAATATAATTTGCCCCTGACACCGCCCTGGCCGATGGCAACGCCAAACGGCATGCGGGCAGGTATCGGCACGCGAGAGGGTTTCCTGGCTGAAGTTGCGGCGATCGAGGCCTCAATGCCGCCCGGACAGCCTGCAGTGATATATGGCTATCACAACCTGGTTCATGGTGACATTACGCGGGCGGATCTGGATGCGATCACGTCTGAGCGGTCGCTGGTGATCTGGCATTATTCGAGCCATGATTTCTATCTCAACAGCGCGGCGATTGAGCGGGCGGGCTTCACGCCGGCTCTGGCCGACAAGTTCCACGGCGTCGATCTGGACGCCAACGGCGAACTGACCGGCCGGATCTATGAAGATGCTGCTGTTAGCGTGCTCGGGGCTTTCGGCGACGTGCTGCTGGCACCGGAGAATGTCAGCGCCGGCTTCCAGGGGTTTTCCCGGATGCTGCGTGAGGCGGGCGTTACGACGACGGTGGAGATGGGATATGGGCTGTTCGGCTGGGAGCTGGAGGATGCGAACATTCGCACCAATTGGGGCGATGCCCAGTCTGCTGGCTACAACCTCTATCTCGTGCCTGAGTACCGCGCGCTACAGCGCACTTTCGGCCAAGATCGTGTGCAGGCCGTCATGGACCTGGCCAGTGGCAAGCGAGGGGCGGCGGCGCCTGTGCTGCCGCGTGTGAAATTCTTTACGGACGGGGCGTTCTACAGCCAGACAATGCGCCTTTCGCCGCCGGGATACCTGTCCGGGCAGTCAAAAGGCAGCGACGGCCTGTGGGTGATGCAGCCGGATGAGATTGCCCCGACGATCCAGCCCTATTGGGATGCAGGCCTTGGCGTGAATATCCATTCGAATGGCGATGCGGCGCAGGGCGCGACGTTGAAAGCTCTGAAAACATTGAGAGAAGACGGTGGCGACAACGCTTTCACCATCGAGCATGGCGGACTGTTTTCACCGGAACAGGTGGAGGAGGCAGGGCGCCTTAAGGCCAATGTTTCCGCCGCCAGTCACTATGTTTTCTACATGGCTGATACCTATGCCGACCCGCTGGGCAGCCCGCGGTCGCAGTGGATATCTCCGCTGGGCGCGTTGAAAAAAGCGGGTGTCGCAGTGACGGTGCATTCGGACGCGCCACTGGCACCGCCAGAGCCCCTGCGGGCGGCAAGCGTGCACATCACGCGGGCGACGCGGGAGGGTGGCGCCTATGAGAGCGCAATGGCGCTGACGCCGTATCAGGCGTTGGAATCTATAACGCTGGATGCAGCACGGGCGATTGGGCTGGAGGAGGAGATTGGTTCCATCGAGGCTGGAAAACGGGCTGATTTCACCATTTTGGGCGCAAATCCCCTGAGCGTGGCAGCCGAGAACTGGACCGGTATTCCGATATGGGGCGTGGTTCTGGCAGGTGAAAAGCACCCATTGGACGACTGAGAATGGCGGAAAAGGACTGGATCGCGCGTTACTTCGCGCCGCTGGCTGCCGGGCAGGGCGCAGCGGGATTGCGGGATGACGTGGCGCAGCTTGGAACGGCGGGTCCTGTTGCAATCACTGTAGATGCGATGGTGGAAGGTGTGCACTTCCTGGCCACCGATCCGATTGAGACTGTGGCACGCAAGCTGGTGCGGGCGAACGTGTCGGACCTGTTGGCGAGCGGCGCAGAGCCCGCCGAAGCCCTGTTGACGCTGGGCTGGCCCAAATCGCGCGGTGAGACGGAAATCGCTGCATTTGCAGCCGCTTTGGGGGATGAGTTGAGCGCCTGGGGCGCGCAGCTGATTGGTGGAGACACGGTTTCCAATCCTCCGGGGCTGTTCCTGTCTCTCACCCTGACGGGGCGCTGCCTGTCAGACAACCCGGTGCGCCGGACGAGCGCCAAACCGGGCGATTCGGTGTGGCTGACAGGGTGCATTGGCGGAGCCGCAAGGGGGTGGGATGATGTGTCCGAAGGTACGGATGCAGGTGGAGATGATGTGGGAGGCGTGCGGTGGCGGGACGCTTACCGACTCCCGGAGCTGCCGCCGCTGGCCACTGCCGCCTTCATCGCACGCCACGCTCATGCCGCGATGGATATCTCGGACGGGCTGCTGATCGATGCCCGGTCGCTGGCCGAGGCGTCGGGCGTCGGACTGGAGATTGACCTTGGCGAGGTGCGGTTTGCAGGTGGCGCAGCCGATGAGGCAGAGATGCTGAAGCTGGCGACCTGGGGCGATGACTATCAGGTGCTGTTTACCGCCCCGGAGGCGGCTTCGGATCAGATCGCCCATGAGGCGAGTGATGAGGGCATACAACTCGCCCGAATCGGGAAAATCTCAGAAGGATCAGGCCTTTCGCTGATTCTGCGGGGTCGAAGCGTTAACCTGCCCGAAACCCTTGGGTTCGAGCATGGATAAGTCGGGTCGCCAGTGACTCGCGTGTCAAGAGAGGCAGGTTGCCTCAATCAGGAGGGGCTGGCAGGCATTTACCCATAATAACCAGGTTTTGGAGATCCGGGACAAACCCGGACCCGCAAGAAGACTCAGGGAAGGAAGGAAATACCCATGTGGTTTTATCTCGCACTCGCCGCAGGCGTTGTGTCAGTTCTGTACGGTTATCTTCAGATCAATTCGATCATGAAGGCTCCATCAGGCGACGAACGAATGCGTGAAATAGCCCTGGCCATTCAGGAGGGCGCGAATGCCTACCTGAAGCGCCAGTACCGGACGATCGGCATTGTCGGTGTCGTTGTTGCCATCATTCTACTCGTTTTGCTCGGCTGGATGTCCGCGCTCGGCTTCATCATCGGGGCCGTCCTGTCGGGCGCTGCCGGCTTTATCGGCATGCTTGTGTCGGTGCGGGCAAACGTGCGCACGACCGAAGCCTCCAAGAGCGGCCTCAGTGCCGGTCTTGCGCTGGCGTTCAAGTCAGGTGCCATTACCGGCATGCTGGTGGTTGGCCTCGCGCTGATGGGCATCGTTCTTTATTACGGCCTGCTGACCGGACCACTCGACCTGGACCTGTCGGTTCGCGACGAGAAGCGGCACGTCATTGATGCGCTCGTATCGCTCGGCTTTGGTGCCTCGCTAATCTCGATCTTCGCCCGCCTCGGCGGCGGTATCTTCACCAAAGGTGCAGATGTCGGCGGCGACATGGTAGGCAAGGTGGAAGCCGGCATTCCGGAAGATGATCCGCGCAATGCCGCAACCATCGCCGACAATGTGGGCGACAATGTCGGTGACTGTGCCGGCATGGCGGCCGACCTGTTTGAAACCTATGCCGTGACACTGGTCGCGACCATGGTTCTGGGCGGCATCTACTTCTCTGGCTCGCCGGACATTTCAGCCGTGATGATGCTGCCACTGGCAATTGCCGCTGTCTGCATCGTGACCTCGATTGTCGGCACGTTCTTCGTGCGCCTCAGCAAGGGGTCCACGGATGTCATGTGGGCGCTGTACAAGGGCCTTATCGTGACCGGCGTACTGTCTGTCGGTGGCCTGGCCATCGCCATTCACAGCGTGTTGCCTGCAGGCTTCGGCGTGCTGAGCGAAGCCGGTGTGCGGCTTGGCATGGCGGGAGACATTACGGGTCTCGACCTGTTCTTCTGCGGTGTGACGGGGCTGGTTGTAACGGGCCTGATTGTCTACATCACGGCCTATTACACGGAAACCAAGTTCCGTCCTGTGCGTTCTATCGCGAAAGCGTCTGAATCGGGCCACGGCACGAACGTGATCCAGGGCCTGGCTGTCTCGCTCGAGTCGACGGCACTGCCATCGATCACGATCATGGCGGGCATCCTGCTGACGTTCAACCTGGCCGGCCTGTACGGTATTGCCATTGCCACGACGACCATGCTGGCACTCGCCGGTATCATCGTGGCCCTGGATGCGTTCGGTCCGGTGACGGACAATGCGGGCGGTATCGCGGAAATGGCCGAGCTGCCATCGGAAGTGCGTCAGACGACCGACGCACTGGACGCCGTTGGCAACACCACGAAAGCCGTGACCAAGGGCTATGCCATCGGTTCGGCGGGCCTCGGTGCGCTGGTGCTGTTTGCGGCCTATTCGGAAGACCTGAAATACTTCATCGCACAGGCCGATCCGGGAACGTTCTTCCACAATGTTGTGGTCGACTTCTCGATCTCCAGTCCGTACGTCGTGGTTGGACTTCTGTTTGGCGGCTTGTTGCCCTTCCTGTTCGGCGGCATGTCGATGATGGCCGTTGGGCGCGCTGCTCAGTCGGTGGTCGAGGAAGTGCGTCGCCAGTTCCGCGAAATGCCAGGCATCATGAAAGGCGAAGTGAAGCCTGATTATGGCCGGGCCGTGGATATCCTGACGCAAGCGGCGATCAAGGAAATGATCGTTCCGTCACTGCTGCCTGTGCTGTCACCGATCGTGCTGTTTGGCGTGATCTTCGTGATTGCAGGTGCAGGCGCAGCCCTGTCGGCTGTCGGTGCCATGCTGCTGGGTGTGATCGTGACAGGCCTGTTCGTGGCCATCTCGATGACATCGGGCGGCGGTGCATGGGACAATGCCAAGAAGTATATCGAAGACGGCAATCATGGCGGCAAGGGCTCTGAAGCCCACAAGGCTGCTGTGACCGGCGATACGGTGGGTGATCCTTACAAGGACACTGCTGGCCCGGCCGTGAACCCGATGATCAAGATCACGAACATCGTGGCCTTGCTGCTTCTGGCGGTTCTTGCTGCGCACTAGACGCGCGATACACGCCCAAACAAAAAGCCCCGGTGCAGATGCACCGGGGCTTTTCTTTGGATCGGAGACCTGCCCCTTGGGCGAGATCAGGCGAGGTCGAAACGATCCGCGTTCATCACCTTGGTCCATGCGGCGACGAAGTCTGCTACGAACTTCTCCTTGCTGTCATCCTGGGCGTAAACTTCGGAATAGGCGCGGAGAATCGAGTTGGAACCGAAGACGAGGTCCATGCGCGTGGCTGTCCACTTCACCGCATCGGTCTTGCGATCGCGGATTTCATAGACGCCCTTGCCGGACGGTCTCCAGTAGTTCTCCGTATCGGTGACATTGACGAAGAAGTCATTCGTCAGGGCGCCGACCTTGTCGGTGAACACGCCATGCGTGGTGCCCCCATGATTGGTGCCCATGACACGCATGCCGCCAACAAGAACTGTCATCTCTGGTGCAGTCAGGCCGAGGAGCTGTGTTCGGTCAAGCATCAGTTCTTCGGGGCTGACGTCATAGTCAGCCTTCTGCCAGTTGCGGTAGCCGTCATTGATGGGCTCCAGCGGATCGAAGGAACCGGCATCGGTCATCTCGGCGGTCGCGTCGCCGCGACCCGGAGCAAACGGAACTCTGACGTCAAAGCCAGCCGCCTTGATGGCCTGTTCAACACCGACATTGCCGGCGAGGACGATGACGTCCGCAACGCTGGCGCCCGTGTCGGCCGCAATCCCTTCGAGGACTTTCAGGACTTTTGCCAGACGGGCCGGCTCGTTGCCTTCCCAGTCCTTCTGCGGCGCGAGGCGGATGCGGGCACCATTGGCGCCGCCGCGCATGTCAGACCCGCGATACGTGCGGGCGCTGTCCCAGGCGGTTGAGACCATCTCGTTGACCGAGAGGCCGCTGGCCGCGATCTTCGCCTTGACGGCGTCGACATCATAGCTGGTGCTGCCGACGGGAACTGGATCTTGCCAGATCAGGTCTTCCTGCGGGACTTCCGGGCCGAAATAGCGTGCCTTTGGCCCCATGTCGCGGTGGGTCAGCTTGAACCAGGCGCGAGCGAACGTATCCGAGAAATAATCGAAATCATTGTAGAATCGCTCGGAGATTTTCCGGTAGTCCGGGTCCATCTTCATCGCCATGTCGGCGTCGGTCATGATCGGCATCTTGCGGATCGACGGATCCTCGACGTCGACGGGCATGTCTTCTTCCTTGATGGAGACAGGTTGCCACTGCCATGCGCCAGCAGGGCTCTTCTGCAATTCCCACTCATGGTTAAGCAGCAGGTCGAAATAGCCATTGTCCCATTGGGTCGGATGGGTGGTCCAAGCGCCTTCAAGACCGCTGGTGACAGCATCACGGCCGATGCCGCGGGTCTTGTGGTTGATCCAGCCGAAGCCTTGTTCCTCGATCGGGGCCGCTTCAGGCGCCGGACCGAGATTGGATTCGAGGCCGTTGCCATGCGCCTTGCCGACAGTGTGGCCACCGGCGGTGAGGGCGACGGTTTCCTCGTCATTCATGGCCATGCGGGCGAATGTGACGCGTACGTCGTGGGCGGACTTGAGCGGGTCGGGCTTGCCGTCGCGGCCCTGCGGGTTGACGTAGATGAGGCCCATGTGAACCGCGCCGAGGGGCGCTTCGAGCGATGCAGGGTCTTCGGAATTGGCGTAGCGAAGGACGCTGTCAGCGAGCCATTCCTTCTCGGAGCCCCAATAGACGTCCTTTTCAGGTTCCCAAATGTCTTCACGGCCGAACGCAAAGCCGAATGTCTTGAAACCCATGGATTCGTAGGCGACGTTGCCCGCGAGGATATAAAGATCGGCCCAAGAGACCTTGTTGCCGTATTTCCGCTTGATCGGCCACAACAGGCGGCGTGCTTTGTCGAGGTTGCCATTATCCGGCCAAGAATTGAGCGGGGCGAAGCGCTGGTTGCCGGTGCCGCCGCCGCCGCGACCGTCAAACAGGCGGTAGGAGCCTGCCGCGTGCCACGCCATGCGGATCATCAGACCGCCATAATGACCCCAGTCGGCCGGCCACCAGTCCTGGCTGTCGGTCATCAGGTCTGTGAGGTCCTGCTTGAGGGCTTTGACGTCGAGCTTCTTCAGCTCTTCCCGGTAATTGAAGCCCTTGCCCATCGGGTTGGTCTTGGTGTCGTGCTGGCTGAGGATGTCGAGGTTGAGCGCGTTGGGCCACCATTCCATGACCGTGCGACCCGTTGAGGTCATTCCGCCATGCATGACCGGGCACTTGCCACCGGCTGCCATATCATTTCCGTCCATATTGCTCTCCCGTTGCTGATTTCTTTCGGCATCTTCGCCTTACGCGCGAGAGTACGCTCATCGGACCCATTGATCCAATCGATTATAGGGGCACGAGTTATAGAGTGCGTCTATGCGTCGGAATGCGTGTGGAGAGGGCAGTCATGAAAAAAGCCCCGGAACCGGGGTTCCAGGGCTTATTATCTGTCTGTCGCCGGGGGCAGCGTTACTGGCGGCGCCCGGTCGGGTTGCCAGGGGTCGCTTCGTCAGAGTTTGGCAGGCGCACGCCGCCGACCGTACCGAAGATCTGTTCCCATAGGCCCAACTCGCGGCCACGGGTAGGCGTCTCGCGGGCCGCATAATTGATGACCTCGCCATCTGCGGCGGTGTATTCCAGCACTTCATCGACCTTGTCGTCTTCACCAAAGCGGATCGCGGTGATTGAACGCTTGGCGATTTTCGGCTTCATGAACGCGATGCGTTCCTGAATGTCGGTCATGTAGATCCAGGTATTGTCGTCGAACAGGCTTTCTGTCGACGGGCTGCCAAGCTGGGCGAGCACCGAAGAGCGCGTGTCCTCATCCGGTTTCATGTCGCGCGGCTGGGCGTCATCCGAGACATAACCGTGAAAGTCCCGCGAAGGCGTGAGGCACGCCGTGAGGGACAGGGAGAGGGAGAGAAGGCCAATGGCCAAAATCGCACGTCGCGACATGGAGAAACTCCTGATAAGGCTTCGCGGAAGACCTAGCGGTTGCAGCCCCCCCTTGGCAACACAGGAGTACATGGTGACGGGATTTTCAATCGGCTGGCTGGCGCGGCGGCGGGCGCGCAAGGCAGCGGCCGGGCAGGCCTATGACGGCCTGATGAAGGCTGCGCTGGCGCCGGATTTCTATCTCGCGGGAGACGTTGCGGACACATTCGAGGGACGCGCCCAGATGGTGGCGCTCCATGCGGCACTGGTGATCCGGCGGATCAACGCCGTCGGGGGCACCGAATCGGCGAAACTCGCAGCGGCGTTGAATGAGCGCGTGCTGGACGGGTTCGATGCGGCCTATCGGGAACAAGGCGTCGGCGATTCGTCCATCGCGCGGAAAATGCGCAAACTGGCCGAGGCGCATTACGGGCTGGGCAAAGCGATATCGACCGCTTTGGACGAGGCCGACAGGGAATCAGCTGTCATCGACGTGCTGGAGCGCAACGGCGTCACACAAAAAGGCAAGGCGCCGGGACTGGCGACCTATTTGATGAGCCTTGCTGATCGCCTGAAACTGCAGCCGGATAGCGAGATTATGGCGGGGAATCCGGCCTGGCAGGACCTGTCAAAAACCCCTTAGCGGGCACAGGCACGGCGTTGCCAACCCTCCTGACGCACCGTAATACCGGCATTCAGGAAACATCAGGTTTCCGAATGATTTGGATGGCCCGAATGGCTAAAGGCACAATACTTTCGATTGATGCCATGGGCGGTGATGCCGCGCCGGGCGTCGTGGTCGACGGTGTGGCAAGCCTGCTGGCTGACCGCGCCGATATAGGCATTCTGCTGCATGGCGATGAAGCCGCACTGAACCCGCTCGTCGCCGCCCATCCCGGGCTGGCGGGCCGGTGCCAGGTGGTCCATTCCGACAGCGTCATCACCAGCGACATGAAACCGAGCCAGGCCCTGCGCCGCGGCAAGGGATCGTCGATGTGGAACGCCGTCGAGGCGGTCAAGACGGGCGAGGCGGGCGCGGCGGTGTCTGCTGGCAATACCGGCGCGCTGATGGCGATTTCGATGCTGATCCTGCGCAAGATGGAAGGCGTCCACCGCCCGGCCATGACGGCGTTGTGGCCCACGATGCGTGGCCGCACGGTTGTGCTGGACGTTGGCGCGAACCTGGAGGCGGATGCTGCGCAACTGGTGACCTTTGCGATCATGGGCGAAGCCTATGCCCGCGCGGCGCTGGGCATTGAAAAGCCGACCATCGGAATCCTGAACATCGGGTCTGAAGAAATGAAAGGCCATGATGAAGTGCGCGAGGCGCATGAATGGCTGCGCGCGGCCAAGCTGGACATTGATTATCGCGGCTTCGTCGAGGGCGACGATATTTCGAAGGGCGCAGTCGATGTTGTGGTGACGGATGGCTTCACCGGCAACGTGGCGCTGAAAGCAGGCGAAGGCGTCGCCCGGATGCTGGGCAACCGGATGCGTGAAGCGTTCATGGCCAGCCTGATGACAAAGCTGGGCGCCGTGTTTGCGTCGAGTGGCCTGAAAGAGCTGCGCGCGCATATGGACCCAAGCAATGTGAATGGCGGCGTGCTGCTGGGCCTTGGTGGCGTGTCGGTGAAAAGCCATGGCGGTACGGATGCGCGCGGCTTCGCGCAGGCTTGCCTGCTGGCGGCCAATCTGGCGAGCAGCCATTACCGAGACGAGATACTCACGAACCTGTCCCGTATACGGGAAGGCGGCCTGGCTGCCGAATAGGGCAGGCCGGATTGGAAAGGAACGAGATGGCACGGCGCAGTTTCATTCGCGGCACAGGCGGATACCTTCCGGAGAGGGTGCTGACCAATGCGGAATTGTCGACAATGCTCGACACGTCCGACGAGTGGATTCGCGAACGCACGGGCATCAAGAAACGCCATGTGGCGGCAGATGGCGAACTGACATCCGACATTGCGACCGCTGCAGCCCGAAACGCCCTTGAGGCGGCGGGACTGAAGGCGGAAGACATCGACCTGATCGTGCTGGCGACGACGACGCCTGACCAGACGTTCCCGGCCACTGCGACGGCCGTGCAGGCAAAGCTGGGGTGTGGCCCGAGCGCGGCCTTTGACGTGCAGGCCGTATGTTCCGGTTTCCTGTTCGGGCTGGCGACCGCTGACAGCATGTTGAAGCAGGGCCTGTTCAACCGGGCGCTGGTGATCGGCGCGGAAACCTTCACGCGTATTCTCGACTGGTCTGACCGGGGCACGGCTGTGCTGTTCGGCGATGGCGGCGGCGCGGTCGTGATCGAGGCGGTGGAATGGGATGGCGCGGACGATGCCGGCATCATCACGCATCACATTCGTACCGACGGTACGAAATCTGACCTGCTATATGTCGACGGCGGCGTCAGCTCCACCGGCACGATTGGCCATGTGCGGATGGAAGGCAATCGCGTGTTCAAGCACGCCGTGACGAACATCTCGTCGGCGATCCAGGCCGTGCTCGACGAGACGGGCCTGACCGCCGACGATATCGACTGGTTCGTGCCGCATCAGGCCAACAAGCGCATTCTGGACGGCGTGGCCAGGAAGATGGGCATCGCCGAGGAGAAGGTGGTCGTCACAGTCGACGAGCACGCCAACACATCTGCGGCGTCGATTCCGCTGGCGCTGAACCATGCTGTTCGATCTGGCCGGGCGAAACCGGGCGACCTGATCCTGTCCGAAGCAATGGGCGGCGGCTTTTCGTGGGGCGCCAGCCTGTTCCGCCTTTAAGACATTGAACTCAGATTGATCCACAGTTTTGGGCTCGAATCTGACAAATCGAAACATCTCAACGAATTAAGCTGACGGTTTCGCTAGGAATCCGTTAAGTTTCATTGGCTATCTATTAACGAAAGGCGAGAGACCCCCATGAGCAACCAGACCCTTACACGTGCTGAAGTGACTGATGCCATCGTCCGCGAAGTGGGCGTGACCCGTCAGGAATCCTCAGACTTGCTCGACCGGACACTCGACATGATCGGCAGCGCGCTGGAGCATGAAGACGAAGTGAAGCTCTCCCGCTTTGGCAATTTCGTGGTGCGGTCAAAATCCGCCCGCGAAGGCCGCAACCCCAAGACGGGCGAAGAAGCCGTCATCGCGCCGCGCCGCGTGGTGACATTTCGCCCATCCCCCATGCTGAAGGCCCGCGTCGACAAGGGCTGACCCACAAGAAGGATAGCGATATGACTGCCACCCGGAACCGCGTCGAGAAATCAGCCAAGGCCTTTCGTTCGATTGGTGAGGCAGCCGCAGAACTGGGGCTGGAGACGCATGTCCTTCGCTATTGGGAATCCAAGTTTCCGCGCGATGTGAAGCCGGTGAAGCGATCCGATGGCCGCCGGCTGTTCCGTCCGCAGGATATCGATGCACTGCGGGCGATCCAGATTCTGGTGCATGAGCGCGGCCTGACGCTGAAGGGTGCCAAGGCTTTGCTGGCGGATCAGGGCCTCCGGGCCGTATTGTCCGGCGCTGCGACACTGGGCAGTGGCACAGTTGGCAGCCCGGCTCGCGAGCTGCAGCAGACGGTTGCCAAGGCGTTCAATGCGGAGATTTCGTCGGAAACCGCGCCTGAGCGTCAGGAGCGGCTTGAAGGCGCACTGGTCGGCCTGACCGACCTGAAGGCCCGCCTCGACGCCATGCGCGACAAGCGGGCGGCCTAAACCCACATAAGCGATTGCGGAAGGCCGGTGGCTTGGCTACAAGCCGCCAGAGTCGGAGCGTGGCGCAGCCCGGTAGCGCACTCGCCTGGGGGGCGAGGGGTCGTAGGTTCGAATCCTATCGCTCCGACCATTTTTCTCTGGTTCCGTATCGGCCCTTGGGGCCTCACATGAGCCGGGCTCAGGGCTGTTTCCAGAAAGTGGCGCGATGCGCCAGACAGCGATTTCAGTGTGGGAATGCTTGAAGTGACAGCAAGCGTGTTCGTGGATGGCGTTGCCTCAATTTACCCCGCTGCATCAATCTTCTCTTGATAGTGCGTAGTGACTTCAACAATGAAGACTGTCGCGGCATGGGAAACGATGCCGACTGTCCACCAGATCAATGGCACTTTCATCGCGAATGTCTCGCCGCCTACGCTGATGCTGATGCCGATGAATACGAAAACCCCGATGATATAGCTGGCAAAGTGAATCCAGAAAGACAGCCGCACGGCTGCGCGAGACTTTACAGCCTGGCGCGCAGCCGTCCTCGCGGCTTCAGCCTCCTGATCGACCGACAGGGCAATGACATCAACATTATACGCTGCCGCCAGCGCCTTGAGGGATTCTGGTGAAGCTGGCTCGCCGTTTTCGATACGCTGGATGGTCCGAAGACCGATCCCGGCGAGATCGGCCACGTGTTCCTGCGACCAGTGACGTTCTTCGCGCCAGCGTTTGATCTTGGCGGCATCTGCTTTGAAGGACATGATTTTCTCCTGGGCATTTCATTATCAGATGAACCCAAAAGACCGCAAATAATGGCTATCCTCCACGCCAGCGGTACGTCACGCCCCCGCCAAGGGGCCGCCACGCTGCCGCCAGTTCGGTCAATTCACAAGAATTTCAGCCGATCGGAGCCTAATCCCCGGAAAGGTCCAGTTCCTCCGTCTTGCCGACAGTGGCGAGGGCAAAGGCGTATTCCACGGCGGTTTCTTTCAGGCCTTCGAAACGGCCCGAGGCGCCGCCATGGCCGGCTTCCATGTTGATGCGCAGGAAGTAGGGGCCGCCGTCCGGGGCATCATGGCGCAGGCGTGCTGCCCATTTGCTCGGCTCCCAATAGGTGACGCGCGGATCGGACAGGCCGCCGGTGATCAGCATGGCCGGGTAGGCCTGTTCGGTGACGTTGTCATACGGGCTGTAAGCCGCGATCGTGTCATAGTCGGTTTCGCTGGTCAGCGGGTTGCCCCATTCGGGCCATTCCGGCGGCGTCAACGGCAGCGTATCGTCCGACATCGTGTTGACGACGTCGACGAACGGCACGGCGGCGATGATGCCGGCAAAGAGTTCAGGATCCATGTTCGCGGCAGCGCCCATCAACAGGCCGCCTGCAGACCCACCATGGCCGACCAGCTTGCCCCTGGACGAATAGCCCTGATCCACCAGGAAGTGACCTGCGGCAATATAGTCCTTGAACGTATTAGTCTTCTTTTCGAGCTTGCCATCGAGATACCATTGGTAACCCTTGGCCATCGAACCGCGCGGGTGGACGATGGCATAGACAAAGCCGCGGTCAACCAGGCTGAGGCGGCCGGTGCGGAAGTCTGCCGGGATGGTGATGCCATAGGAGCCATAGCCGTAGAGCAGCAGGGGGGCAGACCCGTCGACCGGCGTGTCCTTTCGGCGCAGCACGGTGACGGGCACCATCTCGCCATCCCATGACGGGGCCATCATGCGCTCGGAGACATAGTCATCCGGATTATGGCCGGACGGCACTTCGCGCGTCTTGCGCAGGATGCGTTCACGCGTGGTGAGATCATAGTCGATGACCTGGTCCGGCGTTGTGGGCGAGGCATAGTCAAAGCGCAGGATCGGCGTGTTGAAGTCATAGCCGCTGTCGAGGCCGAGATCGTAGGCCGCCTCGTCAAAGCTGATCGCATGCTCTGCACCATCGGCGCGGGCGCGTACGACGATGCGGGGCAGGCCGTTCTCACGCTCCATGCGGGCTAGAAAGTCTTTCTGCGGCTGCATGCCGAGCAGCAGCGTGCCGGGGCGGTGCGGGATGACTTCTTCCCACTGGTCGCGGGACGTCGCGTCCATTGGCGCCTTCATGATCTTGAAGTCGACCGCGCCATCAAGATTGGTCGAGATGTAGAACTGGCCATCCCAGTGGACGACGGAATATTCATTGTCAGTCTGGCGCGGCGCGACCGTGTGGAGGGTCGGGTCCAGCTCATTGGCCTTGAACCAATGGATTTCGGATGTCGTGTGGCCGGAGGCATTGATGAAGATCACCTCTTCGCTGGCACTCTTGTCGATGCCGACGAAGAAGCCGGGGTCTTTCTCTTCATAGAGCAGCGTGTCTTCGCCGGTGGCGAGGTTGCGCTGGTAGACGGCGTCTGGCCGCGCATTCTCGTCGCGATGGACCCAGACGATGGCCTGTCCATTGGCCGACCATTCAAAGCTGCCATAGGCATTGTCGATCACGGCAGCGGTTTCGGCGCCGGTTTCGATGTCCTGAATGTGGATTTTGTAGAATTCGCTGCCCTGCGTATCGACCGAATAGGCCACCAGCTTGTGGTCCGGGCTGGTATCGATGCCGCCGAACGAGAAATAGTCCTTGTCCTTGCCCATCGCGTCACCGTCCAGAAGGATGGTTTCAGTGGCTTCAGGATTGAAGGCGTCTGCCGCCGGGCGACGTGCGATGATCGGATATTCGCCGCCCTGACGGTAGCGCGTGTAATAGGCCCATGGCCCGTCGATTTCCGGAACGGTGCTGTCATCTTCCTTGATGCGGCCGCGCATTTCCTGAAACAACTCATCGCGCAAGGCAGTTGTCGGCTCTTCAAGAACGGCCTTTGTGTAGGCGTTCTCCGCTTCCAGATAGGTGCGAATGTCGGCGCGCAGAACGGTCGGGTCGCGCATCACTTCCTGCCAGTTGTCATCCTTCATCCAGTTGTAGGGGTCGTTGCGGGTGCGGTTCACCTGCGTGATCTCATGGTCGATGCGGGGGGCAAGGGGTGGCGTAAGTGTGGCAGCGACAGCGGGTTCAGCCGCAGCGGGAACAGCCGTTTCGGCAAGCGTTTTGTCAGTCATTGTGCATCCGGTGAGAAGGGCAGCCGACGCTGCGCTGGCAAGAAGATATGAAAGGCCCATAGGGCCATCTCCCATTTTGATTTTGGATCAAGTTTGGATCGGAATGGAACAGGCAGGGGTGCGCCTGTCCAGACCTATTCGGCGGGACGGAAATCCAGCACCGCACCATTGATGCACCAGCGCTCGCCCGTGGGCGGCGGGCCGTCCTTGAAGACATGGCCCTGATGCAGGCCGCAGACGGCGCAGTGGCATTCGGTGCGCGGGATGATCATCTTGAAATCTGTTTTCGTGGCGACCACGCCTTCGGACGCAGGCTGCCAGTAGCTGGGCCAGCCGGTGCCGCTCTCAAATTTGTGCGCAGAAGACCAGAGTACGGTATCGCAGCCCTTGCAGTGATAGTTGCCCTTGCGCTTCTCGCCCTCGTAATTGCCGGGGGTGAAGGCGCGTTCAGTGCCTTCCTTGACCCCGACGCGGAACTCCTCGTCGGTGAGGACTTCGCGCCATTCGCGGTCTGTGCGCTGGATCTTGGTGCCTGTGGCAGACATGAGGGCCTCCTGTGTCGGTTTCCCTATATATAGGCGGTCAGGCCAAGACCGCCAGCGGGCTCCCACGCCAATCAGCCGGGAATGAAAAATGGGAAGCCCGCCGGGCTTCCCATATCAGCCCTTCGAAAAAGGGGCAGGTCGTTCAGTTGGTCGGGTTGATCAGCCGTAGAGAACGGTGATCGATTCAGCGACGAGGGCCGGGCGTTCCTGGCCTTCGATCTCGACGGTATTTTCCACGATCATCTGCTTGCCGCCGGACTTTTCAGTGACCGACTTGCAGTTCTGGCGCAGGCGAACCTTGGAGCCGACGGGCACCATGTTGGTGAATCGGACCTTGTCGGAGCCGTAATTGATGCCGCGCGTCACGCCGGAGACGTTGAGCACTTCAGAGCCGAGCATCGGCAGGAGCGAAAGCGTCAGGAAGCCGTGTGCGATGGGGCCGCCCATGGCCTTTGTGGCGCGCTCGACATCGACGTGAATCCACTGATGGTCGCCAGTGGCCTCGGCAAACATGTTGACGCGGTCCTGATCGATCGTGTGCCAGTCGGACACGCCAACCTCAGTGCCGGCAAGGGATTCAAGGTCGGCAAACGCGACTTTTTTCGGATTGGCCATAGGGAGTTCCTCCAGAGTTTTTGCTGGGCCTAGTTCTGGCGCGGGGAGGGCATTCCGGCAAGGTTTACCAAGCGTCAATTTGCTGGACCTAGAGCTGATTCTCGCAAATACTGCGCGAATGGGCTGAATTGGGAGATTCCATATGTCTGATCCGAACCAAATTTCCGTTGACCCGAACACCAAGGGCAACGCGAATCTGATCTATATTCTCTACCTCGTTGGTATCGTGGTCGGCATTACGCCGATCGTCGGTGTCATCATGGCCTATATCGGCAAAGGCCAGGGCGACCCTGTGCTGGAAAGCCATTACAACAACCAGATCAATATCTTCTGGAAGGGCCTTCTCTACAGCGTGATTGGCGTCGTGCTGACAGCCGTTCTGATCGGCGTGCTCATCCTGCTCGCCGCGCTGATCTGGTACATCGTCCGGTGCGTGAAGGGCATGCAGGCCCTGTCCGCTGGCCAGGCCATCGAGAACCCGGGCAGCTGGATGTTCTGATCCGGTTTTACTGGACGTCAGTATTCAAACAGCCGCTCCTTCCGGGGCGGCTGTTTTCATTTAGCGGCCTGATCAAACGATTCGGCTCTGGGATTTGCCCCAGTATTTGTCACGGATCAGGCGCTTGTAGAGCTTGCCTGTCGGGTGGCGTGGCAATTCAGGGTCGAAGTCGATGCTTTTCGGGCATTTGATCTTCGAGAGGTTGGCCTGGCAGAATGCCATCAGTTCGGCGGCGAGTTCCGGCGAATGGGCTTGCCCCGGCATTGGCTGGACCACGGCCTTCACCGCTTCGCCGAATTCCTCGTCGGGCACGCCAATGACGGCGCAGTCGGCCACTTTCGGGTGGGTGATCAGGATGTTCTCGCATTCCTGCGGATAGATGTTCACGCCGCCGGAAATGATCATGAAGGCCTTGCGGTCGGTCAGGTAGAGGTAGCCGTCCTCGTCCAGTTTGCCGACATCGCCGAGGGATGACAGATCAGGCCGTGTGGCATGAAGGGCGCCTTTGGTTTTCTCCGGGTCGTTGTGATAGGTCGGCGGCACCGTGCCGCCGAAATAGACCTGGCCTTCTTCGCCGACCGGCACTTCATTGCCCTGTTCGTCGCAAATATGGACCACGCCGTGCACCGGCTTGCCGACCGTGCCCTTATGGGTCATCCAGTCTGCGCTCTTGACCCACGTCATGCCATTGCCTTCTGAGCCGGCGTAATACTCGTCGATGATGGGGCCCCACCATTCGATCATCTGCTGCTTGACCGGGATCGGGCAGGGCGCGGCAGCGTGGATCGCGAATTGCAGGCTGGAGACGTCGTACTTCTCGCGCACTTCCGGCGGCAGTTTCAGCATCTTAACGAACATGGTGGGCACGAGCTGGGAATGCGTGACGCGGTATTTCTCGACAAGGTGGAGGTATTTCTCAGGATCGAATTTTTCCATGATGACCAGCGACGCACCGAGCTTCGTCATCGACATGCTCCAGCGAAGCGGCGCAGCGTGATAGAGCGGCGCGGGCGACAGGTAGACGGAGTCTTCAGTGACACCGGCCAGGCCGCGGCAGATCTGTACGAGCACATTGTCGGCGTCGATGGGCAGGCCGCGCTCCAGCGGCGGACGAATGCCTTTCGGGCGACCCGTGGTGCCGGATGAATAGAGCATGTCCGTGCCGGCCATTTCGTCAGGGATCGGCGTCACAGGGAATTTGCTGCGCAGCGTTTCGAGCGCTGTGAAGCCGGGGATGTCACCGTCGATGGACCAATAGGCGTCAAGTTTGGTGACCGACTTCACATCCTGTGCGACGGCGGCCTTGTGCGCGTCAGCGATCAGCAGTTTCGAGCCGGAATCCTCGATGATGTATTGCACTTCAGGTGTCGTCAGGCGTGACGAGATGCACACGAAATACAGGCCCGAGCGCTGGGCCGCCCAGCAGACTTCGAAATAGCGGGGCGAGTTTTCCGCGAACAGGGCAATCGTGTCGCCCGGCTGGCAACCGGCTTCGCGTAGGGCATGGGCGATCTGGTTGGAGCGTTCGTCCAGTTGGCGGAAGGTGACAACTTCGCCACTGCCCGCCATCGTGTAGGCAGGGTGATCAGGCCGGGCTTTGGCGTGATGAAAGGGATGCATTTGCGTCTCGCTCCATTGGATGGCGGCGCCTCTTGCGGGGCCGGCCGGATGATTTTGGCGAATTTAGCCGACCTGCCGCGCGCGTCCACTGGCGACGCAAGGGAAGGTCAGGCCTTGGGCAGGCCCGGCGTTCCGGCATGTTCGGGATGGTCGGCAACATAGGCCGATTTCAGCTCGACAGACCGATTGTGCTGGCCATCCGGGCTCCATCCCGGTGCATTGATGGCCCGGCGGACCCAGCGATCAGGGCGAAGTCCATCGCTGGCACAATCGCGCAAAAGTCCGCCAAGTTCATGGAAGGCAATGACGAACGGGTTGAACGTGCCGACCGGTTTGACGATGCCGTAGACCGGCTTGTCTTCGGTCAGCTCCGGCACGAAGCTGCCGAACATCTTGTCCCATGTGATGAACACACCGGCATAATTGGAGTCGAGATAGCGCGGGTTGGTGGCGTGGTGAACGCGGTGATGGCTCGGCGTGTTGAACACTGCCTCGAACCAGCGCGGCATCCGGTCGATGGCCTCGGTATGGATCCAGAACTGATAGATCAGGTTCAGGCCGCCAACGAAGAAAATCACGTAAGGATGAAATCCGATGAACACCATCGGCGTGCCGACCAGGATCAGCCCGGTGAACGGGCCGAACCAGGGCTGTCGTAGTGCCGTAGTGAGGTTGTAGTGCGTGCTGGAATGATGGGTGACATGTTCCATCCAGAACCAGCGGATGCGATGGGCGAACCGGTGCTTCCAGTAATAGGTGAAGTCGTACAGCACGAACGCGACGAGCACGCTCCACCACGCAAACGGAATGGTCGCTACCCGGTAGGGCCAGAGCAGCATCATCATCCAGAGCGTGGCAAAACCGGTAAGCGTGCTGACAACGACATTGCCGATGCCCATGCTCATCGACGCAAAGGCGTCCTTTGTTTCATAGCGCCCCTTGGCCCGGCCGGTTTTGACCGCCCACCATTCCCAGATCACCGACACCACGAAGAGCGGTGCGGCGAGCGTTGTGGGGTCTATACTGGTCAGCCAGTCAGGCAGCATCAGCGGATGCCAACGGCCTCAACGCCGTCCTGCTTGTAGACGTGGCCATCCTTCATAATGAAGTCTACTTTTTCGAGAACGGAAATGTCCTTGAGCGGATCACCTGTGACGGCGACAAGGTCGGCCGCGCAACCGACATCAAGGCAACCGAGCAGGCCCCGTTTGCCGAGCGCATCGGCGGCGGTTGCCGTGGCTGCGGTAATGGACTGTATCGGCGTCATGCCGAACTGGACCATGCGCGAGAACTGGTTCGGGTTGTCGCCATGCGGATACACGCCGGAGTCAGAACCGAACACCATTTTTGCGCCGGCCTTGTTGGCAGCGGTGAAGCTGGCGCGCTGGATCTTGGAGATGGATTTTTCCTTCTCGATGGATTCCGGCAGCACACCATTCTTCTCGCCTTCGGCCAGCGTGTATTCAGTGTTGTAAATATCCATCGAAAGGAACACGCCGCGCTCCTTGGCGAGTGCGATTGTCTCGTCGTCGAGGATGCTCGCATGTTCGACCGTATCGACGCCTGCCAGGATGGCGTTGCGGATGCCGACCGTGCCGTGGGCGTGGCTGGCGACTTTCAGGCCGCGCGCGTGTGCCTCTTCAACCACCGCAGTCAGTTCTTCCAGCGTTCCCTGCGCTGCCCCGAGGCTGGTGCCTTTCGAGAATACGCCGCCGGTCGAGCAGGTCTTGATCAGGTCGACACCATATTTGATGTTCTGGCGCACCTTGGCGCGCATTTCCCACGGGCCATTGGCCACACCTTCGCCTGTCAGGGCGTATTCAGCAGGCAGGAGATTGTTGTCAGAGCAGTGCCCGCCGCTGATACCAACTGGCGGACCAGACACGAACATGCGCGGGCCGGGCACGTCGCCCTCATTGATCGCATCGCGCAGTGCGATGTCGCTATAGCTGCTGGCGCCGACATCCCGCACCGTGGTGAAGCCGGCCAGCAGGGTCAGCCGCGCATTCTTGACGCCGGTAATGGCGACACGCTCGTCTGAATAGCCGAGCGATTCATAAGCGCCGTCATCAGCATCGCCGGTGAGGTGTGTGTGCATGTCGATGAAACCTGGCATGATGGTCTCACTGCCCAGGTCGATCACGGTCGCGCCCTTGGGCACTTTCGTTGCCCGCTGTGTGCCAGCGGCGATGACCTTCCCCTCATCAATGACGAGTGCGACGTCTTTCGACACCTTGCCTGTGGCCGGATCAATCAACGCGCCAGCCTTCACGTAGAGCGGGTCAGCATGCGCGACGGTGCTTGCGGCCATCGCGGCTGCGCCAAGGAGGAGTCGGGAAAATTTCATCTGAGGGCCCTGTTCTGATGGGAATTGGCGCAACTATCAGGGCGAAATCGCCGGACGGTCAAGCCGGGCGCTGGTTTACCCTGCGACGCGCTTGACCTCTGCGGCCCGGCAGGCAGTGTGGGGCCAACAATTGCCCCAAGGGAGACACATGATGGCACAGCCCAAAAAGTTTGAGCAGATTATCCTGGATATCGAGGATGGCGTTGCCATCCTGACGCTCAACCGCCCCGAAAAGATGAACGCCTTTACTGGCAAGATGATGTACGAGATGATTGAGGCGTTCGACATTACCGACGCCGATGACAGCGTGCGCGCCGTGATCGTGACAGGCGCGGGTGACCGCGCCTTCTGTGCCGGGGCAGACCTGTCGGAAGGCGCCAAGACGTTCGACTATGATGCCCGCGCTGAGACCGGCGAAGAAGGCCGTTCGGCCGATGTCGACATCCAGCGTGACGGCGGCGGCCGTGTCACCCTGCGCATCTTTGACAGCCTCAAGCCCGTGATCGGTGCCATTAATGGCGCGGCTGTCGGCATCGGGGTGACGATGCAGCTGCCAATGGATATCCGCATTGCATCGGACAATGCGCGCTTCGGCTTTGTGTTCAACCGCCGGGGCATCAACCCGGAAGCGGCCTCCAGCTGGTTCCTGCCGCGCCTTGTCGGCATCCAGCAGGCACTGGCCTGGTGCTATTCGGGCCGTGTCTTCCCTGCCTCTGAAGCCTTGTCAGGCGGACTTGTCCTGTCGGTGCATCCGCAAGCCGAATTGCTGGACGTGGCCAAGGCCATGGCCCGCGAGATTGCCGACAATACGGCGGCTGTTTCCACCTCGCTGACGCGCCAGATGATGTGGCGCATGCTGGGCGCCAGCCACCCTATGGAGGCGCACATTGTCGATTCCGCCGCCATCTATTCGCGCGGCAAGACACCGGACGCCAAGGAAGGCGTCATGAGCTTCCTGGAGAAGCGCCAGCCGGTCTATCCGGTGAAAGTGTCTGACGGCATGCCGAACTTCTTCCCTTGGTGGGATGATCCGGAATTCACCTGGATTGGCGGCAAGGACTAAGCCGCCATGGCGCCAGACCTTCAGCTTGTCGAGACAAACGGCATCCGGTTGCGCGTGGCGACAGCGGGCGATGGCCCGCTGGTCATCCTCGTGCATGGCTTTCCGGAAAGCTGGTATTCCTGGCGTCATCAAATCAAGGCGCTGTCGGAGGCGGGCTACCGCGTGGCCGCACCGGATGTGCGCGGCTATGGCGGCTCGGACCGGCCTGAGGCGGTTGAGGCCTATGACATGGAAAGCCTGACCGGCGATATTGCCGGTCTCGCCCATGCCCTGTCGCCCGGTGAGCAGGCCGTCGTGATCGGCCATGACTGGGGGTCGCCGATTGCCTGGAACACGGCCCGGCTCCACGCGGACACGTTCCGCGCGGTGGCCGGCCTGTCCGTGCCGTATATTCCGCCAAACGAAATCGTATTCATCGACGCGGTGCGCGCCTTCTTCACTGATCGCGGCCTGTTCTTCTATCAGGTCTATTTCCAGGATCAGGGCCCGCCCGAAGCCGAACTCGAAAACGACCCGGCTGAAACGATCCGCAAGTTCTACTATGCGATATCCGGTGATGCGCCGGAGGGCATATGGCCCACCGACAAGAAGCATGGCGACACGCTGCTGCACCGCCTGCCGGAACCGCCCATGCCGCTGCGATGGCTGTCGGCTGACGATGTCGCCTATTATGACGCCCAGTTCCGCCAGTCCGGCTTTCGCGGTCCGCTTAACCGCTATCGCAACTGGCATCGCGACCATGCCTTCCTCACGGGCCATTCCGCGCCGATGAGTATTGCCCAGCCCTCGCTCTATATCGGCGGCACGAAAGACCTTGTGTTGAAGATGTCACCCGGCGACATGCTGGCGGCGATGAAGGAAAACCTGTCCGACCTGCGCGGCGCGACCTTGCTGGAAGGTTGCGGTCACTGGACCCAGCAGGAGCGCCCCGACGAGGTCAACGCCCTGCTGCTCGACTGGCTCGGCGGCCTGTAGCGCG
>JAVJOM010000009.1:0-43413 GCA_040216775.1 Hyphomonas sp.
CTGACCATGGCGAATTCCACCGGCTGGGAAATCCTGTGCCCGATGGACATCAAGATCGTGTGGAATGGCGGCCCGGCCAAGGAGGATATCGCGTTCTTCACCACGGGCGACCCGGCCGCGATTGCGAGCTTTGCCGACAGCCATTTCATGCGCGGCATCGTCACATTCCATACCGGCCACCTGTTCCGCACGCCGCCGGGCTGGGGCCTGTGGGCGATGGGCGCGCCGAACTGGCCGAGGGACGGCATTTCACCCCTGACGGGCCTGGTGGAGACAGACTGGCTGCCCTTCCCGTTCACAATGAACTGGGCGATGACGCGGCCCGGCGAAGTGATTTTCCGCAAGGGCGAGCCGTTCTGCTTCATCACGCTGATGGAGCACAAGAAGCTGGAAGCGATCGAGCCGGAACGCAAGCTGATGACGACCAACCCGGAACTGGTGAAGGAATACGAGGCGTGGACCAATAGCCGGTCAGACTTCAATGCCCGCCTGGCCACAGGCGAGGAAAAGGCCATGAAGGAACGCTGGCAGCGCCATTACATGAAGGGCGAGAAGGTGACCGGCGACAAGGCCGATGCGCACCAGACCAAGCGCCGCCTGAAACCCGTGAAAGACATGTAGCGTCGCCTGCTTTCCAACGGATAAGTCACTCTCCCCGGTGCACGAACAGATGTACGGTAACAGCACGGATAGTGCACGTAGCGTACACGGATGAAGGTGCCGACCGACCGAAATCCCACTATTGCGTCACTGCCGACCGCTTACCGGTCTGGCAGCCCAACGCCTGTGGGGGCCAAACGAACCCGGTTCACTGTGCGGCGCGGATAAGAGATGGGCCCCCAGATGGCCGCGCCATCGGCAGTGACGCGGGTTGGGAGATCAGTCCCCGGTGCGCGACGCTTTCTCTTCAAGGCCGGATGCGCCCTGACGCGCTTCGAGTTTTGTCGCGACGGCGTCCAGCGCCACGCCCCTGACACGCAGGCCGACCATCAGGTGATAGATCACGTCGGCGGCTTCGGCTGCGACATGGTCGTCTGACTCGCGGAGCACGGCCTCTGCCAGTTCTGCGCCTTCTTCGGCGATCTTGGCGGCGACGGCATCTGGCCCCTTGGCCAACAGGCGGGCGGTCCAGCTGGTGCCGGCATCGCCTTCAAGGGCGCGGGCATCAATCGTGCCGGAGAGATGATCCAGCGCGGCGGCGAGACGGGTGAGGGGGCCGAGAGGGGGACGGGTCATGGGGCGCTCCTAAAGCGGGCGAACCGGCGCGCCGGCATTGGCAAGGGCGGTGCGCGCCTCTGCAATCGTGGCTTCGCCGAAATGGAAGATCGACGCGGCGAGCACGGCGCTGGCCCCGCCTTCGAGAATGGCGGGGGCAAGGTCATCGACATGGCCTGCGCCACCGGATGCGATGACGGGAATGTTCACCGCAGATGAAATGGCCTTCAGCAGGGCGATATCATAGCCCGATTTTGTGCCATCCTTGTCCATGCTGGTGAGCAGGATTTCACCTGCGCCGCGTTTTTCGGCCTCAATCGCGAATTCCACGGCATTGATGCCGGTGGGCTGGCGGCCGCCTTGCGTGAAGATTTCCCAATGGTCACCCGTGCGGCGCGCATCAATGGCGACCACGACGCATTGGCGCCCGGCCTTGGCGGCGCAGCGGCTGATCAGATCCGGGTCTGCCACAGCGGCGGAATTGATCGCCACCTTGTCTGCGCCCGCCTTCAGCAGGGCGACAAGATCATCCGCGCTGCGCACGCCGCCGCCGACGGTGAGCGGCATGAAACACGCCTCTGCTGTACGGGTGACAATATCCAGCATCGTGCCGCGCCCTTCATGGCTGGCGGTAATGTCCAGGAAGCACAGCTCATCAGCGCCCTGCGCGTCATAGGCGCGGGCCAGGGCGACAGGATCGCCTGCATCGCGCAGGTCAACAAAGTTGACGCCTTTCACGGTGCGCCCGTCTTTCACGTCAAGGCAGGGGATGATGCGGGTTTTGAGCATGGAGAGCGTTTAGCGGGGAAGGGCGTGCGGGGGAAGGGGCGCGGGGTTGGACAGGCCCGCCCGCATTGGTAAGGCTGGGCGCATGAGCACACCGCAACTGGACGATCCCGCGCGCCGGACGGCGCTGACCGAGGCCGAAGACAAGGCGCTGACCCTGTTCGATGCGATTGAGGTGGCGGGCATCATCGCGCCGGGCCGCAGCGAGACCGAGGTGGACGCAGACATCAACGCCCTGGCGCAAAGCGAACTGGGCATCGCGCGGCACTGGCACACCTGCAATGTGCGCGTGGGGGCCAATACCGCGACCACGTTCCATGACAGCCCGCCTGTGCGCGTGATCGCACCTGACGATACGGTGTATGTGGACCTTGGCCCCGTGTTCGAGGCATGGGAGGCCGATGTCGGGCGCACCTATGTGGTGGGCGATGACGCGGCCAAACACGCGCTGGTGGCGGCCCTGCCAGTGGTGTTCGAAGCGGTGCGGGCACAGTGGCTGGCCGCGCCAGACATGACGGGCGCGGCGCTGTATGCGCTGGCCTGCGAGTCGGCGGCCGCGCATGGCTATCATTTTGGCGGATCCATCGCGGGCCATGTGGTGGCCGAATTTCCCCATGCCGTGTGGCCCGGCGACAAGGACTACCAGCGCATCAGCCCGCTGAACCCTATGCGCCTGACAGATGCCGACCCGTTTGGCCGCCCGCGCCACTGGATCCTCGAAATCCACCTTCTGGAACCGGAGCGCCAATGGGGCGGCTTTTATGAGCGGTTGTTGCGGAAATCCTGAATTTCCACCCGACCTTTCATGGAAAAATCGGTCGTTTTCGGCTATACTCCTTCCCAAGCGCGGCTCCGTGCCGCGCGTGGATAGACGTGTAGAGGAGACATGGGATGGACCTCAGGATCACCGAGATCAGGGCCGCAGAGGCGGTCCAGAATGCAGGCGCCGAGGCCTTGAGCCGCCGCGCCGCGAAACTGGCCAAGCTGAAACAGCGCGAGACCGCGCCGGACGCGCCGGAATCCGACATGGCGCATGCGCTGCGTACACGGCGCAAATTGCGCACGCCCCTGTCGACCAAGCTGTAGGTTAGCGCGCCTATTGCGCGGGCGGGCTTTCGCGTTCGCCGGCGCGGGTGCGCAGAGCGTAGAGGGCGGGATCGGCCGTGCCTTCCATCACATCGAAGGAATAGTGGTAATCGGCTGAGCCCCAGCCGGTGCGGGTGACGTGCATGGCATTGCCGTCGGGCAGGCCCTGCATCAGGGTGGAGACATATTTGAAGCGCCCGCTGGCATCAGGGGGATGGCACTCTGTGTAACGCTCCTGGAAGATGGTGGTGGAAACGGCATCAAGGCGGATGGATTCAAGCTGGCCGTCGCCGTAATTGGTGATCTCGCTGAACGGCACCCATGTGCCGACATGGTTGGGCCGCAGGATGATCCAGCGGTTTTCCGCCTTCGGCTGGATGCGGAGGTGGCCGTTGCTGCGCGTGACCGTGCCATCGGGCATGGAGACGTTGAAGCGCATGTGCCAGCCGCCCGCCATGCTGGTGAAGGCATCATTGATGCAGGTGTCGAGATCGGCAGGCCGGGTGCTGCCGACGGCGACGACGTGGGATTGGGGGACAGGCGCGGTGGTGCAGGCGGCAAGGCCGAGGAGGAAGACGAGAAAGCTCGCGCGGCGCGTCACCTGTCATGTCCTCCCTCTACCAGACGTTAACCATAGCATAGCCCGGCGCGCGGCGGCAAAGGGGCATTAGCGCGCGGCGGCGATGGCCTCTGCCGGGACGATATCGCCATCATACAAGGCGCGGCCAAGGATGGTGCCGGACACGGGTGTGCCGGGCGCGGCGCGCAGGGCCGTGATGTCGGCCGTGCTGGCGACGCCGCCGCTGGCGATGATGGGGATGGTGACGGCATTGGCGAGCTGGCTGGTGAAGGCGACATTGACGCCGGTCTTCAGGCCGTCGCGGCCAATGTCTGTGGCGATGATGGCAGCGACGCCGCAGCCTTCGAACGCCTTGGCCAGTTCGACGGCTGGCATGTCGCTGGTTTCGGCCCAGCCCTCGACGGCGACCATGCCGTCTTTCGCGTCAATGCCGACAATGACCTGGCCGGGCAGGGCGCGCGCGGCGGTTTTCACCAGTTCCGGATCGCGCAGGGCAGCGGTGCCGAGGATGACGCGGGAGACACCGGCGGTTAGCCACGCATCGATCTGGGCGCGGGTGCGAATGCCGCCGCCGAGCTGGACCGGGGCAGGCGTGGCCTTGAGGATGGCCTTGACGGCGTCGCCATTGGCCGAT
Source organism: Hyphomonas sp. (assembly GCA_040216775.1). Taxonomy (GTDB): domain Bacteria; phylum Pseudomonadota; class Alphaproteobacteria; order Caulobacterales; family Hyphomonadaceae; genus Hyphomonas. The sequence continues at coordinate 4,302 of JAVJOM010000009.1, forward strand.
GTGCCGGCAAAGGCGCCGTTGAGGTCGACAACGTGGAGATGCGTGAAGCCGGCGGAATCGAAGGCGGCGGCCTGGTCTGCGGGGCTGTCATTGAACACGGTGGCGGCGTCCATCTCGCCGCGCAGGAGGCGCACGCACTGGCCGTCTTTCAGGTCGATCGCGGGGTAGAGGGTGAAGGTCATGCGGGGCTCCATTGCAGGAAGTTGGCGAGCAGCCGGAGGCCGACGCGCTGGCTCATTTCCGGGTGGAACTGGGTGCCGAAGATATTGTCGCGGGCGACCGCGCTGGTGAAGGGCGTGCCGTATTCGGTCGTGGCCGCGATATCGGCCATGTCTTCCGGGGCGAAAGCATAGGAATGGGTGAAATAGGCGTGCGGCTGGTCGCCGAGGCCGGACAGCAGGGCGTGCGGACGGGGAATGGCAAGCTCGTTCCAGCCGACATGCGGTACGCGCAGGCCGGGGCCGGGCCGGATACGGTCCACCACGCCGTGGATCCAGCCGAGGCCGCGCGTTTCGCCATCCTCCAGCCCGAAATCGGCGAGCAGCTGCATGCCGACGCAAATGCCGAGGAAGGGGATTTTCTTGTCCAGCACGGCGGTTTCGAGTGTGTCGACCAGGCCGGGGCGGGCGCGCAGATTATCGGCGCAGTCGGCATAATGGCCGACACCGGGCAGGATGATGCGATCAGCGCTGGCGATTGTGGCGAGGTCATCAGTGACGGCGATCTCGATGGCGAGACCGGCCCGGCGCGCCGCCTCAGTCAGCGCACCTGCTGCCGAATGGACGTTACCGGATCCGTAATCGATGAGGGCGACCAAGTTCATGGGGCGCTCTTAGCGCCACCCCAGCCAAACCGAAAGGGGCGATCAACTTGCATTTCGACGCAAAGGCATGGTAACACTATGCATATAGAGTTACCTAGGATACTATAATGAATTCGATCGACAATAGAAAACAGTTCGAGCGGGAAGTCACCGTGGCGCCGGACGTGGCGGAAGTGAAACGCCTGGCGGCCGAGGCCAAGGCTTCCAATGGCACGTCCAGTCATGAATTGCGCACCAAGCTGGCCGCACGGCTGGCCCATGCGGCCTTCATGGCGCCGGACCGTGTTGGCGAGATCTATGATGCGCTGGCGGAAGGCTGGATGGGTGCGCCTGTGGGTGCTGCGCCGATCCCGACACTGGACGAGCCCGCCATGACGGCGCCGCAAGGCCTGTGGGATGCGTTCTGGGCGATCACCGAAGATGGTGTGGCCGGCAAGCTGGATGCGCTGGCGGTCACCTCGCGAACGGCGCAGCTTGGCAAGGAGCTGGATGACAGCTTCCAGGACCGCGTGGTGAGGACGTCTTTCACCTATGAGGGCGTGTCAGAGATTGCGAAACTGCCCCTGCCGCGCCGCCATACGCTGGAAGAACTGGGCGCGTGCCCGGAAAATTCCGTGGGCCGGCTGTTCTATAATGTGATTGTCGACAATTCTTTCGACCTTGAAGTGCTGGACCGTGACGCCATCGGCCTGTCGCAGCTGCCCTCACCGCTCGACTATCTGAACACCCGCATGTTGCAGGCCCATGACCTGTGGCACCTGGTTGGCGGGTATGAGACGACCTCACTGCACGAGATCGCCATCTCGGCATTTCAGATGTCGCAGTTCGGGCACAATTATTCAGCGCAGTTCCTGGCGGTGACGGCCGTTATCGGGGCGCAGGGTGACGCCATGGCCTATCCGATCCTGATGGATACGATCACCAGCGCCTGGGTGCACGGACGCCGGACACCGCCAATGATCCTGATTGACTGGGAGAATGTCTGGACTGGCACACTGGAAGAGGTGCGCGCGCAGTTCGGCATCACGGCCTATGAACGGCCCTATCCGGCAAACCTGATCGAAATGGCGCAGGCAGCCGCCTAGAGGCTGCCCTTGGTCGAAGCGGGCTTGCCGCCGAGCTTGGGATCGATTTCAACGGCCGTCCGCAATGCGCGGGCGGTCGCCTTGTAACAGCTCTCGATAATGTGGTGGCTGTTCTCACCGTAGAGATTTTCCACGTGCAGGCACATGCCGCCGTTTCCGGCGAGGGCGTGGAAGAATTCCTTGAACAATTCTGTGTCCATCTCGCCAACCTTGTCGCGCGCGAAATTCACCTTCCAGACCAGGTAAGGACGCTTGCACAGGTCAAGGCTGGCGCGGCTGAGCGTCTCGTCCATCGGGATGTAGGCGTGGCCGAAGCGCGTGATGCCCGCAAAGTCGCCAAGCGCCTTCAGGATGGCCTGCCCGATGACAATGCCCGTATCCTCAACAGAATGGTGCATGTCGATGTGCAGGTCGCCCTTGCAGCGGACTGTCAAGTCGATGGCGGAATGCTTGGAAAAGCTTTCCAGCATGTGATCGAAGAAGCCGATACCGGTCTCGATATCGGATTTTCCTGTGCCATCGAGATCGAGGGTAACCGAGATATCAGTTTCCTTCGTCTTGCGGGCGACGGTGGCTGTGCGGTGCTTAATCATAGGGAACCATATAGTGCGCTGTATTCACGACAGCTAGCGCGTTTTATTCACTGATTTCTAAACATATTCACTGAATATCTGTTCAGGAACAGCTGCAGTAGTCCCCAGAAAGCGAATCAGCGCTTGCACAAGAAGAGATCTTTCAGCCGAATTTTCGGTACGATGACCATTCCCGCATTCGCGAGCCTGGCGGGCATCGTCATGGCGACAGGCATCTTTTCCGTCCTTCTGGCAATTGAGATCGCGTACCGGTTTCTGTTCACACACGAGCCTGTTTCATCCTTGCCGAACCCGCCTGTCGTGCTGGCTGTCGAGATCGTGGTAGCGCTTGTTGCTGCCGGGGGCACATCCTATCTGGCGGCGTCCAAGTTTCGCAACTCGCTGGACCGGTTCAACGATTATCTCAATGATGCCCGTGGCGACGGACGCACAGACCTGGCCGACATGCAATTTGCCGAATTGCGCCGGTTGCGGGCGGGTGTGACACGCACAGTCGGAAAATTGCGCCGTGAGAATGCGCTGCTGCGCGAGACGGCCTTTATCGACCCCCGCACCGGCCTGTCGAACATGATTGCGGTCGACCGGGCGATTGCGGCCACTTTGGCGCAAGCGACGTTCGAGGCTCCTGCCGCCCTGATCATGCTGGACCTGGATCGGTTCACGCGCGCCTCCGAACAGCTGGGCACCTATGCGAGCGACGCCTTGCTGGCGCAGGCGGGCCAACGACTGAAGGACGAGCTCGGTGGGATCAGCGGACCATCCGGTGCAGCGCTTCGCGACGCGACGATTGCCGCGCTTCAAGCCGACGAGTTTGCCATCTACATGCCGCACGCTGTCAGCCGCGAACATGTCGCCACGATTGCGCGGGCTGTTCGCCAGGCGTTTGCCGCGCCATTCGAATTGAATGGACAAGCGGTGACCCTCGGCATTTCCGGCGGGATTGTGATGGCGCCGGAAGATGCCGACAGTGCGCAGAAATTGTTCCGGCATGCGGAACTGGCGCTGCGCCTTGTGCGCGATGAGGCGACATCCGGTTTCCGTTTCTTCACACCGCGCCTGACCCGCGTTGCGCGCGGGAAATACAAGCTGGAAGACGAATTGCGCGAAGCCGTGGCCAATCGCGAGTTCAAGGCTGTGTTCCAGCCGAAGGTCGATTTCCGGACAGGCAAGATTGTCGGTGCTGAGGCGCTGGCGCGCTGGCGGCGTCACAATGGCAAGATCATTTCACCAGCAGCTTTTATTCCGCTGGCTGAAGAGACCGGCCTGATCAGCCAGATTGGCGAACAAATTCTCGAAGCCGCCTGCCAGTCAGCGCGTGTCTGGATGCGTGAAGGGCTGGATGTGTCAGTTGCAGTCAACGTGTCGCCGCGCCAGTTCGAAAAGGGAAACCTCACCGATACGGTGATGGATGTGCTGAAGCGAACCGGCCTGCACCCCAACCGGCTGGAGCTTGAGATTACTGAGAGCATGGCTGTCGAGAGCCCGGCCAAGGTGGCCGAAGTTATGGGCCCGCTGCGCATGATGGGCATGAAGCTGGCAATCGACGATTTCGGCACGGGGCACTCGAACCTGTCGATGCTGACTCAGTTGCCGTTCGATGTGTTCAAGATCGACCGGCAGTTCGTCTCTGCATTGGAAGGCGACAAGCAGGCGCCGGCCATTGTCGAGATGATCCTCGCGATGGCTGAAACACTCGGCCTGCAAACGGTAGCTGAAGGCGTCGAGACAGAGCGTCAGGCAGACTTCCTGCGCCGGCGCGGCTGTACGATGGGGCAGGGCTTTCTCTACAGCCCCGGCCTGCCGCATGGCGCGTTCCTTGATTTCCTGCGGGCGTTCCGCGCCAATCCCCAGCCGACGATCGCGCGCAAGGTCGGCTAGGCTGATTCGGCGCCTGCGCGGCGGAAGACATTTACCGGCTTGTCACGGTAAAGCGCCTCACACCAGAATTCGTATCCGGATTTTTCAGCAACGCGGCGCGAGGCGAGGTTATCCGAATCAATGATGCAGCTTGACGGACCCGGACGGTTTTCATCCAGCCATGCATGCATGGTGGCGACCGCTTCGCTGGCATAGCCCTTGCCCCAGGAAAGCTGATTGAACGCCCAGCCGGCTTCTGGCCATTCCGAGAGGTCGGGGTTCATGCCGCGTTTGAAATCGGCAAATCCGGCCTCACCAAGGAACTGGCCTGACGCCTTCTCGACAACGATCCAGTAGCCGTAGCCGATAAGCGGCCACATGCCGCGTGAGCGCGCAAGTGCGAACCAGACGTCCTGTGCCGGGCGGGTCGCACCCCCGATGTGCCGGACCACTTCGGGGTCATTCCACATTTCGACACAGGGTTCGTAATCGCTCGCCTGCTGAGGCCGCAGGATGAGACGCTCGGTTATGAGCGTCGGCGCATCGGTGATCATGCGCCGCCTTTCATCTTGGCCAGCATGGCACCCATTGCGGCATGGACAACCTGCATGCCCTTCAGGGGGCGGACCATGACCTTGAAGTCTGTGATCTTGCCCTGATCGTCCCATTCGATCATGTCGATTCCGTTCACATTGATGCCGTCCATCACGCATTCGAATTCCAGCACGGCCTTGTCGCCGCAATCGAAGATGCGCGTGTATTGGAACGTGTCGCCGCCAAGCGTTTCACCGGCTGCGGACAGGTAGGCCATGGTGATGGCCTTGCCTTCCTGCGGCGTGTGCACGACGGGGCTGCGGAAGACGACATGCTCGGCGAGCTGGTCTGCGAGGCCGGCAGCATCGTGGCTGCCTTCCATCCAGTCAAACCAGCGTTGGAGGTTGGGCGAGTGTCCGGTGAGTGCGATCATTGTGCGTCCTCCGCGACGACGGGTTTCCCGATCAGGTAGCTGTCAGGTTCGTTGAAGCAGTCGCCGCGAATGGCGACCCAGCCGCCTGGAAAATCCGGTTCGGTGAAGACGAGTTCGAGGCGTCCCCAATTATTGCGCGGGGCGCCTGTCTCGGGATCGGAGATCGACACGCTGCAGGCCGCATCAGGGGCCAGGTCGTTCTCGATCCAGACACCTTCAAAGGCGCCGCGTCCCTGATAAGTCTGCGCCAGGCCTTCGACATAGGCGAGGCCGCGTGCCTCTCCATCAGCGGCGGGATAGGAGAGAACAGCCTCACCCGTCGGCAGGTCGCGTTCGTAAACGACGTCGCCGATCTGCGTGCTCCAGACTTCGTCTGCCAGCGCACCGCTCGCGCATGCCAAAGCGGTTGCTGCCATCAGGGTTGTTCTCAACATGTCGTCCCACCTTTGTTCAGGCGGCCAGAAAGGAATCCCGCGCCGCAAGGCGAGGTTATCACGCGATTCCCGCAAGTTAAGAGGCAATCACCCGTTATAGGCGGCGGCGAGATCCGGGTCTTTCGAGGCGACGAGGTCGGCCAGGTCGGCGATGACCTTGGCCTGTTTCCATGTCGCGTCATCCTGCATCTTGCCATCGAGCATAGCGACGCCCGTGCCATCCGGCATGGCCTCAAGGATACGGCGTGCGAATTTCACTTCATCCGGATCCGGGCTGAACACGCGCTTGGCAATGTCGATCTGGTTCGGGTGAAGGCTCCATGCGCCGGAACATCCGAGCAGGAAGGCGTTGCGGAATTGCTGTTCGCAGGCGTCGAGATCGGAAATGTCGCCGAACGGGCCGTAGAAGGCGTTGATTCCAGCCATGCGGCAGGCGTCGACCATGCGGGCGATGGTGTAGTGCCAGAGATCCTGCTGAACGCTGGCGCGGGCGCTATCGTCAGCATGCGAGTCTTCAAGCACGCGGTAGAAAGGGTGACCACCGCCGACGCGGGTGGTTTTCATCTTGCGGTCTGCCGCAAGGTCTGCCGGGCCGAGGCTGATGCCCTGCATGCGCGGGCTGGCGAGGGCGATCTCCTCTACATGGGCCATGCCTTGCGCTGTTTCGAGGATGGCGTGGAACAGGATTGGCCGCGACAGTCCGGCCTTGGCTTCAAGCTGGGCGACATACTGGTCGGCGAAGTGGATATCCCACGGGCCTTCGACCTTGGGCAGCATGATCACGTCAAGCTGATGGCCAGCCTTGAGGACGAGTTCGGACACATCATCCTGGAACCAGGGAGAATTCAACGGATTCACGCGGCTCCAGAAACCCGTTCCGGTGCCCTGCCAGTCATACATGGAGGCCATTTCGATGGCCCCGGCGCGCGCTGCATCCTTGGCATCCGCGGGGATGGCATCTTCAAGGTTTGCGAGAATGACATCGGACTTGGCCGCCATGGCCGGTGTCTTGGCGCGGACCTTTTCATTATGGCCCGGCACGAAGTGAATCATGCGTTCCAGACGTGTCGGCAATTCCAGCATCGGGTCAGGTGCGCCAATGGCCAGCGGCTTGAAAAAGTTCCTTGGGGTCTTCTCGCTCATGCTTGTCTCCTCATCCGCCACAGGCCTAAGGCTGATGGTGCAACGCGTCAAACAGGAACAAAGCCGCACCCCGCGCATTGGTCAGGCGAACACAAGACAAAGGAAAATCCCATGTCCCTTCTGACAATCCTGCTGACCATATTCCTGCCGCCCGTCGCCGTTGCGATGAAAGAGGGCATTGGCGGGCAATTCCTGATCAATGTCATACTGACACTGATTGGTTGGCTCCCCGGTGTCGTCCACGCCTTCTGGGTGAACTCGCGCGGTGGTTCAGCGGTCGCCTAAAGCGCCGAAAACCTGATCGGAAAAAGCCTGGCTGCGGATTGCAGCCGGGCTTTTTTTAATCGTTTTGGACCGGAATCTGCGTCATCCGCTCTTCGGCTTCAAAGGCGCGGCGGAAGATGATGACAGCCAGAACGGCAGAGGCGACCACATCAATCGCTTCGGCGCCCATGATCATGTACTTGCCCGCATGCATTTCCGACAGGATAGCCCAGACGGCCGTGGCCGAAGTGATCAGCGCCAACTGGGCGAGAAGCACGGTTGGGACGAGGGCCTTGAGGACACGGTTCATGGGGAAAGCTCCGGCTGTATGAGTAAATGATATTGTCCCGCTTTTGGCAAAGCGCAATGGGCAATTGTCATGGTCAGCTTTGACGCGCGAGCGGGTGGCTGGTTTCGAGCAATTCGGCGAGTTCGTCGGTCAGGACGTGCGTGTAAATCTGGGTCGTCGCGATGTCGGCATGGCCGAGCAGGGTCTGGACGCTGCGCAGGTCTGCGCCGCCCTGTAACAGGTGGGTCGCATAGGCGTGACGCAGGGCGTGCGGGTGGACGCGTGTGGGGTTCAGTCCGGCAACGAGGGCGAGTGCGTCAAGCATCTGGCCAAGGCGGCGGCGGGTCAGGTGACCCTGTTTGCCACGCGACGGGAACAGGAAGGTTTCGGCGCGGCCACGGGCGAGGCTGCTTTCGGGCAGGGAGTCTTCGCGCACGGCCAGCCAGTCTGACAGCGAAACAAGTGCCGGGCCGCCGAGTGGGCAGAGACGTTCCTTGCCCCCCTTGCCGCGAATGATGATGTCCTGTGTGACCCATCGGGCACCCTTGCGGCGCGGCAGGCTGCCAAGGGTAAGGGATACCAGTTCCGAGGCGCGCAGGCCCGCGCCATACAGAAGTTCGACCAGGCATTTCAGGCGGAGGTCTTCACCGCAGGCGGCGATCAGGTGACCAAGCTCTTCACGCGACAGCACGTCCGGCACATCGCGCGAGGTTTTCGGGCCGTCAATCCGGGCGGTTGGGTCATCCTTGCGGTCGCCTTCCTCGAACAGGAACCGGAAGAAGCGCCGGACGGCAGACAGTTTGCGGGCCGAAGTAGAGGCAGCCATGCCGCGCGCCGAAAGATCTGCCTGCCAGCCAGACAGGATGCGCCCCGTGGCGGAGGTGAGTTCGCCACCGCAGAATTCCGATGCATCAGCCAGATCGCGCGCATAAGCGTCCAGTGTATTGGCCGCCGCGCCGCGTTCGGCGCTCATCATTTCGAGGAATGCTTCGATACGGGCCCGGTCTGACATGGGACAAGCCTAGCGGGCCTGTGTTAATGACGCCTCTATGCGGCGCGCCGTGTGGTGCGAATAGCGAGACAGACAGGACAGGAGAGCCCGATGAGTGGAACGATAGATTATAATGGCCTCACGCTGGATGCACCGGGACGCGGGCGTATCTATGGGTCGATCCTGGAGACAGTCGGCAATACACCTATCGTGCGCATTCCGCGCATTTCGGAAGAAGAAGGCCTGAAATCGACCCTTCTATTGAAACTGGAATTCTTCAACCCACTCGCCAGCGTGAAAGATCGCATCGCCATTGGCATGGTCACGCAACTGGAAAAGGACGGCAAGATCGCCCCGGGCGCAGTGTTGATCGAACCGACATCGGGCAATACCGGCATTGGCCTGGCATTCGTGGCGGCCTCACGCGGCTATCGCCTGATCCTGACCATGCCGGAATCCATGTCGATTGAGCGGCGCAAGATGCTGGCCTTGCTGGGCGCGGAACTGCATCTGACGCCGAAGGAAAAGGGCATGAATGGCGCGCTGGCCAAGGCGCATGAATTGCTGGCCGAAATTCCCGGGTCTGTGATGCCGAGCCAGTTCGACAATCCGGCCAACCCCGCAATCCATGATGTGACGACGGCTGAAGAAATCTGGCGGGATACGGGCGGCGCTGTGGATGCAGTGGTCGCTGGGGTTGGGACCGGCGGCACGTTCACGGGTACAGCCCGGACTTTGAAGTCCAAGAAGCCGGGCCTGCAAATGTTCGCGGTTGAACCGGAAGGCAGCCCGGTCTTGTCGGGCGGCGCGCCTGGGCCGCACGTTATTCAGGGCATCGGCGCCGGTTTCGTTCCCGCAAACATGGACGCGAGCCTCATGGACGGAGTGGTCAAAGTGTCGAATAATGACGCCATTGCCAGCTCGCGCCGCCTTGCGCGCAGCGAAGGGATACCGGTCGGGATATCTTCGGGTGCGGCGTTTGCCGCGGGGCTGAATGTTGCCAAGCGGCCCGAAATGGCGGGCAAGACAATCGTGACGATCATCCCGTCCTTTGCCGAACGCTATGTTTCGACCCTGTTGTTTGAAGGGCTTGGCTGAGGCCGATTGCCTGAAACTTGCCTTGATTCAGGCTGCATTTTGCCGAGTGGGGTCTCCAAGCTCGCAGGCTGAGCGTCGTACCGGCTGCGCCACACCTTCAATATGGGAAAAATCATGAAAAACCTGCTTCTGCTCTCAATTCCGGCAGCCATTCTGCTGTCGGCGTGTACATCGTCTGTGCAGACGACCTCGGGTGCCGCCTATCTGGCCGGATATGATGGCAGCTACGAGGTTTCAGGTTCGGCCGGGCCAAGCGCTACGGATGCCGATGTCCGGCGAATCGCCGCTATCGAGCCGAACCTGAAATTTCCGGCTCGGATTGGTATTGCGCGCGTCCAGAACGGTGCGCTCGGCGTCGTTCCGGAAGGCGAAGGTGTGATCTGGCAAGACCTCGCAGAGGACCTTGGCCCGCTATACGGCGAATTCGTGCCGGTCAGTCCCCTGATCGCGGCCATGGTCAGCGAGAAACCGGCCGCCGGATCGAATGCCGCTTCCAGAGTGATCGCGGATATTCGACGGGGCGCGGCGCGCCAGCATCTCGACTATGTGCTCGTGTATGAAGTGAGCTCGACAAAGAGCAACTCCGCGAGCGCGCTGTCGGTGGCAGACCTTACCGTCATCGGCATGTTTGTCCTGCCAGGACGAAATATTGAAGCTGAAGCCACCGCCAGCGGATTGGTGATCGATGTGCGGAATGGGTATCCCTACGCAACAATGACCGCTTTTGCCGACAAGAAGGGCCTGTCGCGAACAATCAGCGCATGGTCGAAGCAGGCACAACTGGCGCGCACGGCTGAGCAAAAAGCCGTTTTGGAGCTGTCGGATGATGTGCGCGACGCGATGAAGGCTCTTGGCGAAGCGTTCGTGGCCCAGCAAGCAGGCGCAAACGACTAAACTATTTCGCGGCCTGCCAGTAGCCGGTTGCTTCGAGGGCTAGCTCGGACGCAGCGCCCTCGGCGCCGATAGTGGCCAGCGCCTTGCCGAGCAGGGCAAGGTCGGCGGTGTCGAGTTTCGAAGGGTCGCCATTGGTGAGCGCGACGGTGCCGAGGATGACTTCTCCGGCAGCGCCTTGATCGGCGGCGGCGAGGATGGCGAGGACCGTGCCCGGTTTCACCGTCTTGCCGGGGGCTTCGCTGTCGGTTGCCATCAGGGCCCTGGCCGCAGGTGGCGGCGTGATGCCTGTCATCGTCCACAATGCGAACAGGCGGGCGGCGGCTTTGCGGTCAGACTTGGTGTCCGCTTCGGTGACGAGGCGTTCACCGGTTTCGATGGCGTCGCCGCTTCCGGCGAGCACGGCGAGGCCGCTGATCATGGCGAAATCGAACGCGCGGGTTTCGGGCGCTTCGTCGAGCGTGGGGACGAGGGTCCAGAGCGTGGCGCCTTCGAAGTCTTTCGCCGCAAGGCTCGCGCGGGCGAACAAGAGCGCGTGTTTCGCGGTGTCCCTGGTCAGGCTGAGGCTGGTGATCTCTTTCGTCAGGACTTTGGAAACCGCAACGAACCGAGCGGGATTGACGGCAGCGGCCTGAAGCGCGGCGGCGATGGCGTCGGCGCGGCCATCTTCGGGCATGCCGACATTCCGGGCGGTTGCGATGGCAATTTCAATGGGTGATTCCGGTGTAAATTCAGGATCATTGAATTGGGAATCGAGAACCTGGCGCCAGACGGTCACGTCGATCAGGCCGGCTTCTGCAGCAATGGCGGCCGCTTCGGCGCGTGTGGCTGGGGGCAGGCCGGGGCGGGCAACCATGGCGGCAGCGAGGTCCGGACGGGTGGGGGAGAGGGGGGTAGACGGTGGGGTCAATGCGGCCTTGGCCGAGATGGCGAGCGCGATGCCGCTGTCATAACGTGCCTGTGGCGGATTGGGCAGTTCGCCCGAGGCGGCGAACACGGCAGAGGTCAGCCAGCTGTCATCCACGCCCTGACTGGCGGCTATTTCGATGGCTAGTTCGGCGCCGGTGGTATTGTCACGCAGCGCAGCGCAAACGGCGCGGAGCATGGCCCAATAGGCACCATCACGCGGCGCGGCGGTATTTTCGGCGCAGGCCATGGCTTCATTGCCGAGGGCGAGGTTGAGGTCAGTGGCGATCTCGTCGCTGTCGAGGCCGGGCGGGGGCGTATCGAGCCGGGCCATGAGGCTGGCCGCCGGGCGCGCCTCGCCGAGTTCGAACAGGATGCGGGCACGTTCGGCGAGGAGTTCAGCCGATTCGGTGCCTTGCGGGGCATTGGCAGGTGACAGGGCCATGCGGCGCATTAGTGTACGTTCTGCGGGCGTGAGGGCCTGTGTCGGCACATCCCGCATCATTGGCAGCAGGGTTTTTGTGCTGGAGGCGCGCCACATGGAGGCGGGCAAAGCCGGTTCCCCGGCCTCAAGGAAGCCCATGCCCCACGGATCGACCATTTGCAGGCCGGAATCCTCGATCTGGGCATTGGCCGCGAGGCAGAGTGTGGCCGCGCCGGCGAAAAGTGCCGAACAGACGCTAGAGGACACCCTCTATCTCCATGCGTACTTCGCCATCAGCGGGCTTGTTCTTGAGCGCCTGCCCGCCAAGCCACCAGGCACCGATCAGGCCGAGAACGACCAAAATGCCGAGAATGATTAGGTATTTTCGCATATGATTAGCACCCTTGGGTCGAATTCACTTCTGCATCGGCCGTTGACCGATTGCTCACATTGTTCCGTCTCTATAGGAATTGGTCTGAATAGTGAATGAAAGCCTTTAATGCCCGCTGACAGCGACAGTTCTGCGAAACCCGATAGTCCGGCGCCTGCCTATGCGTCCCGGACGATCGCGCTTGTGGGGTTGATGGGCGCTGGCAAGTCGACCGTCGGGCGTCGGCTGGCGGAGCGACTTGGACGCAAGTTCTACGACAGCGATCATGAAATCGAGAAAGCCGCAGGTCTTTCAGTCGCCGATATTTTCACGCTGCATGGTGAGGAAGATTTTCGGCGCGGCGAGCAAAAAGTGCTGGAGCGCCTGCTGGGCGAAGAACCGCACGTGCTGGCGACGGGTGGCGGTGCCTATCTCAATGCTGAAACCCGCGACCTGTTGCGCGAGAAAGCTGTCACGATCTGGCTGAATGCCGATCTGGAGACGCTGTGGCGCCGGGTGCAGAAGAAGAACACGCGACCCCTGTTGCGGCGCGCCGATGCCAAGCAGGTACTTGAAAACCTGTTTATCGAGCGTGAGCCGATTTACAGGCAGGCCGATCTGGTTGTTTACAGCAAGGAAGGCCCGCACGGTACGACCGTGAACGCCATCCTGAAAGCCCTCAAGACATGGGAGCCCGCATGAGCGAGACCCGTTCAGCCCCTGACATTGTCCGCGTGGACCTTGGCGCGCGCAGCTATGACATTGTTGTCGGTCATGGTGCCCTGTCCGAATTGGGTGTGCGCCTGTTGCCGCTGCTGAAGCGCAAGCGTGTCTTCGTGCTGACCGACGAGACGGTCGCGCGCCTGCACATGGATGCGCTGAAAACGGCACTGCGGCCCAGTGGCATCGAAACAGACGTGATGGCGCTGGCGCCGGGCGAGCAATCGAAATCCTTTTCGAATCTGGAGGGCATTCTCGACTGGTTGCTGGAAGCGGGCGCGGATCGCGGGGATGTGCTGATCGCGTTCGGCGGTGGTGTGGTAGGCGATATTGCCGGCCTGTCTGCCAGCCTGATGAAGCGCGGCATGGGTTTTGTGCAGGTCCCAACCACGCTGCTGTCGCAGGTCGACAGTTCCGTTGGTGGAAAGACGGCGGTGAATACGCCGCGCGGCAAGAACATGATCGGCGCGTTCTACCAGCCGCGCTTCGTGATTGCCGACACGGCCCTGCTGGACAGCCTGCCTGCGCGCGATTTGCGTGCGGGATATGCTGAAGTGCTGAAATACGGCCTGATCAATGATGCGGCCTTCTTCGACTGGCTGGAGGCAAATGGCGCTGACGTGTTGGCCCTTAAACCGGATGCGATTCAGAATGCGGTGGCGACGTCATGCCGGGCCAAGGCGGCGGTCGTGGCACAGGACGAAACCGAGGGCGGCGTGCGCGCCCTGCTGAATCTTGGCCATACGTTCGGCCATGCTGTTGAAGCGGCCAACGGTTACCGCCCTGACGTGCTGCATGGCGAGGCCGTTGCGCTGGGCATGGTGCTGGCCTTCCGCTATGGCGCGTCCGAAGGGATTACGTCTGCTGCGATTGCGGAAAAAGTGTCCAGGGTGATCGGGGCGTCTGGCCTGCCGGTCGCGCTTTCCGACATGCCGGGCGGACCGTATGAGGCGGCGCAACTTGCGGAACTCATGAAACAGGACAAGAAGGCGCGTGGGGGACGGGTCCCGCTCATTCTGGCGCGCGACATTGGCCAGTCCTATATTCATTCCGACGCTGACCTCGCTTCTGTGGCGGCGTTCCTGGCGGGCGAACTGGAAAGGGCGTGAGGGTCACCTCCGAACTGAAAACACTATGGTAATCGGATACATTATCGCAATCGTGGTCTTGCTCGCGATGTCGGGGTTCTTTTCGGGATCGGAGACGGCGCTTACAGCAGCCTCCCGTGCGCGGATGCACCAGCTGGAAAAGGAAGGCGACAAGCGCGCCGCTGCCGTCAACCGGCTGATCGCCGACCGCGAGCGCCTGATTGGCTCGATCCTGCTGGGCAATAACCTGGTCAATATTCTTGCGTCGGTTCTGGCAACGTCGCTGTTCACCCTGCTGTTCGGTCCTGGCGGCGTGGCGCTGGCGATGGCCACGGCCGTGATGACAATTCTCGTGCTTGTCTTCTCCGAAGTGCTGCCGAAGACCTATGCAATCACACGCACGGATTCGATGGCGATGACGGTGGCACGCCCGATTGGTATTCTGGTGTTGGCGGTGTCGTGGATCGTGAAACTGATTCAGGCGATCGTCATGGTGACGTTGAAAGTCTTGCGACTGGCCACACCGGCGGACGCGGTGTCGGCGGAAGAGGAAATCCGTGGCGCGATCGACCTGCACGCCTTCGAGGGCGGTGTGGACGCGGCCGACCGTTTGCGCCTTGTCGGCGCGCTGGACCTGAAGGAACTGACTGTCGAAGACGTGATGATCCACCGCAAGAACATAAAGATGCTGAATGCGGACATGGAGCCGCGCCAGATCGTGATGAAGGCACTGGCCAGCCCGCATACCCGGCTGCCGTTGTATCGCGGTGAAAAGGAAGAAATTGTCGGCATCCTGCACGCCAAGGACCTGTTGCGCGCGGCCCTGCCACTCGGCGGTGACCTGTCGGCGCTGGATCTGGAAGGCATCCTGCGCAAGCCGTGGTTCGTGCCGGAAACAACGCCGGTGCAGGACCAGCTGGACCTGTTCCTGTCAAAGCGCAGTCATTTCGCGCTGGTTGTTGATGAATATGGCGAGCTGCAGGGCCTGATCACGCTGGAAGACATTCTCGAAGAGATCGTTGGTTCGATCCATGACGAGTATGATGTGGCCGTTCAGGGCGTGCGCCCGCAATCGGACGGGTCAGTGAATGTGGATGGCTGGGTGCCGATACGCGATCTGAACCGGGCGACGGGATGGGACCTGCCGGATGAAGAAGCCGTGACGGTTGCGGGACTTGTGATCCACGAGGCACAGACAATTCCCGAACCGGGACAGAGCTTTGTCTTCCACGGGTACCGTTTCAATATCCTGCGACGTCAGCGCAACCAGGTGACCGGGCTGAACATCTCAGAAATTGAAACCACCTGATTCAGGCTGGGCGGCCGCGTAAATTGTGTCGTCGTGCGGTTCATCGCAGCCATTGACGTTGAGCCAGTTCTTCTCACGCTCGGAAACGATATTGGCCGAATGCGGGTCCGGATCGCTCATCGAGATCACGGCATAGGATGTGCGGAAGGCGGCAATGTCGTGCGATACGGGGATAAACACCACGTCATTCGCGCCGACACAGACCGTTTGCTGTATTTTCAGCAGTAGCGGCATGTCGAGTTCCCCGCGCGGGGTTTCTGCCGCTGCCAAGCCGGCTGCCAAAAGGCAGGCCGAGCCGACTATTGTTCGTTTCAATGCCATCATCACCCGTTCTCCTCGACGGTTCGAAGAGCAAACGATTGATTCGAAATCAGGTTCCCTGAAGGATTAAAAAAGAATTATTGTGGCATTTTCGCCTGTAGGGAGAGTGCGTGCAGGCCGGAATCGAATTCTTTTTGCAGCACGAGCATGACGGCGCGCTGGATCTGGACGCGGGACAATCCTTCGAAGGCATTTGACGTAATCGCTATATTATAGTGGGTTTCGCCGCCCGGCGCCGCACCGGCATGACCCGCGTGGCGGGCGCTGTCATCGACGATTTCGAGGTGAACGGGCTCAAACGCCGCTGTTAAAAGATCACGAATTCGCGAAGTTCTGTCACTTGGTTGTGGCATGTTTACTTTCGACTCCATATTATGCCCCGCTATGTCAGATTCAGATCCCTTCAGCTACCGCGTCAAGTTTACCGACATTCGGATAAAGCCCCCTGCCGAGGAAACCTCGAAAGCGCGGGCAAGGAAAACCCGTGTCTGTGAGCATCCCGATTGTGAACTCGAAGGCGCGTTTCCTGCGCCCAAGCGTGGCGGTAAGGGCAAGGTGCACTTCTGCCAGACCCACATCACCGAATATAATCGCGCGTTCAATTTCTTCGAAGGCATGTCGCAGGCCGAGGCCGCCTCGTTCACGCGCTCTGAGCGCTATGGCCATAAGCGGACCTGGAAATTCGGCACCGGCCCGATGGCGGGCAAGAAAGCAGCGACCAGCCATGATCCGCGCAATTGGGCGGGCCGGGGCTTTTTCAATGTGGATGATGCCGGCAATGCCGAAAAAGGGGCTCAGGCCCGCCGATCGGCCCTGCAGGTGCGGGCATTGAATGAACTGGACCTTGAGGCAGACGCGAAGCCGGCGGAAATCCGGGCGCGCTATGCCGAATATGTCCGGCGCTTCCACCCGGATTCCAACAAGGGCGACCGGTCGTCAGAGCACAAGCTGCAACGGGTGATCCGGGCTGGCAAACTGCTCAAGACCGGCGGATTGATGAAGGACTAGGACGAGTCCGTGCACGATCTCCTGGTTATTGGCGGTGGCATCAACGGTGTCGGGATCGCGCGTGACGCGGCGGGCCGTGGCCTGAAAGTGCTGCTGTGCGAAAAAGATGATCTGGCCGCGCATACGAGTTCTGCCAGCACGAAGCTGATCCATGGCGGCCTGCGTTACCTGGAAATGTATGACTTCGCGCTGGTGCGCAAAGCGCTGATCGAGCGGGAAATCCTGCTGCGCGCCGCACCCCACATTATCTGGCCGATGCGGTTCGTGCTGCCTTATGACAGGGATTTGCGCCCGGCCTGGCTGATCCGGCTTGGCCTGTTCCTTTACGACCATCTCGGCGGGCGCAAGATGTTGCCGCCGACCAAGACGCTGCGGCGGCGCAAGACCAACCGGCTGGACCCGTTGCGTGAGGAATTCCGGCTGGCGTTCGAGTATTCCGATTGCTGGGTGGAGGATTCGCGGCTGGTGGTGCTGAACGCTGTCGATGCACAGGCACATGGCGCTGATGTTCTGACGCAGACGGCCTGTATCGGCCTTGCGCGTCATGCCGACCATTGGGAGGCGACCTTGAAAGGGCCTGATGGTGAGCGGACCGTGATGGCCCGGGCCGTGGTCAACGCGGCTGGTGGCTGGGTCGATGAAATCCTCGGACTGGTCGAGCCTGGCACCGCAAAGAAAAACCTGCGCCTTGTGAAGGGCAGCCATATCATCGTGCCGCGCTGGCATGAGGGCGATTATGCCTATTTCTTCCAGAATGGTGACGGGCGGATCATGTTCGCCATTCCCTATGAGCGCGGCGAGTTCACGCTGATCGGGACAACAGATGTTCCGTTTGAGGCGGACAAGGACAAGGTCGTCATCAGCCAGGAAGAGATTGAATATCTGTGCGCCGGGGCGAGCGAATATTACAAGCGATCTATTACGCCAGCCGATGTTGTGGCGACCTATTCGGGCGTGCGGCCACTTTATGATGATCACGCGGCAAACGCATCGAAGGTAACGCGCGACTATGTGTTGAATTGCGACCGCACGGGCGGCGCACCGGTGCTGTCAGTGTTCGGTGGCAAGATCACGACCTATCGCGAACTGGCCGAGCATGCGCTGAAGGAACTGGCGCCGGACTTTCCGGGCATGACGAAGCCGTGGACGAAAACGGCCAGCCTGCCCGGCGGGGATATTCCCGGCGCCGACTTCGAAGACTTCCTGCAGGGACTCTCCCTGCGCCATCCGTGGATGGAACAGCGCCTGCTGCGCCGACTGGCGCGCGCCTATGGCACGAAGGTGGATGAATTACTGGGCACGGCGAAAAGCACGGCTGAACTGGGCCGGGACTTTGGCGGCGGCCTGTATGAAACCGAAGTGCGCTATCTCATGACGCATGAATTCGCGCGGACCGCCGACGACATTCTCTGGCGGCGCAGCAAGTTGCGCCTGCACCTGACCGAGTCAGAGCAGGCAAATCTTGCCAATTGGCTGGAAAGCCAGTCGTCAGTCTGAGACAGGCCGGGTGCCGAGATTGCGCGCACCAATCAGCAACAGGCCGATCAGCACGAGTTCGATAATCACCGGCTGGGCGATGCCTGCTGGCGGGCCGTCGACGATAATGCCGATGAAGCGTCCGAAGACTGCCAGGCCGAACACCAGCGCAGAGCCGTAGAGCCAATGCGCCTTGCCGCGGAACAGGGCGAGCGCGCAGGCAATGAAGTTGACGAGGAAGAAGGCGGCGAGGTCTGCCCGCAGCGAGTTCGTGCCAAGCGCATCGATTCCAGCGAGCCCGAGCGCGGCGCCGGCCTTTGCCGGGTCAGCCCAGAACAGCAGACCCATGGCCAGTGAAAACAGTCCGGCAAGCGTGACGCCTACCCGTGCAATCCAAATCATTATTTCCCTCCCAGCGCAGGCTCTGAATCGTGGCCCGCTTCGGCGCACATAGAGACTGCATTCATTCCAAAAGTACAGACGGGTGCGTTCCCGGCCCCAATTCAATATATTGACAGTATTGCTGCCAATACCATAAGTCTAGGAAAAAGGGGAGATCGCGCGATGGACGTGCTGAGGACGCCGGAGGCCCGTTTCGAACGGCTGAAAGACTATGCGTTTGCCGCGCATTATCAGGACGTGAAGGCGCATGACGGCACCATTATGCGCATGCATTATCTGGATGAGGGGCCACGCGATGGCGAGATCATCCTGTGCCTGCATGGACAGCCAAGCTGGAGCTATCTGTACCGCAAGATGATCCCGATCCTGACGGGCGAAGGGTATCGCGTTATCGCGCCGGACCTGATCGGCTTCGGAAAGTCTGACAAGCCCACTTTAATCGACGACTACACCTATGCCGGCCATGTCGACTGGATGAACCAGTTTCTCACCGGGCTTGACCTGAATGGCCTGACATTGATGTGCCAGGACTGGGGCGGATTGATCGGGCTGCGCGCGGCCGGCGACCAGCCGGACCGGTTCAGGCGGCTGGTGATTGCCAATACCGGCCTGCCCAATACGACGACGCTGACGGATGATGTCTCCGGCATGATGGGTCAGATGTATCCGATGGTGCCTCTTCCGACTGCGGCCATGGTTCAGGAGCAGTTCGCCAACGGGGCGCGGGGAGCCTTCCTATATTGGGTGAAATATTGTGCCGAGGCGCCGGACTTTTCGGTGCGCGACGTGTTCGGGCTGTTGTCCAGTATCTCCGATGACGCTGTGCTGGACGGATATGAGGCGCCCTTCCCGACTGCGACTTATGTGGCCGGCGCGCGGAAATTTCCGTCATGCGTTCCGTTATTGCCGCAGCACAAGGCCGACCGGGTGGCGGGCGACGCGGCATGGGCTGTTCTGGAGGCGCGCGATTATCCCGTGTTGACGGCTTTCAGCGATGGTGACCCTGTGACAAAGGGCGGCGAGCAGGCCTTCATCAAGCGCCTTGGCAATGTGAAGAACGTAACGATCAAGGGCGCAGGACATTTTCTGCAGGAAGAGCAGCCTGAAGCGCTGTCCAGGGAAATCATCGCTTTCATCCAGGAAACATGAGGACGCCGGGACCATGACAGAACGACTGGAATTGATGGGCGCGCCGGGCTCTCCTTATACGCGCAAGATGGTTGGCATTCTGCGCTATCGCCGCATTCCGTATCAGGTGAACTGGACGGCGGGGCGACCGCCCAAGCCGGGCTATCCGATGCCAAAAGTGCCACTGCTGCCGACCTTCTATTTTCCTGATAGTGAAGGCGGTGTCGCGGCCGTGACGGATTCGACGCCGATCATCCGGCGGCTGGAGCAGGATCATGCCGGACGGTCTGTCATTCCAACCGACCCTGTCCTGTCCTTCCTGAATGACCTGATCGAGGATTATGCGGACGAGTGGCTGACCAAGGCGATGTTCCATTTTCGCTGGGCCCACAAGGCTGATTATGACAATGCCGGGCCGCTATTGATTTACTGGTCGCAGAACAGACTCGACGCCGACAGCGCAACGCGACTCTCTGACACGATCTCCAAGCGCCAGTTTGACCGGCTTTATGTTGTCGGATCGAATGAGGTGACGGCGAAGACAATCGAATCGTCGTATGAGCGCTTGGTCGGCATTCTGGACGCGCTGTTGCAAAAGAAAGGCTTTATCCTTGGTGCGCGGCCGTCTTCTGCCGACTTTGCATTATATGGTCAGCTGACGCAGCTGGCGATTGTCGAGCGGACATCCGCAGCGATTACGGTGGCTCGCTCGCCACGTGTGCGGGCATGGATTGACCTGATGGACGACCTGTCCGGCCTTGAACCCAAAGATGATGACTGGTTCGGCGCGGGTGAGGCGCGTGAGGCGCTGGCGCCCTTGCTGGCCGAAATTGGCCGAGTCTACGCACCCTTCCTGCGGGCCAATGCCGAAGCCATCATGGCAGGCGAAAAGCAGTTCGAAACCGAGATTGATGGCCGCGCATGGACGCAGCCCAGCTTTCCGTATCAGGCCAAATGTCTGAAATGGCTGCGCGAAGGATATGAAGGCCTGTCAGGAAATGAGCGCGGATCGTTTGACGCGCTGATCTCTGGGACAGGGTGCGAAACACTATTTACCTGAAGCCTGGAAGGTGGGGCACATGTGGAAGAAATGGGCGATTGGCCTGGTCGTCGTACTGCTTGCAGCAGGGATTGCCGGAGTCCTGAATCGCAAGGCGATCATCCTGTATGTGGCGACGCATAGCGGACGGGTAGACGTGGCAGAACATGTCTCGATTGACTGGGACAAGGGACCGGAGGTTGCCGGAACGCCTGCAGCGGACCGCCCGCCCAACGTGGTTTTCATCCTGGTGGATGATCTGGGCATCAATGATCTCAGCACATTTGGTGGCGGGGTGGCCGGTGGCCGCGTGCCGACGCCGAATATCGACAGGCTTGCCGCCGAGGGCGCGCTGTTCACGCAGGCCTATGCGGGCAATGGCACCTGTGCGCCGTCGCGCGCAATGTTGATGACCGGGCGCTATCCGACGCGCACGGGTTTTGAGTTCACGCCCACACCGCCCGGCATGGGGCGGGTTGTTTCGATGTTTGCCAATGACATGGATCGCGGCGCGCTGCCGCCGGTCGATTATAACCGCGACGCAGCCGATGATGCCGTGCCGTTTGCGGAGATGGGCCTGCCGGGATCGGAAGTGACGATCGCCGAAGTGCTGAAGGACCAAGGCTATCACACTGTACATATCGGCAAATGGCACCTTGGCCGGAGCGCGGAGTCCAACCCGAACGCGCAAGGCTTTGACGAAAGCCTGCTGATGGCGAGCGGGCTGTACCTGCCCGAGAATGACCCGGATGTCGTGAATGCGAAACTCGACTTTGATCCGATCGACACGTTCCTGTGGGCGCGGATGCAGTTCGCGGCGTCGTTCAATTCAGGCGAATGGTTCACGCCGGGGGGGTACCTGACCGATTACTGGACGGCGGAAAGCCTGAAAGTGATCGAGGCCAACCGGAACCGGCCCTTCTTCCTGTACCTGGCGCATTGGGGCGTACACACACCGCTGCAGGCGACACGAGAAGATTATGACACCGTTGGCGACATCGAACCGCACCGCCTGCGAGTTTATGCTGCGATGCTTCGGGCGCTGGATCGCAGCGTGGGTGAGATCACGGCGAAGCTGGAGGAAGAGGGCCTTGCGGACAATACAATCATTATCTTCTCCAGCGACAATGGCGGCGCGGGCTATATTGGCCTGCCGGAGATCAACCAGCCTTATCGCGGCTGGAAGATCACGCTGTTCGAGGGCGGCATCCGTGTACCGATGTTTGTGACGTGGCCGGCGAAAATTGCGCCGGGTACGCGCGTGGAGGCGCCCGTCGCGCACATAGACGTGATGCCGACGCTGGCGGCGGCGGCGGGTGCGCGTCTGCCAGTGGGTGTAGAAATTGATGGCCGGGATATGCTGCCGGTCGCGACCGGGACGGGGACTATTTCACATCCCAACGACGCGCTGTTCTGGCAGAGCGGCTATTATCATGTCGTTCGCGCCGGTGACTGGAAGCTGCAGGTGGATGGCCGTCAGAACAAGAGCTGGCTGTTTGACCTGGCGGGTGACCCGACCGAGCAAACCAATCTTTCCGACGCGCGACCAGACAAGCAGGCGGAGCTGCAGGATTTGCTTGATGCGCACCTGAAGGATGCGGTTGCGCAGCTTTATCCATATACGCTGGAATCTGCCATCGCGATTGACAAGACTCAGGCCGATCCGGTCGGGCCCGACGATGAATATGTCTGGTGGCCGAATTGATCTCGCTTAGCGCGGTGGGGCTGGCGCGTCGGCGACGATTTGTTCGACCATGAACAGCATGATGCCGTGCGCCTCCTCGGCGGAGAGTCCCTGATCCTGTCGCAGACGGCGCCATGCCTGGAACCCCGTGACGACATCTAGCGCCGAAATGAGGCGCTTGTCTGATGCGCGATCTTTCGGGAGCACGGCTTTCAGGCTTTCGCGCTCCAGGATCAGGTTGCGTCGATACTCGCTCATGAGAAAGCGGGAATTGAAGCGCCTGAGATTGGCCGAGACCCGGATGGGAAAGATGCGCTCATACACGGCGGCCCTGCGACGAACTAGTTCCACGAGGCGCTCATGCCAGTCGGTTGATGTGTAGGGCGCCAGAACGATGGGCATGATTTCCGACTGGATCTGTTCTGACATTTCGCCAAACAGGCTGTCCATGTCTTCGAAATGCCGGAAGACCGTACGCTGACCGACAGCAGCGCGTTCTGCAACGCGCGCGGCACTGGGGCTCATATCGCCTTCGCGGATCAGTGCGAACAAGGCGTCGATGATCTGGGTGCGGCTGCGTTCGCTGCGCTGGCGGCGCCCGTCAGCCGCATCATCGGCGGGGGCTGATCCCGGGAAGGCGGTGACTTTCGATTCGGTCATTTGAAACCGTCATGGCGATTGATTGCGTCACTGCCAGCCGGCAGGCTGAAGATCATGCCGTCTTCCGACACGGTGATCTCGCCGTCAAATGCCTTCTTTGCGTCGCGCACGTAATAGCCGTTGAGCAGGTGCGAGGGCAAAGGCGGGATGGTGTGGTAGAAGACCAACTCACGTGCGCCCGATTCGCTGGCCGACTGAGCGGCGTCGACCGGGGTGGCGTGATAGCTGAGGATGTCATCGAGAATCTTTGCGAGATGGTCGGCGCCCTTCGCGGCTGCGGTATTGTGCATGACGCCGACCATTTCAGGATCCAGGGCCTCGTGAAACAGCACGTCGACACCTTGAGCGACGGCGATGAGGTTCGGATCGTAGATCGTGTCGCCACTGATCACGACCGAGCGGGCCTTGTAATCGAGGCGGTAGCCGAACGCGGGTTCGACGGGCGCGTGGCTGACCGAGAACGCTGTAATTTTAAGACCTTTATCGTCGAGGATGACAGCGCGCGAGCCGGGGCCTGCCGGCAGCGTAATGGTTTCGCCGACGCCGCCCCGGCCTGCCGGATTGGCAATGTCAGCGCCGTGATGCGCGGTTCGGAATGTTCCGTCGATCCGATAGGCCGCGTTGAAGCCGTCGACGACTTCACCGACGCCGCGCGGACCGGAGACGGGGAGGGGTTCGGCCCGCTGGCCGTTTACCCAGACTTGCATCAAGAGTTCGCCGAGACCGTCCATGTGATCGGAATGCAGATGAGTCAGGTAGACGCGTTCTGTGCGGCCAAGCGGGAAGCGCATGCGGGTCAGGTTGCGCGTCCCTCCGGAACCGGCATCGAAGATGAATGTGCGGTCCCCTGCGATTACGCCAAGGCAAGGGCCAGCGCGCAGCGGGTCTGGCAGTGGCGTGCCGGCGCCGCATACAAAGACATGCAGCCCGTCCGGCAGCTCTGTACTTGCGTCACGACCGACATTGGCCTCGATGGCTTTCCTGAATGCCACCTCGGCAATCTGGTTCTTGAAGACCTGAAAGCCGATCAAGGCCGCCACGGCCAGAGAGACGATTGCGATCAGACTGCGCTTGACCCACTTCATGTTTTGTTTCCTCATTTCGTAATCGTCAGCTCTGTGGCTGCTTGAGTTTGTCTTCGATGAGCCAGAGCCTGTCCTGACCCCAGGTCGAGACATCTCCGACCCGGAAACTGGGCACGCCCCAGATCCCGAGGTCCATCATCTCTGCTCGGTTGGCTTCAGCCTCTGCGCGCCAATCGTCATTGCCGACGAGATCACGGGCGACTTGCCAGTCGAGACCGGCCGCCTCAACGATCTGTTTCAATCCCTTGTCTGATGCCGCGTCCACGCCGCGTGACCAGACATTTTCGAGAAACGCATGGCAGTATTCAAATCCGCGCCCCTGGTCGCGCGCCCATGGCAGGAGTGAGTAGCCGCGCTCGACAGGGCGCCCGAGAGGATCAGCTATCCGCCCGAACCGCACGCCGAGACGACGCGCTTCGCGGGCCGTGTCGGTCGTAATGTAACTGCTCTTCATCCGGGGGACAGGCAGGCCGCGCATGACCATAGGCAACACGAAGCGCAGTTTCAGGTCAGCGCCGTAGGCATCAGCGAGAGCCTTCGTGCGGGCGGCGGCGATGTAAGTGTAGGGGCTACGGAAGGAGAGATAATAGTGGAGTTCGCGCGGGGCGGCTGAAGCGGCGCTCGACGGTACGACAGGCTGCGCAAAGATGGGCGTATCCGTCGTCTGCGATGTCCGAGCGCCAAGTTCTGTGAGGCGGGCCTCCAGATAGTGAAGCCGGTCGATGCCCCAATACCATTCACCGCCATAGTGGAAGGTTGCCCCGAGATAGTGTCCAAGCGCGTCACGGCGCGCATCGCCTGCCATTGTCAGGTTTGATGGGTTCAAGTCAGCGGGTGGTACCGCATGGCCTGACCAGAAGTCTTCGCCGATCTTCGGTGCGCGCGCGGCAAATGTTCCATCCGCGACGGCGGCCGCAAGCGCGACCTCTGCGGCCTGTCGGTCACTTGCGGCGGGCTGTGCGCCGGGATCCTTGAAGGAGAGCCCAGCTTTCTTCGCGAACCTTTGCGCGTCGCGGCGGGAATAGGATTCAAGGTGGCCACGCTCGGGCGCGGCCCAGTCCGGCGGCGGCCCGACCAGATGAATCCTGAGCTCGATGTCAAAGCGCTCTGTGAAGGTGGACAGGACCTGCGCAGTCAGATGAGAGTAGGGGTCGTCTGCCTGATGGAAATACTCGACCACATGGGCGGCACCAACGGCGACGCGTTGACGCTCTGCTTTCGCGCGCCGGGCCAACAGCCTTGGTTCGCCGGTCAGATGTTCCGCAATGCGGGAAACGAGCGCTGTCTTCAGTGACACGTCTTTTCACGCCTTTCATGGCCCATGCGAGGTAACTAATGGCACAATACATGCCATAACATTCTGGCGTCGGCAACGGATATCCGATTGTGCCCGCCGGGCAGGGGATAATCTCGTGAACGGGGCCGCTCTTGCCGCATGGACAGGAACAGGTCTGTATGGTCAAAGGCGGCAACGTTAAATCCGGTTCGGCTGGCAGATGAGAAACGTGACATGACCAAAGGTTTGGTGACGATATTCGGGGGTTCGGGCTTTATCGGGCGCTATGCGGCGCGCACGCTCGTGGAAAAAGGCTATCGGGTCCGCGTGGCCTGCCGGCACGTGAACACGGCGGCGGATGTTCGCCTCGCCGGTGCGCCCGGCTGGGTGGACATTGTTCAGGCAAATATCCGAAACAGGGAATCGATTGAGCGCGCGCTGGATGGCGCTGTTGCGGTGGTGAACCTGGTCGGCATCCTGTTTGAGAGCGGCCCGCAAAGTTTCGAATCGGCCCAGCGGGACGGCGCGACGCTTCTGGCGGAAGTTGCAGCCGAAAAGGGCATCAAAACATTCGTGCAAGTCTCTGCTATTGGCGCAGATCTGGAGTCCAAGTCAGACTATGGGCGGACCAAGGCCGAAGCCGAAGAGGCAGTTCGCAAGGCGGTGCCGACCGCGACGATCCTGCGCCCGTCCATCGTGTTCGGACCGGAAGACGGCTTCTTCAACAAGTTTGCCCAGATGTCACGCTTTGCGCCGGCCCTGCCGGCTATTGGTGGTGGCAAGACGCGCTTCCAGCCGATCTATGCGGGCGATGTCGCCGATGCGATTGCGCTGGCAGTCGACCTCGAAGGCGCTGCCGGCAAAACTTTTGAACTGGGCGGGCCGCGTGCCTACACGTTCAACGAAATCTATGATTTCATCCTGAAGGAAGTGGACCGTCGCCGGTTCAAGATTTCGCTGCCCTTTTTCATCATGCGTCCGGCGGGTTATATTTTGGGTGCTGTGTGGCGTTACATTCCGCCATTCTCGTGGGGCATGCTGGGCGAGCCGCCAATCACGGGTGACCAGGTCGAGATGCTGAAGACGGACAATGTCGTCGCCGATGATGCCCTGACGGCCAAGGACCTTGGTTTGACGAGCCTGGAGTCGATCGAATCGATTGTGCCGACATATCTCTGGCGGTTCCGGCCCTATGGCGAATTCAACAAGGCGGCCGACGCCTGAGTGGGAGGCGCTTTAACGCCCCCAACCTGAATGCAGCCCGAATAAAAATGCCCGAAAATGGCCTGATAGACGCCGTGTTGCACGCCTGATTGGTGGCCGAAATGGACGTCTCGCAGGCGTTCGGGGACGCACGATGCGGGACGGGCAGCACGCGGCAGGGGGTTCATACCACCTGCGACGCGTGTTGCTTTGTTCGCTGTGAGAAGAAGACTGATCCGTGTGCCTAAAACAGGCCCAGTGCCGGGGTGGTGAGGATGAGCGCTATGCCGAGGGCAAACCGGTAAATCACAAATGGCAGGAAGCTCATCCGTCGCAGGATGGCCATCAGGGCAGCGATGGAGGCGAGGCCGGTGATAAAGGCAACGCCCGCGACGATCATGCCGTCCTGGAGGGTAACGAGGCCGCCATCAGGGGTATCCATCAGGCCAAGAGCGCCATAAAGGCCCGCCGCCGCAAGGATTGGCGCGCCTATCAGCATGGAGAAGCGGGCTGCCTCTGCGCGCTCATAGCCGAGCGCGCGTGCGGCCGTCATGGTGATGCCAGAGCGGCTGGTTCCAGGGATGATGGCCGCTATCGCCTGAGTTGCGCCGATGAGAATGGCATGGCCGACCGTCATGTCGGCCTCCGTGCGGTTTCGGGCACCACGCGCATCGGCCCACCAAAGCAGCGCGCCAAAGACAATGGTCGCGCCCGCGACGGTATAGACGCTGCGCAGGGTATCCTGGATGCCGGGCGGAAGGAGCTTGTCGTACAGCGCGGCAACCAAGAGTGCGAAAGGCGTCGCCACGAGGATGCACAGCGCCAGGCGTGCACCGGGTGAAAGAGGCTTGCGCGTGACCGGCGCAGTGGCGAGTTCAAAGCCGCCGAGCACCGCGCTGGCGACATCCTTGCGGAAATAGAGCAACATGGCGGCGAGCGTGCCAAGGTTCGACACGGCGTTGATCAGCAACTCATCGCGGCCCTCAAGCCCGAAATAGCCAGATGCCAGCAGGACATGGGCCGATGAGGATATTGGCAGCCATTCGGTGAAGCCCTGAAGCGTCGCAATGATGAATAGCTGGAGAAGGGACATGGCGGCCTCGTAGCGCGAAGCGGCTGTTTTAAGCCGGACAGTCTGTGTCGACTAGCCCAGTTTGTTCGAAACGGCACCCCAGCCTAATAACATCATTTCGATATTAATTAGAGACGGGGGCTTCAAACATTGGTCCAAATTTTTGCAAACACCCATATCAAAACATCATAACGATATACAAACAGTGTTTCTCACTTGTCGGCAGGTAGGCCGCCCTTATAAAAGGTGGGTGAATGAGTGGAGGTCGATATGGCCGAGAAGATGCTGAAATTTATCAAGGTTGAACGGGCGATGCCGGCGAAACGCGCGCCCGAAAGCCGCGCAACCGACTTTGACGAAATCTATTCCGAGTTCAGCCGCGAGGCGGCCGGTGCGCAAGCGGCGCGGTGTTCACAATGTGGCGTGCCGTTCTGCCAGCAGGGCTGCCCGCTTTCCAACAATATTCCTGACTGGCTGAAGCTGGCCGCTGAGGATCGGCTGGAAGAGGCCTGGCAGGTATCGTCGGCCACCAACAACATGCCGGAAATCTGTGGCCGCATCTGCCCGCAGGACCGCCTGTGCGAAGGCATCTGCACGATCGAGCAATCGGGTCACGGCACGGTTACCATCGGGTCTGTCGAGAAATATATTACTGACACGGCTTGGGAAGAAGGCTGGATCAAGCCGATCCAGCCGCCGCGTGAGCGAACGCAATCGGCTGGCATTATCGGTGCCGGTCCGGGCGGGCTGGCTGCGGCAGAGCAGCTGCGCCGTAAAGGTTATCAGGTGACGGTGTATGATGCCTATGATCGCGGTGGCGGCCTGCTGGTTTATGGCATTCCCGGTTTCAAGCTGGAAAAGCCGATCGTAGCGCGCCGGATCAAGCATCTCGAAGACAGCGGCATCACGTTCAAATTCAATGCGCGCGTCGGTCAGGACATTTCCCTGCAAGACCTGCGCAAGACGCACGACACGATTCTCATCGCGACGGGTGTCTATCAGGCCAAGGATCTGAAATGCCCTGGCGTTGGCGCGACAGGTGTCCTGCCGGCACTCGACTATCTGACCGCGTCCAACCGCAAGAGCTTTGGCGATGCGGTCCCGGAATTCGATGACGGAACACTGGATGCCGAAGGCAAACGCGTGGTTGTGATTGGGGGCGGCGACACGGCGATGGACTGTGTGCGCACGGCTGTGCGGCAGGGGGCCAAATCGGTGACCTGTCTTTATCGCCGCGACCGCGCCAACATGCCGGGCAGCCAGCGGGAAGTGGCCAATGCCGAAGAAGAAGGCGTCGTTTTCGAATGGCTCGCTTCGCCTGAGGCGATCCTGGACACCAAGGCAGGCAAGGTAAAAGCTGTCCGGGCGGCGAAGATGAAGCTGGGTGAACCCGATGCCTCCGGCCGGCAGAGCCCGGTCAAGACGGGCGAAACGATGGATGTGAAGGCGGACCTGGTGATCAAGGCGCTTGGCTTTGACCCGGAAGACCTGCCGGAACTGTTCGGTGAGCCGGCCCTCACCGTCAACCGCTGGGGCGCCGTACGGGTCGACTATGCAACGATGGAAACGAGCCTGTCAGGCGTTTATGCCGCTGGCGACATTGTGCGCGGCGCGTCTCTGGTCGTTTGGGCGATCAAGGATGGCCGGGATGCGGCCGAAGCGATGCACAAAGCAATGAAGGCGGCTGAGAAAGCCGCGAAAGTGGCGGCGGAGTAAGAGCATGTCAGATTATGTGAAACAGTACGAAGCCAACCGCCAGAAACTGATCGATGGTCATGCCTATGATCCGGCGGATGAGCATGATGCTTGCGGTGTCGGCCTTGTGGCGGCGCTGGACGGAAAGCCGCGCCGCGAGATTGTCGAAATGGGCATCATGGCGCTGAAGAATGTGTGGCACCGAGGAGCGGTGGATGCCGACGGCAAGACCGGTGATGGCGCCGGTATTCGCGTGGCCGTGCCGCAGGACTTTTTCCGCGAGCATGTGACGCGGACGGGCCACACGCCGACGGACGATCCGATCTGCGTAGGGCAGATTTTTCTGCCGCGTACAGACTTTGCAGCGCAGGAAGCAGCCCGGACGATTGTCGAGACGGAAG
This sequence comes from Hyphomonas sp., assembly GCA_040216775.1. Lineage (GTDB taxonomy): Bacteria > Pseudomonadota > Alphaproteobacteria > Caulobacterales > Hyphomonadaceae > Hyphomonas. The sequence continues at coordinate 34,004 of JAVJOM010000009.1, forward strand.
TGTTGCATTTCGGGTTCTATATCTATGGCTGGCGCCAGCCACCTGTTGATGTGTCGGTCATCGGCCAGAAGGCCAAGGACACGCGCCCGGCCATCGAGCAGATCATGTTCCGGGACGCACAGGGCCGCACTCCCGAAGACCTGGAGCGGGCGCTTTATATCTGCCGGCGCCGGATCGAGCGCCGTGCCCGTGAGATGGCGATTCCGGGTTTCTATGTCTGTTCGCTCAGCCATGCCTCGTTGATCTACAAGGGCATGTTCCTTGCACAGGATATCGACAATTTCTACCTCGACCTGCGCGACACGCGTTTCGTCTCCAATTTTGCAATCTATCACCAACGCTATTCGACCAACACGTTCCCGCAATGGTCACTGGCCCAGCCCTTCCGCATGATTGCGCACAATGGCGAGATCAACACGTTGCGCGGCAACAAGAACTGGATGAAGAGCCACGAGATTCGCATGGTGTCGGAAGCGTTTGGCGAGCATGTTGATGACGTGAAGCCCGTGATCCCGGATGGGTCATCCGATTCGGGCGCGCTGGATTCCGTATTCGAGCTTCTGTGCAAGTCGGGCCGTCCGGCACCGATGGCGAAGGCCATGCTGATTCCGGAAGCCTGGTCGAAGCGCGATTCCGTGATGCCGACAGCGCACCGCGCGCTTTACGACTATTGCAACTCGGTGATGGAGCCGTGGGATGGCCCGGCGGGCATCGCAGCTTATGACGGGCGTTGGGCGATTGCAGGGCTGGATCGCAACGGTTTGCGCCCACTGCGTTATGCGCTGACGACGGATGGTATTCTGGCAGTCGGTTCCGAAGCGGGTATGTGCCCACTAGGCGATCATGAAGTTGCCAAACGCGGTTCGATCCCGGCGGGCGGGATGATTGCAGCTGACCTGAAAACCGGAAAATTCTACGAGCACCGTGAACTGATCGATTTTCTCGCGGAGCAGAATCCTTACGAAGAATGGCTGTCCAGCGTGACGGAGCTCGAGCCGGAAATCGGCCCGGGCCCTGAGCCTAAGCTGTTCAGCAAAGAGGAACTTTTGCGCCGCAAGACAGCGGCAGGCTATTCGCTAGAGACGCTGGAGCTGATTTTGGCGCCGATGGCCGAAGCGGCCAAGGAGGCCATCGGATCAATGGGTGATGATACCGCGCCCGCCGTGCTGTCATACTCCTACAGGCCGATGAGCCACTTCTTCCGCCAGAATTTCAGCCAGGTAACGAACCCGCCGGTTGACCCCCTACGCGAAGCGCGTGTGATGAGCCTGAAGACCCGGTTCAAGAACCTCGGCAACGTGCTCGACACCGACAAGTCGCAGCAGGAAGTTTTCGTGCTGGAAAGCCCAGTGCTCAGCACGGGCATGTATGAGCGACTGATCACGCGGCTTGGTGTCGGTATGGCCGAAATTGACTGTACGTTCGATGAGGGGGACGCGACGGGTGATGGCGGTGCATTGAAGAATGCGCTTAGCCGGATTCGTCGCGAGGCTGAGGAGGCCGTGCGTGAAGGGCGCGAGCATATTGTGCTGACCGACCAGTATCAGTCAGCTGACAAGATTGCGATCCCGATGATCCTGGCCACTGGCGCAGTGCACTCCCATCTGGTCGCGCAGGGGTTGCGGACATTCTGTTCGATCACCGTCCGTTCAGCGGAATGTCTCGACACACATTATTTTGCAGTTCTGGTGGGCGTGGGGGCGACGTGCGTGAACGCCTATCTGGCGCAGGACGTGATCGCGGACCGTCATGCGCGCGGATTGTTTGACGGATTGTCGCTGAATGACTGCGTGAGGAACTACAAGGACGCGGTCGAAGCCGGTCTTCTGAAGATCATTTCGAAGATGGGGATTTCGGTTATCTCCTCCTATCGCGGCGGGTATAATTTCGAAGCGTTGGGGCTGTCCCGCGCGCTGGTGGCCGATTATTTCCCTGGCATGAACAGCCGGATTTCCGGTCTGGGCCTTGCTGGCCTGGAAGAGAATGCGCTGGTGCGTCATGAGGCGGCGTTTGACGAGGATATCATATCGTTGCCTGTGGGCGGCTTTTATCGCCTGCGTGCGAACGAAGAGCCACACGCGCTGGATGGCAATCTGATCCACACACTGCAGGCAGCGTGCAATCGCGGCGACTACTCGATTTATCGCAAATATGTTGAGGCGGTGCACGCGCGCGATCCGTTGCAATTGCGCGACCTTCTGGATTTTAAGGCAGCAGGGGAAGCGGTGCCCCTGTCGCAAGTCCAGTCAATCAATGAGATACGCAAGCGTTTCGTGACACCCGGGATGTCTTTGGGTGCGCTGAGCCCTGAGGCGCATGGCACCTTGAACATCGCAATGAACCGGATCGGCGCGAAGTCCGTGTCCGGAGAAGGCGGCGAAGACAAGGCGCGTTACCGGCCCCTGCCGAATGGCGATAACATGAACTCTGCTGTCAAGCAGGTGGCTTCCGGCCGCTTTGGTGTGACAGCGGAGTATCTGAACCAGTGCCGCGAGATCGAGATCAAGATCGCACAAGGTGCAAAGCCCGGCGAAGGCGGCCAGCTGCCAGGATTCAAGGTTACCGAATTCATCGCCAAACTGCGACATGCGACGCCGGGCGTGATGCTGATCTCGCCCCCGCCGCACCATGACATTTATTCAATCGAAGACCTGGCCCAGCTGATTTACGACCTGAAGCAGATCAACCCGGAGGCACGCGTTGCCGTGAAACTGGTGGCCCAGTCTGGCGTGGGAACGGTGGCGGCGGGCGTCGCGAAAGCAAAGGCGGATATCATCCTGATTGCCGGTGGTGTCGGTGGAACAGGCGCGAGCCCGCAGACGTCGATCAAATATGCCGGCCTGCCATGGGAGCTCGGCCTGGCCGAAGCACACCAAATCCTGTCGCTGAACAATTTGCGCGACAAGGTGACATTGCGGACCGATGGCGGGCTTCGCACCGGCCGCGATATCGTGATCGCCGCAATGCTGGGCGCCGAGGAATACGGTATCGGCACGGCCAGCCTGATTGCCATGGGCTGCATCATGGTGCGCCAGTGTCACTCGAACACATGCCCGGTTGGTGTCTGCGTGCAGGATGAGGCATTGAGGGCTCACTTTACAGGTTCGCCGGAAAAGGTGGTCAACCTGATGAGCTTCATCGCAGAAGACGTGCGTGAAGTGCTTGCGTCGCTTGGCTTGAAATCGCTCGACGAAGCCATCGGCCGGACGGATCTTCTCGTGCAGGTCAGCCGCGGTGCCTCGCACCTTGATGACCTCGACCTCAACCCGCTTCTGGTGCAGGTCGATACCGATCATCCGGTTGTCTACCAGCCAACGCGGCGGGAAGAAGTGCCGGATTCGCTTGATGTGCAGATCCTGCGGGATGCCGAGCCTTTCTTCGAGCGCGGCGAGAAGATGCAATTGGAGTATAACGTACAGAACACGATGCGGGCGATTGGTGCGCGGTCGAGTTCGGCGATTACCCGGAAGTTTGGTATGAGCGCGCTGCCGGAAGGTCGTTTGCACATCCGTCTTGAAGGCTCGGCGGGCCAGTCGCTTGGCGCGTTCAGTGTCCAGGGCCTGCTGCTGGAAGTGATCGGCGATGCGAACGACTATGTCGGCAAGGGCCTGTCGGGTGCGACGATTGTTGTTGCGCCCAAGCCGCGCGAACGTCGCTCGGCATCGGGTGATGCGATTGTTGGCAATACCTGCCTCTATGGCGCAACGGCGGGCAAGCTGTTTGCGTCGGGCACAGCGGGTGTACGATTTGCCGTGCGCAACTCGGGCGCCAAGACGGTGGTCGAAGGTTGCGGCGCGAATGGCTGTGAGTACATGACCGGTGGCCGCGCGGTGATCCTTGGTCCTGTCGGTGACAATTTCGGCGCAGGCATGACGGGCGGCGTGGCCTTTATCCTCGACACCGATAAACGGTTCGAACGCGTGGCGAACCCGGATTCAATCGACTGGTATCCATTATCCGACATGCCGGCAGAACATATCGAACAGTGCCGGGCGCTGGTGCAGGAGCATGCGGATCGAACAGGATCCATCCGTGCGCACGAGCTGCTTGCGGAATGGGACGTGGCCGAAAGCCAGTTCCTCATGGTGGTGCCGAAGGAAATCGCTCACCTTCTCGTGCCGAAGGACAAGCCCAAGGCAAAGAAGAAGGTTAGCGAGAAGGCGTGACGCTCTACTGGCAAGGCCTCATCCGTGGACGATTGTCAGGATGAGGCCTTTGGCCCGGACTCAAGTTTTCTTGCGGCGGATGCGCGGCCAGATCAGTTTGAGCCAAAGCCAGAGGAAGACGCCGAGCAGGATCAACCATGGCAGGCCCACAGCGAATGCCGTGATTACGGCGGCGAGTGCGCTGGACAGATTATAGAAGAATCCCCCGAAAGCGTCGCCCAGCGGACTGAGCGCACCAGATGAAACCGGATTGCGCTTGGTTTCGTAGCTGACTGACAACTGGCTCATGCTGACACGCTGCATCAGCGCCTTCATCGACGATTTCAGCGAATCGATCTCGCCATTCACGCGGGCAAGCTCGCGTTCGGTTTCAAGCAATTCTCCAAGGTCGCCCGGACGGTTTTCCAAGAGGCTCTCAATCCGCTTCTGGAGCGCTTCCTGTGCGTGAAGGCGTGCATCGGTATCGATGATTGTCACCGTCAGGTCTTCCGCCGTTGTCTGGCGGGACGTCACTTCGCCCTTGGCCTGTTCGGCCTCCGCCTCGACTCCGTTCAGGAAGGTCTCGATCCAGTCTGGCGTCGCCCGCAGGTTCAGCGATGCGGACGATTCATCTTCCGACCAGGCGTTCAGATAGGAGTTGGTGACGATGCATTTGGTCGTCCCGGCTGCATTGCAGGCCGCTATATGGCGCTGCATGACCGGTTCGATGGTCGCGACCGGCAGGCGCAGGCCAAGGGAATGGGAATAGGCGATGTATTGCTGCGCAGTCGCGTCGGCTTGTACCCCGCCAACACTGTCTTCCTCCATGGGTGCGCCGTCAAAAGCCTGCTTGCTCATCATCGGCGCGGGCGGTGGAGACGCCATGGACTCGGCCATTTCAGCCCTATCGTAACCCTTCGGTCCCCCACAGGCCGTCAAAGCGATGGCAGTTGATGCTGCGAGCAGCAATGCGCGAATCTTCATGATCTTGGTCCCTCCACAGATGGCATAGAGCCATCATGAAACCAGAATAAAGGCAATATGGCGCTGGAATTGTGCCGATGTTCAAGCGGGTGAGCCAACAAGACCAGATGCGAAGCCATGCAGATTGTGCTAGCGGAAAGCTTTAGTCTGGCAAGTTTACATACCATGAAGCCCAAAATTCTCACGACAATTCAGACTTATTCCTGGTCGCTCTTTTGGGCAGACGTCATGGCGGGAATTACGGTGGCCATGGTGGCGCTTCCGCTGAGTCTGGCGATTGCGATTGCGTCGGGCGCAGACCCGGCCAAGGGAATCGTAACGGCCATCGTCGGTGGGTTCCTTGTGTCTCTTCTGGGGGGGAGCCGGGTTCAGATTGGTGGGCCAACCGGTGCATTCATTGTTGTCGTGTTCGGGGTAATCAGCCAGCACGGCTATGATGGCCTGGTTCTGGCGACCTTTATGGCGGGCCTCATTCTTTTGCTGGCCGGGATACTGCGTGTCGGCAACCTGATCAGCTTTGTACCGGAAGCCGTGGTGAACGGGTTCACGATCGGCATTGCCGTCATCATTGCCACGAGCCAGCTGAAAGACATTTTCGGGCTCTCTATCGAGTCCCTGCCCGCAGATTTTCTCGAGAAACTGCCAGCATTATGGGATGCGCGCGCAACAGCCAGTTATCCGGCGCTCGGAATTGGCCTCGCGACCATCGGTCTTATCGTCCTACTGCGCCGGCTGGCGCCGCGTGCGCCTGGTCTGATCGTGGCAGTGGCGTTGACGTCGGCTGTTGCGATGGTGCTGGCTTGGCCGGTTGAGTCCATCGGTTCGCGTTTCGGCGTTCTGCCGAGCCATTTGCCGATGCCGTCGTTTCCCACGATTTCACTGGACCGCGTGATGGAGTTGCTGCCGTCCGCTTTCGTGATCGCATTCCTGGCCGGTGTTGAATCGCTGCTGTCGGCCATGGTGGCTGACAAGATGACTGGCGGGCATCATCGCCCCAACGCGGAAGTTATTGCGCAGGGCTTCGCGAATGTCGGATCGTCCCTGTTTGGCGGGATGCCGGCGACAGGTGCGATTGCCCGCACGGCGACCAATGTGCGGGCGGGTGGGAAGACACCCGTGGCGGGGATTGTCCACGCTTTGGCGATCCTTGTTGCGATGCTGGTGGCGGCGCCGCTGGCGGGCTATCTGGTGATGCCTGCGCTGGCAGGATTGTTGATCCTCACGGCCTGGACCATGAGCGAGCCGCATAAGTGGAAAGGCTATCTCTCAGCGCCGCGATCCGACCAGTTTCTCCTGATCCTGACGCTGGTGCTTACCGTGGTGGCCGACCTGGCCGTGGCGATCGGTGTCGGTGTGTCGGTTGGATTGGCCTTGCGTCTGAGGCGCCGGAATGTGCCGCCCGCCGATTGGGAGACACCAGACCGTTAAGGGCGGTATCCGTGGCGGAACTCGCCCGCATCGATCACGCGCACGGCGTGATGCACGAAATCGACAAGCAGCGGCCGTGTATCGCGTGGATCAATGATTTCCTCGGCGAGGAAGCTTTCGGCTGTCCGGAAGGGTGAGCGAATCGCATCGAACTTGCGATAGAGTTGTTCCTTCAGCGCATCCGGGTCTTCAGCCTCAGCAAGTTCCTTGCGGAAGGCGGCCTCAATGCCGCCGGCCATGGGAAGGCTGCCCCAGTCGCCGCTGGGCCAGCAATAGCGCCACTTTGTTTTCGACTGGTTCATCATGGCCGAGCCTGCAAGGCCATAAGCCTTGCGGATGACCACGGAGCATACAGGCACGTTGGCTTGATAGATTGCTGTCATGGCGCGCACGCCCGCACGTGTGACGCCCGCCGTTTCCGCTTTCACGCCGACGGCAAAGCCGGGACAGTCAACCAGATGGATGACCGGCAGGTGGAACATGGAACAGAGGTCCATATGGCGAGTGACCTTGTCACAGACATCCGCTGTCCATGCCCCATCGAGAAAGAACGGGTCGCCGGCCAGAATTCCAACGGCGTGCCCGTCGATCCGCGCAAGGCCGCAGACCATGCCGCGGCCCCAGTCATGGCCAATTTCGAAGAAGCTGTGGCGGTCGACTGTCGCCTCGATGATCTTGCGCGGCTTGTAGGGCGTCTTGCCGTCGGTGGGCACGATAGAGAGAAGGAACTCTTCCTTGCGCTGCGGGTCGTCGGAAGGGGGCGTGCGCTCCGGCAGGTCATGGACGGACGGCGGCATATAGGAGAGGAAGCGCCGGGCAGCCTCGAAGGCGTCGGCTTCTGAATCGACGACATTATCAACCGTGCCGTTCTGCCCCTGAATTTTCCAGCCGCCGAGTTCTTCCTTGGTGACATCCTCACCAAGCGCAATGGCCACCGGCGGCCCGGCGACGAAAATCTGGGACAGTTCCTTCACCATGACCGAGAAATGACTGGCCGCGACACGGCCTGCGCCCATACCGGCACACGGGCCCAGGGCGAGCGAGACGAACGGCACTTGCGTCATACCGTGGACGATCTCGTTCCAGCCGGGCGTTTCCGGAATGTAGGTGCGCGGATCCTTTTCGAGGCTCTTGACCGAGCCGCCGCCTCCCGTGCCATCGATCATCTGGACCAGCGGCATCCGGTATTCCGTCGCCATCTTGATCATCTGGACCATTTTCTGCCAGATCGCAGCATCCGAGGCGCCGCCGCGAACGGTGAAATCATCAGCCAGAATGACAGTCGACTTTCCGTTTAGCGTCGCCCGTCCGGTAACGGACGTTGAGGGGGAGAAAGATTCCAGTTCGTCATCTTCTCCGTAAGTCGCCTTGCCCGCGATCTTGCCAATTTCATGGAAGCTGCCGGGGTCGACCAGGAAGGCGACGCGCTCGCGCACCGTCAGCTTGCCGCGACCGCGCTGGCGTTCGACCGGCTCTTCGCCGCCCATCTTTTCCGAAAGGCGCTCGCGCCGACGGAGTTCCTCGATCGATTTTTTCCAACTCATGCCTTCATCAATCGGCGCTGAGAGGGGGATCGGTCAAGCCATTCCGGAGTTGCGGATGGCTTGCCGCCGGGGCAGCGAGATTTGGGATTGACTCACAAACCAACCAGTTGGTATGTTTTGGGCAGGGAGACAGATCGCATGGCACCAAGGCAATCCCCCGCAAAGGAGAAACTGATCGGCGCCGCCGTGAAAGTTGTGCGCGAGAAGGGCTTCAGTGCGACGTCGGTGGATGACCTCTGCCGCGAAGCGGGGGTGACCAAGGGCGCTTTCTTCCACCATTTTCCGACCAAGGTGGACCTTGGCATTGCGGCGGCGGAGGCGTGGAAGCTGCACGCCAACGAGTTGTTCGGCGGTGCGCCCTATATGGCTGAGGAAGACCCTCTGGACCGACTTCTTGGCTACCTTGAATACCGGCGCGACATGCTGGACGGGCCGATCTGTGAGTTCACCTGCCTTGTCGGCACGATGGTGCAGGAATCCTATGACACACTGCCAGCGCTGCGTGACGCCTGCCACGATTCCATCTGGGGCCACGCAGCGACGCTGGTCGATGACATTGACGCGGCGCGCAAGCGCCATGGCTTGACAGGCGACTGGACGGCGCAGAGCCTCGCGCTGCACACACAGGCCGTGCTGCAGGGCGCTTTCATCCTGGCCAAGGCTGCCGGTGACCCCCGCGCCGCGCGCGACACTGCCGATCACCTGATCCGGTATGTGAGGATGCTGTTCAACTTGCCTGCAACCGTTTCTTGAGGAGGAAACAATGACTGAGCCCACCGCAACAGAAACGCTACATGCGTTTGACCTGGTCCTTGAGCGGATCATTGCCGCGCCGGCAGAGGCACTTTATCGCTGCTATACCGATCCGGAGCTGGTCTGCCAGTGGTTCTGCCCAAAACCGTGGAACGTAACCGAGGCGAAGCTGGACTTGCGACCGGGCGGGGCGAGCTATCACCGCATGGAAGGGCCTGACGGCGAAGTGAACCATGTGCGGGGGCAATATGTGGAAGTGGTGCCGGGCAGGCGGATCGTCGGCACCGATGCTTTTGTCGGTGACTGGGTGCCGGGCGAAAAGCCGTTCATGACCTCGATCATCACGTTCAAGGATCTCGGCGACGGGACGACGCGGTACCGTGCAGTTGCGCGTCACTGGAATGAAGCGGACATGAAGGGGCATGAGGCCATGGGCTTCCATGACGGCTGGGGCAAGGCAACTGACCAGCTGGAGGAACTGGCGAAAAGCCTGCCACTGGAACCTGTACGTGTGCGACCGGCCAACCCGGGCGACGCGCATGACTGAGGACTTCCT
>JAVJOM010000011.1:0-3196 GCA_040216775.1 Hyphomonas sp.
TAGGGCGAAGCCCGCCGCTTGGCGAGCCCTCCCCGAGCGTCAGGTCAGCCCGCCGCGCCTGCGAACAGCTGGTATGGCAACGCGCCCACGACCGCGCCCGACAGGCAGGTCGCCAGCGTGCCCGCTAAAAGCGTGCGCCAGGCGAGTGACAGGAAATCGTCGCGCCGTTCCGGTTCGACGATCGACAGGCCGCCGATCAGGATGCCCATCGAGCCGAAATTGGCAAAACCGCAGATCGCGTGCGCCGTGATGATGCGCGTGCGTGGGTCCATCGCGTCGACCGGGATCTCGGCCAGTTGCAGGAAGGCGACGAACTCGGTCAACACTGTCTTCACGCCCATCAGCGAGCCGGACTGTGACGCCTCGGCCCATGGCACGCCGATCATGTACATCAGCGGGGCGAAGATCCATCCAAGCACGCGCTCGATCGATAGCGGTTCGCCCATGACGGCCGGGAACAGGCCCAGCCCTGCATTGATCAGCCACAGCAGGGCAAGTGCTGCGATGAGCATGGTCGTGATGTTTAGGACGATTTTCAGGCCGTCGGTCGCGCCTGTCGAGAAGGCATCCATGGTTGAGGCATAGTTGAAGTCCGGCTCCTTCATGCGTTCGGTTGAAGGGGTTGTTTCCGGGATCATGGTCAGCGCCACAGCCACGGCAGCAGGCGCCGCCATGATGGAAGCCGTCAAAAGCTGCGCCAGCGGATTGGCCATCTTGCCGTCCAGGAACGCCCCATAAACCACCAGAACAGAGCCCGCGATTGTCGCGAAACCGGCCGTCATCATGATCAACAGTTCCGACCGCGTCATGCCCTTGATGTAGGGCCGGATCAGCACCGGTGCCTCGGTCATGCCCATGAACACGTTGGCCGACACGGCGAGCGAGGTTGCCCCGCCCAGCCCCATCGTGCGCTGGAAGATGTAGGCGAAGCCATTCGTCACCCAGCGCAGGATGCGCCAGTGCCAGAGGATCGCCGACAGGGCGGCCACGACGATCACGATAGGCAGTATCTGAAAGAAGAAGAGCGGCGGCGGCGTGCCGTCCATCAGTTCTGCGCCTGCGGTATTGTCGCCGACATAACCGAACACGAAACTCGTGCCCGCGCGGGTTGCCGCCTGCAGGCCATCGACCACGTCATTGGCATGGAACAAAACACCGCGCACGAAGGGCACGCCGAACAGGAGCAGCGCAAACACAAACTGCATCACGGTGGCGCCGATAACGATCCGCCACGGGAACAGGCCGCGCTTTTCAGAAAAGAGCCAGCAGATCCCATAGATCAGCGCGATCCCGATCAGCGCCCGGGCATTGTCCCAGCCCCATTCATAACCTGCCAGCATTCAAAATCGCTCCCGAGCCCGTTTTGGTAGCCTTATGACTTAGCCGTGACGGCGCGGCTTGGAAAGCGCGCAAGTGCAACGCAAAAAAGACGCTTCGCGAGACACCCGCGCCTGGTGCTGGTTGCGGCATCCTATCCCGCCAATTCGCGAGCATATTGACGATCGGAAACACCGGGCCTAGGTTTTTGCCTTAATAATCAAGCTTTTGATCCGAGACTCGAACATTCGAGCGGGTCTCGCTTCTGGAGACACCCCGACACATGAAGATGCGCACCCTACTCTTGGCGATGGCAATGGCTGTCACCTTGCCAGCCTTCGCCGAACCCGATGCAAAAATGACCGACGCCGCAAAGGAGGAAGCAGCGACGCCAATTCCCGATCCGGTGATGTTCGTGAGTTCGCACAAGGGTGTTTTCGGGTCCGAACGGCTCACCTATCGGGTCGAAGCCGGAGAGACATATATCGACAATGACGAGGGTGAGCCGGCCGCAAGCCTCTTTACGACTTCCTACATTAAGGAAAATGCCGGGGCGCAGCGCCCGGTCACGTTTGTGTTCAATGGTGGTCCGGGGTCCGCCTCGGTCTGGCTGCATCTCGGCCTGCTCGGCCCAAAGCGTGCCGTTGTCGCAAGCGATGCGGATGCTGATGACGGCGCCGCACCCTACACGCTGGTGGATAATCCGCTCAGCATTCTGGACCAGACCGACCTCGTCTTTATCGATCCGGTGGGCACCGGTTTCAGCCGGGCGATCGGAAAGGGTGAGAACAAGGATTATTGGAGCGAAGCAAGTGATGGCGGCTCGATTTCGGAATTCATCCGCATCTGGATCACACAGCACAAGCGCTGGAACGCGCCGAAATACCTGATCGGCGAAAGCTTCGGCACGACGCGGGCAGCCTATATTGCCAACCAATTGACGACCGGCGATGTCGATATCGCCCTGAATGGCCTTGTCCTGATTTCCCAGGCGCTGGACTATGAAGGCTCAACATCGGTCCATGATAACGTCTATTCCTACATTACCTACCTGCCCAGCATGGCCGCAGCGGCGCAGTATCACGGTAAGGCGGGCACAGGTATTCCACAGGCCCAGTTTCTGAACGAAGCCCGCGCGTTTGCCCGTGACGAATACGGCCCCGCTTTGTGGAAAGGTGATCGGCTGAGCGATCAGGAGCGGACCTATATTCGCGAAAAGCTCGCCTACTTCACAGGTCTCGCACCGGACTATATCGAAACCTCGAACCTGCGAATCCTGATGCCACGCTTCCAGAAGGAACTTCTTCGTGACAAGGGCGTCGCGATTGGCAGGCTGGACGGTCGATATATGGGCGACGAGGCAGACGATATCGCCGAGACGCCCGCAGATGATGTGGCAAGCTATGCCATCAGTTCAGCCTATTCCGCCCTGCTCAACCAGTATCTGTCGAACGATCTGAACGTTGAAATGGATCGGGCGTACATGGTTTCGAGCGCAGATGCCGGCGAGTTGTGGAACTTCCGCGACGTGCCGGAGGGAGAATACTGGGAACCGCATTACCTGAATGTCGGGCGGCAACTGACCACGGCCATGCGACGCAACACATCGTTGAAAGTGATGGTTGCGAACGGCTACTACGACATGATCACGCCTTTCTTCGACGCGGAGATCACATTCGCCCGTTACGGCATCCCTCAGGAGCGGGTCGCCATGACATATTATCAGGGCGGACACATGATGTACCTGAACGAGGGAGCCCTTCAGGCTCTGAACGCCGACATCCGGGCATTCTACGCCAATCGGCTTGAAGATACGCGGCCGGACTAGGCCCCACCCTGGAATCGAAATCCCCGGGCAAACAGCCCGGGGAATCCGAGA
>JAVJOM010000015.1:0-33025 GCA_040216775.1 Hyphomonas sp.
CTTAAGTGTCGTGAGGGAACCCAGAAAAATGTTTGAAACAATCACCACAAAACCGGAGATCAGCCTCGCTCCGCGTCGCGCACCGGCAGGGGGATCCCTCCAGTCGAAAAGCATGCCGAAATACCAGATCCCTGCCAGCACCATCGCCAGATGTGCGAGCAGCTCGACCGCCGCGATGCGCTGCGCAAGTCCGTAAAGGACCGGTATCTGCCAGACGAAGAGCGAAGCGATGAGCAAGGCAGTGGCGGTTGCCGGATGCGCCATGAACCGCACGAACCAGGCGTTCGCCAGCGCGCCGAGGTATCGACGCCACCGACTTTCCAAACCGGCTTGCAGGATGCGCCACGGCTGCGAAACAGCGATGAGCAGTGGTCCTGCAAGGCGAAGGAGAAGATGTTCCACCTGGTGCACCGAAAAGAGGCTGTGCCCCAATGAAGCCAGAGACGCATTCGTGGCCACGAAAATGCAGGTCAAGCCAGCGAAGAACATAGCCTGCCGCCAAAGAGAAACCGTCCCGCGAATACGAGCGGATCGCGCGAGGCCGCGCATGTAGTACCATGCGGCCAAGCTGACGGAAACAAGGGACACTGGCGAAATCGCATATCCAAACGGGTCGAAAAGGAGGAAATATGTGATTATCGGCTCCTCCCTTGTTTTACTGCCCGGCTGTAGGCGGATAAGGGTGAAAGTCGCGAAGTTCCTACTGCGCCACCCCGGGCCAAAGATAGATCGGTTGACATCACGAGGTATTTGCTCTGCATCCACCTAGGAAACAGGTTGTCGTAGAAACGTGACAGCGGATGGCCGGACTGACCGGCAGGCGTGATGAAATAGGAGAGGCTTTCATCCGAAAACGACATGACTGCCTGAAAATTAGTGCCGACGCTGGAGGCGACCGGGCGGTCATTGTCAGAAGCGATCAGTGTATAAGGGTCACCCGAGTATGGCGCTTCGAGAGACAACAAATCGCTGATAATCCCGTTCGACTGGATTGGCGACCACTGCATATTCAGTGTGTGTTCCGCGCCCCAGAACCAGACTGAAGGATCGCTTCCGTACCGGTCAACAAGCTTGGCAATGGCATCATCCAGAGCTGCACGAGCCTGATCCTGGCAGGTCTCAATGCGGGCGGACGGGCGGATGTCGCACCAGATTGCGCTCCCTCTTCGATCTGAAAGGACCGCGGATAGGAAATCAGGATTCGGTCTGGTCCAGACCGCAGTTGCAGATGGAAACTCATCTTGAAGTATGCGTCTTTGCAAAGCACGTACCCATGTCCAGAACACGAGCGGTTCCAGTGAGTAGCGACCCATCTCGCCATTCCATTGAGAAAGCTCGTCCAAAACTTCTTCGCGAAGCTTTCCGACTTTGTTCTCCTTGATGTCGCTTGCGGAACTCACGAACCAGAGCTCTTTTGCCATCAGCGGAAGAAGGGTACGCGCGACAGCGCTGACCGTGTCGCGTTGAACCGCAATCGCGCTCTCGACAGTGAATACGGGCCGGCGATCATCGAGAACTGCAAGTCTGGCGTCTTGAAATGATCCAGGACGCTTGACCTCGCTTTCAGGCCAAACCGCCAGAGTTGTCCGGTCGACCGCTAGGACCTCCAATCCATCTGGCACCTTGTTCATGGTTGCGTTCAGAGCATAGTTCACACCGGCGGACTTGGCCAGACGGTCGAGCATCATCAAGAAATCACTTGTCTGCGCAGCTTTGGAAACTTCTGGTTCTTCTATTTCATTTGGCGAAAAAGATCTGAACGCCCAGGCGACGCGCTCGTTGTGACCAACGACAATGAAAGGCACGCCTGGCATCGTAGCGCCAATCGCGACCCCTTCCGGCGTTTGAAGGTCTGCCAAGTACCATTCGGACGGCAGTGACAAAGGACCACTGATATCCGCCGCAAGCATCGGTGCTCCGGTAGTAGTCCGATCTTCGGGCAACGCCCACGCAGTCAGTTTGACCCTTGGAGAAGCGGCAAACAACTCGGGTGTCGCGGGTCGATCTGACGGAATCTGGTTATCTGGGAATCCAGACAGTTCGTTCTGAAGTTTATCGGGGCGAAGATCGTTCAGAAATGCGTTTGCGACATTGATGCTATCAACGGGCCTCCACGCCGCGATCGTTCTCTCATCCGCGATCAACAGTTCAGGTGCGCCTCTGCCGCGCCCGCCTTCGGACACCAGCCCAAGCCAGGCGTTGACACCTGCGGCATATGCTTCGAGTGCATCCGATGTCGACGGTTCAAGTTCAGCTATCTGCTCAAGTGGCAATAAACCTTGCGCTGTCCGCCTTGCCCTCAATAATTGCCCCAGCCGGTCTTGCGCGTGAACGAAACCGAGCGCGAAATAGCTGTCTGCAGCGGAGCCGGCGGAAATGTGTGGTATAGCTGAAGCATCTCTCAGGACGTTAACCGGGCCTTCTATACCCGCAACGCTAAAGTTCTCTTCATAGTCAGGAACGGAGGCATTGAGCAGAAAGTAGCCAGCACCCCAAACGAACAAGCCTGATGCAAAAATCGACAGGAACAAATATAGTGAAATGAGGATCAGCCGTCTCAATTCGTCGCCCGTACAAAACTAGTTTCAGGATATGATGCGCAAGAAGATCAACGAGGCGAAATAGGCGAGCAAGCCGAAGACAATGCCGGAGCTTGTCGCATATTGAAGCATATCCAGGCGGTCCCCTTTCCGTCGCCGCGCCAGATAGCCACCCCAAATCGTACCTCCGACAAATCCCGCGAGCACCAGCATCACAATTCCTCCGATCTTGTATTTTCGCGATTGAAACGTTGACATGTGAATCCGACGGCAAAGGCTATGCCCCAGGCCGCACAGATGAGCGCTAGCGACGTCCAATCACCGAAACGTGCGTAAGGCGTGGGCGCATGCGCTGCCGGAAGCCTGGCATCTATGACACCAGTTTGCCCGATGTCGAGACGGGCGACGATCTCTCCGCTGGCATCGATAATCGCGGATATCCCAGTGTTGGCCGCGCGGACCACGGGAAGCCCTTCCTCGACCGCGCGCATGCGCGCGGAAGCGAGGTGTTGCTCAGGTCCAATGCTGGTTCCGAACCATGCATCATTTGTACCGTTGAATATCCAGTCAGGACGGAGAAGCTCATCGACCACCTGGCCCGGAAAAATGATCTCGTAACAGATCGCCACCCCGACCAGAGGTGCCCCAGGGATCGCCAGTGTGCGTGGCCCTGGTCCTGGCGTAAAATCGCCTAACCCTTCTGTCAGCCGCTCAAAGGGCAGCAAGCCTTTCAGGGGCACATATTCCCCGAACGGAACGAGATGATGTTTTGCATATCCCGCCAGAATCTCACCGCTGCCGTCATAGGCTTGTACAGTGTTGAAATATCTGGTTGCCCCATCTCCCTCTACGCGGTCCGGCGCACCTGTCAAAAGGACCCTGCCGTCTGGCAAAGCCGCAGATATTTGCGTGCGCGCAATGGCGTCCTCGTCCAGAAAACCGGGGAAAGCCGTTTCCGGCCAAAGCAGCAGATCGAAACGGCCGGGTCGCACAGACAATCTCAGGTATTTTTCCAAGGTTCGCTTGCGGCTGCCCGGTGCCCACTTCTCGACTTGCGGCACATTGCCTTGAACAATGCGCAATGTAATGTCTGTCGGCGGAACGTCTTGACTTGACCAAAGTGTACCGCCACCCCAGAGACCCGTCATCGCAACGGAAAAGAGCGCGAAAACGGACAGACGTCTCTTTGGCGCTACCGCAATCAAAACACTTGGCAAGGTGCCGATGAAGACCGTGAGAAAGCTCATGCCGTAGCTTCCAACCCAGGCCGCTGGCTGTCGCAGCGCGGCGTGATCGACCAAAGCATATGCAGCAAGGTTCCACGGAAATCCTGTCAGAACATGACCCCGCAGCCATTCCGTGGCCATCCAGCAGGTCGCAAGCAAAAGGCCCGCCTTAATACCATGGAGAACTCGATGCTGCATTATGGCGGCAAAAAGCATAGCTGCGCTGGCCGGGAAAATCGCTAGCCCGGCGGACAGTCCCACTACTGCTGGGATCGCCAGTGCGCCGAAACGTTCGGCATCGACGTAAAAGCTCTCGGCGATCCAGGAAATTCCAATCCCGAATTGGCCCAGTCCGAAAGCCCAACCGACAAGGAAAGCGCGCGAGGTTGAGATGTTCCGGAGAACAATAAAGAGCACGGAGAAGGAGACAGGGACCGCGATGAGCCAAGAAAACGGCGGAAGGGTCAAAACCGTCAATCCGCCGGCAACAAGGGCAAGACCTGTGCGCGGGAAGAGGTTTGGGTCCTCACTAACGAACTGCGGCAAACCTGGCTTCATGAATCGGTCTGAAGTCGAGCGCCAACCCACGGCGCACTGAGCAGCACCACGCCGCCAACCACAAAAATATCGGCCATGTTGAAGGCAGGCCAATGCGCCGTCCCGATGTAGAAATCGAAGAAATCCGTCACTGCACGAAAGCGCAGGCGGTCCAGAATATTGCCAAGAGCACCGCCGATGATCGCACCATAGGCAATGGCCTCGACCCGGCTGCTGGAACGGATCAGCATGGCCGCCAACCAGACGCAGATGCCAAGCGCCAATACGACAAGGCTCCACCATGGCGCACCGCCGAGAAGCCCGAAGGTCACCCCGTCATTGCGCAGGTAGATGAGATTGAAGCCGGGAAAGACCGATACACCGGAACTAAGTACAGTCGCATTGGAAACAACGATTGCCTTCGTTGCCTGATCGACAAGAAAGGCGATTAGAGCAGCAAGCAGACCGACGAAGAGGCAAGTTCTCATACGCTTATCCCAGCCAGACGTCGAGGAACAACATGATGACAAGACCAACCGCGAGGCCGAGCGTCGCCCTGTTCTGATGGCCGGACCGGTGGGTTTCCGGAATGATCTCGTGGCTGATGACGTAGAGCATCGCACCTGCTGCGAAGGCGAGACCCCAAGGCAGCAGCGGTTGCGAAAGACTGATAATGCCCGCGCCGAGAAGCCCACCGAAAGGCTCGACGAGACCGGTCAGAGCGGCGATGCCCCAGGCGCGAAACCTGGAATATCCCTCGCCGAGCAACGAAACCGCCACCGCCAGACCTTCGGGGGCATTCTGTAATCCAATACCGATAGCAAGTGGCAACCCGCCCGACAAACCGTCAGCCCCGAACCCGACGCCGACGGCAAGCCCTTCGGGAAAATTGTGGATCGTGATCGCGATGATGAAAAGCCAGACGCGGCGCAGCGATGCGGCGTCTGGGCCTTCCCGCCCCGACTTGAAATGCTCATGCGGCAGCCGTTCGTTCATCAGAGCAACGGCGCCCATGCCAAGCAGAATCGCAACGCAAACGATGGCCGCCGGGAGAGCACCGTTGTCGAACTGTCCTTCGGCTGCGTCGAGAGCTGGAATGATCAGCGAAAAAAACGAAGCAGCGAGCATGACACCCGCTGCGAAGCCAAGCAGCAGATCGCGCGTAGCCCGGGACGGGATGCGCCCAAAAAGAACTGGGACCGCCCCGACCGCAGTCAGCGATCCGGCGGCCAGGCTTCCAAGAAAGCCAAGGGTAATTGGAGAGAAAGGTTCCAAGCGCTGAAGTCTCGGCGATACGTCAGTCAGCGGCCGAATAGCTGCTAAAGATCTCGGTCGATCCATCGCCGCGGATCAGGAAGACGTCATAAGCCTCACGATCGTCTTCCGGTCCCATGCCCGGCGAGCCATAGGGCATTCCCGGCAACGCCAGCCCCACTGCATCAGGACGCTCATCCAGAAAACGCTGAATGTCTGATGCCGGCACATGACCTTCGATCACGTAGGCGTCGACCAAAGCCGTATGGCAGGACACCATGCGCTGAGGCACGCCATTGTCGAGTTTGAAGCGCACAAGAGATCCCCCGAACATGTCCTCGCCTGTCGGCGCGAATCCGCTTTCCTCCAGATGCTTCATCCAGGAGTGACAACAGCCGCAGCCGTTTGTCTTTCGGACGTCAATCTGGATCGCAACGGCGACAGCTTGCCCCGCGGGAAACAAGGCCAGCGTGACTGCAAGGGCGGGAGCCAATCGTTTCATGGATCAAAGCCTTTCGGTTGTCGTTTCGGCAAATTCGCTGGCGAGCCTCTCAGCCAGAAGTGAACGCGCCTCACTCAGTCGCTCAAGCGCGGCCGTGTCGTCCGCTTCACGCTCGGCCGCCTCTGCTAGTCGGTCGTCAGAGAGAGGATCGGTCGGGCGACCGTCGACCAGAACCTCATAATGCAGATTTGGGCCGGTTGCGGTGCCAGTTGCACCGACGCGGCCGATCAAATCTCCGGCCATCACTCGCTGCCCTTGTTCGAGTGTGTCCGGCACCTCGCTGAGATGTGCGTATCGTGTCAAGGTGTCGGATCCATGCGCTATCTCCACCACCCGGCCATATCCACCACGACGTCCGATAAAGCTCACGCGTCCGGGCGCCGTTGCTTTTACCGGCGTACCGCTTGCCGCGGCAAAGTCGACGCCGGTGTGCATGCGCACATTCCCATAGACTGGGTGTGTGCGACGGCCAAAGACGGAACTCAGCCGCGCTCCTTCCACCGGTTGCGCAAACACGCGCAGCACTTCTCCGTCGACATAGATCGTCGCTTGACCGCTGCCGTCGTCCGGCCAGACGATCTCGTAGACCGATCCACCAAGATCCAGCTCAGCGAAGGCAAGCTCAGGCTGACCAATCCTCTTGTTCCCGTCTCGGGCCTCGCGCCAAAGGAGGCGCATCGTCTCGCCACCCGCGAGATCACGACGGAAATCCACGGTGCCGCCCAGCATCTGCGCCAGGTCCACCGCAAAACGGGCGGGGATGTCTGCCGTGTCCAGGGCAGCGAAAATCGAGCTCTCGATCACCGCCTTGCCGGCGAAAGTCACCAATTCGGGGTCCGGCTCCAACACGCGAGCGGCAAGCAGTTCGCCGAAGACCGCCTCTATCCGGACACCGTCTTCGACGGCGAGTTCTACACGACGCGGGTTGTCGTCCGTTGTGGAAACCACGGTAACGATGTGACCCGGACGCAGACGGCGCAAATCGTATTCCGCGCCAATCGCCAAGGCGATTTCGGCGCGATCCGAAGCATCCAGCCCCGCATCGGAGAGGACCGCATCAAGCGTCTCGCCCGACGCAATCTCGCGCGACCAGGTGACCAGCGAGGGCTCGATAGATGGCAAGGAGGTATCTGTGGGGGAAACGGTCAGGAGGGGCACGGGTCTGAACTCGAATGCGATATCCGCCTGGGCGAGTGTGGGGCGGACCGAATTGATTTCGGCAATCCGGGGCGGCGTGAGCGGATCGGGAGTCCAGAGGGTCGCTTCAGCAATCGAAGGGGGCACCGGTTCTTTGGACAGAACGCCAGAGATGGCGATGCCGGCAACCGAAATCGCGCCTGCGACCGCCACGGCCGCCAAGACAGTTCCTATCTTCATTTTGCCCCCTCTACGTTTTCTGTCAGTGCGCGCCGGATCTTTGGCACCGCGAATTCTCTTGGTTCGTGATAGTCGATCATCGTGACGAGCTCACCCTCGGCATCGAACAGGAATACGCTTGCCGTATGGTTCATCGTATAGCCGCCGCCCTCAGTCGGGACGCGCTCAAATGAGGCACGAAACCCTTCTGTGGCGCGGGCAATCTGGTCTTCCGGCCCCGTCCAGCCACGAATGACCGGATGAAAATAGCCGACATATTCGGCCATGGCCTCAACCGTGTCCCGCTCCGGATCGACCGTGATGAAGACAACGTTCATCTCTGATGCTTCGTCGCCCAGTTCCTCAAGCCAGCCGGAAATATCCGATAGGGTCGTCGGGCAGATGTCCGGGCAGTAGGTGAACCCGAAGAATACCATTGTCGGACGACCGATCAGGGTGCCAGGCCCTACCTCATTTCCCTCGTGGTCGGTCAGCCGAAACTCCATCGCCGATAGGGGCAGGGGCCGCTGCCCTTTTGGTTCAGGCGCACCAAGCCCGTCCACCCGCCACCAGCCCACGAAGAGCGTCATGCCAAGGACGCCGGCACCGGCTGCGCCGTATAGAAGGAGCTGCCGACGTTGCATCAGCCCTCTGGTCCACGCGCGGCGATCCCGAGGATTGGGACCTCGACCGTCACCTTGCCGCCATCCGAGAAGGTCAGTGTCAGCGGGAAAGTCTCGCCTTCGGCCATCGGCTCTTGCAGCTTCATGAGCATGGCGTGCAGCCCGCCCGGCTCCAATGCCACGCTTTGGCCGGGCTCAATCGTGATCTCGCCTGCAGGCGCCATGGAACTGAGGCCAGCGGAGTCGGTTTTCGTCTCATGGATCTGGGGCATCATTGCCAGCGGTGTCGCAATTTTGGTCAGCGTAACGGCGTCGTCACCCCTGTTGCGCACGGTCATGTAGGCAGCCCCCGGACGGCTCGTGCCGATCGAGGCGCGGGACCACGCGCTCTCGACGACGACATCCTCCGAGCCGGCAAATCCCGGGGCCGACAGGCCCGTGAGCAGCAAGAGAAAGGCCAATCCCTTGATGTGTGGAAGTTTTTTCACGACAATTTCTCCTGCATCTGACCGCGTATCAACTTTGGCTGGCCGCAACTTCCGTCGCCACCAGCCGCCGTAGTTCCGCCTCACCGAACGGGTCTAGCGGTTTGGCATTTACGTAAAACGTGGGCGTTTGTCGCACGCCAAACGTTTTGACATCGGCACGGTCTTGGTTCAGCACCGCTACAACATCGGGGGCCAGCATCTGCGTCTGGGCAGCTTCGACATCCAGACCTCCGCTTGCGGCAATCTCAAGGAGCAAACCCGGCTCCGGCGCACCATGGGACGCCCATCGGGGCTGCTCTTGCAAGACCGCTTCGAGCACCGGTTCGAACACGTCCTGCATCCGCGCAGCTTCAAGAACACGGATCGCTTCCACCGAAGCGTCCCCGTGAAAGGCAGTGTATCTAATTACGACACGTACCGCATTACCGTGCCCAGCCATGATATCCTTGACCACGGGATAGAATGCGCGGCACGCCTCGCAAGCTGGATCGAAAAACTCGACAATCGTGACAGGCGCCGTCTCGGGGCCGAGGATCGGGGAATAGGGCCGGATCAGCCCATCGGCCAATTGCGGGTCGACGGGGGCGGCCTCGGCAATCGCCTCGGGGCGGGTTGCGTACCATGCGGCACCGCCGAAACCGGCGGCACCGAGAGCGAGAACGGACAGGATGAGGCCGCGTCGTTTCATTTTTGTGTTTCCTTCAGTGAGACAGCCGACAGCAGACCGATCATCGCGAAGGCGACGAGCGCCATCAGTGGGATAGGAATGCCGAAGAACAATTGATTGTCGTCGGTACAGGATGGGCCGCTCGCAGTGCAGGGCTGGATGCGTTCGGGAATCAGCCCGAAATAGAGGCCGAGGTGCCAAAGTGCTATGGCGGCGCCACCGATAGCCAGCGCGATCGCGTAGCGACCGACGCGCCGGTCCTGCCACCACAGCCCAAGCCCGAGAATTATGGCCAAGGGGAACATGAAAGTGCGTTGAACCCAGCAGAGTAAGCAAGGAGTCTGCCCCAGCACCTCCCCGATGAAGAGTACGGCGAGAGATGCGTTTAGCGCGATGAACCAAGCCAGGCCGAGAGCAGTCTCTCCGGAAAGTCGGGTCATAAAATCAGAGCCTCTCTCTTAGGTCGGCGAGGATATCTTGAGCGGGGGTGCCATAGGGCCAAGATTTTGCGAAGCCTGCTTGCGTGTCGAAAAGGAAAAGATGTGATGTATGCCCCATTGTATAGCCGTCTGATGCTGCAGCTTCCTCGATCCGCTCGTAGAAGATTGGAAAGGTTTCGGATGTCTCATCGATCTGTTCCGGTGTGCCTGTGAGCCCGATGATGCCCGCGTCGAACTTTGGCACATACTGCGCCAGTGCGGTCGGGTTGTCTCGTTGGGGATCTATCGTGATGAAGATTGGTTGGACTTTTGACGCGTCATCTCCCAAACCCTCCATCACCGCTGCGACCTCTGAGAGCGTCGTTGGACAGATGTCAGGACAATTTGTGAAGCCGAAGAAAACCAGCATCCACTGGCCTTCGAAGTCCTCTTCTGTAAAAACCATTCCATTGTGCCCTGTTAGTTCGAACTCCGCAAAAAACGGCGGTTCACTTACATCTCGCCAGCTGGCGGCACGGTAGTCAGCCGATAACAAAAACCCGATAAAGGCGAACGATGCCGCACCCGCCAGCATCCACAATATCTTCTGAAGACCTGAAAGCACCACGCAGCTTTGCACAATTTCTGCTCCGATTTTTTCTTTCTCGTACATCCTGCAGCAGCTGTAGGTTCAAGCTCTTTTATCCTTCTGAGACGGCACGTCACGCGACTGTGAATGGGAAGTTGCCATCCGTTTTGAATGACTGCCCAGATTGTCATTTGTCGTATTGGTTAGGTTCGCGATCGACGTCACGCTGGTGACGATCTGCAAGCATCCACGATGCCAAGGTCCGTGCAAAGCGTTTTAAATATTAAAAGATAGCAATCAGCGGATCTGAGAGCCAAAGCAAAAATTAAAACGTTTGAACCTACAGCTGCTTCAGGAACTACGATGAAGTCGAATCAACACAGTGGCTCCAATCGCGACTTGGACACAGAAAGTTTCCGGTTGGGTCGATGTCAATAATTCGCGAAACCGTTCTCGACTGGCCGAAGTAGATCGAAATGATAAGAAATCTCGTTGACCAATGCCATAGTGGAGAAGTCGTTCTCCGTGATCCGAGAGCGCTCGTCGGGAACATGCAACATGACGCCTGAGATTGGACAGTTTGCGCTAGTCTTGGCGCTTGCAGTCGCAATTGTTCAAAGTGTCCTGCCAATTGTAGGGGCGAACACGGGGCGCGTGCTTTGGATGGAAAGTGCGAAGACGACAGCCGCGATTCAGGTGACATTGGTTGCAATTGCGTTTGGCGCACTCATGCGCTCATTTGTTGTCAGTGATTTCACTGTTCAAAACGTAGTGGAAAATTCCCACTCGCTAAAGCCGATGATCTTCAAGGTTGCGGGCACTTGGGGCAGCCACGAAGGGTCCCTGCTTCTCTGGACCCTTATTCTCGTACTTTTCGGGGCTGGGGTCGCGCTGCTGGGCAGAAACATTCCGGTTGGTCTCAAAGCGCGAACGTTATCGGTTCAAGCCTGGATTAGTGTCGGTTTCCTGAGCTTCATGCTCTTTACATCCAATCCGTTCGAGCGGGTTTTCCCGCCGCCTCTGGATGGCACGGATCTTAACCCGCTTCTGCAGGACATCGGGTTGGCGATGCACCCCCCGCTCTTGTATTTTGGGTATGTCGGCTTCTCGATCGTCTTCTCCTTCGCGGTCGCGGCTCTGATAGAGGGCCGGGTGGATCCCGCATGGGCGCGTTGGGTGCGGCCATGGACTCTGACGGCCTGGATCAGCCTCACTGCGGGGATCGCACTCGGCTCTTGGTGGGCGTATTACGAACTTGGCTGGGGCGGCTGGTGGTTTTGGGACCCGGTTGAAAACGCATCCTTCATGCCTTGGCTTCTCGGCACGGCACTCCTGCACTCGGCTATTGTCACGGAAAAGCGGGATACGTTCAAAAGCTGGACCATTCTTTTAGCCATCCTGACCTTTTCTCTGTCACTTCTTGGGACATTTATCGTCAGATCCGGCATTTTGACATCCGTTCACGCGTTCGCGGTCGACCCAGCGCGCGGCGTGTACATTCTCGGCCTTCTTGGTGTGACAATTGTCGGCTCACTGACACTTTACGCATGGCGCGCGCCTCAGCTTGGATCGGTTGGCGTCTTTCGGCCAATCAGCCGCGAGGCTGGGCTTTTGCTCAATAATCTTCTGCTCGCGACCGCAACGGCGACCGTCCTTTTTGGAACACTCTATCCATTGTTTGTGGAAGCGGTGACTGAAGAAAAGATCTCTGTAGGACCACCGTATTTCAACGCGACTTTTATCCCTTTCATGCTGCCGCTCGTCATAATAATGGGAGTTGGCCCATTCCTGTCTTGGAAACGGGCCGATCTTCCCGGTATCTGGCAACGGCTGCGTTTGATTTTTGGTATCGCGATTGGTGTCGCGGGGATCGTTTGGTACCTTCAGACAAACGGGCCCCTGCTCGCTGTGGTCTCAATAGGGATTGCAGCCTGGGTTTTTTTTGCGACTTTGCGCGAATGGGCGCTGCGTATCAAGCTCTTTGATCTACCGCTTTCTCAGTCGCTGCGTCGCGCGCGGAACCTGCCGCGCTCCGCGCACGGTATGACGCTCGCGCATCTCGGCGTTGCAATGCTTGTGCTTGGATTCGTAGGTTCAACAGCCTGGAAGGAAGAACGTGTTCTTTTCGCAGAACCGGGGTCGACCGTGGACATCGCAGGTTTTGAGGTAATATTCGACGGCGTCGAACGGTTCCGTGGTCCAAACTACATCGCACAACAAGGCCAGCTTCGCGTCTTGAAAGATGGACGGGAGATTACGCTTCTTCGTCCGGAGCGCAGAAGCTATCCAGTTGCGGGGACGTCCACAACCGAATCTGCAATCCGATCAACGCTAAGCGGTGATCTCTACGTCACCATCAGTGAACCTGCGGCCGAAACGGCGTCGGGCCAGTGGAATTTGCGCATCCTCTACGAACCACTGGTTAATTGGATATGGATCGGAGCGACGATGCTGGTGCTTGGCGGGTCCCTCTCGCTATCGGACCGGAGATTGCGGGTGGGTGCGCCGTCGCCAAAGAGCCGGTCGTCAGCGCTTCAACCGGCGGAATGATACGATGAAGAAAATCATTCTCGCGCTGCCAGCGCTGATCGCAGTAGTCTTGGGTGGATTTTTGTTCTGGGGGCTCAACCCAGACCGTGATCCTAACGCAATCCCTTCCGCTTTGGTCTCCGAACCAGTTCCGGATTTTGAACTCCCACCGGTAGAGGGTACTCAGACACCCGGACTGTCGTCCGCAGCCCTTCGTAGCGTTGGCGAGCCGGTTTTGGTCAATGTATTCGCTTCATGGTGCGTGCCCTGTCGTGCTGAGCATGTGGTGCTCACAAGGCTTGTCGAACAGGACGGTGTTCGGCTGATGGGGATCAACTACATGGACAAATCAGCAGATGCAGCCAATTGGCTGGAGGAGCTTGGCAACCCCTATGAGAGGATCGGATCAGACAGCGAAGGCCGCGTCGGGATTGAGTGGGGTATCTCCGGCGTACCGGAGACTTTCGTGATCGATGGAACGGGGATCGTAGTCTATCGCTATGTTGGTCCCATTGTGACGCCAGAGGCACAGGATGAAATTCGTGCTGCGTTGGCCGCAGCAGGTGGTCAATCATGAAGGGTTGGCTCTATTTACTCGTACTGGTGCTTGCCGCGACAACCGCGGCCTGGGCTGTGGAGCCAGATGAGTTGCTGGATGATCCGGTGCTTGAGTCGCGCGCCCGGGAGCTTTCAAAGCAGTTACGCTGCGTTGTCTGCCAAAATCAGGATATCGATAGCTCGAATGCTGGTGTTGCCCGAACGATGCGCACCTTGCTGCGCGAACGTCTGATTGCAGGTGAAACAGATGACGAGATCATTGCGTTTTTCGTAGATCGCTACGGTGACTTCGTCCTTTTCAAGCCGCGACTGAAACCCGCCACATATTTGTTGTGGTTCGGACCTGCGGTTCTTCTTGCCGTTGGGATTAGCGTTGTCTTTGTCACAATCAGGCGCCGAAGCAGGGCGGTTCTTGATGGCACTGCTGATCCACTGAGCCCCGATGAAGAGCGTGAGTTCGAGGCCATTTTTAAGGAGAATGAAGGACGGAGAGGCCCATGATTTGGTTGGTGTTAGGCGCGATGGCATCCATCACCGCCCTCCTGTTCTTGTCCTGTCTCTATCGAACGGGTGAAGTCCTGAATAGAAAGGATGGAGCGTTGGTTATCCTCAAGGATCAGCTTTCCGAAATTGATATTGATCAAGAGCGGAATCTGATATCCGTTACCGAGGGGGACGCGGCCAGGGTTGAAATCAAACGCCGCATTCTGGCTGCCGGTCGGCTTGCGACACGTGAGTCGTCGCGCGCAAGTGGGCGAAGCATCATCTTCGCGTCCGCCATTGCTACGCCATTGGTAGCCTTTGCTTTGTATTCTCAAATCGGCTCGCCAAAGATCGAAAGCCAGCCTCTGGCGTCTCGCGCATCTGAAATCCAGAAAGCCGCAAACCTCTCAGAGTTAACCCAGAGATTAAAAACCCGGCTTGAAGCTGACCCGTCGGGTGGACCAAGTGATGGTTGGGTTCTGCTCGGTCAGACCTATATGCGTACAGCTCGTTACGATGATGCCGCCGATGCATTCGAACGCGTCACAGTTCGCGACAATGTAGATATCTCAACCCTACTGCTATTTGCCGAGGCCTTGATCGCAGCCGAGAACGGGATCGTGACGCCGCAAGCGGAAAGCGTGATCGAACGTGCATCAGAGATGGACCCTGATGATCCAGGCCCAATTTTCTATAGGGCCCGGATCCTCGAACAGGACGGGGTTCCAGAGGAAGCGAGGGCGCTTTTGATCGAGCGTCTCAAGAGAGCGGATCGCGCCTATCCGTGGATGGAACTTTTTCTGTCTGTCGCCAACCGATTGGGGGAACAGGTCGGAGAGACCCCTGTCACTCTAGCTGATTTAATTCCGGATCCACAGGACGCACGGGGCCCCCGTGCGGTCGATATCGAGGCCGCCCAAGATATGTCAGTCGAGGAGCGCAGCACTTTTGTCCGCTCCATGGTTGACCGCTTGGCGGCGCGATTGTTGAATGACCCAGCCAATCTTGAAGGATGGCTTCGGCTAGCGGAGGCGTACAGTGTGTTGGGTGACTTTGATGCTGCCCAGAACGCCGCCGGCAAAGCGCGCAGCTTGGCCGAAAGCCTTCCGGAAACCGACCCGACGCGTGCCGCCGCCACGGCCCGATTGGATCGGATCAAAAAATAAATTGAGGCTGCGAATTCTCAGATACATAACAGCTTCCCTTCACCTGAAACTGAACCATTGCAGGTTCTGCCTCTCTTGAGCGATGCAACGGCACTATTTCATCGTTTTCGGACAGCGCTGAGATCGGCAGCCGACAGCGCTTCGAGAACCGCATCCACGGATAGCAATTCAGATAGAATGATACCTTCAGGCGCATCTGGACCGTAGACGATGTTGAACGGAATTGCGTATCTGCCGTGTGTCTCGAGATAGGATTGGATTCTCGCGTCCGGTCGCGTCCAATCCGCGCGCATCGCAATCACCGCTTCCTCGCCAAGTGCTCCCAAAACTGGTTCACGATCTAGGACCAGGGTTTTGTTTGCTTTACAAGTGATGCACCAATCCGCAGTAACGTCCACGAATACGGTTTTGCCTTGCGACACTTCACGCGCGATCCGGGACCGGTCGAACTCGACCCAGTAAGAATTGATCGAGTCTGTTACATCATCGGAGCCTTTTGGCAGCAGTGCAGGGGCCGCCAACGTCATGCCCAAAACCGCAGTCATTCCCCACAGCAAACCGTTATTGGGCTGGGCCTGATAGGCTCTCGTAGCCAGTACGATGAACCCAAGACCCAGCAGCACCAAGCCTGTGAGGGTTGGCGACGTCACACCAATCAAGACCCAGCATAGCCATGCAACGGTTCCGGCAAGCAGCAATCCGAGAACAATTTTCAAGCTTATCATCCAAGGTCCCGGTTTGGGCAGTCGGGACAGAAAACCAGGCCAAGCGGCAACCAGAATATATGGCAGTGCAAGCCCAATCCCCATCGCTGTGAAAACCGCAAGTATATCGCCTGTCGTGCCGGAAAGCGCGAAGGCAATGGCTGTCCCCAGCAACGGGGCGGAACAAGGCGTTGCAAGTATCGCAGCCAGAGCGCCGGTGGAGAAGTCTTCGGCATACCCCCGCCCAAAGCGGCCAGATAGCCTCGCCATCCAACTGCTGGGCAAAGAAATTTCAAAAACTCCAAACAAATTAGTCGCGAAGAGTCCGACAACGAGAATGAGTGCTGTCAAGAAATATGCATTCTGAAATTGCATACCCCATCCAACGGCATATCCGAGCATCTGCAGCGCTATGACCGCAAAGGCCAGTACCCACATGAAAGCAACAGTTCCCCCAGCCGTAGCGACAAACCCCGCGCGCAATTGTGAAACGGAGCGATTCTTCATTCGAAGCGCCGATCCGAATTTGATCGATAGAACTGGCAAGACGCATGGCATTACGTTCACTATCAACCCTCCCAGGAAGGACAGCAAGAGAATCGGGAAAAACTGACCCCTATCTTGGCCGGTTTCGGATGCGTAAGGTGGAGCAGGTACAATGTCGGTGGTGTTCACATCATCGAATGTAACCGCGACATCGTCGTCCACGACAGTAATTCGAAGGGAGGATTGTTCCTCGCTTAACGCGAGAATCGGAATACTTGCCCAAAGACCGGTACGATCATTTGTAAGGCGGATATCGGGCGCACCGAATGCAGAGCCTGCATCAGACTCCGGAAAAATATCGGGATTGTTCCAGCCAGAAGGCCGCGTCATGTGAATAACCAAAGATTGACCCTGCTTCAGCGCTGCGCCCGAGATCGCTATTGCGCTTTCTGTTCCTACGACAGGTACGCGAGCGGCCCATGTCGCGATTTCGGTCGCGGCTCTAGCGTCGACGCCGGATCCCAATGGAACAGGGAGAGTCAGTTCAAACCTTTCCGGGACGCACACATTGGAGCAGATCAGCAGATTGACGATTGCCTTCAGCTCGGCTGACCTATCAGAATCCATAAGCTGCAATTGTAACGGAAATGTAACTTTCTTGCCGTAGCCAAAGTTTTCAATTCCGAAGGCGCGAAAACGCGTGGGTGCGGGCCAAAGCATGTCGACGGATTCAAGGTTTGTGGACCCTTCCCAGTCGATCTCCGGCGGCAGGCCAACCTCGCCGGGTGACCGCCAGTACGCTTTCCATCCTTCCTCCAATTCAATCTTCAAACCCGCCGAAAGAAACAGCGATCCCGGGGCGATTCCCGCTTCCGCGACGATCAAGCGCGCCGTCAGTGCTTCGGACCGATACGCATTGGACTCCAAGGCGCGAACAGGACTTGCCACTAAAACCAGAAAGATTGCAAAACTCACAAGCAACCCGCGATACCAAGCCAAGGCTATACGCATTCTCTGACCTCTTTATCTAAGCGTTCTGTCTGGGCAAGATGACGCACTGTGCAATGTCCTGACGCCTTGCGATGCCTTCAACCTGTCAAGCAGGGAGCATAGCCAATTGTCCAACCGACTGGTCAACAGCGATGCCTGTTCGGGCTTCGTGCAAAACAGCAGTTCTTTCGAATACAGATTTGGCCCGCGTCCCATGATGCCGCAGTTATTGGCTAGTGCCTTGCAAAAATTGATCCTGTTCCGGATCCTCACCACGCGCCAAGACCCCAAAATAAACTCTGAAGACTTGAAAATCTAGCGCTACTCCTTGAGTTCCGATTCTTGATATCTAACATGCGTACATCCTCTAGCCGCTGTAGGTGCAAGCATCATTGGCACTTCTCGATTGGTCACTCACCGGTCTGCGAGACCCAGTTGGAGCTTGCGATACGCGCCGCGTAAATCTACACTGACTGTAGGTAACATGGGGAACCTGCAATGCTGACAATAGGGACGCTCGCGAAGAAGACTGGAACGAAAGTGCAGACCATCAGATACTACGAGCAGATCGGCCTTATGCCTGAACCCGGCAGGTCCCAAGGCGGCCAACGGCGCTATGGCCTCGACGAACTCGACCGTCTATCTTTCGTCCGGCACGCACGGCAACTAGGATTTTCTCTGGACGCGATCCGTGAACTCCTCGATCTCAGCGATCATCCGGAAAAGTCCTGCGCGGAAGCCGATGCAATCGCCCGCCGGCAGCTAAAGCAAGTCGAGCAAAGATTAGCCCGTCTAGAGGCTCTTCGTACTGAATTAAAAAGAATGGTGCGCGAATGCAGCGGCGGGCAAATGTCGGATTGTCGCGTGCTGGAGGTGCTTCGAGACCATTCCGAGTGCTTAACCGATCACCAAGAAATTGGCGCTTGATATTCCCGCCGCAAAAGCCCATCCGCTAACGATTTTGGCCTGAATTTTAGGTTGTTTTACGACGTGCGCTTGAGTGCTACTTGGGGGTTCGACACTTGAAAATTTTACTGAGCGCGTGCAACACGCTAGTTGGATGGCAGCTAGCAAAGATGGTGTTCGGCGAGGAGCTATTTGACGCTCGATCTGCTGGTGCAGGAACCGCTGACACCCACGGCATCTGGAAGAACTGCTCCGCGACCTGTTGACCGTTATTTAGCATGCGGCTGACGCGAAAAAGGCCTGCAGGGGGGTATACTGTCCAGCCCTTGTGTGGGGCCGAGAAGTGGAAGACTTTGCAGCTGCACAGGCCAGCATCAATAGTTGAAAAAGTCGAACGGTCCTGAACCTCCCCCTCTAAATTGGTCCACCGTTATGTTTAGGAAACGGAGGACAGAGAATGGCAAACAAGTGACACAAGCCCGACGAAATAGTTCAGCTGTTGCGGCAGGTTGACGTTCTTGTCGGAAAAGGGATGCCGCGTGCGGATGCGATCCACGAGGTGCGCATAGGTTTGGGGTTGAAGCTATAGCCACTGTAGCAACTATTATTCCCGACATGTTAGTCTTGGAGAGATTCTATGACGAAGGTCGAGCCTTATCTAAAAAAAACGCGATTGCTGAATTATGACGCAACTTCAATTCGGCAGTTGACCAACGGCCGCCACTGGAAAGCTCTTGCAGAACATGATCGCATTGGCGCTGCCTACAACTTCGTCAGGGACGAAATTGCCTTTGGTTATAACCGTTCTGACGACATTCAAGCCTCCGAGGTGCTGGAGGATGGCTACGGTCAGTGCAACACCAAGGGTACACTCCTCATGGCTTTGCTTCGCAGTGTCGGCATACGTTGCAGGCTTCATGGGTTTACCATTCACAAGGCACTTCAGAGGGGCATCGTGCCAGAACTTGTCTACCCGCTCGCACCTTCTGAAATTTTACATTCTTGGGTCGAGGTCGAAACAGTTGAGGGTTGGGTAAATCTTGAGGGTTTCATTCTAGACACTTCTTTTTTGCAAACGCTTCAACGGAAATTCGGCGATGAGGAGGCGCTATGCGGTTTCGGTGTTGCGACGGAATGCCTGAGTGCACCGCCTATCGGTTGGAACGGTACCGACACTTACATCCAGGACAATGGTATTGTCCGTGATCTAGGCACGTTCGATGAGCCAGACGAGTTTTTCTCAGAGTATCGTCAAGACTTCGGTTTTTTGCGCAACTGGCTCTTTCGCCGCTTCATACGGCACTGGATGAACGCGCGAGTACGTGCGATTCGGAGCGGAAAACTACCAAGAGACTCCCAGTCCAGTCGACGAAATCACAGTCACGAGGAGGCAGACCGTGCCGCATGATCACGGCCACGCGCAAACTGACCCAGCAACAGGCGACCGACGCGTATTTATTGCCATCTGGGCTAATGGCCTTCTGACATTCGCGCAGATTATCGGCGGGATACTATCCGGAAGCCTCGCGTTGATTGCGGATGCGCTGCACAATTTCTCAGACATGGCATCGTTGGTTATTGCCTTCGCCGCGCGAAAGATTGCTCGTCGGCCCGCAGACGATCGCATGACATTCGGCTACGGAAGAGTCGAGATCGTCGCGGCTTTAATCAACTATACAACCCTTATCTTGATTGGATTGTAT
Source organism: Hyphomonas sp. (assembly GCA_040216775.1). Taxonomy (GTDB): domain Bacteria; phylum Pseudomonadota; class Alphaproteobacteria; order Caulobacterales; family Hyphomonadaceae; genus Hyphomonas. Next base: position 19,727 of record JAVJOM010000015.1, read on the forward strand.
CTCATCTATGAAGGTGGCATACGTTTGATTGATCCCACAGAAGTCCAAGGCTGGACAGTGGTAGTTCTGGGTGGTGTGGCACTGGTGGTCGACACTTTGACAGCGCTGCTCACCTATTCGATGCAAAAGGGCAGCGTGAACATTCGTGCGCTCTTTTTGCACAACCTGTCCGACGCCTTGGCTTCTGTAGCGGTAGTCATTGGCGGCTCTTTAATCATTATTTACGACATGCGATGGGTCGATCCGGCGATCACCATCGGCATCGCTTTTTATATCCTCTATCTGGCTATTATCGAGATAGGCGAACCTATCCGGACATTGATGCTCGGTAGCCCACCCAGCATCGACAACAACGCTGTCCTCGAGGCTTTGCGGAGTGCGGAAGGTGTCGAGGACGTGCACCATGTTCATTTATGGCAGATGCAAGAGCACGAAGTGGCACTCGATTGTCACATCGTTTTGACGGCAGATGGATGGAGCAAGACAGAAAATGTCAAGGCCACACTCAAAAGCCTTCTGAGAGGTGATTTTGGCATTCGTCATTCTAGCCTGGAGTTCGAGCATGTGGATCGCGCACATAAAAACGCCGCCCTTTATGGCCACGGCAACGTCGCAGAAGCAGAGTAGATTAAGAGTCACCGAAACGCACGTAACTGGGACGGATTTCTTAGTTTCCGCCGAAGTTGGCACGCGGGTCAAAAACGAATTGTGCCGGTTCTTGTGACCTCAGACCCGACTCTCCCGCGTCTCTGTGAGACCCTTGATCCGCCTCTCGACGGCATCCAAATCCGTTCGCCGGGCACGTGTCAAAGCAGATGGCCCCTTCAGACTTCCGGATCGACACACTTCAAACTACGTACATCCCGGTAACAACCTCGCGTAAACAGCGAGGCTGCAAAGCTTTCGGCCAATGACATCCTGAAGCTTTTTCGATCCAGTGTCAGGTCCGTCACGATCTTCTTCAGGCGGGTGTTTTCGTGCTCAAGTGCCTTCAACCGGCGCATCTCTGTAACCGCCGGACGTAATTTGCCCAAAACCGCCGTTTGAATTTTCCCCGGACGTAAGGGTCAGGGCCAATTCCGAACCTCATATATTCGGAATTGGCGCTGACCCGGGACACAGGCCTGATGCTCCGAACAGAAAGCGCCGGGGGCAGGCAGGTGAAGGGACTGAGGGAGATCGTGGTGGCGTCGCCGTGCAGGCGCTCGGGCGCCAGAGAATGGGTCCGGATCAGGGCGTGGATCGGCTCGAGCGCGGCAGCACAGGCCCCGACCTTATCATCCAGGGTCGATAGACTGAGATCTACACCCTGCCAGGCGTAGCGCTCGGCCTAGCGGATGAGCGGTTGGTGCGGTCGGAACTTCTCGAACAGAACCATCGCCGGCAGGTTCGGCTCAGCCCATACCCATGGCGTCGGATGGAATGGGGCGGGTAGCTGATTGATCTTCTCGCGGACGGTCCGGGCCACCTTCCATTGCCGGGGGATGACCTCAAGCGTCTCGGTGATGCCTTCGCCCAATTTCACGATGCGGTCCGACCCGCAGAAGGAGCAGGTGGTAGGCGCTTCGATGACCATGCGCTCGCGCGGTAGATGGTTCAGTGAATGCTTGCGCGTCGGGCGTCGGCGTTCGAGGCCGTCGACGGTCGAGGTCTTCGCCACATTCAGGGCTTCAATCTCGTCTTCGGTGGTGGCCGCCTCGAGCTCTTCGAGCTGCAGCTCCAACTGGTCGATCAGCCGGGCTCGGCGTTCCGAGCTGTGGCCAAATTGCTCTCTCCTGAGTTTGGCGAGTCCAGCTTCAGATGCTTGATCATCGCTTTCGAGGTCGAGACCACGGCCCAGATCTACGCCAGCTCGCTCCCGGCAGCCTCGGCGCGGGGCTCCGAAGCGGCAAGCGCGGCGTACAGCCTGGCGATCTCGGTGGCGGCATCTGGCATGGCTAAAGCGTACCGTGCGAGCAAGTATACTCCCAAAAATATGGGTTTGGAGGCGGCCTATCCGGCTTTTTTCGTGCTCAAACTCACGTTTTCTTGAGTTGAACCTAAAGCAACTAGAGCATGCAAAACTGTCTTATGGAAGCGGCAAAGGAACGCTTAAGAAATGGTACGATTCCTCAATAGAAGAATGGCTTTGCGTTCGATCATGGGAGCTGGATTATCAATTTCGGCCGGCCCCGGCTTGTCTCAGAACAATGCAGAGCCGGATACAGTTAAACGGAATATCTCTTCATTTTCGATAGACGAGTGGCAAGATCACTTCGACAATCTTCAGAACGGAGCGATATTGTGCGATACGGTTTCCAGAGCGCTGCAGTTCTGGTCTGAAGACGAAAGCATTTACAAACTTTATCCAACGAGCGTACCCATGAGCGAAGAGCTCACACGCCGCGGGTATACTCGCGTAGTCTACAAGGATCCTGCGCCCGATTGGCGACCAACACCTTCAATGCTTGAGCGCGACCCAACCTTACCAAAATATGTGGCGCCAGGGCCAGAGAATCCGCTAGGTATCAGGGCGCTGCGTCTTAGTTGGCAATATTATAGAATCCATGGCACCCAAGACACACGAAAAATTGGCAGGAGGTCCTCCAGCGGATGCATTGGTCTTTATAACGAACATATCGTGGAATTGTTTGATTTAGCCAAAGTCGGCACGCAGGTAAAAATAATCTAACTTGCATCTCTGAAATTAACATAAGATACATTATGCGACATTATACTTAACGTTGCGTAAGTATATTTTCGTATGTATGTTGATTTGGACTTGTCGAGGTTCCCAGCATGCACAATCCTTTCCGGAAGATCCTGCCCCCTTTCGCAATCGCCTTAGCATTGACCAGTCTTTGGCTGCCCACCAAAACGCGCGCGCAAACGTATCCAATTGACTGCGCGATCCTCCTTTGTCTGTCCGGTGGCTGGCCGGCTTCGGCGCCTTGTGCGCGAGCACGCGCCGAATTTATCCGACGGATTACACCTTGGCCGGTCGAGCCGCCGCTGCAAATCTGGCGCTGTCCAATGGGTGCATCCCATGAGACCGACCGTCAGTCCGGCCGAGCGGAGCGGGTCATTGACGTCTTGTTCCATGAGGACGACTTTCAGCAAAGCCAATCTTTGCCAGATCTAGAGCGCAGCTTCGACGCAAACTCATCAGACGCTTTTCGGCACTCAGGCAAAGCACAGACAGACCTTGTGCAGAAGGTTTTGACGCTGCGTCTCACAGCCGATCGCGCGGACATCGATATCAGCGGACCTGAGTTTAATTTTGTGCGCTCCATTCGAGTGTTCGACGTGCGTTACGCATCCCAGAGAAAAGTCGGAGAAAACGAGCAATGCAGGCGCGACGCTCTGGTCTATTTGGGCACATATGGTACGCAGGGTGAGTTCGCTTGGGCAATTTCTAAACCAACCGCCCTACCCGATGCACATGTTGGACTTGAAGATTGGGGTTTGAATTGCCCAAGCCTTTATAATCGGTCGGTATTTGTCGACTGGCAAGACTATGATGGCAACTACGGGTTCGAGCAGGTTAACTACTAGTTCGACGCTCAGACTGGGACACGGAGCAAGTACACCATTCGATCAAATCCGCGCCCGAGTTCCTTTCCTGGCCTCTCTCTCGAACGCATACAGTCCCGCCGAAACGATGAGCCCGATACCAAATAGTGTAAGCGCGTCAACGCGTTCACCAAAGACAATGGTGCCAACCAAAATTGCGAACAGGATGCGGCTATATCGGAAGGGTGCAACCACTGAGGCTTCTCCCAAGCGCATACCATGAACGATACAGTAGTAACCGATGGCGCCAAACACTACGCCCCCAACTGTGAAGACTAGATGATATCGAGAAACTGGAACCAAAGCCTCCCCCATCCCATAGTGCCAAAGTACTCCTGTAGGAATAAGTACTAGGAAGCCTTGAAACGATATCAGGATAGAGGACAGGCGTTTCTGCACTTTCCGAGTAACCAAATCCCTGCCAGCTACAAACAGCATAGATACAACGGCCCAAAGTGAATTCGGATCGAACTCTGCGAGTCCAGGTTGCGTTATGAGCATTACTCCAGCCAATCCGATAAGCACTGCGAACCACCTTCGCCATCCGACCTGCTCCCGGAGAAACAAAAATGCCCCGAGCACGATCACAAGTGGTACAGCTTGATAAACAGCTGCCACAAGGGTCAGATCAACTTTCGAAAGGGCCAAGTAAAATGTTGAAGCAGCTCCGGCCTCGCAGAGCGTTCGCGCAAGTGGTACCTTTTCCCACGCGCCCGGTTCATCAATCCGAATTCCTCTGAACCACATAATGCCCGCAAAAAGTGAAGCTGTTCCAAGCCCGAACATGCAGAGCAATTGACCAACGGGTATATGGCTCGACAACAACTTAATGAACATGTCCTCGAGCGTGAACGTAGCCATAGATACGACAACGAAAGCAATGCCCTGCTTATTGCTCATGTAATCCACCGACTTCACACCTACTTCTCCACACTAGGTTGAAGCTCAGGGTGTTTCTCGGGCCGGCAGATGGCCACGATGGCGATGAGTAGTGATGCGCATAACAAGAGCGTGAAACCTACAAATCGGCCTAGCAAAGCAAAGTTGAAACACAAAAGGCCCAAAATGCAAAGCTGTACGAGCGGCGTGTCATGACGCATCCTCCTGCGCTCGCTACTCTCGTTGCCCACCACGCGTTCTGCTCCAAGGTTTCGCATGTGCGTTGCACGCACGGCTGACCGAACTTTCGTTGTGCAGATACCGTACAAAGCCACATGAAAAAGCAGCAGTATCGAACTGGTTAGCGAGGATACCGAAGACTGATCAAGAAATGACCACTCTGCGGAACGCCAATCCACTGCTACGGCTAAGTCGTTAATCAGCCAACTTAAGCTGGTTGAGCCGTCAGACTTCAAATAGATCGCGTTGAGTTGGATTGCTGTGGCGGCGAAAATGCCAATGACAGTGCAGCGGAAGATGCCCCTCTGGAGTTTCTCACCAATGAATTCCGAAGAACCGGCACTTAGCGCTGGATCAGATGACGTGGTCCTTTTGTTGTAATCGTGACAGACAGCAAACAACAAAAGAAATCCTGTAAAATAGAACCAATAGATCAGACCAGAGTATGAGAATGCAAAAAGGGAGGCGACCAGCGCTTCCCAAAACGAAACGACGTCAGGGCGAACCCGGGCGACGAGCACCCAATCAATGAGGCCTGGCCTGTCGCTTTGTGTAAGGCCGCGCAGGTAAACGCCGCTCCACTGAACCAAAAACACCAAGCCGAATGACACGAAGGCCACGATCCAAAAAGGCAATCGCAAGCTGATTATTAGTTCGTTCCAGTTGGAAAATTGTTTTTCATCGTTTGACGTGGCTCGGCACGCCCGTTTCCAGAAAGCCACAAGGTGCGCAATGAGCAAGAACGACGTGGGATATAGCAAAAGACATTCTACCGGCCAACTAAGAGACCAGAAAAAACCGACCTGTTTAATAAGGTCAGGCCGCGCGGCGTACGTTATATCATGGTTTTCGAAGACAAATGTCATCAGGCACAGAAGGAAAAAACCGGCCCAGACGACGACAGCGACGCCAAAGCCTTCTGTGTTTGTGAACATTCTTTCTGACAGTTCGGCCAAGCCGCCTCGTCGGCCCTGCGACCGATCGTCCTCGCCAAAGGTGGAAATGATGCCGTTTGGGTCCTCACTTGTCACCGAGACATCGTCGCTACCGCGGCGCGCTCTGCGCTTCGAAGCCAGTCGCTTGTTGGCCGCTCTGAGTTCTGTTCTCCATGCTGCAACCGCGTCCGGATCGCCCTTGCCAAAAACGCGGGCCAGACAAGCAATGTTCTCGGAGCTGATCCCCCTATCATTGTCTTGAAACCAATTCTGTACCGTCCGCACATCCACTCCGCGACCTTCTGGATCTGCCTCCAAGATCGCATCCGCCAACTTACTTGGTGTCCACTCTGGGCTTGTTTCACCTGGTCTCGAGGGAGAAAGACCTGCGCGGGCAGATATTGCCGCTTGAAAGAGCTCCTTGAAATCAAGGGCTCTGCCGAGCGGCCTCGTCACGAAATTCTCGTCGATGTGAACCATCTTCGGACCTTCGTTTAGGTTTTCGCGAAAAAACTTTCGAGAAACGGACTGCTGATAAAAATTTTAGCTCTCTATTTCAGTAGCTTATCGAGCTCGGATTCGCCTTGATCGTTTATTTCGCGTTTAGGGAGAAGCCTACACTTAGACTCTCTCTTAGCGGGATTTTGGGAGTCCAGCAAGGCATGCAGATCTTGAATAGCCGGGAGAAAATGATGCGCTCGTTTGACGATACGTCACTTGAAGCTGAAGCTGTCTGCCGATTGGTCTGCAGGCTGACAGGACGCACGGTCGGAGTCGAATACTTGTGGGATACGGGCGACAGGTCAACTTTGTGGTTTGACAGGCCCGGCACGGATATTGAGCGACACCCTTTTATCACCATTAGATCGAACAACGATTGAGCTTAATCTTCGCCTAAATCTCTCAAAAACTTCCCGTACTCCTGACTTACTTCCCTTGCCTCCTCAAATGCACGAGCTCGTTCCAAATCGAGGCAGCGAAAGTACCCCTGAATGTCTGAGATATAGGTTTCGAAGTCCCGTCGGATGATGTCGGCGTAGTCGCGCGCTGCTTGCGAATCATTTGGAAGATAAGGGCGAACCGGAGCACTGCAGGTGGCCGCAGTACCTGCTCCAGGACAGAAAGCCACGAAGATAAGCGCTTTCGTCGAGAGCTTGACGTTCAACAGTCGGGTTCTCAAAGCTCTAGTTTCCTTGATACACATATGGCGGCAGGCCTAGTGTCTGTGTAGGCGAGATACAGCCGTATCTACTGCAATATATCTTGCGGCTAATAATATACTATCGTAACCTTAGGCTTCAAGTAGGAATGCCGGGGGTTGCGCCTTTGTAGAGAGCGTGAGCCGGGCCATGGACTGGGACATAGAAGCACCAAATGTGGTTACGGAGGCACGTTTCCGCGAACTCGTGGAAAGTGGCTACAGCGCTGAACTCCTCTGCCAGGAGTCGGCACACAAGAAGGGCCCCAGCTACTATGGGGTCTGGATCATGCGCGTTGTGTCTGACGAGGGCGTTGAGAAGCTGCTGGTTACAGCTCGTACCCGGACGACCTATAACGACATCAAGATCCGCGAGTTCAAGACGATCACCGGCGTGGTGTCCTTCCTCATCGGCATCGGCTTCTCCCACGCCGATGTGCCACTCGAAAAAGGTCAGCGGACTACGCAAAAGCTGGCTGCGACCGACAAAGGCAGCAGCTAGTAGCCTCTTCCTTTTCTGGTTTCTGGCGGGTCCCGCCACTGCGCAGATGGTACTGGTTATGGAGAACGATGGCTCTCTGACCCCGTCGCGTTCCCAAGACAGCTTTGCCCGCAATTACAATGACGGCATCGGTCAGGGGTCAGCATCCGACGATCTGGCAATCTTTGGCGAACGGGACGCTGAGCCAGATGACGTTCAGCTAGCAGCCTTCTCGCGGCCTGCTCCCCTGCCCCGCGCCGATGTTCTCACGGCCATTGAGGTCACCGCCCTTCGCTACGCAGGGCATCCCGGGCTGCGCCGCGCGGAGCTCTCGATCCGAGCTTGGCTGACCCTCTACCGCGCCAATATCGAGGTCGAGAGCGCCTACCGGCAGAATGTGATCTCACATGCGGGTGCCATCGGCCTTGGTCAATTGATGCCCGCAATGGCGCGCGTTCTGAACGTTGACCCGCATGACCCGCTTCAGAATCTCGACGGGTCTGCCCGCTACCTCGCGATGATGCTGGAAACGTTCGGCGATCCTCGGCTCGCGCTCGCAGCCTACAACGCGGGCCCAGACGCGGTTCGCCAGCACGGCGGCATTCCCCCCTACCGAGAAACCCAGAACCACGTGGCCCGTGTCATGGCCGTCGTGGTCCGATTGGAAGGATCAAATTCATGAGACATACATCTAACGGGTTTATTGCCTCGCTTGCGCTCTTCCTGCTCATTGCAGAACCGGCCCTCGCGCAGAGCATCGATCTCTCCCCGATCCAGAGCCTCTTACAAGGTATCGTCGATGCGCTGACCGGGCCGCTCGGCGTTGTTATCGCCACGCTCGCCGTTCTAGGCGTCTTCCTAAGCTGGTTCTTCAACATCATCGATCTGCGCCAGGCGCTCTGGGTGCTTGTCGGGATCGCCGGTGTTGCCGCCGCTCCTACCATCGTTGCCGCGGTCTTTGGCGGTGGCTGAACGGTCACCCCTTTTTCTCGGCCTCGTGCGGCCGCCGAAGCTTCTGGGCCTGCCCATCATGTATGCGATGGTCTGGCTCTTCGGCTCGGTGCTCCTGTTCGTCTGGGTCCAGCATATCGCGATACTGGGCGTGGCCGCTCTGCTCTACCCGGTGCTCTGGAAGGCCGCCGATTGGGATCCGCGTTTTATCGACGTGATGATGACGGCACTGCAGGAGACGCCGCCGACGCGGAACCGCTCCATCCATGGCGGGGACAGCTATGCGCCATAGTGAAGTTCTCGACGAAGCCCTCGATACCCGGACCATGACGCCGGACTGGTATGCCCGCGAAACCCGCCTCGCGCATATGCTTCCTTACGTCAGTCTGGTCGATGACCGAACGGTGCGGACGCGGGTCAACGAGCTCTTCCAGTGCATCCGGCTCGATGGGGTCAACAGCTATACGACGGATGATGCCTATCTCGACAAGGTGACCGCGCTCTTTGCCCGGATCATCGCGCAGCTGGGGCCGGAGTTCAGCTACTATGTCCACAAGGTCTCCAAGGCGATCACGCCGGACCTCGAGCCAGTGCGCGAGGACAGTTTTGCTGGAGAAGTTGACCGCCTCTGGCACGCGAAACTCGAAACCAGCGGCCTGCGCGACAAGACCCTGACCCTCACGGTGATCCATCGCCCGCCTCCGAAAAGCGTCCTGCCGTTCCTGAACCGCAGCGCGCCGGATCGCCTCAAGGAAGCAACCGAGAAGCGCCTGCGCCGTCTGGGCGAGGCCGTGAGTGTCTTCCTGGCAGGCCTGACGGAGCTGAATCCGCGCGTGCTAACCGCCAAAAGCGGCGAACTCATCGGCTTTCTGGGAGCCCTCAACACCGGCCAGGAACTGCCGCTTTATCCGGCGAACACCTTCGGCTTCCTGTCCTTCAACGTCGCCAATACCCGCGTGACGTTTCAGGGGGATCACTTCGAGCTCTCCGAAGGCGTCGTGGGGCATCGTTACGGCAAGAGTTTCACCATCGGGGAATATTCGGAAGTCACCTCCTGCACCATGTTCGACATGCTGAACCTGCCCGTCGACATGATCGTCACGCATTCCTTCACACCGATCAATTCGAACCTGATGGCGGGTCGCATCAAGCGGCAAAAACGCCAGATGCAGGCCAGCCAGGACGCGGCCCTCTCGCTCATGGAAGCCCTCGACATCGCCGCCGACGATCTCGAGGCCAAACGCCAGAGCTTCGGCGAGCACCACATGGTCGTGACGATCTTCTGCGATACACTAGACGAGCTGCAGACCCTCAGCGCCGAGATCGTCAACGCCGCCGCCGCTGAAGGCGTAAAAATGATCGGCGAGCGCGTGGCCGCCAAAGCGCATTATCTCAGCCAGCATCCCGGCAACCAGCCCAAGCGCGTGCGTGCCAGTGCGATCACCAATCGCAATTTCGCGGATTTCGCGGCATTCCACCGGACCCAGCTCGGCAAGCCTGCGGAGAAAACCCCTTGGGGCAAGGTCATCACCTATCTGCCCACCCCAGAACAGAGCGCCTATCGGTTTTCCTATCACGAACAAGGCAGCCCCGACAAAGAACCGACCAGCGGGCATACCCTGATCATGGGGCGACCCGGGTCAGGCAAGTCGGTCCTCTCGGCCTTCCTCATGACGCAAGCCCGTCGCGCAGAGGCGCGGATCTTCGTCTTCGATTACCGTCTCGGCATGGAGATGGCGGTGCGCGCCAATGGCGGGCGCTACGCATCGCTCAAAGCTGGGCAGCCCACAGGCCTCAACCCACTCTGGACTGAAACCGATAGTCGCGGCACTGCCTGGCTCTCGGACTGGCTCGCCACGCTGCTCTACCGTGCCGACAAGCCGCTGACGCCTGCGCAGACCAACCGCATCCAGGAAGTGGTGCGCCAGAACGCACAGGCCACGAACCCCGCCTTGCGGAACTGGCGTGATTTCGCATCGCTGTTCGTTTCGACCGACGATGGCGGCGATCTACACCAGCGATTGCTCGAATGGACCGAAGAGGGCCGCTACGGCTGGATCTTCGGGCAGACGCTGGAAGATACGTTTTCGCTCGAGGGCGATGTGGTGGGCTTCGATCTCACCGGCATTCTCGACAGCGAGGCCGAGAAGGAACGCATGGCCGTCCTCTCCTATCTATTCCGACGGGTCGAGCGCGAGATCGAAGACCGCCGCCCCACGATCATCGTGATCGACGAGGCCTGGAAGGCGCTCGACAACGCCTACTTCGCCGAACGGCTGTCGAACTGGCTCGTGACCGCACGCAAGCAAAACACCGTCGCGGTCATGATGACGCAATACGCCAGCCAGCTCGAGCGCACGCGCACCGGCAAGACCATCGTCGAAGCGGTGCCGACGCAAATCCTGCTCCCGAACATCCGTGCCCATGCCGCCGACTACGCGATGCTCAATCTCTATGAGAAGGAACTCGACGTGCTTCTTAACACCGGCAGCGACAGCCGCCTTGCGCTCATCCGTGACGACCAGGGCTCCATCGTCGTCGATGCCGATTTGAGCGCCCTCGGGCCCAATCTCACCATCCTCGGCGGCATGGAGAAAGGTGAGACGCTCGTCGGCGCAGATTACCGCGACCGTCCTGATTTCTGGAGGCTTTCATGACACGCATTTTGTTGCTGCTCGCTGCGCTCAGCGCCTTGGCCTCCTGCGCCCAGTACCAGGAACCGCAGGCCAATTGCTTCACCTTCCAGGCCTCGACGGCCGCCGTCGCGCCGGGCTGCAGTTTCACGCCGCTTGGCGCTCTGGAGGGTGAAGTTGAGGTCTAAGCTGAGTCATATCCTCGCGCTTTGCCTACTGCCCAGTCTCGCCCTGTCCCAAGGCGTGCCGACCAATGACACCGGGCTGACTGCGCGCGATATCGTCGAAACAGGCGATCGCGAGGCCGACTTGGCCCTGCAGGCCGACAAGCTCGCCGTGCGCGAACTCATCGCCGAGATCGAACGCGAGCAGCTGGATACCCTGCAGCGCATCCTCGATGCCCAGACCAGCTTTGGCGGTCAGGGCCTGCCGGCTATGGTCTCGGGGCTGGAGAACGGCAGCGGTGATCCCGCACGTTCTGTCGAAGCCGTCTATGGAAATGCCGAGATCGATCCCAATCCCGGCGGCGCGCAGATGTTCGGGGATGCCGCCGAGAATATCGAGCAGCTCATCATCCGCGTGGCCCAGGAGACCGGCGGGTTTGCAGGCGTGGCGCGCGCGGGTCTCTCGCCGGTCCAATGGCGCGCCCTGCTGCAGGCGTTGATCTGGCAGGAAAGCCGCTTCACCATCAGCGCCCGGTCTCCGGTCGGCGCCTTCGGCCTCACCCAGATCATGCCCGGCACCGCGAGCGATCTCGGCATCAATCCAGAATACTATAATAGCCCCTACCTGCAGGTGCATGGTGGCGCGCGCTATCTCGCGACCCAACTCAACACCTTCGACGGAAATATCATCAACGCGCTCGCGGCCTACAACGCCGGACCCGGTCGCGTGTTCGAATATGGTGGGGTGCCGCCTTTCGCTGAGACCCAGAACTACGTCACGGTCATCCCCGAACGCTACAACCTCTACCTGAGCCGCATCGGTGGGATCGAAGCGCTCGGCACGATCGATCCCGCGCTTCTCGCCAATGCCAACCTCTCGTTTACCGGGCATGGCGCGGCCTTCTATGGAAGCAATTCCCCTGCGGCGATCCGGCAGGCCGCCCTGCGCATTGCGGACATCGTCGAGCGGATTTCCACAACCGAAGATGTGCAGGAAAGCATCGCGCTCAACACCTACGCCCGCGCCGAACTCGTGCGTCTCGTCGCTGCCCGCATCCGGCTGCAGGCGGCGCGAACCCGCGTGCTCTCGGCAGCGGAGCTGGCGCAGGCCAGCGCCCGCATGGCCGAAGACGCGTTCATGGATTTTAAGATCAGGGAGATTGACTGATGGGACGTTTGCTCATGAGAACGGCCTTGGCCACGACACTCGGGATTGGCCTGCATCTCGGCAGCCTGTCCCCTTCCCTGGCGCAAGGCGTGCCAGTCGTCGACACCCAGAACATCGCGCAAAATATCCAGCAGCTCCGGCAGATGATCGAAGACGAGATCCTGCAAAATGAGCAGCTGACGCAGCTCCGCGAACAGCTTGCGACACTCACGGACCAACTTGGCGAATTGCAACGCACCTATGAAGCGCTCACCCGGCTTGCCGAACTGCCGGAAATCATCCGCACCGAGATGGAGGACGAGCTGAACGGCCTGCTCGACCAGGAGTTCGGCGACATCCTTGCCACCATCGAGGCCATCAAGACGGGGGATTTCTCGGGGCTCTCCGGCTCAGGCGCGGGCGAGATCGAAACCCAGATGGATCGAGTGCTGGCCGATCTCGGCTTTGACGAAGATACACTTTCTGAAATGGCGACCAGCGGCAATCCCGGGGCCAATCGCGTGGCGACGCAAGCCACGACCGGCGCGCTCGTCTCGGCGGCGGCCCAGAACAGTTACGAGGATGCTGGCCAATCGCTCGAACGGGTCGACCGTCTCGTCGGGCTGATCGATGACATGGATGAACTGAAGGAAAGCGTCGATCTTAACACGCGCGTGACGGCGGAACTGGCGATCGCGCTCGTTGCCATGTGGCAGCTCGAAGCGGTGCAAACCGTGGGCGACGGCACGGGCGGCATCATCGATGCCGCCACAATTGCCGAGGAGCAGCGCTTCATGGATTTCACCTTGCCGGACCTGCGGGCAGACTGATCAAGGGTTGTGACGCGTGGCGAGTGAACAGGACATCATCGAAGAAGAGCTGGTCTATGGTGCCCTGCGCCGCGAACGGCTCTGGCAGCGGCTTGGGCTCATCGGCTTGATCTTCGGCATCCTCGGATGCCTGAGCGCGGCGGCTGTAGCGATCCTCGATGTCGATCCTCCCCCGGTGGTTGTGCCCTATGATCCTGAAACGGGCTTTGCCCTGCCCGAAGCCTCAGTGGGCGCGACTTCTGTCACAGCTAATCAAGCCATCATTGAAGCAGAAGTCTTCCGCTACGTG
>JAVJOM010000032.1:0-156500 GCA_040216775.1 Hyphomonas sp.
ATAGAAAGTCGATTGATGAACAGCGAGACTTTCAGGTCTGACGGCTCGTCAACGACGAAATCCGTTTTGGTGACAGGCGCCGCCGGGTTTGTAGGCTATTTTGTGGCGCAGGCCCTGCTTGAGCAGGGCATCAGCGTGATCGGCGTGGACAACCTCAACGATTATTATCCGGTCGCGCTGAAACAGGCTCGCCTGAGCCGTCTATCGTCCCATGCCGGATTTACATTTCATCGCCATGACATCGCGGATCACGCCAGCCTGATTGCCCTGCCCGGTGTGAAGGATGTCGACGTTGTCATCCATTTGGCCGCACAGGCTGGCGTGCGTTACTCGCTCGAAAACCCCTTTGTGTATGCCGCTTCCAACCTTGTGGGTCACCTTTCGATACTGGAACTGGTCCGGCAGGCGGCGAAGCAACCGCTACTCGTGTATGCCTCATCAAGCTCGGTATATGGCGCCAATACCAAAGTGCCGTTCAGCGAGGCAGACCCCGTCAACAGCCCCGTCTCGCTTTATGCTGCCACCAAGCGCGCCGACGAGCTGATGAGCGAATCCTATGCCCGGCTCTATGGCATGCGCCAGGTCGGATTACGATTTTTCACGGTATATGGCCCTTGGGGCCGCCCGGACATGGCGTACTGGTCATTCGCAGAGAAAATTCTGGCCGGCGAGCCGATCCAGGTCTTCAACCACGGCGAGCTGGAGCGTGATTTCACCTATATCGATGATGTGGTCTCGGGTGTCGTCGCAACCGCCCTGCAGCCCATGAAGCTGGTCAACGACGTCCCCCATCGCATCTACAATATCGGGAACAACACGCCGATAAAGCTCATGCGATTCATTGAAGTGCTCGAGCAAGCCATCGGCAAGAAGGCACAGCTTCAATTCGAACCGATGCAGCCGGGTGACGTCCATTCAACCTATGCCGACGTGTCCGCGATTGCTGCAGATTATGGCTTCGCGCCCTCTACTCCGCTTGAAACCGGGATACCTATCTTCATCGATTGGTTCCGCACCTATCTGGAAAATCAGGCAAACAGCTGAAGCGCCGATCAATCTCACGTCATCAAGCCCCCTCAATTGCGCGTCACACAGTGTAATGCGTGGTGACTTGCTCGCGTCCACCGGAATGGTCTACGGGACCTAGAAAGCCTCAGAAACCCGTTCAGGACGCCTCACCATGTCGCTCCCCTTCATCGACCTCCAAGCTCAACGAAAACGCATTGAATCCGAAATCAACGCGGCCATTCAAGGCGTGGTCGAAAGCGGGCGTTATGTTCTGGGGCCGGAAGTGACGGAACTGGAACGCCAGCTCGCGGCATGGTGCAACGCATCCCACGCTGTCAGCTGCGCAAACGGCACCGATGCGCTCGCCCTCGCATTGATGGCCTGGGAACTGAAACCCGGGGACGCCGTGTTCTGCCCCAGCTTCACGTTTGTTGCGACCGCGCAGGTCGTGCCTTGGCTCGGTGCCACGCCGGTCTTCGTCGATATTGATGCAGCGTCCTACAATATGGACCCGTCATCGCTGCGCGCTGAAATCGAGCGGACAATCAGTGAAGGCAAGCTGAAGCCGAAGGTGGTGATCGCTGTCGACCTGTTTGGCCAGCCGGCGAACTACCCTGAGATCAAGGCGATTTGTGACGAGTTCGGGCTCAAGCTGATCGCTGATACAGCCCAAGGCTACGGCTGTACGCTGAACGGCAAGCACCCATCCGACTGGGCCGATATTGCAACGACCAGCTTCTTCCCGGCCAAGCCTCTTGGCTGCTATGGCGACGGGGGAGCCATCATCACCAACGATGCGGCGCTGGCCGAACGCATTGAATCACTTCGGGTTTATGGCAAGGTCACGCCCACGGATGCCGCCACGCGAAACTTCCACCATGACCCGAAATATCTCAGCCTGCGGGTCGGCATGAACTCACGCCTCGACACGATCCAGGCCGCGATCCTGCTCGAAAAGTTCAAGATCTTCGCAGATGAGATCGACCGCCGTCAGGTGGTGGCAGACCGCTACAAGGCGGGGCTCAAGGGGCGTATTAAAGCTGTGCCAGAGGTCGTCGATGGGGGGCGGTCAGTGTGGGCTCAGTACGTGGTCGAACACGAAAACCGGGATGGCCTGCAGGCACACCTGACGGCCAATGGCGTGCCCAGCATGGTGTATTATCCCGTCCCGATCCATCAGCAGGACTTCGCGCTTCGCTTCGCGCCGCCAGTTGGTCACCTTCGAGTCACAGAGGCGGCCAGCCAGCATGTCCTGGCGCTGCCAATGCATCCTTATCTCGGCGAAGCCGACCAGGATCGTGTGATCGAGACCGTGCTCAGCTTCAACGGCTGAGCCACCCAAATCCAAACAGAATTTAACAGGCGCGCGGGTCCTTGCCGCGTTGCCTTTGCCTGCGCGTCATGCTAACCCGCGCATAAACATATAAAGGAACATTGATATGGCTCAGGACTACCACGTCGCCGACATCAAGCTTGCCGAATACGGCAACAAGGAAATCGCCATTGCCGAGACCGAAATGCCGGGCCTCATGGCGGCCCGCGAAGAATTCGGCCCGTCGCAACCGCTGAAAGGCGCACGCATCTGTGGCTCGCTTCACATGACGATCCAGACGGCTGTCCTGATCCAGACCCTCGAAGCCCTCGGCGCACAGGTGCGCTGGGTTTCGTGCAACATCTATTCGACGCAGGACCATGCCGCCGCCGCGATCGCCGCAGCCGGCACACCAGTCTTCGCCTACAAGGGCGAAACGCTGGAAGAGTACTGGGACTATACAGATCGCATGTTCCAGTGGCCGAACGGTGAAGGCCCGAACCTGATCCTTGATGATGGCGGCGACGCCACAATGTACCTGATCCTCGGCGAGCGCGCAGAAAACGACCCGGCCTTCCTCGAAAAGCCAGGTTCGGAAGAAGAGAAATTCCTGTTCGCTCAGATCAAGAAGCGCATGAAGGCCAGCCCCGGCTGGTTCGCCAAGACGAAGGCCGGCATCCGCGGCGTTTCGGAAGAAACGACGACCGGCGTGAACCGCCTCTACCAGCTCGAAAAGAAGGGCGAACTCCCCTTCCCGGCCATCAACGTCAATGACTCCGTCACCAAGTCCAAGTTCGACAACAAGTATGGCTGTAAGGAATCGCTGGTTGATGCGATCCGCCGCGGCACGGACGTGATGATGGCCGGCAAGAAAGCCTTCGTGGCTGGTTATGGCGACGTGGGCAAAGGCTCCGCTGCTTCGCTGGCCGGTTCCGGCGCACGGGTTTCGGTTTCCGAAGTCGACCCGATTTGCGCACTGCAGGCCGCCATGGACGGCTTTGACGTCCTGACGATGGAAGAAGCCGCACCGAAATTTGACATCTTCGTCACCGCAACCGGCAACAAAGACATCCTGACCGTCGATCACATGCGCGCGATGAAGGACATGGCCATCGTCTGCAACATTGGCCACTTCGACAACGAGATCCAGGTTGAAGGCCTGCGCAATTTCGAGTGGACGAACATCAAGCCACAGGTCGACATGATCACCTTCCCTGATGGCAAGCGCATTCTGCTGCTATCGGAAGGCCGCCTTGTGAACCTCGGCAATGCCACGGGTCACCCGAGCTTCGTGATGTCTGCCTCGTTCACTAACCAGACGCTGGCCCAGATTGAACTTCACCTGCGCGCCGACGAGTACGAAAACAAGGTCTACACCCTGCCCAAGCACCTCGACGAAAAAGTGGCGATGCTGCACCTCGACAAGCTCGGTGCAAAACTGACCGAACTGTCGGGCGAACAGGCAGACTATATCGGCGTCACGACTGAAGGCCCGTTCAAGCCGGAACACTACCGCTACTAGGCCGGAGTACGGCGGCGAATGAGTCAGGAACATATCCTTACACTGGCCTGCCCCGACAGGGTTGGGCTGGTCGCCACGCTGGCAAGGTTGATGGAGCGTCACGGCTGCTTCATCGCCTCGTCACGCACATTTGGCGATCCGGATACCGGGCAATTCTTTGCCCGTCTCGTGTTCCAGTCAGAAGCAGGCGACGCCGTGCCGGATGGCCTGCGGGCCGACCTTGAATCGGCCGCCAGCGACCTGAATGCCGCTTGGGGAATCCACACAGTCGGGCAGCCGGTGAAAACCCTGCTGCTGGTTTCCAAATCGGATCATTGCGCCAACACACTGCTATATGGCGCCCGCCGGGGCGAATTGCCGATCGAGCCGGTCGGCATTGTTTCGAACCATAGGTCGCTGGAAGCCGGGTTCGCCCATTGGAACCTGCCTTTCTTTCACGTCCCTGTAACGGCGGAGACAAAAGTCGCCGCTGAGCAGCGCATGTTCGACCTCGTTGAGGAGACCGGCGCCGAACTGGTTGTGCTTGCCCGTTACATGCAGGTGTTGAGCAATGATGCCTGCACACGCCTGGCCGGACGCTGCATCAACATCCACCACTCTTTCCTGCCGAGCTTCAAAGGGGCCAAGCCTTACCATCAGGCCCATGCGCGCGGCGTGAAAGTGATTGGCGCGTCAGCCCACTATGTGACGCCCGATCTCGACGAAGGCCCGATCATCACGCAGGCGACGGAAGGCATAGACCATTCGTTCAGCCCCGCCGACATGATCGAATTGGGCCGCCATCTTGAAGGCACAGCCTTGCTGCGCGCCGTGAAGGCGCACGCCGAGCACAGAATATTCATCAACGCTGGCAAGACGGTTGTCTTTGCCCGATAGTCCCGACCGCACCGCTTCCGAGGAAACGACACAATGAAAATGAACGATTTTGAATTCACCAGCGAGAGCGTCTCCGAGGGACACCCGGACAAGGTTTCCGACCAGATCTCCGATGCCATCGTTGACCTGTTTCTTACCAAGGACCCGACAGCGAAGGTCGCCGTGGAAACGCTGACGACAACCAACCGCGTTGTCCTTGCCGGCGAAGTGCGCACGAACAACGGATCAGTCGTCACACATGACGAGATGATCCAGACGGCCCGCGATGTCGTGAAGAAAATCGGCTACGAACAGGACGGCTTTCACTGGAAAAATATGGACGTCAACTGCTACGTTCACGGACAGTCCGCCGAGATTGCCCAGGGTGTTGAAGAAGGCCAGGGCCTGTTCTCCGAAGAAGGCGCAGGCGACCAGGGAATCATGTTTGGCTATGCCGCTGACGAGACACCTGAACTGATGCCGGCCACACTGGTCTATTCCCACCAGATCCTGCAGAAGATGGCTGCGCTGCGTCATTCGGGCGAGCGCCCTGAATTTGAACCTGACGCCAAGAGCCAGGTTACCCTGCGCTATGTTGACGAGAAGCCGGTTGGCGTGAACGCCATCGTTGTTTCGACCCAGCACAAGGAAAGCGCCACACTGGAAGAACTGCGCGAACTGGTTCGCCCGATCGTACAAGGCGTCCTTCCGGAAGGCTGGTTCCCGCCGGAAGACAAGTTCTACGTCAACCCGACCGGCAAGTTTGTGATCGGCGGACCCGACGGGGACGCTGGCCTGACAGGCCGCAAGATCATCGTCGACACCTATGGCGGCGCAGCCCCGCACGGCGGCGGTGCCTTCTCGGGCAAGGACCCGTCCAAGGTTGACCGTTCAGCGGCCTATGCCACCCGCTATCTGGCCAAGAACGTCGTAGCGTCCGGCCTCGCCAAGCGCTGCACGATCCAGGTGTCTTACGCTATCGGCGTGTCGCAACCGCTGTCAGTCTATGTCGACACGCACGGCACGGGCCTGGCGGATGAAGCGCGCATCGCCAAGACGCTACGTGAACTGTTCGACCTTTCGCCAAAGGGTATCCGGACACACCTGAAGCTGAACAATCCGATCTATGCAGGCACGGCGGCCTATGGCCACTTCGGCCGCGATCCGGGCGCCAATGGCACGTTCACCTGGGAAAAGACGGATCTCATCGACGAACTGAAGCGCCTGATCAATTAGGTTGACCCCGGCGCTTCGGCGCCGGGATTTCACATTGCAATCGTGATCTTGTCGATGCGGGCGCGCTCCTCGCCGCCGCAGACGATGCTGATTGCATCGCGTTTGCCCTTGCTGATCGGTTCACGATAACTCGCATGTCCGGGCACGGCAGGGCCGCCCGGCGACAATTCAAGCGTCAGCAGGCCCGGCTGGTCAGACACCACGGGCGTCAACAGCCACGGCCTGTCATCGTCAAGCGACACAGCCACGATCATCTTGTGACTGCCCGATCCCACTTTGGGCATCTGGTCCACCCAGGCTGTTGCGCGTGTAACCGTTGGGCAGTCTGTAACAGGTTCGGGGCTCATCATGTTGCTCCACAGTGTGCAGGCGCCGAGCGGTGCCAGCAGCAATGACAGGACGACCGGGCGCCTCACCACTTCGTCCCCACGGCAAACCAGGCGACGCTTTCATCATCCGATCCGCTGATATGGTTGGGCGATGTCGACAGCGCTGCCGAGGCTTCGCCCGTCCAGTCGCCGAACAGGTTAAATCGGTAGCGGGTTTCGTAATCGATCTGGCGGCCACTTGGCGTCAGGCCCGCCTCAATGTCCGACTGCAGGATTTGTCCCCGGTCATCAATGCCTGTGGGTGCGAGGAAGCGGATCGTGCCGGCCTCGGCACGGCGCGGCTGGGCAACGACGAAGCTGAGTGCACCGGGGCCTGCAGGATGCGTCGCACCCACAGACCAGCGACTGGTCCAGATATCCTGCGTGTCGATACCAGGCAGATCGACGCTGGCCATTTCCATGCCTGAATTCAGGGTCAGGCGTCCGAACGGGTTCCATTCGCCTTCGAGCGAATAGGCCGTCATGGCCGCCTGATCGGTTTCGCCGAAGCGGTTCTGCAAGCTGCCGCCTAACGCGGTTTCATCATCGGAGGCTGAAGATATCCCCGCCCGGAACGACCAGAACCGCGCATCACGCCCGACGCTGACACCGGTCAGGGAGCGTGCATCTTCGGTCGCGGTGAAAAGGTCCATTGTCAGGCCGAATTCAATCTCGTGGCTGATGCGCGCCCAATTGCCACTGGTCGAGAAGGCGTTGCCGATGCCAGGTTCGTTAAACAGGGTCACATCCGGCGCAAGGCGTGAAATGCCGCCGCCACGGCCGAACTCGACCTCGCCGCCATTAAAGCGGTAGGCCGCCTGGAAGTTGGTGACGGGCTCTGCCTGATAAGGGGCCAGCCGGTCTTCCTGCACACGCGGCGTGAACCAGGAAAAGGACAGGTCGCCAACGGCGATGCCACGCGACTGGCTGGCGGCCCAGTTGGCGCGCGTGTTCATGTCGACCACCCGCGACCCGAGCAGGCCCTTCGGCAGGCTTTTCGCCGTTGCGTCGGCATCCAGACGGAAACCGCGATCATATTTGTCCTGGAACACGAGGCCATTGAAGGCCCCGGAATTGGTCGCCCAGTCGCCAAACGCACCGCCCGACGGTGCCAGCGCCTCGCCAAGGTTGACCTTGCCGACCGAGATACTGAGGCTCTGCTGGCCCTGCGGGCGAAACGCCTCGACCAGGTTCATGATGCCGACACCCGACACCGAGTCAGCGCCTGCACCGGCCACCTCGCCGGTGATAAGATCCGGGGTCGCGTCAACATAATCGTCTGCTGTCTCGAGCAGGATCTGCAAAGCCAGCTCCGGATTTTGCTTCAGGTTCGGGAACGCATCCAGCAGCAGCGCAAGCGCGCCAGCCACATAGGGGGCCGAAAAAGAGGTGCCTGACACGCGGTAATAGTCACCGTCGGAATCCAGATCGTTACAACCGGATGTGTTCGGCGGCACGCAGGGCAGCAAGTCCGGATTGGTAATGTCGTCATCGAGCCCGGTCGTGACAACGCCTTCACCGGGGGCCATCAGGTAATAGTTCTTCGCCGCGTTACCGGCCCGGTTCGAGAAATCGGAAATCTTGCGGGACGTGTCGATCGACCCGACCGCGACGACACGGCCGAGCGAGGCGGCCTGGCCGGCAATATAGGCCGGTTCGGATGGTGTCTGGCCAACAGCGTCAACCGGATCGCCCATGTCGTCTGTTCCGGCAGGCTCGGCATCATTACCAGCGGAGATAACGACGAGAATTCCGGCCTGCGCCGCGCGCCTGACAGCGTTCTCGAGTGTCGGATCGTTATCAACCTCGCCACCCAAGGACATGTTGATAATGGTGACGCCCTGCGCAATCGCATAATCAATCGCCTTGACGAGGTTGCTGTCGGCAAACGTGCACCCTTCATCCTCTCCAGTCCGGGCACAGCTGCCTGGCGAATCGGCGCGGATATCGAGGACGGACGCCTCATAGGCGATGCCCTGGATCCCGTTTGCCACGTTGTCGTCCACTGTCGTGTTGAAATCGTCCTGGCGTACCGCGGCAATGATGCCGGTTACCAGCGTACCGTGACCGCCCGTATCGATGTCGTCCGACTGGCGAATCTGCGTGATCGAGTTTCCTGCCGCGTCATATCCGGGACAAGCGGAACTGGCACAAACATCATACGTCGTGATCGAAGCGCCGATGAAATCGGGGTGATCGGTGATCGAGCCGGTATCAATCACCGCGACCTTTATCCCCGCGCCTGTCGCGCCGAGCGCATAGGCAGATGAGGCGCCAATCAGCGGTAATCCGACCGTCGCATTGTACTCGCGCGTCTCGAAGGCAGCCGGTTGCGCAATCGTAGAAGGAAATGGCGGTGCCGGTGGCGCGGGAGGCGGTGGTGGCGGCGGAGGGGGTGGCGAAAGGGGTGTCACGGCGCTGCCGCCGCCCCCGCCACCTGCGCACGCCCCCAGCATCAATCCTGTCGGCACCAGCAAGGCGGCCGTCAGTACCAGTCGAATCGACGTCATGCAGTTTTTTTCGTAGCCGGCCACACTGCGCTCCTGAGTCTGTTGATGCCTACCCGTCCAATGCTGGACCAGATGGTTGGTTTACCCTGTTAAGAAAGCGTTGCTTTGCTGCATCCGGGTGTCAAGGCAGCCAAAGCGGCAGACGCCGACCGATTACAGTCCGGCCGGGCCTGGCACCCATCCGAGGCTGGATATTTCGGGGCGTCTCTGAGATAACAGCCGTGTGGTGTGAGTCTTGCTTACCAACGACTGAATCAGATCTAGCGGGAACGGCGCCGTCCATGAAAATTTATCCTGTAATCATGTGTGGCGGCTCCGGAACGCGCCTGTGGCCCGTCTCGACGTCACGCACGCCAAAGCAGTTTGTGAACCTTGTGTCAGACACATCGCTGTTTCGCCAGACGGTCGCGCGATTGACCCCCGGCGAGGATGGACTCGATCTGGCCCCGCCTATTGTCATCAGCAATGCCCGCTATCTTGACCTGATCAATGTGCAGCTTGAAGCGGACGGCATTTCGCCCCTCGCCATCCTGCTGGAACCCTGTGCACGCAATACGGCGGCCGTGGCAGCCGTCGCGGCAGACTTTGTCGGCCGGATTGATCCGAAGGGCCTGGTCCTTCTGTTGCCTTCCGACCATTTCATCGGCGATCCAGCCGCTTTCCGGAAGGCCATTACAGACGCCGTGGCGATTGCCGAGGCAGGCCGCATCGTGACCTTTGGCATATCGCCCGACAGGCCGGAAACAGGCTTTGGCTATATCAAGGCTGGCGAACAGATCGGGCCATCGGCACATGCCGTGGCATCCTTCCGCGAAAAGCCTAACCATACGACGGCGCTCTCCTACCTGGCCGATGGCAACTATTCCTGGAATGCGGGCATCTTCATGTTCCCGGCCAACCTGATGTGCGCCGAACTGGAGACCCATGCCCCGGATGTCCTTGCCAGCGTAAAGTCCGCACTGGACAAGACAAAGCCAGATGGCTTGGTCCACCAGATCGACGAAACCGCGTTTTCCGAAGTACGCTCCATCTCGATCGACTATGCCGTCATGGAGCATACAAAGAACGCGGCCGTGTTCGGTCCGCTGTCATGCGCATGGAGCGATGTCGGCACGTGGCCAGCTGTGGGCGACCTGCAGACATCCAGCGGACCGGTTCAGCCGGTACTGATCGATACCGAGAATTGCACTATTCATTCCGAGCAGGGAGCGCTGGTTGCCGCACTGGGCGTAGAAGACCTGGTCATCGCTGTCCATGATGGCACCGTGCTGGTCATGTCAAAATCACGTGCGCAGGATGTCAGCCTCGTGATCGAAGCCCTGAAAGTGCGTGGACTGACCGACCAGTACTAGCCCGTCAGCTAAATTCGACACGTTCCTGCGAGAAGTAGAAGAGCGAACGCGTCTCCTCGTCAATGTCATCACTCGACGCCAGAAGCAGCTTTTGCATGGCATGCTTGCGGTCCTTCAGCGCATGATCGAAATCCGCTTCGATCAGCCGGTCGACGCCGGTGGAGATCATCGCGTCACGCACTTCCATATAGAGGGTCAGCGAGCCGCCAAGGAACATGGATTCATAAGCGATCTTGCTGGCAATCTTGTCATGGATATCGCTGTACTGGAGCTGGCGCTCCATGGTCGATTTGCGCTTGGTGATGAAATCGATCTCGTGGCGATATTGAGGGTGCCTCAGATAATAGTTTTTCAGCGCGATCATGTCCGTGTCGATCTTGCTCTGGATCGCATCCGGCAAATCATCACTCAGTATAATGACAATATCAATATCCGACCCCTTGACCATCTCACCGGAAACAAGGTGCTCACGCGGCTCGTTGTGAGCGAGAAAATACGCGAGGTCGCCCGCGATGAAGGCGCACATGGACGAGCGGATTTCACGCGGCAGGTCCAGGAATAGCGACTTCATTACCTGCTGGGCCAGCGCGATCTTCTCGCGGCTGATCTCGCGGTGCATGTTTGACAGGGTTCCCTGACGCTCGATCATCTGATCGCGTTGGCCCGGCAGGCCGAACAGCGAGAATGACAGGAAATCCCGCAGGATGGATGGGCTGAGCCGCACCTGATCGTCGCGCGTAATGTCGAAGCGCAGATAGTAGCTGGCGAAGTGGGAAACGTGCAGCGCCCGGCTTTGGTAACAGGCCTGCCAAAGGGCCAATACGGGAATATCCGGCAAGGCAGCCGCCAGCTCCTTGCCGATCATCGGCCCCTGCGTGTTCAGGAGATCGACGATCTGGGCCTCGACCAGCGTAATATCGGGAGCGGACATGGCAATTCTTCCAGAAAGGGTGACGCGGACCTTATTGGGCGGATTTGTCCAGCAAAGCCAGTAGATAGGGCTGGTAATCATTGCTGTAGCGTCGCGCGAGACCCTCCAGCGCGCGGGAATCGATGAAGCCTTTGCGCCAGGCGATCTCCTCAAGGCAGGCGATCTTTATGCCCTGGCGCTTTTCCAGTGTCTGCACGAAATGCGACGCCTCCAGCAGGCTGTCAAACGTGCCGGCGTCGAGCCAGGTCGCCCCACGCGGCAGTTTTGTCACCGACAGGTCGCCGCGCTTCAGATAGACATTGTTCACACAGGATATCTCGACCTCGCCGCGCGGCGACGGCTCGACGGATTTGGCAATTTCGACAACGTCTGCATCGTAGAAATAGAGTCCGGTAATGGCCTGATTGCTGCGCGGCACGGCGGGCTTTTCCTCGATCGAGAGCGGCTTGCCCTCTGGCGACAGTTCCACAATGCCGAACCGTTCAGGGTCTGGAACCTGATGCGCGAAAACGCAGGCACCCTTTGTGAGGGCGGCGGCATTCTGCAACTGGCCGGACAGGCCGGCGCCGTAATAGATATTGTCCCCCAGTGCGAGCGCTGACTGGCCCCCGTCAATGAATGTCTCACCGATGATGAAGGCGTCGGCCAGTCCGCGCGGTTCGTCCTGTACGGCATACTGGAACTCGACGCCCCATTGTGCGCCATCACCCAGAACCGCCTTATAGGAGTCAAGGTGCTCGCCATTCGTGATGATCAGCATTTCCCGAATTCCCGCCAGCATCAGCGTGGAGATCGGGTAGTAGATCAGCGGCTTGTCATACACCGGCAGCAGGTGTTTCGAGACGCCGCGCGTAACGGGATAAAGCCGCGAGCCAAGGCCGCCAGCCAGCACGATACCTTTCATGCGTTTGCAATCTCCTGAATGAGGACCGGGACGGTTTCCTCCAGCCCGTCTTGCCATGATGGCAGGGTGATCCCGAATACATCGGTGGTGCGTGTCATGTCGAGGCGCGCATTCAGCGGGCGTTTGGCGGGCGTGGGATAAGCCGATGTAGGCACGTCATTCACAGCAGCAACGGGCCCGCCATGACGCGCACTGGACATAAAGATATCGCGCGCGAGACTCGCCCGGTCTGTCTCGCCTTGCCCGGCGAGGTGATAGGTGCCCCAGGCGTCGAAGCCCGGCGCACTTATTTGCCGGGCCATATCGAGCAGAGCCGCGGCAAGGGCCGGCGCATGTGTCGGACAGCCAATCTGATCAGATACGACCGAAACCTCATCGCGCGTACTCGCGAGCGACAGCATGGTCCGCACGAAATTGTGCCCGAAACGCGAGAATATCCAGGACACGCGCACGATGAGATGATCGCTGTGCGTTTCGGCAACGACCCGTTCGCCATCCAGCTTGGTCTGGCCATAGATGCAGATCGGGTGTGTGGCATCATCAGACCGATAGGCACGCGGCAGTTCTCCGTCGAAGACACAGTCGGTCGACATGTGGATCAGCGGGACGCCCCGCTCCCGGCAGGCAAGTGCCAGGGCGCGCGGGCCATCAACATTCAAAATCCGGGCTTCATCGGGCTCCGATTCGGCCTTGTCGACCAGCGTGAAGCCGCCAGCATTGATCACCGACAGGGGCGCGTGCCGATCGAGCGCCTGCGCCAGTGAAGACGGGTTTTTCAGGTCTGCGTCCGGGCGGCCCAGGCAAACCACACCCGTACCGCCGACATGCGCCAGCGCCTGTGCCATCTGGCCTGTTCGGCCAATCACGAGAACCGGGCGCACTGCCATATATCAGGCCTCAACCTTGCCGAGCCGGTCACCCGAATAGACACCCTCGCGCAGCGGCCGCCACCACGTTTCATTGGCAAGATACCAGTCGACGGTGTCGGCGAGGCCTTGCTCAAACTGACGCGCAGGAGACCAGCCAAGCTCCCGCTTGATCTTGCTGGCATCAATTGCGTAGCGCTGGTCGTGCCCCGGACGGTCTGTGACGAACGAGATCAAGTCCGCATACGACTTTCCGGTTGGGCGCCGCGCATCAAGCAAGGTGCAGATCTGGCGGACAATATCGATATTGGTCTTTTCACTGTTACCGCCGACCGCGTAACTCTGGCCCGGTACGCCCGCCTCGGCAACGCGCACGAGGGCGTCCGCATGATCTTCAACGTGCAGCCAGTCACGCACGTTCAACCCGTCACCATAGACTGGCAGCGGTTTGCCATCGAGCGCATTGAGCAAAACGAGTGGAATGAGTTTTTCGGGAAACTGGCGCGGGCCATAGTTGTTGGAACAGTTGGAAACAACAACAGGCAGACCATAGGTGCGATGCCATGCCTGGGCGAGATGGTCTGCACCGGCCTTGGTCGCCGAATAGGGCGAGGACGGATCATATGCGGTGGACTCACTAAACAATCCCTCAGCGCCCAACGAGCCGAACACTTCATCCGTCGAGACATGCACGAACCGGAAGCCAGCAGATTTCGTTTCCTCGAAATGCGCCCGCGCGGCCTGCAACACTGCGAATGTGCCAATCAGGTTCGTCTGGACAAAGGCACCTGCCCCATCAATCGACCGATCAACGTGGGTTTCGGCGGCAAGGTGGAATATCACGTCTGGCGCTTCCGTGTGCACGAGGTCCACCATGCGCAGCACGTCACAAATATCGGCCTTCACCAGCTTAAAGCGCGGATCGCTGTCCAGCGGCGCCAGCGAAGCCGGATTGGCGGCATACGTCATCTTGTCGACAACCGTGACCTGCGCGTCCGGCGACTGCATCAGGCGATAGCAAAGTGCAGAGCCGATAAAGCCTGCGCCACCCGTAACGAGGTACTTCATCGCCCTGCCCCGATCATGGCGGCCGGGAAAGGCACGCCGAGCCCGGACAGTGGCGGATGCTTGCGGTCACGCTCTGACAGCGTCAGGTCCGCGGCGGGCAGCGGCCAGTTGATGCCGAGCGCCGGATCGTCAAAGGCGAGTCCGCGATCAGCGTCCGGAGCGTAATAGGCGGTCACCTTGTAGGAAATCTCACAATCGGGCTCCAGCGTGCAGAAGCCGTGCGCAAAGCCTTCGGGTACAAACAATTGCTCTCCGCCCGCCGCCGTCAGTTCCGCACTCATCCACTGGCCGAAAGTGGGCGAGCCTTCACGAATGTCCACCGCGACATCAAGGATACGCCCGCGCGTACAGCGCACAAGCTTGGCTTGGGCAAATGGTGGCAACTGGAAGTGCAGGCCGCGCAGCGTGCCGACAGCCGCTGACAACGACGTGTTATCCTGCACGAAAGCGCAATCGATTCCAGCATCTGCATAAAGGCGCGCATTGAACGTTTCGGAGAACCAGCCCCGATTGTCACCGATACGCGCCGGACGGATGTGAATCACATCCTTAAGCACGGCGTCGGGGCGAAATTCTGGCTTCATAAGAGCGCTCGTCAGCTGTTGCAGCAGTCCTCTGCTTTCGGTCGTGGCCTATAGCATGAACTGCTGTTCCCGCAACGCGCGAAGGTCATTCCACCGTGACGGACTTGGCCAGGTTGCGCGGCTGGTCAACATCCGTGCCCTTGGCCACTGCAACGAAATAAGCCAGCAGCTGCATCGGAATGGCCGCCAGTATCGGCATGGCGATTTCATCGGCATCCGGCATGCGAATCACGTGATCGGCCCGGTTGCCAGCCAGCTTGATACCCTTGTCGTCGGACACGAGAATGATCCGTCCGCCGCGCGCGCGCACCTCTTCCACGTTTGAGAGCGTCTTTTCGAACAGTTCATCATAGGGCGCGATCACGACAATCGGCAGAT
This sequence comes from Hyphomonas sp., assembly GCA_040216775.1. Classification (GTDB taxonomy): domain Bacteria; phylum Pseudomonadota; class Alphaproteobacteria; order Caulobacterales; family Hyphomonadaceae; genus Hyphomonas. Next base: position 14,895 of record JAVJOM010000032.1, read on the forward strand.
CCTGTTCGATCAGGGCAATCGGGCCATGCTTCAGTTCACCGGCAGCGTAGCCCTCGGCGTGGATATACGACACTTCCTTCAGCTTCAGTGCGCCTTCCAGCGCCAGCGGGAAGTAGCGACCCCGGCCAAGGAACAGAACGTCCTTCGCCTTGGTCAGCGTCTGGGCAATGGCCTTGATCTCCGCTTCGGATTCCAGCGCCTCTGACACCTTGCGCGGCAGCGACAGGAGGCTTTTCACGTAACGCGCCTCATCACCTGCTTTCAGATGGCCACGTGCCTTGGCCGCCGACAGGGCCAACACTGCGAGAACGGCAAGTTGCGCGGTGAACGCCTTGGTCGAGGCTACACCAATCTCTGGCCCGGCATGGGTGGGCACGATGGCCCTGGCTTCACGCGCAATCGAGCTTTCCGGCACATTCACCACAGCTATCGCGGGCGACTTATTGTCCCGGCAATAGCGAAGCGCCGCCAGCGTATCGGCCGTTTCGCCCGATTGGCTGACGAAAAGCGCCGGTCCGGTGACTGGCAGCACAGGCTTGCGATAGCGAAATTCGGACGCAATGTCGGTTTCAACGGCCAGCTTGGCGATCTGCTCGAACCAGTATTTCGCCGTCATCGCAGCGTAGTAGGCTGTACCACAGGCAATCGCGACCGCGCGATCCGCCTCAGCAAATATCTGCTCGGTCGCTTCACCGGCCTGGATCGTCTGCGTTGCCTGATCGATATAGGGCAGGATCGAGCGGGCCAGCGATTCCGGCTGCTCGTGCACTTCTTTCAGCATGAAGTGATCATACTCGCCGCGCTCGATTAGCGCGTCATTCACGGCAGATGTCACGCGGGGACGATTCACCCGTTCGCCACGCGCGTTACGAATATCAACACTGTCAGGGCGCAAGACCGCCCAGTCGCCTTCTTCCAGATAGGTCACGTCGCGTGTCAGCGGGGCCAGCGCGATGGCGTCAGACCCGAGATACATCTCGCCTTCGCCATAACCCAGCACCAGCGGGCTGCCCTTGCGGGCGCCCATCAGCACGCTTTCCTCGCCGGAAAAGATGACCGCGAGCGCGAATGCACCATGCAACTGGCCGAGGGTGGCCGCGAACGCGTCGACAGCGCTCATGCCGCCTTTCATGTTCTGGTCGATCAGCTGGGCGATGACTTCACTGTCAGTTTCAGATTCGAATATGCGGCCCGCAGCTTCAAGGTCTGCGCGCAGGTCACGGAAATTCTCGATGATGCCATTGTGCACAATCGCCACGTCGCCCGACATGTGCGGGTGGGCGTTCGTCTCGTTCGGCTTGCCATGCGTGGCCCACCGCGTATGCGCGATGCCTGTCGTGCCATCCATAGGCATTTCGTCGAGCCGGGCCTGCAGGTTGACGATCTTGCCCTTGGCGCGGCGGCGTTCGACCTTACCGACACTGGAAATGGCAATCCCGGCACTGTCATACCCGCGATACTCAAGGCGTTTGAGGCCATCAATCAGCCGTCCTGCAACAGGTTCTGATCCCGCAATCGCAACAATTCCGCACATACTCTACCTCCACGAATCTGACCGTGTAGTTAGACCTGCTCATTCAGTCTGAATAATGACAGTTTGTTGGGAATTGCGACAATCACGCGGCATTCCTGGAAAAACTTGCGCATGTTCAAGCCGATGGCGCACGCAATTTCAGTCACGACCGTATAGCAGCCCTTACAAGTGTGTTTGCTACCGCACGCTCCCTTCCATCCCCATTCTTTTGGCACTAGGACGACGCAACACGAAAAAGGATGTTTCGACCCTTGGCAAAAATGACCCATCTAGACCGCCTCGAAGCCGAAAGCCTGCACATCATGCGGGAAGTCGCTTCGGAATGCGAAAATCCCGTCATGCTGTATTCGGTGGGCAAGGATTCCGCCGTCATGCTGCACCTGGCAATGAAAGCGTTCTATCCGTCGCGTCCGCCCTTCCCGCTGATGCATGTCGATACGACGTGGAAATTCAGCGAGATGATCGAATTCCGTGACCGCAAGGCCAAGGAAATGGGCATGGACCTGCTGGTCCACATCAATGAAGACGGCGTGCGCGATGGCATCGGCCCGTTCACGCATGGTTCGGCTCTGCATACCGACGTGATGAAAACGGCGAGCCTCAAGCAGGCGCTCGATAAATACAAGTTTGATGCAGCCTTTGGCGGTGCACGTCGCGACGAGGAAAAGTCCCGCGCCAAGGAGCGCGTCTTTTCGTTCCGGTCCGCTGAACACCGCTGGGACCCGAAGAAACAACGGCCCGAACCGTGGAACCTTTTCAATACCCGCATCCATCAGGGCGAGAGCATTCGCGTGTTTCCGCTGTCGAACTGGACCGAACTCGACATCTGGCAATACATTCGGCGCGAACAGATCGAAATCGTCCCGCTTTACTTTGCCGCGCCGCGCCCGGTCGTAAACTGGAATGGCGTCGATATCATGGTCGATGATGACCGGATGCCCGAAGAACTGGCTAAAACAGCCGTCCTGAAATCTGTCAGGTTCCGCACGCTGGGTTGTTATCCGTTGACCGGCGCCGTCGACAGCACAGCGACAACACTTGAAGAAATCATCCAGGAAATGCTGCTGACCACCACGTCAGAGCGCCAGGGTCGCGTCATTGACGCCGATCAGGCTGCGTCCATGGAGAAAAAGAAACAGGAAGGCTATTTCTAGATGCGCCTCACCGACAATCTCATCGCCTCAGACATTGGCGCCTATCTGCAAAAGCACGAGGACAAGTCCCTCCTGCGCTTCATTACCTGCGGCAGTGTTGATGACGGCAAGTCGACCCTGATCGGCCGGCTACTCTACGATTCCAAGATGATCTTCGAGGACCAGCTGGCCTCGCTGGAGGCTGATTCCAAACGCGTCGGCACGCAAGGCGAAAACATCGACTTTGCCCTGCTGGTCGATGGCCTTGCAGCAGAACGCGAACAAGGCATCACGATTGATGTCGCCTATCGTTTCTTTGCCACCGACAAGCGCAAATTCATCGTCGCCGACACACCCGGGCACGAGCAATACACGCGCAACATGGCAACCGGCGCCTCAACCGCGGACGTCGCCATCCTCATGATCGACGCGCGCAAGGGCATACTCACCCAGACACGCCGCCACAGCTTCATCACCACGCTGCTGGGTATTCGCCGCCTCGTTCTGGCGGTGAACAAGATGGATCTCGTCGATTACAACCAGCAGGTCTTCGATGACATCGTCGACGATTTCCATGATTTCGCAGACGAACTGGCAACCGATCTGGAAGTGGAGGCCATTCCGATGTCCGCCCTTGCCGGTATCAACATTACAGAACGTTCCAGCGAAACCGACTGGTATGATGGTCCCAGCCTGATGGAATACCTGGAGACCGTGCCGATCGGTGACAAGCGCCTCGGTGCGCCGTTCCGCATGCCGGTCCAGTGGGTCAATCGCCCGAACCTGGACTTCCGCGGCTTCTCCGGCCAGATCGCCGCTGGCGTGGTCAAGCCTGGCGACCGCATCAAGACCCTGCCCTCCGGCCGTGTGTCGACCATCACACGCATCGTCACGGCGACGGGCGACCTGGACGAGGCCGTCGCTGGCCAGTCGGTCACGCTGACGCTGGCCGATGAAGTTGACAGCTCACGCGGCGACGTCATCGTTTCCGCTGACAACCCGGCCGAAGTGTCAGACCAGTTCCAGGTCCGCGTGCTGTGGATGAGCGACACACCGCTCCTGCCGGGGCGTCGTTACCTGCTCAAGATCGGCGCCAAGACAGTGACCGCCACGATCAACGCCCCGAAATACGGCATAGACGTGAACACGCTGAACGATGTGCCGGCCAAAACCCTGGAACTGAACCAGATCGGCGTGACCACCCTGTCGCTCGACCAGGCCATCGCATTTGATCCGTATGATGATAACCGTGAAATGGGCGGATTCATCCTGATCGACCGCCAGACCAATGATACGGTCGGCCTTGGCCTGATCGACTATGCCCTGCGCCGCGCCTCGAACATTCACTGGCAGGCAATCGACGTCGACCGGACCGTTCTCGCCGAGCAGAAGGGCCAGAAGCCAGCCGTGCTCTGGTTCACCGGCCTGTCGGGTTCGGGCAAGTCGACCATTGCGAACGCGCTGCAGAAGCGCCTCTTCGCGCTGGGCAAGCACACGTTCATCCTGGACGGCGACAATGTCCGCCATGGCCTCAACCGCGACCTTGGCTTTACCGATGCAGATCGCGTCGAAAACGTGCGCCGCGTGTCCAATGTCGCGCGTCTGATGAGCGATGCCGGTCTCATCACTCTGGTTTCGTTCATCTCCCCGTTCCGCGACGAACGCCAGATGGCACGAAATCTGATGGCGGATGGCGAGTTCATCGAGATTCACGTGGACACGCCGCTTGATGTTGCAGAGCAGCGTGATGTGAAGGGCCTCTACAAGAAAGCCCGTGCCGGCGAGATCAAGAATTTCACCGGAATCGACAGCCCCTACGAGCCTCCGCTCAACCCGGAGCTGCGCATCAACACGGTCGGCCAGTCACCCGAAGAAGCCGCTGAGGAAATCCTCGGCTTCCTGCAGGAAAGAGGCTTCCTGGCAGACTAGGAAACAGCATGGCTGGCGGGTCGCCCCCGTCAGCCATTCATCTCCTTGGCCCACAGCGCCTGCATTTCCTCCGGCGACACCTCGCGCACAGTCGTCGCCAGTGACCACGTGTATCCGAACGGGTCCACCAATGTGCCTGTGCGGTCTCCGAAGAACTGGTCTTTGACCGGGCGAACTTCAGTGCAACCCAGCTTCAGGGCTTCTGCAAACATCGCATCGACATCGGCGACGCTGATATGAAGCTTGACGGGCGATCCACCCAATGTGTCCGGATTGACCGCGCCGAAATCCGGATACTCGTCAGACAGCATGACCATGGAATCCCCGAACTGAAGCTCTGCGTGCCCAATGCGGCCGTCTGATGGATCGACAAGGGCGAACAATTCGATCGCACCGAAGGCCTTCTTGTAGAATTCGATCGCTTCGCGGGCGCCCTTTACGGCAAGATAAGGCGACAAACTCCGGCAGGCAGTGGACTGAGGCATGACTTTCTCCTTGCAATATTCAATTACGTTACGTACCGTTTCGAAATGAGTAAAGCAAAATCTTCCGCCGCCTCGAAAAATCCCGGGCGACCCCGCAGTGAACGGGCTCGACAGGCCATCCTCAAGGCAGCGCGAGACATGATCGAAGAACTGGGTCCCACCCGGCTAACGGTCGAAGGGGTCGCCAGCCGCGCAGGCGTCGGCAAGCCCACGATCTACAGGCACTGGGCCAATGCCCAGGAACTGGCCATGGCCGCCTTCGTCGACCTGCCAGACCCGCAGGCGACGGAGACAGTCGGTACATCCACCCTCGATGACCTGCGCACCCTGCTCAGGGACATGATTGCGCGCCTTGATTCACGGCGTGGCCGCCAGATGGCCCTGATGCTGGCAGGGGCTGAACCCGAAAGCGAGCTGTTCAAGGCCTTCAGCAATCGCGTGATGATGGATGGACGCCGGCGCGGCGCGGCGATCCTCGACGCGGTGAAGGCACGCGGTGAAATCCGTGATGATGTCGATACGGGTCTCTGTCTCGACCTGATCTTCGGCGCCGTCTTCCTGCGGCTGTTGCTGGACCATGCGCCCCTGGGCGATGCCTTGGCCGATGATGCCATTGCGCTGGTGCTCAAGGGCGCCCTTGATCCACTTTAGGGCCTTCCCCAACGTACCGTCTCGAAATGCCCGGCCCGGCAGGCTAAGCCCGTTGCAGACACAGGAATGCAACAGGGAGCGCGCATCATGGCCAAGGGAGATATACCCGTCCTCGTCGGCGTCGGACAGAGCCTCAGCCAATGGGATGGCACCGCAGGCGCAGAAGGCGCACCGTCACCGCTGTCGCTCATGGTCGATGCCTCCAAGGCCGCCCTTGCGGATGTTGGCGCGGCGAATGTCGCCGCCGCCATCGACACGATTGCCGCCGTGCGCATCTTCGAAGATTCCGTCGGAGCCAACCACCACCCCCACGGCCACAATACCAACCTGCCCGGCACCCTGGCCCGCGACATCGGCGCCAGCCCTCAGCGCCTGATCTACGAAACAGTTGGCGGCCAGAGCCCGCAGGCATTGATGAATGAAATGGCTGCCCGCATCCATGCCGGCGAGGTCGAGGTTGCGCTGATCTCCGGGTCCGAAGCCAATCGCGCATCCAAGGGCGCACGCCGCAACAAGGTCGAGATCAACTGGGCCGATGAGACCGATGCCCCTTTCGAGGATCGCGGCATGGGCCCGATGCTGCTGAGCCGGGAAGAAATCAAGCACGGCCTTGTCGCGCCTGCCTATTTCTATGGCCTGTTCGAGAATGCGATTGCCGCCCGCGAAGGTGAATCGCGCAGCCAGCACCGCCGCGCCATGGCCGAACTGTTCCAGCCGTTTTCCGCCGTCGCCGCGAAAAACCCCATGTCGCAATTCCCGGTGCAACACAGCATTGAATTCCTGTCGACGCCGTCACGCGAAAACTATGAATATGCCGATCCATTCCTGAAATGGTTCATCGCGCAGGACGCCGTGAACCAGGGCGCTGCCGCCATTTTGATGAGCGAATCAAAAGCCGACGCGCTTGGCGTACCTCAGGAAAACCGCGTCTACCTGCACGGTGGCGGCGAAGCCGGTGACGACCATATCTCGGTACGTCCCATGCTCGACGGTTCATGGGCCATGCAACAGGCGCTTGATCGCGCGCTTGACCAGGCGGGCGTCACCAGCAGCGACATCAAGCACTTCGACCTCTACTCCTGCTTCCCGTGCGCCGTCTTCGCCTCAACCGCCGCACTCGGCATCGACTGGAAGAATGATACACGCCCGTTCACGCTGACAGGCGGGCTTCCGTTCTTTGGCGGCCCGGGTAACAATTACTCCCTGCACGGAATTGCCGAAATGTCGCGCAAATTGCGCAAGTTCCCCGGCGATCTCGGCCTGGTACTGGCGAATGGTGGCTGGATGACCAAGGAAGCCGCTGGCGTCTATTCCACCACGAAACCAAAGGGGTTCACGCCCGCCGCGCCCGCTGCCAAGGCCACCGAGCAGGTCGTCCTGTGCGCCGAAAATTGCGACGCCACGCTCGAAACCTTCACTGTCACCCATGGCAAGGCCGGGCCGGAGAACGGCATCATCTTCGCACGCCTCGCCGATGGCCGCCGCGCCCTTGCACGGGCCACGCCCGACGCACTCGCTGTGCTGCGCGAAGATGCCAGCCCGGTGGGCCGCAAGGTGAAGATCACGGTAGACGGCGAAGTCGGCACGTTTGATTTCGCCTGATAGCGCGTCTTGGTACGCGGGATCGCTGGCCCAAACGCCGGCGGTCCCCGTTCCAGCCTGACATCGCAGCCTTCGGACTCTTGCCCGGCTTTGCAACATGTCCCAATGTCAGCCCATGACGACACACTTCCACAGGATAGGCGTAATCGGCGGCGGTGCCTGGGGCACGGCCATCGCCCAGATGCTTTGCCGCGAGGGCCAGGAGGGCATCCTCTGGTGCCTCGAGGCAGAGGTTGCTGAGGCAATTAATACCGGTCACGAGAATACGGTCTTCCTGCCCGGTGTCCCACTGAAGCCGGCTTTGCGGGCCACGACCAGTCTGGCGGATCTCTATGATCAGGACGCCCTGTTCGCTGTGGCCCCGGCCCAGCATACCCGCAAGACTCTGGCTGCCCTCAAGGACCACATCCGGCCCGGCACGCCCGTCGTCCTCTGCTCGAAGGGGATCGAGCTTTCGACAGGCAAGTTCATGACCGAAGTTCTGGCCGATGAATTGCCGGAGGCGAGCCCCGCGGTCATGTCCGGGCCGAGCTTCGCCATCGACGTCGCCAAGGGCCTGCCCACGGCGGTGACGCTGGCTGTCAAGGACGACGCCATCGGGTCTGAACTCATCCAGGCGATCTCGACTCCCACATTCAGGCCTTACCTTTCTGGTGACTTGCTCGGCGCTGAAATTGGTGGTGCCGTCAAAAACGTCCTCGCCATCGCCTGCGGTATCGCGCTCGGCAAAGGCCTTGGACGTTCCGCCCATGCCGCCCTGATCGCCCGTGGCAGCGCCGAGATGACGCGCCTCGCCCTCGCGCTGGGCGCCGAACGCGAAACCATGTCCGGCCTGTCAGGCCTGGGCGACCTTGTGCTGACCTGCTCGTCGGAAACGTCGCGCAACATGAGCTGCGGCCTGGCGCTTGGCCGGGGCGAAACGCTGGACAGCATCATGGCCGCCCGCAATGCCGTCACTGAAGGCGTCGCCACCGCCCCTGTTCTGCGTCGCCTCGCCAGCCAGCACCATGTCGATATGCCGATCTGCGATGCCGTTGCCGCCGTCATCGAAGGCGAAATCAGCGTCGATGAGGCCATTACGACACTGCTGATGCGCCCGAATAAAGCCGAATCCGTCCTCGCCTGAGGCTTTCCCGGCGTCACATCTGGCCCCCGTCCGGTCCTGTGCTAGTCTTCGGCAAAACCGAGGAAACGCATCCATGTTGCAGAAAACCTATGAAGCCTTCGCCGTCGAGATTACCGACAAGGTCGCCCATATCAAGATGAACCGCCCCGAGGCGATGAACACGATGAACAAGGCGTTCTGGAACGAATTACCCGCCATCGTCCGCGATATCGACATGAATGCGCGCGCCCGCTGCATCGTCATCTCGTCCACCGGCAAGCATTTCTCGGCCGGCATGGACCTCGCCGTGTTCGGCTCGGGCGAAGGCGGCGGCAAGGTGGATCGCTACGTGGCAGCCGAAGCCTTCCGCTCGAACATTCGCCAGATCCAGTCCAGCTTCAACGCGCTGGAAGAGGCCCGCGTGCCGGTTCTCTTCGCCTTGCAGGGCGGCGTCATTGGCGGCGCGATCGACATGATCTCGGCAGGTGACATCCGCTGGTGTACCAAGGATGCCTTCTTCACGATCATGGAAACCAATATCGCCATGACAGCCGATGTCGGCACATTCCCGCGCTTGCAACGCTACATCCCTGAAGGCTGGGTCAAGGAAATGGCCTATACGGGCCGCCGCATCGATTCCGCCAAGGCCAAGGAAATCGGCCTCGTGAACGATGTGTTCGACACGCATGAAGATGTGCTGGCGCACGTGTTGGCCACGGCGAAGGAAATCGCGTCGAAAGACCCGCTGACCGTCACCGGCTGCAAGACGCTCATCAATTACGGGCGAGACCACAACACGGCCGACACGCTCGATTATATCGGTGTGTGGAATGCCGGCATGATCCCGCCGCCACACATGCAGGAAGCCTTCGCGGCACGCGCCGAAAAGCGCGACCCGGAATTCCCGGACCTGATGAAACTGCGCGATACGCCGATGTAGGCCTAGGCCGAAACGATCCGGTAAACGGCGGTCGCGTTCATCACGATCGCGTCGCCGCAATGGGCCGAGCCACCAGAGAACAATACGGTGCGGGTTTTGCGGTCGACTCGGGCGACGTATGTGGGCGTGCCGCGCACATCGGCGCCCGTCACGTCAATCGTTACGGAAACCAGTTCCACCTTGTCTGGCGCACAGCGTGTTTCGGCATCCGCGCGTATGGCCGCCATCAGGTCCAGCGCCAGCGCTTCATCGGCGCGCAGTCCGGTTTCGGTTCGCATCACGTATCCTCGTTCAAGTCAGCTGGCACCGCTCTAGCCATCCGCGCCGCCATTGAAAAGAGCAACGCCGGGGCAACACGGTCCTGTGCACAGCGAAAGGCTATAAAAAAGCCGCCCTGCCGGGCGGCTCTGTTTGTTTGGAATGTATGGGGAAAGCCCGATCAGGCGGCCTTGACTGCCTTGATATCAGCATCCAGGTCGTGACCGATCAGATCGCCCAGATGACCAAATCCTGTCATCTCGCACGTCTCTTCCATGAAGGTCGAGATGGATGGCAGCAAGTGGCCAATCGCTTTGTGGTCAAGGCCGATGGAATGCAGCGATGTGATCATGGTCTGCGCGACGACACGTTTGCCGCCGGGCGTTTGTTCGATCAGGCGGGCAATGATGCCGGTCGCCTCACCGAACTCTGAGCCCGTACGGGCCGCAAGTGCGCGAGCGCCGGGAATGGCCTTGAACATTGCCGGTGCGAAGGGAGAAGCCTGTCGCTCAGCTGAATTCAAAACAATCCCCAGCGCCGTTTTAGCAGTAGGTTCCGAGAGTCCATTGATTTTAGCGATGTGCGCAATGAGAACATTCAGCATTAGCGTGGCACTCCTAGGATTAATGGCTCCGGAACCCCCATTAACCTCCCACATGCTTTCCCATTCGTTACCACCACACCTGCGCGAACACCTGATTTGCGAAAGAGCGTTAAGCGCTGTTAGGTCGGGGTAAACAGGCAGGCATTTTTTGTTTACGCCTTATCCACAGAGCGAACTCGAAGCGAATAAAAACAAGGCACTCTTCATGATCAGGATTGGAATCCTCGGGGCAGCAAAAATTGCACCTCCGGCACTCATAAAACCGGCCGCCCTGCGCGACGATTGCGAAGTGGTCACCGTCGCCGCGCGCGACGTCGACCGTGCCCAAACCTATGCAGCCGAATACGGCATTCCGGATATCGCCGATTCCTACGAGGCCCTGATCGCGCGTGATGACATTGATCTCATCTACAATGCGCTGCCGCCCCACCGCCATGCGGACCTGACCATCGCTGCCCTGGAAGCTGGCAAGGCCGTGCTCTGCGAGAAGCCGTTCGCCATGAATGCTGAACAGGCCGCCCGCATGACCGACACAGCACGGCGCACCGGCCGCGTCCTGATCGAAGCATTTCACTATCGCTTTCACCCGGCTTTCCAGCGCGTCTTCGATATCGTGCGCAGCGGGCGGCTTGGCACCCTCCGGCGCATCGACGCGGCGTTCGACGTGACCATACCTTACCGGCCCGGCGAACTGCGCCATACGCTGGAACTCGGCGGCGGCGCGCTGATGGATCTTGGCTGTTACCCGGTTCACTGGGTCCGCACGCTGGTCGGCGCCGAACCAGAGATCGTGTCGGCCACCGCCGAATGCGAGCGGCCCGGCGTCGACACACGCATGGCCGCCGAATTGAGGTTCCCGGGCGGGGAAACCGGCTCGATCCACACAACGATGGCGCCGGACACGAAATTCAACGCCTGGATACGGGTTGAGGGCTCTGACGGTCATCTGGAGATCAAAAACCCGATCCACCCCCACATGGGCCATGCCATTGCCACCACTCTCGGCGGTATGTCCCGCACCGTGACCTCACATGGTCAAACCACCTATGACCACCAGCTTGCGCACGTAATGGATGTGCTCGCCGGGCGCTCATACGCCTTGACGGGCGGCAAGGACGCTGTGGGAAACATGGCGGCCATTGACGCAATCTACCGCGCCGCAGGCCTGTCTCCACGCGGCGTGTAATCAGCCAGCGCTGGCCTGCGCCATACTGATCCAGCCTTCGACTTCCTCTTCCTCGAACTGCGCATCTTCCCACAGCACACGGTCACCCTGAGGCGTTGTCAGGAAGTCCATCGCCGACAGGAAAACATCCCGCGCCGACGCGCTCGCCAGATCAGCCGACGACCGGATACCGGCCCCGACAAGAATCTGCGCATCGTGCACCCGCAATCCGGGCACATCCATCATCAGGCGCGACTGGTCCTGCCAGTCGGTCAACGCTTCGGCGTCGATGTGGCGGGCGTTCAGCAGGTGGACCGTCTCGTCGATATCGCAGTCCATCAGATCGCCCACGTTCGTGATGCCCGCCTTGCCAAGCCGCCGTGCTGTTTTGCGGCCGATGGACGGCGCATCCACAATAGGCGATTCGCGTGTCAGCCGTCCGTGTCCACCGATCTCCGCAACCGGTTCGGCTTCAAGCTCGGCCTCCGCGACGGGAGCAGGCACTGGTGCTGGTGCTCGCTGAGGCGTTTCCTTGACGGGCTCTGGTTTCGGTTCAGGCTTCGCCGCAGCTTTAACTTCCGGCTTGGGCGCGGGCTTTGGGTCCGGCTTAGGCTCTGGCTTTGCTGCGGGTTTCTCGGCGACGGACTCCGCCTGAACCGGCTTGGCCCGTGCGGTACCGAGCGGAGCCAGTTCCTGCGCATCCAGTTGTTTCAGCGGCACGCGCAACACCTGTTTCGCATGGATTTTGCGGATGGCCTTGTCATCATCCGGCAGGGTTTTGATCACCTTGCCTGTCTTCTGGAATTCGGCGTACATCCGCTCGACCTGCCGCTTGTCACCCGCATCAGCGAGCTTCTTTGTCACCCAGCGCAGCGGGATATCCAGCGTCTCGATATAGCCCTGGATCGTCAGGTTCACCTTGGGCGGCGCAACGGCGGCTTCTTCAATGGCGCGCGTCATCAGCGTGGCCATGCCGGCGGTTGCATAGGCAACCAGATCAGCGACGATCTCCAGCATCGTCTCGTCGAGGCCCGCTGGCGGATCCTTTACACCGACATCCAGGTCATAGTGATCAATGAAAGTCTGGTAGTGCGGATGAGACCGTTCTGCGCCAGCCCGCACCATGTCTGAGACAAAGCCGACACCATCCGGTACATCCACATCGGGATAGCCGTTCGATTCAATTCGCAAAGCGATCTCGTCATGCGACTTGGCGATGCTCCATTCCACCGCGCGGTGGATGGCGCCTTCTTCCTCGGTCTGTCCGGTATGGAAGGGCTGCAGCGGGTCGGCATAATAATGGCTCAGCACGCCCAGTGCATAGGCCGCCTCGCTCCACTTCTTGTTCGCCAAAAGCTCAACCGCCTTGGCATACCATTCGGTCGCCTTGCCGCGCGCGCCGCCCCATTCCCCTTCGGAAATGTGCAGGACGTGATTGCGGAAATCCTTGAACGTCGCGTCCGGCGCCTTGGCACCTTTCAGCAGGTGCTCATGGTGCACCAGGAATAGCGACTTCCACTTCTCACCGTCTTCGGTGCTGATCAGGTCCAGGGCGTTGAACGCAATGTGATGATGTGTCGACGTGCAGCGATGCGCACGGATAACCCGTTCCAGCAGGGACATGACGGGAACTCCAGTGAAGTGAATCTGATATCGATTCTGGCCTCACGAAGGTTACCGTGAAATTAACCCTTTGCAGCGGGTCACGGATTTCCTCCCGTCATGTAAAAATCATTGCCTATCGAACAGCAAAATCCGTCGGTTCCGTGCTCTTGCCCTTGGCATCTTTTTCGCCTTTGGCCTGGCCATGCTTCTTCGCGCCCATAAAGCCGAAGATGTGTCCCGCAACCTTGCGCATCTGGATCTCTTCCGAGCCTTCAGTGATACGGTAGCGGCGATGGTGGCGATAGATGTGCTCGAATGGCGTGTGGCGTGAATAGCCCATGCCGCCATGGATTTGCATGGCCCGGTCAGCGGCGTTGCAGCACAGCCGGTTTGCCCGGTAATTGCACATGGAAACCTTGTCCGACAGCTTGATCGCGACGTCGGGCTTGGACATCTGGTCCATCTCCCAGGCCGTCTTAAAAATCAGCAGGCGGAGCATTTCGGCTTCCGAGACAAGCTCCACGACCGGGAACTGGATCGCCTGGTTGGTCGACAGCTTCTTGCCGAATGGCGCCCGCTTGTTGGCATAGTCAATCGACTCGTCGAGGCAGAACAGGGCTGCACCAACCGAACTTGCAGCCTGGCGAATACGATTCTCGTGAACGAAGTGCTGGGCCAGCGCAAGGCCACCTTCCGGCGGGCCAAACACGGCGCTGTCCGGCACCCAGACATCCTTGATGGTCAGTCGCGGGTGGTCGGTCGGCATGTTGAACGTCCACATGTATTCCAGAATTTCAATGCCAGGATCATCCGCTGGCACGAGCAGGCAGGTGATGCCCCGCGCATCGCCGTCCTCGCCGCTCGTGCGCGCGAAGCACATCATGTGCGTGGCATGGTGCATGCCGGTGATCCACATCTTCTCGCCATTGATCAGCCAGCCATCCTTGCCGTCTTTCTTGTGGCGCACAGCGCGTGTTTCCATATGCGTCGCATCAGAGCCGTGGTCCGGCTCCGTCAGGCCGAACGTCGCACGGAACTTGCCCTCAAGGGCCGCCGTGGCCAGATGCTTCTGGTCGTCGCGGGCAAAGTCCCGCAGCATCAGAATCTGTGGCATGTTGCCGACAATCGAATGCTCGTTCTGCAAGTCATTGTGCAGGCCAAGACCCTTGCGGGCGAGGTGTTCACGGATGATCGCCATCGCCAGGTTCGATCCGTTCTGGCCGCCGTATTCCTTCGGCAGGCCAAACCGCAAATGGCCCGCCTCGTCAGCGAGGCGCCGCGCCTTGCCCAGCAGTTCTTCCCATTCCTTGCGTGGCAGGCCGCCATTGTCGAAATCGGTGCGCGCCCATTCGCGGCGGTGATCGAAGAAGCGGATATTGTCATCCTGCTGCTCAAGCGGCTTGATCTTGTCCTCGATAAACTGGTCGAGCACGACCAGGTAATCGGAAATGTCCTTTGGAATGTTGAAGTCCATGATGTTTCTCTCCCGGGCGCGCGCCTCTGTTCTTTCAAGCACTCTAACCTACGTTGGGACGGGAGCAATTTGTGTCGTAGGGGCAACCTCGGCAACGCATCGCTTCCCTGACGGCATCTTGGAATTAGTGCATTCTGAACACTTGACCAAATATTCAGCGTTTGATAGTTAGTGAGCTGAAGGGGTTGTTTTCCCTTTTCCACCGCGTTGCACGCTCATTACAACCCCGAACGAAAGGCACCCTCCCATGCTACGTTCTATCATCATCAGCGCCGCTGCCATGGCGTTCGCCGCTCCTGCCCTTGCCGGAACATTTGTTTTTGAAACCGCCGCTCCTGTCGCTGACAAGCATGTCATCGCGGAAAGCGTTGTCTGGACGTGCGAAGGCACGACCTGCGTCGGCGAACTCGACCGTAAGAAAGTGTCGCTCCGCATCTGCAAGAAGATCGCCAAAGAAGTCGGCGAAGTTACTGCCCTGCGTAACGACAAGTCCGAGCTGGACGCTGCAGACATCGAAACCTGCAAGTCCTCGGCTAAGAGCTAAATCGCTCTCCAGCTTTCAAGAGCCTCTCCTCGGGCCGCCACGGGAAACCGGGGCGGCCGCTTTTTATATCAGCCAGTTCAGCCCGCTGGTTCGATCGGCTGCCACAGTTCGACCTTTCGCCCGTCCGGATCCATGATCCAGGCAAAGTGGCCATAGCTTTCGTTCATTGGCTCCCCCTCCAGTTCGACCCCCTCAGCCTTGATGCGCTCCAGCATGCCCGGCATGTCGTCCACCATCAGGTTCATCATGAAGTCGCTGGTCGAAGGCTTGAAATAATCGCTCTCTCCCTTGAACGGCGCCCATATGGTCTGCGCGCCTTTGGGGAATACTTCCCCCGCCGCAGCGTGGTTGAAACTGCTGCCACCATAGTCATCAATCGATATTCCCAGCACCCGCGTATACCAGGCGCGCGTCGCATCAACGTCCTTGCACAGAAAGAACAGCCCCCCGAGGCCAATTACTTTCGCCATACCCGTCTCCTTTTCAAATCGCCGCGATGGCGGCGGCCAGTAAGTCACGCACCTCGCCCGCAACACGTATCAGTTCGTCATTGTCGATGGCCTGCATTGAGGCCACCGGATCAATCGCGCTGACTTCGACAGCTTCGCCAACCTGCCTCAGAATCACATTGCACGGCAGCATCGCACCGACGCGAGGCTCCATCCGGATCGCCTGATACGCCATGTCCGGATTGCACGCACCCAGAATGCGATAAGGTGGCATCTCGGCATCGAGCTTCTTTTTCATCGTCGCCTTCACGTCGATCTCGGTCAGCACACCAAACCCCTTATCGGCCAGCGCCTGTCGCGTGCGCTGCTCAACGGCGTCAAAGCTTGCGCCGTCAATGGTTCGATTAATCGTGTAGGGCATGGGAGTCTCCAATAGGCGCGGATGGTTCGCAAGGGTCCCTGCCTCTCTACCACAAACCCCGGATGAAATCAGGCTCGTTCGCAATGCCTGCCTGTTGGCATTCAATGCGGCCTGCCGCATGGTATCATTCAGGACCTATTAGAGGACATCACATGCCGATCGACGCCAAACGCACGCCTGATGCTCGCTTCGACAACCTGCCCGGATATGATTACGCGCCGCACTATGTCGACGACCTGCCCGGCTATGAGGGCTTGCGGGTCCACTATGTCGACGAGGGACCACAGGATGCTGTCCGCACCTATCTCTGCCTGCACGGGCAGCCGACCTGGAGCTACCTCTACCGCAAGATGATCCCGGTCTTCCTCGACAGCGGCGCACGCGTCGTTGCGCCTGACTGGCTCGGCTTTGGCCGATCGGACAAGCCTGACGATGACACTGTCTATTCGTTCAATTTCCATCGCGACATGATGGTGGAACTGATCAAACGCCTCGATTTGAAAACGGTGACGCTGGTCTGTCAGGACTGGGGCGGCCTGCTGGGCCTCACCATCCCGATGGACATGCCGGAAAAATTCGAACGCCTCATTGTGATGAACACCGCCATCGCCACGGGCACATCACCAGGCGCCGGTTTCGAGCAATGGAGAGCCTACAATCGCTCCCAGCCGGACATGGACATTGCCGCACTGATGAAGCGCGGCACCCCTGTTCTCAGCGACGCGGAAGCGGCTGCCTATGGCGCACCGTTCCCGGACGTTACCTACAAGGCAGGCGTGCGGACCTTTCCGGAACTGGTCATGACCGATCCCGGCATGGAAGGTGTCGACATCTCGAAGCGCGCGGCCGACTGGTGGGCGAAAGACTGGACGGGCGACAGCTTCATGGCCGTGGGCGCGCAGGACCCTGTTCTCGGCCCGGCGCAGATGGACACCTTGAGAAAGACCATACGCGACTGCCCCGAACCCTTGATCCTGTCCGATGCGGGTCATTTCGTTCAGGAATGGGGCGAGCCCGTCGCGCTCGCGGCGCTGAAATCATTCGGGGAGCTTTAGCGAAATGGCCGATGTGTTTGCCGCTTTCAATGCAGAGATCGCGGCCCAGCCGCAATGGATCCAGATCTGGCTGAATGTTCTCGTCGGCGTTCTCGTCCTTTCGGTTCCATTCAGTTTCGTGCGCGTGGAAGCGCGCTGGACACTGCTCGGTTTGCTGCTTGGTGTCGCCGGCGTCGTATTCCTCTACAGCCATTTTGGCTACAGCCGCATTCTCGGTCTCGGGCATATCATCGCCTGGACACCTCTCGTGATCTACCTGCTCGCTCGTCGCCCTCATTGGCGCGTGGCCGAAACATGGTCTGGCAAATGGATCGTCGCGGCAGTCGCCGTGCTGCTCGTATCCCTCGCCTTTGATTATGTCGACGTCATCCGCTGGATTCTGGGAGAGCGTGCATGACAGGCTATGCTGAGGTCGGCTGCGGCGCCGCCATTTTTGACACGTCCGGACGACTGCTCTTGATCCAGCGCCTGACAGAGCCCGAAACAGGCGCTTGGGGATTGCCGGGCGGCAAGATCGATTTCGGTGAACCGGCCCGCGAAACGGCTCGCCGCGAAATTGCTGAAGAACTCGGTATCGATATCGAAGTGACGGGCCTTGCCTGCATTTCGGAGATTCTGGATCAGGGAGACGGGCGTCATTGGGTGTCTCCGATTTTTTTCGCACGCGTCGTTTCAGGCACACCGCGCCTGATGGAGCCTGAAAAACATGGGGGTTTTGGCTGGTTTGGGCTCGACGCCCTCCCCCCACGGCTCACCACCCCCACCCACGCCCTCCTGGGTGCGCTCGAAACAGCACCTGCACCCTCGCCCCAAACCTGAATTCTGCTAATAGGCAGAAATGAGAAAACTGCGAATCCTGCTGGTACGGCTACTGGTTGCAGACCTTGTTGCGACCCTCGCCTTTTTTGGTCTGACCCGCTTTGTCGATCAGACGGGACAGATCACCAATGGCGCAGGCGTGGTGTTCTATTCAGACTCCGCCCGCGAAGCGGATGCCCGCATCGACAAGGGCATCGCCCTGCTGGAGGCTGGCAAGGTTGACCACCTTGTGATGGTAGGCGGTCACCGGCCGCAGGACGGCATTGTCGGCAGTCAGGATATGGCCCTCGTCGCTATTCGCCGCTCGGGATATGGCGCGCGGATCACCGCCGACGTCTCGTCACGAGACACGATCTCGGGACTCCAGACACTGGCCGAGCAGCCAGGCCTCGCAGGCGCAAACCAACTCGTCTTCATTTCCAATTGCATGCACCTGCTGCGCGCGAAGACGATTTACCACTCGGTCTCAAAAGGCGGCCCCAAGGCGCGTTCAGCGTGCGCGAAAGCCAGCCTCAATCCGATCGATATCTGGAAGCGTGCCCACTATGAAGCCGCCGCCTGGCTCGTCTACGCCCTTCCCGAAGATTGGCGGAACACGATAATTGACCGACTGCGCGGTGATGATTCGCTGAATTAGGCATCTATCAGCTAAAAACACCGCGCTTCCCTCTCCGAATATTTTCGGTAACCGGTGTCAGTCATCCGGCCACAGCCATTCGGCCTAAACTTACTGCAATAGGTCGGCATGATTGTTGCAAAATCGGGGGGCGTACCATTAAGTGGTCCGACCAATTTCGCAGATACAAGAACAAATTCCGAGGAAGCCATGAGCGACAACGTAGCCATTCTTGCCGAGTTGGGCATCAACCCGAAATCCATTCGTAAGAACTGGAAAGAGCCGCGTCTGTACGAGACGTCTGTCGCTGCCGGGGAATCCCGTGTCGCGAATGGCGGCGCACTTGTCGTGGAAACCGGACAGCACACCGGTCGCTCCGCCAAGGACAAGTTCACCGTGCGCGATGCGACCACGGAAGATACCGTCTGGTGGGACAATAACGCCTCGATGACGCCTGAGCATTTCGATACTTTGCTCACCGACTTCACCGCGCATCTCGCGAGCAAGGACGTCTTCGTCCAGGAACTCTTCGGCGGGGCTGACCTGGATCACCGCCTGCCAGTGACTGTGATCAACGAACTGGCCTGGCACTCCCTCTTCATTCGCCATCTCCTGCGCATTCCGACAGACGCCGAATATACCGGCTTCAAGTCGCAATTCACAATCATCAACTGCCCGAGCTTCCGCGCTGATCCCGCGCGCCACGGCACGCGGTCTGAAACGGTTATCGCCGTGAACTTTGCCAAACGCATGGTTCTCATCGGCGGCACGTCCTATGCGGGCGAGACCAAGAAATCTGTCTTCACCGCGCTGAACTATTACCTGCCCACCAAGGGCGTCATGCCGATGCATTGCTCGGTGAACACATCCGAGAAGGATGACGCGGCGATCTTCTTTGGCCTGTCGGGCACTGGCAAGACAACCCTGTCCGCCGATGCCAGCCGCATCCTGATTGGCGACGATGAGCATGGCTGGTCCGAGAACGGATTGTTCAATTTCGAAGGCGGCTGCTATGCCAAGATGATTAAGCTTTCGGCAGAGGCCGAGCCTGAAATCTTTGCCACAACAAAGCAGTGGGGCACCGTCCTCGAAAACGTGGTGATGGATCCCGTGACCCGCGAGCTTGATCTCGACGATGGCACGCTGGCTGAGAATTCACGCGGCGCCTACCCTATCTCGGCTATCCCGAACGCGTCGGAATCCGGCCGCTGTGGGCAACCACAAAACCTTGTCATGCTCACCGCAGATGCTTTCGGCGTCATGCCACCAATTGCCAAGCTGACACCGGCCCAGGCCATGTATCACTTCTTGTCCGGTTACACGGCAAAGGTTGCAGGCACCGAAAAGGGCGTGACCGAGCCGACAGCCACGTTCTCTACGTGCTTCGGCGGGCCGTTCATGCCGCGCCATCCATCCGAATACGGCAACCTGCTGCGCGATCTGATTGGTAAGTATGACGTCGATTGCTGGCTGGTTTCGACCGGCTGGACAGGCGGCCCTTACGGTCAGGGAAACCGGATGCCTATCAAGGCAACGCGTGCCCTCCTGAATGCCGCGCTCGACGGTTCGCTCAACAAGGCGACATTCCGCAAGGATGAGACCTTCGGCTTCATGGTGCCAACCGCCCTGTCCGGCGTTGACGCCAAGATCCTCGATCCGCGCTCAACCTGGGCCGACCCGGTCGCCTATGACAAGCAGGCCGCCAAACTCGCCGACATGTTCGTGGCAAACTTTACCAAGTTCGAAAGCTATGTCGACGAAACCGTCCGGGCCAGCGCGCCTAAGGCGAAAACACCTGCCTGACACGGCGATTTCTTGACCTTGACGTTAAGGGAAGGCTGGCGCCACGTGCGCCAGCCCGTTAGTGTGCGCCGCAACATCCAAAATTTTCTAAAATAAACTCTGGAGGACTATCCATATGCGTGAAGCAGTCATCGTTTCCACCGCCCGCACGGGCATGGCCAAAACCGGCCGTGGCTCGTTCAACGACACCCACGGCATCACGATGGCCGGCCACGCCATCAAGAGCGCGCTCGAGCGTGCCGGTGTCGAAGGTGCCGCCGTTGAAGACGTGTTCCTCGGAACGGCACAGCCAGAAGGCGCCACCGGTCACAACATCGCCCGCAACGCTGCCCTTTGGGCCGGTTGCCCGTCCACGACATCCGGCGCGACCATCAACCGCTTCTGCTCGTCGGGTCTCCAGGCCATTGCCAACGCCTCGCACACGATCATCAATGAGGGCGCGGCTGTTACGGTCGGCGGCGGCGTTGAAAGCCTCAGCCTGGTGTCGCGTTCGGGGCATATGAACCTGCATCGCTACACTGAAGAAGAGCTGATGAAAAAATGGCCTGCCATCTGGATGTCCATGATCGAAACGGCTGAAATCGTGGCTGAACGCTACGGCGTATCGCGCGAAGATCAGGACCGCTACTCTGCTGAGAGCCAGCGCCGCACGGCCGAATTCCAGAAAAACGGCTACATGGCCGAGGAAATCGTACCGCTGAAGACCCGCATGAAACTGTTCAACAAGGAAACCGGTGAAGAATCCTTCCAGGATGTCGTCGTCGACAAGGACGAGTGCAACCGTCCCGGCACAACCTACGAAACACTCGCCGGCCTGAAGCCTGTCTTCTCCGGCGGCATGGTCGTCAAGGAAGGCAAGTATGTTACCGCCGGCAACGCCTCCCAGTTGTCCGATGGCGCCGCTGCCGTGGTCGTCATGGAAGCGAAGGAAGCTGCCAAGCGGGGTATCGAACCGCTCGGCCGTTTCGCCGGCTTCAACGTCGCCGGTTGCGACCCGGACGAAATGGGCATCGGCCCGGTCTTCGCAGTTCCACGCCTGCTTGAGCGTCACGGCCTCACGGTTGACGATATCGACCTGTGGGAACTCAACGAAGCCTTCGCGTCGCAGTGCCTTTACAGCCGCGACCGTCTCGGCATCGACCCGGAGAAGTACAACGTCAACGGCGGCTCAATCTCGATCGGTCACCCGTTCGGCATGACCGGCGCACGCTGCACCGGCTCCATCCTGCTCGAAGGCAAGCGTCGCGGCGCCAAGTGGGGTGTTGTCACCATGTGCATCGGTGGCGGCATGGGCGCAGCTGGCCTGTTCGAAATCTACAGCTAAGCCACCTGCGTGACTGACATTCCAGAACGCCCCGGTCTCTCGACTGGGGCGTTTTTTTGCCCATGAAAACGACAGATCACATGCATTTATGTGACTCTTTTACGAAAGCGTCATAAATCCGATATCGAACCGACACAAAACATACCTAAAGCCCACACTCAGTATCCAGATCGGAGATTCGGGATGGCAAAGTGCAGTGTTTTCGGTGGCCTCTCGGCGCTTGTGTTCATCGCAGCCTGCCCTGTCTTGCCAGCCATGGCAGACAATCCGTGGGACATGAAACTCTCTGGCCGCATCCTCTACGATTACACGCAGGCAGACGCCGACACAGCCCTGTTTGACGTCGCCGAGACCGAACTGCGCACCGCACGTCTTGCCGTCTCCGGCAAGTCAGGCATCGTGGCCTTCAAGCTCGAACTTGAAACCGATGAAGCCGGCGATATCGCGGCAACCGACGCCTACGTAGACTTTGCCCCCAACGGCACAAGCTGGAAGGTCCGCGTCGGCCAGTTCAAGACGCCCAACTCGCTGGACGAACAAACCTCCGGCCGCTTCACGACTTTCGCTGAGCGCGCCGCCTTTACAGATGCATTCGAACTCGACCGCCGCCTCGGGATCGCTGCGCACAACAAGGGCAAGGACTGGACTTTCATGGCCGGTGTCTTTGGCGGCGACCTGAATGACACACCCGCACAGGAAGGCATGGCGCTGGCCGCGCGCGGCACGTTTACGCCGGTCTTCGGCGAGGACATGACCATCCATCTCGGCGCATCCGCCCGCTACCGCGAAAAAGGCGACACGCAGTCGAACCTGCGCTACCGGCAGCGGCCCTTCACCCACATCCCGGGCCGGATCATCTCGACGGGATCAGTCGGCGAGTCAGACACTCAGCTCGCGCTGGAAGCCGCAATTCTGCGCGGTCCGCTATGGGTCAGTTCGGAATATGCCGTCCTGTCCTCAGACCTTGCTGCTGGCGGCGATGCCACGTTCGACGGCGGATCGATCGAGGCCGGCTACTTCTTCGGCGGGCGTCGCACATACAAGGGCGGAAAGTTTGACCGGCCTGACGTCAACAGTCCCGTGACCGAAGGCGGCTATGGCGCGTTGGCCATTTCAGCGGGCTTTGACATGCTTGATCTGACGGATTCCCGCCTCGACGGGGGGGCCATGAATACGACGCTTATGGGCCTGTCATGGTATCCTACGTCGAAAACTCGGGTCGGGCTCAGCCTCTTCAGGTCCGACGCAGACCTCGGCACGTCCACATCGGGGCTCGATCCTGCCTTTGCGGCTTCTGTCCTGGCCGGCCTGACCAGCGATACTGTCACCGGCGTCACCCTGCGCCTGCAGGCTGACTTCTAGCCAACCGGCCGGCAGCCAGAACCGCCTGTCCATACCGCTCGCATCGCAGTAATCTATTTGAAACGCACACGATCCAAGAGTGCGGCCCTGACAATTGTCTTTTTGCGGGAAGGCCTGCTCCATCATGATACGAATGCTCACTATCGGAGCGCTCGCGCTCTCTCTGGCCGCCTGCTCGGCAGGCAAATCTGCAGCACCGGAAACGGCTGCAGATGAAGCGGTTCGCTTGATCACCACCAATTCTCCCCCGGTCACCTCGGCACACTCGCCCAAGGATCACGACGACGCGCACGGTGATCACGAGCGCCCTCTGGAATATGAGCTGCTGGGGCAGAAATTCCCGCAATTCAACGCAACGATGTCCGACGGACAGGCTTTCGACTCCTCGGTGCTCAATCGCTGGATGATCATCCAGGTTTGGGGCGTGTGGTGCGGCGACAGCAGGCGCGATGCGCCCTACGCAGCAGCCCTCGCAACGGCAATCGAACAGGATCCGGACCTCTATTTCCTGTCCATCCACGTGCCGCAAAATGCCGAAAGCACCAGCGACGAGGACATGTATGGCACCTACGGGTCGGTCGAAGCCTATTTTGCCGAAGAAGGCCACAGCTATCCGACCGTGATTGATTCCGATGCCAGCATCCGCGACCTGCTCAAGATCACTTGGACACCGAGCTATATCCTCATTTCGCCTGACGGCGTGGTCCGCGGCTTTCGCACCGACCTTTCGGTGGTGGACGGCGAACCGGTGAAGGATTTCCTCAAGGAGGTCGCACGGGTCAAAGGTGAAGTCCGCAAGGCAGAGTTTGGCGGCACGCCTCTGCCTGCCACAATCGGCCCGGAAGGCACGATGCGCCTGCAGCGTCAGACGCCATTCACGCTCGACGCCATGAAGGTGGCCTTCCCCGGGCATGAAATCCTCACGGACCGTGCCATGTCCGGTGATCAGGCCTATCCCGTGTTCCTGGTCCAGACCATCGCGTCCGAAGGCACACCAAGCCGCCTCGTCTACGTGGTCGAGCCTGACTGGGACCTTGGCAAGGTCGCCTCCGTGGTGACCCGCAATCCCGATGTAACAGGGCCGTATGGCGGCAGGGTCGGCGCGATGAAGCTCAAGGACCTGACCAAGGAGGCGCGCGCACGGTGCACGCTGGAACCCGGCCCGATCGATTCGCTGTTCATCTGTCCGGACAATATAGAGACGCCCCACTTCATCCGCGCCTTCGGAGCCGGTGTCGATTTCGATGGCAAATTGGCGGATGCCGCGCCCGACTACCAGAAAGAAGCGGTTCTCCTGGAGATGAAATTCATTCCGCGCCCGGCCCGCAAAAACCCTTAGCCTGCTGCGCGCAAACCCGTCGACTTGGCCCGTATCCTGCACCAATAAATGACAATTCATGCAGTTTGACGGAACCACAGTTTGAATGTTCGCCTGTCAGCCGCTATTGGGTAGACTAGCCCCAGAACATATTGGGAAAGGCGAAAATTCATGCTGCATCCTTCGACGAAGCGGTTGATCGACAAGCTGAGTGAAATGACCCGTAAACAGCGGGTCGCCTGGTCCGAGGGTGAAAACGGCACAATCACCCACGATACAGAGGGTTACAGGGTCGTTCTGACGCCGGAACCTCATGCCGTTCTGCTGACAGATGCGCTCGGCAAGGAAATTGAATCCTGCAC
The DNA here is from genome assembly GCA_040216775.1 of Hyphomonas sp. GTDB lineage: Bacteria > Pseudomonadota > Alphaproteobacteria > Caulobacterales > Hyphomonadaceae > Hyphomonas. Next base: position 39,453 of record JAVJOM010000032.1, read on the forward strand.
GCCCGCCGAGTTTATCGATGAAACGGATGCCAGCGGGCGCCCCTATTCCGCTTTCGTTGCCGACCTGTATCGCGAGGCGCATCGACACGCGCGGGGCGCTGAAAAAGCCATCCATACCGTTCTGAAGGGGCTGGAAATTGTCGAGGCTGAGCCCGAGGCCGAAACGGATATTGCAATGGATCCGGCCGAACTGATCGAGGACCCGGGTGACGATACCGACTCCCTGCCCGAGGCCTATCCTGAAGTCGAAGGACAGAACGACATGGCCCGCGCTGTCGCCAGCATGGCCGACGAAGTGAATGGCGGCGCCGGCGAGCCGGAAGATGAACCGGAGCTCGTCGCGCTCAGTGACGCCGCAACTGCATACGAAAACAATGCCGCGGAAGAGATTGAGCCTGAAGTCGAGGCCGACGCGGACGTTGAAGCCGAAATTGTGGCAGCTGAGCGCGACGCACCCGACTTGGAATCTAATGAAGCTGACGAAATCTCGTCGCAGATCGCCTCCCTCTTGCCTGAATACCAGCAAGCTGACGCTGATACCGACACTGTCACCGAAGCAGAAGCCGATGAGGACACGCTCTGGCCCGAGGACGAAAATGCCCCGGATGTTCAGTCGGAAAGCGAGCCGGAGCCTGCACAGTCGGCCCCACAGGCTGCGAGCGCCTTCGGTGGCGGATTTTTTGGATCAGGCATGGGCGATCTGTCCCGTTACAAGACCGCCCCGGTCGCCGAAACGCCTGTCGAAACCGGCGTGGCACCGGAACCCGAATCGAAACCAGCGCCCGTACTCGCCGCCACTGAACCCGATCCTGAACCCTACACACCCGCCTTCACGGATTTTGATGCCCCAGCGGAGCCAGACGATCCTGCGCCCGAGATAACATCCGAAGCAAATGTCGCGCCTGAAGCTCCCCGCAGCTTCAGCCTGTCCGGCCTATCCTCCGGCTTCGGCCTCGGTTCAGCCGGGCGCGCCAGCTCTCCGGTGCCTGAACTTGCACCCGACAGCGTTGAGAACGTTCCGTCGCCAGAGCGCGACCGCGTCGTGATTGACGGCACGGTGGACCTTCCGGACGATATTCCGTTGTCTGAGTTCGATGCAGGCCCGGATACACCCGCCTATCCAGACCCGCTAACCGACGCAGCCGAACAGCCATTCCATTTCAGCGAGCCGGAACCGGCCACCGAAACTGTCACGGAAGAAGCCGCACCGGAACAGGCGCCTGCCCGACCTGAGGAAAAGGCATTCGAAGTTCCCGCCCAGACAGTCGAACCGCAACAGGCTGACGAACCGGCATCCGAATCGCCGCCGCCTGCCCCCAAGGTGACGACACGCTTCAACCCCTGGAACTGAAGCGCCGACGCACTCCGCGGCCCTGAATCCCTGACATTTCGCTTCCGGATCGCCCCATCATGTTGCGAAGCAGCAACATATGGCAGGCGAATATCCGCATTCCTGTCAAATTCATGGCCTCCGTCATATCCTGAAATCCCATTGTGTGAGACATCCCGGCGCATAAGATCCCGCGACGAGACGGGCTGTTCCCCATGCAAATCAGGATGATTTCCCCATGCAACACAGACCCGCTCTGCGCGCGCTACTGCTCGGCTCCAGCCTGCTCGCCGCCACATCGCTTCCCGCACTGGCTCAGGATACCAATACCGATGCCGAAGCCCGCCTGCCCTCTGTCACCGTGACCGCCCAGCGCGTCGAAGAAAACATCCAGGACGTGCCGATTTCGATCACGACCATTGCCGACGAAAAGCTCGACGTGCTGAAATCCTCCGGCGCGGATGTGCGCTTCCTCTCGGCCCGCGTGCCCAGCGTCATCGCGGAAAGCTCCTTCGGCCGCGCGTTCCCGCGTTTCTACATTCGCGGCATCGGCAACACCGATTTTGATCTCAACGCTTCCCAGCCTGTTTCGCTGGTCTATGATAATGTCCCATATGAAAGCCCGATCCTCAAAGGCTTCCCGGTGTTCGATCTCGACACGATCGAAGTCCTGCGCGGTCCACAGGGCACATTGTTCGGCCGCAATACGCCGGGCGGTATCATCAAGTTCGACTCGGCAAAGCCTGCGCATGAGTTCGAAGGCTACGTCCGTGGCACGTACGGCAACTACAATACGCGCGAACTCGAAGGAGCGGTGAACTTGCCGATCTTCAAGGATGAACTCGCCCTTCGCGTCTCCGGCATTTCCCAGCAGCGTGACCCCTATGTCGACAATGCCTTCACAGGCGAAAAGGATCGCTACGAAGGTTTCGACGAACTGGCCGGTCGCGCGCAGCTCCTGTTTACGCCGTCTGGCACAGACTTCTCCGCGCTGCTTAATGTGCATGGCCGCACCAATGAAGGCGATGCCCGACTGTTTCGCGCCAACATCATCGACTCCGGTTCCAATGGCGTCGGCTCCGGTTTCGACCGTGACACCGTTTATTTTGATGGCGACAACTTCCTTGAGCAGCACGCGCACGGCGTCACCCTCCGCCTGGAAAAAGGCCTGACGGATGCCCTCAAGCTCACTTATGTCTTCGGCAACGAGCAGGCATCCATCGAAAGCCGGGGCGACATTGACGGTGGCTTCGGTGCCGCCTTCCTCGGCGCAGGCAATTTCGGGCCGGGCTTCATTCCGTTTCCGTCTGAAAGCGGCGGCTCAGTCGATGCCCTGCACCAGAACACCCATGAAGTACGCTTCGCCTTCGACGATGGCGGCGCGCTTCGGGCCCAGGCCGGCGTCTTCGTGTTCGACGAGAAGGTCGCAATCACATCGAAAAGCTTCGACACGCTGGCACCGGGTCGGCCCGTCAACGGCATCGCAACCCGCCAGAACCAGACAGACAGCACGGGCATCTTCGCGTCGCTCGCCTATGATGTCTCAGACCGCCTGACAGTATCCGGCGGTGCCCGCTGGACCGATGAATCCAGGGACTTCTCGGTCCAACGTAGCCTCGGCCCCTTCGGCGCACCACCGCTGGGCCCGATCGCAGGCAACGTGTCTGACGACCAGGTCAGCTGGGATGTCTCGGCCACCTACATGGCGACTGACGACATCAACGTCTATGCACGCATCGCGAAAGGCTTTCGTGGCCCCTCGACGCAAGGCCGCCTCGTCTTCGGCGACACGGTCTCCAGCGCCGACAGCGAAACAGTCCTGTCCTACGAAGCCGGCATCAAGTCGGAACTGCTCGATAATCGCGTGCGCCTGAACACCAACGTCTTCTTCTACGAGTTCAACGACCAGCAACTGACAATCGTCGGTGGGCTGAACAACACGGTCGCACTGTTCAACGCAGACAAGAGCGAAGGCTACGGCTTCGAGGCTGATATCGAGGCCGCCCCAGTCGACAATCTCTTCCTGACCGCCGGCCTGTCCTACAACAAGACCGAATTCAAGGACGACCTTCTGCTGGCACCGGGGTGTGGCGGCGGCTGCACCGTGACCGATCCGGCCGTATTTGCCGCCGATGGCACGACGCTGCTCGGCTACAACATCTCGGGCAATTCTTTCCCGAATGCACCTGAGTGGATCGCCAACGTCACGGCGCGGTACGCCATCCCGCTCGCGACCGGAGAGCTCTACGCCTATACCGACTGGGCCTATAAGGGCGACAGCAACTTCCTGCTCTATGAAAGCTTGGAATACGGACAGGACGGTTATTGGGAAGGCGGCCTGAAGGTCGGCTACAAGGCCGATGCTGGCTACGACCTCTCAATCTTCGCCCGCAACATTCTGGACGAGGAAGCGCTCACTGGCGCGATCGACTTCAACAATCTGACCGGCTTCGTCAACGAGCCGCCCACCTATGGTGCCCAACTGCGCTGGGACTTCTAGTCCCGCCAGACCAGCGTACGAGACAAGGCCGGGCCGCATCGCGCGCCCGGCCTTTTTCACCGCGCCGGCATCAGGCCTCCTCGATCAGGGCAGGCGAATTGTTACGAACATTCCCAACCGCCGCCCCCACAGGCCATGCTTGCATCGCATCTGTCGGGAACGGTTCAAACAGGCGCGACGGCTCCCCTGCGCTCGGATCCAGCCACAAGGCATAGTCGGACGGATCGACGATCACGGGCATGCGCGTGTGCAATCCCGCCATCAGGTCGTTTGGCTTTGTCGTCAGAATGGTAAAACTGTGGATCTCCGACCCGTCGATCAGCGCGGCGTCCCACAGGCCCGCAAGGCAGAACCAGCGCCGGTTGCGCAGCGCGATGGCAAATGGCGTTTTCGATCCCCTGGTGCCGGTCCACTCGTAGAATCCGGAGATCGGAACCAGACAACGCTTGTGCCGGTAAGCGCCCCGGAACACCGGCTTCTCGCCCGCCGTCTCGGCCTGCGCATTGAAGGTCGAGAATTTCATCTCCGACAGCGGCTTCGTCCACCAGGACGGGATCAGCCCCCACCGTGCCGGTGCCATCTCGACCCGGTCGAAATGCTCCGCGCGGCGGATCACCGGCTGGATGGTGGTCGGCGCGGCATTATAGGTCGGCTCGGGTGGCAACACGCCATCCGGCGGAACCAGTCCCAGCGCGTCATGGTATTCTGCCCAGGTTACCCCGTGCCTGAAGAACCGTCCGCACATGCGACGCTCCCCTTCATGTGTTGGCTCACACTAGGGAGACGTCTGTCACCTTGTAGGTCAAGGGCGTTTCGCCATGACTCGTCACAGTCACATACTCGCCTTCCTTGAAAACGTGCTCGCCGAGCCGATAGCCAGCCTCATCGTCGCCTTCGTCATCCTCGTCATAATGAAACGACCAGCGATTGCCGCGATGGGTCAAAAGGCCATCAGCATGTTCTGTATCGTCTGACGAGAAGCGTACAACACGGCATTTTTTTCGATCTGCGCGCCAGGCATCCAGATCAAGGTGGCCGTCCGCCGTGAGCGGGGCAACCAGCGTGTAGCCTTCGCTCGGGTCGCCGCCGGGCAGGCCCGGATTACGCGCAAGTTGGAGTGTTATGCGGCTGAGAGCCATGAAGTGCCTCCTGTGTTGAGTGAAACGCTAGCGTGCCAGCGCAAGAACGGGCGCATGCGCCGCCTCAAGCAGCCGCCGCGTGGTCCCCCCGAAAAGTCGTTCGCCCAGTCGTGAATGCCCGTAGGCACCGGCAACGATCATGCAGGCGCCACTGCCCTTGGCCAGCGCCAGCAATCCACTGCCGACATCGCCGTCAATCTCGGCAATTTCCGCCTTCACACCATTGCGCTTCAGCCAGCTTTCCAGCGTACCGGGCTCGGCGACCGGGCGGGCAATGTCACGTTCCAGATCCTTGGGTGCCTGCGCGATCAAGACATGGCCCAGTGCCCGGATCAGCGGCAGGTGAAAGCGTACAGCGCGCGCAGCACCATTGCTGCCATCCCATGCAATGATGACAGGCCCACCGTCCTTGAACTCATCCGTACCCGCCAGAACCACCGGCAGGCGCGCGTCCATCAGAATATGCTCGAAAGCCAGGTTGAGCGGCTCGCTGCCTTTCGCGGCAGAGCGCGGAAAGACGACAGCCTCTGCCAGTGTCGCAGCATTCGCGCTCGCCCGTTCAACCGTATTGACCTCGTGGAAGAAATCGCAATCGAGCCCGTGCGCACCGCCGCTCACCGCGTCATGAAACGCTGTCTCCGCAGTCGTCTTCATGGCCAGTTGCAGGTCGATGATGCTCTGCGCTGTCGATGCGGTCAGGCCGGACGCTTCCGGCGTCGCCGCAACCATCAACACGGCGTTCGGGTCCGGCAGGGCAAACAGTCCAGTGACAGGCGTATTCAGCCGCCGCGCCAGTTCAACGGCCGTCAGGGTCGACTGACGGTCTTGCGCTTCAGTTCCTTGCAGTACGGCAACAACAGACATGGGACATCTACCTCCGGGTAACGGATGCTGTTCAACTTGAGAACAGTTTAACACCCGGCCCGGCGGCGACGAACTACGCAGATTCCCCTAGCGGGCCGCTGCGATCCGCGCTCGTGCAATCGTGTCGGCCACCGCATTGGTCGGCTTGCCGCTGCTCAGCGCCTCGTCCAACACCTCGCCCAGCGTCTGGACCAGACGGCTCAGCTTGGCATCGACCCATTCGCGCGAGTAATTGCCGGAAATTTCGGCGGCTACATTGATGATGCCGCCGCCATTGATCACATAGTCCGGCGCATAGAGTATGCCCTTGCGACGCAGCAATTCGCCCATTTCCGGCATGACCAGCTGATTGTTCGCGCCCCCCGCAATCGCCTTCACCCGAAACCGTTCCAGCGTCTGTTCGTTGACCACCGCTCCGAGGGCGCAGGGCGCAAAGATATCGGCTTCGACATCATAAATCTCGTCCGGCCCGACAATGCGCGCGCCGGTCCGGTCCGCGACGGCTTTCAGCGCCGCCTGGTCGATATCGGTGATGATCAGGTTCGCGCCTGCCTTGGCCAGGTGGTCACAGGTATAGCCCCCCACTGACCCCACACCCTGCACAGCCACGTTCCGCCCCGTGAGGTCATCGCTGCCAAGGGCGCGTTTCGCCGTTTCGACAATGCCCAGGAATACGCCCATTGCCGTAATCGGCGACGGGTCGCCGCTCGCCGCTTCCCCATGATCAAGCCCGGCAACATAGGCGGTTTCCTGCCGAACGATCTCCATGTCGGCCACGTCAATTCCAACATCCTCGGCTGTATAATAGCGTCCCTGCAGGCTCTCCACGGCCCGGCCAAACGCGCGGAACAGCTCCGGCGACTTGTCGGTCTTGGCGTTGCCCCAGATCACCGCCTTGCCCCCGCCGAGCGGCAGGTCCGCCATCGCGTTCTTGTAGCTCATGCCCTGGCTAAGACGCAGTACGTCCTTCAGCATGGCTTCGCCATTGGCAAAGTCCCACATCCGCGTCCCGCCAGCCGCCGGGCCCCGCGCCGTGGAATGAAGGGCAATAATGGCCTTCAGTCCGCTTTTTTCATCGTGGAAAAGGTGCACGCCCTCGTGGGCATCATAGGCCGGGTGATCGAACATTTGGGAAATCGCATTTGGTTACGGATGAAACGATATGCGGCGTTTAGGTATTTGTTTCCCTTGCGTCAACAATATCGCCGCGCCACAGCCCCCTCTGGCCCAATCCTTGCCTGATTGCTACCCACCACTTGCCACCCCGTCACCCCCCATCGATGCCGCGTCTGGAAACCCCTTGTTAACCCCCCGAAAATTGACACCTTCTCAGGATTTGAAGCGTATCGTCCGCGCGTAAAATGCAGCTGCGTCCCGTCATCCTCGCCATCGGCATCATTACCGTCCTGCTCGGCGTGGCGATGATTCCGTGCGCGCTGATGGATCTGGCCGACGGCCGACCGGAAGCCTATGTCTTCGCGGTATCCTCATTTGGCTCAATGTTTATCGGCACATGCCTCTGGGTTCTTGCGCGCGGCGGCGACCAGCGAACCGGCCAGCGCGAGGCCTTCCTGCTTACCGTGCTGGTCTGGGTGTTCCTGCCCGCCGTGGCGTCCATCCCGTTCCTGGCGTCCGGCATGACGATCACGGATGCCTTCTTCGAGTGCATTTCCGGCCTCACCACGACCGGCGCGACCGTGCTGACAGGACTCGACGACATGCCGCGCGGCCTGCTCCTGTGGCGCGCAATCCTGCAATGGTTCGGCGGCATCGGCATTATCGTCACCGCAATCGCCATTCTGCCGCAGCTCCGCGTAGGCGGTATGCAGCTTTTTGAACTCGAAAGCTCCGATATTTCGGGCAAGTTCCTTCCCCGCATCACCGACATCGCCGCTTATCTCGGCTTTACCTACCTGCTGATTTCGATGGCCTGCGCGCTCGCCTACTCGCTTGCTGGCATGAACTGGTTCGATGCCATCGCCCATTCGATGACCACGATGTCGGCCGGAGGGTATTCAACCCACGATCTGTCCTTCGGCTATTTCAACAATACGAATGCACCTTACGTCGCCACGGTTTTCATGTTCATCGCGGGCCTGCCGCAAAGCCTGCTGGCCATGATGCTGCTGCAGGGACGGATCATGCCAATGATCCGCGATCCGCAACCACGTGTTTATCTCTCAATCGCGCTGGTTCTGAGCGTGATCATCGTTGTCTATCACGAGATGGTGGTTGACCCACGCATCTTCGAAACGGCGGCGCACGCCTTCAAGGACGCCCTGTTCAACATAATTTCGGTGATGACCGGCACCGGTTACGCATCTGCGCCCTATGATACGTGGGGCGAACCCGTCTTGGCCATTTTCCTGGTGGCCACCTTTGTCGGCGGGTGTGCCGGCTCGGCGGCGTGTGGCCTGAAAATGTTCCGGCTCGAAATCACGACAAAGGCCATCGTGGCCTATTCCCATCGCATGACCATGCCGCACCGCCGCACGCCCATCCGCTATGGCGGCAAGATCGTTGATGAAGAAACGCTGCAGTCGGTCATGGTGTTCGTTTTCCTTTACCTGGTCACGTTCCTCGTCGCTGCTGCGCTCCTTTCGCTGTGTGGGCTGGATGCGATCACCGCGATTTCCGGGGCAGCCACCAGCGTATCGAATGTCGGCCCGGGACTTGGCTCCACGATCGGCCCGTCCGGCACGTTCCAGACGCTGCCGGATGCGGCCAAATGGATTTGTGCCATCGCCATGCTGCTCGGGCGGCTGGAATTCATCTCGGTCTTTGTCGTCCTGACCCGCCGCTTCTGGCAAGGTTGAATATTTCCCCTCGTAAATCTGGACTTCTGCAGCATTCCCTGAACATATGGCACACATGGTGCCACTAGAGTGCCAACGGGAGGAATTATCAAATGTGGAAAACCCTGACGCTCGCCTCAACGGCGCTTGCGCTCGTCGCCTGTAGCGGAAACAAGGCTGACGAAACGCCGGTCGAAACCGCCGCCGCCTCGCCGGCAAGCACAGCACCCGAAGGCGCCATGCCGGGCTACAATGCTGAGCGCAATGCCTATTTCGGCGACATGCACATCCACACCCGCAACAGCTTCGATGCTTACATTTTCAATGTGCGCCGCACCGCAGATGACGCCTATCGTTTTGCCAAGGGCGAGACGATCAAGCACCCGTCCGGTTTCGACATGACCATCGCTGGCGGGCCGCTCGACTTCTACACCGTCACCGACCACGCCGAATATCTCGGCATCCTTCCCGCGATGAATTCCAAGGGTTCGCCACTCTCCGAACTGCCGCGCGCCAAGGACATGTTTTCCACCGATCCGGCCAAAATCACGGCCGCCTTCCAGGGTGTGGGGGCCTCCGTCAGATCGGGGGAAAAGATTGAAGACATGTATGACGAACCGCTGATCAATTCGGTCTGGGGACAGAACATAGCCGCGGCCGAAAAGTATAACGAACCCGGCGTCTTCACCACGTTCTCGGCCTATGAGTTTACGTCGGTCACGACCGAAGATGGCGAAGGCGGTTTCGGGGGCGGTAACCTCCACCGAAACGTCTTTTTCCGTGGCGAAGCGCCCGCCCGCGCGTTCTCGACGCTTGACTCCACGAATCCTGAAGATCTCTGGGACTGGATGGACGCGCAGCGCGCCGAGGGCCGCGAGTCGATTGCAATCCCGCACAATTCGAACGTGTCGGACGGACAGATGTTCAGGCTGGAGACCTTCAATGGTGATCCCCTCGACACGGCCTACGCCGAACAGCGCAACCGCAACGAGCCCCTTGTCGAAGTCACTCAGGTGAAAGGCACATCAGAAACCCATCCTGATCTTTCCCCGAATGACGAGTGGGCAAATTTCGAAATCTACGATGAATTGCTCGCCAGCAATACGGTGTCGAAAACCAATGGGTCCTATGTCCGCGAAGCTTACCAGAACGGTCTCAAACTCCAGGAAGAGCAAGGCTTCGACCCCTTCCGTTTCGGCATGACAGCGGCCTCTGACAGCCATGTCGCCGGCGGCGCCTATTCGGAGACTGATTTCTGGTCGAAAATCGGTATCGTCGACGGCCTCCCATTCCAGCGTGGCTCGGTGCCAATGCCGGGCGTCACGGATTGGGCCAACCAACCGGACAACCAGACCACCCAGAACGCGAAGCATTGGTTCTCACGCTGGTCAGCATCGGGCCTGACGGGCGTTTGGGCAGAGGAAAATACGCGCGATGCCATCTTCGATGCGTTCCGCCGCAAGGAAACGTTTGCTACCACTGGCCCCCGCATGAAGGTGCGTTTCTTCGGCGGCTTTGGTTACTCGCCTGACATGTTGAATGCGCCTGATCTCGCCAGGCAGGCCTATGCTGGCGGCGTGCCGATGGGTGGCGATCTCGTCGGCGCCGGTGATGCGCCAAGCTTCATTGCCTGGGCCATCCAGGATGCCAATTCCGCACCGCTCCAGCGTGTGCAGGTCGTAAAAGTCACCAGCGGCGGCGAAGCGGTCTATGATGCCGCGTGCTCGGGCGACGCAATGCCTGACGCCAATCACCGCTGCCCGGACAATGGCGCCAGCGTCGATATCGCCACCTGCACCACGACCGAAGGCAGCGGCGCAGGCGAACTGAAAGCGATGTGGACCGATCCCGACTTTGACCCGGCCCAACGCGCAACCTATTATGTCCGCGTGCTGGAAAATCCGACCTGCCGCTGGTCAACATGGGAAGCCAACCGTAACGGCACACCACCCAATCCAGATCTGCCCACCACCCTGCATGAGCGCGCCTATAGCTCGCCGATCTGGTACATACCGCCTGCCTAAGCGAAAGCCTCGCCCCGATGAAAACTCTCCTTCGCGAGCCGCTCATCCATTTCATTGCGGTCGCCCTGATCGTGTTCTCGACCTATTCAATCTGGACCGAACATCTTGGCCGGCGCGGCGAAACGATCACCGTGACCGAACAGGACATGGAACGGATGGCGTCGCTCTATGCCGCCGAATCCGGCGCGCTCCCATCTCTGGAAGACATGGCCGCAATGGTGACAGACCATGTCCGCGACAAGGCGCTTTCACGCGAAGCGCGCCGACTGGGGCTCGATCAGGATGACACGATCATCGAACGCCGACTCGCCCAGAAAATGAGCTTCATGATCTCGGACCTCGCCGATACGACTGAACCAGACGAGGCAACATTGCGCGCATGGTACGAGGCTCACCCAGACGCTTACACGACCGCGCCGAACATCACCTTCGAACACGTCTTCCTCAGCACGGACCGACGCGCCGCCACTATCGAAGGCGATACCACCACGCTGCTCGCCACCCTCAACGCATCGACCCCACCTGATTGGCGCACGCTGGGCGACCCCTTCATGCTGCAACGCGCCTATGGCAACCTGCCGTTCCGCGAAACCGTTCGCCTGTTCGGGGCAGACTTTGCGCGAGGGCTGTTTGACCTCGAATCCGACGGCGAATGGCAGGGGCCTGTGGCCTCATCCTTTGGCCTTCATCTCGTCCACCTTGTCTCGAAAGATGATGGCCATCTGCGCGCCTTCGAAGACGTCCGCGCGCAGGTCGAGTCCGATTACCGTGAAACGGCGCAGCGCGCCGCCAATGAAAAGGCCGTTGCCAACATCATCAAACGCTACAAGGTCGAGATCGAAGGCGCAGAATGAAACGCGTCCTGCTCGCACTCCTTGTCCTGCTGGGCATTACTCTGCCCGCCGCCGCGCACGAGGTCCGCCCGGCCTATCTGGAAGTTATCGAAACCGGCCCCGGCGTGTTCGGCGTCACCTGGAAGCAACCCATTCTGGACGGGCGCCGCCTGAAGCTGGACCCGGTATTTCCGGATGGATGCACGCGAGAGCGAGACCGCGCGGAAGCGGTTGCAGGCACACTGATCCAGCGCTGGGAGATGCGCTGCGACCTGTCGACAGGCCACGTCACCATTGATGGCCTGGAACGCACACTGACTGACGCATTCGTCCGCATTGACCGCCTCACCGGCGATGATCTTTCCGCCGTCCTTCGGCCTGGCGCGCTACAGCTAGACCTGTCCGCCCCGACCGGCGCGCCGACAACGGCCTATTTCCGGATTGGAGTCGAGCACATCATCTTTGGCTATGATCATCTCCTGTTCGTGCTCGGCCTGATCCTGCTGGTTCGCCCACGCCAGCTGCTCACTACCGTCACCGCCTTCACCCTTGCTCATTCCATCACGCTCGCCGCCGCCTCTCTGGGAGGCATCACACTGCCCGGACCGCCCGTTGAGATCATCATCGCAATGAGTATCGCCCTGCTCGGCGCTGAAGCGATCTATCGCAGCCGGGGCCGTGAAACGCTCAGCCAGCGCAAGCCGTGGCTCATCGCGTTCGGGTTCGGATTGGTGCACGGGTTTGGCTTTGCCGGGGCCTTGTCCGAAATCGGCTTGCCCAAGGGCGCCGAAGTGCTTGCCCTGCTTCTGTTCAATCTCGGGGTTGAAGCCGGTCAGGTTGCCTTTGTCTGCGCCGTGCTTCTGCTGGTATTCCTCACCACGCGCCTCGCCCGCCTGCCGCTCGCACCCGCCCGGTATGTCGCGGCCTACACTATCGGTATCGTCGGCGCCTATTGGGCCATCGAGCGTATCGTCAACGTATTGGTCTGACGCCTAAAGCCCCAGCGCCTTCCACAACATGCGCGCAGCGACCAGTGCCAACAGGACCCCGAACGACCGGCGCAGCAATGCCGCGTCCATCTTGTGCGCCAGTTTCGCCCCGACAGGCGCCATCGTCACTGTAAACACAGAAATCAGCGCGAACGCCGCCACATTGACATGGCCCAGCGAAAACGGCGGCAGGTCATCCCGGCCCCAACCGATCAGGATAGCGACCAGCGCCGAGGGCAGCCCGATCAGCACGCCCCAGCCCGCTGCCGTGGCAACGGCCCGGTGGATCGGGCGGCCATAAAGCGTCATCAGGCTCACCCCGAACGTTCCGCCGCCAATCCCCATCAGCGCAGACAGGCCGCCAATCGCCATACCGAGCAGGCCGCGTATCACGCCGCCAGGCATCTCGTCCGCCAGCCGCCAGGTCGGCCTGCCAAAGAACAGCTGCGCCGCCAGGACAAACCCCATTGTGCCGAAAACGCCCAGCAAGGCCTGCTTGGAGAGAAACCCGCTCAGGCCCATGCCGACCAGCGCGCCGATCACGATCCAGGGTGCCCACGACCTGATAATATCCCAGTCCACGGCGTCATGCTTGTTGTGGGCCATGACGCTGCGGATGGATGTCAGCACAATGGTGGCCAGCGACGTGGAAACCGCGACATGCATTGCGGTCTCACCATACCCCATGCCGTCAAACAGGAAATAGAGCACCGGCACGATTACCGCGCCGCCGCCAATTCCGAACATGCCAGCGGCAAGACCAGCCGCCATGCCAGCGACCACAAGAGCCAGCAATAGCGGCCAATACTGCAGGAAAATCTCGATCATGCTTCCGCTTAGCGGCCCCGCCTCAAACTGGCTAGGGCTTCACATCCGACGAAACGACCCGGAACCCGATCTTCCGGTCGCGTGTCCCGCGTGACACGCGGGCCCGGTTGGCAACCCGGTGGGTTGCGGCGTTGTCAGACCATGCGCCCCCGCGGATGATACGAAGGTCGCAACTGCCCGACAGAACGGCGCTACCATCATTCGGTGCGGCACTGAAATTGTTGACGTAACAGTCCTCGACCCATTCCCGCACATTGCCAAGTGTGCCGACAAGGCCGTAACCGTTCTCGGGCAGAGTCGATGATGCCCTGGGGCCGCCTGTTGCGACTCTGGACCGGTCGAAACTGTCGCCCCACCAATAGGCCGTTTGGGTCCCGCCTCGCGCCGCATATTCCCATTCCGCTTCGGTCGGCAGGCGATAGGTCCGTCCGGCCTTGGTGGTCAGCCAGCTGGTATAAGCCTGGGCGTCGCGCCACGAGATCGACATGGCGGGCATATCCCCCCGTTCGCCCATGTCGGCCGGGCGATAACCGTTGCAGCCACCATCTGCGAGACAGGCATCCCAGTCGGCATAGGTGATCTCGCTCCGGCTCATCACGAAGGGCGCCAGCGTGACGCTATGCACGGGGCCCTCATTTCCGACCCGCCCACGTTCCGAATCCGGCGATCCCATCATGAACGTGCCGCCAGGAATGGACGCGACGACGGGACAGACATCGCAGTCACGCTGCGGACCCGCAGGAACCGGATCCGGTTCGACGACAACTTCCTGTTCTGCCGGCACTTCAGGCTCTGACTCGGCTGGTTCCGCGACTGTTTCGGCAACCGCGGCTTCGTCTTCTGACTCCATGGGTTGCGGATCAACCACATCAGCAACGGGTGGTTCGGGTGGAATTGCCGTGACCGTTTCGGAACCCGCATCGCCAGACGGCAATATCATGCTCACGCCCCAGCCCGCCCCGACCAGCAAGACCAGTCCGCCTGCGAGAAGCGGTAGCATAGAGGATTTGCGCCGTGTTTCACGTCGTGGTGAGGACGCTGGCACCGGGGCGGCCTGCGCACGCTCTGCTGCAGCAGCCGGTGCAGGTGCCCTGGACTTGGCCTCAAGGACCGTCAGACGATTGCGGGCGAGGTCTGAATAGTGGCCGGTCGGATAGCGTTTCAGGTAGGCCGTGAAATCGGCCGCGTCGGTGGATGACTGGATCGAGGTCCAGAACGTGTTCTCGATCGTACCGTCATCCGCCAGCGAAGGTGCGGAGGCAATGGAAGCAGCAACTGTAGGCTGCTCAGTTGCCGCAGGTTCGGTTACCTTGGCCGCCTTGCGCGAGATCGCGTGGCGCAGGTCGGTCACGAAATCATTCCAGCGCTGTTCGCTTCGGTCGCCATCCCAACCGATCAGGTCCGCCGTCTGCGTCAGTTCGAACAGGATCGGCCTGTCGGCGTTCTCGATCATCGCCGGCACGACGGCAGAATACCGCTCACCCAGCGTCGCTTCGGCACGCACCCATTTGGATTTGACCGAGACGGTGGACCACAGCACGACCACGACGTCCGCCTGACGAAGCATGCCTTCGGTCACTTCGTCATAGGTCTGACCCGCCTTGAGCACCTTGTCCCACCAGACGGTCAGTCCTTCTTCCTCAAGCGCCGCGGCGACCTGTTGGGCCTTTGGCCTGTCCACGCGACTATAGGAAAGAAAGATATTGGCCATGCACGTCCCCACGCAAGCAGCCTTTTGTACATCAGGAAGGCACGCTAAGTGTCCACGATGACACAGTTTTTTTGGTTCTCCAAACTCCGCGAAAATCTGTAACAACCATTGCAATCAGCCATCGGCCACAGCAGGATCATTCATGTTGGTTTGCGCGTTCCGCCATGCGCAGTGCGACACGGGGGGCAGGCATGTTCAGATTCAATGACGAGCTGCTGCTCAGCGCAAGCGACCGCGACCTGGCGCAAAAAAAATATCCGCGCATTTTCTTTGCGCTCGACCATCCGAGCCTGCGGGCCGAATTCCAGCGCGTCGACAAACTCGCCAACGCTGCCAAGAAACGCAGCCGATTGATCGGCTGCCTGACGCTCGGCTTCGCAGTGGCCTCTCTGCTCACATTTCCGCTCGAGCCCTTGATCTCCGCTATCTCGGGAGATGCTGCCGATACGCTGAACCTGTTCCGGGCCATCGCGATTGTCGGCGCCGTGTGCGGCGTGCTGGCTGTCGTGTTCGGGAATATCGGGCTCGCCTTCGGAAAGGCCAAGCGACGCTGGTTGCAGATGCGACTCAAGACAGAACGGATGCGCCAGTGGCAGGCCCAATATATCACCGCCCACATGCCCGACATTGTCGCTGCAACCGGTTCCGCCCCCGCAATCAAGCAATATGTCGACGCACGCGATCTGGCCTTTGAACGCTTCCAGCGATCATTCCTTGACCAGATCAGCAGCGAATACACGAAATATACACATCGCGAAGCGGTGGGTCACATGGGGCAAACCACGCTCGACAAGGCCAGTCAGCAGGCCTTCTGGATCGACCCGGCCTGGGCGAAATTGGCCAGCCGCAAGCTACCACCTGACCCGGATGGCATTCTGGATGAAATGCTGTCGGCGTGTGAGGAAACCCGCCTGTTGGGTCAGGTACAATATACCAATTATATCCTGTCGTCCGAAGGTGCCTTCTGGTCCTTGCCGCGCAAGCAGATCAGCATATTGGGCAATGTGATGTTCACGCTCGTATTGTTGGCGTTCCTTTCGAACTTTCTGGCGCTGATGGTCGCAATCTGGCCCGTGGAATCCGTCAACCAGACAGTCGCCGGTTCCTTCGCCATTATCTTTGCCATCCTCGCCGTGGGCACACGCTCGGTCGAGGAAGGGCTCCATCCGCAACGCGAACTCGCCCGCATGGAGCTTTACGCCGCGCAGGTGCAGGCTGCCCGTCAGCAATTCATTTCCAGCAATTCGCCAGCCCGGAAGGTGGATGCTCTGAAATCGCTGGAACAGGCCTCAACCGACGAAATGATCGAATTTCTCGATGCGAACGAACATGCCCGCTTCGTCCTCTGATCTTACCAGACGCCCGCCTGTTTCAGGGCGGCATCCAGGTCCGGCGGGATGTCCAGCGCCACGTCGCCCGTCTTCAGGTCGCGCGGTGCATCGCCAGGCTTCAGGTAGCGCCAGCCCTGAAAAGGCCGTTTGGCCTGCGCATAAGTCCGCACCAGGTTCGGATCGAAAACCAGTTCGCACATGTCGCGGCCGCCCTCATCCTTGATCGCGCGAATGTCGATGATGCGCTGGCGCACCCGGATCGCGCGCTTGATCACCCAATAGATCGAGCCGCCATCCAGCATTTCCTCGGCCCGTTTCGGTGACATGCGGGTATGATGAACCGGGTTGTCGATGCGTTGCATCTGCCGCGTCTGCCAGTCGGCGAGATCCTCGATCGTCTCGGACCCTACGCTCAGTTTCACCATGTGAATCGTCATATCAGACAGTTTAGTGCGTGGGTCCGCCCAATCCAGTCATCAATTGCGGTTTGGCCCCGCGCCCTTGTTCGAAATCGCGCTGGGCGGCTGCGCTGGCAAAGAAGAACTCGGCCTGAACCACGTTCGCCGAGTAGCGCCGCTCCATCTTGCGGAAGGCGGCGCGCGCCTCCAGTTCGACCGAGAAACCTGACACATAACTCATGCCCCAGCGTGGCTCGGTCCGCAGAAAATAACTCTGATTGTACTTGGTCAGCTTGCCGCCCTCCGGCCCGGCCACAGGACTTGGCAAATTATAGTCGATCCGCAGGAATCGCTCACCGACCGGATCAAGCCAGGCTGTCGCCTGCAACCGCTCGGCGGCCCAGACATCGAACTCTCCATCATTCTTCGACGGCGTATGCCGGAATGAAATCTGCCAGGCATGTCCCCGGTCATCAACCTGGACTGTCCGGCCAAGGCTGGCGCGAAGGTCATCTGGAAACAGGCGTCCGTCCGGCGCAGATTCAGCAGCCCAATTCGCGGCGACCTCTTCCAGCTCGTCATCCTCGCCCTGCCAATCGAGCACTTTCCAGCGCTCGGCGCCGTGCTTGCGTGGATCGAAGGCATAGACCCGCCGGGCCCGGTCGCTTTGCAATTCCACGGTAAAGGCCGCCCGCAGGGTTTTCGGTGCTTCGGTGGCAGACAGCGCCGCGTCCATCGGACCGGAACCGGTCACCAATTGAAACGCCATAAGCAGAGCAAGCCACATCGACAAAACCATCCCGTTTGAACTTTTGTCCATGTTTGCGGCATCTCTGCGGCAAACAGGTCAAAACAATCTTCAGCGGTCAATCTAGGCCGCCAAGGATTTATGGGAGTTGAACGAGCCTGTGCTTGTCAGGGTTTGACAAAGGCAAGCGGGCGCTTGCTTTCGTCCAGCGTCAGGTAGCGATCACGCAACTGCGTCTGACGCGTCTCGAGCGACTGCAATTCGCCGTCGATCATGACCGCGTCCGGGTTGGACGTGACCTCCAGCGGGTCGCCGTCCCAGACCACGATATCGGCGCGGGCGCCAGGGCCGATCACACCGAGGCCCTGCAGGCCGAATATCTGCGCGGGATTGGTCGTCAGCGCCTTCATGGCATCATCGTGCGACAGGCCGTTGGCCACCGCATTGCCTGCCACTTGGGTCGACAGGCGGGCCTGATGACTGGAATCGCCGAGATGCGAAATGGCCACTATGACACCCGCATCCATCAGGCGGGCAGCATTCTCCGCCGTTGCTCCAAGCTGCTCAAAACTGGCTGGAAGGTTTGAAAACGCGTCGACAATCACCGGAATGCCCGATCCGGCCAGCCGCGGCGCCACGCGCCAGCCTTCGTCTGCACCGACAATCGCGATTTGCAGATCGGGATTGGCTTCGGCAAAATCGATGATGGCATTTAGGTCACTCGCCTTTTGCGCCTCAATCACGATCAGTTGTTCACCTTTGGCGGCCGGCACCATTGCCGCCGCATCAACCCGGCCGAGCGCCGTGCCCTTGTTGCTGGCCAGGTAACGCGCCGGGTAGGCGTCTGCATCGTCCAGTGCGGCGCGCAACTGCGCCCAGGCCGCCGGTCGTGATCCTCCGGCCAGCGCAGCGCCACGTTCGCCCAGGGACATGAACAGGAACGCCTTGCGCGATATTTCGGTGTCCGCGTCGCCGCTTGTATCCGCGACAAAGCCTTGGCCGGCAAACAGGTTGCCGCTCGCTGACGGGGCCACGACGATACGGGTGAAGCCTTCAATCCGCGTCACATCCACCGCGGTCGCATCCGGATTGAACCCGTCGGCGGCATCCAGCGCGACAGAATAATCAGACCCGCTCGCTACTGTGTCATCAGTCGTGTCTTCCGCATCGACTTCCACGATACCCGTACGCGAGAAGGCCGAGATCAGTCCGGGGGTGACCCATTTACCGCTCGCATCGACAATCGCGGCGTCCAGCGGAACGGGTGATCCGGCAGGGCTGACGGATATCACACGGCCATTATCGATCAGCACGACTCCCTTGGAAATCGTGCCTTCGCTCGTTCCCGTCCAGATGTCGCCGCCCACAATCGCAATCGGTTTGGCGAAGGCCGGAAGGGCGAGGCAGGCGGCAGCCGCCAACAGGCTGGCAATACGTTGCGCGCTCATTTCAGGTCTCCTTCACCGGGTTGGCCAAGCTCGAAATCCATGACGGGCCGGCTGGCCGCATCACTTCGGTCGTACATCAGCGCACCATCGACAAAGACCTGATCGGCCTTCGTGTAGACACTGAACGGATTGCCGGACCAGATCACGACATCGCCCATTTTGCCAGGCACCAGACTGCCGGTCCTGTCATCAATGCCCAGTGATTTTGCCGGGTTCAGTGACAGCCATTGCCAGGCTTCCTGTTCAGGTATGTTGATACCGATCTTCTTGCCATCCGCCCACGCCTTGGCCGCTTCCTGGTTCAGGCGCTGGATGCCGATATCGCTGTCAGAGTGCACAATCGCGCAGGCGCCGGCCTTGTGGACCAGCGGGATATTCTCCTTGATCCCGTCATAGGCTTCCATCTTGAAGCCCCACCAGTCAGCCCACATCGATGAACAGGCGCCATATTCAGCCAGCTTGTCCGCGATCTTGTAGCTCTCGACGGCATGATGGAATGCGGTCACCTTATACCCAAATTCCTTAGAGATATCCATCACTTGGGCCATCTCGTCGGCACGGTAGCAATGCATGTGCACCAGGATGTCACCATCCAGAACACCCTTTAAAGTATCCAGCTCAAGGTCGCGGGTCGGGGCCTCGCCGCCATCCTTGGCATACTTGTCCCACTTGCGCTTGTAGTCTGCTGCACGGATCCATGACTCGCGATACCCGGCGACATTGCCCATGCGCGAATAGGGTGAACCGCCGGGATACTTGCCCCCGCCATAGCCATAGACGCGCTTTGGATTCTCGCCGCAGGCCATTTTCAGCGTGTAGGGCGCGCCCGGGAATTTCATGCCCTGCACTGTACGGCTCGGCACATTTTTCAGTGTCACCCCGCGACCGCCGAACAGGTTGGCGCTGCCCGGCAGGATCTGCAGCGACGTGATACCGCCCGCCAGCGCCCGGGTGAATCCCGGGTCTTGCGGCCAGACACCATGCTCGGCCCAGACCTCCGCCGTCACCGGCCCCGAAATCTCGTTGCCGTCGCCATGCGCGCTGACACTGGGCGAGGGATAGACGCCGAGGTGGCTGTGATTGTCGATGATGCCGGGCGTCACCCACCGGCCTTCCGCGTCGATCGTGGTCGCCTCTTCCGGCAGTTCCAGATCGGTGCCGATAGCCGAGACCTTGCCATTCCTGATCAACAGGCTGCCATTCTCGATCAGTCCGCCTGTTCCATCAATGATGGTGGCATTGGTAATGAAGACAGCACCATTGGGGTATGGTTCATACGTTGAAGGGAACGGATCCGCCGGGATCGCCATCTTGTCCGTCTTGCCGGTGTCATCCTTGCCGCCGCACGCCGCCAGTATCAGGGCCGCGCAAAGCACACCCGTCGTCGAATATCGGTTCATTTGCATCAGCCCCACTCGCCGCGATGATTAGGGCAGCATTTGTGCGCAGAATTCCGGCGACGGCAAGAGCCGCGCGGTGTTTCAGCGTTTGGAGGGCTGCGGCTGTCGCTTCTCGCGGGCAAAGACCAGCTTCATCAGCCAGTTCGGCGCAAACCGCTCAACGCGCGGGTGGCGCACCAGCACGCTTTCCATCCAGCGATGCCCCCAGACCGAATTGCGGCCCAACAGGATCACACCAAGAATGCCAAATGGCAGACCGATCGGAATGAGCGGCGTGAGCAGCCCGATCGGAATCGACAGAGCGATCATGAACAGGCCAAGCAAGGCCAGCACCTGACGAAGGGCGGTGTTGAACCCGGTGCGAATGGCAACAGCAGGCTTGGCGCCTGTCAGGGGAGAGGTTTCGGTCATCGGGGTCGCTTCGTCGTCAGCCATTCACGGTGATATGGGGGCATGTTGGAGTTTCGGCAACGTAATCATGCGGATGTGTTCAAACTCTGGCAACAGCGTTACCTGATTGCTACAAACGTGAAAATTCTTGCTGTCATATGCGGGAAACGTGCATGAGGACGGCATGAAATTACAGTCCATCCAGATTCTGCGAGGCATCGCAGCACTGCTGGTCGTCGTGTACCATGTACGCGCGATGGAAATTCTGGCCATCGGCAATAATGGCCTCTCGGAAACGCCCCTGCTGAACGGTTTTGTGACCAATGGCTATGCCGGGGTGGACCTGTTCTTCGTGATCTCCGGTTTCATCATGGTCTATGTCACCGAAGGCACGCGCTCCGGTGTGAAAGCGAGTCTGGAATTCCTGTTCGCACGCGCCACGCGTATCTATCCGCTCTGGTGGGTGTTTGCCGCCCTGATGACCCTGATGTTCGTGGTCTACAACGCCACCGGTTTCGGCGCGGGTTGGGAACGGGTCGGGCAGGGCCAGCCCCTGATCCCTTACATGATCAAGTCATTCCTGCTGGTGCCACAGAATGCCCATCCGGTGCTCGGCGTCGGCTGGACCTTGATCCACGAGATGTATTTCTACGCCGCCTTCACACTGATGCTGTTGGTGCCGCGCCGGTTCTGGCTCTGGATATTGCTGGGATGGGGCAGTGTCATCGCGGGCGGGTCGTTCTTCGGCCTCACCAAGCCCTTTGCAGCTGATTTCAGCGCGCTCGTCTTCTACCCGATGACCATGGAATTCATCATGGGCGCCGTTGTCGGCCTCGCCGTCAGCTCCGGCATCGCCTGGCGCAGCGGTCTGGTCACACTCATCGCCGTGCTCTGGCTCGCTGCGGCCCTCACCTTCCAGGGCGTTGATGACGCCAACCTCATGATGTGGGGCCGCGTGGTCTGGTTCGGCTTGCCCTGCACGCTGCTGGTCTACGGCTTTGCCACACTTGAACTGTCAAACCGTCAGGCATGGCTCGTCCCGGCTTTTTTCGGCGCCATTGTCGCCGGCTTGATCAGCCTGCTCTACAATGTCGTCGGTGACAGCACGATAACAGACCGGTTCGGCGCGGCCGTCATGTCGTCCGTGGTTGGCGCAATCGCCATGATGGTCGTGCTCTGGTTCGGCTGGCTCGGCGGACAAGCCATGCCAAAGCGTGTGCACGCGCTGGAACCACAGCTGCAAGTCATCTATCGCGGACTGGCCCGGCTCGGTGACTGGTCTTTCTCGCTCTACCTGTGTCACCCGCTCCTGTTCGCACCGGTGCGCCTCGTCTTCGCGCCGCTCGGCAAGATCGAACCGCTTGCGCCTGTCTTTCAGGTCGGCCATTCAGGGCCACTCGACAATATCGCCTTCTTTGTCGCGTCGCTCACGGCGGCAATCCTCGTCGCCGCCCTGGCCTATCGATTCATCGAACGCCCGCTGATCATCGGCTTCGGCAAGCTGCGTGAACGCCTGTTCTACCGTCAGCCAGTCGAAGTCACCGCCGATTAGCCGCTATTCGGCGGCGACTGTTTCGGGTGATGCGCGTGTCCATTTCAGGATTGGCTTGCGGGCCGCACGCGTCTCGTCGAGGCGACGTGCGGGGGCAAGATAAGGCGCGCCTTTAAGCGTATCGTCACCCTGCGCAGCACGCCGGGCAATGCTTTCCAGTGACGCGCAGAACCGGTCGAGTTCGGCCTTGCTCTCAGTCTCCGTCGGCTCGATCAGCATCGCGCCATGCACCACCAGCGGGAAGTACATGGTCATCGGGTGATAGCCCTCGTCGATCAGCGCTTTGGCAATGTCCAGCGTCTCGATGCCGTCCGCCGTGAACGCATCCGAGAACAGCGCCTCGTGCATGCAATAACCTTCGAAGGCAGGCGTCATGGCATGCTTCAGCTTGGCCGCGATATAGTTCGCGTTCAGCACCGCATCCTCGGCGACCTGCTTCAACCCATCGGCGCCGTGGCTGAGGATATAGGAGAGCGCGCGCACAAACATGCCCATCTGGCCATGGAACGCCACCATGCGGCCAAAACTTTCGCTCGCATCGCCTTCCATGTCTTCGACAAGGCTGAAGACGCCGTCTTCGTTTTTCACGATGAAGGGCACAGGTGCGTATGGCGCAAGCGCTTCAGACAGAACCGTCGGGCCAGAGCCCGGCCCGCCGCCGCCATGCGGGGTGGAGAACGTCTTGTGCAGGTTGATATGCATCGCATCGACGCCCAGGTCACCCGGACGCACCCGGCCGACGATGGCGTTGAAGTTCGCGCCATCACAATAGAAGTATCCGCCCGCCGCGTGGATCAGGTCGGCAATCTCCTTGATGTCCGTTTCGAACAGGCCGCACGTGTTCGGATTGGTCAGCATGATACCGGCCACATCGTCGGTCCGCTTCAGCTTTTCGCGCAGCATGTCCATATCAACACGCCCGCGCGCATTCGCCTTGATCTCGTCAACCTCAAACCCGCACTGCACCGCCGTCGCCGGGTTCGTGCCGTGGGCCGAGGCGGGCACCAGAACGCGCTTGCGTGTCTCACCTTCGCCGCGCGCAATCAGCGCCGCACGGATCGCCAGCATGCCGCACAGCTCGCCATGCGCACCGGCTTTCGGGCTCATCGCCACGGCCGGCATATTGGTCAGCATCTTCAACCATGTTGCCAGTTCATCGATCAGTTCCAGTGCGCCCTGCACGGTCGCTTGTGGCTGCATCGGGTGAATGTCACCAAAGCCGGCAAGGCGCGCCATCTTCTCGTTCAGGCGCGGATTGTGCTTCATCGTACAGCTGCCCAGCGGGAAGAAGCCAAGGTCGATGGCATAGTTGCGCTGTGACAGGCGCATGTAATGGCGCACCATTTCCGGCTCCGACAGCCCCGGCAGGCCGGTCGGCACCTTGCGCGCCACACCGCCCAGACGCCCGGTCCGGTTCTGCGGCGCAGGCAGGTCAACGCCGGTCGTCTCGCTCGTCCCGATCTCAAAGATCAGGTTCTCATGTTGCAACAGGCCCCGCGACCCGGAGACAGATTCGATGGCAGCCACCGACGTCGATGTCGGCGCCGTCGGGCGGCCTTGGGTGTTCATGGTCATTGGGCTTCTCCCGAAACGGTAGTTTGTGATAGAAAACAGTTCGTTGGCGTGCTGGAATCTGGCTGCGTCGCCGGTGTCCAGTGCGCGGCAATGAAAGGCCAGATGGCCTCCTCATACAGGCCGTCCCGAACCAATGTATTGTGTTCGGATGCGTCGAAAAGGCGATAGGTTTTTGGTGTGTTGGCCAGTTCAAACAGGCGCTTGGACTGGCTGGGTGGAATAACGCTGTCGACGCCGCCATGTGCCATCAAGACGGGTTCATCGACCTGTTTGATCCGGCGGTCGCTACGAAACGGATGCTTGAGAACAAGATCCAGCGGCACACCAGCCGTCTTGTGGCGAACGAGGTCTGCCATTGAATAGTAGGGTGCCTCAAGAATGAGACCCCCGGCGTCCTGCAAGCTGGCAAGGCGCGTCGCGGGCCCTGAACCAATCGAGAAGCCCTGAATGATTACATCGCGGGATGCATAGCCTTTGGCCATCAACCATGACCAGGCCGCATCCGCGTCGACATGGAAGCCCCGCTCCGAGGGCTTCCCTGAAGAACCGGAATAGCCACGCCAGGCCAGCGCCAGCAAACCCACACCCTGCTCATGTATGCGCTCATACCGCCACACATCTCGATCAAGCCGACTTCCATTGCCATGCAGGAACAGGATGATGGGACACCCTGCTGACGGCGGCATGTACCAACCGACAAGATCTTCGCCATCCTGGGTCTGAATGTCTTCAACCTCGATGTATCCTGCCGTCGGCGCCACGCGCGTGGAATCCGGGTGGAATATCATTGTATCCTGCAAGGCGAAGGCACCACCCGCCACTAAAGCCAGAACGCCTGAAACACCAGCGAGCAGGACAGCGACCAGCCTCACTACACAATCTCCTTCAACGCGGCCGCATAGGCCGCAATGTCTTCCAGCGTCGTGCATTCGGTCGCGGCGCAGACGATCACGTCTCCCATCTTCTCCGCCGGGAACAGGCGGCTGGCCCGCACGCCGCCAACAACGCCCGCCTCGTCCAGCATGGCCAGAACCGCTTCGGCGTTCATTGGTGTACGGAATGCGAACTCGTTGAAGAAGCGCGGCGTCAGGATTTCCACGCCCGGAACAGCCTCCAGCGCATCGGCCAGATCACACGCCGCCTCATGGTTCAGCAGCGCGAGGCCCTTCAGACCCTTGTCGCCCAGCAGCGTCATGTGTGCGGTGAAGGCGAGCGCGCAGAGCCCGGAATTGGTACAGATATTCGACGTCGCCTTGTCGCGGCGGATATGCTGCTCGCGCGTCGACAGCGTCAGCACAAAGCCACGCTTGCCGTCGGCATCCACCGTCTCACCGCACAGACGCCCCGGCATCTGGCGCACCAGTTTCTCCGTACACGCAAAAAGCCCGACATAAGGTCCGCCAAAGCCGAGCGGCACGCCAATCGACTGGCCTTCCCCCACGGCGATGTCCGCACCCATTTCGCCCGGAGGCGTCACGAGGCCAAGCGAGACAGCTTCTGTGAACACGGACACGAACAGTGCCTTCTTGGCATGGGCCGCATCGGCAACACCAGACATGTCCGTCACGGTGCCAAACACGTTCGGGCTCTGCCCGATCACACAGGCTGTCTCATCGTCAACGGCATCGGCCAGGGCCATTTCGCCGTCCACGGCGATCGGTAACTGAACCACGTCCAGCCCCTGTGCCTCGCACAGCAGCTTCGTCGCCGCCGCATAGTGCGGGTGCACACCGCCTGACAGGATGACTTTCTTGCGCCGCGTCACACGCGTCGCCATCACGGCGGCTTCGGCACAGGCGGTCGATCCGTCATACATGGACGCATTCGCCACATCCATCGCCGTCAGCGCGGCTACTTGCGTCTGGAATTCGAACAGGGTCTGCAGCGTGCCCTGCGCAATTTCCGGCTGGTAGGGCGTATAGGTGGTCAGGAATTCAGAGCGCTGGATCACCATGTCCACGCTGGCCGGGATATGGTGTTTGTAGGCGCCACAGCCGACAAAGAACGGGCCGGAAGACGCCGAGCGGTTCTTCGCGGCCAGCTTCGACAAATGCCGCTCAACCGCCAGCTCCCCCTGATGGTTTGGCAGGCCATCGATCGTGCCGCCAAGGCGGGCAGATTCCGGCACATCACTGTAGAAGGCATCGACGCTTTTCGCGCCGATCTCTTTCAGCATCACCTTGCGGTCATCATCAGTCAGAGGAAGGTAGCGCATTGATTACAGGCCTTTGCAGAATTCGGTATAGGCGGCTTCGTTCATCAGGCCGTCCAGCTCTCCGGCGTCGGACAGTTTGATCACGCAGAACCAGCCCTCGCCTTCGGGGCTCTCGTTGACGGTCTCCGGCGCATCCGCAAGCGCGGCATTGGCCTCAACTACTTCGCCGCTGACCGGCGCATAGACGTCAGACGCCGCCTTGACGCTCTCGACAACGGCCATGTCGTCGCCCTTCTTCACAGTCTTTCCCACGTCAGGTGTCTCGACAAACACGACATCGCCCAGCTGCTCAGCGGCATATTTCGTGATGCCCACCTTGCCTGTGTCGCCCTCGACACTGATCCACTCGTGGTCTTCGGAATAATAGGTCGCCATAGGTCTCTCCCCCTGTTCAGCGTTTGTAATTGTGCGCAACGAAAGGCAGCGCGACGACTTCGCCGGGCCGTGCCTTGCCACGCACCATAAGATCGATTTTCATGCCCGGCGCCGCATGCGCGGCGGCGACATAACCCATCGCCACCGGGTGGTCGACGCTGGGGCCAAACCCGCCAGACGTCACCACGCCCACCGCCTTGCCGTCCACGTGAATTTCCGTGCCTTCGCGGGCCGGCGCGCGCTCCAGCGGGCGAATGCCTACCCGCTTCTCTGCCGGGCCATCCTTCAACGCCGCCAGGATGCGCGCCGCGCCGGGGAAATTGCCCGCCTCGCGCCGCTTCTTCTGGATCACCCAAGCCAGATCGGCTTCCACCGGATCACGGCCCGGATCCATGTCATGCCCATACAGGCAAAGCCCGGCCTCAAGGCGCAGGCTGTCGCGCGCGCCAAGGCCGATCATTTCCACACGCTCGTCGGTCAGCATTTCCTCGATCAACGGCACGCCGGCAGACGGCGCCACCAGCACTTCAAACCCGTCTTCGCCCGTATAACCGCAGCGCGACACGATGCAGCGCGTCCCGTTCAGTTCGAACGGCTCGTGATACATGAATTTCAGGTCTTCACAGCCCGGGAAGAAATCGCGCATTACGTCCACCGCTTCCGGCCCCTGCAGGGCGAACAGGATACGGTCATCGGCGCGCGTCAGCACGGCCTTGCCCGCCAGCGCGGTCTCGAAAATCGCCCAGTCCTGGTCCTTCACCGCACCATTCACGACGATGTAAAGTGATCCCTGCGCCTCATCGCCCAATGGCCGTGTGATAATCAGGTCGTCCAGGATGCCGCCGTCTTCGTTCAGCAACACGGTCAACCGCGCCTGGCCCTGCTTCAGGCCGGCAATGTCGCTCGGCACCAGCGTCTCGATCAGCGCGGCAATCCTCGCATGCGCCTCGTCGCCGCCGCCAATGCCCTCTTCCAGCGACAGGAAGCACGGCCCCATGTGCGAGACATCGAAAATGCCGGCATGCGTCCGCGTCCACAGATGCTCGTCTTTCACGCCCATCGGATATTGCACCGGCATCTCATAGCCCGCGAATGGCACCAGCTTGGCCTCGCGTGCAACATGCAGGTCGTAAAGCGGGGTGTGCTTCAACGCGTCGGTCGGGGTATCTGCCATGGCGCCATCAATCCAAAAGGAGACGGATCGGCGCAGGGCCGAAATATCCGTCGCCCCCGCTGTCCTGGGCGCCTGAGAGATTCCGCCCGGCTTGCGGGCTTGCTCCTTCGGCGAGGCCTCAAGGGCCTCTTTCCAGCGTGTTGACCCTGCCCGGTCCTTTTGCCTGAGCGTTTCCGGGGCGGTTGCGCCTTCGGCGGCAGCTTCTGGAGCTGCTCTCTCCCGGGACAGAGTTGAATTACATGTCGAACTAGAACGGATTCGACGGCCCGGCAAGCAACACTCTCACGGGATATCGCCCTGATGCCGGGCCTGCCTGACAAACGGTCAAACCTCCGACGGCCTGCTTCCAAACCAGCTCTGCACCAACGCCCACGCATTCTTGGACCCGGAAAGAGCTTTCTCGGTCGCCCGGGCCGCGTGCGAGGTCAGCCCGCCACAGCGTTTCAGCAAGTCTGACACGACCGAACCGGATTCCTGCTTCACGCCCTGCAACGCTTCTTCCGAAATCGCCTTGGCCTGCCCGGCCGACCAACCCTTGAAGCTGCGACAGCGGCGCTTGGCCAGATAGCCCAGCTTCAGCGTCATCATTGCATTGACGCCGCCATCCATCAGCGGCCCGGCCACCAGCCCGCCCATGCGCCCAAGCAGGCCGCCAATCACCTCGCCGGTAATGTCGGTCACATCGTCCAGTGCGCGTGAAACCACCACGATGGCCGCGATATCCCGCAGGATCCGCAGGCTGCCCCCAAGATGCGGACGTCCGAAATAGATCCGCGAAATGCGCGCAACAAGATTGGCATTGCGCCACAGCACGATGAAGGCATCGACGGTGCCATTCAGTGACACAGCCGTCGCCACGCCCACGCCCACCGCCTCGGCATGGATCAACGCGTGCACTTTAGCATCAAGCGGTTTCAACAGGGCTTCGATGTGAATCCGCTCGAACGTCTCCAGCTCCACAGACATCGCCACCGCATCGGCGGGTGCGCAACGGGCAACCCGGTCCTGCAGCGCGCGGCCCAGGACAATGCTGTCGCGAATCGCGTCGCGCTCCTGCTGCACCAGCGGATTCCCGGCCAGCATATCGAGATATTTGAGATCGTATTTCAGCCGCGCCACCATCGCGGCGGGTGCAGGCGCCTTGGGGTCAATGTTGATTGAGGGCGGCCGCGCGGCAACCGGCATGGCCAGGAAGGATGCCAACGGGCGCCCCACCAGAACAGCCAGTATCAGCGCCAGAACCACAACATAGGCATAGCCCAGCACGGGGTGCACGTCGTCGAACATCCGGTAGAAAAGAAAGCCCTGTCCGATCACGACCAGAAAGCCGATCACGACGAAGGCGGTCGCAGACCATTTCAGGAAGCGCCATGCCATTGCCCATTGCGAGGCCAATTCCCATTGAACATCGTCGCTGGGCCCGGTCGGTACAACCGCAATTGCCTTTGCCATATGTGTCTCCTCTGTATCGGGTCGATCCCTTTATACAGAAGATACAAGAACGCGTGCCGGGCAACGCCCTACATGCGTTCGGGAACGTCGATGCCCAGCAGGTCCAGACCGACCTCTAGCTGCTTCAGCACGGCGCTTGCCAGCGCAAGACGGCTCGCGCGCAGCACCGGATCGGCCTCATTCGCGATCGGCAGCGCACCATAGAAACCGCTGAAGGCCTGGCTCAGGCTGAACACGTGCTCGCACAGGATATGCGGCATCCGTTTATCGCGCGCCTGCGACAGGGCCGCGCCAAATCCGTCCAGCGCCAGCACCAATGCCCGTTCGGCATCATGGCTCACGGCAATCTCGCCGAGCGCATTGCCGTCCGCACGTGCGCGGCGCAGCAATGATTTGATGCGTACAGCGGCGTACATCAGGTACGGCCCGGTCTTGCCTTCAAAACTGGTGAACCGGTCCAGATCGAACACGTAATTCGTCGTGCGTGTATTCTGCAAATCAGCAAAGCGCAGCGCCGCGACCGCCACAAGGCGCGCCACGTTCGCCCGCTCTTCCGGCCCCATGTCATCGGGCAGGTTAGCTGCTCCCAGTTTCCGTTCGGCCTCTTCGAACGCCATCGTATTCAGGTCCGCCAGCCGCAGCACACCGCCTTCGCGCGTCTTGAACGGCTTGCCGTCCGGCCCGTTCACCGTGCCAAAGCCGATATGTTCCAGGTGCCCCTCGTCGATCAGGCCGACCAGTTCAGCGGCGCGGAACACCTGTTCAAAATGCAGGGCCTGACGCTGGTCCACCACGTACAGCATCCGCTCCGGCGTCGGATGCATGTTCATCATCCGGTCTTCGATCGTGGCCAGGTCTGTCGTGTGATAGCCCGTGCCGCCGCGCGAATTCAGCAGCATCACTGGCGGCATCTCTTTCTTGTCGCTCTCCTTGGCCACATGCACGATCAGCGCGCCCTGGCTTTCCTCGGCAAGGTCTGCCTTGCGGAACCGCTCGATCAGGCCGGGGATCAGGTGGTCGACATCGCTTTCGCCCTTCCACAGGTCGAACGACACATTGAGAAACGCATAGTCCACTTTCAGGGCCGCAACCGACACGTCGATGAAATGCTTCAGCAGCGCGCGATAGCCTGCCCGGCCTGCCTGCAACTCGGCTACGGCGTTCTGTGACCGCTGGTTGCGCGCCACATCTTCCTTCGCCTTGTTGCTCGCCGCCGGATACAGTCGGCCAAGGTCGTCAATCGTGACCGGCGGCTCATCCGGATAGGGTCCGGTAAAGCGCTCGTCGAAATAGATCAGGTCTGGCTGTTCATCCTGCAGCTCGGTCACAAGGTGGCCCATCTGCAGGCCCCAGTCGCCAAGGTGCGTATCCGACGTCACATCATCGCCCAAGAAGCGCAGCAGCCGCTGCAGCGTGTCGCCAATTACGGCAGAGCGCAAATGGCCGACATGCATCGGCTTGGCCACGTTCGGCCCGCCAAAGTCGATCACGGTCACTTGCCGGTCCGGCGCCAGTTCCGCCCCGGCCTTCTCGTCAGCCAATATCTCCGCTGCGCGCGCCGCCAGGGCAGCGTCCGACACGCGGATATTGATGAATCCCGGTCCCGCCGCTTCTGCCGACAGCACCATCGGGTAGGCTTTCAGCACCTCAGCCACCGCTGCGCCGATCTCGCGCGGGTTCTTGCCGACAGACTTCGCCGCGCCCATCGCGCCATTGCACTGGAAATCAGCGAGGTCCGGCTTGTCGGAGCGGCGCACATCGCCCCACCGCGCCTCCATGCCCATGGCTTCAAAGGCCGCCGATGCGGCCGCCGTCAGGTCTCGTATCAGGCTGGTCATGCTTACTTTGCAGCGTTGAGAAGGTAGCGCTTGCCCGCGCGATTGAACGCCAGTTGCTCCGGCGTCAGGTCGAAACCGACAAGAATCTCGAAGTTGGAACCGGCAATCGACTCGTCGAGCCGTGGAATCTCGATCTTGGCGATCGATTCCGTCCGGCCATCCAGTTTCCGGCCGTTGAAATCAGCCTCGACATTGAAATATTCCTTGGCCAGCACCTTGCCGTTGCGACGCGTCACCGCGACGAAATACGTGTAGGTATGCTTATCGCTGCGCGCCGCTTCGCCCTTGCCGAACGCAAAGTCGATTTCCATCTGCGCCACCAGCGGGTCCTTGCCGGCATAGCGGCAGAACATGCGAACGTCCGCGACTTCGCCCGTATAGGTGATGTTCGGATAGGTCTCATCCGTCCCGGCGGCGAATTCCACATAGCGCGACACATCATAGACCG
The DNA here is from genome assembly GCA_040216775.1 of Hyphomonas sp. Classification (GTDB taxonomy): domain Bacteria; phylum Pseudomonadota; class Alphaproteobacteria; order Caulobacterales; family Hyphomonadaceae; genus Hyphomonas. The sequence goes on from JAVJOM010000032.1 coordinate 70,810, forward strand.
ACCCGACAGGCGGGCACGGACCGGCATTCTGGCGCGTATCGAAGGTTTCGGCGATTTTCGACTGGCATCCGACGAGCAGCGCCGCCGCGAAAAGTGTAACAAGTATGCGCATGCGTCGGCTTGTCCTTCTTGGCCTGTAGAAAAGGCCTGTCCATCTGTAGCTGGAGATGTGTTAAAGGGCTGCGCGCCTTGGCGCAACGTTGCAGAGGCAGGAGATCATTAAATGAGTGACAGGCCCGCCCTGACAATACGCCTCGCGGCCCCCCGGGGGTTTTGCGCCGGAGTCGACCGCGCGATCCAGATTGTCGAGGAAGCGCTGAAGAAATGGGGCGCGCCGGTCTATGTCCGCCACGAGATCGTCCACAATGCTCATGTTGTCAGCCGTCTTGAGGCGATGGGCGCTGTTTTCGTTGAAGAACTGGACGAATGCCCCACCGACCGACCAGTCATCTTTTCCGCCCATGGCGTGCCCAAATCGGTGCCTGCCGAGGCCGCTGCCCGCCAGATGATCTATGTCGACGCCACCTGCCCGCTTGTCTCCAAGGTGCATGTCGAGGCTGAGCGCCACCATACCGAGGGCCGCGAGATCGTCCTGATCGGCCATGCGGGGCACCCGGAAGTGATCGGTACGATGGGCCAGCTCCCCGGCGGGGGAATCACCCTGATCGAGACCGTCGCAGATGCGGAACGCTTCGTACCAAAAGACCCTGACAACCTCGCTTTCGTGACACAAACCACCCTGTCCGTGGATGATACGGCCGATATCGTCGCGTTGCTGCAGGCCCGCTTCCCGGCCATGGCCAGCCCCCACAAGGAAGACATCTGCTACGCCACGACCAATCGCCAGGACGCGGTAAAGGTACTCGCGCCGGGCGCAGGCCTCGTTCTGGTCATCGGCGCGCGCACCAGCTCCAATTCGGTCCGCCTCGTCGAAGTCGCCCTGCGGGCCGGTGCCACCCGCGCTGAACTGGTCGCCAGCGCCGAAAACATTGACTGGTCATGGTTTGACGGCGTCACAACGCTCGGCCTCACCGCCGGTGCCAGTGCCCCGGAAGACCTCGTCCAGGGCGTCATCGACGCCTGCCGCGAACGTTTCGACGTCACACTCGACAGCATCGAGACGGCCCGCGAAACCGTCACGTTCAAGCTGCCCCGCGTGCTTGCCGAATAGGCTTGGCAGCGTATCTTACACAGTCCGGGCACTGCAAATTCCCGACCTTTCAATGCATAAAGCTAATGATTGCGTATACTTTTTCGCGTATTTGCAGCCGACCGCACCGCGAAACAAGAGCAAACACCTATGGCCTTCGACAAGTCTGAAACCCTGAAACCGGTTCCGATCTGGAAGCGCCGGGCCAAGCTGTTCCTGCGCCAGCTCGCGCACAAGGTCGACCACACAGACGTCGTCGAACACGTCAAGGAAGAAGGCCAGATCTCCGGCCGCTACATCTTCATGGCGGTCATGTCCTGCGCCATCGCCACGCTCGGCCTGTTGCTCTCCTCGCCTGCCGTCATCATCGGCGCCATGTTGATCTCGCCGCTGATGGGCCCGATCATGCTGATGGGCTTCTCACTCAGCATTCTTGACGTCAAGGCCATGCGCCGCGCCATCTTCTCCATGGCCTGCGGCGTCGTTGCCTCGATCACGATCTCCTTCCTGATCGTCAAGCTGTCACCGCTGACCGAGATCACGCCCGAGATCATTGCCCGTACACGGCCAAACTTCTTCGACCTGCTGGTCGCTATCTTCTCCGGCCTCGCAGGCGGCTATGCCGTTATCCAGCGCAAGGGCGAAACCATTGTCGGCGTGGCCATCGCCACCGCTCTGATGCCGCCGCTCGCCGTCACCGGTTATGGCCTTGCCGTCGGCTCCATGCCCGTCGCAGGCGGCTCCTTCTTCCTCTTCATGACCAACCTGCTCGCGATTGCCCTGTCGGTCACCGTCCTGTCGCGCATCTACAGTTTCGGCGCCGGTCATGGCTCCCGCAGCACATTGTGGCAGGGCGCGCTGATCGTGTCCGTGTTCGCAGCCCTCTCGGTTCCGCTTGGCCTCGCTTTGCGCGACATTGCCTACGAGACCACCGCTATCAACACGATCAAATCTGCCCTGCTGGAGCCGTTCTCGGAATACGAATCCCGCCTGTCAGACGTGTCCGTCACTTTCCCCAAGGAGGATGGCATTCGCGTCGATGCCACCGTGCTGACCCACACGCGGGTGCCGGATGCCGAAACGGCGCTCGTCGCCGATCTGTCCAGCCGTCTTGGGCGCAACGTCACCGTCAATCTCGGCCAGGTCCTGATCGACGAAGACAAGAAGCTTGAAGCCGAAGCCTTCCTGCGCATGGCCGATACATCCATCGCCGCGCCGCTACGCGCCGAGATTTCCCGTCTCGAAAAACTGGGCATGCTCCGCCAGTCGGAAACCGAACTGCGCGCCGCCATCCCGTTCCAGCTTGCCGCTGCTGACATAGACGCAGAAAAGCTGACAGCGACGCTGATGGCCGAACCTGACGACAGCCTCTCGATCTCGGCCTATCGCACGATGGAAGAAGGCCTCAAGCTGAACTTCCCTGAATGGACCATCCGCATCATTCCGCCCGTTTCCGAACTGCCGCTCATCGCGTTCGACAATGGCAGGAACGTCATCTCCCCGGCCGGCGAATCCGTGCTGGGCGACAGCATCTGGGCGCTTGAGCACTGGTCAACAAAGACGGTTGAAGTCGTTGGCTATGCCTCGACATCCGGTGCCCTTCAGCGGTTCGATAATCGCACGCTGGCCTATCAGCGCGCCGTCACGGTGGCTGACCGCCTCACGCAGGCTGGCTTCACGGCCACCCCGGTTGGCGAATACCGCGCCTTCCGCCAGACGGCTGACGAACGCCAGCTCGGCTACCAGCGCTTCCAGACCGTCCTCATCCGCCCCGGTTCATAGGCTGACAAGCGCAAGGTCAGGCGCACCGCGCGGCCCAATATACCAATCCGATAGGGATCAATCCTCGGCATTTCCGGGTCGAAAGAAAGCCTCGACCGTATTGAGCCAATCCAGCCTCGCCTCCATCATGGCTGCGGCGCCCTGGTGAGTGAGCCTCTCAACCTCATCGCCCGCTGCTTTCAGCCGGTCCATTTTCTCGGCAATGTCAGCCAATGATCGCTGCGTAGCGTCAATCATCCCGCGGATCGATTGTGCGCGGTCTTCGTCATCCAGCAGTTGCAGAAAATGAACGCGCGTTCTGATCGGGTCCGCCGCCGCATCCCCGATCCAGTCCGGTGCCTCCAGCAACCAGTCCCTCACGGTCCTGAGACCGGTCTGTGTCACTGTCAGCAGTTTCGCACCTCGCTTGCTGTCAGGCGCCTTGTCAGACCGGATCACGCCACGCTCAACCAGCCGCCTGATAAGCGGGTAGATTGATCCCGTGCTTGCCCTCCATGTCGATGCCGCCGACTGCTCGAAGCTCATTCGGACCTGATAGGCCGTGCAAGGCCCCTCCCGCGCGATCAGCGCGATCACGCACGCTTCCAGCTCTGTCATGGCCACTCTTCCCGGTTGGTATCGCTTGCGTCCTGATCAATTTTAACAATATAGTGCGAAACGCACTATATCAAGGAGGGTCCGGTGCACGATCAGGGAAATCGGATTCAACGCCTGCCAACACTCGGTCTATGGGTGCTTCCGCTTGTCTTGGCGCTCGCCATTCCGGGTGTCGGCGTTCTTGGGTCTTTTGGTATCGTCGTCGCCATGCTGATCTTCCATCGCGATGCGCGCAACGCCGCTCTTCGGCTCTGGAAACGAGGACCTGTCACATCGCTCTTGATCGGATTGGCTGTCGGCGTGGTCACCCATTTCCTGATGTCAGCCCTCCTGGAACCTGCCCTGCAACACATGCTCGGGCAGCAAGTGGACCTCAGTCAGTTTGATACAGTCAAAAACAATCTCGCCAACTATCTGGTCTTGCTGGCAATTGGATTGCTATTCGGCGGCATCGTGGAAGAGTTGATATTCCGCGGCTATATCATCGGATGGGTACAAAATTGCTGGGAGCACGCACCGGGCCGATTCTCGCTGTCGTTTCAGCCACTGTATTCGGCTTGGCCCATTCCTATCAGGGCGTAGCGGGCATGCTGTCTACGGGTCTGATCGGTCTCATATTCGGGCTGACTTATCTTGCTGTCGGGCGAAAACTGGCACCAGCCATCTTTGCACACATGACCATCAATGCATTGGGTATAACGGAACTATACCTAGGCCATTCATTCGTTGCCCCGCTGTTTACCGCCTGACCTGACCAATGTGGGTCAGGTCATTACTCACACGACGGAGCGGTCGCTATCTACGTACACGGATCAACCCGCGACAAATTCCGAAAACCCCGCCAGGAATTCGCTCAGTCTTTCACGGGTCGACTCATCGGTCAGGTTGCCGTCGACATCGAACTGGTTGCCTGCACGCGACACCATCAGGCGTCCGTTGAACCAAGGGCGCATGCCCAGTGTACGGACAACTGGCAGCCAGTGATTCTGGCCCAGTATGGTTCCGAACCCGCCCGGCGACGCGCCGATGATTGCTACGGGCTTGCCACGAAACACATTGGTCTCGCGGGACGCCCAGTCGATGGCATTCTTGAACACGCCAGGGACACCATTATTGTATTCCGGCGTGACCAGCAGCAGGCCGTCTGATTTTGCAATCGCTTCCTTGAACGCGATGACCGGGTCGGGCAGGCCATGCGCCGCCTCCTCATCCCCATCATACAGCGGAATGCCGTGAAGCGTCATGCCGGTCAGGGTCACGCTTTCGGGCGCAACCGTCTCGGCCGCGCGCATCAGCCCTGTATTGAACGATGCTTTTCTCAGGCTTCCGGAAACGGCAAGAATATGGGTCATGCATCTAGCTCCATCCAAAACGATGGCGCCATTTAGCATGTCTTCTATTTGTGTGTCTCCCCGATGTTCGCCCCCGGAACCGGAGCGACCCTGCCCGCCTTGGCTGGGCCGCTAGACGCCAACGACATCCGGGCGCAACTGGTAGAAAATATACAGCACGTCTGATTTCTCCCGATCGCCAACGCCAGAATCCGTCAGCGCCCTCATCAGGTCATCAATCGACGCCATGTATTCATTGTCGGATATGTTCATGTGTTTGTGCACACTCAACATGTCCCGTCCGGTATAGACCTGCGGCCCGCCTGAGCCGAGCGAGAAGAAATCAGCCGCCATCTTCTTCATTCGCGGCACATCGCTGCCCGCGAAGCGCGCCGCGATCAGCGGGTTTTCAAGATGGTTGTCGACGAGATTAGAGGCAATCCGTGTGACCCCTTCGGTGCCGCCAAGGCGGGAGAAAAGCGTGTCTGTCATGATAAGTCCTTTCATTGGCGGGGTTTTTGGGAGCTATTCACGTATCGCCCCGGCTTGAACCAGACTGACGACCGATCCCCGTTTTCGTCCAGTCCAGTTTCTGTACCAGTCGGACAGGCTTTCCGGCGCTAAAGTCAGCGCCGCGCCCACCACCTGAGGAGACCCCGGCCATGACCAGCAGTTACAGGCAATTTTGCCCTGTCGCGATGGCTGCGGAAATCCTCTCGAAACGATGGACGCTGCTCGTATTGCGGGAACTGATCGCGGGATCGACACGGTTCAACGAACTGCGCCGCGGCGTGCCGCGCATGTCGCCAACCCTGCTGTCGGCGCGGCTGAAAGAACTGGAAGCCTCCGGTATACTCCGTATACTACTCGATTCGGCAGGCCCGGGCCAGAACGAGTATAGCCTGACAGAATCCGGCCGCGACCTCGCGGCCGTGATCGAGTCGGTCGGCGTCTGGGGACAGCGCTGGATCGAGGCAGATCTCAGCCTCGACAATCTCGATCCGGCTTTGCTGATGTGGGACATGCGGCGAAACCTGAACACCTCGCCCCTGCCCGACAACCGCAGTGTCATCAACTTCATCTATAGCGACCTGCCTGACTCGCAGAAGAATTGGTGGCTGATCGTCGAACCGACAGGCAGTGTCGATCTTTGCTATGTCGACCCCGGCTTCGAGGTCGACCTGTTCGTAACGTCAGACCTGCGTTCCATGACCGCGATCTGGCTCGGCCTGTCGACGGTGGGAAAAGCTGTCGCCGAGGGCAAGGTCTATCTGGACGGCGACCAGGCGATCGCCTCCCACATGCAGCAATGGTTGGGTCTCAGCCATTTTGCGGGCGAAGCAAGGCGGGTGGACTGACTGAGACAGACCTCCTTATCCACCCCCTCCCATACCTTGCGTATTATGCGCCGCGATGTACGCCCTACTCACCCCCATGCCGGGCCTGCCCTGGTACCTGCTGCCGATCTGGCCGCTCATCTTCTAGCGCATCCAGCGCCTGAAATCTTGGTTTCGCAATGTCGGCGGGCCGGGCTCCGAAATGCTCTGGGGTGTCGCGTGGAACGGCCGCGTCATGATCGTCCACCTCTCCGACGACCTGCCCGGTCCGCATCCGGCCTGCTTCCGGGCACCTGTCTCGGACAGGCTGGCCTCAGCGTTGCGCGGTGATGAAGGCTTCAATCATGTCCGCTCACCCCGGCGAAAGCCGGGGCCCAGAGACGCACGCACAATTCCTGCCGCACTGGATCCCGGCTTTCGCCGGGAAGAGCGGGAGTTTGGAGTCATCCCCGACACCTGACCCCTGCCTCACCCTCAGCACACCCAGACCTCCCCCCAAGCACCCCCTCAGGCGCCGCACGTGTTGCCCCTTATTCAAATTTGCGCGCAAATCTGCCATAAGCGCGCCCATGACCTATACCGTTGCCGCCTTCTACAAGTTCATCGCCATGCCGGACTTCGAATCCCGCCAGCCCGCGCTGGCCGAAACGCTTAACGCCGCTGGCGTGAAGGGCACCGTCCTGCTCGCCAGTGAAGGCGTCAACGGCACCATTGCCGGCACCGCCGACGCCATCGAAGCCGCCCTTGCCGGCCTGCGCGCCCTGCCCGGCTGCGAGACGCTGCAGGCCAAGTTCTCTGAAACCGACGAAATGCCGTTCCTGCGCTTAAAAGTGCGCCTCAAGCGCGAAATCGTCTCCATGGGCGTGCCGGGAACAGACCCGAACGCCATCGTCGGCACCTATGTCGCGCCCGATGCCTGGAACGCGCTGATCACCGATCCGGACACGGTTCTGATCGATACCCGCAACGATTATGAAGTGGCCATCGGAACCTTCGAGGGTGCCATTGATCCGAATACGAAAACCTTCCGCGAATTCCCGGACTGGTTCCGCGACTTCCGCGAAAAACTCGAAGCCGAAGGCCGCAAACCAAAGATCGCGATGTTCTGCACCGGCGGAATCCGCTGTGAAAAGGCCACCAGTTTCGTCAAGGCCGAGGGCATCGACGACGTCTTCCATCTCGAAGGCGGAATCCTGAAATACCTCGAAACCGTGCCCGAGGCCGAAACCAAATGGCGGGGCGAATGCTTCGTCTTCGACGAGCGGGTTTCAGTCCGCCACGACCTCACCCCGGGCTCCTATGATATGTGCCACGCATGCAAACGCCCGCTATCGGAAGCCGATATGCAACACGCCGCCTACGATCCCGGTGTGTCCTGCCCCCACTGCATCAGCGAAATGACGGACGACCAGCGCGCCCGCTTTGCCGAGCGCCAGAAGCAGATCGATCTCGCCAAAGCGCGCGGCCAGAAACATATGGGACCGGAGGTTCGCCGGAGCGAGGAGGCATGACCCTGCCCATCCTCTACACTTTCCGGCGTTGTCCCTATGCGATGCGCGCCCGGCTCGGCCTCGCCATCAGCGGCGCCGACATCCGCATCCGCGAAGTTGTCCTGCGCGACAAACCCGCCGAAATGCTCGCCCTCAGCCCGAAAGGCACCGTCCCGGTCCTCGTCCTGCCCGACGGTTCAGTGATCGACGAAAGCCTCGATATCATGCGCTGGGCGCTTGCCCGGAACGATCCAGAAAACTGGCTCGGCAGCGATAAAATTGAAACCGCCGCGCTGATCGCCCGGTGTGATGGCCCATTCAAACAGGCACTCGATCGCTACAAATACCCAAATCGCTATGTAGGCGTCGATCCGCTCGCCCAGCGCGCCACCGGCCTCACCATTCTGGAACACTGGAACACACGCATCGCCGCAGCCGGGCCACATCTCCTGGGCCCTCACCGCACCCTCGCAGACATGGCCATTTTCCCCTTCGTGCGCCAGTTCGCCGCCACAGATCGCGACTGGTTCGCCGCACAAAACCTGTCCGCACTACAGGCTTGGCTAGCCGATCACCTGGCCAGCCCGCTGTTCAAGTCGATCATGACCAAGCACGCTCAATGGCAGCCCGGCGGCGCAGAACCGCTGCTCGTAGCAGTCAGCTGATCCCGTAAAAATTCTGCGGCGGTGGTAACTACGCCGCTCTTCGGTTCGGACTATGGAAAATACCGCCCTTATCTATCGCCGCTTCGGCCCACCTGCCACGGCGCTGCAGCTGGAACGGGTTCCTCTGAAACCGCGTCCGCCCCATCTGCTGCGCGTAAAGATGCAGATGGCCCCGGTGAATCCATCGGACCTGATACCGATCACCGGCGCTTACGTCCATCGCGTGAACCCACCCCTCGTCGCAGGATATGAAGGCGTTGGCGAAGTGATCGCGGCGCCCGCAACCCATGCACATCTGATCGGACAGCGCGTTCTCCCCCTCCGAGGGTTGGGCACATGGCAAGCCTTCCTCGACTGCGATCCAGCGCTCGCCGTCCCGGTGCCCCACCAGATCGACGGGACAGTTGCAGCCCGAGGCTATATCAATCCGCTGGCGGCCCAGCTGATGCTGGACACCTGGCCCGTGAAGGGCGCCCATGTCCTACTCACGGCGGCCGGCTCAACTTGCGCCAACCTGCTCGCACAATGGGCCTTCGCAGCAGGCGCACACCGGGTGACAGGCATCTACCGCGCTCCTGAACACCAGCCAGTCCTTGCGCGCATGGGTCTGGAGATCATACAGATCTCCAATAGAGCTCAGATGATGGCCGCCGCCTCCTCTGCCAATATCGTATTTGATGCGCTGGGCGGCGAACCAGGTTCGCAAGTCCTGCAGGCGATGCCGGCGGGAGGCGACTTTGTCAGCTACGGCCTTCTGACCGGGCAACCCGTACGAACGGGCGATCCGAGGCCGCTCGCCCGTCACCGGCGTTTCCACCTGCGAGACAGCCTTGCCGGCATGACTCCGGACCAATGGCGCGCCTGCTTCGACACACTCTGGCCACGCATCAGCAGCACGGCGCTTCCGGCGGTGCGAAAAGTCAGATTAGCTGACTGGAAGAACGCCCTGGCTGGCTATGATCAACCGGGACGCCCCAAACCTCTCCTGGTATTTGGTGACAACGCCTAGCCTGCCAGCAGGGCCTTGACCGCTGCAAGCGCCTCGTCCGCCTTGCTCGCATCCGGGCCGCCAGCCATGGCCATGTCAGGACGGCCGCCGCCGCCCTGGCCGCCAAGTGCCGCTGCAGCGGCTTTGACGAGATCGACTGCGGAATGTTTCGCCGTCAGGTCTGCCGTCACGCCCACCGCAACGCCAGCCTTGCCATCGGCAACGCCAACGAACACCACGACACCTGACCCGATCTTCGCCTTGGCTTCATCAACCAGTGCCCGCAAGTCCTTTCCGCTGACTCCTTCGGCCACACGGGCAATCAGGTTCACACCATTGATCACTTCCGGTCCGGCTGGCGCGCTGCCGCCGCCGCCCATGGCCAGCTTGCGCTTGGCCTCGGCCAGTTCTTTCTCCAGCGCGCGGCGCTCTTCGGTCAGCACGCCAACTTTGCGCGGTACATCCTTCAACGGAACCTTGAGGCTCTCGGCGAGATCCTCGGCAATCCGCGCACGCCCTTTCAGGAAAGCCAGCGCCTCGGCCCCCGTGGCCGCCTCGATCCGGCGTACACCCGCCGACACGCCGCCTTCGGACGTTATCACGAACACCGCAATATCGCCGGAACGGTCGACATGAATGCCGCCGCAAAGTTCAACCGAGTAAGCTTTCCCGTCCGTCTGGCCCATAGAGAGCACGCGAACTTCATCGCCGTATTTCTCGCCGAACAATGCCAGCGCCCCGGCCTCGATAGCCTTTTCGGGTGAGGTGACCTTGATATCGGTCGCCAAGTTCTGGCGGATCACGGCATTCACCTGATCCTCAATCGCTTCCAGCTGCGCGGCCGTCACCGGAGCACCATGAGAAAAGTCAAACCGTAAACGGTCTGCCTCGACCAGCGAGCCTTTCTGCGTGACATGTTCGCCGAGCACATTGCGCAAAGCGGCGTGCAGCAAGTGGGTCGCAGAGTGGTTTGCCATCACAGCGAGGCGTCGGCTCGCATCGACGTGGAGCTGTGCTGCCGCTCCGAGCTTGGCAGATCCGCTGACGAGTTCGCCGACATGGACATGAACGTCTCCGGCACGTTTTTGCACGTCGCGCACGACGAACCGCGCGCCGCTGTCAAACGTGATTTCGCCATGGTCGCCAGCCTGGCCACCGCTTTCAGCATAGAAAGGTGTTGCGTCGAATACGAGTTCGGCTGCGCCGGGCACGAGCGTGTCAACCAGCTTTCCGCCCGCCGCAATTGCAACCAGCTTTCCCTTGCCTTCCGTCGCCGAATAGCCGCCGAACTTGGTGGCACCAGACGCGTCGCGGACAGAGAACCAGATATCATCGGTGGCTGTATCGCCCGACGAGAAACCGGCACTGCGCGAGCCTTCGCGCTGAACATCCATCGCCGCATCAAAGCCGTCGGTGTCGACCGACATGCCGCGCCCGCGCAGGATGTCCTGTGTCAGGTCCAGCGGGAACCCGAACGTGTCATAAAGGCGGAAAGCCGTGTCGCCAGAGAGCGCATCACCCGAGCCGAGACCGACTGTGGCTTCGTCCAATAGGGAGAGGCCCCGGCCCAGCGTCCGCTGGAAACGCGACTCTTCTTGCTCCAGCGCGGATTCAATTGCGGCCTTGGCCCGGCCCAGTTCCGGATAGGCCTTGCCCATTTCGCTGATCAGCGCTGGCGTCAATCGGTGCATCATCGGTTCACGCGCACCCAGCAAGTGGCCGTGGCGCATGGCTCGGCGCATGATACGCCGCAGCACATAGCCGCGCCCCTCATTGGAGGGAAGCACACCGTCGGCAATCAGGAAGGCCGAGGTACGCAAATGGTCTGCTATCACGCGGAACGACCCGAGCTGGTCGCCTTTCGCCTTCGCGCCATAAAGATCTTCTTCTGCCTTGATCAGATTCGCAAAGAGATCGATCTCGTAATTGTTGTGGACACCCTGCAGCACTGCCGCGATGCGCTCCAGGCCCATGCCCGTATCAATCGACGGCTTCGGCAATGGCTTGCGGGTGCCATCGGCCGATTGGTCGAACTGCATGAAGACCAGGTTCCAGATCTCAATGAACCGGTCGCCATCTTCATCCGGGCTGCCGGGGGGGCCGCCTGCAATCTTGTCGCCATGATCGTAGAAGATTTCGGAACAGGGGCCGCACGGCCCGGTATCGCCCATCGACCAAAAATTATCCGACGTGGCGATGCGGATGATCCGATCATCGGACAGACCGGCAATCTTCTTCCAGAGCGTCGCTGCCTCGTCGTCCTCGGCATAGACCGTGACCAGCAGGCGCTTGGGATCAAGCCCAAACTGCTTGGTCACAAGGTCCCAGCCATAATGGATCGCCTGTTCCTTGAAATAGTCGCCGAAGGAGAAATTGCCGAGCATTTCAAAGAAAGTGTGGTGACGGGCCGTATAACCGACATTGTCGAGGTCATTGTGCTTGCCGCCTGCCCGGACGCATTTCTGCGACGTCGTGGCGCGCGGTGCAAAAGGCGTCTCAGCGCCGGTGAATATGTTTTTGAACGGCACCATGCCGGCATTCACGAACAGCAGGGTCGGGTCATTCTGCGGCACCAGTGGCGCAGACGCGCGCCGGGTGTGTCCCTGCTTCTCGAAGAAGGAAAGGAAAGCTTCGCGGATATCGTTGACGCCGTTCATGGGCAGTGTCCTAGCCGAATTAATTCATGTGCGGCGAGGTCAGTCCCACGCCGGCTCCAACCGGCGATATAAAGGTCCCTTCGCGGCGCGCCAAGCCGGGTGCGCCACAAAGGGACAAGTTCAGGTGAGAGACCTGACTACAAACCGGTCCCCGAACCCGCCCTTTCACGGCTTGTTCGGACCAGAAAACGGGAATCTATCAGCCTTCGGCGGCGTCCGGCTCGGCATCATCACCCGCGCCGGCTTCCATGCCGGCCGTGAGCAGTTCATCGGCAAGGAGGCCCGAATTGCGGCGAATCGAATCTTCGATTTCGTCGGCAATGGCCGGATTTTCCTTCAGGAAGGTCCGCGTTTTCTCACGTCCCTGGCCCATACGTTCGCCTTTGTAGGAATACCAGGAGCCGGATTTCTCGATGACTTCAGCCTTGACCCCAAGGTCGATCAGCTCACCCGTCTTGGAAATGCCTTCGCCATAAATGATGTCGAACTCGACCTGCCGGAAAGGCGGGGCCACCTTGTTCTTGACCACTTTGACACGGGTCTGGTTGCCGATAACCTCGTCCCGTTCCTTGATCTGGCCGATCCGGCGAATGTCGAGACGGACGGACGCATAGAATTTCAGCGCATTGCCGCCGGATGTCGTTTCCGGGCTGCCGAACATGACGCCGATCTTCATCCGGATCTGGTTGATGAAGATAACGGTACATTTCGATTTCGAGATCGAGCCGGTAAGCTTGCGCAGCGCCTGGCTCATCAGGCGCGCCTGAAGACCGGGAAGGGAATCGCCCATCTCGCCTTCGAGTTCAGCGCGCGGCGTCAGGGCCGCAACCGAGTCGATGACCAGCAACTCCACCGCGCCGGACCGGACCAGCGTGTCGCAGATTTCCAGCGCCTGTTCGCCTGTATCCGGCTGTGAGATCAGGAGATCGTCAAGGTCGACGCCCAGCTTGCCGGCATAGACCGGATCGAGCGCATGTTCCGCGTCGATAAAGGCACATACGCCGCCATTCTTCTGCGCTTCCGCCACGCAATGCAGCGCCAGCGTCGTCTTGCCTGAACTTTCAGGGCCATACACTTCGATGATCCGCCCGCGCGGAATGCCGCCGATACCAAGGGCAATGTCGAGCCCGAGGGAACCGGTTGATACCGCCTCGATATCCATGACCTTGCGATCACCAAGGCGCATCACTGAGCCCTTGCCGAACGCGCGGTCTATATTGCCTAGAGCCGTTTCAAGAGCCTTCTGCTTATCCACACCGGATTCCTTATCCACTAGTTGAAGCGCTGGTTTGGCCATGAGTCGTCTCCTTAGGTCCACTATGGGGGTCAGTTTGGCAAGGCCCCCTATTGCCGTCCATGTTCCGCATGTACCATGTTTGTTCTCCAGAACAAAGCAGAAACTTCCTGTTTGCTGAGTCTTTTCTTTTCCGGGCACATCAGGCATGGTGGGCGACATGTTGACACGAACAGACCGACAAGCTGGCGAAGCGCGCCTTCGTTACCTCGACGCAGATATCCAGGTGCTTTCGCCGGGTGATTTTGTTGTGTGTGCCGTAACTGGCCGGAAAATCCCGCTCCAGGCCCTGCGCTATTGGAGCGTCGACCTGCAGGAAGCCTATTGGGACGCGGCTGCAGCCGGAACCCGCATGGTGCCTGCAAAAGCATGATGCTGCGCGAACTCCTGCTCGCCGTCGTCATGTGCGCGGGAGCCTGCGCACAAGTGCCCATTGCCGACGCCGTGCAGGCCGCCGTACCGGTCGCGCCCTCATGCGATGGCGCGCTGACCCAGGGCGGGCTTGTCATCTGCCACGCCAAGCCCGGCGAAACGCTCACGGTCGCTGGCGTCAGGCAGGTTGTCGATTCCACGGGCACCGCCCAGTTCGGCATCAGCACGAACGCGGCATCCGTCATCGGCTGGTCGACATCAGACGGCACCTATGGCGATCTGGTCATCGCCCCGCGCAATGATGAATTCCGTACGATCAAGGGCTTCGATTGCGACAAGGTCGATGCCCGATCCCCGGAACAGAAAGCCCATGCCGCGCGCAGCTGGCAGATCAAGCAGGATGCCTTTGCCAGCCTGAATCCGGGCGTCGGGGCATTAAACGGCTTCATTAAGCCGGCAGATGCGCCGACATCTTCCCCCTTTGGACCCACGCGCAAATATATCGGCGTGTCGAAAGTCACCGGAAAGGCTTGCGAGTCGACGTCCGTCCACCGCGGATACGACATGGCCGCGCCGACTGGCACACCGGTCGTCGCGCCCGCCGATGGTACGGTCATCCTCGCCGATCCGGATCTCTATTATGAAGGCGGCGCCGTATTCCTCGACCATGGTCAGGGCCTTACATCGGTGTTCATGCACCTCTCAGAAGTGGACGTAGCCTCCGGTGATGAGGTCAAGCGTGGCGACCTGCTCGCGAAAACCGGCAATACTGGCCGCACGACTGGTCCGCACCTGCACTGGGCGGTCAAATGGCGCAATGTCGCGAGCACGGATCGCGGTGGCGATTTCTATATCGACCCGGCATTGCTGCTGGAACTGCCCGTCTCGGACTGATCGCATTCAGCCTGTCAGCCAGACCACATCGGTCGCCCCGACAAAACGAGCCAGGCGCCCCAGTTCCGCATCGAGTTTCGCTTGACGCGCGCTCGTCCATTTCACGCCGGGTTCCGGCCACAGGGCGATGACGCTCAACTCACCCCTAACCCGGTCTGACTTCACCTCGATGCGACCAACAAACCGGTCACCCTCCAGCAGAGGATAGACATAATATCCCCATCGCCGCTTCGCAGCTGGCACGAAGATCTCGATCCGGTAGTCGAACCCGAACAGGCGCGACAGGCGGTTGCGGTCACGGATTACCGGATCGAACGGATTGAGGATACGCAGGCGCAATGTCGGCGCAGGCACACCAGCCAACCGTTCTTCAATATCCGGAAGCGCCAGCGCAGCCGTCCACGCGCCCGTCGCAGACTCAATCTCGACCGGCACAAGTGCGTTGGCATTCGCCGCCGTCCAGGCTTTCACTTCCGGCAGGTCTGCCGCCGCCCAGAAACGCTGCACGTCACCTTCGGTCCCGAAGGCTAGCCGGGCGAGTGCCTCGCGGCACAGCCAGTCGACCTGTGCTTCGTCACTGTGCTCAACGTCGCGCACGTGATTGGGAATGACGCGATGGGTAAGATCATAGAATTTCGTGAAATTCTCCCGGTGAGAGGTCGACAGCTCTCCGGCATACCACATGTAATCCAGCGCCAGTTTGTGCGGCGGGCGCCGCCACATCTCGCGTTTGCCTTCAATCTTGGTGTCGAATGCCTTGGTGCAAAGCGGCCCTTCGGCCTCAATGCGCGCGCAGATTTCGGCCCGGCCCTGTTCGCCCACCATGCCGCGATGCCAATCCCATCCACGCACCTTCGCCTCAAGGCGCCTGAACTGGCGGCGCCACATCGGATAGAAGTCCATCGGAATCAGCGAGGCATCGTGTGTGAAATGCTCGAACACATGGCGGTCGCGCGCGAGGCATGTCTCCAGCATCGGCTCGCGGAAATTCTGGTTCCGGCTCCACAGGATATGATCGTGCGCACGGGCGACGACACGGATCGTGTCGAGTTGGACGAAACCGAGCCGGCGGATGATTTCGGCGAGATCCAGCGGCCCGGTCGGTGCGGCTGACAGGAGCTGGGCATCGAGCCAGAGTCGGCGGGCGTCCCGGTTTGAAATCCTGAGCGCCACAGCCAGCCTCAGGGAACCAGAACCGTGGCGCCGGTCGTCGTCCCGCTTTCCAGCGCACGATGCGCGTCAGCGGCGTCTTCAAGCGCGAAGCGTTGACCGATATCGGCTTTCAGCGTGCCATCCTTGAGCGCCGCGAACAGCAGACCCGCCCCCCGGGCAAGGGATTCAGGCGTGTCGATGAAATTGAACAAGGTTGGCCGGGTCAACACAAGCGATCCGCCTTGTGCCAAACGTCCAGGTGGCACCGGGTCAGCAGCGCCGGAAGCGTTGCCGTAGGAAATCATCCAGCCGCGCGGTTTCAGGCTGCTGAGCGAGGCTTCGAAACTGATCTTGCCCACGCTGTCCAGCGCCACATCGACGCCCTTTCCATCGGTCAGGGCCTTCACCTGCGCCGCGACATTATCATAACCGACAATCACATCGCTCGCTCCTGCGGCCCGGGCCAGTTCGGCTTTCTTGTCCGACGAGGTGACGGCGATCACCCGCGCGCCGAGGCTGACGGCCCACGGCACCAGCAGGCTGCCAACACCGCCGACGGGCGCCCAAACGAGCAGCGTGTCGCCTTTCTTGATGGGACGAATTTCGAACAGGAGCATCCAGGCTGTCAGGCCCTTCAGCATGACAGCGGCGGCCTCTTCATCACTGATGCCGTCCGGCAAGGGCAGCAGGTTCGCGGCCGGCAGGGTCACATGCGTGGCATAGGTGCCTGACGCGACATAGCCGACGCGGTCGCCCACCTTGAGATTTGTCACGCCTTCGCCCACCGATTCGACCACACCGGCGCCTTCGCCGCCGGGCGTGAACGGGATTTTCGCCGGGTAGAGTCCGGTGCGGAAATACGTGTCGATGAAATTCAGGCCAACGGCCGACTGGCGCACCAGCGCCTGGCCTGGTCCTGGCTGTTTCAGGTCAATCAATTCCTTCGAGAGGACATCTGGACCACCCGTCTCGTGGATTCGAATCGCATAGGGTGCAGACATTCAATGTCCTCCGGAATTTGGGGCGTGCTTGCGCGCCCGGATGTTGAGCAATTCCACCGCCAGCGAGAAGGCGATGGCAAAGTAGAGGTATCCACGCGGTATGTGGAAGCCGAGACCATCCGCCACAAGGGCAACACCGACCAGCAGAATGAATGACAGGGCCAGCATTTTGGTCGTGGGATGTTCGCCAATGAACTTGGCAAGCGGATCAGCGGCAAACGCCATGACCACGGTCGAGAGGACGACGGCGCTGATCATGACGATCAGTTTGTCGGTCATGCCGATCGCGGTAATCACGCTGTCGAGCGAGAACACGATATTGATGACGAACAGTTGCACAATCACGGCCGTGAAGCCGCTTTTGGCATCGCTTTCTTCATGACCCGTGCCTTCGACAGCCGAGTGGATTTCCTGCGTTCCCTTCCATAACAGGAACAGGCCGCCAGCCAGCAAGATCAGGTCCTTGATGGTGACGTCCTCGACATGGTGCATCAGGGTGTCGTCACCGTTCGAGAGCATCTGCGCAAACCAGTGCGGCAGCTGGAACAGGGCATTCTTGTCGAGCCCAATAATAACGAAGATCAGGCCGAGCATCGCAATGCGCAGGAACATTGCACCCCAGATGCCGACGCGGGTTGCCTGCTGCTTCTGCTGGCCTTGCAGCTTGCCAGTGGCAATCGACACGAACAGGAGATTGTCAATTCCGAGAATGACTTCCAGAAAGGTCAGCGTCGCGAGACTGCCCCAGAAAGCGGGAGAAGACAGAAATTCAAGCATGGCGAAATATGTCCTGTTGCCGGGAATTCGGCCCGTTTCCACTGAAGCGGACGCAGGGGTGGATAGCAAGGCCGACTCGCGCTGCACTGGCGGCATGAACCATCCGATTCTGATCACGTGCGGCGTCGATGAAGCTGGCCGGGGCCCGTGGGCTGGCCCGGTCACTGCGGCGGCTGTGGTGCTAGATCCGACCAGGCCGATTGTCGGTCTCACCGATTCCAAAGCCCTTAGCGAAGTCCGGCGAGACGCGCTTGCCCCCCAGATCCGCAAACGGGCCCTGGCCTGGTGCGTTGCACATGCGAGCGTGGAGGAAATCGACTCGCTGAACATTCGCGAAGCCACCTTCCTGGCGATGTCGCGCGCCGTGGAAGGCGTCACCAGCCAGTGCGAACCTGGTATGATCCTGATTGACGGCAACGCCCTGCCGAAAGGCCTGCCCTGCGCGGCGCGCGCCATCGTCAAAGGCGACCTGACCGAACCGGCCATCTCTGCCGCCTCGATCCTGGCCAAGACAACCCGCGACGCCCTGATGCAGGACCTCGATGCACGCCATCCCGGCTATGGCTTTGCCCGTCACAAGGGCTATGGCACCGCCGCTCACGCCGAAGCCCTCACGCGCCTCGGCCCCAGTCCCGCCCACCGAACCAGTTTCAAACCCGTACGCGCTGCGATGCTGGCCACCTGACCAAATCCTTAATCCGCCATTAACCCTTGCCGTTTCACCCTGCCACTTTGGGGACGGAGACGAATCGCATGTGGATATTGTTTGGCTGGCACACCTGGTTTGGCGAATCCGGCCGGCCGTATCGCTTCAAAATCACGCTGACGCCAAAAGGCCTGCCCGAGGGCGGCGGCATTTATGTCTTCGTCCAGCGCCGCTTCGTGTTCTTCCTGTTCCCATTGTATATCGGCAAGGCGACCAATTTCCGTTCGCGCCTGATTGGCCATGAGCGCTGGTGGGAAGCCTGGTGGAAACGCGGCGCGACCGAGCGCCATGTGCTGGTAATCAAAAAGCCGGCAGACCGCGCCCGTGTCGAGGAAGACCTGATCCGTAACTACCAGCCAAAAATGAACGACATTCTCGTGCCACGCGGCAAGGACGATGCACCAAACAATCCGCGTCTGCGCCGTTGGTGGAACATCAAACGCTGGTTCCGTATCCCTTTCTTCGGCTAAGTCTTTCACCTGCACCAATGAGCACGACACGGCCATTCCACATCACGCCCCATAGCATTTGAGCGCCAGGGCCGCCTGCCGCGCGGAACCATGTCTTCAGGCATTGGATGCGCCAGAAGATCAGTGGCCAAAGAGGCAGCAGGTACCATGGCAGGCCCGGCATGGGGGTGAGGAGGCTGAAGTGTGGCATCACGGTGCAGTATACACCGGGGACGTTGGGGGGGGGATAAGCGCAAGACTCTATCGCTGAGCCCCGCCACAAGCGGCGTTAGAGATAACTGCCATTTTACGCCGGGTTCGCTTGTTTCACATCTGAAGTAAAACCCCAGATCACCCCCTATTCAGTTGGTGTGCGCGACAACAGGTTGCGCATCAGCGTTTCGAGTCCAGGCTCCAGCGAGGCGGGTATTGGATCACGGTTTTGCAACGACACGACGTTGATGCAGTAGGTTGGCCGTTTCGCTTCGAAGGAGATGTCCGTACCCCAGTCTTCTTTCGCAACCTTCCGAACCGCGGGCACACCGAAGCCTTCATGGGTTTCAAATCCCTGGCCGGTACGCACGCTGATATGATCCTCTTCACAGGCGAATATTCCGGCTTGCACGTCGATTCCGGGACCCTCAACTGGATTGAACCCATAGATACAAGCGGTTTGCCCGAAAGCCCTTTGATGATTGGGCTCATCCGGTGCGATACTGAAAATGGCGCCGACCTCTGAGGCTGACCACAACTGGCAGGGATCATAAGCCTCCTTGGCCTGAAGAATTTGTGGTTCGATGACGGGAGCCGTCGGAAGCCTCGCGGCGATTTCGTTGGCCACGCTACGTAATTGCGATGGGCTGGTTTGCACACCTACGGTCGAAATCATCACGTCCTGATCGCCAAGCGTGAAACCGAAAGCGTAGGGCCGAGGCGCGCTAGCGTCCCATGTCGGATCCATGAACACGACCGCGTCTTCGCCCGGACCTGACTGCGCCTGCAGCACAGGCGGAATCTCGAGATTGTAGGTACGGTCTGCTCTTGGAAGTGCATCCCCCAGGGGAGTCACACGTACGTTGATCTCAAATCCGATATTGTAGTTCCATACGCATTCATCGTTTGCGACGCTGCGCCGGATAAAGTCGAAGTTTGTCGTCACTCCGGCAATGGCTGTTTCGTCGGATAGGAATGGACAAGGGTCGATATCAATCATCTCGATAGGAATCCGGCCTAATGCGGCATCCATATCGATCATGTTTGTCGAAAGAGTCGCCGCCTCCGGAATCTCCGTTTGTGTCGGGGTCAGTGTGTTCGTCTCGGCAGGGGTTGCCTCATTCGAGCCACCGCAGGCAACAGGCGCCGCCAGCAACACGCTTAAAGCGATTACTTTTTGCGCGGACGCGCCAAACCGATTGCCCAAAAATCTTACTTCTCTTTTCAAAACACTTCTCCAAACAGTTCGCAGACGCCACGAATGGACACCCCCTCAACCGGTTCAACCTGAACTGAGGGAGCGCCGAAGTCTACCACTCGAACGCGTGGTTCCCCGCGGCAGTCCATTTGGCTTCCAGTTCGCTCCATGAGTCTCACCCGTTTCCAATGCGGCAATTACCTCGCGGACCGCCGCTGCACATGTGCGCAAGTTATGGGAAGGATGGGTCATTGCATGCGCCTTGCTACGAGACGTGTGACGCGCGGCATGGTCTGCAATTCCTGCACGCCCGCATCAACTGCTTGCACGCGGGAGCGCCCCCGTGGCAAAGCTGCGATCATGGCTGATACGACCGCACCCCTTGCCCCGCCTTTGTTTGCCGATGCGCCGTCATCGGTGAGTTTCAAGAAGCTGCGCAAGCGGCTGGTGCGCGGTGCGCTGAAGGCAGTTGACGATTTCCAGATGGTCGACCGGCGCGCTGTGGACGCCGGGGACAAGGCCCGCCCGAAATGGCTGGTCTGCCTGTCGGGCGGCAAGGATAGTTATGGCCTGCTGGCCGTGCTGATGGACCTGCAATGGCAGGGCGCGCTGCCGGTGGACCTGATTGCCTGCAACCTGGACCAGGGCCAGCCGGGCTTTCCGAAACACGTTCTGCCGGACTGGCTGAACACGACCGGCGTCAAGTACCGGATCGAGACTGAGGACACCTATTCCATCGTGACCGAAAAGGTGGAAGCAGGCCGCACCTATTGTTCCATGTGCTCACGCCTGCGCCGGGGCATCCTCTATCGCATCGCGCGGGAAGAAGGCTGTGAGGCCATCGTGCTGGGCCACCACCGTGACGACGCGCTGGAGACGTTCATGATGAACCTGGTGCATGGCGGGCGGATGGCTGCGATGCCGCCAAAACTGCTGAACGACGAGGGCGACTGTTTCGTGTTGCGCCCGCTGATCACGGCGGCCGAGGATGACCTCGCGAAGCTGGCCGAGGCGATGAACTTCCCAATCATCCCGTGCAACCTTTGTGGCAGCCAGGATGGCCTCCAGCGCGTGGCGATGAAACAGATGCTGGATGAATGGGAACGCAAAAAGCCCGGGGTCCGGCAGGTGATGGCCCATGCGCTCGCCACCGTGCGGCCCAGCCATTTGCACGACCCGCGCGTGTTCGACTTTGCCGGACTGACCATCGGCGGCAAGGGCGAAGACGACCCGAACGTGCCATTCTGAGGCCATAAAAAAGGCGCGCGGATTCCCCGCGCGCCTCTTCAAGAATGCGATCCGTGAGGTCCTATTTGCGCCAGACAGCGGCCAGGGCCGGATCTTCTTCCTCACCAGTGTATTTGGCAAGTTCGGCGCGGCCCACGACCATGTGGTGCACTTCGTCAGGGCCGTCAGCCAAGCGCAGGGTACGCTGGCCCGTGTACATGCCTGCCAGAGGCGTCCATTGCGAAACGCCAGCGGCGCCGTGCATCTGGATGGCCTGGTCGATAATGTTGCAAACACGTTCCGGCACCATGGCCTTGACCATGGAAATCCAGACGCGGGCTTCACGGTTGCCCAGCACGTCCATTGCCTTGGCAGCTTTAAGAACCATCATGCGCATCGCTTCGATTTCGATACGGGCGCGCGAGATGATCTCGGTATTGCCGCCAAGCTTGACCAGCGGCTTGCCGAAAGCGGTGCGGGTCATGCCGCGAACGCACATCAGGTCGAGTGCGCGTTCGGCCTGACCGATCGAGCGCATGCAGTGGTGGATGCGGCCTGGGCCAAGGCGCAGTTGCGAGATCTCGAAACCGCGGCCTTCGCCGAGCAGCATGTTATCCTTCGGCACCCGGACGTTTTCGAACCGGATGTGCATGTGGCCGTGCGGCGCATCAGGGTCGCCGAAGACGTGCATCGGGCCGACAATCGTGACGCCGGGATGAGGCAGCGGGACCAGGATCTGGCTCTGCTGCTTGTTGGGCTCTGCGTTCGGGCTGGTCTTGACCATGGTGATCATGATCTTGCAGCGCGGATCGCCTGCACCGGAGATGTAGAACTTCTCGCCGTTGAGAACCCATTCGTCGCCTTCAAGCACGGCGGTCATCGACACGTTCTTGGCATCCGACGATGGCAGGCCCGGCTCGGTCATGGCGAAGGCGGAGCGAATCTTGCCTTCGAGCAATGGCTTCAGCCACATTTCCTTTTGCGCCGGGGTGCCGACGCGTTCCAGCACTTCCATGTTGCCGGTGTCTGGCGCCGAACAGTTCATGGTTTCAGACGCCATCGGGTTCTTGCCGAGTTCAGCGGCGATATAGGCATAGTCGAGGTTCGACAGGCCTTCGCCGGTTTCCGCGTCAGGCAGGAAGAAGTTCCACAGGCCCTGCTTCTTGGCTTCGTCCTTGGCTTTTTCCAGGCATTCCAGCTGTCCGGGCGCATACGACCAGATGTCGGTCTTTCCTTCGCCGAGACGATGGAATTCCTCGCTCATCGGGTTGACGACGTCCTTGATGAACTTGCGGACGTGATCGTACAGAGGGCGGGCGCTCTCCGACATCCGCAGGTCGTTCATGTCAGCGCTGGCATCAGCGGTGTGTTGCGTATCAGGCATGGTGTTCCTCTCTTCCTGTTTGCTTGTTTTCCGGGTTTCTTGAAATCATCCTATCACCCGGCGGTATCTGCCGTCGATGGGACAGGGGGCTCGGGCGATGGCGCAGGTCTGGCCCGCGCCCAAGAACTCCGCTAAGGCGCGCGTCATGACACTGACGGCGACGACCTTCATCATTCTTGCGACGGTTCTCGTTACGACTTTTATCTCCGGCATATTCGGCATGGCCGGCGGCATCATCTTCATGGGCGTGCTGGCCGCGCTCGTACCGGTCGCCACCGCCATGATCATTCACGGCGCGATCCAGATGGTGTCGAACGGATACCGTGCCTTTCTCTGGCGCGATCATATCGAGTGGAAACTCTTCCGCCGCTATGCGCTGGGCTCGCTGGCCGCCGTCGGCCTGTTGTTCGCGCTCAGCTGGCGCCCGGACTCGCAGATGGTCTACCTGATGCTGGGCCTGACAACCCTGCTCGTCTGGTTGCCCAAATCGGTCGTTGATCTCGACATCCAGAAACGCTTTCAGGCCGAAGGCGCCGGCTTTGTCGTGCAGGCGCTGAACACGGTGGCGGGTGTGGCCGGGCCGCTGCTCGACCTGTTCTTCGTTCGCACAGACATGACCCGCCACGCCATTGTCGCGACCAAGGCCGTGACGCAGGTGCTGGCGCATTTTGTGAAAATCATTTTCTGGAGCGTGCCGGTGATCGCCGCAGCCGGGTTTGAGGCCCTGCCGCCGGTCTGGCTGATCGTCGCGGCCATTCCGCTGTCCATGCTGGGCACCACACTGGGCGGCAAGGTTCTGCAGCGGATGACAGATGTAAACTTCAAGCGTGGGATGAAATATCTGGTCACCGCGATTGGCGCGGTCATGCTGTTGAAGGCCGCGGGCGTGCTGTAACGCGTCATCGCACGCATCGCATTCCACCCTGGACATTCTGTCGGCCGGCATCCGGTCTCCTGCACTCAACCATTTCAGGTAGTTCATGCCGGATGCCAGACTATTCGGCAACTTTATTACATGAAGCTTTATCATCACGGATAGTGATGATACAAAGCGCCGGTCATGAACCTGCGCACGATCGACCTGAATCTCCTGCCTGTGCTGGAGGCCGTCTATACAGAACGCAGCCTCACCCGGGCGAGCGAAACGCTGAACATCACCCAACCCGCCGTCAGCAATGCACTGGCCCGCCTGCGAACCCATTTCGAAGACCCCCTGTTCGTGCGCGAGGGGCGCGGGGTGAAACCGACGGCGATGGCCGACGCCCTGATGCCCGCCGTGCGTGACGCTCTGGACCGCCTGCGCGCCGGACTGGAGCAACGCTCAACATTCGAACCCTCCCGCTCCACCCGCGTCTTCAACATCTCGGCGCGCGATGCAGGGGCGTTTATCCTGGCGCCGGGTCTGGCACGGCAACTGGAAGCCGACGCGCCCGGCATCCGGATCGCCTGGAGCCAGGTTCAGCGCGGCCACATATCCACCGAACTCGCGTCCGGCAGGCTTGATCTCGCCATGGACGTACCGGACCTGCGCGGTCAGGATCTGGAAAGCGTCGATTTGCTCGCCACGCCCTATACCTGCGTCATGGCCCCCGATCACCCGATGGCGGGGAGGGCGCTGGAGATGGAAGATTTCGTGGCGCTGCGCCACGTCGTTGTATCCAGCCGCCGGGAAGGGCGTTCGTATGTTGAGGAGATCGCACGGGCGGCGGGCCACCGGATTACACCGGTCATGCGCCTGCCCCATCACATGCCTGCGCTTGAAATCGTCCGCCAGACGCATCTGGTGGCCACCGTTCCGCTGCCACTCGCCAAAAGTTCAGGTCTGGCGGTCGCGCCGCTCCCTTCTGCCTTCCCGCATCTCGGAAGTGTGCTTTACTGGCGGCGCGAGAATGCGGAAGACCCCGCGCTCGCGTGGCTGCGGGACCTTGTGCAACAAATGGCAAAGTCGACCTGAAACGGCCTACCGGGCCACTGTCGGCGCAATCACATCCACGAACGGTTTGCGCAGGATTTTCTTGTTGCCCGCAACCGCCGCACCGGGCAGCGCCTTCAACCGTTCGGCTTCGACCATGGCTTCAGCCAGCACATTTTCCGGCGCAGTGACCTTGTCGAGATAGCCGACCGTGACCGCCTCTTCCGGCGAGAACAAAGTGCCCATCACAACAGATTCCGTCATGTAAAGCGGGTTCAGCCGCGCCTTGCACAGCTCAAGCGCAAATACGGGAAGCACCATGCCGATCTGGGTTTCGTTCGCGCCGATCTTGTAGGCACCTGACGCGCCGAACCGCTTGTCACAGCTCAGCAGGATGAAGCACCCCATGGCGATGCCATGCCCCGTACAAGCAGCAATGACGGGCATCGGCATGGTGAACAGCCTCAGCGCCAGCGCGCCGCCGCCCATTACCAGCTTGCGCACGTCTTCCGGTGACGCGCCCATCATCATCTTGAGGTCAAACCCGCCCGAGAACCGGTCAGGACGGCCCGTAATCACGATCGCCTTGGCATCTGTCTCAGCCTGGTCCAGCGCCGTGTTCAGCGCGTCCAGCATTGTTGGGTTGATCGCATTCGCCTTGCCATCATCCATGGTGATTACGGCGATCTCGTTCTCTATTCGGATTGTGGCGCTCATGGCTGTCTCCCTGTTTCAATCAGGTTAGACGACCGCTGCCCCAGCGGGAAGCAAGCCTGACGCAAGGGCGCTTTTCAGAATAATGCCGATGGGCGTCAGACCCGCAGGTATTCCTCGCCGCGCTCAGCCGCCAGGCGATTGCGAACGGTCTCCATATCGTATCCGAACTCGGCGAGCGCGCGCCCCGCCATCTGGAGGCCCGATTCAATTGCATCCGGTATCACCTGGTTCGCACCCGCCGCCCGCAGGCGCACCGCATGCTCGTGATCGCGCGCGCGTGCCACAATTGGCACATCGGGATGCAGCTTGCGGAAGGATGTGACCATGGCTTCGGCAGCATTCACGTCATCCACCGTCACAACGAACAGGCGCGCACCGCCTGCGCCGGCACTGTGCAGGATTTCCGGACGGGACGCGTCGCCGAGGAAGACTTGCCACCCCTCTTTCCTCGCCTTCGCCAGACGTATGGCGCTCATTTCCAGCGCCACGATCTCGGTTTCCTCGACATCGAGAATGCGGGCCACCGCCTGACCCACCCGGCCAAAGCCAGCGATGATCACATGCCCCTTCAAGTCGGAGAAGTTTGCGTCAGGTTGCCCAGCAGGGTCAGCCCCCTCGAGTCGCGCGGCCACCAGGCCCCCGAGACGCCCCAGAACAGGGATCAGCAGCATGGACAGCACGGCGATGGCTGCGATCCTGCCCGACGTCCCGGCATCCAGCACACCCGCCGCCCCGGCTGCGGCAAGCACCACGAACGCAAACTCGCCCGCCGGTGCCAGCAGGCTGGCCGTCTCAAGCGACACGAACCTGTCGCCCGCAAAAAGGCGGCAGGCAACGAACGCGATCACGAACTTCGCCGCAAGCAAGGCCGCAAGCCCACCAAATATCACGCCCGGCTGGGTTATCAGCGATGGCAGGTCCAGCGCCATGCCGACGGTCATGAAGAATACGCCAAGCAGCAAGCCCTTGAAGGGTTCCAGATCAACCTCGGTCTGGTGCTTGAATTCGGTCTCTCCAAGCAGCAGGCCCGCCAGAAACGCGCCGAGCGCCAGCGACAGGCCTGCCGACGCAGTTATGGCCGCAGCGCCAACGACCGTCAGCAAGGTCAGCGCCATCAGGAAATCCCGCCCGCCCATTGTCGCGGCGAGGCGAAACACCGGGCGCAGCGCAAACCGCCCGACCAGCATGATGACCGCGATGGCGATCAGGCCCCTGACCGCTGCATCCATCAAGACCGATGAGACGCTGGTGCCCTCGCCCACGCTGAGAAATCCGATGAAAATGAGGATCGGTGCAACAAGGATATCCTGGAATAACAGCACGCTCAGCGCCGTGCGCCCGACAGGCCTGGCGGCACGCTTCTCCTCGATCAGGATCTGCATGACGATCGCCGTCGATGACAAAGCCAGCGCCAGTCCGCAAATGATGGCCGCTTCGGCCGGCAAGCCAAGCCAGTAGACCGCGCCGGCAATGGCCGCCGTACTCAGCGCAGATTGCAGTCCACCCGCTCCGAACACGGCGCGCCGCAGCGACCACAGCTTCTCGAACGAAAACTCCAGACCGAGCAGGAAAAGCAGGAACAATATGCCGAGTTCCGCAAACGGGGCCGCCGATTCGGGATCCGATACCGTGATAAATTCCAGCCAGGGCTGATCGTGCGTGAATGCGCCAAGCGCAAACGGCCCCAGCACAACACCGGCCAGCATGAACCCGACAACCGCCGGCAGCCGGAGGAAGCGAAACACAGGCACCACCACGCCGACAGCGAACAGGAAGACCAGAGCATCCTTGACCAGAATCTCATACCCATGCCCGGCCATCAGCGCAGGGCCTCGATTGTCCAGTGAAACAGGTTATGTGCCATCAAGATTTTCCCCGACGCGCCCGGAAGAAATCCTTCAGCAGGGCGCTGGCGGTTTCGCCTGCGGCCTCATCCTGTTCCACGTCCGGTCGCCAGTGGCAGGTCGGCTGCTCGAAATAGCGCGCCCCATGGATCACAGCGCCGCCCTTCGGATCACAGGCGGCAAACACGAGCTTGCCGATGCGTGCGAGGCTAATTGCGCCCGCGCACATCGCGCACGGCTCCAGCGTCACATACATGTGCAGGTCGGTCAGGCGGTAATTGCCGCGTTTCGTTGCAGCGGCCCGAAGCGCGACGATTTCCGCATGCGCTGTCGGGTCAAGCCCGGCAATTGGATGGTTCTCTCCCTCGGCGACAATTTCTCCCGTCGCCGGGTCCACGATCACCGCGCCGACCGGCACCTCACCGGCTTTAGCGGCCAGCCCGGCCAGCTCCAGCGCACGCGCCATCGGGGAGACGGTAATTGTCATGAGCCTGAGATCGCCCTACACGCCGCGAATGTAAAGAGCAGGAACGACAAGGCCAATGCGGATCATTGCAGGCGAATTCAAAGGCCGCCCCATCGCGGCGCCCAAGGGCCAGTCGACCCGGCCGACGGGCGGACGCACGCGCGAAGCCGTGTTCAACCTCATCTCACACGCCGCCTGGGCCCCCGCGCTGGACGATGCCCGCGTGATCGACCTGTTCGCTGGCTCAGGCGCGCTCGGCCTTGAAGCCATGTCGCGCGGCGCAGCATTCTGCGTCTTCGTCGAGACCGATTCCGGCGCGCGCGGCACGATCCGCGATAATTGCGAAACGCTCGGCCTGTTCGGCACAACGCGCATCCAGCGGCGCTCGGCCACAGACCTCGGTCCGCTCCCCGCAGGCGTCGGCGAACCGTTCACCATCGCCTTCCTCGATCCGCCCTATAACAAGGGACTGGTCGAGCCAGCCCTCGCCCAGCTCGCAACCGGCGGCTGGCTGGCAGAGGATGCCATCGCTATCGTTGAAACCGCTGCCGACGAAATACTTGCATTCAATAGCTGGGAGCGGCTGGACGAACGCACCTACGGCGCGGCAAAGGTCAGCTTCCTGAAACAGGCCTAGACGTCGAGGAACTCCGTCCTCAGGTCGAGGTTCGATTGCTTCGTGCCGATATGGTGGGCATCGTTCCTCAGCCATTTGTCAGCGGCCTCTCTTCCCTGATCGCGCAGGCCGGTGAGGAAATGCCAGCTCGTGTCCATCTTGGTGCTGAGATCGAGATCGATCAGGTCCTGTCCGCCGCGTATGGCGTGAATGTTCAAGCGGCGGTATTTCTTCATCATCGCCTCTTTCAGCATGCCATCGTCGATCAGGTGCTGCACGAAGGCGATGGCCCGCAATTCGCCCACGAGCGACGCGTTGAAGCTGATCTCGTTGATGCGTTCCTGTATCTCGGCGGCCCGTTTCGGTATGCCCGGCCTTGCGATCGGATTCAGCATCACCAGCAGCACATCCTTAGGCGCGCCGGAATAGATCAGCGGGAACAGGCTCGGATTGCCCAGATAGCCGCCATCCCAATAGGCGCTGCCATCAATCTCGACCGCCTGGAATGTTTGCGGCAGGCACGCCGAAGCAAGAACCGTATCGGCTGTGATCTCGCCCCGCTCGAACACTTTCACGCGCCCTGTTTCCACATTCGTCGCCGACAGGAACAGAAGGACGCCGGACGCGTGCACGGCTTCGAAATCGATCACCGATTCCACTGACCGGCGCAGTGGATTGAGATTGAACGGATTGAGGTCGTACGGGCTGGCAAGGCTCTGCAGGGCACTGGCATAGGCAAAGGCCATCGCGCTGAGCGCGCCATAGGGCGCCATGCTCGAGCCCGATTGCGACACATCACGCCATATCGCTTCCAGTTTGGCTTTCGCGCCATCGGGGCCGTGTTCGGCCATGCCATCGGCCCATGCAACGGCATTTATGGCCCCGGCCGATGTAGCCGAAATGGCGGCGATGTCGAGATTCTCTTCCTCGGCCAGCCGGTCCAGCACGCCCCATGTATAGGCGCCATGGGCGCCGCCGCCTTGCAGTGCCAGGCTGATCTTGCGGCGCTTGGGCTTGGCCATGTGGAATTCCTTGCTGAGTGTCATTGGCTTTCGCTGAAACAGGCGCACTGAGGCACCCGCAAAAAGCATTCCTGCGTGCTATGCGCCCTTTCGGCTGCCCGTACAGCCCGTTTGAACCGTCAGGACAAGCTTTTGAACAGCGCCGACTAATGATAGGCGGTTGAAAGCTTCAATATCGCCCGGATCCACCCGCCCATGATGCCCGAAACTCGCGACGATCAGCCAGCCGTTTCGGTCCTGATGGCAAATTACAATAGCGAGCCCTATCTCGCCGCCGCCATCGATTCGGTTCTCAAGCAGGATCTCAAATCGCTGGAACTCATTCTTGTCGATGATGGCTCGGCGGATGGCAGCGTCGCTCTGGCCCAAGGCATTGCAGCGCGCGATCCACGCCTGCGCGTGTTCAGTGGCACCCGTTTCGGTGGCCCGGCTCCGGTACGAAATTTTGCGCTGTCCAAGGCGCGCGGTGACTGGATCGCCATTGTCGACAGCGACGACCTGATCCACCCGCAGCGTCTCTCGCGCATGATGGCCGCCGCGAAAGCAGCACAAGCCGATATCCTTATCGACGACCTCGCGATCTTTGACGGGGACGGATCATCTGGCATCGACACCATGTTTGATGGCCCGCTCGCTGATAAGCCCACGACCATCGGTGAGCAGACTTACATCCGCGCCAACTTCCTGTTCGGCAAGGGCACCAAGCTCGGCTATGCCAAGCCGCTCATTCTCCACAAGGCGCTGGAGACGCACGCCATTCGCTATAATGAGTCCATGCGCATCGGTGAGGACTATGACCTGATCGTTCGCCTTCTGGGCAAAGGCTGCCTCATGGCCACGCTTCCCGAAACGCTGTATTTTTATCGCAAGCATTCCGCGTCGATTTCCCACCGGCTCGACAGGGAATCTCTTGAGGCACTGCAGGCCACGGCACAGGCTGATACGTCCGTAGCAGGCCAGTCAGCTGACGTCAGGGCTGCCAATCGGGACCGACTGAAATCCATCCAGCGGGCCATCGGGTTTGACCGCCTCGTCACCGCAATCAAGAAAGCGGATGTCACCACCGTCTTCTCCCTCCTGATGCGCCAGCCATCGACGTTCACGCTGTTGCACCTGCCCCTCTCAGCCCGTCTCAATGCCCTGTTTCCCAAACAGCGCGACGCCGCACCGGAAATTGTTTCGATGATCGCCGAGCTTGATCGGTCGACAGCGCGTGGCCGCCAGTGACGGTAGCAAGGGAGCCCATCCCCCTGCGGCCGGTTCCCGCTGTCGGCACGGCCTGCTTTCGCGGCGATGATGTCCTGCTCATCCAGCGCGGCACCAAGCCGCTTGCCGGCGACTGGTCGATTCCTGGCGGGCGGCTCGAATTTGGCGAACGCACTGGTGACGCCGCCTTGCGCGAATTGCACGAAGAAACGGGTGTGACGGCCCGGCTCGTTGGTCTTGTCGACGTGGTCGACGCCATCTTCACCTCCCGGCGCACAGCCGAAACAAGCCGCCACTATCTGCTCTTCGATTATGCCGCCATCTGGGAAGCGGGCGAGCCCATCGCTGGCGACGACGCAGCCCATGCCGAATGGATCTCGCCGGATCGTCTGACCGGGCTTGGCCTGTGGGACGAAACACGCCGCATCATCGAAGCGGCACGTGCGCTCGTCGGGGCTGGACCAAGAAACGCTTGACCCTCCCCAACGTCAGCGATGTGTTGTCCCCCCTAAATCAATTGGAGGAAACACACATGACCTACGCACCGTTCAACCTGTCCGGTAAAACCTGCCTGGTAACCGGCGGCAACCGGGGGATCGGGCTTGGCATGGCCGAAGCGCTGGCCGCCTCCAATGCCGATGTCGCCATCTGGGGCCGCAATGCCGAAACCAACAAGGCAGCCGTCGCCAAGCTGGAAACGCTCGGCGCGGGCAAAGTGTACGCCTGGTCGGTCGACGTGGGTGAGGAAGACCAGGTCGTCAAAGCCATGGCCGAAACCGAGGAACATTTCGGCCGGATCGATACATGCATCGCCAATGCCGGTGTCGGCCAAGGCGCAGCCAGCTTCGAGGAAATGACCATCGAGACCTGGCGCTACAATCAGCGGATCAATTCCGAAGGCGCCTTCTTCACGTTGCGCGAAGCGGCCAAGTCAATGGTCAAGCGCGCCAAGGCCGGTGATCCGGGCGGCAGCCTGGTCGGAACAGCCTCGCTGGCGGGCATCGAAGGCGCTGGCCGCAACGAGGCCTATGCCCACACCAAAGGCGGCCTGATCGCCATGATGAACGCCATCGCCACGGAATATGGCCGCTACCGGATTCGCGCCAACTCGATTCTGCCAGGCTGGATCGCCACCGACATGACCGACGCGGCGCAGGGCAATGACACGTTCACGTCGAAAGTCATCTCACGCGTACCGATTCGGCGCTGGGGCGAGCCGGAAGACTTTGGTGGCATCGCGGTCTATCTGGCCTCGGACGCCTCATCCTACCATTCCGGCACGACCCTGATCGTCGATGGCGCCTATTCGAAATTCTAGGCCTCTGACAGGCGGGCAATAAAAAAGGGCCGCTCCGAAAGGAGCGGCCCTTGTTCTAGGTGGCTATAAGCCAGAGCCTATTCTTGTGGCTGCTCTTCGGTTGCGTCTTCAACTGCATCAGCAGCATCGTCGACAGCAGCAGCAGCATCGTCCATTGCGCCTTCAACGACAGCACCGGCGTCGTCGACAGCAGCAGCAGCAGCGTCAACAGCGTCGCTTGCAACTTCCGAAGAAGCGTCAGCAGCGGCGTCAAGTGCCTCACCAGCGTTGTCGAGAGCTTCTTCCGAAGCAGCGGCAGCAGCATCAACCGTTTCGCCGGCCGATTCCAGAGCGGCGTCAGCGGCTGGTTTAGCTTCGTCTTTAGGCGAGCAAGCGGCAAGAGCCAGAGCGGCAGCGCCGATGATCATGATATTCTTCATTATAGTACCCCTGTTGTTGGTCAGATGACCGGGAAGGCCCATAGCACTTCTCGGTCATTACTAAAAGTTCATTTATCAGGCAGCCGTTATTGTTCCCGACCGTTGATTCCCTATAACGGAAAAAGCCCCCTCCCGGTAGGGAGAGGGCATATTCCGGCTATAGCAGCCTTATTCAGCTTCCGGTGCCGAAGCTTCTGCTTCGACTTCGGCGGCAACTTCTGCTTCAGCTTCGGCTTCGTCTTCTGCGACGACTTCAGCTTCACCATCGCCCTGTGCTTCAACTTCAGCAGCGACTTCTGCTTCTTCAGCAACAGCAACTTCAGCAGTTGCTTCAACGGCTTCAGCCGCTTCAACAGTTGCTTCTGGCGCTGCGGTCGCTTCTTCTGTTGGTCCCATAGCCATGGCACCACCAGCGAAAAGGGCTGCGATGGCAGCGCTTGCAAAAAGTTTCGTCATAGGAGCTTCCCCTCGTTTGACTTATTAACACCGAGTGGACAATTCCCTCGGCTTGCTTCGCTATTTGACTGCAGATCACGGCGGGAATGGGGCAAACTATGGGCGATTGTGACCAAGCGATACCGGTTTTGCCCCTATTGCGTTGACCTTGGGGCGGCCAACTAAGGTGCACAATACGGATTTCATTACAGAAAGGACGCCGTCCCATGGCCCTGAACACCGCTCTGACGAAACTGCTCAAAGTTGAGCACCCCATCATGCTCGCCGGCATGGGAGGCGTATCCTACGCTGAAGTCTGCGCGGCGATGTGCAATGCGGGCGGCTATGGCGTGCTCGGCATGGCTGGCACAGGCCCGGATTTCATTGCCGGACAGATGAAGCGCGTCCGCGAGCTGACCGACAAGCCGTTTGGCGTCGACCTGCTCGCCGCAAGCCCTGAAAGCCTCGAGGAATCGGTCGATGTCATCATCAAGGGCGGCGCTGATTCGTTTGTCGCGGGTCTCGGTGTGCCAATGCCCATCATGAAGCGCCTCAAGGATGCGGGCGTGAAAGTCATGGTTGTCGGCGGCGCGGTGAAGCACGCCATCAAGGCTGAACAGGCTGGCTGCGACGCGGTGATTCTCCAGGGCGGCGAAGGCGGCGGCCATACCGGCCTTGTCGGCACGATGCCGCTCGTCGCCCAGGCGGTCGAATCAGTCAACATCCCGGTCATCGCCGCTGGCGGCATTTATGACGGTCGCGGCCTCGCTGCCGCGCTCGCGCTCGGCGCTTGCGGCGTCTGGATGGGCACACGCTTCATTGCGTCGGAAGAGGCCCATGCCGCCAACATGTACAAGCAGGCCGTCGTCGGCGCTGGCGACACCGACACGACACGTACCCGCTGCTATTCCGGCAAGCCGATGCGCTGCCGCACCAATGACTACATCAATGATTGGGAAACCCGCCCGGACGATATCCAGCCATTCCCGTTTCAGGCCATCCATTCCAGTCAGACCGGTGTCATCGGCGGCATTGGCGGCATCGTCGATGAGGCAAAACTCAACACGGATACGTCCTGCTTCGCAATGGGCCAATCGGCTGGCGGTGTGCACGAGGTCAAACCCGTTGCCGCCATTGTCGCTGACATCATGCGCGACGCGGAAGCCGCCATCGACCGGATGTCCGGCATGAAGGCAAAAGCAACCGCCTGACCCCTGCGCGCCTTAACATAAATATCGGCCACACCCTGCAAGGCGTGGCCGATTTTTTTTGCCCGCCGGAATAATCCCCCATCCTGCGGAACCACTCTCCTGATCGCCTGTTGATTCGGCGCATCACAAAAGGAGACACACATGCCCAATCAGAAAGAGATCGAAGAGAAACTCTGGTCCGCGCTCAAGTCAGACCGCACGATCATGCTGGCGCTCGAAGGCCAGAAGGGTGGGTCCAGCCAACCCATGACCGCAGTCCTCGAAGATGATACGCGCGGCCCGATCTGGATTTTCTCTGCAAGCGATGTCGACCTCGTCGAGGCGCTCGGCGCAAATGTTGCCCCTGCCGTCGCCCAATTTGTTGCAAAGGGGCATGACCTGTTCGCATCGCTGCACGGCACGCTGCGCCTGCACACCGAAACCACAACAATTGAACGCCTCTGGAACCCTTTCATCGCCGCCTGGTATGACGGCAAGCGCGATCCGAAGCTGCGTTTGCTGCGGCTCGATCTCGATCACGCCCATGTCTGGCTGAACGAGCACAGTCTTCTTGCCGGCATCAAAATGAAGTTCGGGAATGATCCGAGGAAAGACTACAAGGACAAGACGGCTGATATCAGCCTGTAATCGATGCCGATTGTTCGCCTAGCCAAATTCGGCTTTATCCACGAGATGCCTAAGCGGATCGCCGTTCAGGTATCTTGCCAGATTATCGAGGAACGTATCATCCGCGCCAATGACGGTTCCGTCCGTCTGCGAACTGTCATGCGGCGTTAGGGTGACCTTGGGATGGGTCCATAGCGGGCTGTCACCCGGCAGCGGTTCCACCGCAGTCACGTCAAGCGACGCATGGCCCGGCCGTCCCTTGTCCAGCGCAGCCAGCAGAGCGGGCTCATCAACCAGCGCGCCCCGGCCCAGATTCATGAACAGGGCATCCGGCTTCATCGCAGCGAAGAAGTCCGCGTTGGCCATGCCCTCGGTTTCCGGCGTATGCGGCGCGCAGAGCAGCACGACATCGGCGTTCGGCAGTTCGGCCATCAATGCCTTCGTTGGCACGATGCGGTCAGCACCTTCAGCCAGTCCCTGCGTCCGGCGAACGCCTGTCACCTCGCCGCCCAATGCCATCACGCGGCGCCCGGTGGATGCGCCAATCGACCCAAAGCCGATGATCAGCCATTTCGATCCGCGAATTTCGCGTGTGTCCAGTCGCTGCCACCTCTTTGTGGCCTGTTGCTGACGATGCGCGGCGCCCAGCTTGAAATAATCCAGCGCCTGCCACAGGGCCCATTCGCCCATGGCTTCCGATTGCTTGTGATTGGTCGTGTATTTGTTGGCCGCCTTGCCGATCATCACAAGGCCCGGGTTCTCGATACCCGCCGCCGCAGACTGGAACCAGTCCAGCCGCCCGCCGCCCGCGACGGCCAGAATGAAGGCCCGCACCTGGGGGCCGAAAAAGGCATCGGCATTGCCAAAGGCAATCTCGGGTTTTGGCTCTGTCAGGGTCTCACCAGTGGAGGCCTTGGAGAAGACACCATTATCGTCCATGACGATGATATTGAGTTTGTCTTCAAGGCCCTTGAGCCTCGGAGCGATGCGCGCGAAGGTCTTCGCATGAATAAGACAGTCTTTCATGGTGTCCTGCTTAGCCTGCTACTGATTGCGGGGGCAAGCAAAGCCTCGGCCCAATCGGGCATTCCCTTGCGGGGCCCAGACTATTTCCGCGACGCGGCGGAACTGGCTTCCACGCTCGGATCGGCCCACGCCATTCGCGTGCGCTGCAATGGCCGGGAAGACCAGTATTGGCGCCGCTACATGTCGGACATGCTGCGTTATGAGGCCCCGGAACGCGGCGGCTTGCGGTCATCGCTCGTGGAAGGCTTCAACAATGCCTATACCCGAACCAGCGCCCAGCACCTGAGTTGCGATAACCGCGCAATTGAGGCCGAGGCCCGATTTGCCCGCGATGGACGCGACATCTCCAATCGTATGGCCACTCATTACTTTCCCAAAGATACCCGCAAGCGAGGACCGAACTGATGCTCAAGATCCTGATCGCAGGCGCCGCGGCGCTGCTGGCGACGTCGTGCGCCGCCATTGCTCCGTCACCGCAGGCTGACGCGAAAACGTCCCGGTCCGCTTCGGTAAGCGAAACCGGCCCGGGTGATCGTATGCCGACGGGCCGCACGCTGGGTGTCCGTTCATCCGTCGTCGCGCCGCACGCTGCCGCGGCAACGGCCCACCCGCTGGCCACCCAAACTGCCCTTGATGTGATGAAGTCCGGCGGCAACGCCATGGATGCCGCCATCGCGGCCAATGCCATGCTCGGCCTGGTCGAGCCAACCGGCAACGGCATTGGCGGCGACCTGTTCGCCATCGTCTGGGACCCGCAAACGAAACAGCTTTACGGCTATAATGGCTCCGGCCGCTCGGCCAAGGGCGCCTCGCTCGCCGACATGCAGGCCGCCGCCGACAAGCACATGGACGGCAAGGAAATCCCACCCTTCGGCTCGGCCCCTGTCACTGTGCCCGGCACGGTCGATGCCTGGTACGCGCTGCATGAAAAGTTCGGCAACCGCCCCATGCTGGCAAACCTTGAACCTGCTATCCGTTACGCCCGTTCCGGCGCGCCGATTACTGAAGTCATCTCCTATTACTGGAGCTTTGGCCCGAAGCGTTTCGAACCGGCCTTCGAAAGCGGCATGCTGGAAGAATACGACAACGCAAAGAAAACCTATTTCTCACCGCCGCCGCGCGAAGGCGCCCTGTTCAAGAACCCCGATCTGGCGAACACGCTGGAGCGCATCGGACAGAACGGACGGGACGAGTATTACAAAGGCCAGACCGCCAAAACGATGGACGCCTATTTCAAGCGCATCGGCGGCGCGCTGCGCTACGAAGACTTCGCCAGCCATACCGGCGAATTCGTCGAACCCGTCTGCGTAACCTATCGCGGCGATTACAAGGTCTGCGAACTGCCGCCAAACACCCAAGGCATTGCTGCCCTGCAGATGCTGCAGATGCTCGAGAAGTTCGACCTGCGCGGCATGGGCTTCGGCTCGGCTGATTCGATCATGGCGCAGGTCGAGTCCAAGCGCCTCGCCTTTGCGGACCGGGCCCGCTATTTCGCCGATCCCAAATTCTCCCGCATCGACGAACAGGCCTTCGTCAAACCGAACCGCACCGCGCGCCAGGCTGCGCATATCCAGCTGGGCAAGGCGATGACCACTGTGCCGGTCGTTCCGTTCGGCGATGTCACAGCCTCGCTGACGGCTGCTGAAGCCGCCGCTGCTGACGCGAAGCTGAAAGACGGCGACACGACCTATCTCACGGTCACCGACAGTGACGGCATGATGGTCTCTCTGATCCAGTCGAACTATCGCGGCATGGGCTCTGGCCTCGTCGCAGACGGGCTCGGCTTCATGTTCCAGGACCGGGGCCAGTTGTTCAGCCTTGATCCCGCCCACCCCAACGTGTTCGAACCCGGCAAGCGCCCCTTCCACACGATCATCCCCGCCTTCGCCTTCAAGAAGGACATGCCCCGCTGCCAGGTCCGCGCCGTGCCAATCGAACAGGCCTGCCCGTTCGAGCCATGGCTCAGCTTCGGCCTGATGGGCGGCGGCATGCAGCCACAGGGCCACGTTCAGGTTATCCTGAACCTCGTCGACTTTGACATGGGCCTGCAGGAAGCGGGCGACGCCGCACGCTGGGAACATGTCGGTGGGTGCGAACCCACCAACAGGCTGAATGGTGACCCGTGCGAAACCGACATGGGCACCGTTCAGCTTGAAAGCGGCATACCGCCCGCCACCCGCGCCGAACTCGAACGCCGGGGCCACACTGTCGAATGCTGCTCGGCGAACGCCGGCGGTTATCAGGCCATCATGCGCGACTTTGAAACCGGCGCGTGGATCGCTGCCACCGAGATGCGCAAGGACGGTGTTGCGGATGGGTACTAAGGCGGCCCTGCCACCCCCCGAAGCCCCCCGCGACTGCTCCCTCTGCCCACGTCTCGTCCACTATCGCGAGACCGTTGCCGCACGTGAACCGACATGGTTCAACGGCGCCGTTCCCAGCTTTGGCAGTGAAACGGCCCGTCTTCTGGTGGTCGGGCTTGCCCCCGGCGTGACCGGGGCCAATCGCACAGGCCGCCCCTTCACGGGTGACTGGGCGGGTGATCTTCTTTACGCAACTCTGGAAAAATTTGGTTTTTCATCAGGCACTTACGCGGCTTCCCCCGATGACGGGCTCGCACTGGAAGGCGCCATGATCACCAATGCGGTACGCTGCGTACCGCCTGAAAACAAGCCGGTCGGCGCCGAAATCAATGCCTGCCGGCCCTTCCTCCAGTCCCGCATCGCCGCTTTGCCCGATCTCAAGGTCCTGCTGTGTTTAGGAAAAATCAGCCACGACTCAACCGTGCGTACCCTCGGCCTGAAACTCAGCGCCTATCCCTTCGGCCACAACACCCGCTATGACGTGGCATTCGAGGGCCGCCCACTGACCCTGCTGTCGAGCTATCACTGCAGCCGCTACAACACGAATACACGCCGCCTGACGCCGGAAATGTTCGAGGACGTCTTTGCGGTGGCGAAGAAGCTCACGGGCTGAGCCCTCACCCTTCCTTCAGGATCCGCGCCTTCTGCCGCTGCCAGTCGCGCTTGGCATCATGTTCGCGTTTGTCATGGCCCTTGCGGCCCGTAGCCGTGCCGATCAGCAGTTTCGCCATGCCGCGTTCGTTGAAATAGAGTTTCAACGGCACGATCGTGCGCCCGGCCCGGTCGACTTCCTGCGATAGTTTCGCCAGTTCGCGCTTCGAGACGAGCAGCTTCCGCTTGCGCTTCGGCTCATGGTTGAACCGGTTCGCCGCATTGTAGATCGGGATATCCGCATTGATCAGGTAGAGACCGCCATCTTCCGGGCTGACATAGGCTTCGGCGATATTGGCCTTGCCCTGGCGCAGGGATTTGACCTCGGAACCGACCAGCATGATGCCGGCCTCCAGCGTATCCTCCACAGCGTATTCACGCCGGGAACGCCGGTTCTCTGCAACGAGGCCATCGCCCCTGCCCTTGGTCTGCGGTGTCTTTGACATGGGCCCTATTTAGGTCTTCAGGCCCGCCAGCGCCATAGCCGCATCGATTGTCTCGCAGGCGGCGGCATCTGGCTCGGTAATCGGCAGGCGTACATCCGGCTGGCAAAGCCCAAGCCGCGACAGGGCATATTTGGCCGGTCCCGGCGACGGCGCGCAGAACAGCGCCTTGTGCAAGGCGATGAGTTTCAGCTCAATGGCCCGCGCACCGGCAAGGTCGCCGGCATGGAAGGCCGCATGCATCGCCGCGCACAGTTCCGGCGCGACGTTGGCGGTCACCGAGATACAGCCGGCCCCGCCCATGGCCAGGTGGCCCAGCGCATTCGGATCCTCGCCGGACAATTGCACAAACTGCGCATCGCCAATCAGCGCGGCATGCTGGCTGACCCGCGCCACATCGCCGGACGCATCCTTGATGCCGACAATGTTTGGCAACTGGGCCAGTCGCGCCACGGTTTCCGGCAGCAGGTCGACAATCGTGCGACCGGGCACATTGTAGAGCAGCACAGGCATGGCCACGGCGTCATTGATCGCCCGGAAATGCGCTTCAAGGCCGGCCTGGTTCGGCCGGTTGTAATAGGGGCAAACCACCAGCGCGGCATCGGCGCCGACCGTCTTGGCATGCTGCACAAGATCAATCGCCTCGTCCGTCGCATTCGATCCAGCACCGGCAATCACCGGGATACGTCCTGCAACAACCTCTACACAAAGCGTCACGACGTCCTTGTGCTCCTCGGTCGTCAGAGTGGATGTCTCGCCCGTCGTGCCGACAGGTACCACCGCGCTTGATCCCCCCGCAATCTGGCGCTCGACAAGCGCAGCGAATGCGTCGCGGTCAACGGCACCATTCTTGAAAGGTGTGACGAGCGCTGGGATTGAGCCGTGAAACATCGTATTCTTGCCGTGATTGGGGTGTTGGTGGAAATTCTAGCGTTATATTTAACAATGCCTTCTCATGCTTTGGCGTAGAAATAAACACCGATGACCTCTCACATGATACGCTCCCTCTCTGTTTCCCTTCTGCTCGGCCTCGGGGCCCTGAGCGCCGCCGCATCTGCGTTGCCAGATGCGCCGAGCCTGAAGCCGAAACGCGTTTATGCGTCACAGACAACCGACGCGAAGAACGCTGAAATCCTGCACAAGGCCATGGATGCCGCCGGGCGCTATGACTGGTCCGAAGTGGCCAGCCTGCAGCGTAAGGCAACCGACCCGGTCGTGCGCAACCTGATCATGTGGGTCCGCGCCAGCGAAGGCGTGCCGGGCATGGGCTTTGACGAAGTCGCCAATGCCATCGACACCCTGCCGACCTGGCCGAAGACAGACCGCATGCGCAAACGCGCGGAAGAAATTATCGACCTGTCCTCGCTCAGCCACGGTGAGCGCATCCTCTGGCTCACGAATTCAGGCCCACAGACCGGCGCAGGCAAGATCGCCCTCGCCCGCAGCTACAAGGCGGTCGGTCAGCCTGCCAAGGCCGAAGCCCTCGTGCATGACGCCTGGCGCAACAATTCGATGGACCGCGACCTCGAACGCATTGTTCTGGCCACCTATGGCGGCTTCCTGAAAGAAGCCGACCATCGCGCCCGTATCGAATTCCTGCTCTGGACCAACCAGCGCACCGCCGCATCGAAACTGAAGCCATTGGTCAGCTCCGATTACCGCAAGCTCGTCGACGCCCGCATCGGGCTGGCCGGGCGCGGCCGCAATGTTGACCGTCTTGTCGAAGCTGTCCCGGCCTCGCTGCAGGATAATCCCGGTCTTCTCTATGACCGCGCCCGCTGGCGCCGCACACGCGGCAATCAGGAAGGCGCGACACCACTGCTCGTCAGCATTGATGCCAATGATGTGCCTGAAGCCGGGCGTTCGAAATTGTGGGACGAACGCAACATCGCCATGCGCACAGATTTGAAGGATGGCAACTGGTCGCGCGCCTATCAGCTCACCGCGCCGCACGCCATGACAGAAGGGTCCGATTTCGCTGACGCGGAATGGGCCGCTGGCTGGATCGCGCTTCGCCTGAACAACAATCCCGAACGCAGCCTGAAACACTTCAAGGACATGACTGCCAGCGTATCAACGCCCATCAGTCTTGCCCGCGGAGACTATTGGGCTGGCCGCGCGGAAGATGCGCTCGGCGAAAACGAAGCGGCACGCGCCTCGTTCGGCGCAGCTGCCAAGCACAAGTTTACCTATTATGGACAGCTTGCCGCCGAGCGGCTGGAAGATCGCAAACTGTCCTTTGCGGCCTCTTCTGAACCGACGCCTGAACAAATCGCCGCATTCAATGCCCGCCCGCTTGTCGCAGCGTTGAGCCTGCTCGGCGAAGCAGGCGAGGAACGCATGTTCCGCGAGTTCGCCTATCATCTTGACGACCAGCTAACCTCGGAATCTGAATTCATCCTGCTAGCCCGCATGGCTGCAGAATACCAGGTGCCCGATATCGGCGTGCGCGGCGCGAAAGCCGGGCTAGCCAAAGGCATCGTTGCCACCGACGCAGCCTATCCGGTCGTCTCCTACCCGATGCTGCGCGAACCGCGTGTCGAGAAGCCGCTGATGCTGGCTTTGTCGCGCCAGGAAAGCGAAATGAACCCCAACGCGATCAGTCATGCCGGTGCCCGCGGCCTGATGCAGTTCATGCCGGCAACGGCACGCAATGAAGCGCGTCTGCGCGGCCTGCCTTATCGCGCATCCTGGCTCACCGACGATCCAGGCTACAACATGACCCTCGGCGGCCAGCATCTCGACACGCTGCTCTCCCAGTTCCGGGGCAGCTACATCATGACCGCGGCGGCCTACAATGCAGGCCCCAGCCGGCCCAAGCAGTGGATCGAGGATTATGGCGATCCGCGCAGTGGCCAGGTTGATCCGGTCGACTGGGTTGAGTTCATCCCGTTCTCCGAGACGCGCAACTATGTCCAGCGCGTTCTGGAAAACACGCAAGTTTACCGCCAGCGTCTCGCCGGAACACCTGTCGACATTGAACTCTCGGAAGACCTGGATCGCGGCCGTAACTAGGCCCAGCGGCGCTGCAGCCACTTGGCAGGACGCTAAACTCCGCTAGGGTCGCGCCTGAATTGAATTCAGGAGTTACCGTGATGTTGCGCCCAGCCGCCTTGACTGCCCTTGCCCTCGTTCTCGTCGCCTGCGGAGGCGCCGGAAAGGACAAGGCTCCCGATGCAAATGGCGCGGACGGTTCTGCCAGCGTGGCCTCCGCCTCCAGCCGATCCGGCGAAGCCGCAAAGATCTCGAACACCGCCGCAACGCCGCTGCCAAGCGCAGACCCGGCTCTGGTCGAATTCTACAAGCGCCTCCACGCGGCGCCCGAGCTTTCCTTTGCGGAATCAAAGACCTCGGCCATTCTTGCCAATGAACTTCAGACACTCGGTTTTGAGGTCACCACCGGCGTCGGCCAGGATTGGGTGGTCGAGAAATCAATGAAGGATAATGGCGAGGTGCTTGAGGGCGTCGGCGGATACGGCGTTGTCGGCGTGTTCGAGAATGGCAATGGCCCGACGGTGCTGATCCGTACAGACATGGACGGTTTGCCTGTGCCCGAGCAAACAGATTTTCCCTTCGCCTCCAAGGTTGAAGCCACGACATGGACCGGTGTCGAAAGCAACGTGATGCACGCCTGCGGCCATGACGTTCACATGACCAGCTGGGTCGGCACAGCCCGCGAACTGATCGCCCGCAAGAACAAATGGAAAGGTACACTCGTCATGATCGCCCAGCCGGCCGAAGAGATCGGCCTTGGCGCACAGGCGATGATTGCCGACGGTCTGTTCACGCGCTTTCCCACGCCGGACTACAATCTGGCGCTGCACGTCTCAGCCGGTGCGCCAGCCGGCACGATCAACTATTCCAGCGGCTTCGCGCTCGCCAATGTCGACAGCGTCGATATCAAGGTAAAGGGCGTCGGCGGCCACGGTGCCTATCCGCATACGACCCGCGACCCCATCCTTGTCGCGTCTCATATCGTCGTTGCCTTGCAGAGCCTGGTGTCGCGCAATACAAACCCGCAGGACAGCGCCGTTGTCACGGTAGGTTCGTTCAAGTCCGGCGCCAAGCACAACATCATTTCCGATGAAGCGACCCTGTTGCTGACTGTGCGCTCTTACGACGACAAGACACGCAAGATGCTGCTTGATGGCATCACTCGCATCGCCAAGGCCGAAGCCATGGCTTTCGATGCACCAGAACCTGAAATCACCATCGAAACCGACTACACGCCCGCCACCTATAACGACCCCGCCACGACCGCCCGCACAATGAAAGCCATCGGCAAGTCCATCGGCGCCGCGAACGTCAAGGAGATGAAGCCGGTCATGGGCGGCGAAGATTTCAGCCAGTACGCCCGCACCCCGGAAAACATCCCCAGCGTGATCTTCTGGGTCGGCGCTGTCGAACCGGCCAAGTATGACGCGGCCCAGAATGGCGGCCCGGGCCTGCCATCCCTGCACTCGTCCGGTTTCGCGCCCGACTATGACCCGACCATCGCAACCGGTGTCGAAGCCATGACCGCCGCCGCGATCGAGCTTTTCAGGGACTAGGCCGCGCCTTCAAGGGTCAATCTTTCAACTTCCCAACGAAGTTAACAAATGTTTAAGTTCCCGCCTTGTGTAGCGTGGGGACGACAATGTTGAGTTTTTTGAATTTGGAATGGCGGCCAGGCTGGCCGCGTCCGCGCTGGTTCAATACATCCGACGCCTGGTTGCTCGTGTGGACACTTGGGACGTCGACACTCGGCGCGCTTGCCATCGCGGTGACCGATCTTGAGACCACCAGCGCCGTATCAGGTTGGACGGCCTGGGGCATCCTCATCGGCCTGCCGCTTGCGGCCTATGTCGCGCTGGGTGTTTTCATCATCGGCAAAAGATGGGCCAGCACAGCGAAGGATGATGCGCCGGGCACCGAAGAGAACCCGGCTTTCCACGCAGCCTTTTTGCTCCTGTTCGGCATGCTGTCGATTCTGGCCTGGATCGCATTCGGGCCGAATGTCCCGCTTGCGGCCTGGCCCTGGCCGGTAGACCTGACGCACCCGGTCCAGCGTGGCATCTATCTCGGTGCCGTCGGGATTGCCTTCCTGCCATTGTTGTACGGCTTTCATTGCGTCGCCACTGAAGCGGGCGGCAAGGGGCATCGCAACTATCTCAAGCACCCTGAAGGCCCGGTCGGCATGAGCACGCTCCTGAGCGGCGCCGCAGTGATCTGCGCGATCGGCACAGGCGCGTGGGCCGCGGGCGAGCAGGTCTTCTCGATGGAGCAGAATTTCGGTCTCGTCATTATGGCGCTCGTGGTGATGGGCTTCCTCGCCTTCATCTTCCTGCCGCATCTCTCCAGCCTGATCGGCGAGCGTGATGACCCGGACGAACCAAAGATTGCCCAAGCAGGCTTCGCCGGTCATCCCGGCCATATCGTAAGCGGCATAGACGCCACGATGGTGCGCCTGCTTGCGCCGTTGTCGGGAGCGACCCAAGGCGGCTGGATGGTGCCTCAATTGATCCTGTTGCTTGTCATGCTGCCACTCTCGGCCATG
The DNA here is from genome assembly GCA_040216775.1 of Hyphomonas sp. Classification (GTDB taxonomy): domain Bacteria; phylum Pseudomonadota; class Alphaproteobacteria; order Caulobacterales; family Hyphomonadaceae; genus Hyphomonas. The sequence continues at coordinate 115,265 of JAVJOM010000032.1, forward strand.
GGCTATGCCCTGCCCCATCCGTGGGGCCTTGCGCCGATTGCCATTGCCGCCCTCATCATCTTCGGCCTCGGCCGTCGCTGGGCGTGGGTCGAGGATGACCGCGAAAAAGCCCTGCGCATCCAAACCACGCGGTCCGACCAGTTCCGCATCGGCTTTGCCAATGACCTGCGCGATGAAGCCCTGATGGGATATGCGTGGCTGTTCATTCTGGTCCCGTTGGCCCTGCGCCAGATCCAGATGCATTTCGACCTGTTTGAACCTGTCGACCCGATGATCCTTGCAGGCGCGGCCCAGTCCACAGGCCTGGTCGAGTGGCTGAAATTCTTCGGCACGGAACTCGCCAAAGGCGTCCCTATTGTTGACTGGGTCGATATTTACGACGTGACACAGGAAGAACCTTTCGTGCCGAAGGGCGCAGCGGCCCGACACATCGTTTTCATTTCACGTCTGCTGGTTGATGTCGTGCTCATCGCGGCCTTGCTTCAGGCCTTTGGCATCATGCAGCGCAACAAGGCGCAGAAGCGCCTGTTCGAGGCCGGTCAGATCGACTTCTTCGATCCCTTCATGGAACGGCGTATCCTGCGGGAATCCTATCGCAAGCCGGGTGCAGACGGCATTCCCATGAAAGCGCGCGCACTGGACTTCTTCGCTGCGCACCTTGCGAAGAGCAAGGAACTCGACCGGGGCGAATATTATTACAATACCCGTCGCCTGAATGAACTTTATACGGACAAGGACGACCGCGTGCGCACAGTGGCGCAATGGCTTGCCCGTGACCTCGTCGTGGGCTCCGTCACGGAACGCATGGCCAAGCTGGCCGAGATGTTCAGCGACACGCCGCAGGAAAAGCGGGAAGAGGCCGATTGGGCGCGCAAATTCTATCGCTATGTCGACGATGTGATCGCCGATGCCAGGGCATCGCGGGCCTACTGGCAGATGGAAGACTCCAAACGCCTGTCCCGACTCCTGGGCCTCATTTCGGAAGATCGCGAGTTCGACCATGTTCGCGCACGGGCTTTTGCCCTGCTCGGAAAACAGGACTCACTGCACGCCGCCAAAGCTCTTGCCGCTCGGCTGGTACGCCCTGAGCATGCAGCAACCCTGCCCGAGATAAGCGCGACGACTGCACCTGACTGGCACTTCCGGCGTCAGCGTCGGCAGCCCGAACGGGTGCTTGCAGCAGAACAATTGTTCAAAATCCGTCTGAACATCGAAGAGCGGAAGAACGGCACCGGCTCGGCGACCCTCGCCTTCATAGACGCGGTCATTGCCTACGTACGCGATGAAGGCGGCAAGGGAGAACAATTCTAAGCCCGGCCTGGCACACTTGCGAAAATTTGCTTCCACTTGCCAACACGCTGCCTCACCGCTAAAACCCCTTTTGCTCATAGTGCGTATAACTATCGCAGAAGCATTGCACGTGCGCCCTGATCCCGGACGTTTGAAGGATTCCCTTGAAACTGAACGTCTCAGGCCTATATTATACTCATATCGAGCATAAGTGGCTCGGTGCAAGGAGGAACCCATGGCCCGTTTGATCGATTCCGCTCCCGGATGCCCCACCCCAACACCCCTTCGCGGCGCATCTGCCGCTGAAGAACGCGGCCTGTCCTATGATGCTGCCGTCAAGAAAGAGACCGATCATCTTTATCCGCTGGTCGCCGATTTCGTGACGCCCATGGAATGGCCTGCCGTTGCCCCGCTGGTCGCGGCCATCAACCGCCTCAAGAAAAAGAAAAACGCCGTCATTCTGGCCCACAATTACATGACGCCGGATATTTTCAGCCTGGTTGGCGATTTTCGCGGTGACAGCCTGCAACTGGCCCGTGAAGCCTCTGCTGTGGACGCCGATATCATCGTTCAGGCCGGTGTTCACTTCATGGCCGAGACATCGAAAATTCTGGCGCCTGAGAAAACCGTGCTTATTCCGGACATGCGCGCCGGCTGTTCGCTGGCTGCCTCGATCAACGGCGCCGATGTGCGCCTGATCAAAGAAAAGTATCCGAACTATCCCATCGTCACCTATGTGAACTGCACCGCCGACGTGAAGGCCGAGTGCCACATTACCTGCACCAGCTCGAATGCGTCACAGGTTGTCGAGCATATCGCGAAGGAATGGAATTCCGACACCGTCATCATGGTGCCCGACCAGTATCTTGCGAAAAACGTGGCCGCCCAGACAGATATTCGCATCATGACATGGCCGGGTGCCTGCGAAGTGCACGAGCTGTTCTCAGCCGATGACGTGCACCAGCTGCGCGAGGCCCACCCGGGCGTCGTCGTCCTGGCTCACCCGGAATGTCCGCCGGATGTTCTGGAAGCCGCAGATTTTGCCGGCTCCACCTCTGCGCTGGCCAATTACGTCTCCGAGAAAAGCCCGAACAAGGTCGTCCTGCTGACGGAATGTTCGATGAGCGACAATGTCGCGGCCGTGAACCCGGACGTGAATTTCATCCGCCCGTGCAATCTCTGTCCGCACATGAAGCGCATCACGCTGGAAAATATTTACGATTGCCTTGTCACCGGCAAGTACGAAGTGAAAATCCCGGAAGACGTGCGCGTACGTGCCAAGGATGCGTTGGATGCCATGATGGCGCTGCCCAAGATGGCGCGGCCCTTGGCGTTCAAAACGGGCCTCAAGCCGCTAGAGCTTGAAATGGTCAACTGAGACAGCCCGGCAGTTGTGCGGTGACGCAGGCTGGGCTTATGGTTTGAAGGGGCGTGATCGCTCAGGGGAGACAAGCATGTTCCGGACCCGGTTCAGACTGGCGGCAGTGGCCGCAATGGCTCTGCTCGCATGTGCGCCTGCCTCCGCTGGCAACAATGATGACACAGACAAGTCGGATGTGCTTGGCGCATGGACATTCCAGACGCGCCCCTACCGCGGCGGCACCTGCCTGATGACCGGCACGATGAACCTGTCACCCCACCCCGAACCCGGCCAGTATTCGTGCGAACTGACCGCCGTTGAGGTCTGCTCCGCCTGGGGTCGTTCTGTCGTGCGACAGTCCTGCCAGGCCCGCCGGTTTGGCGACCAGGTCTCGATCCGCTCGCAGATCGAGGAAATGCTCGAAGCCAAGATCGAAGGCCTGATCTACATGCCAGACAATTTCACGCTGACAATCGAATCCGCCGACCGCATGTTCGGTGCACTCGTGTCAGCGGTAACTGCGCCAGCCGAATTCCGCCGCGCCAATGACGGGATATCCTGAAACAGTGACCAATCGGGGCATTCAAACGATCGCCGCATCCGGCGCGGCTGACAGCGACGTGCTGATCGTTGGCGCCGGGCTCGCAGGCTTGTTCCTTGCGCTGGAACTCGCGCCGCGGCCTTGCGTGGTTATCTCGCCTGCCCCGCTTGGACAGGCCGCTTCTTCTGCATGGGCGCAGGGCGGTCTCGCAGCGGCGCTTGACCCACTCGACAGCCCTGACCAGCACGCAAGCGACACGATTAATGCCGGTTCCGGTCTCGTCGACCCGTTCATCGCGCGCCTGATCGCTGAAGAAGGCCCTGCCCGCGTTCGGGACCTGGTGACGCTCGGCGTACCCTTTGATCGCACACCCGATGGCGCGCTGGCGCTCTCGCTTGAAGCGGCCCACTCTCGCCCGCGTGTCGCTCGGGTCGCCGGTGATCTTGCCGGCAAGGCCATCATGGATTCGCTTGTCGCCGCCGTCGCCGCGTCCACCCACATCACCGTGATCGAAGGTGTCCGCGCTGTTGGCTTGCTGCAGGATACCAATCACCGCGTCGCTGGCGTCGTGCTGCGCGACAGTTCGGGCACGCTGACCACACAGACAGCCCGTCAGACCGTACTCTGCACCGGTGGAACAGGCGGCCTGTTCCAGGTCACAACCAACCCGCGGGAAGCGCGCGGCGACGCAATTGCGATGGCCTACGAAGCTGGCGCACTGATCGCCGACGTCGAGTTCGTCCAGTTTCACCCGACCGCCATCGACATTGGCCGCGATCCCGCCCCGCTCGCGACAGAGGCCCTTCGCGGCGAAGGGGCAACCCTGCGAAATCGTGACGGCAACCGCTTCATGGCGAACTATCACACGCTTGAGGAACTTGCCCCGCGAGACGAAGTGGCCCGCGCCATCCATTCCGAACGCGCATTCGGTCGCGGGGCCTATCTTGATTGCCGCACAGCCGTCGGCAATCATTTTCCCGAACATTTTCCGACCGTCTTCTCAGCCTGCAAGAGCGCCGGTATCGATCCGCGTTTCGAGATGATCCCGATCGCGCCCGCCGCGCATTATCACATGGGTGGCATCGTCGCTGACTTCTGGGGACGATCCACATTGAATGGCCTGTCCGTCTGCGGAGAGTGCACATCAACCGGCGCGCATGGCGCAAACCGCCTCGCCTCCAATTCGCTTCTCGAGGCCGTGGTTTTCTCCCACCGGATCGCCCAGCACCTGCGCGACGCCGAACTTGAAGCCCCCGGCCCCTCGACCTCCATTATTCCTGCATCCCTCCCCCACGAGGCCCTGCAAGTCCTGCGCGGCGAAATGTCGGCCAAGTGCGGCGTTGTCCGCGACGCGTCAGGTCTCGGCGAGCTTGTGGAAACAATCGCCACTCTGCGCGATACACATGGTCCGGCGCGGCCACTCGTCACCGCTGGACTCATGGCGGACGCCGCGATTGCCCGCAAGGAAAGCCGCGGCGGCCATTTCAGAAGTGACTTCCCTGAAACTAAAGCGCCGGAACGCCAGTTCCTGCTGCGCGAATTCCCTGCCACAACCGAAGAGGTTGCCCGCCCATGAGCCCCGTTCCACCGCCCCTGCCCGCCATCATTCTCGAACCGATCGTGCGCCTTGCCCTTGCCGAAGACCTGGGCCGCGCCGGTGACCTGACAACTGACGCGACGATTTCACCGGAGACGACGATGAGCGTCGTGATTGCCGCCCGCAAGCCTGGCGTCATTGCCGGTCTGGATGCCGCCGCCCACGCGCTTTACCTGATCGACCCTGCCATGACCCTGACAATCGAGAAGCCGGATGGCAGCGCCATTGTTCCCGGCGACGTGATCGGGCGCCTCGATGGCACGGCCCGCTCGATCCTTACGGCAGAGCGCACGATGCTGAACTTCATCGGTCGGCTGTCAGGCGTCGCCACAATGACGCGCGCCTTTGTTGATGCCGTTTCCCACACGGATGCCAAGATCGTCTGCACAAGGAAAACCACACCAGGCCACCGCGCACTGGAGAAGCGCGCCGTCCGCTGCGGTGGCGGAACCGCCCACCGCTACGGTCTCGACGACGCCATCCTGATCAAGGACAATCACATTGCCGCCTGCGGATCCGTCGCTGAAGCCATGACCCGCGCCAAGGCCTATGCCGGGCACCTTCGCATGATCGAGATTGAGGTCGACACGCTCGAACAGCTGGAAGAAGCGCTGAAATACACGCCGCACGCCATCCTGCTCGACAACATGGACAACGCCACGCTGCGCCGCGCGGTCAAGATGATCGACGGGCGGGTGACGGCCGAGGCATCGGGCGGGGTCAACCTCTCGACCGTTGCCGGAATTGCCGAAACCGGGGTCGATTACATCTCGGTCGGGGCCCTCACCCATTCGGCGCCAAACCTTGACGTGGGGCTGGATGTCGTCTGACACTGCGGGCAAGCAAGACATACCTCGCAAGAAGGACAGCGCATGACCCGATCGGGCGGACGCAAGAGCATATTCATCACAGGCGCAGCCTCCGGCATCGGCGCCGAAACCGCGCGCTATTTCTCCAAGCGCGGCTGGTATTGCGGCCTCTATGATGTGAACTCGGCCAGCCTGGCCCAGGTCGCTGACGAGATCGGCACCCAGAATTGCCATGTTGCGACACTGGACGTGCGAAAGCGCCCTGACTGGACCGCCGCCGTGAATGGTTTTGGTGAAGCCACCGAAGGCGCCATGAATGTCCTCTTCAACAATGCCGGCGTCGGCCGCCATGGCTGGTTCGAGGATGTCTCACCGGAAGACAATGACTGGGTCGTCGACGTCAACGTGAAGGGCGTCATCAACGGGGTACAGGCCTGCCTGCCCCTGCTCAAGGCTACACCGGGCGCCCGCATCGTCAACACGGCCTCCACGGCTGGTATCGTCGGCTCGCCGCAGCTTGCCGTCTACTCTGCCACCAAGTTCGCCGTGCGCGGCCTGACCGAAGCGCTGGATGCGGAATTCCGCGACCTCGATGTCCGCGTCACCAGCCTGATGCCCTGGTTCGTCGATACACCGATCCTCGACATGGGGGCATCGGAAGGCGCGAATGTGAAAATGTCGGACCAGATAAGGGAAAGCGGCATGAATGTGTATCCGGTCTCCATGGCGGCAGAGCGCGCCTGGGACGCCGCCCACGGCAAGGACACGCACTACATGGTCGGCAAGGATGCCGAGCGCGCCCGCTTCATGAGCCGCTGGCTGCCGGGCGCCATCAAGAAGCGCGTCAAGGAACAGGTGCCGCCGCGCACAAAATAGCTGGCAAAGAAAAAGGCCGCAGACTTTCGTCTGCGGCCCGTTTCAAAACTGTGTTTCCAGTTGCCTACTGCATGACGCTCGGATCGAGGTCGTTGCTGGCTACCGTGATGCCGGTCTGCTTGGCCATATAGGCGGCAACCGCGTCACCATTACCTGGCGAATTCAGCTGCGGCTCTTCATAGTCGACCGACTTGATCGTCGTCAGGCGCGGCGCGCCATTCGTGATCGTTCGATCAGACGTGGTCACCGTTGCCGGGGCAATGGTCGGGGCCTCAACCGTCTGGATGTATGACGTTGCTGCACCGTCCACTGGCGTGATGATGTCGTCAGACGTATCCAGCGAAGCCAGCCGCACTTCGGCGCGCTTTGCCTTGTATCCCTGACGTACGCTGGCCCACTCGGACCCGCGCGGGAAACGATAGAAGATGTGCATGCCGATCTTGTCGGTCTTGATCAGGCCGGCACTCCAGATCGGATCGACATAGGTGGCGTGATAGTGCGTCGCGCCGCCCGTGCTGTCGACGTTCAGGTTCATCAGGACGTGCGCCGCGATCGTCTTGGCGCGTTCCCAGTTGCGGCCCATTGGCGGCGTTTTCAGTGCACCGTCGCAGGTGAAGGTAAACTGGCAGCCCGTTGTGCGGGTCGCACCCTGGAAGACAACGCCGCAAGCGGTGTCCGGGTAGCGGTGGTCAGCCATGCGATTGGCGATGACTTCGGCAACCGCCATCTGGCCGCCAAGCGGCTCGTGAGCTGATTCATAATACACGGCCTGCGCCATGCACTTCTGTTCCGCGCTGATTGTTTCGGCGCGCTTGATATGTTCGGGGCGGAAGCTGACCAGCGAATTGAGGGCCGCGCCATCGCGGTCGCGCATCGCATAGCGGCTCATCGACGAACCGGTATCGCGCTCCAGCGTATATTCAACAGTGCGCATCCACGGCGTATCAAGCAGGGATGGCGTATAGGCAGCCGACCGAACGGTCACGCCGCCATCTTCCATGCTGGCAAGCCGTACGGCCTGCTCACGGAAATCGGCATCAGCGCGCTTCTCTGCCTGGATCTGACCGACCATAGGCAAAGTCACAGTCGCTGCCACGGCGCACACGGCAATCGTGGCGCCACGGACAAAGATATCTCGCTGTTCGTCGTCTGTCATAGTCATCCACCAACGCTTGAGCTTCTCTCGGAGCCCACTCATTGGCGACAGAGTCGCCCTTCGTGGTTGAAGAACCCTTAACAACATCACCGCTCCCCAATCCCCGGCAGACGATATAACTTCGTCATTATTGACCCGGGCGTGTTTGGTTTGACTACATTCTGGAACCACCATGGCCCCGTTTCTAAGGGGGAAGTAGGCGTCCAACCGCCTTACTAGCAAGAACCTGGCCAGTTCCGTCAGTGACATTTCTGTCAGGTAATATGCCGCCGAATCGACTGCTTTTTTTGCAGTGCAGCATTTCGCCCGTGCAACAGGTTGAATTTCATACAAATTTAAGAAATTCCGACCGGAACCCCGCCGGGGGCCCGAATAGCAGGTGTGGTAAAACTACAACACCATTTTGCCATCGAAACGAGCAGCTTCCTGCCTATTTAGCCGATTCCTTGAGGGCAGCGTGGGCCGCCGCGAGGCGGGCAATCGGCACCCGGTAGGGGGAACAGGACACATAATCGAGGCCCGAACGATGGCAAAACGCCACGGATGCCGGGTCACCGCCATGCTCGCCGCAAATGCCCAGCTTGATGCCCGGGCGGGTCTTGCGGCCGCGCTCAGCAGCGATGTTCACCAGTTCACCCACACCAGCCTGGTCGAGCGTCACGAACGGGTCTTTCTCGTAGATGCCACGATCCTCATATATCTTGAGGAAACGGCCCGCGTCATCCCGCGAAATACCCAGCGTTGTCTGGGTCAGGTCGTTGGTGCCGAACGAGAAAAACTCTGCCGACTTGGCAATCTCACCCGCCTGCAACGCAGCGCGCGGCAGTTCGATCATTGTGCCGACCATGTATTCCAGCGTCGTGCCGGTTTCGGCGAACACGGCTTTGGCCGCCGCATCCACCACGGCTTTCAGAATCGACAGCTCTTTGTGCGTCGCAACCAGCGGGATCATGACTTCAGGGATCGGCTGGCGGCCGGTTTCCTTGGCCACGTTGACGGCGGCCTCAAAAATGGCGCGCGCCTGCATCTCGTAGATTTCCGGATACGTAATCCCCAGGCGACAGCCTCGGTGACCCAGCATCGGGTTGCTTTCGTGCAGTTCGCCTGCGCGGCGTTTCAATTCGTCCACGGACACACCCGAGGCCTTCGCCACTTCGTCCATATCGGCATCATTGTGCGGCAGGAATTCGTGCAGCGGCGGATCCAGCAGGCGGATCGTCACCGGCATCTCGCCCAGAATGCGGAACAGTTCTTCAAAGTCACTGCGCTGCATCGGCAGAAGCTTGTCGAGTGATGCGCGGCGGCCCTTCTCGTCATTCGACAAGATCATCGCACGCACTTCGGGAATGCGGTCAGCATCAAAGAACATGTGCTCGGTGCGGCAAAGGCCAATCCCTTCAGCGCCAAACTCAACAGCCGTGCGGGCGTCCAGCGCCGTTTCCGCGTTCGCGCGAACTTTCAGCTTACGGACCTTGTCGGCCCAGCCCATCAGCGTGCCAAAATCACCCGACAGGTCGGGCTGCGACATTTCCACAGCGCCCAGCATCACTTGTCCGGCGGCGCCGTCCACCGTGATGATCTCGCCTTTTTTCACTTCGCGTCCCATGATGCGGAACACGCCTGCGGCTGTATCAATCTGCAGGCCGCCGGCACCGCACACACATGGCCGGCCCATGCCGCGCGCCACAACAGCTGCGTGGCTGGTCATGCCGCCGCGCGCCGTCACGATGGCGCGGGCTGCGTGCATGCCCTTGATGTCTTCCGGGCTGGTCTCGACACGAACCAAGATCACGTCCTCGCCCTTTTCGGCCAGCATGAAGGCTTCCTCGGAATCGAAGACGACCTTGCCTACCGCTGCGCCGGGGCTGGCCGGGAGGCCGGTCAGGATGACATCGCGGTGCGCGTTCTCGGCAATCGCCGGGTGCAGCAACTGGTCAAGCTGTGAAGGCTCAAGGCGCAGAACGGCCTCTTCCTCGGTGATCAGGCCTTCGCGCGCCATGTCGACCGCAATTTTCAGTGCGGCGGCGGCGGTGCGTTTGCCGTTGCGTGTCTGCAGCATGTAGAGCCGGTCATTCTCGACCGTGAACTCAAGGTCCTGCATGTCCTTGTAGTGACGCTCCAGCGTGTTCGCCACATCACGCAGCTGGGCATAGACAGCCGGCATCGACTCTTCGAGCGGCGAGTCGGATGATTTCAGGGTATCGGCCCGCTCGCGCGAGATCGGCGCCGGCGTGCGGATGCCCGCCACCACGTCTTCGCCCTGTGCGTTGATCAGGTATTCGCCATAGAAGATCGACTCGCCATTTGACGGATCACGCGTGAACGCGACGCCCGTGGCAGAGGTTTCGCCAAGATTGCCGAACACCATGGACTGCACAGTCACCGCCGTGCCCCATTCGGCCGGAATGTCGTTCAGCTTGCGATAGGTGATCGCCCGGTCATTCATCCACGAGCCGAACACGGCCGAGATGGCGCCCCAAAGCTGCTCCTTCGGATCATCCGGGAAAGGCTTGCCCAGGTCTTTTTCCACCGCTTCCTTGTAGGAAACGATAATGGCTTTCCAGTCCTCGGCCTGCATCTCGGTATCGAGTTCAAAGCCTTGGCGTTCTTTATAATCGTCGAGGATATACTCGAAAGTGTCATGGCTCAGGCCCAGCACGACATTGGAATACATCTGGATAAAGCGGCGATAGCTGTCATAGGCAAAGCGTTCACCGGCCAGCGACGCGAGGCCCTTCACCGAGGCTTCGTTCAGGCCAAGGTTCAGCACCGTGTCCATCATGCCCGGCATCGAGGCACGCGCGCCCGAGCGTACAGACACCAGCAGCGGGTTCTCAGGGTCGCCGAAACCCTTGCCGGATTCCCGCTCGATGGCGGCCAGTGCGGCGTCCACCTGCGGCGACAATGTCGTCGGGTATTCGCGCTCTAGCTCATAATAGGCGGTGCACACAGCGGTCGAGATCGTGAAGCCCGGCGGCACAGGCAGGCCCAGCTTCGCCATTTCCGCGAGGTTGGCACCCTTGCCGCCCAGCAGGTTCTTCATGGACGCATCGCCGTCGGCCGTCCCGCCGCCAAATCCGAATACCCACGTTTCTTCTGCGTGTTTCAAAGCCGCTTCACCCATGAATCTCACCCTTTAACGACTGTGCGTCACAAATAGTTGCCGCAAAACCTGCAAATCCTATGCTGCATTGCAGCGGGGATTGCCAGACCTCAGGGTGCGTGAAATCGCCCATCTGGCTAGTTTTCCGGCCCTGCCGGGCCATCACACCCCCCACGTGGCCGATATGACACGCAATGGTAAACAGTCACCTGTTCCGATCCGGAACAATCGGCGGCAATCAGCCCTCGATCAGGGAAAAGTCCGCCACCTGGTGCAGCGTCGCGCGCACTTCGGTCAGCAAGGCCAGGCGATTCGCCCGCACGGCGGCGTCCTCATCGTTCACCATGACGCCCTCGAAGAAGGCATCGACGGGGCTGCGCAGCTTCGCCAACTCGCCCATCGCCCCGGCAAAATCCTCGGCCTTCAGCGGCGTCTCGATAGCTTTGCGCACAGCGGTCAGCGCCGTATACAGCGCCTGCTCTTCCTTGGGGCCTGTCTTGATCAGCGCTGCATCGACGGAGAGGTTCTCCGGCAGCGCGCCCTTCTTCTCTTCGGCTTTCAGAATGTTCGCCGCACGCTTGTAGCCCGCCAGCAGCGTCGCGCCGTCTTCGGTATCGAGGAACGCGCCGAGCGCCTCGACCCGTTGCACCACTCGGGTGAAAATGGCTCCACCTTCCGCACCTGTTTCAATGCTCAGCGCCGCATCGACGAGATCGTGGCGTCCACCAGCGTCGCGCAAGGCTACCGATAGCCGATCCTCGAAAAAGCCCTCCAAATTGTCGATAGAGTCAGCGACGTCCAAGTAGTCGCGCTCAAACGAAACATCGAAGTGCTTCTCAATGAAATACCTTAGATAAATTGGTATGCGGTTTTCGAGCATGATCCGCACAATGCCCAGCGCCGCACGGCGCAGCGCAAATGGGTCCTTCGAGCCTGTCGGCTTCTCGTCAATCGCCCAGAAGCCCACCAGCGTATCCAGCTTGTCGGCCAGCGCCACGGCAATCGCCACCGGGTCGGTCGGCACGGCGTCTGACGGCCCCTGCGGCTTGTAATGGTCGCGGACTGCATCGGCGACGGAAGGCTTCTCGCCCGCTGCCAGTGCATAATACCGCCCCATCACGCCCTGCAATTCCGGGAACTCGCCAACCATCTCCGACACGAGGTCTGCCTTGGCGAGCCGCGCTGCCCGTTCAGCCAAATCGGCATCTGCTCCCACGGCAGGCGCCAGTTCGCGGGCCAGCGCCGCCACGCGCTCTACCTTGTCGCCAAGGCTGCCCAACTCTTCCTTGAATGCAATCGTCGACAGCTTCGCCGCCATCTCGTCCAGCGGCGTGGCCTTGTCCTTCTCCCAGAAGAACCGGCCATCCTCGAGACGCGCAGACAGCACCCGCGCATTGCCCGCCGCAATCTGTTTACCACCGTCAGACGCGTCGATATTGGCGACCACGATGAAATGCGGCGCCAGCTGGCCGGTCTTCTTGTCGTTCACCGCGAAATATTTCTGGTGCGTACGCATCGACAGCGTGATCACTTCCGGCGGCAGGTCCAGGAAGGCCGGGTCCATATCGCCCAGAATGACCACCGGCCATTCGGCCAGGCCCGTCACCTCTTCCAGCAGGCCCGGATCTTCCACCCATGCCAGCCCTGCCTTGGCGCACACGTCCGCAATGCCTTTGGCAATCACATCGCGCCGCGCATCGCGCGTCAGGCGCACATGGCCTTCGCCTTCTAGCTGTTTCGAATAATCTGCCCAGCCGGTCACCGTGAACGGCCCGCGCCCGTGAACGCGGTGCCCTTCGGTCTCGTTGCCACTCGCCAGCCCGTCCACGTCAAACGGCACGACCTTGCCATCAAGAACGCAGAGTATGCGCTGCAACGGGCGCACCCAGCGCAGCTCGCCGGTGCCCCAGCGCATGCTTTTCGGCCAATGGAAGCTGCGAATGATCGCCGGCACGGCCTCGGCCACCACATCGGCGGTCAGGCGGCCCGGCCTGTCCAGCATGGCGACATAGAAGTCGCCCTTCTTCGGGTCCATGCGTATTTCGGCCTGATCAATCGATGTCAGGCCCGCGCCCTTCAGGAAGCCCGCAATCGCCTGATCCGGCGAGCCGACCTTCGGCCCCTTACGCTCTTCAGACACGTCTGCCGATTTCACCGGCAGCCCGGTCACGTTGACTGACAGGCGGCGCGGCCCGCTGGCCGTCTCCAGCGCATCAAACGCGAGCCCCGCCCCGGTCAGCGCATCGCCCAGCACCTTGCCGAGATCGGCCTCGGCCTTGGCCTGCATGCGTGCAGGGATTTCCTCGCAAAAGATCTCGAGCAGTAGGTCAGCCATAGGGGCTCCAGCCGTTGGGGATTGAACCAGCACGGCATAGACGCGCCTGCGCCGGGGTCAAGTCTGGGGCGCCGTCCCGACAATGTGCTCATCCTGAGCGAAGGCGCCGCGCGCGCTTGGCGGTGTAAGCTTTTACAACCCGTTATGCGTTCCGTCGCACAGCGGGCTCTTGCCGGTCTTCTTGCAGGCACAGAAGAACGCCTTGCCGGTTTTCTCCGCTGTCCAGCCCTGCGGCTCGAACGCGGTGCCCTTGTGGCTGCCATCGCAGAAGGGCTGTTTCTTCGACTGGCCGCACGCGCACCACCAATAGGTCTTGCCTGCCACCACTTCGACCGGGATCGGTTGCTTGCCCGCAATTTTCGGTGCGTCGCTCATATCGTGTCCTCCGCTATTTTCTTGGTACTCTAGCGAAGTTGAGCGCGAAGTCGCGAACAATCAGGCTGTGGCCCGCGCCTCTTCCTGCTCGGCCCACTGCGCCGCCGCGCCGCGTGCCAGGTCGCGCACCCGGGCGATATAGGCCTGGCGCTCGGTCGGGCTGATCGCCCCGCGCGCATCAATCAGGTTGAACGTGTGACTGGCCTTCAGCGCATAATCATAGGCTGGCAGCGGCTTGCCCGCGTCGCGCAGCGCGTTCGACTGGCTCTCGCAATCGGTAAACCAGCGCTTCAGCATCCCGACGTCCGAGTGCTCGAAATTGAACGCCGATTGCTGCTTCTCGTTTTCGAGGAACACGTCGCCATAAGTCAGCGGCACAGCCGAGTCCGGGTCGTTGAACGGCAGGTCGTAGACATTGTCGACGCCGAACACGTACATGGCGAGGCGTTCGAGGCCGTAGGTCAGTTCGCCTGACACGGGAAATACGTCCAGTCCGCCGACCTGCTGGAAATAGGTGTACTGGCTGACTTCCATCCCGTCGCACCAGACTTCCCAGCCAAGGCCCCATGCGCCCACGGTCGGGTTTTCCCAATCGTCTTCCACGAAACGGATATCATGCACCCTCGGGTCGATGCCGATCTTGTACAGGCTTTCCAGATACAGGTCCTGCAAATTGGCCGGGTTCGGCTTCAGGATGACCTGGAACTGGTAATAATGGCCGAGCCGGTTGGGGTTCTCGCCATAACGCGCGTCCTTGGGCCGCCGCGAGGGCTGCACATAGGCCGCCCGCCAGTTCTTCGGCCCCAGCGCGCGCAACACAGTGCCGGGGTGCAGCGTACCGGCGCCGACTTCCATGTCATACGGCTGCAGGATCGCGCAGCCCTGCTCGGCCCAATAGGCCTGCAGTATCAGGATCAGGTCCTGGAAGGATTTCGGTTTGGGCTGGGCTTTGGGCGCAGGCATGGCACATGTCCGGAAATTGAGGTTCGCCCGGAACTACAAGCCAGCGCCCTGCGGCGCAAGCATTAGAGGCCTTTGGAGTCCCGATGGTCGGCCGATCCGCTCCGCCGCCCGGTTAGCGTGCGATAGAAGGCGGGATGCCCCAGCATCGCAATGCCGATCCCGATGATGGCAAACCCGAAAAAGAGGACGCCGAACATGATGCAACAGGCCTTTCCTGTGACGCGGTATGTCCAAGGGAGGTGGGGATGACCCTGCGGGTTTCAAGCAAAAAGCGAGGCGCTGCATTAACGCGCCCAACCACGCATCGACCCCACATCGCTCCCACACGGCCTTACCACCTGACGGCACCGCCCGTCGTCACCTCCTGCCCCGTGACCGAACGCTCTCCGTTCGCCTCATGCAGGTGGATCGGCGCCAGCAGCCGGACGGGCCCGCGCTTCAGCCCTTTCCGCCCCCTTACCAGCACCCGGCGCGCCTCCTCGCCGGGCTTCGGCGCCACCGGCAAGACAGTGATATCCCCTGTCCACTTGTCCAGCGCCGCCAGGATACGCGCCAGCTCAGCCGCCCTGTGGACAAGCACGATGGGCGCGCGCGGCTTTGCGGCAAAGACCATCGCCTTCACCCAGCCGGAAACATCAAGCGATTCAAGGTAGGCCGACGTTTTCCCCGCGCTCGGCGGCGAGATCCGTCCTGGCTCGAAATAGGGTGGATTGGCGAACACCAGGTCGAACTGGTTCTCATGGGTTTTCACCCAGTCGGATGCTTCATTCGCGGCGATCTCCACCCGGTCCTGAAACCCGTTGGCCGCCACGCCCGCCTCGGCCAGCGCCGCCATCTTGGCGTCGATCTCCACACCCGTGAAGCGCATCCCCGGCATCCGGAACGCCGCCGGCAGCAAAGCGCCACCACACCCGCACCCCAGCTCCAAAGCCGCCCCATCCGCCTTTTCCGCCAACGCTGCCGCCAGCAGCAAGGAGTCACTCCCGGCCCGAAATCCCTTCAATGGCTGCACCAGTTTCACGCGGCCCTGGTAAACCGTGTCCTCGGTCGTCGCAGTCACCCGCGTTCCACCTGCGCCAGGACTTTCTCTGCCGCCCTGACGACATCCTCCCGCACCATCACGCGCCGTGGAAAAGCGCCGATATTGCCTTCAACGGCGGAAATATGCTGGTCAGCCACGAAATAGGCGATGCCCGCTTCCTGTAGCAAATGCTCGATATATGAGAGTTTCACCAGGTCGTTGGTGCGGAAGACTTCCTCCATCAGGGCGCATTGCCCCGAAGGTTGATATCCACCGATCGGGCATCATAAACCGATGGCCGATCCGGCTTGGGATTCTTGCCGGTGACAATGTCGATCACCGACCTCACCTTCGCTTTGCTTGAGCCGACGGGGATGCCAAATCCCACCCCGACGCCGACACCGCTGCCATACGACCCGCTCGATCCGCCAACGCTGACCGACGTGCGGCTGCCGGAACGGTCACCGTCCTGATCGGTATAACCGCCCGTAATCTCGAACCAGTCGCCGCCCTCCAGCAGTGTGATCTCGGCCGCGCGCAGCAGCGCCATGTCGTGCGACCGCCCCGCATCGTTGTCTGTATAGGAGACGCGGTAACGACCGGTCTCTATTTTCTGGGATGTATATCCCGCGGCGTTACTGGACTTGGCCGGGCCATAAGGGGCCTGGCTGGCGCAGGCTGTGACCAGGATGAGGGATGCAAGTGAGATGAGCGTTTTCATACAGTCACTAAAGCCCAGATTGACGGCGCGTTCCAGCCTTTCAGACATTGAAGCTATGGCTCAGGCGCCACACTTGCCGCATATAGCTGCGGCCCGGTGCCGCGTCGTCCTTTGCGGTTACATAACTTAAGCCTAGATACTAATCGACATTGTTCCAACAGGAGTGACCTCTTGACCCTCGCGCCGAGACCCAGATCAAAGGCGGCCATCGGTTCGATCGTCGAGCGCATGCAGGCACTTGTCGCTGAGGACCTGGCGGCAGTTGAAGTTCTGCTCGCCGAGCGGGCTTCCAGTCCCGTCGCGGTTATCCCCGATCTCTCCGGCTATATTGTGTCTGCTGGCGGCAAACGGCTGCGTCCCATGATCACGCTGATTGCAGCGCATGCCGTAGGCGCGGCCAATCCAGCCACGCATGCGCTGGCCGCTGCTGTGGAGTTCATCCACACGGCGACCCTCTTGCATGACGATGTCGTGGACGAGAGTGATCTGCGTCGGGGCAAACCGGCCGCCAAGGCCATCTGGGGTAACAAAGCCTCAATCCTGGTGGGTGACTTCCTGTTCGCCCGCGCCTTCAACCTTCTGGTCGAAGCCAACAGTCTCCCCATTCTGAACCGTTTGGCCACCGCCTCAACCACAATTGCCGAAGGCGAAGTGCGCCAGCTGGCCGCCATGCAGGCGCGCGATCTGCCCACCGAAGACTATCTCGCCATCGTCGAGGCCAAGACAGGTGCCCTGTTTGAGGCCGCCGCTGAAACCGGCGCGATGTCAGCAGGCGGCGATCAATATGCGCTCGCTTTGGCAACCTATGGCAAGAATCTCGGTCTCGCTTTCCAGATTATCGATGACGTGCTCGACTATGGCGGCACGACCACTGTGATTGGCAAGTCGGTCGGCGACGATTTCCGCGAATGCAAGATCACCCTGCCAGTAATCATCGCCCGCCGCCGCGGATCAGATGAGGATCGCTCTTTCTGGGAACGCGCCCTGAACCCCGATACGCAATCGGAGCAGGATCTCGCACATGCCGTGCACCTGATCCGCGCCACTGGCGCCGCAGAGGCGACCGTGCAGGAAGCTGAAGCCTATGCTGCCTTGGCTAAAGGCGCGCTGCGCAGCCTGCCCACGAGCGAATATCGCGACGCGCTTGAGGATCTGGCCGATTTCTGTGTCGAACGGGTTTACTAGCGACCTTCAGCGGCAAGCTGGCGGCCGAGTGTAGCTCGCTGCCATATCCACAGCCCGATACCCAGTGCCAGCAATACGAAGATGACCTGCGCGCCAAAAAGCGGGCCGAGAGCGAGCAAACTTGCGCCCGAGACGAGCGTCATCGCCCCCCAGAGGCTCGCGACCTTCCAGTGCGGCCACCCGGCCCGCAAGAATAGCTGATAGGCATGATCGCGATGCGCTTCAAACAAGTGCTTTCTGGCGCGCGCGCGCCAGATCAGTGTCATGAACACGTCGACAAGGAATGGTAGCGTGAGGATGACCGGTTCCCAGACCGTGAGCCTGCAGGCGACGACCAGCCCGGCTGCGCCCAGCAGCGCGCCGATGCCGAGGGATCCTGTATCCCCAACGTAGAGACGGCCCGCAATATTCCAGACCAGGAAGCCCATCGTGGCTGCGGCGACAAGAGCGGTCATGAGGCTCATGGCCAGTTCGAGACGCGTGTCTGGATCGGCAGTTGCCAGCCAGTACAACAGGATGGAGAGGGCAATCAGCATCAGCGTGGCACTGCCCATGGCAAGGCCGTTCGAGCCGTCCATGAAGTTGGTCGCGTTGGCCATGACGAAGAGCCAAAGCCCAACACCTGCCACAGAAAGCCAGACAGGGAGCGCATAGCCCTCGCCGGGGCCAAAAGGCAGGTGGAAAAAGCCGAGGCGGGGTCCGAAAGCGGCGGCGAGGAGCGAAACGACGGCCAGAAGTAGCAGCTTGAGCTTGGGGTTCAGGCCGACAAAGTCATCCAAAAACCCAATGATTACTGACGCAAAGACGAACAGAAGCAGCGCCGGGAGGCCATTTTCGGTCATCAGGGGCATGCCTCCGGCCAGGAACAGGCCCGCGATGGCAGATACGGCGATGGCGATGCCGCCTGCGGTAGGCACGGGCGCTTTCTGAGTCTTGCGGCCGCCATCGGGCGCGTCTTTAACGCCAAGCCGGATGACCAGTAAGCACAGCAGGGCAGACAGGAACGGAAGGCCCAGAAGAACAGGAATCATGACAAATCGGTGCCTCCGAGCAGGGTCGCTCGTACCCACCAGTCTGGATGCGAGGCGCTCAGCAATTCGGCAGATTCCTGCGCGGCGGCAAGTGTGGGGTAGAGGGCAAGGAAGGTGGCACCTGACCCACTCATGCGTGTGAGCATGGGGAGGGGTAAGGGGGGGAGTGCATGTGTGGCACGACCAAGTCCGGGCACCAGGAGGCGCGCGGGCGCCGCCAGATCGTTCCGATGGCCAGCGAGCCAGGTGATGAGGTCATTCATGTCCGCGAGCGGCGGCAACGGGCCGGTCTCGGCAAACCCTGCCCCGCCCTGCGCCTTGTCGAACCGCCCGAATACCGGACCGGTCGGACAGACAATGCCCGGATTGTAAAGAACGGCAGGCAAGGCCAGCGGCAAGGTGACCGCCTCAACCCGTTCGCCTTCGCCCCGCATGAAAGCCGGTGTTCCGAGCAACGCCACAGGCACGTCGCCGCCCAGTCCCGGCGCCACGCTGCGGGCATGGCGAGGGTTAATGTCCCAAAGGCGGGTGAGCAGTCGAAGGGCGGCAGCAGCGTCAGCAGAACCGCCTCCGATACCGGCAGCGACCGGCAGTGTCTTTTCGAGGTGGAGAGCCGCGCCGCTGGTAATGCCAGCCTCTGCGCGCAGCGCATTGGCCGCCTTGAGCACGAGATTGCCGGGTCCTGCCCCAGCATCGGCCGCGTATGGTCCGGTCACCGACAGCGTGAGTATATCTGACGGCTCGACGGTCAGCCGGTCCGCAGCCTCAGGACCGGCGAAGACAACCAGCGAGTCGAGATCATGACGCCCATTGGGCTTCACTGGCCCGACATGCAGGAACAGGTTCACCTTGGCTGGGGCAAGCGCGCTCAGAATCTGGGGCATGGGCGTTCTTCAGGGCTGGCGTGCGACGGCGAGCGCCGCAGGGGCATCAGGCTCAGCCCTTGTCAGGACGGCGATGTCAGGCCCCGACAGCATTTTGGCCTGTATGCGCGCCTTGTCGGAATCACTCGGGTCCAATTTGAGGGCGCGCTGCCACTGGAAACGCGCTTCGATCTTTCGTCCGACCTGCCAATAGGCATCCCCAAGGTGATCATTGAGCAGCGACTCACCCGGTGACAGTTCCACGGCCCGCTCAAGGAAGCGTGTCGCCAGATCATAACGGCCCATGCGATAGTGGGCCCAGCCGAGGCTGTCGACGATGTAGCCTGAATGCGGTTCCAGTTCGACAGCGCGGCGGATCATGTCCAGTGCAGCCTCATAATTGAGGCCCCGGTCTATATAGGCATAGCCAAGGTAATTGAGGATCGAGGCGCTCGTGGGTTGCAGGGCCAGCGCCATCTTCAGGTCCGCTTCGGCTTCAGGCCAGCGTCCGGTCTGCTCAAGCGTCGACCCGCGTGCGTAGATGATCCGCCAGTCCTGGCGATTGGCTTTCGCATCAGACTCGATGATCTCGGTCAAAAGCCGTTCGGCTTCGCCGTTGCGTTCGAGCGATCGGTAGAGGTCTGCCAACTGAATCTTGAGGCCACGGTCGGGCGAATGGGCAAGCGCCTCAGCCGCAATTGTGAGGGATTCCTGATTGCGGCCTTCGCGGCGCAGCGCCCAGGCCATCTGGCCACGGGCCGTGGCATAGAATTCCGAGGAATCGGGAATGCGTGACAGGACGGCAATCGCCTCCTCGCGCCGCCCGGCATTGTCCAGTGACTGCCCCCAAAGCGATCGAGCGACATGGAGATCAGGGTCCAGCGCCAATGCGAGCACGAAATACACACCTGACAGGTCGTCATCTGTCTGCAGCATCAGTGCGGCGGCAGGCACATAAACTGCCAGCGCAGCGCCTTCCCGAGTCGACAGGCGTTTAGGGCGAATCCGCTTTCCAGCCATGATGTCGGCCCGCAAGCCGTCAATCGCGGCATTCTGGCCAATTTCGTCTCGGAACATTTCGAGGATTTCGACCGCGCGCGCTTTCTGGTCTGAAGCCGCAAGCAGTTGCGCGTGCGCATGAACACCAACGGCCAGACGGGCACCGGAATCCCAGAGCGTATCGAATGTCGCCAGCGCCGCCGCATCATGCTTGTCGGCCATCTGAAGCAGGCCCATCATGTAGAGCGTTGCACTATCGAGACTGGCATCGCCTGTCAGGCCACCGCGCAGGTAATCCTCGGCAGCGTTGGCGCCCTGGTCATCTGCAATGCGCCAGGCAGACAGTCCCCGGGCGATGACCCGGTTGAACGGCCCATAGTCGGTTTCGTCGAGATACCTGGCAGCTTCGGCATCCTTGCGGCGGACGAGCGCGTCGACGCCAAGGGTGAGGCGGACGAGCGTCGCGGTGCTGCCGACTTCGTTGGCCCGCTGGGAGAGTTCAACACCGGCTTTGTAATCCCCCGCCAGAAGGGCAGCAAAGACCGCACGTTCTGCTATGCCCGACTTTTCCGGTGCGGTGTCGATCGCTGAGGCGTAGTAGGCAGCAGCTGTCTCAGGATCGTTGGTCATCGCGGCAAAGCGGGCGACGAGGAAATCACCGTAGGCACGGGCATCTGCCGGGCGGCCATTGGCGAAAAGCGCGTCGTGGAGATCCTCTTGTGACGGCGCGCTGACGCACGACCCGGCCAGCAGGATGGCAGACAACGCGTAGAGGGGCCGAAGCATGTTCATCCTGGCAATCTCTCAGCAACCGCGCCGTGCCGCAAGGGCAAAGCACCGGTGCCAGCGTGCGTATCAGTCTGACGCGACAAGGATTTCCTGCCGGTCGAAGAACTTGTCGATACCGCGCTTGACTGCCTGCATGGATTTGGCCCGTCCGGACTCTGAATGGAGCCGCCTGGCATCATCGGAATTGGTGAGAAATCCCATCTCCAGCAGCACAGCGGGAACGTCGGGCGCGAGCAGGACATAGAAGCCGGCATTGCGATGAGTACCACGCAGCACCGGGCCGGCCGCCGCAAGTTCGGGCAGCAGATCTTCTGCAAAGGCCGCAGAATGGGATTTTGTCTCGCGCTTGACGAGATCTTCCAGAATGCTGCCGACAACCTTGGACCCGCCGGTTTCAATCGGTATTTTCCAGTCGTTCTTGTCAGCTTCCTTGTCGATGCGGCGCTCGCCGCGTTCTGAGATCGTATAGACCGAAGCCCCTGCAACGTCTGGTGAGCCAGCAGCATCAGCGTGAAGCGAGATGAAGAGATCGGCGCCCCAGTTGCGGGCGAGTGTGACCCGGTCTTCCAGTTCGATGAATTTATCATTGTCGCGGGTCAGGCGCACCGTGTAGCGGGCGTCCTTTTCCAGCAACTCCTTCAGATAGAGCGCAGCCTTCAGCGTGATATCGCGCTCAAACAGGCCTCTGGCCGACTGTGTGCCCGGATCCTTGCCACCATGGCCAGCATCCACCACGATGACGAATTTGCCATTGCCCTTGCGATCACGCGGGCGAAGCGGCTCTGTAGGGGCGATTTCTGCAGCAGCCATTGCGATTGTAGCCTTGCGGGCATCGGATTCGGCGCGCGCAAGGCGCTGCATGTCGCGCCGGGCGAGGCTGCCGAAGCGGGCCGCCGAGACGGTTTGAAGGTCGATAATGATGCGCCAGGCCCGCTCGTTTCCCGTCGGCGGCAGGGAGAGGACGCGGGAGACGACCAGCGGGCGGTCCAGCGAAAAGCTGAGACGGCCCCCTGTCAGCGCCCAGCCCTCAATACCGCCCGTGCCGGTGCCGACTTTGGCGTTGGATTCCCCACTAAGGGGAAGAATCAGGCTGCGTTGCCCACCGGATTCGGCCAGAAATGCCTGCGCTTCCTGGGAAATATCGCTCCACACCGTAATCCGGGTCGGTGCCCCGTCGCCCACGACCCGCACGTCGCGGATATCCGCATGGGCAAAAAAACCCACCAGAATACAAGCGCATACGAGGAATAGTTGGCGAAAAGGGGTCATAATGTCCGAATGGCAGCAAGGGGCTGCGTGACGCAGGTTTTACTCGCCTTTTCCCTAACAGACTGAATATTAACCCAGCATTGACCGGACTCAGGCCAATGAACTGTGGTCTGCGGATTTTCTCCCTTTCAATTGCCCCTGAAATTGGGCAGTATTCAAAAAGTAGTCTTCTTATCGGCTATCAACAAGTTTCCCAATGACGCGTCAGCGATCGCGCTTCACCGAAAAGGCAAGCGGGCGCCGCGCTCCGGAAAGCAAAGCAATATGTGCACGGGTGCCGTGGCCATCGTCAGTCCTACAATGTCGCCTCACGGTGCATGGGACAGCTGTGGCCGTACCCTCCCCCAACCAACACAGACCGGCCTGACCGATCGCTCGAGGCGTACCGCGCCCGTAGCGGCGTCGCCGGATCATAAGGTCATGTTCCATGAGCAAACTCATGCTAATCGACGCCGCCCACCCGGAAGAGACCCGTGTGGCCATCGTCAATGGCGGACAAGTCGATGATTTCGACTTCGAGACAACCGGAAACGAACAGCTTCGCGGCAATATCTATCTCGCAAAGATAACGCGGGTCGAACCGTCGCTGCAGGCAGCGTTCGTCGAGTACGGTGGCAATCGCCACGGCTTCCTCGCGTTCAGCGAGATCCACCCGGACTATTACCAGCTTCCGGCCGAAGACCGTGAAGCCCTCCTGAAGGAAGCCGCTGAAGAAGCGGCCGCCGCCATCGAAGACGAGGACGACGAGGATGACGAGGGCGATGATGACGCCCACGCGCACGCCGACGATGAGTCCGATGATGACGACGATGAAGACAGCGCCGACGACGATTCCGATGAGGAAGACGAAAGCGACGACGGCGAGGAAGGCGAGGCCAAGGCCGCCGCCAAGCCAGCGCGGGGCCGTCGTCCGGCGCGCAAGGAATCATCGCGTTCGTCGATCTCCAAACGCTACAAGATCCAGGAAGTCATCCGCCGCCGCCAGGTTTTGCTGGTGCAGGTGGTCAAGGAAGAACGCGGCAACAAGGGCGCGGCGCTGACCACGTTCCTTTCACTGGCCGGACGTTACTCCGTGCTGATGCCGAACACGCCTCGCGGCGGCGGCATTTCGCGCAAGATCGTGAACGGGGCCGACCGCAAGCGCCTGAAGTCCATCGTTGCCGAGCTGGAAGTGCCGGATGGCATGGGCCTGATCGTGCGCACGGCAGGCGCCAAGCGCACCAAGGCCGAAATTCGCCGCGACTATGACTATCTGTCGAAACTCTGGGAAACCATTGTCGAGAAGACACTGACCTCCGAAGCACCGATGCTGATCAATGCCGAAGGCGGCCTTGTTCACCGGGCGATGCGCGACATGTTCGACAAGGAGATCGAGGAAGTCTGGGTTCAGGGCGAGGATGCCTATCGTGAAGCCAAGGACCTGGCCAAGCTGATCATGCCGAGCCAGGCCAAGAAGGTTCAGCAGTGGAAAGAAGATGATCCGTTGTTCGTCTCCGAGGCGGTCGAAGGCCAACTCGATTCGATCTATTCCCCGACCGTGCAGCTCAAGTCCGGCGGTTAC
This sequence comes from Hyphomonas sp., assembly GCA_040216775.1. Classification (GTDB taxonomy): domain Bacteria; phylum Pseudomonadota; class Alphaproteobacteria; order Caulobacterales; family Hyphomonadaceae; genus Hyphomonas. The sequence goes on from JAVJOM010000032.1 coordinate 139,109, forward strand.
CTGGTGATCAACCAGACGGAAGCCCTCGTCGCGATTGACGTGAACTCCGGCAAGTCCACCAAGGAACGCAATATCGAGCAGACCGCAGTGCGGACAAATCTTGAAGCCGCCGAGGAAGCCTGTCGCCAGATGCGCCTGCGTGACCTGGCCGGCCTTGTCGTGATCGACTTCATCGACATGGACGAGAACAAGAACAATCGCGCCGTCGAGAAGAAGCTGAAGGAGTGCCTCAAGGTTGACCGCGCCCGCGTTCAGCATGGCCGCATCTCGCAGTTCGGCCTGATGGAAATCTCGCGCCAGCGTCGCCGTCAGGGCGTGCTGCAGGCAACTTCCGATCCGTGCGAAGTGTGCAACGGTACCGGGCGTCGCCGCTCGATCCCGTCGGCTGCCCTGCAACTGATCCGCGCCATCGAGGCCCGCGCCTCCACTGGCGGCCTGAAAAGCATTTCGGTGAAGGCACCAACCGACGTTGCGCTGTATATCCTGAACAACAAGCGCGAAGCCCTTGTCGAGACAGAACGGATGGCCGGCTTTGCCGTGTCGATCCATTCGTCGGAAGACCTGTTGCCGGGCGACTTTACTATCGACGCCGAACGCGACCCGAACTCCAAGCCGAAGAAAAAGTCGCCGCCACGTTCGCTGTCCAAGCCATCCAAGCCTGCTGTCTCCGATGAGGATGACGAAGACCTGGACGACGAGGACGAGGACATCACCGCCGACACGGATGATGAGACCGAGGCCAAGTCTGACGATGCGGCCGACAAGCCGCGCAAGCGGCGTCGTCGCCGGGGTGGCCGCGGCCGCAACCGCGACAATCGCGATACCGGCCTTGAAGTCATCGACGGTGAAACGGCACCTGCCACCACTGACGACGGCGATGCGGACGAGGAATCGGATGAAACCGAATCCAACAATGAAGCCAATTCCGAGGAGTCCGAAGACGGTACGCGCAAGCGCCGTCGTCGGGGCCGCCGGGGCGGACGTCGTCGGCGCAAGCCAGGTGGCGAAGACCGAGCCGAAGGTTTGGACGACGGTGCCCCAATCGATGGCGGCGCCTACCTGGACGGGCTTTCAGCAAGTGCGCCGGACATGCTCGACGCTGATGCACCAAGCGACGCAAAGGCTGAGTCGGCTCCTGCGCCGGAAGTGACGGCCAGCGAGCCTGAAGCCGCTACGGAGACTGCTGCAGCAGATGCAGAGCCTGCACCGGAAAAGCCGAAACGCGCCCGCCGGTCACGCGCCAAGCCGAAGCCGAAGGCCGACGCTGACGCGCCGGTCGAGACCAAGTCTGAAGCCGTGGCAGCCCCTGCCCCGGAACCGAAGCCTGCGAAAGCTGAGCCGGCCAAGGAACCAGCGCTTGCGGAGACCGCACCCAAGCCCGAGCCCGCCAAGACCGAGGATACCGGTGCGAAGCGCAAGGGCTGGTGGGCCCGCGCCCGCGGCGAATAAGCCGAAAACAATTCAACAATAAAAAAGGCCGGAGCATCACTGCCCCGGCCTTTTGCTTTAGTCTTCAAGTTGTGCCGATCAGGCCGCGACTTTGGCTTTCGCTTCGGCGGGTGGGAAGCGATCGTAGAAGCCTTCGCCCTTGGCGGCCATGTCGCGGAGCAGTTTGCCCGGACGGAACCGGTCGCCATATTTGTCGGCAAGGCGGTCTGCCTCTTCGACGAAGGGCTTGATGCCCCAGATCAGATCAACATAGCTGGCACAGCCGCCCGTGTAAGGCGCAAAGCCCCAGGCGAGGATCGAGCCAATGTCTGCATCGCGCGCATCGGTGATGACGCCTTCCTCGAAGCAGCGGGCCACTTCGATGGCCTGACGCACGAGGAAGCGGCTGATCAGCTCTTTCTTCATCGCCGGCGGGCACTCGTCCACCTTGACTTCGATCTGTGTGTTCAATTCAGGCCACAGCCGCTCTGGCTTGCCCTTCTCGTTATAGTCGTAGAAGCCCTTGCCCGCCTTGCGGCCAACGCGGCCCTGATCTTCGACCAGCCAAGCCATCATCTGGCCGCGCGCATCATTGGTGTAATCCACGCCCATGGCCTGGGCCATCTGGCGACCCACCTTGAGCGCCGTGTCGAGACCGACAGAGTCAGACACCTCAAGCGGGCCCATCGGCATGCCGGACTGGCGACCGACATTCTCGATGATCGCAGGCTTGATGCCTTCGCCGAGCATTTCGAGGCCTTCCTGCGTGTAGGTGCCGAAGCAGCGCGAAGTGTAAAAGCCGCGGCTGTCATTCACCACGATCGGCGTCTTGCGGATGGCCAGCACGTAATCGATCGTCTTGGCGAGCGTTTCCTCGCTGGTTTCCTTACCGCTGATGATCTCGACGAGGCCCATCCGCTCGACGGGCGAGAAGAAGTGGATCCCGATGAAATTGGCCGGGCGGACCGACGCTTCGGCAAGACCCGTGATCGGCAGTGTGGATGTGTTGGAGCCCATCACCGCCATATCAGACAATTGGGCCTCGGCCAGTTTGGTGATCTGCGCCTTCAGTTCAGGGTTTTCAAACACGGCCTCAACAACGAGGTCAGCGCCTTTGAAGTCGCCATAATTTGCCGTCGGCTTGATCAGGGCAAGGAGGGCGTCGCCTTTTTCCTGAGTCATCTTGCCGCGCGAGACGTTCTTCTCGACGAGCTTGCGGGAATAGTCTTTCCCCTTCTCGGCATTCTCAACCGACACATCGACGAGAATGGTCTCAATGCCGGCACGCGCCTGTTCGTAGGCAATACCGGCGCCCATCAGGCCAGCGCCGATGACAGCGACCTTGTTGAGAGCATACTTGGGGTAGCCAGCCGGGCGGTTGGCCCCTTTGGAGAGCGCCTGCGTCGATAGGAACAGCGAGCGGATCATCGCTTTCGCTTCCGGGCGCTGCTGGGTGTTGATGAAGTAACGCGTCTCGATGCGCAGACCGGCATCGATTGGCACCATGATGCCTTCATAGATGCAGGACAGGATGTTCTTCTGGGCCGGATAGTTGCCATAGGTCTTGGCGTGCAGCATGGCGTTCGCCATGGTCATGACCTGACCGGCACCCGGGCTGCGGTGCGGAACGCCGCCCGGAACCTTGAAGCCTTTGACATCCCATGGAGCCTTGGCGGTCGGGTTTGCCTTCACCCAGGCTTTGGCCTTCTCGACAGTTTCCGATGATGCCGCCAACTCGTTGACGACGCCCATGGCGAGGGCTTTCTCGGCATTGAAGCTTTCACCCTGCAGGATTAAAGGCAGGGCAGCCTGAACGCCTATCAGGCGTGGCAGGCGCTGTGTGCCGCCGGCGCCAGGCAGAAGGCCGATCTTGGCTTCCGGCAAGCCGAATTGCAGTTTCGGATTATCATTGGCCGCGACCCGGTAATGGCCAGCGAGCGCCACTTCGAGACCGCCGCCGAGCGCGAGGCCATTCAGCGCGACAGCCACAGGCTTGCCGCAGGTTTCAAGCTGGCGGAGCGTCTTGTTCAGCGAGAAGCCGGCGTCGAATTGCGCCTTCTTGATCTCGGCTTCGCTTTTCGGTTCCTTGTCGCCTGCGCCGCCCGCGCGGCTGCCCATTTCACCAAGGTCTGCACCGGCGCAAAAGCCGCTTGGCTTGCCTGATGAAATGACGAGGCCCTTGATCGCGTCATTGGTCGCGACTTCCTGCGTAAAGGCGATGATGTCGGCGACGGCCTTGCCGGTCAGCGTATTCATGCTGCGGCCGGGCACGTCGAACACGGCATGGGCAATGCCGTCCGCGTCGATGTCGAATGAGAATGTTTCGAGTTTCATGTCAGTCTTCCAGTAATTCGAATAAGGATTAAACGCGCTCAATGATGGTTGCCGTGCCCATGCCGGCTCCGACGCAGAGCGTGATGAGGGCGGTTTCCTTGCCGCTGCGCTCAAGCTCGTCGACCATGGTGCCCATCAGCATGCCGCCGGTCGCACCCAGCGGGTGGCCCATGGCAATCGCGCCGCCGTTCACGTTCATCTTGTCATGCGGGATGTTCAGCTTGTGCATCATCAACAGGACAACAGAAGCGAAGGCTTCGTTCAGTTCATAGAGATCGATGTCTTCCGGGTTCATGCCGGCCTTTTTCAGAGCCTTGAGGGACACGTCCGTCGGACCGGTCAGCATGATGCCGGGCTCGGAACCGATGGAGGCCATGGCGCGGATGCGGGCACGCGGCTTCATGCCGAAACGCTCACCCATTTCCTTCGAACCGAACAGAACGGCCGATGCGCCATCCACGATGCCCGACGAATTGCCGGCGTGATGAACGTGGTTGATCTTTTCGAGCTCCGGATAGCGCTGCTTGATGACTTCATCAAAGCCCATGGCGCCCATTCCGAGGAAGGATGGCTGAAGCGCGGCGAGCGATTGCATGTCGGCTTCGGGGCGCATGTGCTCGTCATGGTCGAGGCGGATGCCGCCCATCTGGTCTTTCACCGGTACGATGGACTTGGCGAAACGGCCTTCTTTCCAGGCCTTGGCGGCGCGCTTCTGGCTTTCGACGGCGAAGGCATCGACGTCATCGCGCGAGAAGCCCCACTTGGTGGCAATCGTGTCAGCGCCAACGCCCTGCGGCGAGAAATAGGACTTGATGGCGATCTGCGGGTCAGTCGACCAAGCACCGCCAGCAGCGCCCATCGGCACGCGGCTCATGGATTCGACTCCGCCACCAATGGCCATGTCGGCTTCACCGGTCATGACTTTCGAAACGGCCATGTTGCAGGCTTCGAGACCCGAGGCGCAAAAGCGGTCGACCTGAACACCTGCCGTCGTGTCGGCATAGTCGGCGTTCAGCACCGCAATGCGGGCAATGTCGCCGCCCTGCTCACCCACCGGCGAAACACAGCCGAAGACAACATCGTCGACACAGGCCGTATCGATATTGTTCCGGTCGCGGATGGCCTGCAGCACTTGCGTGCCAAGGCTCAGCGCCGTGATTTCGTGCAGGGAGCCGGACGACTTCCCTTTGCCGCGCGGCGTGCGGACGGCGTCATAGACATAAGCTTCATTCATGGGAGGGGCTCCTTTAAAACTGTTTGATCAGGTCGCCGGTGAGTTCACCGGGTTGAGGGTAAGGCTCGCGGAGGAACGGGCAGCTTCCTTGCCGCGGGAATCGTAGAGTTCGGCCTCGGCGAAAACCATCGCGCGGCCAATATTGCGCAGGCGGGCCACCACTTCGATGGCGCCCTTTCGGACTGGGCGCAGGAAATGCGTGTGCAGGTCCACTGTGGAGGGCAGCTTGGTCTTGCCCGCTTTCATGCCGGCGAGCATGCCAATCGTATCATCCATCATGGCGACGAGATAGCCGCCCTGGATCACGCCTGCGGGATTGCAGAATTCCGGGCGCCCGTCGAAGCGCACCCGCGTCTCCCATTTTTTCAGGTCGAGCGAAACAAGTTCGAAGCCAAGCGACGTCGAGGACGGGCTCGGACTGGGGAAGACTTCGGTGATGCGCTTACTGTCAGGCATGCCTGCTTAGAGCGTCCTCGCGATGAGCATTTTCATGACTTCATTGGCGCCGCCATAGATGCGCTGGACACGGGCGTCGGCATACATCTGGGCGATGGGGTATTCATCCATATAGCCGAAACCACCGTGCAGCTGAAGGCATTCGTCAATGATCTTGCACTGGAGATCGGAGATCCAGTATTTCGACATGGACGCTGTTGCGGCATCAAGCTCGCCCTTCAGCAGCAGTTCCGTACAATGATCTGCAAACACTTTAGCGACAGTCGCTTCGGTCTTGGCTTCGGCGAGCTTGAACTGGGTGTTCTGGAAATCGAAGACCGTCTTGCCGAAGGCCTTGCGGCCTTTGACATAGTCGACCGTCTCATGGATCGCGCGCTCGATCATGCCGACACCCTGAAGGCCGATGACATGGCGCTCCTGAGGCAGTTTCTGCATCAACTGAATGAAGCCCTCGCCAGCTTCCCCGCCGAGCAAGGCGGATGCAGGCACCTTCACGTCATTGAAGAATAGCTCGGACGTATCGGCTGCGTGCTGGCCAACCTTTTCGAGGTTACGGCCCCGCTCGAAGCCTTCGACTTCCTCGGTTTCAACGCAGAGGATCGAGATGCCTTTGGCGCCCTGTGTCGGATCTGTCTTGGCGCAGACCAGGATCAGATTCGCAGTCTGACCGTTGGAAATGAACGTCTTCGAGCCGTTGATGACATAACCATCGCCATCCTTGATAGCGGTCGTCTTTATGTTCTGGAGGTCAGAGCCGGCGCCGGGCTCGGTCATTGCGATGGCGGTGACAAGTTCGCCCGACGCCATGCGCGGCAGCCAGCGGCGCTTTTGTTCCTCGGTGCCGAACGCCGTGATGTAAGGCGCGATGATCGCATTGTGCAGCGTGATACCGAACCCGTCGACACCTTTCCATTGCTGCTGCTCGATGATAATGGCCTCGTGCCGGAAATCACCACCTGCCCCGCCGTACTCCTCTGGAACGGAAGCGCAGAGCAGGCCCATTTCGCCCGCCTTGGTCCAAATCTCGCGCGGGACAACGCCCGCCTTGCGCCATTCTGGAACGTGCGGCGCACATTCCTTTTCAAAGAACTGGCCCACGGCATCGGAGAAGATGTCCATCTCCTCGTCATTGCGCCAGTTGGATTTCGGCACGTTCAGTGGGCTCTCGAGCATTGGCAGTTCTTCCTGTCTTACCTAGCGGAAACTTCCGCTTACGTTCACGTCAACATGTAAGGCGCGCCCAATCGTTTGCACAGACGTCACGCCACGTCAGGCCGCAGACTCTCCGCCTGCGACCTGCTCGCCGTTGATCAGAAGGCGTCCGCGGGCAGCGCCATCATGGACGATGCGCCGGTTTTCACTTTTGCCAGATGGGCAGCCGCGTCGGGCAGCATGCGATCAAGGAAGTATTGGCCCGTCATCAGCTTCTCAGCATAGAACGGATCGCCGTCTGTTTTCTTCTCGATCGCAACCTTTGCCATACGTGCCCACATGTATGCGAGAGCGGTCAGGCCGAACAAGTGAAGATAATCGTGGCTGGATGCGCCGGCATTATTGAAATCCGACATACCGTTCTGCATCAGCCAGTTGGTGCCTTCCTGCAATTGGCCCTTTACGGTTGTGAGGCCTTCGATGAACGGCTTGAGTTCGGCATCATCACCCGCTGTGCCGATGAAATCATCAAGCTCTGCAAAGAAGCTGAACACCGCGCGGCCGCCATTGCTGGCTAGCTTGCGGCCGACAAGGTCGAGCGCCTGAATGCCATTCGTGCCTTCATAGATGAGCGTGATGCGTATATCGCGCACGAACTGCTCAAGGCCCCACTCGCGGGTAAAGCCCGATCCGCCATGAACCTGAAGACCCAGGTTTGCACTCTCAGAGCCCTTATGGGTGAGATAGGCTTTCACGACCGGCGTCAGGAGGGCCATGTAGTCGCCCGCCCGCTCACGAACTTTTTCATCATTCGATTTGTGCTGCAGGTCACCCTGGAAGGCCGTCCAGTACGCAAAGGCGCGTGCGCCTTCGATAAATGCCTTTTGGTCGAGCAGCATGCGACGCACATCGGGATGCACGATAATCGGGTCAGCCACCTTCTCGGGGGCCTTGGCACCATTCAGCGAGCGACCCTGAACGCGGTCTTTCGCGAAATCGACGGCGTTCTGGTAAGCGACTTCTGCCTGCGACAGGCCCTGCAGACCGACACCGAGGCGGGCTTCGTTCATCATGACGAACATGGTGCGCATGCCCTTGTGCTCTTCGCCGACGAGCCAGCCGGTCGCGCCGTCATAGTTCATGACGCAGGTCGCATTGCCGTGGATGCCCATCTTTTCTTCAAGGCCGCCGCAGGAACAGGCGTTCCGCTCGCCGAGCGAGCCATCTTCGTTGACGATATATTTGGGCACGACGAACAACGAGATGCCCTTGATACCTTCCGGGCCGCCCTCGATCCGGGCAAGCACAAGGTGAATGATGTTTTCTGTGAGGTCCTGTTCGCCGCCCGAAATCCAGATCTTCTGGCCGGTAATCTTGTAGCTGCCATCGGCCTGGGGCGCGGCCTTGGTCTTGATCAGGCCGAGATCGGTGCCGCACTGCGGCTCGGTCAGGTTCATTGTGCCTGCCCATTCGGCGCTGGCCATTTTCGGACCGTACATCTTGCGCTGTTCATCAGAGCCTCCTGCCATCAGCGCCTCATAGGCGCCCGATGTGAGGCCGGGATACATGCCAAAAGCCATGTTGGCGGACGAGATCATCTCGCTCCAGGCCAGATTGACAACGTGCGGAAGCCCTTGCCCACCTACGGCCGGGTCTTTTGATAGCAGCGGCCAGCCATTTTCGACCAGCGCGCGATAGGCATCCGGGAATCCGTCTGGCGTCTTTACGCTCGCGTCATCATGGCGCTTGCAGCCCTGAACGTCACCAACGTGATTGAGCGGGAACAGCACTTCCTTGGCGAACTTGCCGCCCTCCTCAAGGATCGCGTCGATCAGGTCAGGCGTCGCTTCCTCGAATCCGGGAAGGTTGGAATGGTTCTGCAGCTGGAGAATTTCATGCAGAATGAATTGCATGTCGCGGACAGGGGCGTCGTAACGGGGCATTGATTGAGCTTCCTTGTAAACAAAAATGGCAACTGACGCCGTTCTAGACACAAGTTCTAGAAAGGTCGTTCCAGTTGCCAGGACTCAAGAAATAAGTGGGATCAGACTTCGTCGAGCTGGCGGCGCGCGACCGCTTCATACGCAGCAACCTGGCGCTTGCCCTCTTCGTTCGGGCCGACTTTCTGGATCAGTTCTTCCAGCCAGATAATGCCCTTTCGAAGCTCTGTCAGCGCCGTATCGATGTCTTCGCGCTGGACTTCCAGCTCTTTGACCTGCTTGCGGAACTTGTCGAGCATCATGTATTTCTGAGCTCGCTCACCGTCGTCCAACACGTAAAGGTCAAGGATTTCACGGATATCCGCCAAGGGAAGGCCGAGACGCTTGAGGCGTACGATAATCGTGAGGCGAGCACGATCCCGGTTCGAATAGACACGGGTCATGCCATCGCGCGCCGGATGCAGCATGTCCTTGTCTTCATAGAAGCGAAGGGCACGCGGCGTCACACCATATTCCCGGGCAAGCTCGGAAATCGTGAAGGTGCGGCTGTCGGCGGCGGAAATGTGTGATGTCTTGTGATGCATTCAAAGAGCTTAGACCAAGGCTTCCGCGAACGTCAACGTCAAGTTTACGCGAACGTACGCGGAAACATTCCCTATGGTAAATACGATAGGCTTATCCGTTACCAGATTACGCGAAAATATTTACCTTTAACCTCGCTTTAAGACCCAGGCTGTCATCACCGTAGGAATATGTGAACGAATCTGCCCGCAGCGTTAACTTTGCGGGCCGCGTGAGGAGAGACCCGGGATGAACCAGACAGGGCCCTGGAGTGTCAAAGGCATTGACCAACGCGCACGCGATGCCGCGCGTGAAGCCGCCAGCGCGGAAGGTCTTACGCTTGGCGAATACCTGAACCGACTGCTGATGGCCGATGAAGAAGAACAGCACAACGAAATCTCGTCGCTGTTCCGCACGCCGCGCCCCCGCCCGGAGGCAGCCTCTAACACTCTTGACCGCCTGACCCGTCGCATCGAAGCAGCAGAAGCCCGCTCGACACTGGCAATTACGGGTATGGACCACACGGTTCTTGGCCTCGTGGCCAAGCTGGAACAGGCCGAAGGCAACAGCAATGCCGTCGTCGGCCATGTCGAAAGCCTGATGGACGAGATCCGCGACACCTATGAAGCGCTCCAGTCCAAGGTCCGCCGACTTGAGCAGGACGATACAGCCAAGCAGAACCTGGAAGCGCTCAAGTCTCTGGAGCAGGCGCTCGGCAAGCTGGCGAACCATATCAATGAAGAAGGCGAACTCGCCCAGAATGAATCCCAGGCCATCAAGGGTCGGGTGGAAGCCGGGTTTGCCGACCTGACCGACCGGGTCGAAGGCGTGGAAACACGGGTTGAGTCGAAGCTGTCAGACGCCGCCGCACGCGTTGAACGCGCAGTCGAACAGGCCGAAAAGCGCTCCGAAGGCGCAACCCGCGAACTGTCGACACGCATCAACGCGCTTGAAGACGACGTGAAGGAGCGTTTCACCAAGGTCGACGAGGGTGAAGAACGGCTCACGGCAGTTGAATCTGACGTCTCCGGCGCGCTGGATTCGATGGAAAGCACGCTGCTGCGTATCCAGGAACGCCTCAACCGCGCCGAGACGACAACAGACGCCGCGCTGCAGAGCCTGGAAGCCACATTCAATCACCTCGACAACCGCGTCGAAGCGCTGGCCGGGTCTGTTGATCCGGAACTCGCTACAAAGCTGCGCGAAGAATTCGAAGCCCGCTTTGACGACCTGACCAAATCCCTGCGCGAAACAGTTGACCAGACCCGGAACGAACTCGCTCACGAAATCTCCCGCGCCGCCAACATTCAGGACAATGACGCGTTCAAGACTCTCGCGACAGACGTCACGGACGTGCAGAAACGCCTCGTGGCGACCGAGGAACGGCAAACCCGCAGCATGGAAACGGTGTCCAGCCAGATCGGTCGGATGTCCTCAAGCTTTGATCAGCGCATCAGCGACGTCGAAGCCCGCGATGATGCGGCTGCCGGTGAAGCGATCCGTGAAGAAGTCGAACGCCTTGGCGAATCCGTGGGCACGCGCATCGACGCGCTTGCAGAACAGATTGACCAGCGCGTTAGTGACAGCGAGTCGCGTAGTGCCGAAGCCATCGAGCAGATCGGCGAGCAGGTCGCGACAGCCGCCTCGCGGCTGCAAAAGCGCCAGGACGATGCCATCAAGACCATGGCGTCGCAGATGGAAGAGAGCCGCAAGCGCACGGATGTGCGCCTGTCGGATGCCTTGTCCAACGTGTCGGAGCGGCTGGAAAACATGCAAGCCCAGTCGACGGCGTCGCTGTCACCTGTGCAACGCGCCATCGCGTCCCTGGCCACGCGGCTGGAAAGCCTCGAAGAGTTTACCTCACCTCCCTATGCAGATCCGGCTGGCGCTGACGCACTGCCGGACGCCCCAGACTTTGCTGCAGAAGTACCCGAAGCCCTGTCAGCCCTTGACGATGACGCCTTCGAACCCGGCCTGCCCGCGATCGACGATGAAGACGACATCTTCGCCGAGAGTCCCGTGGCAAGGACGCCGCAAGAACCTGTCGAATCTGCAGATGAAGATACGATCTTTGCAGAAATGCCGGATGAGCTGGACGGCGACGATGCGTTCTTTGAAGCTGGCATCGCCGGTTGGGATGCCGCTGTTGAAAGCCAGGAGGCACCTTACAAAGACGATTTCGAGGACATGCTGAGCAAGCGGTTTGAGAACTTCGCGGCTGAAGAAGCCGAAGCAGCGCCTGACGCCCCGGCTTCACAGGCGGAACTGGGCCCGGAAACCTATTTCGATCCGCTGGCTGAACTCGACGGAATTGACGGTGTCCACGACAGCCATTCGGAAGCCCGTGCATCTGACATTTTCGACACTGACGATTTCGACGATGAGGACTTTCTCGAGTTGATTTCGCCGAAGGTCGAACCGACTGAAGTGGCCCTTGAAAAGCCTGACGATTTCCCCAATCCCTTCGAGGAGCCCATCGACATTCGCGAAGGCGACACCAGCGATTATATTGCCCGGGCGCGGCGCGCGGCCATTGTTGCGGCGGGCCCAGCGGGCCAGCAACCGCATCAACGCAATCGCCGGAGTTCCGACAAACCGAACTTCAACGGCGTGCGCGCAAAATCCAGTTCGAGCAAACTGCCCCTTTATGCTGCAGCGTCTGCGGTCGTCATTACCGGCGCGGCAGTGGGCGGCTATCTCTATATTCGCGGCAAGCAGGAAGCGCCTGTCGTGGCCGCCTCCGTCGACACCTATGTCGATCCGGGCGCTGCCGTGGGCGATGCAGAGACAGCCTCAATTGCCGAAGACGCAATCGCCGCGGCCGCCGTAATCGAAGCGGAAGCGGCAACTGATACAGCAGATATGGTCGAAACGGCTGTGATCGAGGCGGACCTGTTTGAGACGCCGCCTTCGGTAATGTCTGTATCCGCCCCTTCCGAGCGCGTCGCCGCGCCGGCACCCGTGACAATCGAAGTGGCTGCAGCGGCGCCGGTTGCGCGCTTCCCGGTCATCTCACCTTTTGTAACGGTTGAGAGCGCCGCAGCGTCCGGCAACCATATTGCTCAATACCAGCTCGCTCAGGAGCGCATTGCCGCCGGTGATTTCGCCTCAGGCGCGGCCCTCATGCGCAAGTCTGCCAGCAAGGGATTGCCGATTGCGCAGTACGGCCTCGCCAAGCTGCACGAGAAAGGCAATGGCGTGCCCAAGGACCTGGCGCAGGCGCGCGAATGGACCGAAAAAGCCGCCAATGGTGGAAATGTGAAGGCCATGCACGATCTCGCGGTGTTCATGGCTGAGGGCGAGGGTGGGCCGCAGAGCTATGCCGGCGCTGTCGAATGGTTCCGCAAGGCGGCTGAATTCGGCATTGTCGACAGCCAGTATAATCTGGGCGTTCTTTACGAGCAGGGTCTGGGCATCAGCCCGAACCTGACTGAAGCCCTGTTCTGGTTCCAGGTCGCCGGCAAGAATGGCGATCCGGGCGCACCCGCCAAAATTGCCGATCTGACGAGCCGGGTGTCTGCAGAGGCCGCAGAGCAAGCCGGCGCCCGCGCCGTGTTCTGGGAAGCGTCCCGTGACAATGCCATCAGCAATGGCCGATTTGGCGCACAGCCCTGGAACACCGGCAATCCGTTGCAGGTTCGGGGCATCCAGGTTGCGCTATCGGCACTGGGCTATGAGGTCGGCACACCGGATGGCGTTGTTGGCGGCAGTACAGCCAAAGCGATCCGCGATTACGAGAAGGCCAACAAGCTGCCGGTCACGGGTACAATTACCGCCGACCTGATCGAAAGCCTGAATGAACTGGCCGGGGCACCGACCAACGGATAGAGGTCAAGGCGCCGTTTTCGATACGTGACAGGTGACATCGTTCTAGATATGTTCCACGAGAATCGTGGCAGGATATCGCAATGACACCTATCGTTACCATTGGAAGCGCGGGCTTCGACATCGTGCACATCGTGCTGCTTCTGAGCGTGCTTGGCCTGGGTTTCTTCTCCTATGCGCTGATGGGACGGGCCGACCTGTCTCGCCGAGAGTTGACGCGGGCGGAAGAAGACCTGGTCGACACCCAGCAGGCGCTGCACACAAAGAGCGAAGTCGCGCGGCAGGCCGAAATCGCGCTCGCCGAAGTTCGGGCGCGCAGCGAAGACGATGAACGCAAGTTCGCAGACATGGCGCAAAATGTTCTCCAGCGCGCCAACACGATGTTTCTCGAACGAGCTGACGAAACTTTCAAACGTCACCGGGAAGGTGCTCAGGGCGAGTTGAAAGAGCTGATGAAGCCGATCGGCGAAAATTTCGACGCCTTCAAGAAGCGCGTCGACGACCTTGAAAAGGTTCGAACCGAAGACAAGTCGCTGCTGTCCGAGCAGGTCAAAGCGATTGGCGAAAGCCTTCATCGCAACACCGCCGAGACTGGCAAGCTGGTCAACGCCCTGACCGCGCCGAAGGGGGGCGGCCGCTGGGGCGAGATGACATTGCGCAATGTGATGGAGCAGGCTGGCCTGTCCGCCCATTGCGACTTCAGTGAGCAAGTGCATGACGAGACCGAGGAAGGCCGCCAGCGACCCGACGCAATTATCCGCCTGCCAGGCGACCGCCAGATCGTGATCGATTCCAAAGTTTCGCTTGCCTCCTACATGGCTGCTGTGGACTCTGAAGACCCCGCCCAGAAGATCCTGCACTTGAAGGCGCATGCGACAAGCGTGCAGCGTCACGTCAACACGCTGGCCTCCAAGGACTACCAGTCCAATCTCGGCAACCGGTTCGATTATATCGCCATGTTCATTCCCGGGGAGAACTTCTTCGCGGCGGCGCTGCAGGAAGCACCAGACCTGATTGAAAAGGCCATGTCGCGACAGGTAATTGTCACCACGCCGACAACGTTGATCGCCTTGGCCAAAACGGTTGCGCACCTCTGGCGCCAGCATCACCAGAACGAGAATGCCATGGCGGCGGCCGAACTCGGCGCTGAGCTGTATGGCCGAATGGGCGTCATGCTCGGTCATATCGAAAAGCTGGGAAAGACGCTGAATGGCTCGGTCGACCACTTCAATTCGGCGATGGGGTCGTTCGACAAACGTGTCTTGCCCACCCTGCGCAAGTTCGAGGACATGGAAATCGCGCCGCCAAACAAGGCGTTGGCGGAACCGAAGCAAATCGAAAACCGGGCGAATACGACCGAACCGACAGGCGAACTGGACTTTGGCGGCAAGAAGAAGGCGCTAGCGGCGGAATGAGCCGCAACAGTTGACCTAACGGACTTCTGTTCATATCTCACCTCCATGGCCATACGCGACATCCTCACCGTTCCAGATCCGCGCCTCAAAGAGGTATCGAAGCCCGTTGAAGGCGGCGTCACCGACGAAATCCGCGCGCTGATGGATGACATGCTGGAAACCATGTATGACGCGCCGGGCATTGGCCTGGCTGCAATCCAGGTCGGCGTGCCGCTGCGGGTCATCGTGATGGATCTTGCTCCCGAGAACGAAGAGCCGAAACCGCGCTATTTCGTGAACCCGGAAATTCTCGAAACGGTCGAACAGACCCAGCCTTATGAAGAAGGCTGCCTGTCGGTGCCGGACATTTTCGACCAGGTCGAGCGCCCCGAACGCTGCCTGATCCGCTATCTCGATTATGACGGCAAGCAGGTCGAGGAATGGGCCGAAGACCTTTACGCCGTCTGCATCCAGCACGAGATGGACCATCTCGAGGGAACGCTGTTCATCGATTATCTCTCTCGCCTGAAACGCCAGCGCGCTGTCGAGAAGGTCAAGAAAGCCAAGCTGCGCAAGATCCGGGAAGACGCCGCCTGATCCTGCCGCGTCAATCTTTGCTTTATTGCAAGCGCCCCGCGCGCTAGACCCCCGCACCATGACCCAACCGCTTCGCATCGCCTTCATGGGCAGCCCGCAGATTGCCGTTGACGTACTGGCCGCACTGGTTGCGGCGGGCCACGAGATTGCCTGCGTGTATTCCCAGCCGCCGCGCCCCTCCGGCCGGGGCAAGAAGATGACGCCGACACCTGTGCACGCCTGGGCCGAAGCGCATGACCTTGAGGTGCGCACACCGAAATCACTGAAGACGGCGCCCGAGCAGGAAGCGTTCGCTGAGCTTGGCCTCGATGCCGCCGTGGTGGTCGCCTACGGGCTGATACTGCCGCAGGCCATTCTCGACGCGCCGCGTCTTGGCTGTCTCAACATGCATGCCTCGATCCTGCCGCGCTGGCGCGGCGCGGCGCCGATCCAGCGGGCGATCATGGCGGGCGACCATGAGACCGGGGTGGACGCGATGCTGATGGATGCCGGGCTTGATACGGGGCCAGTGCTGATGTCGGCGCGCACGCCGATCACGCCGGCGACCACGGCGGGAACGCTGCACGACCGGCTGGCAGAGCTGGCCGCCGACCTTGCCCCCGTCGCCCTGGCGCGATGGGCCGAGGGATCAATCGCGCCGAAAGCCCAGCCGGAGAGTGGCGCCTCCTACGCGCGCAAGCTAAGCGCGGCTGACCAGCCGGTTGACTGGTCGAAGCCGGCAGCGGAGGTCGACTGTCAGATACGTGGACTTTCTCCATCCCCTGCCGCAACCTGTTTCTGGCTCCCCGAAGGCGAAGCAGAACCCATTCGCCTGAAACTGTTGATGAGCGAAGCGACCGACGCATCCGGCGGGGCCGCGCCCGGCACCGTGCTGGATGACCGATTGCTGATCGCCTGCGGCGATGGCCGCGCGGTGCGGATCACCCAGTTGCAGCGCCCCGGTAAAGGCCCAATGACGGCGAGCGTGTTCCTGAACGGCAGGCCGATTGCGCCCGGCACGATTCTGGCTTGACCAGCGCTGATTGACACCCTGACAGGCGGCATTGATAGTCCTGCCAAGGATCAGGGGAACCGTCCATGTCATCGTCATCGACCGAAACCGGCGCTGCGCCCGTACGCAGCGCGGCGGAACGCCCGCAATTTTTCTATCGCTCAGCCATCGTCATGGCAGTGATCGTCGTCCTCAGCTTTCCGCTGACCTATTACATGCCTGCGCTGACCGGCTCGCGTAATTTTCATTTGCTGCACCACCTGCACGCCCTGGCCTATTTTGCCTGGATCGCGCTCTATGTCTGGCAGACTCGGCTAGCCGCGACCTGCCGGATTGCGCGGCACAGGGAGATCGGCCTTGCGGGATTTGCGCTGACCGGCGCGCTGGTGCCACTCGGCTTTTGGATGGCGCAGCGCGCCGCCGAAATCCGCGTCGCTAAGGATGTGCCGCACCCATATGAATTCACCTGGTTCAATCTGACTGACATCAGCCTGTTCGCGGGCCTGATGATCGCGTCGATCCTGCTCGTCACACGGCACAGGGAATGGCACCGGCGCCTGACATTCACGGCGGCCCTCTGCCTTGTGGCACCGGCGGCGACGCGGTGGACGATGAAAATGCCATGGCTCGATCCGCTCTCCCTCGATATTGCCGTCTATCTGGTGATGGATCCGTTTCTTATCGCCCTCCTTTTGTTTGACCGACGCACGTTTGGAAAATTCCATCCGGCGACGCTGACCTGCGTCGGCATTCTTATTCCGCTCCAGATCGCGAGCGCCTTCATTGCGCGGTCTGACTGGTGGAATGCGCTAGCGCCGTCGCTGATCGGTCCGCCATGACCGAAACATGGATTCGCAATCTCAGGCCGGAAGACATGGATACCGTGGCCGCGCTCAACCGCGCGAGCTTTGGCAATTCGGCGGAGGCCAAGATCACGCGGCGCCTGCACAAGGATGGCGACAGCCTGCTGTCGCTGGTCGCTCACCAGCATGAGGAGATCGTCGGTCATGTGGAGTTTTTTCGTATCCTGATCGATGGGCAACCGGCGGCTGTCGGCCTTGGCCCGATGTGCACGAAGCCGGATCTCCAGAGGCGCGGTATCGGGTCCGGACTGGTGCGCATGGGGCTGGTCATTCTGGGCGGCCGGGAGGAGCGAATTGTCTTCGTGCTGGGCCATGAGGCCTATTACCCCAACTTCGGTTTCTCGGCTGAAACGGCCGCGCCGTTCAAAGCGCCGTGGAGCGGGCCGGCCTTCATGGCGCAAGTCATCAATCCCGGCGCGCCTGAGGCGGGCGAATTGACGTATCCGCCTGCCTTCGGCTAGGGCGCTGCGATGGCCCGTTACAAACTCCTGATCGAATATCATGGCGGGCCCTATCAGGGCTGGATGCGCCTGCCCGGAAAGCCGACCGTTCAGGGCGCGCTGGAAGAGGCCGCCGCCAAGCTGGACGGCGCCCCCGTGACACTCTATGGCGCCGGT
>JAVJOM010000031.1:0-1787 GCA_040216775.1 Hyphomonas sp.
CAGGAGATAGCCGTCGTTGGCTGCAACTTCGACGACCATGCTTTCTGGTCCGAGTCCAAAGCGTCCGGTCATTCGTTCGACATAGGACTTCGAATGGGAAAGCCAGCTCGCAGACGTCGAACTGAAATACGCATAGTCGTCAGCGAACAGTTCCTCGCGCCCGGCATGGTCTTCGGTCTGCACCAGCCAGCAGGTTTTGCAGACTAGCACCCGCAGCGGGTACCACGTCTCGGGCGCGGTCAACATTTCCGGAGACAGATAGGCGTTCGAAGGTGGCGCCGATCCGAGGTCGACCAAAACGAGATTCAGAGGCGATCCACAATGGCGGCACTTCACGTCTTGCTTCCTTCCTGGAACGATTTGAGATTGGGGAAATTCGCGTCCCGCTCTGATCTTCCCACAATCTCCAGCGGCCAATCTATTCGCAGTGCCGGGTCGTCGGCCCGCACGCCGCCTTCTGCTTCCGGGGCATAGGCGGCCGAGTGGACATAGAGCATTTCCACATCGTCCGTAAGCGTCTGAAAACCATGTGCGAACCCGGGTGGAATCAGAAGACTTGACGCGTTGTCGTTGGACAAGCGTTCACCAAACCAGTGGCCATAGGACGGTGAGCCCGCACGGAGATCCACAGCGACGTCGAAGACCTCCCCCCGCAGGCAAGTCACGAGTTTCGCCTCTTCGTGAGGCGGATGCTGGAGGTGCATGCCGCGAACGGTACCCCTCTTCGCAGTCAGTGTCCGGTTCAACTGTGCGACCGGCCAAATCCAGCCAGCGGCTTCCAGTTCATCAGAACAGAACAATCTCTCGAGCCAGCCTCGCTCGTCACCCATTCGCCTGCGGCGAACAACGGAGAGTCCCTCTAGCGGCGTTCCTTCGATATCAAACCGCCCACTCACGCCGTCGTTCCTGGGTGAAGGGTCTCGAAGACCTCGATTTGTGCCAACGTCTTTTCGCGCATATCCGCACCGGCATTCAGGGCGCGGTACCAATCCGACAACCAGGAAACACATAGGTCTCCCGCGAGTCGATCTCTCCAGCCAAGACACTCGCGTGCCTTCGTGCTGTCAATACTGAGCGCCATCATCTCGAGTGGACCGGGATCATTCGCTGGCTTCCAGCCTGCCCCACCGAGCGCGGCCTGCACGGCTTCCGCAAGTTCGGCGACCGTTATGGCAGGCGCATCGGACGCAGGGCCGAAGTTCAGAGCTGCTGGAACAGCGGCTCCCTCCGTAAGGCCCCGTGCAAAAGTGAAATATCCGCACAAGCAATCAAGCACGTGTTGCCATGGCCGTGCTGCCTGCGGATTGCGCAGCATCAGCGGCTCGCCTGCCCTGAGCGCCCGCCAGATGTCGGGCACCAGGCGATCTTCGGAGAAATCCCCGCCACCGATCACATTGCCACCACGTGCTGTCGCGACGCGCACGCCCTGTTCTTCGAGAAAGGATCGCGCGTAGGACGAGGTCACGATTTCCGCCGCAGCCTTTGAAGCCGCATAGGGGTCGTGCCCGCCCAGAGCGTCGTCCTCGCGGAAAGCGGCGCCGGTTTCATCATTCTCGTAGACCTTGTCGGTCGTAACGACCAGGACAGTCTCAAGCCCCTCTCTGCCGCGCAGGGCGTCCAGCAGCCTCGCCGTACCCATCACGTTAACGTCGAACGTACCGATCGGATCCGCGTAGGAGCGTCGCACGAGAGGTTGTGCCGCCATGTGGATCACGATTTGAGGATCTGCTTCGGCGACGGCCTGCCTCAAGGCTTCTTCATCGCGCAAATCGCCTGTAATCGAACGC
>JAVJOM010000051.1:0-12879 GCA_040216775.1 Hyphomonas sp.
CACGGACGCCTGCATGGCGGCGCCTCGGTCGCGCTGGCTGAGACGGTCGGGTCGATTGCCGCCAACCTCGCGCTCGATTCAAACGAGAGCGTCGGTGTCGGCCTGGAGATCAATGCCAACCATGTGCGGCCGGTGAAAGACGGGTTCGTCTACGCCACTGCCAAGGCCGAGGCGCTGGGCCGCACGACGCAGGTCTGGACCATCCGCATCAAGGATGAGTCCGACCGGCTCGTCTGTATCTGCCGTTTCACTGTTGCCGTCATTCCCGCCCAGCGTGCGCGGCCGAGCTAGCAGGGCTGGCCTACCAGAGGCCGTGCTTTTGCACTTCAGCGCGCCCGACAACCATGTGGTGCACTTCGTCCGGACCGTCGGCATAGCGCAGGTGGCGCATGTCGGCATACATGCCGGCCAGAGGGAACCATTGTGACATGCCGGCTGCGCCATGCATCTGCATCGCCTGGTCGATGATCAAGCACACTTTTTCAGGCACCATGGCCTTGACCGCGCTGACATAGACGCGCGCTTCCTTGTTGCCCAGCACATCCATCGCCTTGGCAGCCTGCAGCACGGCCAGCCGCATCGCGTTGATCTCGATCCGCGCGCGCGAGATGACTTCCAGGTTCTTGCCCAGCTTGGCAATCTTCTGGCCAAACGCCGTGCGTGTTCCGGCGCGCTTCACCATCATTTCGAGTGCGATTTCGGCCTTGCCGATGGAGCGCATGCAATGGTGGATGCGGCCCGGGCCGAGGCGCACTTGAGAGATTTCAAAGCCACGACCCTCGCCAAGGAGAATGTTGTTCTTCGGTACGCGCACGTCTGTGAACTTCAGGTGCATGTGACCGATGGGCGCGTGGTCTTCGCCCATCACTTCCATCGCGCCCAGGATTTTCACGCCGGGCGTGTCCATCGGGACCAGGATTTGGGACTGCTGCTTGCTGGTCGGAGCATCGGGGCTGGTTTTCACCATCACGATCATGATCTTGCAGCGTGGGTTGCCGGCGCCCGAGATGTAGAACTTCTCGCCATTGATGACCCATTCGTCGCCGTCGAGTACAGCCGTCGTGCTGATATTCTTGGCGTCGGAGGAGGCCACGTTCGGCTCGGTCATGGCATAGGCAGAGCGGATCTCGCCGGCCAGCAGCGGCTTCAGCCATTGTTCCTTTTGTGCCGGCGTGCCGACCCGCTCCAGCACTTCCATATTGCCGGTGTCAGGCGCATTACAGTTCATCGTTTCCGAGCCATAAGGGTGCTTGCCAAGCTCCGCCGCGATATAGGCATAGTCGAGGTTTGACAGACCTTCGCCCGTATCGGCATCCGGCAGGAAGAAATTCCACAGGCCGGCTTCCTTCGCCTTGGCCTTGGCCGCTTCCATCAGCTCCAACTGTCGCGGGTGCCATGTCCAACGGTCTTCCTTCTCGTCATTCAGCGCTTCGAACTCTTCGCGCCATGGAGCGACATTCTCTTCAAGGTGCTTGATCACACGCTCCAGCAGGGGTTTGGCCTTTTCCGACATGCTGAGTTCGAAGAGTTCGCTGTTGAGGGTCGTCATGCGTTTCCATCCTGCATTTTTTCAATTTCGCTGCCCGCACCATGGGGGCTTTTCGCTGAAGGAGCAATCGGGGGCTCGTCGCGTTGGCCCGACAGAGGGTTACATCCCCGCGCCTGTTCCCCTGCGGGGCCAAGGTAGGCAAGACGGTGTCGGTTCGATATGACCTAGTCAAACCGCACGAAGCGCAAATTAACACAATTCATGAAAGGTGGTTTCAGCCGACGTGGTTCGGTCTGTTCTGCCTTGTTTTCCAAGGATTCACTGCGCTGATCATGATCCAGCGGAAAGACGCGTCGGATAAGCGATGACCGTCAAGAATGTGCCCTTGCTTGGCACACGGTTTGCATTTTGCGCTGCGTTAATACGGAGAGGTCCGATGGGTCAGTTTCTGAGATTTTTCGGTGGTCTCGCCATTCAGGTCGTGACGATCCTGATCGCCGCTGCGACTCTCCTTTCGTTGGTGCGGGATAGTTTCCACATTTTCGTGCACGATCGCCTGGTCTGGCTGGTTGCAATGAAGCAGGCACTTTTTGATGTGCTGTTCGAGCAGCCGGGCGTGTCACAAGTGGTCGAACTTGTCGCCAAGGTCTTCGGGCGCGTGTTCACGTTACTCGGAGTAGACACGAACCTCTCTCCCCAGCCCCACTGGACTTACATCTTCGTTCTTCTTGCGATGGCCTTCCTCGGATACGCTCACGCACACAGGGATTTCAGCGCACGGCCCGCTGCCAGCGCGTTCCGTTATGGCAACGCCCTTGTTTGCGCATTCCTTGGCGGCGTGCTCGCCGGTTCTGCACCGCTGGCCCATCCGGGCATGTTCGCTTGGCCCGTCGCTTCGATGCTCGCATTCTTCGGATTAAACGCCGTCTGGCAGGCCGCCCTCGACGATGGGCCGGGCCGACGCCGGTTGGCGGCGTATGCTGCTCTTCTTTATTTTGCCGCCGGCGGGCTGATCACGTTTGTCGGTTTCCACCTCGAACCTGCAGGCGGAGCGACCCACCCCCATGGGAGTCCCGGACTGGTGATGCTTGCGCTACTCGCTTTGGGGCTCGCCGCTTGGGCCGCGCGGTATGGCTTGCGCGCTGTGTCGAGCGCTGCGCCGTTCAAAGACAGGGGTCGCCGCCTTGGCGTGCAGGTCCTCACCGTGTTCGGCGTGACGGCTGTCATGGTCGTCACTGGCCAGGCGGCGTTCGGTATGGCGCAGGGTGAGGGCGCGGAATTCGCACCTTCTCCCGGAGAAGTGTTTCGCGACTGCTCGGACTGCCCCGACATGGTGGCGATCCAGGCCGGCCGATTCCTGATCGGGACGAGCCCGGAGGAAGCCGAACGGCTCGAAGCTGTCCAGCTGTGGAATGCGGCAAGACACACCGATGAATTGCCTGCCCAGGAGCGGGAGACGCCGAGTTTCGTCCTGTCGCGCACTGAAGTCACGATTAGGCAATATGAAGCCTTCATGCGTGCCACGGGCTACAGGCCGGCGGCGGGGTGTTGGGGGCTGCAAGAGGGAGCGATGGATGTCCATCAAGAGCTCAGCTGGAGCGATCCAGGTTTCCTTCAGGGGCCTGACCATCCAGTTGTGTGTGTGAACTGGCTTGATGCGCAGGCCTATGCGCGTTGGTTGGGAATTCGCACAGGTGAGGCGTATCGCTTGCCGACCGAGGCAGAATGGGAATACGCCGCGCGAGCAGGCACGCAAACAGCCTATACATGGGGCGAAGACCCGCGTGTCGGATGTGCGTTCGCGAACGCCGCCGATGTGTCTGCCAAGCGCGCCTTCCCCGAATGGAAAACGTTTGAATGCGATGACGGCGCGACCCATACGGCGCCTGCCGGATCTTACGCGCCCAACGGGTTTGGGCTGTTCGACATGACCGGGAACGTCTGGGAGTGGGTGCAGGATTGCTACGATCCGCATGGTGTCGAGACGGACGGAGCCGACGCGCAGAAACAAACCTGTGCTGACCGGGTCATCCGGGGCGGATCCTGGAACTACGGGCCGGACGAGCTGCGTGCGGCTAACCGCGACGCTCACAGACCCGGCACGCGAGGAAGTGGCCTTGGCTTCCGTGTGGCGCGCGAGCTTGTCCGCCCCAGCTAGAGCCGGGTCGGTCGGCGCAGGCCTATTCGCTGGTGTCTTCCAAATGGCGGCTGCGTTCGAGATCGCCAAAGCGTGTGATGTTGGAATCGAAGGCGAGGTCGACCTTGCCGATGGGGCCGTGACGCTGCTTGCCGATAATGACTTCTGCGATGCCGTAGATCTGGTCCATCCGGGCGCGCCACTGCGTCCATTTCTCGTTCGAGGACGGATCATTCGGATCGGCGCCTGGCTCTGACCGAGCGAGGTAGTATTCCTCGCGGTAGACGAACATCACGACATCGGCATCCTGCTCGATTGATCCCGATTCACGCAAGTCAGACAGTTGTGGGCGCTTGTCGTCGCGCTGCTCGACCGCGCGGCTGAGCTGGGACAGGGCAAGGATCGGCACGTTGAGATCCTTGGCCAGCGCTTTCAGCGCCGTGGTAATCTGTGTGACTTCCTGCACGCGGTTGGCATTGGCACTGCCATTGGTCACCGTGATGAGCTGAAGGTAGTCGATCACGATCAGGTCGAGACCGACCGAGCGCTGCAGGCGGCGGGCACGGGCCGCCAGCTGGCTGATCGAGATGCCGCCAGTATCGTCGATGTAGAGCGGCAGGTTCTGCAACTCTTCGGTCGCTTCGCGCAGGCGCTCGAAGTCGGCCTTGTCGAGATCACCCTGGCGGATGCGGTGAGTTGTGATGCCGGTGCGCTCGGCCAAAATACGTGTGGCGAGCTGTTCGTTCGACATTTCGAGCGAGAAGAAACCGACGACTGCGCCTTCGACGGTTTTCTTCGAACCGTCATCCTGAACCTCGGCGCGATACGCTGAAGCGGCATTATAGGCGATATTGGTTGCGAGCGAGGTTTTGCCCATCGACGGCCGTCCAGCAAGAACGAGCAGGTCGGATCGGTGAAAGCCGCCGAGTTTTTCGTCCAGATCGCGCAGCATGGTCGGGATGCCGGCAATCTTGCCTTCGCGCTTGAATGCGGCCTCGGCCATTTTCAGGGATTCGACCAGTGCCTCTGAAAAGCTGGTGAAGCCGCGGCCCGTTGCGCCGCGTTCGGCGAGGTCGAACAGCTGGCGTTCCGCCAGTTCGATCTGGCGTTCGCCGCTCTCGTCCGGGCCCGGCGTCAGGGCGCGGCCCTTCAGCTCCGTGCCAATGCCGACCAGCGACCGGCGCATTGCGAGGTCACGGATCATGTGGGCATAGTCGGACACTTCAGGACCGAACGCCGCGCTGTCGAGCAATTGCTCGAGATAGCGCGCACCGCCGATCTCGGTCAGCTTTTCCGCCTTCTCGAAATGCTCGCGCAGGGTGACGCCATCGGCAACGCGGCCCTGCTGGATCATCGTCGCGGCGACGTCGTAGAGCTCCTGGTGCGCAGGCGCATAGAAATCCGAAGGGCGCAGAATATCCGCGACGCGCTGATAGGCATTATTGTCGAACAGGATGGCGCCCAGCACGGCGGATTCAGCCGAGAGGTTGTTCGGGGAGATGATGTTCGGCTCGGAGGAATGATCGTCGAGAGGCATTGGTTAATGTTACTTCAATTGCGCGCTCAATGCGCCCCTCATCTGACAGCTATTCGAAGCGAATCACAAAAAAAGCCGCAGCTGTGGATAGCTGCGGCTTTCTGGTTTTGGGTGCTCTTGCGAGCGAGGCCTATTCGTCGTCCGAACCACCGATCATGTCGGAAAGTTCAGCCGCAGCTTCCTTAAGCTCGCTGGCCTGTTCGTCGGCAAACGCGGCGTTGGCTTCCTGCAGGGCGGCAACAATGTCCTCGCCCTTGGCCTGACGCTCTGCTTCTTCCGTCGAACGGGCAACGTTGGCTTGTACGGTGACAGTCACTTCCGCGTGGAGGCGGATGGAAACGTCATACAGGCCAATTGCCTTGATCGGCTTGTCGAGGCGCACGCCACTGACAGGGACTTTGAAGCCCGCTTCGGTGGCCGCTTCGGCGATGTCACGCGCGGTGACCGAACCGAACAGCTGACCGGTGTCGCCAGCCTGGCGGATCATCGTGAAGATTTCGCCTTCCAGCTTTTCTGCGTCAGTCTGTGCAGCAGCACGTGCTGTTTCGTTGCGCTGTTCAATGGCTTCCCGCTCGGATTCGAACCGCGCGCGGTTCTTGTCGTTTGCGAGAAGGGCCTTGCCCTGCGGGATGAGGAAGTTACGTGCGAAGCCGTTCTTCACGGAGACTTCGTCTCCGATCTTTCCAAGGCGTTCGACGCGTTCAAGAAGGATCACTTGCATGTCGGTGTCTCCTACTTCACTTCAAACGGAAGCAGGGCCAGCATGCGGGCGCGTTTAATCGCCTGTGCAAGCTTGCGCTGGTTCTTGAGGTTTACGGCCGTGATGCGGCTAGGCACGATCTTCCCTTTTTCAGAGATATAGCGCTGTAGCAGTTTCACGTCCTTGTAGTCGATTTCCTGTGCGTTCTGACCGGTGAACGGGTCGACCTTGCGGCGACGACCGAACGGACGGCGGGCAGGAATATTCGTAATGTTCAGTTTCTGAGCCATGTTTCCTGTCCTCTCTAGTCGCGACGGCGTTCTTTGCGCGACAGGACGGCGGAAAGCTCGTCACTGTGCGACTCGACGCGGATCGTCATGTAACGCATCACATCGTCGGAAATGCGCAGGCGGCGTTCCAGTTCGTGGATCGCAGCGGCAGGGCCGTCGATGTTCAGGAGCGAATAATGCGCCTTGCGTTGTTTCTTGATCGGATAGGCAAGGTTGCGCAGGCCCCAATATTCGGTGCGGCCGACAGTTGCGCCTTTTTCCTTGAGGAAGCCGGACAATTCTTCGACAAACGTGTCGACTTGCGCCGGCGAAATGTCAGGTCGTGTGATCACGACGTGCTCATATAGTGCCATGTTTTTATTCCCAAAAACGAGGCATGCGGCGCAAGACAGCGGGAAACTGACTGGCGATGGCCCCTCTTCGTCCGGCTCATTCCGGGCTAATGAGGACCGCATCCCTGCGAGTGAAGGCGCGTCTTAAGCCTATATTGGTGGAGATTTCAAGCGCTTGCGCACATTGGCGAGCCCCAGTAGGCACGACAAAAAACTGGAGGAAGTCTCGATGACAGGACTGGCGTTCATCTTTCCCGGCCAAGGCAGCCAGGAAATCGGCATGGGCAAGGCCCTCGCAGACGCGTTTCCGGCCGCAAAGGCGGTGTTCGACGAAGTAGACGCTGCGCTGGGTCAAAACCTGTCGAAACTGATGTGGGACGGCGATATCGCCGAGCTAACCCTGACAGCGAACACCCAACCGGCACTGATGGCGCATAGTGTTGCGGCCATGCGCGCGCTGGAAACCGGATTCGGCATTTCTGCATCTGATGCGATGTTTGTAGCCGGGCATTCGCTTGGCGAATATTCGGCGCTGGCGTCCGCGGGTGCCATCAGCTTGGCTGACACGGCGCGCCTGCTGCGAATCCGCGGGAATGCCATGCAGGGCGCCGTGGCAGCCGGTGAGGGCGCGATGGCGGCCCTGCTGGGCGCAGATGTGGCCCAGGCCGAAGCGGCGTGTGAGGCTGGCCGTGCGACAGGTGGTGCCTGCGAGATTGCCAACGACAACGCGCCCGGCCAGCTGGTGCTTTCCGGTTCCAAGGCCGCGATTGACGCCGCCTGTGAACACGCCCGCGCGAATGGCGTAAAGAAGGCCATGGCGCTGAACGTGTCGGCGCCTTTCCATTGTTCACTGATGCAGCCTGCGGCCGACGCCATGGCGACCGCTCTGGCAGATGTGACGATCAATGCGCCTGTCGTGCCGGTGGTTTCCAATATTTCAGCTTCGCCGACGACAGATACTGATACGATCCGGCGAAACCTTGTTGATCAGGTAACCGGCCGCGTTCGCTGGACTGAAAGCGTGCAGTTCATGGTCAGCAAGGGCGTTACAGCAACCGCTGAAGCCGGTGCAGGCAAGGTGCTGACCGTGATGCAGCGCCGCATCGAAAAATCATTGAACGGCTTCACGCTCGGAACCCCCGAGGACGTCGAAGCCTTCGCAGCCTTTTTCAAGGGAGAAGCCCATGTTTGATCTCACTGGCCGGACGGCCCTGGTTACCGGTGCATCGGGCGGCATTGGCCGTGCGATTGCCACAGCACTGTCAGACGCCGGCGCGAAGGTCGCGCTTTCCGGCACGCGCGAAAACGTGCTGGAGGAAGTGGCAGGCACACTGAAGGGTGAGAGCGCAATCGTGGCGTGCAACCTGTCGGACGCTGATGCCGTGGACGGTCTGGTGGGCCGCGCCGAGGCAGCCATCGGGCCGCTCGACATTCTGGTCGCCAATGCAGGCATCACGCGAGACAAGTTGTTGATCCAGATGAAGGATGAAGACTGGAACGACGTGCTGCAGGTCAATCTGGGCAGCTATTTTCGCCTAACCAAGACCGCTGTACGAGGCATGATGAAGCGCCGTTATGGCCGCATTATCGGCATCACCTCGATCGTGGGTGTGACGGGCAATCCGGGCCAGACGAACTATTGTGCCTCCAAGGCCGGGATGATTGGCTTCACCAAATCCATCGCGCAGGAAGTTGCCAGCCGGGGCATTACGGCTAACACGATCGCGCCAGGATTTATCGAATCACCCATGACGGATGGGCTGCCAGATGCCCAGAAAGAGGCGCTTCTGGGGGGCATCCCCGCAGGCCGTCTGGGGCAGGGTGGAGACATTGCCGCAGCCGCAGTTTACCTTGCATCCAGTGAGGCCTCCTACGTGACGGGGCAAACGCTGCATGTTAATGGCGGTATGGCAATGATCTGATTTCGCTACAGTAACCGTTGCGACTAGGGCTTGGCGCTTTCGTCAAGTGTGTGCTAGGCGCAACACAATGGTTCAGAAATGAGCCGGCTTTTCGGGCATATCTAGAGAGGTATTCATGTCTGACGTTCTTGAGCGCGTGAAAAAAATCGTAGTCGATAATCTCGACGTGGACGCTGACAAAGTTGTCGAGAGCGCAAGCTTCATCGATGACCTCGGCGCAGACTCGCTGGACCTGGTTGAACTGGTCATGGCCTTTGAAGAAGAATTCAATATCGAAATCCCAGACGATGTGCAGGAATCGATCCGGTCCGTCGGTGACGCGGTGACCCACATCAAAGCTCACGTCTAAGACGGAGCTGTCCTGAATGTCTGACCGCCGCGTTGTTATAACGGGTATCGGGATTGTCTCTCCGCTCGCTTTCGGGCGCGAGGCAACCTGGGAACGCCTGATTGCTGGAAAATCCGGAGCAGGACGCATCGACGTCTTCGATCCGGAGGATATGCCGTGCAAGATTGCGTTCCAGGTGCCATGGACCAACGGACGCGGCGGTGGCGCAGGCGACCCCCATGCGTTTGATCCGGACAAGTTTGTCTCCTCCAAGGAGCTGCGCCGGATCGACGAATTCATCCTGTACGCCATTGCGGCAGCTGAAGAAGCTGTCGAGGATGCTGACTGGCGCCCTGAAGATGAGGAAAGCCGTGAACGCACAGGCGTGATGATCGGCTCCGGCATCGGTGGACTGGAATCCATCTACAATACAGCTGTGACCCTGCACGAGCATGGCCCGCGCAAGGTAAGCCCCTTCTTCATTCCATCTGCACTGATCAACCTGGCTTCCGGTCAGGTGTCCATCAAGCACGGCTTCAAGGGCCCAAATCACGCCGTCGTAACGGCGTGTGCCACGGGGGCTCATGCAATCGGCGACTCGGCGCGCCTCATCAAGTTTGGCGATGCCGACGTGATGCTGGCTGGCGGTTCCGAGGCTGTGATCGGACGCATCGCGATTGCCGGCTTCTGTGCCGCGAAGGCGATGTCCACAAGTTTCAACGATACGCCCGAGAAAGCCTCGCGTCCGTACGACAAGGATCGCGACGGTTTCGTCATGGGTGACGGCGCAGCCGTGCTGGTGCTTGAAGAGTATGAACATGCCAAGGCGCGCGGTGCGAAGATTTATGCGGAAGTCTCGGGCTATGGCCTGACGGGCGACGCCTATCACATCACGGCCCCGGCTGAAGGCGCCGAAGGCGGATATCGCGCGATGAAAATGGCGCTGAAGAATTCCGGCATTGATCCGACCGAAGTGGATTATATCAACGCCCACGGCACTTCGACGCCCAAAGGTGACGAAGGCGAAGCGGGCGCAGTCGAGCGAGCCTATGGCGACCACGCCAAGAACCTGTCGATGTCATCGACCAAGTCGGCTGTCGGCCACCTTCTGGGAGCCGCCGGTGCCATCGAGACAGCGTTCTGTGCACTTGCCATTCGTGACCAGGTGATGCCGCCGACCTTGAACCTCGATAATCCGAGTTTCGAGACGCCGATTGATCTTATTCCCCACAAGGCCAAGAAGGGCCGCGTGCGCGCAGCAATGTCGAACAGCTTCGGCTTTGGCGGCACGAATGCGTCGCTGGTGATCCGGGAAGTGAAATAGGCCACTATCGCCGGGCAGGGGCGGGCATGTAGGCTGGCTTTGCCAGATTCGTGTGAGGCGCTTCATGAAGTTTATCAAAGGCCTGTTGTCGCTGATTGTTGCGATTGTGATTTTGGCGGGCGCTGTCGCAGGCGCTGGTTGGATCTGGCTTGGCAATGAAGTGGCCAAGGACGGCCCGCTGCCCGCTGAAACCCTGTTTGTTGTCTCACCTGGCGAGGGCATGTCCACCGTCGCGACGCGGCTTGAGGGCGACGGGATTATCCGGTCCGCCTGGATCATGCGCCTGAAGGCGCGGATTGATGGCACCGAGACGGCGCTGAAATCCGGTGAGTTTACGCTGGAGCCACAGGCGAGCCTAGGCGAAGTTCTGGACATCCTGATCGAAGGCAAGGCCGTGATGCACAAGATCACGCTGCCGGAGGGCCGTACGACGGCGCAGCTATTGCGGCTGATCGAAAATGATCCGGTTCTTGTCGGGCCTATGCCGGAACAGCCGGTGGCCGAAGGCAGTCTATTGCCTGACACGTATCTCTATCACCGCGGCATGACGCGGACAAAACTGATCGCCCAGATGGCCAAGGCACAGGATGACCTCCTCAAGACGCTCTGGCCGAAACGGCAGGAAGGCCTGCTTCTGGCCAATCCTTACGAGGCGGTGATTCTCGCGTCTGTCGTGGAGAAGGAGACCGGGATCGCGGAAGAGCGGCCGGAAATTGCGGCGTTGTTCACTACCCGCATGAAACGCGGCATGCGGCTGGAGAGCGACCCGACGATCATCTACGGCGTCTCGCAGGGAGAACCGCTGTACAACAAGGCCGGCAAGCGCCGCACGCTGTATCGCTCGGAAATTGACCGCAAGACGGACTGGAACACCTACCAGATTGATGGCCTGCCCAAGACGCCGATTTGTAATCCGGGCAGAGATGCAATTGCTGCTGTGCTAAACCCACCCGAAACAGAGTACATATTCTTCGTGGCAGACGGCAAAGGGGGGCATCTCTTCGCCAAG
Organism: Hyphomonas sp.; assembly: GCA_040216775.1. GTDB lineage: Bacteria > Pseudomonadota > Alphaproteobacteria > Caulobacterales > Hyphomonadaceae > Hyphomonas. The sequence continues at coordinate 11,069 of JAVJOM010000051.1, forward strand.
ACGCTGGCCGAGCACAATCGAAATGTGGCGGCCTACCGGAAATACGAGCGCGAGGAGATCGCGCGGGAGAGGGCTGAGTAATGGGTGAATTGTCGGGCATGACCGGCTTTGCCCGTGTCGCGGGTGAAGCGGCATGGGGAAGCTGGGCCTGGGAGGCGAAAAGCGTCAATGGACGTAGCCTGGATGTACGGGTGAATACACCGCCGGGTTTTGACGCGATTGAGCGCGCCGTGAAGGCAGCGGCATCGAAACTGTTCAATCGCGGGTCGCTGCAGGTTTCCCTGCGCATCGACATGAGCGCCGGCGACGAGACCGTCACGGTCAACGAGCCGCTGCTGACGGCGTTGACGGATGCCGCGCAGGCGATCCATGGCGTTGGCCTGTCGGGTGAGGCGATTGCCACGCTGATGACGCTGAAGGGCGTTGTCGAGACGGGCGGAAGCTCGCTGCGGGATCTGGCGCAGGATGCGGCGGCGATCAAGCTGCTGACCGAGGCGGCGGAAACCGCGCTGAAGGATCTTGCCGCTGCGCGCCGGACCGAGGGTGTATCGCTGACGGGCATCATGACTGGGCTGGTTGGCGAGATGGAAGGCTTTGCGGCTGATGCTGCCAAGCTGGCCGACACTCAACCCGCGCTGCTCAAGGCGCGGCTGACGAAGCAACTGGATGAACTGGATGCCGAAGGCCGGGTTGATGCGGACCGGGCCGCCGTGGAAATCGCGCTGAGCGCGGCCAAGGCGGATGTGCGCGAGGAGCTGGACCGGCTGGCAGCGCACTTTGCGGGTGCGCGTGACCTGATCGCCGGCGGCTCTCCAGCGGGCCGGAAACTGGATTTTCTGGCGCAGGAACTCAACCGCGAAGCCAATACGCTTTGCTCAAAATCGATCAGCCTGGATTTGACGAATGCGGGTCTTGGCCTCAAAGGGGTGATTGACCAGTTCAAGGAGCAGGCCGCGAATGTTGAATGAGCGAAAGGGAAAGCGCCGGGGGCTGATGCTTGTCCTGTCGAGCCCGTCGGGCGCAGGCAAGACGACTCTGTCGCACATGCTGTTGAACGAGTTCGAGGATGTGAACCTGTCTGTGTCGGTGACGACGCGGGAGCCGCGTCCGAATGAGCAGGACGGCGCGCACTATCACTTCAAGTCGGTCGACGAATTCAAGACGATGATCGCGAACCGCGAATTCTTGGAATGGGCGCACGTGTTCGACAAGTATTACGGCACACCGCGCGCCGATACGGTTGCCAAGCTGGAAAGCGGCGAGGACATATTGTTCGACGTTGACTGGCAGGGCGCCGATGCGCTGCACGACCAGATGCCGAATGATGTGGTTTCCGTTTTCATCCTGCCGCCAAGCATCGACGAACTGGAAACCCGGCTGGCCTCACGCGAGGGATCAACGCGCGAAGTGGTGGAGCGCCGGATGGTGGATGCGCAACGCGAAATCCGCCACTGGCGGCGGTATGACTATGCCATCGTCAATGACAATCTTGACGAAGCCTACCAGCGCTTGCGCCGCATCCTGCTGGTGGAGCGCCTGAAACGGCTGCGCCAGCTGGACCTTGAAGACCATGTCCGGCGTCTCCTCGGAGAGGCCTGATCCCATGCCCGCCCCTTCCACCGTTTTGCCAGTCTTCGCCGAAAAGGCCCACGCATGACAAATGACAATGAACCGCAGACGGATGGCGAGCCGATTGCGCCGCCGGCCCCGCCACGCCCCAAGGCCAAGGCCGTGTGGCTGTTGTGGCTGTTGCCCTTTGCCCTCATCGTGATTGCCGCCTGGTATGTGATCCGCGGCGGGCTGGACCGCTC
>JAVJOM010000036.1:0-66919 GCA_040216775.1 Hyphomonas sp.
GACCGGGGCTTGCAGTGCGGCTCCGGTTTCACTAGACGACTAGCTTCGCGTGGAGAGGTGGCCGAGTGGCTGAAGGCGCGCCCCTGCTAAGGGTGTATACGTTAACGCGTATCGAGGGTTCGAATCCCTTCCTCTCCGCCACCTTGTGCGGCAAAGACTTTGATTTTTTGAGTTATTGTGGCTTTGGCGTCCAGTCTACCCATCCATCTACCCATCCTTATGGTCGAGTTATGTGCAGTCTTTTGCGGTAGCAGGTGGAGAGGTCGACGACCAGAATCAGGGGGCCAAGTGACAGTATTGTCGAGCTTAAACAGACGTCAGAAGCGGACCTAATGGCAGTTTCGGAACTAAAACCTCGGCGACACTATCAGGGGAAAGATCCAGTTTTGTTCGGTTCGCTTCCCAATTGAGGTGTGCTTCCAAAATCTTCGGCATCTCGGCTCCGAGGAACCGCACCATTCCAGACAAGTCAGCTATTGGTATCGACACATATGTTCCTGCAGATTTCGTAGCACCCGCATGTAGCAGGAATGACACTATACCGCGCTCGTAACGTAGTTCCGAAAGACTATCCGCGTAGATATTCATTCTTGATCTCCGATACCAACTTGCTTGGCCGAACTTTTTCCGCTTCTTCGAAAAGTTTGAATGACCCGCTTGTGAATTTGACGACGTCTTCCATTCGACTTCGGTATTCTTTTAGCTCTTCAGTCATGGCTGCAGGAAACAATCTTACCGGCAGGTTTGGATTCGGGCCCTCAACCAATAAATAGCAGCAAGGATCTCCACGCTTAAGCACAAGGTCCTCACTCTGTTCGGACCATTCAAAAGCTAGATTTAGAGTTCTCGGCCAGATATGCGTCGGGAAACGGCCTGATATAATCTTTCCAGGAATGACGTTCTTGCTCTCGGAAGCCCAAGCTGGCGTTTGCGTCAAGAAACACTCAACGTCCGATACAAAAAAGTGCGGGAGACCGACCTGAATTACGGGAGCTTCCTCGCTCCTCCAGATTTCCCGAGGCATAACCGTAACAAACTGACGGACTAATGGTAGGTCGAGTCTCGTGCCTTCAGCAATAACATGCACATCAAATTTGCCTCGATCTGATTGCACGCACCTCAGTCTAATCGAGAATGGTGCCAGTATTTCTATCGTCCGGTTTTCGAACGTGTTCACTGCAGGGCATGATTGCACAGCCCGCCTAGACAACGGTTGCAGACGCTGCGAAAGCAACACTCTAGGCGGCGGAAACGCCAATGAAGACTTAGAATGGACCGGAACGTAACCGATCTCTACGAATCGATCCGATGAAAGCGGCTCAGTATCCATAGTCACCATACGTACTGTATGTAGTATTTCCGTAGGTGCTGGATGTGTACCCGTCACTCCCATAGGTTTGATTTCCGTATGTGGAGTACGTGTCACCTTCGCTGTCATAGATGGTATTGCCATATTGTGACGCGGTATATCCATCGCTACCGTATAAAGTATTGCCATACTGCGATGCGGTGGAACCATCGCTGCCGTATATAGTGTTGCCATACTGCGATGCGGTCGAACCATCAGAACAGTAAACAGTATTTCCGTATTGACTGCAGGTTCCGGACTGCGCACTGGCAGTTCCGCTAAGGCCTACAAAAGTAGCGACTGCAAACGACGCAGCGCACGAATAAGAAATTTTCATTTAGTCGCCCTCCCAGTTAGATTTAGTTGAGCACCGTTTGCCAATCGGCGCAACTAGACGTGCCCTGCTTCATCAAGGCGAACCGCGGGTTTAATTGGGACCACTGCCCCGCGTTCTCCCCCAGGTCAGTCCATCCAGCGCTTCAGGTCCATGAGACACCTTTCCACTTGCTCGAACCCAAGTCCGGGTCACTGAGTCGAACGGATGCTCCTCTATGTATCTCTTCAACCGCGTAGCGTGCTGGATATTGCGTAGCCCGCTTAGTCCGCGCCGCTCGCCAATTTCCGAAACCGGCTGAACGACTTCGACATGCGCTCCCTTGCTACCGCACAGTTGGCATCTGGCATTCGCGGCAACGCTCGGCACCGTCGCATATTTAGGTATTATATGGAGATCCAGCCAACGCCGTCTTTGACAGTCACGGTTCGCACAAGTCACTATTAGCCCGAGCGCATCGACTTCCTGTAGAGAAGGAACCTTCAAAGATTTCTCTCGCGCCATCGGGACAGATAAGCACAATTGTATGTCAACTGAAACCGGCCAGCCGAGAAGGAATAAGCAATATGGGATTCGCCAATAAGATTACCCGAATAGTGTTGATTGGCACTTTGGCGGGCTTGTCGGCGGGACAAGGCCATTGCTGGCTATTGGATGATGATACGGATTACGGATGCGTTGTGGAGGAAGCGCGCTACGCTCATTTCGACGGCGAAACAGGCAATTGGAAAAACGCTCCAAGATCGGTAAAAATTCGCATCGAGAATTGCGGCGCATCCGTGCAGCCTGCTTGTCAAAGCGAGCAAGGAATGGGTAGCATTTTAACGGTAACCCCAAACATCTTCGGCGATGGTGTTAGCCGCACATATTGGGGGCTGTTTGGCGCCTTTTCTGGCGCGCTGGTAGGCAGCATCCGTTTAGATCAAGAAAAACTGTATGCTTCGAACCTAGCCACAACAGGCGATGGGGACCTTGCAGTGTTCTTTCTTTCTGCAACGTGCTTCGAGCTTGCAAAATGAAGTTGCGACGGAGGAGCTGCAGTTTGCCTAGAGCACTCTTCTTGAAAATACCCACCCCGCTTTTGACGGTCAGCGAGTTTACGATTGGAGCGCGTCGGATTTAGCAATGCAATTCCCTCGAAAACGCTGCCACCCGAGATCGATCGTCAAGTAATCTTGGAGGAACGAATACTGTCCCACCAGTTTTAGGTCCTCAACACTCTCGTCGGCATAGACCAATAGCGTGCGCTTATTTGAGTGCGTATTTGAATAGAATGTCGTCCAGACTTCCTTGCCTTCTATCCACACACTGCCGTCTGAATCGGACCAAAGGTGTACCCAAGGGGCATACTTTTCGTGCGCCATAAATACTGTTACTTCTTTGTCGGGCTCAGTTTCAGATGAAATGGTGCCAGAGCAAACGTATGTGTCCGTTGCGGATGAATATCTAAACAGAACCACTAGCGCAGCCAATACAATAGCAAGTATCGACAGTCCGATCTTCATCGCTCACCCCGACCTGTGACCCACTGGCCACCGTAAGGCCACCGACAGGTAGTTCAACTTCAATTCAAGCCATTCCGCTGTATCCCGCAGGTTCTCTTCGGCTCGCCCTAATACTGACGACCGCATTCTTCCAGCCGACGATGCAAAATTGCATCCTCCGAGGTCGTAGGCCATTCCCCGGCCCTGTACGCTCGCCGAAGCATAGCCTCCAGCATTGGCGTCGGTATTTCCGACACATCGGAATAGAAGGCCGGGTTCACCCGTTCCAGCCGGTCAATCCTGCGCTTCAGGGTCATTGCTTTGCCTCCACCATGGCATCACATCGCTCTTGGAAAGTCTCGGCGCTCTCGCCGTCGGAACGGCTTAGCTGCATCCCCGCATTGGGTCCGGCAAGAATGTGCGCCAGTTTTGGTCCCAGATTGATGGGACCATCAGGACCGGGAGCAACCGAGGATATAACGATGCAGGCAGGCATTTGCGGTGCGCAATGGTCCGCCCTCTTCTCCAATGCCACAAGGCGGCGCGCCATATTGCTCATGCTCGTTCCTGCTCTGGCGACTCTAGCGCTCTTGCAATTGCAAGGGCCGACTCGGCAGCGGGCCCACTAGGCTCCTGTATGCCGCAGTGCAGGACGAATGCGATCCTGCGAGCAACTGAACGCATGTCTGGCGAGACACTGTCCAGTAAGATCGAGGGCCCTGCCACTCTCTCCAATCTCTGAATCCTGCCCTTCAAAGTCATGCCCGCTTCTCCTCCAGCACTTCAAGACGTCGCTCAATACTACTCATCGTTGCCTCTCAAGCCGAGAGCCGTCAGCTGCTCTATCAGACCGAGATCACCCGCCTGGTCCAATGTGCCTCCCAGAGCAAGAATGCGGGCATCCAGTTCCTCGTCCGTAAGCTCAGCAAATTCTCCACCGGGTTGGGCGGATTTGCTTTCCAGGCGTGTGATGCGGTGCTTCAGAGTCATGCCTGTTTCTCCTCCAACGCCTTGAGCCGTGTCTCAAGCTCGGTTGTCTCCAGTGCCTTGCGGTAAGCCTCCACAAGCCCGGCAAGGCCGCTCGCCTCTCCCGGTGTCAGGCCACCGCTCGCCACACTGGACAGGATCGCGCCCATCGCCGTCGCAGCGCTCGCGGCGCCGTCCATTGCTGGCAGGTCAAACAGTACGGGCGCATCCTTTCGGGCCGGGGTAATGCGTTCGAGGCAAAGGCGCAGCGCCGTCACGTCACCGGCTAGGGCCAATTCTACAGCCTTGCGGGTCAGGGCCTCGCCTTCTCCGTCAAGAAGCGCCTGTACGGCCAGCGTGGTCTTGTGCCGTGATCCGTGCGGCCTGCCGGGATTTCCCTTTGTGAACTTGCCATCAGCCTTGCGCCCGGTTCCCGTTGTCTTGCCGTTGTTACGGGTCATTGGTGCCCTCCATGATGTCCCTTTCGCGCGCCGCCTCTGCCAGGAAGGCCTGCAGTTTCTCCGCCGCTGTACGCGTGTCGGAAGGGTCAAGCGCAGGCGGTTCGGATCTCCGTTCTTCCTCAGTCTGAGGAGGCAAACCCAGCATTGCCCGCAGCCCGTCAATAGCGCTTTCTCCTTGCGGTTTGGACGGCGGTTTCTGGCGTTCCAGCCTTTCAAGGCCTTCAAGGCGTCGCCTCATTGTCATCGGTTGCCTCCCTTGCCGTCCAGGAGCCCTGGGAAACAACAAAACCCATCAGACCTGGGCGGCCGTTCGCGGGCCTCGCAAGGATCGGAGTGCTGTTCGATCCTTGCTTCTATAACCGTGCAGGCATTGTACAGCGGCGGTCTGCCGATCATGCCCCTCGCCTTCTCTCAAGCTCGATGACGGTATTAGCCGTCACGTCTTCTTATCTCATAATGATATATATAGCACGATTGCTTCCCCGGTAAAATGCTCACGCTGTGAGCGCACCTCGGGCTATCGGCCACCCTGCTTCAAGCTACCTGTGACGGGCTACAAGCGGCTGAAAATTTCGGATTGCAGACATTCGCGACTATAGATGCGAGCGGCAGAAACTCGCCAAAAGACGACATTCGTATACCGCGATCGACCGGCCCAACATTGGTTCAATCTTGCGTCGAGTTCGGCTATCTGTGACGCGAGACGTAACTTTTAGTCGCGAACGCAATCCTAAAGGTTATACGATGGAGGAGCGCCATCCACGATCTTCCTCACGCACCAATCTTGGTAGGTTTTGCAACGTTGTACTGAAAAACGGAGATTCAATATGAGCCTGTCGCACAGGAAATCTTCCCGATCATCTCTATCCGCAATTGCCTTGCTATCTGCAGTTGGTGCCGTTGCGGTTGGGTGCAGTCACACGCCTGTCGTCAATGACCGCTGCGCGGCTGTGGGAGCATCCGTCGAGGAGGCGGGATTTGGCGATTCAGTTGCTGTCACTTGCGATGGTGACTATGTTTTGCTGACCTCCAATACATATCCTGATCACGAGCTCATGACAGGGATTGTCGGCACCAATGAGCAGGTTCCAGTTCCTGCGAAAGCCTATGCGGCCCCGATCCCGGTTTCGCCAAAGCTGGGCACGCAGCCGCAAACGCGCGATGCGGCCCTCGGCGTTGCTGTGAACGGTGTGCCTATATTTGATTATACGGGCGGCGGTGAAATGAGTCAGGACGACCTGCTGCATCACCAGACACAGCATGACACATTGCAGACGCAGCAGCTCGACGTTTGCGGTGGTCATGCAGGCCGCGGCGACGACTATCACTACCATGTCAAACCCGTTTGCATGATCGGGCATATGGAAAATGCGGGCGATGCAGCCATTATCGGATGGGCGTATGACGGTTTCCCCATCTATGGGGACAGAAATCCCGATGGCACACCCATCGCGAAAGGCGTGCTGGATGTGTGCAACGGGCAGCCCGATGACGCATTTGGCTATCGTTATCACACATCAGACGATGCGCCTTATATCGTTCAGTGCTTGATGGGAGAGGTACAGGATCTTCGCAACTTGCCACGCACAGCGCCGCTGACGCCTGAGGGAGGCGGCCCCGGCGCCGAACCGGGCCGGCCTCCGCAGGGCGGCGTCGAAAACCTGATCTTCACGCAGGAGGCCGACGGATCCCGCAGCATGGACTACACTTATCAAGGTGAAGCCTATTACATTCGGTATCGTCGGGCCGACATGCCCGACTGTTATGCCTTTGAAACCCGCACCGTCACCAATAATGGTGAAACAAGAACAGGAACGTATTGCCGATGACGTATCCGACCCGCACTGGTAAATTTCTTCGCGTGAAGTGCCTCCTGGCGTCTGTCTCTTGTCTGAGTGTCCTGGCCGCCTGCGCCCAAGGCGCGGCGGACAAGGCTCCGGACAGTCCGCTGCAGAACGTGGCCGACAGCATAAAGGCTGAGGTCTGGGTCGATAATTGGTTCGAAATGTACGTGAACGGCGAAAAGGTTCTGGAAGACAGCGTTCCGATCACGACAGAGCGCTCTTTTAACGCCGAAACGGAGACTTTTTCTGCGCAATTGCCTGCTGTCGTCGCCATCATGGCCAAGGACTTCAAGGAGAATGATACCGGCCTCGAATATATCAGCACGGGTCGCCAGCAAATGGGCGATGGCGGACTGATCGCCCAGTTCCGCGACGCTGCGACGGGTAATGTGCTGGGCGTCACAAACAGTGCCATGCGGTGTCTCGTCGTGCATCGCGCGCCCATGGACAAAGCGTGTGCGAGCCAGACAAGCCCGGTGGCAGGCGAGGGGCCCTGCGGTTTTGTTGAAACCGAAATCCCGGCGAATTGGGCGTCCGCTGACTTCGACGACAGCGCATGGCCGAATGCGACGGAGCACTCTGAAAGAGACGTGAGCCCAAAGGACGGCTACGACCAGATCAACTGGGACCCAACAGCGAAACTGGTCTGGAGCGGCGATCTCGTCCAGGACAATACGCTGCTTTGCCGGCTAACGCTCAGGTAGCAAGGATGATTTGCCGGGTCACGACAGCGTCACCGCCGAAATCGGCCGGGTAAGTTTACGACGGGGCTGTCCGTTTAGGGCCAAGAACGTCCTTTCGGGAAGGCTGGCCCATCTGGCAGGAACTCGCCAACAACGGACATACAAATGCATTACGACAACCGAAGGGATACAACTATCCCGCCGTGATCTGAAAGCTTCGGGTCGGCAAGCCACGCTGTCTCGAAACAGAACTCGGCCGCGATCTCGTTTGGGACCGAGATATGATCAATCATCTGATGAGGCCACAAATGCCCGACTCTTTGCGGAGAAGTCAGGCAAGTCATATTGAGCTCCTGAAGACCGAGCTCAATCGCCCCTTGAAGCGTCTCACTTGGCAGTGATTTTTGCTGAGACATACCTTGATTGTAGTCCCCAATGACAATCAAGAAGCAGTCACGGTGCTCCTTTATCAGAGATCGCCATTCCTCGACTTGTCTTTCGATTGCGCGTCTCTTGTCTTGCTTTCGATAAAGCCTGTCGCCGTTCCAAGGGAGCACAGTTCCATAGATGAGGAATGGTTGCATCTCCGACGGAGAAACGCGTGCGCAAACGACCCGTGTTGGGTCTGCCTCGGTCGGTATCTGTTCCAGTGGCCAGCGAGACCAGATGGACACCCAACGGCTGTCCTGAGTCCACTTGCGGACATCGTCCCGCGGCCGTTGCGGACTATGTACTGCGTTCTGATGCACGGCAGGGCAAACGAGATCCCTGGTCTCGGTGAGTACCCATAAATCCGCTCTCTGGGCGTTCAATACCTCAGAGTACTGCTGAGGGCTGCTAGCAAATGCCCAATCCAGATTCCAAGTCCCGATAGTGATCAACGAAATGCGCCTCCAAACCAGCCGTACCGGATCTGAAATATCCTCAGATATCTCCTCGCAGTTCAAACATCCCAACCGGAGAAACGCCAGTGTTTCCCACAAAAAAGGAATGGGCCAAGTCTTTCCTATGAAGGCGCGTTCACCGACCGGCAAATACTCGCCAGAGATGGGCGTTAGGTCAAACTTCTTAAAGAACGTTTGGCTCCAAACCACCTGCTCTAAAGGCAGTGTGCCTAGTCCAATGCAAAAAACTAACCCCACCTGCTACGAGCATCTACGCGGAAGCGATTTTTGAATTGATCTGTGCAATTCTCTTTCGAACCCGATCAGTGTCAAATCCGAGGCGCATCCGAACATCCAACTCTTTCTCATCGCACTCTAGGTGATCAGCCAAGACCATCCTACCGGGGTCTAGAATGTCTGCCTGCTGGTCTAAACTCATTGGCGCAGGCTTGTTTTTCTCCAAAAAAAAGTATCTCGCCAAACATAGTACATCGTGTTTTGCCGCTAGAACGAGAAATATGAGCGCTCCACTGACTACGGACCATGCGCTGCGAAACACAAAAATGTGGGAGTTGAAGAGTAGCGTTTTTGCACTGGGATCAGTTTGATGAAATCCCAAATTATAGCTTTCCATCAAATCAAAAAAGGCACCTCGGCCAGCTGTATCCAAAACTAACGGCAGAATGGAAGCACTCGAATCCAGCCACCCAATCGTTACTGCGAATGCAACAAATGAAACATGAAAAATGAGCAGAAAAAAGAACGCCTGCACCCACACACTCAACAAGCCTTTGGATGCGAAGTTGAATCGTTCTGCCCTAATTTGCAAGCGATTGTAGTCCATCGATGCTAATTCAAGTCGAACGAGTTCATCCCGGTCTTCTCTGGCCCACTCCTTGATGCATTGGTAGCTAACGCGGTGCGACCGCCAGGCTTTCTGTTGCCGGTCAATTAAACTTTGGGATTTCTTGCGTGCCGTGTTGAAGCGTCGAGCCGCGAACCAAAAGAACAAAATAATGGGTGCGATGAGAAGGCACCATGGGAGCATCCCACTTAGAATATCCATTTCTGGTCTGCCTCCCAAAAAGTGGTCCGGTATTTGAGTTAGCTCCGGCTTCAGATATGGAGCTGAGACATGGGCAAGAGAGCCAAGCCTGAAGAGATCATTGCGAAGCTGCGGGAGGTGGAGGTTCGCCTCGCGCGTGGAGAGACGGCTGCGGCTGCGGCGCGCGCTGTCGGCGTTACCGAGCAGACCTATTATCGCTGGCGCAAGGAATACGGCGGCCTGCAGGTCGACCAGGCCAAGCGCATGAAAGAAATGGAGAAGGAGAACGCTCGGCTTCGGCGGGCTGTTTCAGACCTCACACTCGATAACCAGATCCTGCAGGAAGTCGTGCGGGGAAAGTTCTAAGCCCTTCACGACGCCGGGATGCGGTCGATCACGTGGTGGAAGGGCTTGGTGTCTCAGAGCGCCGAGCCTGCCGCGTGATCGGCCAGCACCGCTCGACCCAGCGCAAGCCAGGAACGCCGCGCGGCGATGAAGGCACGCTGACCGAGGCTGTCATCCATCTGGCCGAACGGTTCGGTCGGTATGGGTATCGCAGGATCACCGCCTTGCTCCGCGCCGATGGATGGCATGTAAATGAAAAGCGGGTCTATCGCATCTGGCGACGTGAAGGGCTCAAAGTACCAATGAAACAACCGAAGCGCAGCCGCCTCTGGCTGAATGACGGTTCCTGCGTGCGGCTACGGCCAACGCACAAAGGTCATGTCTGGTCCTATGACTTCGTCCAGGACCGCACCCATGATGGCAAGGTCTTCAGGATGCTGTGCGTGATCGACGAGTTCACCCGGGAATGCCTTGCGATCAGTGTCGCGCGCAGACTGAACTCGCGAGACGTGCTTGATACGCTGGGCGAGTTGTTCGTGCAGCATGGAGCGCCGGAGCACATACGTTCCGACAATGGTCCGGAGTTTATCGCCACCGCCTTACGAGACTGGCTCGGCCGTATCGGCGTGAAGACCCTCTACATAACGCCAGCAAGTCCATGGGAAAACGGCTACTGCGAGAGTTTCAACTCCAAGCTCCGTGACGAACTTCTGGCGAGGGAAATCTTCTATGATCTGCGCGAGGCAAAGGTCCTCATCGAGGCCTGGAGACAGCACTACAACACGGTACGTCCGCACTCATCGCTCGGCTACAAACCACCGGCACCAAAAGCCGTCTTGCCCGCGGCGTTCATACCGCCTTACTATGGAGGTGTAGCAGCATGAACGCCGCTACGTGGAAACCGCCGGACTAATAAAACGCGCGGACCACCTCGAAGGGGCAGGCCAGCCCGACCGCCGACCTATGAATCCATCTCATAGGTGGAATGACTCAAAACGCTTTTCACTGACCTCGACCAGCAGGTAGCATTTGGAAAGCGCATGACGCAGACCGTTCTTAAGCGGTGAACGCGAATTACATAGGAGTTTGATGTGGGGTATCCTTTCTCAACCAAGGAAACGTTGGTCCGCAATAGATGGTATATTGCTGCCTATAGCGACGAGATCACCCGCGAGCCTATGGAGCGGACCATATTAGGTAAGCCGGTCGCTTTTTACCGCAAAGAAAACGGTGATGTTGTCGCAATGTACGGCATCTGCCCACACCGGTATTTCCCTCTGGCACAAGGCAAGGTCAAAGGGGATGCGCTGATGTGCGGGTACCACGGTTTTGTATTTGATCATGACGGGCAATGTATCGAAATTCCATCGCAAGGCACCGGCGCACGATTTTGCCAACCAACATATCCCATAGAAGAGCGCGGTTGGCTTTGTTGGATCTGGATGGGTGACGCTGACAAATGTAACCCGGCATTGATCCCACCCTATGAAGATTTCGGATTGGATCAGCCGGGTTGGCATGCCGGCTCTTACAATTATTTTCATATTGAGGGACGGATGCAGTTGCTCATCGACAATCTGCTCGATCTGACCCATTTGCCGTACGTTCACCATCATCTTCCCGGCGGCGACTCCCTTGCCAAGACCAAGAATGAAGATTCAGAACGTGACGGGATTTTCTATTTTACGAGGGACACCGTATCGCCATGGAATCCGTTCTTTGGGATGGTCTATGGGAAGGGCGCAGAGTTTGAGGGGATGGCGCGGATTGAAAATGAAACGGCGTTTTATGGACCCGAGCTTATTCGCACGGGTCTTGGATTCTTTAGATCTATAGACGGCAATGAAAACATCCCGCCCGAGCTTGGCCCGTTTCATATCCTGCACGGCATGACTCCAGAGACTGAGCATTCAACCCACTATTTTGGTTTTGCAACTCGCAATTTCAGAATTGGTGACACATCGCTGGACGACTTTTGGCTCAACTCGGACAATGTGGTCCGGGGGCAGGATAAGATTGCGATCGAAGCCGTGGAGAAACGGTTGGAGCAATCAGCGGCTATTCAGAAAGAAATGCTGGTTCGCGCTGACGCAGGTGCGATCAAGGTCAGAAAGCGTATTCAAGCCATGCTTGATGCAGAAGCTACGCAACCGGCATGACACAAAGCATCGCAACATGCGGGCATGATCGACAACCAATACCCGTTGAACAGCGCGGAAAGCATCTCGTCGTCGATATTCATTGTCATCTGAACATTCCGGCTGCGGACGGGCTGATACGCGCAGAAATCCCGAACCCTCCAAACCCAATGGCCTTCATGTCGGAGGATTCCCTGCAGGTGAACGGCAAAATGTTTGGCGGTGGTATCGGAAAAAAGCTGAATAGCGTTGACGACCGTATCACAGACATGGACCGCCTTGGCGTGGATGTACAAGCTATTAGCCCCTCGCCAGGCCAGTATTATTATTACGCGCCGCCAGACCTGGGTCGCACCGCAGCTCAAGCCATCAATGATGGCATCGCGAGCGCGGTCGCCCAGCATCCAGGCAGGTTGGTTGGCATGGGTTCAGTACCCCTTCAAAACACAGAAATGGCCATCACTGAGCTGCGCCGCTGTGTCGGGGAACTCGGTCTGCGAGGCGTTGAGATTGGCACCTATGTCGATGGTGAAGAACTCTCCGTGGAAAGACTACGGCCCTTTTTTGCTGCGGCTGAAGAGTTGGGAATACTTGTCTTCATGCATCCGCTTGGCTTTTCGAATGGCCAGAGACTGTCAAAGCACTATCTCGATAATATTATAGGCAATCCGATCGAGGCGACGATAGCGCTCAGTCATTTGATTTTTGAAGGGGTGCTTGATTCATACCCTGGTTTGAAACTTTGCGTGGCGCATGGAGGAGGATATTTGCCTGGATATTGGGGACGAATGGATCACGCGTATCGCGCAAGAGAGGATTGCCGAAGGCATATTAATCGTGAACCGTCTTCCTATTTGAGACAAGTTTGGCTGGACACGTTGGTCTTCGATCAATCTCAATTGGAATCCTTGATAAGGACGCATGGCGCCGACAAACTGTGTCTGGGGACAGACTATCCCTTTGACATGTCGGAGCCTGATCCGGTCAAGTTTCACGAGGCGCTGAATGATGAGAACAAAGCCAGGGTTCTGGGCTCGAATGCGGCGGGTTTGCTCGGCTTGGAGGCATGTACGTGTGCCTGATGGCCTGGTCGCGAACGGACCCGTTGCAGGCCTGGTGTAATCGCGGAAGAGATCCTGACCACGCAGCTTTATGTTGACGGGGAACCCAACAATGAAAGCAGCTTGATTTTTTGCAGGCATTCTTCAGATGAAGCGCAAGCAGTTTCCATGCGGTTCGTTCAGCGACCAGGTCAAACAGAGGCGGTTGTAAATCTGGTCGTCTGAAATCTGACTGAGCAACGTTTTGGATCAGAGACCTTCGTCCCGCTTCTCCAGCGTTTTGGCTATTTCCTGGAGCCGTCCAACGACCCACCGCACGGCTTCATCGTTCGTGTTTTTTACAGACCATTGCGCAACTTCGCGGACTGTCGGAAATTCAAAGGGAAGCTCGAACACCGCGATGGGGAGCGTTGTGCGCACCTGCGTCGCCAGACTTCGGTGAATAGTGGCAATCCGATCTGTATTGATAATAAAGCGCGGGACAGATCCGAATCCGGGTGCGAAGGCCTCGATTTTGCGACGTATGCCAAGGCGCCGCAACGCCGTCTCATCAAAGCCCTCGACATTATGATTGAGGTGAACGGACACATGGCCAAGTTCTTCATACAAAGCGCGCGTCATTTCGCCATTGATGCGAGGGTTTTCAATCCAACTGATAACGACAAAGTCATCTTTGTACAAAGTCGCAACTGGGAGGTTGGCATCCGCCAGATAATCAAGCGCAATAGTGATGTCAGCATTGTCTCGCTGAAGCATGGCTGCCGGGTCGTCTGATAAGGGCAACACTCTGAAGCGCATATTTGGCGCATCGCTTGAAAAAATCGCAACGGCCTTCGTCAGTAAAACGCGCGAAACCACATCTATAGCAGCGATCGATATCGCACGATCAGACACCGACGGATCAAAGGGCTCAGGCGTCAAAATGGTTTCACGGATGAGTGAAAGGACGGCTTTGACCGGTTGTTTCAACTCAGCGCCACGAGGGGTGCGTATCATTGTTCGTCCCGAGGAGACGAGAAGATCGTCTTCAAAGAACTCCCGCAATCTGTTCAAGGCCGCACTAGCACCTGACTGGCTCAGATTGAGCCTTTCGGCAGCCAGAGAGACGCTTTGCTCTTCGAGCAAAGCGTCCAGTATAACCAGCAAATTGAGATCAAGCTTTTCAAATCGCATAATGGCCTTGGGCTATCATCTGCGCGATTATGCGGCAATCACAAGAATGCGGATCCAAATCCCGAAGGCGAAAGCAGCCTTACCGGAACGGACCGTAAGTCCAGGTTCGTCCACCAGCATCTTCCGCAATCACATTATTCTTCTGACGGCCGAGATATGTGATCTCGCTCTCAACGACGTCGCCCGGTCGCATCCAGCGGTTGCCATGAAACGCACCATTCCCAGGCGGTGAGCCGGTGATCAGGAGATCGCCGGGTGTGAGCCTTAGCCGCTCCGAGCAATAAGACAGGATCTGTTCAGGCGTAAAAATCATGTCTGAGACCGGCCAATCCTGCATGGTTTTCCCGTTTAGTTTCAGCGTGATTTTAACCTTGCTGCGATCGACAAATTCCTTCGGGACAGCGAATGGTCCAAGCGGCTTGAAGTTTGGTTGGTGCTTGCTCATCCAGTCAAACATGAACCGCACGTCTGTGCGGCGAAACTCGTCAACGGTCCCGAGGTCATTGCACATGACATACGCCGCAATGACGTCATCGGCCTCTTCGGGCTTCAGGTAGCGGCCAGTATTTTTTGTAATGACACCAAACTCGAGTTCCCAATCTGGATGCTCTCCGATCAGGGGCAGGATGATATTGTCATTTGCGCCGCAAAGAGAGGAATGCAGGCCTGTCCAAATGAAGGGCATGCCCTCTGTTTTACGCTTTTCGACGATGGCAAGATTGCGCGCGTAGAAAGACTCGTCGCTTTCGCCGGGTTCCCGCTGGTCCTGATTGAACTTGTTATGAGTCATCATCTCAGCAACGTGGGCGCAATAGTTCGATCCGGCACACAACATGTTGGGATGCGCGACAACTGGGAGTGGTTTCAGGTCTTCAAACCGAAGCTCAAGCTTTCCCTTTGTGGCGGCCAGATCATTCATGCCGTCAACAGCGCGGTCCCAATCCGAAAAGATCGCATGGGTGTCATAGTATCTGTCTGACAGATCAAAAACTGTCCCGTCAGGTAGGACCAGTCCGGGAAATACTTTGCCGCCAGATGTCTCATATGTGCCGATGCCGAAGCTGCCCTCGGCCAGACCTGTCGCATCATTGAATTTTGTCATTCTTGTTGTCCTTGTCTAGCGTCAGGCCAGATATTGGCGCGCTTCATTTGAAATATTTTTCGGCGGGTTCGTCGCTCCAGCAGTCCATTTCATGCTTGGATATGTCATGATGCCCGTGCACATGATCTGAATTGACGAGATCGGTATCGGTGAAGGTTTCAAACCTGTATCTGTCGGGTGCAAACCACACGTCAAAGACATGACAACCCAGAGGGTGGCGGCCGACGCCCCAATTGAGCTCGTGACCTTGCTTCAATAGCCATCTGTGTGCGCGAAACTGGGCTTCGTAATCCTGCGCTTCAAATGAGATATGGTGAAGATCAGATCTCTCGTCTTCAGCCAAAAAGATGGCATGATGGTCGACCCATTCGGATCCGCGATCAATTCTGAAAAAGCCTACAACAGTTTTTTGCGGCATGCCGGGGATGTGCATCGAGTCTGTACAGATCAGACCGAGCGTTTTTTCAAACCACTCAGCATTTTTCTTATAGTCATTCACGAATAAGCCCAAATGACCCAATCGATAAAGCGATGCGGGACCCAGCGGACGCGTTGCCTGGGGCTCAGCAAATCGCGTACGGGACGCTGGCGTATTGAGTCGAAGTTCTGGTTGCACTTCCGCCGGGCTATCGCCTTTGATCCCGAGCACGAGGTCAATCTTGATGCCTTCCGGGCTGGACAGCGTCACGCCTACTCCGCCGCCGGGTGTGTCGAGCTTGCGAATCTCAGTTGCACCATGTTTCTCAATAGCCTCGTTGAGATCGTTTTCGCTCTCAACAAGGAAGCCGAGGCCAGTAAAGCCGCGATCGCCCTTTACAGCCTTGTAACACCAGGCGTCGCCACCACCTGTTTTCATGACGAATTGTCTATCGCTTTTCTCAACTGTTCGGAGGCCAAAGTCCTGAGCAAACTGATGTGTCTTTTCAAGGTCTGTAACGGTGAAACTCACGTGATGAAGGGATCGAATTTTCATGACCGTTTCACTTTCTCTTTCGAAACACGCAAAGGCGCTGAATAGAACTCCGATTAGAATTCAGTGAGAGCGGGTTGAATGCAAAGCGTTCTCAGAAATAGCAGCTATCGCGCGCAACGATTGAGGGCCCAATCGCGCCAGAAATGAAAGAGACCGAGAGCGTTGGTTGCTTTGCTCAGATCGGTTGGGAAACAACAGCGATCGACTCAGCAGTAGCCTTTCCGGTGTCGACAAGCGGGCCTTCGCCCAATTGTCCTTTGCAGATCGCCAGGCTGCTCTTGACGATATAGTTGCAGCGTTCGAAACGACGATCGTGGTATTTCCGGAATGCTTCCTCGGGTGTGTCCGCTTTAGAAAGCTCATCAGCAATGACCAATGAGTCCTCTATCGCGAGACCAGCGCCTTGTCCCAAATGCG
Source organism: Hyphomonas sp. (assembly GCA_040216775.1). Lineage (GTDB taxonomy): Bacteria > Pseudomonadota > Alphaproteobacteria > Caulobacterales > Hyphomonadaceae > Hyphomonas. Next base: position 16,259 of record JAVJOM010000036.1, read on the forward strand.
GCGTCGTGCCGTGCACGGCGTCTCCAAGCAGGGCGATACGACCCTTATGCCACGGCCCTTCAAGCATGAGCCATTCCAGAGGACGATAGACCACGCCATCATTATCTGTGATCTGCGGGGCAAGCTCCTGCAAAAGGGGAGAGGGGGGCGTCAGGCGCTTGCGCATTTCACTGGCGAGATCCTCATGTGGAATCCGCGGCTGACCGGGTTCTGGAGTTGTGATGAACATGTACATCAGGTCGTCAGTCATCGGCACAAGTCCGACTCCGGGCGTTCCGTTATAAGCCCAAAGTCCTTTGACTTCGTCTGGTCGTTTGAAATTGTACCGCCATACAGATTGACCTGTGAACTCAGGCTTGGGCGCGTCCGGGAACAAGAAGTCGCGGGTCTGCGAGTACAGGCCATCGGCCCCGATCACCAGATCATAAGTTCCCTTGGATCCATCTGAAAAGTCGATGTCAACGTGGGTTCCCATGTCATTTATCGTTGTCGCTGTCAGGCCAAGCCGGATTTTTGCGCCCGAAGCTTCAGCGCGATCGCCGAGGACGCGCTGAAGCGCAGGACGGCCGATGCCAACGCTGGCAGGATACTTGTCGGTCAGGGCGGGCGTTGGAACATGCGCGACCTCTGTCCCATTCGGGAGGAAGATCTTGACATGATCGAACCCGAACCCCGCATCGACATAATCGTCGATGACGCCGAGCTCGGCGACGGCGCGCACCACATTGTTCTGTTGAATGATCCCGACACCATAGACCGACCATTCCGGGTCGCGCTCGATGATCTCGACGTTGAAACCCTTTCGGCGTAATGCGATGCCGGCCGTCAAACCGCCAATGCCACCGCCAATGATGAGAATGTTCCAATCCTTGTCGTCAGCGGTCATCGACGCCTCCGCTGATGATTTTGTTGCTTTGTCTTTGCCGCCGAACAGCGCTTTGATGATGTTCATTGTCCTGAATGCCTCGTACTATTTCTTTGCTTGAATCACGGATTGATCAATCGCGCCGAAAAGCGGTCGCCCATCAGTGTGCCGAGCTTCCATCATGATCCGGTCACCAAACGCCATGAACGGAGTTCGCATTTCGCCATGTTCGATCATGTCGATGGCGCGTCGTTCGGAAATACAAGATGAACCCGCTTCACCGTAATTTTTGTTTGAGACCGTGCCTGATCCAACAATCGTTCCGGCGCAAAGATCGCGCGTGCCTGCTGCATGGGCAACAAGTTCGTGAAATCCATATTCCATTTCCGAGCCAACAGCGTCGCCAAAGCGTTTGCTGTTCCATTCAACATGTAAAGGAAGGCAAACCCGCCCGTCGGACCAGGCAAGTCCGAGTTCATCAGGTGTCACAGCGACGGGTGCGACGCTGCACGCGGGCTTGGCCTGAACCCACCCGAAACCGGTTTTCATCTCCAATGGAGCTATGGTGCGAAGACTCCAGTCGTTGAGCTGAAGAACAAATATTATGTGCGTCATTGCTTCAGCGGCGCTCGTGCCCATGGGGACGTGATCCACGATAACGGCAAACTCCCCCTCAAAGTCGATTCCGTCTGCCTCGCTTCCAAAGGGGACGTCGTCGGTCCCACTATAGAAGCGATCCGATATGCCCTGATACATCAAGGGTTTGTCTGTTTCGATCGGCGGCAAATTGAAGGCTTTCTGCATCAACTCGCCATGCTGTGGGAATGCTGAACCATCCAGCCATTGCCAGGTGCGGGGCAGGGGTGCACACGCTTGCGCGGGATCAAACGGATGTCCGGAAGAGTCTGACTTTTCGAGCGCCTTTGTGAGATCGTTCAATCCGCTTTCGACCTGCGACCATCGCGTTATCGCGTCCAATAAGTTGGATGCAATTTCCGTTGCAGCGAGATAACGTTGATTGTCGCGCGAGACGACAACCAGTTGACCGTCCGGAGTGCCGTTGTTGAGTGTTGCAAGTCTCATGGTGCGCCTCGCTACGCCAGTGCCGGGTCGAACTGACCGTCGATCAAGATAAAGGCAATGCGACAGTTCCTGTCGGTGCGATTGGCCCAGCCATGGTTCGTGCCTCGCTGGATAACGATATCACCTGCGCGAACAGTTGTTTCACCTTCATCCATGATGAGGACAATCTCACCCTCCAGGACGATGCCGTAGTCAACTGTTTCTGTGCGGTGCATATGCGCGTGCCGGGCGCTTTTCCCATCGTCGGCGACGGCGTCCGCCGCACCAATTTCAGCGAAGTGCGCCTTGCGCTCTTCGGCAGTCATGTTTTCAAAACTGGGATCGTCCGGCGGAATATCGAGAACACGTATACGTGTGCCGTTCTTTGGAGGTGCGAGCACAATGTTGTCCTCGTGCGGTTCGCCGCTGGCATGTTCGATAGGAGCGGGGGTCTGGGTCGTGTTCCAGACCTCGTAGAACATGGGGCCGGTTTCACCCCCGATGCGCTGGACACGTGGTGGCGGGCCGTCTTCCTGAATGATGGCTTTGCCTGCCGCATTGTGTCCCGTAACGATCCGACGGAATGGCGCTTCTGTCATCTCAATTTCCTATCTTTTCTATTTTGACTGGCACACTCGCCATGGAGCAAAGTGTGTTGTTTAACCGTGGCACGGCTGGGCCGTTCTCAGTCAGCCGTGAGATTTTTTCTCGCATCGCTGATAACAGGGCGTCCGCTTCCATGCGAGCGACCATCTGACCGAGGCATGCATGGATACCATGGCCAAATCCGACGTGGCCTGCCGCGTTGCGGGTAACGTCAAATGTATGCGGGGCGTCCCACCGTCGTTCGTCCCGGTTCGCAGCGGCCAGGAAGGTGATGATCTTTGCGCCTTCCTCGATTTTCACGCCGCTGATCGTAGTCTCCTCCGCCGCAGTGCGGAAGAAAGTCTGGACGGTTGATCTCCAGCGCAATCCCTCGTTGAAGGCTCGGCGTGTTGCGCCCGTGCTTGCCTCCATCTTCTGCCACTCATCGGGAAACTGCGTGAAGGCATACATCAGGTTGGATATCCCGTTCACGGTCGTATCTACGCCTGCGGACAGAAAAGAGCGCACGAGCCTTTCGGCTTCATCATGTGTACAGTCACCGCGGTCAGCAGATTGATAGACAGCCTCGCCCCAGCCGTCCGCTTTCAGGTTCTCGCGCTTGCAGGCCCGAGCGACCCAGGCGCTGGCTTCTTCTGCGTCTTTCATGCCTTCTTCAAAGATCCTGTTGCGGGGACCAAACGCATTGAATACGATTGACGCATAGGTCAGGAGATGCTCCCGGCCTTCATCCATGAGTCCGACGGCATCGGGAAATATCCGCATAGGGAATTCCTCAGCCAAGTCTGTCACTGCATCAAAACGATCGCGCTTGACCAGTTCTGAAACCAGATCCTTAGCTTTGTCTCTCCAGACCGGTTCAAGAGCTTTGAGAACCGGAAGCGCGACAATCTTGTTCATCAGACCCCGTGTTCTCGTATGCATCGGGGGATCTGCTTCCAGAAGAAGGGACGGGGGACGGAATGGCTTTTCTTTAGAGAAGTCCGCAAGTCCGACCCCGCGACTGGAAATGAAAATGGCATGATTTTCAAGTATCTGGGTCACTTCTCTGTGCCGGGCCACGCCATAAACGCCAAGGGGTTCGATCCAAAAAACTGGGCCGATATCCCTGAGACCCCCGTGAAATGCGTACGGGTCACTGAGAAAGGACGCAGAAAACGGATCCGTATGAACCGTGGGGATATCTCTAAGGCTCATCGTTCCGGTTCCACAGTGACTTACTCGGTCCGGCCGCCAAGCGTATCGGCGAACCAATCTGCGATATAGTCACGACCGAAGGACATGTTGTCTGCGCCAACATGTTCGACGCCGCCTTCGCGCTTCGTAAATACCTTCAATTCTGGTTTCGCGGAGTTCGTCATTTGCTCGAACGCCTGATGCGCGTACTTCACGTTAATCTGGCGATCATTCTCACCATGCGTGATCAGGAAGGGCATTTTGATCCGGTCCATATGGCCGTTCATGTTCATGCCTTCGATCTTCTTGAAGAAGTCCTCTTTGTCTTTTGCGCCGAACACCCAATAGACGTGCTTCCAATAATGCGGGACCGGATTCTCGCCCTCACTTTCGAGACGTCCGATCTGGACTTCATACCAATTGTGGTTTGCCCCCCAGACGGCGCCGGATGCAAAGCGTGGTTCATACGCCGCTGCGCGCGCGGCAAAATGGCCGCCGAGGGAAATGCCTGTCACGCCGATTCTTTCGGCATCTACATCATCTCGCGTCGCAAGATACTCATAACAGGGGGTCGCCCATTCCTCCGAATAAGGTGTTGCGGGCATTCCATGAAGCCGGAGTGTTTCACCGGTGCCCGGCTGATCAACACATAGGGAGGATATGCCCCGCTTGGCGAGCGCATGGGGGAGCCAGCTCCACAGGAGCAGCTCCTTGTTGCTGTCCAACCCGTTTGTATAAAGAACGCAAGGGGCTTCACCTTGAACGCCCTCGGCAGGCATAAACAGGGCTGGAATAACAGCGCCATTGTACGGTATTTCAACCCGCTCGATATTCTCACCGCTGAATTCGACATATTTCTTAAAAGCATCTTGCGCCTTGGCGAAGGTTTCAGCCTTGCCTGGTTGCCCCGCGCCTTGCATGCGCTCAGCTGTTGTATAGTAGAGCGCTGAACGACGGAATTTTTCGGCGGCAGACAGCTTGCGGCCGCGCGCCAGATCCTCTTCTGCCAGGACCGCAAGTTTGTCGGCCATCTTTGCCCATTCGGCCATGAATTGAGGTGTGCCCGTATCCGCGCCGCTATTGGCGGCATCCTTTATGGGCTGGCACATGTCGACGATTTCGCCGAGTTCAGCACCGCTGGCGACAGCGATGGCGACGGAGAGGTTCCAAATGTAGTTCGGAAAAAACTCGTACAGTGCCATGTTTATATTCCCACTGACTTGAACAGGCCGCGATCGGGCAAAGCGTCGGGCATGGTGGTGGGCCCTCCTACGCCGAAGCCCCATTGGTCCATCACTTCTTTGCTCGGCGGATGAACTTTTGCTTTCCATGTCGCGTCATCGACTTTCTCCAGGTCGCAGGTATACTCCACAGCGTAACCGGCAGGCGTCACGTAGTAAGAAAACACGTTGTTGCCCGCAGTGTGTCGACCCGGGCCCCAGACCACGTCGCCATTTGTTTCACGTAGCCGGGTGACGCCTTTCATGATCGCGTCGATATCAGGAACATCATAGGCCACATGGTTGAAGGCCGGCGGCCCCGGCAAGATGGCCAGTCGGTGATGCCATTCGTTGCAGCGCAGGAAACACATAAAATCGCCCAGCCAGTCGGACACTTTGAATCCAAGAGCGCTTTCGTAGAACGCCACATATGCTTTGTGATCGGGCGAGTGGAGCACGACGTGGCTAATCTTCTCCGGCCGAGGCTCTCCCGGCTTTAGTGTCTCCGGGACGCGCGTTTCGAAATCGGTTGAGACTTCAATCGTGAACCCATTCAGGTCGAAGAAACGAAATCCATATCCTCCGCCTTTCGACGTCAGATCAGCGGGAGGCATAATAATCTTACCACCCGCGGATTCGATTTGCGGGACCAAGGCGTCAACTTCAGCGCGGTCTTTCGCGCTCCAGCTGATGACGTCAATGCGGGGCTCATCAGTCTGACGCAATCTTATGGAATAGGAAGCCGTTGTGCCGGGCGCGACGAGGTAAACCATACCATCGGTGCTGGGAACTTCTTCCAGCTTCCAACTCTCAATATAAAAGCGCTTTTCCGCTTCCAGATCGCTTACACCGTATCCGATATAGCGAATGTCGTTTACACGTGCCACAGCAGCACTCCTTTCAATCTTCTGTTTGGATTCGTCAGGATGCCGACGTGCTCGTCCAAACAGTTTTTGTATTAAGCTCATTGTATTTTTTTGCCCCCAAAACTGAAACTCTCGTCACCCGCCTCAGTTTGGCGGCGCGGTTTCAACTCATGAGATTTCTCCCAATTGGCGTTTCCTTCTAAAGGGCGCCGACTCGCGCGGCACTCCCATTCCTAAGGAAACGCTAAGTGCGGACAATCAATCTGTAAAAGTGATATAATTTATATCATTGCATAATTTTGGCGGATGCGATGGTGCCCCGTGTTTGTTTGGCGAGGCGGCTTCATACGGAAAGAGTACGCCGTTTGGTTGCCCCGCAGAACCGGTAGCGCTTCGATAACTGGCTCAAATCTCGACCGCTTGGTCGATGACGCCCGCAATCTTCCTATCAAAAATATGGATGCAATTAGATAGATAGATACAATTTTCTTTATTGCATCGGCTTTGCTCTACTCAATCCAGATGTCCGACGAACGGACGCAGGTCTTGGGAGGAAACCAAATGAAAACGATCAAGCTAGGAAGTGTGTCTTGTTTTGCGGTGGCGCTGATGATGACGGCTCCAGCCGTCGCGCAGCAAGGCTCGACGCCCGATGAAATAAAGGCGGAAGAAGATTCCGGCAGAACGCTCGAAACCGTCACGGTTACGGCGCAGCGTCGCGAAGAGTCGCTACAGGATGCGGCAGTGGCGATAGAGGCTTATGATCAAGATCAGTTGACGCGGACCGGAATGGAGTCCGCTCAGGATCTTGGAGCCCTGTCCCCAGCGCTGGGTATAACTGCAGGCGGCGGTCCGCTCACAAGTCTTTTTGTTCGAGGCGTTGGCGCGCTTACTGTTAACCCGCTTACGGATGCGGCTGTCGCGCAGAATGTTGACGGCGTTTACTTGGGCAGAGCAAGCGGCGCCGCCGGTCAATCGCTTTACGATTTGGAGCGTGTGGAGCTTTTGAAGGGCCCACAAGGGACCTTGTATGGTCGCAACGCGACTGGCGGGGTTGTAAACTACATCCCTCAGAAGCCGATCATTGGTGAGCTGTCGGGCTATGCTCAAGGCGAGGTTGGAAACTTCGGCAAAGTAGGACTGCAGGGCGCGCTGAACATTCCTGTGTCCGACTCTGTTGCCATTCGCCTTTCCGGAAACTCCCTCAATCGCGACGGCTACTCCGATGATGGAACCAATGACGCGGACTCGTTTAGTCTTCGAGGCCAAATCCTGTTTGAGCCCACCGAGAAGCTTTCAATTCGCTTCGCCGGCGATTATTCCGAAAACAATGCGAAGGGAGCAGGTGGAGACCTCATTGGTGTCTTTGGAAACGACGACGGAGCGCTTCTCGATTACACGCCATCGGGAGTTCCTATCGATTCAGGCCCGACGTCAGATGCGGCGAATGCCATCCGTACGGGCGTGTTGCACACGCCATCATTTGCGCCGTTCCGGCCAATTGATGGAGATGATTTGTTCCAAGATATCTCGTTCACAGGTATCATGGCGGAAATCAATTACGACATCGAGGCCGGTACATTCACGTTCATTCCGGCTTTCAGAGAATCTGATCAAGATTATACATTTGTAGGGCCCGGCTTTGCGCCAGCCAAAACGAATGAACAGAATGAGCAGACAAGTATAGAAGCTCGCTTCACGACGGACCTTGATGGGCCGCTCAATGGTATCGTTGGCGCATTCTACATTGATGAAGAAATCCAGACGAGCACGGTCTTCGCTCAGAACTTTGCATCTCCAATTCAAAACTACGAAAATGGCGGCGATTCTTGGGCGATATTCGGCCAGGCAACGTTCGATGTAACTGAAACCTTCCGTTTGAATGCTGGCATCCGTCACACGGAAGACAGCAAGTATGTTGAAGGTATCAGCGATACATTCGTGACATTCTGTGGTGGCGCGCCTGCTGCCGGTGACTTCTTGACACCTGGGCCGCCATTCATTGCAAATGCTTTCAATCATGGCTGTGCTGTTCCTGGCTTGATACCGGAACATCCGATTACATCGGACCGCGACGCATTCATTCAGTATTTCGTGGATGAAGGATTGATCGCGCCCGGTTCTGTCGCCACAGTCCCAGGGATGGGACCGCCTCCAGTCTATAATTTCCTTATTCCTGGATTGAGTGCTTTCCCCAATTCGCCAGCTCAGATTGCCGCAATTGTGAATGTGGGCGAGGGCGCTTTGAGCTCTGAACTTGAGTTCGGAGAAACAACCTATCGATTGGGTGCAGAGCTTGATTGGGGGGACAGCAATTTGCTGTATGCCGGGTATGAGCGCGGCTATCGTGCAGGCGGTGTTGATCTCAGCCTTGCAGCACCGACATATGATTCCGAGTTCATTGATGCCTATACGATTGGGTCGAAGAACCGGTTCTTCAGCAACACCCTGCAAGTCAACGCTGAGGCGTTTCTCTGGCAATATACAGATCAACAGGTCACGTATTTCACGACATTGGACAGTGCTTCAGCCTTCCCAATTGCGAATGGCGATGCAACGATTACAGGTTTGGACATCGATGTTATTTGGGCAGTTGCCGACAATACAACGCTATACGGAAACGTGCAGTTTCTCGATTCGACCTATGACGAACTAACCCTGTTATCTGATCCGGGGCGTGGACGTTTTGGCTGTGCCTCGAATGGCGTATCAGGCGGGCTGGAAACTTACGACTGTTCTGGTCAATCCTTGTTGTATTCACCAGAATTTGGCTTGGATCTTGGCATTAATCAGGTTCTCAACTTCGGGACTTACGAATTGTCACTCACCGCCGACGTTTCTCATCGCGGGGAGCAGGCAACGAGTTTTACATTCGTGGAAGAAACAAAGTCTGACGCTTACACGACATTGAATCTTGATGCCACTCTCTCGCCCGATGATGCATCATGGGCACTGTCGGCCTTTGTACGGAATGTGACGGATGAGCGGTATCTGTTGAACACGAATGTCAACAACCGGGGTTTGAATTATGCTATCTCCAGCGCACCGCAAACATACGGTGTACGTCTCAGAAAGAGCTTTTAGGTCAGCGTGAAGGAATATTCTTATGTTGAATAAGACACTCATCGTTTCTCTCGCTGTGCTGCTTGGGGCTTGTCAGTCAGATGCAATTGAGTCGGTCACGGGCGAACGTCAAAATGAAAAACCTGCAACGGAGAAAACGTCAGAATATCAAAACCAGTTTGTCACGCTGGGTACGAAAGGCGGCCCGCTTCTGGCCGATGATCGTTCACAGCCGGCGAATGCATTGATTGACGGCGAACATATCTATCTCGTCGATGTTGGCGACGGCGCTGCGGGCCAGTTCGCAAAACTCGGCCTTCCCCTCAAGTCGGTTGATGCTGTGTTCTTGAGCCATCTTCATTTTGACCATACGGCCGGTCTAATGGGCGTCTTGGGACTTCGATATCAAACAAGTGCTCAGAAGCCGATCACGATTTATGGTCCGCCTGGAACGCGCGAAACGGTCGATGGCCTTTTTGCGGCGATGGTCCCAGAGATGCGTGTGGGTTATGCTGTTCCCGGTGCAAAACCACCGCCATCGCCACAAGAGAAAACAATCGTCGTCGAACTTGTTCCGGATTCAACAATCGACGTAAATGGCATGAAAGTGACAACGGTTGAGAACACTCATTATACGCTTCCGGCTGGATCCGAAGCGGCCAAGGTGAACAAGTCTTACGCCTACCGATTTGACCTGTCTGACCGCTCAATTGTCTTTACCGGTGATACGGGGCCAAGCGAGTCAGTTGAAAGACTCGCTCAAGGTGCTGATTTGCTCGTGAGTGAAATGATGGATGTTCCTTTCATCATCGAAAACATGAAAAGAACCTACGCGAACAATCCAAAAGCACCTCCGCCTCAGGTTCTAGAGGGCGTGTTCAAGCATTTGCGAGATCATCATGTCACAGCTGAACAGGTTGGTGAAATGGCGAGTCGCTCTGGTGTGAAGCAAGTTGTCGTTACGCATTTCGCAGCCAAAGAAGACGCCGCATCGCTTGCGCGCTATGAGGCGGAGATAGCGAAGAACTTCGATGGCGACATCGCGATCGCGAAAGACCTGCAGCGATTCTGAGCCTGCGTTCCTCGCAATCAGTGAACGTTTGACGATAGAACTGACCGCCAATCGGTTATCATCAATGGGCAACGATTGCGAGGACGCATGAGTCAATCTGAATGAGCTGTGCCTAAGCAGAGCTTGCGCCTGTTGGGCATTCGAAAACAGTAAGATTAAAACAAAAGGGGATGGGGATGTCCGATCAGTCAATCAGTCCTACAAAGCAAGCGTCAAGCTTGCACGGAGTGCTTATTGTTTTCGCCGCCGTGATGCCAGTGATGGCGATCATTAGTTTGATCCCGGTTGTTCCTCTTTTGGAAAAAGAGTTTGCAGATACTCCAGGTAGCGCGTTTCTTGTTCCGATTGCTTTGACAGTACCAGCGTTGTGCCTCGCACTGTTTTCTCCCTTGGCAGGGTGGCTTGCAGATAGAGTCGGCAGGAAGTCACTGTTGGTGACATCCCTGCTGATCTATTCTGTGATTGGCGTGTTGCCGTTTTTCCTCTCCGACCTGAAACAGATCATCGCATCTCGGATTGCACTCGGCATCACCGAAGCGGCAATCATGACGGCTGCCACAACATTGATCGGGGACTATTTTGAGGGTGATCGTCGTGAGCGCTGGCTGGGCATTCAAGTCTCGGCCATTAGCGTTGCAGCAATTGTACTGATCGCTGTTGGCGGCGCGCTCGGGGCCGCGCTGGGGTCACGCGGGCCGTTCCTCCTTTACCTGATGGCGCTGCCATTGGCACTCATCTGCACGCTGGCCCTGTTCGAACCCCTCAAAACAAAGGTTCTGTCGGAAAGCAAAGAACCGTTTCCGTTTGCCAAACTTCTGCCCCTCGCGATTGGCGGGCTTTTCTTGGGGATCCTTTTCTATGTTTCCGTAGTCAAACTGGGTGATATCGTAGCACTGAAAACGGCACCTACGCCCGCTCTGCTTGGCGGCGTCGGCGCAGTCGCAAATATCGGGGTCGTCATCGGAGCAATTGTGTTCGGCCTGCTGAAGACCAAACTGTCCGGGCCGGGTCTTATTGCCCTGGCTTCGGGAATGATGGCGATTGGATACCTGGCGTCTCCCTTCGCGCCCGGCGTATCGCTAACGACGGCTGCTGTGTTTCTGATTTGTGTTGGTGCGGGGATTTCGATTCCAACGTTTATAACGTGGGTCATGAGCCTTCTAGAGCCAACTGTCCGCGGCCGCGGTATCGGGTTTTGGCAGGGTGCGTTCTTTCTTGGCCAGTTTGTCGCCCCGATCACCGCGGTTGCGCTGACCAAGCAGTTAGGCGGATTCTCGAACACACTTCTCGTCTATTCGGCACTTGCTGTTTTAGTGGGTCTGATCGCACTGCTTCGTGCACGCGGACGACCTGCATTGAGTTGAACGCGAGCCTGCGCTTAGGCTTGCTAAGCCTTCCCGGTCCTGCGTGTCAAAGTGCTGCTAGGTGTCGGAGAACTTTACAGCGAAACCGTTCTTGTCGAGCCATGATTGAGCTTCAGTCTCGTGCGCCACAGCTCGTTGAAATGCTGGAATGTCCAGCGTTCTGCGATAATGTGCTGCAATGGCCGGAAAAGCGTCTGGACTAAATCCTGCGCCTGTAATGCGAAACCATACCCAGTGCAGATATGCGTCGAGTGCGCTCCAGTCGTCGCCCTCAAGCCAATGCTGATCAGACAATGTGGTCTCATAGTCGGCAAGCTGATCGCGAATCGATTTTTGCGCCATTTGCGCAACGCGCGCGGGCGCGCCTTCAATGTCGCAGAAGAATTGCGGCATACGGATACGAGTCACAAGCGGGTGGATGTCTGCGGAAAATCTGAGCAGGCGGCCCAATAACAAGCTGCTTTCCAGATCCGTTTCTGCCTTCGGAAGTATGTTCGCGTCCGGGTAGCGTTGATGTAGCCACAGCAAGATCGCTGGATTCTGGGATATCGCCGCATCGCCAATCTGTAGAAGCGGGATCCTTCCAGATGGGTTTAGCGACAAAAAGCTGGGCGCCCTGTGATCACCTCGCATGAAGACAATCAGTTCTGTATCGAAGCGCTCTCTTGTTTTTTCGAGCATAGCGAGTGGCACACGGGAACAAGCGCCTGGTGCGAAATAGAGTTTCGGTTGGATCATTGTGTGATGTCCGGGTGCGGCATGGAATGTCTTCCCGACGTTGAAATACAGGAGATCGTTTTAAATGTATAACTGATGCTATTTATCCTGATCCATCGGCAGAGTGAATTGAACCTGGTCTTTGATTTCCTGGATCAACCATTGCAGCCCCGGATCTGTAGCCCGCGCCACATTGTACTGTAAGTGTTCAGACATGGGTTCGAGGTCGAACGGCATCTCTACAATCTTGAGCGGCAGAAACTCGGCAAATCGTAGTGCCAGCCGCTCATGCATGACTGTCAGGTGGGCCGAGTTCAGAACAAGTTCAGGCGCAATCAAAAAAGATGAGGCGATAATATCTTCCGTTCGTTCGCGCCCTCTTGCATCGATTGCGACTTGTGAAATCGATGCTGGTCGTACACGTCCGAGTTTTACGATTACGTGACTGGCCTGATAGAATTCCTCTTCCGTGAGCGGTTTGCTCAACAGGGGGTTTTCGGCCCAACCCACAACGACGAATTGTTCCATGAACAAGAGCGTGTCAGGTTGGCTGGCCGACACTTGCGACTTGGGCCAAATGACCAGATCAATTATTCCTTGGTCAAGCTGCGCTTCGGTTGAATCGCCGGGCGTCAAAATATTGAACTGCAAGCCGGGTGCGATGCGAAAGAGTTTCTGAAGGAGAGGTGCAAGCAGAACGCTGGCAATATAATCTGACGCTGTAATGACAAATCGGCGCTGAGAGGTTTTCGGATTAAACAATGTCGACTTGGAGATAAGTGCTTCAACATCGTGAAGAACGGTCTTGATCTGCTCACTTATCTGCATCGCATGAGGTGTCGGGACCATGCGTTTGCCCGCTTGCTGAAGGAGATCATCGTTGAAGTACTCACGCAGCCGTTTCAGAGCTGCGCTCATGGCGGGTTGGCTGAGGTTGAGACGTTGTGCTGCCGCCGACACGCTTCGTTCGTCAAGAAGGACATCAAGCGCAAGAAGTAAATTCAGATCGAGGCCTTTAAACCGCATCGGCCGTGGTCTCCCCCTTCCAAGCATCAACAACGTGCCGGTCGTCTCATTCGGAAGACGCAGACAGTTAAACCATTCATATCACGTATTTAGATGTAAACCCATACAAACAAACAATTTTCCTTATAGATGAGGTTCGGTGAAAATGGGATTGGAGAGCATGTCAGTTTCTACTTTTGGTAGGGTGGGGGCGCAACATTTGTTGAACATCGAGCACGTGGCCCAGAGCGCCAATATGTTGCCCAGCGAAACCATTTCTAGGATACCAAAATGACCCGACCTGAACCGCGCACGCTCACTGTGACAAACAGTCTTCGGATCACGCCAAACATGCACCGCGTCACCTTGGGCGGCGACGGCTATGCTGGTTTTCCGGAGGGCCAGGATGGTGGCTATGTCAAACTGCGCCTATCGGAGCTCTTGAACGCTAAGGATTGTGTCAGAACCTACACTATTCGCCACCAATCGACCGCTGGCATCGAGATAGACTTCGCGCTTCACGGATCTGGCGACACATCAGGCCCGGCTACAAACTGGGCCGTTCACGCACAAAACGGCGACACAATTAATGTCGGAGGCCCTGGGAAAGCTAAGCCTTTGCCCGAAGGAAAGGGTCCCTTTCTTCTAGTGGGTGATATGACCGCGCTGCCAGCGATTTCAGTGAATCTGGAAGCTCTGCCGGATGACGCTGTCGCACACGCCATCATTCTCGTGCGCGATGCGCGCGATAAGCAAGAGATTTCAGCGCCCGCTGGTGTGAGTGTCGACTGGATTGTGGAGCCAGATTTAGGAACCAATCCAACGCTACTCGCAAACGCTGCGCGCCAGATATCAAAAGTTGATGAACTCGCATATGTCTGGGTGGCGTGTGAATTTGAAGCCATGAAGTTGCTTCGGCAATTCTTCCGCGTTGAGCACGGTCTGGGTAAAGAGCAACTCTATATCTCGAGTTACTGGAAGCGTGGTATGGTTGAGGACGATCACAAGCGGATCAAGCGTGTCGACGCCGAAGCGGTGGGATAACTACCACTTATTCCGGAAAGTCTTCGGTATCTAATGTGCTGCGCATGCCTTCTGGATAGCGATGACCAAGAACTGTCAGCTGATTGATAAGCTTTCCTGCCTGCTCAAGAACGTCTGCGGGGATTGCACAACCGAGCGTCGGGAAGTGCTCCTCCAGATGAGGAATTGACCGCGTGCCCAGTTTGACATGGATATGGTCCCGCTGCGACAAAACCCAGGCTACCGACAATTGCGGCGATGGAGATAGTAGAGGTCGATGTAATCGGCTCCCAGGGGCAAAATACTCGCATCCACTGCTTTAGGGATCGAAGCGAGCCTGCAGTCGATCCGCCGTTTGCCGGCATCGAATTCGATCCCGCATTTTGATGCGTGAGACACCTCATCGCGCCGTGTTCTGAGAATCCATGCGAGCAAAGCCTCATTGTGGCCAAGTCGGTAAAGCCGTGCGGTGTTGGAATGGTCGTACCCGAGATCCAGCGCGCGGTGGAGCAGGCGCTCGCCTTCATTCTCGGTTGGGATTGGAAGTTACGCTTGACTGAGTGGCATACAGCCAAGGCCAACTGGCTGAAGATCAAGGCCGGTAAGACGTCGGTTTTCAAACGTCATCGTTTCGCTTCCAAAGATTTGGCCATCATCTCAGAGCGGCAGGCCTATATAGTTCTCTGCGATTGTTGTCTGGGCTGCTCGGGAGTCTGCAATATAGCTAAGTTCAGCGACCTGCATTTTGCGCCCGAAGTCACCGCCCTCTGGGAAGCGGTGCATCAGGGATGTCAAATACCAGGAAAATCGCGATGATTTCCAAACGCGCGCCAAAGCCTTTGCGGCGTAGCTGTCGATCCCTGTCGACGCCTTGTTTTTGAAGAACCCGATCAGCGCCGGGGCGAGATAGGCGATATCGGACGCTGCGAGGTTGAGCCCCTTTGCGCCCGTCGGCGGAACGATATGGGCCGCATCACCGGCGAGAAACAGACTTCCATGACGCATTGTCTCAAACACAAATGACCGAAGCGGTGTAATGGACTTTTCGATCGAGGGGCCGGTGGCCAGGTTCGACGCGAGTTCCGGCCCAAGTCGCAGGGCCAGTTCCTCCCAGAACCGATCATCCGACCAATCTTCCAGTTTCTCCTCCAGCCCGACCTGCACATAATAGCGGCTGAGCGTGTTGGAGCGCATTGAGGCAAGCGCGAAGCCGCGATCATGATTGGCATAAACCACTTCATGCGAGCAGGGTTTCACATCGGCCAGAATACCAAGCCATCCGAACGGATAGTCTTTCTGTATATAGGACGCGGCCGAGGGCGGGATGGCCTGGCGCGAAGGCCCATGAAAGCCATCGCATCCCGCGATGAAGCGCGCGTCAACCCGGTGTTCTTCGCCATCTTTCTGATAGGTGACAAATGGTGTATCGCTTTCGATGTCATGGAGTGAAACATCGTTGACTTCATATATGATCTGCACCCCCCGTTCAGGCGCTGCATCCATCAAGTCCCGCGTGACTTCTGTCTGGCCATACACAACGACATGTTTGCCGGTAAGTTCCTTCACCAAAATGTGAATCAAACGCTCGCCATCGGCTAGCGTGACGCGGTCGTGCGGAAGCCCTTCGCGCTGGAGACGTGCATCAAGACCAAGGGCGCTCATAATGTCTATGGTGCCACGTTCAAGGACGCCCGCCCGAATGCGCGACAGGACGTATTCCCCTGACTTACGCTCAAGGATTATTGATTCAATACCGGCTTGCGCGAGCAGATGGCCAAGCATCAGACCTGATGGACCTGCACCGATAATGATGACATCGGTTTTCACTACTTCATACCCTGCTCAAGTTTGTAGAGCACTTCATAGCAGGGCAGGACTTTCGCGACGGAACTGTTGGGTTCGCGGCCTTCACGGATCGCTGCGATGAACTCGCGGTCCTGAAGTTCAATTCCGTTCATCGAGACAGCGACCTTCGACACATCGATGACCTCGTCGCGGCCGGTTATCAGATCGTCATAGCGGGCAAGATATGTCCCGGTGTCGCCAATATATCGAAAGAAAGTGCCAAACGGTCCGTCATTATTGAACGAGAGTGACAAGGTGCAGAGCTTGCCGGTTTCCGTCTTCAGCTGGATCGACATATCCATGGCGATGCCGAGATCAGGGTGGCGGGGACCTTCGACGGCCTGGGCCACCACGACTTTCTCGCCGGTCTGGTACTGGAACAGATCGACTGTGTGCGCGGCGTGATGCCAAAGCAGATGATCGGTCCAGCTGCGTGCCTCGCCTTTTGCATTTGTGTTGGTGCGCCGGAAAAAATAGGTCTGCACATCCATTTGCTGGATATTGAATGCACCCGTTTCGATCTGGTTGTGAACCCATTGGTGGGACGGGTTGAATCGGCGCGTATGTCCGACCATGCAGACAAGGCCGGTTTCTTTCTGTTTTGCCAGCACGGCCTGCGCATCGGCCCAGTTGTCTGCCAAAGGTATCTCGACCTCAACATGCTTGCCTGCGTCCATACAGGCGATCGCTTGCTCTGCATGCATTTGGGTTGGGGTGCACAAAATAACGGCATCGACCTCGTCAATCGCGAGGGCGTCTTTCAGATCGGTTCCGTAATGAGTAATGCCGCGGCGATCAGCAATTTCCTTTGTCTTCTCAAGTGTGCGGCCAATCAGGCTGACAACTTCGACGCCGTCGATCTCATCGAGGCCATCAAGGTGTTTCTCTCCAAAGGCACCAGCGCCTGCAAGCGCAATTTTCATCAGCTGTTCTCCAGTACAATATGGCCCAAAGCGGTGTTTGAGGCGGGGACGTGATAGTGACGGTGCAACTCGCGCGCACTTGCTTTGAGCGCGCCGCGCATGATCAGCCACATGACCATTTCTATTCCTTCCGAACCGGTTTCGCGGAGGTATTCGATAGCCGGAATATGGCGCAGCCGCTGCGGATCGGCGGTCAGGTCGTCCAGGAATTTCTGGTCCCATTCCTGATTGATCAGTCCGGCGCGGGGTCCCTGGAGCTGGTGGCTCATCCCGCCGGTTCCCCAGATCTGAACGTTGATATCTTCGGGGTAGCTCGCCACCGCGCGGGCAATCGCCTCGCCCAGTGTCCAGCACCTATTGCCTGACGGGATCGGATAGGTGACGACATTTACGGCCAGCGGAACCACTTTAACCGGCCATTCCGTTGGCTGACCGAACATTGCTGATAAGGGCACTGTTAATCCGTGATCAACATCCATCTTGTTGATGATGGTCATGTCGAACTCATCCAGAATCAGGCTCTGGGCGATATGCCAGGCAAGATCAGCGTCGTTTTTGACGACCGGTACCGGCCGTGGACCCCAGCCTTCATCAGCCGGCTGAAACTCTTCAGCACAGCCAATCGCAAAGGTCGGGATGAGATTCATATCGAAAGCCGACGCGTGGTCATTATAGATCAGGATCACAACGTCCGGCTTGTGCTCCGGCTTCGCAATCCACTCCTTTGTCCAGTCGTATCCGGCGAAGATCGGCTTGAAATAGGCCTCTTCGGTTTTGCCCTGATCAATTGCGGCCCCAATCAGGGGAACGTGGCTTGTTCCAATTCCAGCAGTGAGTCTGGCCATATCAGTTTCCCTCCTTGATGGAGCGAACGCCTTCGGGAGACCGCCCGCCAGCAGCCATCATGGCTTTATAGTCATCGACGCTCATGCCCGTCATTGTCGAGACGGCCTGTACAAATGAGAGACCATCGGTCGAGAAGACCTTCGCGAGAAAGTAGATGTTGCCCCCCAGATCAAGCAGGCGGTTATAATCCCGGGCGAGGACGGCGTCCCTTTGTGCAGGCGTGATTTGCCAATCGGCAAGATAGGCTTCCTCGTCAGCAAGCCATCGCTCACGGTTCTCGGCCTTCATCAGGCTCATGCAGAACTGGTTGAGCCAGTAACCTTGCCGCGCCCGCTTGGTCGTGTAGACACGGGTACCGGGAATATCTTCAAACGCAGTTGTGTAGTCTGTCACTCTGTCAGCCATGCGTCGCTAACCTCTCTAGGATGCGACGCGCATGTGCACCGCCTGAATCGATGGACAGGACACGCAGCTTCATGTCGGGGTTATCAGCAATGGATTGTTGCTGGCGCTGGAGGATTTCGACGTCCTCATTGAATATGCGGTCCTGTCCGGACTTGATCCGTGCTGTGACGCCGGCATCGTGGATATCGAAATTGCGTGCCATGCCCCAGAAGTAGTGACACGATGTCTCTGTCTCTGGGGTCATCGAATCAATGACAAAGCCGCGCACGCCGCTGTCATGGCTTTCCAGTGTGTCGCCGGCCCCGACCGGAGAGACGCCGACATCAATGATCACGGAACACGGCTCCAGGAACTGGCAGATCTGCCAACGGTCCACTTTGCCGTCTTGTCTGAGCGCATCGCGCCAGAAGGGTGGCGCGTCGATGTTGGGCATCCAGCGAGACAGAAAGACTTTGTCGCCCTCAACACGTGTTTCAAGCGGCGCTTCCATCAACTCCTTTTGACCAATGGAACCCATATGGACATAGGTTTCATGGGTCAGGTCCATGAGGTTGTCGATGAACAGCTGATAGTCGCATTCAACCCGCGTGTAGCCGCCATCAAACACCCAGCCGTCTGCTGAGCAGGGCCAGAAGTCTGGGACCAGAGCATCGTCAGCCTTTTCTGCTTCTCCAATCCACACCCAGACATAGCGGTGCTTCTCAACCACAGGATAAACCGGTGTCTGGAGCTTTTCATTTACGCGCTCCTGCGTGAGCGGCATTTCGCAGGGCTTGCCTTCGGGTGTCACCACCATGCCATGATACTTGCAGCGAATATTGTCGCCTTCGCGAAACCCCATTGAGAGGGGAAGCAGTCGGTGCGGACAGGCGTCCCGCAAGGCGACCACGCCGCCATCCAGTTTGCGATACATCACGATCGGCTCACCGCAAATCTTACGCGACACCGGGGCATTGGCGATTTCGCCATCCCAGGCGGCTACATACCAGCGGTTGCGGATAAAGCTCATTTGCCCATCTCCTTCAGGCGCTTGTCGAGCCTTGGAAAGACACGGCGGACATTACCTTCGTAGATGGCGTGGCGATCGTCTTCGGACAGATCAAGCGCATCGACATAGCGTTTCGTGTCATCAAAATACTGACCGGTTTGGGGATCGATGCCGCGCACCGCGCCAACCATTTCAGAGCCGAACAGAATGTTCTTCTTGTCGATGACTTCGAACAGGAGATCGATGCCAGGCTGGTGATAGACGCAGGTGTCGAAATAGACGTTCTGCATGACATGCCCATCCAGAGACGGCTGCTTCAGCATGTCTGCAAGGCCGCGATAGCGCCCCCAATGATAAGGAACAGCGCCGCCTCCATGCGGGATGATGAACCGGAGTTTCGGGAAATCCCTGAACAGATCACCCTGAATCAACTGCATGAACGCATTCGTGTCGGCGGCAATATAGTAGCTGCCGGTGGCATGAAACGCCGGATTGCAGGAACCGGAAACGTGGATCATCGCGGGCACGTCCAGCTCGCACATCACTTCATAGAAGGGGTACCAGTACTTATCGGTCAGCGGCGGCGCACTCCAGTGGCCGCCGGAAGGGTCGGGATTGAGGTTGCAGCCGATGAATCCCAACTGCTCCACGCACCGGCGCAGCTCGGTGATGGACGCGGTCATGTCCGTCTTTGGCGTCTGGGGCAGCATGCATACGCCGACAAAGGTTTCGGGATAAAGGCCCACGACTCGGGCTATCAGATCATTGCAGGCTCTTGACCAGGCGATCGCAACGTCCTCGTCACCGATATGCGGTTCCATGGCGGACGCCCGGGGCGAGAAGATTGTCAAATCGGCGCCGCGTTCTTTGACCAGTCGCAACTGATTGGCCTCTATGCCGCCGCGTATTTCGTCGTCGGATATGTCCGGGTATGTTGGAACAGGAAGCGACGGATCCTTCAGCCGCGCTTTTTGTGCGCTACGAAAGTCGAGATGCTTTTGAGGGGCCACGGTATGATGCCCGTGGCAATCAATGATGAGGGTCATACAGCGTCCACCTTGTTGTTCGCTTTGATCAGCGCGAGTTTGGCCGTTAGCGTGTCCGGCGCGGTACCACACCCGATCTGACCAAGTGCGCTTTGACGTGCTGCGGTGCCGCGCGAGAGAGCAGGTTCGACACCAAGGCTCTCCAGCGTTGCGCAGACTTCTTCCATTTCGGCGGCGCGTCGCTGCCCATGCACCAGCATGCGTTCGAGGTTGTAGTTGGCGCGCTCGGGCCAGTCGCCGCCCAGCGACGCCAACACGTCATCAATGACCCCGGCAGCATCGGCTGCCAGAAGGCATTCGGCGGTCAAGGCTTCGATTCCCTTGATCATGACAGAGCGGATCATCTTGATCGCGGATGCATCTCCGATCTGCGATCCGACCATGCGAATGTTTGTGAACCCTGCCAGCGACAGGTATTCAGCAGCGTCAGCGGCGTGTTCGCCAGATATCAACAGCGGAACAGCAAGACAGGCCGGCTGGACCGGCGCCATGATTGCCACGTCCACATACCGCCCGCCGGCCTTCGAAATCGCGGCAGCGCTATCCCGCTTCTTGTCAGGGGCGACAGAGTTCATATCGAGATAGAGTGTGTTGGCAGTGAGCGATTTTGCGGTCTCTGTTGCTGCGGCAAAAGCCTGATCTGCGGTCACAAGACTAAGGAGCAGGTGAGCACCCGTGGTCGCGTCTCTATTCGAAAAGCACGGTTCGACATCCAGGTTTGCGCAGCGCTGCTTCAATGCAGGTCGCAAATCCGTTTGCGAGAACTTGATGTCGTATGCGACAGTTTTTGCCGACCAGCGCGGATCTCCGGTAAAAGTCTGCGCAGCCTCGCCAAAGCCAATAATGCCGATTGTATCCATCATGCGTATGAGTAAAGCCACGCACAGGACGTCTAGACCAATCAGAAGTTCTTCGGAGCTATAATGTAATACGAATTATGGAGTTCCAACGCAAACCTTTTTCAGAGTCGACAGGAACGCCGCTTGCATCGGGGTTGGTCGCCAGTTTGCGCGTTGGGTGAGACCGATGGTTCGGGTGAGACCTTGCGGCGCAAGACCGACAATTTTCAACCAGCCCGCTTCCAGTTCAACAGCAACCTGATCCGGAGACAGAATAGTCAGGCAATCTGTGTTCATGAGGATCTGCCGGATCGCGATGACCGAACCGCACTCGACCCGAACTTTCGGAATGGTCAGGCCTGCCTCTGCAAACATCGCCTGCCAGCGGTCACGCAGCGGGACGCCTTCTTGCGGAATACACCAGTCATAGCGGATGAGGTCATCGAAATTGGCCGATGTCGCGCAGGCGCCAAGCGGATGTCCGCTGCGTGCGAGGATGACCGGCTGGTCTGAAAACAGAGGCGTTTGCACCAGATCAGGGCCTGGCGCAGGATCACGCAAAGCGCCGATCAGGAAATCCAGTTCGCCATCACGCAAAGGTTCGATCAGTTCGACATGCGAGCCTTCTGCGACAGAAATCTCGGAACGGGGATGGTCCTTCTGAAACCGAACGATGCTGGCTGGCAGGACGCGCGCCCGGCACAGCGGCATGGCTCCGATCGAGATCCGACCCGAGGCCTCTCCCCTGATCGACCTGATTTCGTCGCTGGCAGAGCTGAGTTCAGCCAGGGCCAACCGATAGCGCCGCGCCGCAGCTTGCCCGATCGCTGTCAGTTCAATCCCGCGCCCCCGCCGGCGGACGAGTTTTTGCCCGAGCGCCGCTTCAAGATCTGAAACCGCACGATGGAGGGAGGCGCGGGCCAGACCGGTCCGCGCGCTGGCTTCGACATAGCTGCCTTCTCTCGCGAGCGCGGTAAACGCGCGAATCTGCGTCTGCGACACACGGTTGGACCGAATAAGCTCAAGCGCAATGCGGGCCCGTGGATGCAGCGCATCTGCTGCCAGCGTCGGGTGCATGCCGTCAGACTGTCGGACAAACAGGGCAGCATTCAACTGGTCTTCCAGCCGGGCCAGCCCCTGCGTGACGGCGGGTTGTGAAATGTGCACCGCTTTTGAGGCTGCCAGGATCGTACCCAGCTCGTAAGTTTTTACGAATGCCCTTAGATGACGCAAATTGTACGCAGAACTCTCCATACGTTTATTGTTAGCATATACTTATATCAGTCGAGAAGAGCCAATGCGGTTCTTTCGGGACCTGGGTGTAGAATGGCTTAAAATGAGAGGGAGGCATTCAATGAGCGGTATTGTCGTCCAGCATATTGAACGCGCTGATCAAAGTGTGATCGACGGACTCGCATCATGCGGGGTTGCGACGGTTCACGAAGCCCAGGGGCGCAAGGGGCTTCTGGCAAGCCGTATTCGTCCCATTTATCGCGGCGCGCGGATCGCCGGGTCGGCATTGACGATATCGGCGCCGCCTGGGGACAACTGGATGATCCATGTTGCCATCGAACAATTGAAGGCGGGCGATATCATGGTCCTGTCACCCACCAGTCCATGCGAAGATGGCTACTTCGGTGATCTGCTTGCGACCTCCGCACAGGTGCGCGGCTGCCGCGGAATGATATTGGATGCGGGCGTGCGAGATATTCGTGACCTCGAGGAGATGGGATTCCCTGTCTGGTCGAAAGCGGTTTTTTCGCAAGGAACAGAAAAGACACGTCTGGGCAGCGTCAATGTGCCCATCGTGTGCGCTGACGCTTCGATCAATCCCGGGGACGTGATCGTTGCAGACGATGACGGTGTTGTGGTCGTCGCGCGCGAAGATGCGGCAGACGTCCTCATTGAGGCGCAAGCGCGAGAAGCACGTGAAGTTGAAAAGCGGAAGCGATTGGCAGCTGGTGAGCTTGGTATGGACATCTATGATTTTCGTCCTCGCCTGAAAGAACTGGGTATGAAATGGGTCTAGTCTGTGCCTGATGGAATCCGTTGCATGTGGATGCGAGGCGGAACGTCCAAGGGCGGCTATTTTCTCGTGGATGATCTGCCCACTGACGCATCGGAACGCGATAAGCTTCTTCTGGCGATCATGGGATCGCCTGATGCGAGGCAAATTGACGGCATGGGCGGGGCTGATCCGCTCACCAGCAAGGTGGCGGTGGTGGGGCCGTCCTCTCGGCCCGGGATCGATGTTGAATACCTGTTTCTCCAGGTATTCGTCGATCAGGCCATTGTCACCGATGCCCAGAATTGCGGAAATATTCTGGCCGGAGTGGCGCCTTTTGCAATTGAACGCGGGCTGGTGACGCCGACCGGTGATGAAACGCGCGTCGCCATCTACATGGCCAACACCGGCCAAACAGCCGTTGCATTGGTACAAACGCCGAATGGGCGGGTGACCTACAAAGGTGATGCGCGTATCGACGGCGTTCCTGGTGCGCACGCCTCTATTCCTGTTGAGTTTCGCGATACCGCAGGATCCTCCTCCGGTGCGCTCCTCCCCACCGGTAATTTGGTTGACCTCATTGAGGGCGTCCGTTGCACTTTGATTGACAATGGCATGCCTTGCATTGTGTTGAGAGCCGACGATGTCGGTGTGACAGGCTATGAAGACCGCGAAACGCTGGACGCTGACACGGCGCTCAAGGCGCGCATCGAGGCGATAAGGCTCATCGCGGGCCCGATGATGAATCTGGGGGATGTGACTGAAAAGTCTGTACCAAAGATTATGCTCTGTGCACCGCCCATGCATGGCGGCGCGGTATCGGTGCGCAGCTTTATCCCGCATCGCGCTCATGCCTCGATTGGGGTGCTTGGAGCCGTCACCGTGGCCACCGCCTGTCTTTTGGAGGGCTCCCCCGGCGCGGAGGTTACGACAGCGCCTTCCGGAAACCGCAAGACTGTCTCGATCGAACACCCAACCGGCGAGATGAGCTGTGTACTCGAAATCGACGACGAAGGAGGGGTCGTGTCCTCAGCATTGTTGCGGACGGCCCGTAAACTCATGGATGGCGAGGTATTCACTTGACCCGAATTCGTAGCTGGACAGAATCGCCTTCGAAACCGTACTTCCGGCCACCAGCCGGCGCGGTGGATGCGCATTGTCATGTGTTTGGCCCGCAGGCAGAGTTTCCCTTCAGTCCAAAGGCTAAATACCTGCCGCAGGACGCCGGGCCGGACAAATTGGTCGCCTTGCGCGATTCTCTGGGTTTCTCGCGCAATGTCATTGTGCAGGCAAGCTGTCACGGTACGGACAACCGCGCCACCCTGAATGCAATCGCGCAGTCAGGTGGGCTGGCAAGGGGCGTGGCTGTGGTTGATCCGGCCATATCCGACACAGAACTGGACGTCTTGCATGCAGGCGGTATTCGCGGTGTGCGCTTCAACTTCCTCAAACGCCTTGTCGACAATGCGCCGAAGGACAAGTTTCTTGAGGTTGCCAACCGGATTGAGCGCCTCGGCTGGCATGTCGTGATCTACTTCGAGGCCGATCTGCTCGCAGAACTGACGCCTTTCATGGAAGCGATCCCAACGACGATCGTGATCGACCATATGGGCAGGCCTGATGTCAGCAATGGACCTGATGGCGCCGAGATGCGTGCATTCCGGACGTTCCTTGCAGCGCACCCGAATGTCTGGACGAAGGTCAGTTGTGCGGAGCGCCTGACCAGGCAGGGGCCGCCATTCGATGATTTTGTCGAAGCGGTAGCTCCCTTGGTTGGCCAGTTCCAGGACCGGGTTCTGTGGGGAACTGACTGGCCTCACCCGAACATGCAGGATGCAATACCGGACGACGGTAAGCTGGTTGATCTTATTCCGCGTCTTGCACCGACAACCGAGCTGCAACGCAAGCTACTGATCAACAATCCGATGCGGCTCTATTGGCCCGAAGAATGGGGAGGCGACGTGTGATCGAGTATCTGTATGGCCAAGTCAGTACGGAACTTGGTAACGAGAAAAATTCGCAAGAGACGTGGGTGTTTCTGGCATCCATGATGGTGTGCGCAGCTCTGCTAGCGGTATTCGCCCACCTTATGGTTTGAAGCCGTAGAAGCATTGTCAGCGGAATCGACCTTGAGACGGCCGGACGGGGCATTGTCAGGGGGGTGTTGTCAGGAGAACCGGGCTTGAGGTGACCGAATCTCGTGTTTAACCTTAAGGAATGACCAACAACCCATTTCGCTACTTCAAAACCTCGCCGGAGATCACCCGGGTGGACGTGCTGATGTAGTCCGGTTCCCACACTCACTTCACAAAGTCGAGGATCTGCTCCATCAGCGTGGCATCGCGATATAAACAAAAGCTATGAGATTGAGACATTAATTCGAATTCTATTATCGTAATTTCGCGTTATGTACGCTCGATGAAAAGATCGGCAGGGAATTCCAGCGGATGACGGAATCCCTCACAAGCGCATGCTAATTGATCCGGCAAGATCAGGTTTTTGCGCGGTGCTGCGTTCGTGATCGGTTGAATTTCTATGCGGGGTCGGCAGACGATCTTTGGCCGTTGCGGAATTGATGAGGGGGAATCACTGAGGCGGAGAGGGCGTTTTTTTGGACTCCAATGTGGGGGATCAATATTGCCTGAGACGGTGTCAAATTGAGTGACAGGTAATCTGGAAGTCGTTGAAACTATCGGCAATGGAAAACCCATTTGAAAACGCGAGTAATCATCGTCTGGCAGAATGCAGCTTCAGGCGCGTCGGAATGAAAGAGAAGTGTCGCATGTTCTTTAAAGTTTAGTTGCCGCAACTTGATGTTTAGCCAATTGGCACTCAATCCAACGACATCTCTCTAGCAGCATTTCGACCTTTTACGGAGTGAGTGTCGATAGGATGCAGCCAAAAATATACGCAGGGCCTTAGTCCTGCTACATCCAACAACAGTCAGAATTAGAACTCGCTTTGGATGCTACAAGGCAAAGGCGCTCTTTGGGCGGAATATAACAGGAGCTTACGCGCCGAATGGACTTGATACTTTCCACTCTTCTGTCGCCAGTCGTTTTATTTTTTGTCCTTGGTCTTTCGGCAGCATTGCTGAGATCACAAATGACAATCCCGGAAGCTTTTGCGAAGGGGTTGGCGATTTATTTGATGATGGCGATTGGCCTGAAGGGCGGGGTCGAGATGTCACGTAGTGATATTTCGATTCAAGTTTGGGCAGTTTTCGCCGGTGGCATTGTTCTTTCATTCTGTTTGCCTGTGATCGCCTTTGCGTTCTTGCGCTGGACCAGCAAGCTCGACCGTATCGACGCTGCAGCTACCGCAGCACATTATGGGTCGATTTCCATCGTCACGTTTGTAGCTGCAACACAAGTCATCCAGGCGTCGGGCCTTGAAAGCTCCGGCTACATGGTGGCCGTCGCAGCGCTGATGGAGGCGCCTGCCATTGTGACGGCTCTGCTGCTTGTACAAAGGGGACAAAAAAAATCCCAATCGGTCGCAGGATCTGAATCGGGCGAACTCTATCGGGAGGTCCTGCTCAACGCTTCGGTCGTCGTCCTGGTGGGAGCATTGGTAATAGGATGGATCAGCGGCGAAGCCGGGATGGAGCGGATCTCGCCCTTCTTCGTTGATCCGTTTCAGGGCGTTCTCTGCCTCTTCCTTCTGGACATGGGCCTTTCAGCAGGGAGAGGATTACGTCAGGGATGGCACCAGCTTGACTTTAGTGCCCTCGCTTTTGGGCTCTATATGCCGCTGGTGTCTGCGACGATAGGTGGGGTGCTCGCTTGGTGTCTCGGCTTGCCTACCGGTGATATGGCGTTGTTAATGGTATTGGCAGCGTCTGCTTCCTACATTGCTGTGCCGGCAGCGATGCGGCTTGCAATGCCCAAGGCCAAGCCGTCGATATATCTTACGCTGTCTCTAGGTGTGACCTTCCCGTTCAACCTGGCGGTCGGAATCCCGCTTTACCTCTATTTTGCAAATCTGGTTCAAGGCTGACGATGACATGATGTACGAAAAAATCAGACTGGAATTGATCATAGAGCGCATGGCGTCGAAACGCGCATGTCGGATTCTCGAAACAGCAGGTGTATCCGGCTATACTGTGCTGCCGGCTCTTTCCGGATATGGGCGAGGAAGTCGATGGCAACGCGACAGAGATTTGTCTGCAAGTCAGGATATGGTCGTGATCGTTTGCATCAGTGATGAGGTGCCAATCCGGAATGTCCTGTTGGAACTGCATGAGTTACTCGATCAGCACATCGGTATCTTGAACACATCTCGCGTTGAAGTCCTGAGGTCGGATCGCTTCTAGTCGGTTCGGGCGTGCGTCATGTGCTGAGGGCGGACTGTCTTTCGAGCGGCCTGCTCTTATGCTGGTATAGCAAAATTGTATCGGGGCGATTAAATCAAACGATTTGAAGAAACACGCCCGACATCCAATTCCCTAGGCATCAGCAACGAACGGCTCGCCCGTTCTCGAGGGGAATTTCCAATGCAAGCTTCGACATCTCGCTTAATCTGTCTGGGTGGGGCCGCGAGTTTTATTGCGTTTGCGGTTGCAGGCTGTACGACGCCAGCGCAACCGCCCGCCGTGACATCTGAGGCCGACGTATTGGTCGTGTCTGAAGAGCCGTCTGTCGCGTCCAGTGAAGCGCCACCCGTTTCTGACCTGTGCCTTGCGTCAGGCCCACAGACGCCAAGGGATATTGCCAACGTATACGGACTCAACCCGATCAAATTTTCCTTGGCCCCAGAGCCGGAAACGTTGAACCTCTGCAATATACATTCTCACACCAACGCTGAACATAAAGCGCCAGGCTTTAGCGTCTATGCCGGTGACGGACCCGCCGGTGGTTACCAGTGCAATGAAACAGCAGAACTTACAGAGGCCGAATTGGTGGATCCCGCAGCCGGTGAAGGCGCATTCAAAGGCGTGAAGCCAGGCGATACGATCGAAGTTCACTGGGTCTATTCGTCTTGTGACGTTTCTCCCGGCGAAGGGCTTGGCTCATGTCTGAGTGATACGTGTCAAAATCCGACGTTGCGTGTTGAGGCGCAGGCGTTTCTCGTCGTGAACGACGCCGCAGCGATCAATTTCAATGACTACGTATATGAGAACACTGTCATTAATGGCGTTCATCAGCCAAAGGCTTTGCCTGCAGGTACCGGGACTCCAGTTGTCTTTCGCGGGTCAACCACGGGACCAAGCTATGATCAGTCAACATGCTCGCCACTGCAGGTGACGTGGAGTGTTCGTCCGACGTGCGCCCGCGTCGACATCAACTCGCTTTATGAGTGGGCGTCCAAGGGCAATGTATTCAACGAAACGAAGTCTCACGGCGTACGCACGCTTGTTACTGCGCCCGAACTCCTGTCGCCAATCGACTAGCTCGTCATTTATCCTTCAACTAGCAGGCAGGTCATTCGACTTGCCTGCTTACTTGTTCCTGGAGCAAAGCCGCAGAATCAACCAAGATTGGGACTCAACTCAACTCAACTCAACTCGGTGAGCTAAGGAACAGCGGTCCAAGTCTTACACCAATACCTCTCTAATATGTCGCTAACACTGAATACAATCGATTGTTTTCTGTCGTTGCCGCGATTGGCTTGCATCGCAAGCACCTAATCTCCGACAGGTAATGTGGGTGCGCTAGCGTGGCTTTAGGGGATCGGGAAGCCGGATCTAGCGTGGATGACCAAACGGAGAATTCCTTTCGTCAGCTCTGTATCAATCTCTCTTTCATCAGCCTCCAAACAGAAAAATCCCGGCAAGCATTGGTTGCTTGCCGGGGGAGTTGGCGCCTCCTGCGCTTAGCGGTGCGGGAGACTGATTGGCTCTACAGGAGTGAGCAGTTTTGCAGCTCTAGGCCGGTTCTGGGGGCGCTCGGCCGTGTTCCGTGGATCCAATTTAGGGATAGCCGGAAACAACATCACAAAGTCTGCGGCAGATAGCACGAGAACCTCCCTATGCACCGAGCGGTTGAGAGTACCGGCGCTTGCGTCTGGCACGCCAAAGACGACGGTCAATTTGCATCGCGCAATCCTCACGTTTGGCTGAACCTGAGGCTATGAGAATATTCTCTGTGCAGCCACCTTGCCCGGTGGGTCGGGAGGGAGGGGCTTTGGTTGTCATTTCGGTCTCCTTTATCCAAGCCATCTGTTTGGCTCGCCCTTGAAATAGTCTTCGAAAAGGAATAGTTCCAATATTAGTATTAGTACAAATCAATAGAAAAAGACTATATTATGCGCCCTACGCTCAGACAGATGCAATACCTGGTAGCGATTGCTGACACAGGCAAGTTTGGTGAAGCTGCAAAGGCTACAAATGTCAGTCAACCAAGCATGTCGGCGCAAATTGCAGAGATGGAGGCGCAGCTGGGTGCTGTTCTCATCGAGCGCGGACGTCAACAAGCATTTTTGACCCCGATAGGTGAAGAAGTTGTCCGCCGCGCGCGTCTGATTCTGAGGGATGCAGAAGACCTCAAATCGGTTGTGCGAGCCGATGCACAAGACCTGACTGGCCGTATCCGCCTGGGTGTTCTGCCAACGATCGGCGCTTATCTTTTGCCGTCAGTGACGCGTCACCTTCACTTGGAACATCCGGAGTTGCGTCTGATTGTGCGCGAAGAACGTACGATCGATCTTGAGCGTCATCTCCATGATGGCCTTTTCGACACAGTTATCTCGACGACTGAAGATCATACGGACGTGGATCATGAATTTTTGTTTCAGGAAGATCTTTGGATATGTGCTGCGCCCGATGATCCGCTGGCGCAAAAAATGGGTGATATCACGTTGTCCGAACTGAAGGGGCGCACGCTTCTGACGCTAGGTTATGGCCATCGCCTCAATCTTATTATCCAGTCCTTGGCTGAGGCGTCGGGGGCTCACGTGAATTCCGAGTACGAGGGGACCAGCCTGGATGCAATTCGGCAAATGGCTGAGATGGGTGTCGGCATCGCAGTTTTTCCCAGCCTTTATGCGCTGACTGAGGCGCGTCGAGACCCCGACCTCATCGTACGAAGGATCAATGATCCACGCGCGAGCCGCCAGATATCGCTCATTTGGCGCACAACCTCGCCCCTAGCCAGTCGATTACGTTTGTTGGCTGCGGAACTCCGGGAGACAGCGGGTACCATTCTCCACAAGGTCTCCCCAAGGCGAAAGCGGTAGAATTTTCGCGAACGGACGGAACCAGGCTAAGTTTGACAGTGAATAGAAAAAAACTATCGAAAACATGGAAATAATGAATTTGAAGTAATGCCCGCCATGGTCGATCTCTTCCTTGAAAATCAAACGGGGAGAGATCCTAAATGAATTGGCTGGAAGACCTGTTTTCAGAAATCTCTGAGCACACGATAGGCAATGAAAAGCGACCGTCTCGCAAGCGCAGTGCGTCGGAGATTTGTAAAGAGCGTGCGCTCGAAGAAGACCGCCATTCAGAAATTTCCAGGCAGTTGAAATTCTGGCGCCACCGTCGATCAGATTTTCAGGATTGGAGCTAATTCCCTAATTGGGAGACGTTACAATTACAGTTGAAGCGATGGATTTGTTACGGGTCGATCTCGTCGCAAATCTCCGCTTTTCCGCGTTCCATTCCTGGGCAGGCAATTCATCCAAAGTGACATGATATGACTTTCGTAATTTCGCGCATGCAGACTTTTTTGAGGCTCGAATCCTCGGCAGGTATATTGTTGATACTTTCCGCACTTGCGGCGTTGTTCGCCAGCAACTCCTTTCTGTTGGATTTTTACAAAGGATTTTTGCAGACGCCCGTGGTGGTTCAGGTTGGCGGTCTGGAAATCGCGAAACCTCTGATCCTCTGGATTAATGACGGTTTGATGGCGATCTTTTTTTTCCTGATCGGTCTGGAAATCAAACGCGAAGTTCTTCAGGGAGAACTTTCCAGTCTGGACAAGGCCGCCTTGCCTATCGTCGCTGCGATCGGGGGAATGGTGGTGCCGGCCCTGGTGTATCTCAGCATAAATATGGGCAGTCCCGATTTACTGCGGGGCTGGGCCATTCCGGCTGCAACCGATATTGCCTTTGCGCTCGGTATTCTGATGCTTCTTGGGGGCCGGGTTCCTGTTTCGCTGAAGGTCTTTCTGCTCGCGATAGCCATAATTGACGATCTCGGGGCGATCATGATTATCGCGATGTTTTATACGTCCAGCCTGTCACTTTCGGCGCTCGGACTTGCCGCGATCGGTGTTGTTGGGCTGATCGGATTGAACCGATCAGGTGTAAAAACCACTACGCCCTATCTGTTGATAGGCGTGCTTATCTGGGTTTGCGTGCTCAAGTCAGGCGTTCACGCAACGCTGGCGGGCGTCGTGACAGCGCTCCTGATTCCGATACAGGGGCGGACAGTTGATGATCAATCCCCGCTACATAAGCTTGAGCATGATCTGCATCCGTGGGTGGCATTTGGGATTTTACCTGTGTTTGCGTTCGGAAACGCAGGAGTTTCCTTGGCAGGAATTGGCTTTGCAGACCTCGTTGCGCCGCTGCCGCTCGGAATCGCGCTTGGTCTCTTCTTTGGCAAACAAATCGGGGTATTTGGTGCCACTGTTCTCGCCGTCGGAACGGGAATAGCAAAACGCCCGAAGGGCACCTCTTGGGCACAACTCTATGGGGTCGCATGTCTGACGGGTGTCGGATTTACAATGAGCCTCTTTATCGGAACGCTCGCATTTGAATCAGACGCACTTCTCGATCAGGTAAGGATTGGCGTGCTGTCCGGATCTATCCTTTCTGCAATAACTGGCGCGGCCATCCTTTGGTACGCGTGCCGCGTCGACGCGTATCCCCAGACCAAATCGGTCGGCGCGTCATAGCTGGATTGTCAGCGCAAACGGACTTGAGGTGTCATGTGGGTGCGGTCGCCTCGGTGGATAGCGGTGAAGCCGCTCCACCACGTCAGGAAGTCGCCTGCATCGTGGCGCGCCTGCTCGCCCCGACGCCACCGAGATGGTTACCATCCCGGTGGCGCTTCATTGCGCAGGTTAGGCCGGAACCACCGGGCGATTTTCCGCCATCCAAATCTTCTCTTGTTCTGTATTTGGCAGCGGCGGGCGCATGCCTTGGATCAGCCAGAGCTTGAATGGTGTCTCGTCGATGTGCAGTTCCCAGTCGAGTCCGCGGTCTGTCGTGAACGGCCGAAAAACGTCGCCCACCATGCCTAGCCAGCGGTCCACCAGCGCCTCGTCGGAAAACTGCCGGGCGATATGATCGACTGAAATGCGGACGAAATTCTCGACAGGCTTGCCGCCGATAAACAACGTTGATGGCGCGTGTTCATGAAAGGCGGTCCCGACATAGAATTTCGGCAGTATCGGATAGAGCTGCACAATGGCCGCTGCAAGCGCCTGCTTGTCGTTATCGCTGTAGACGCCGGCCGAGTGGTGAATGGTCCATAGGGGCATGAGCATTTCCTTCAGTTCACACAAGACAAAGCGTCTGTGTTTCGCCTATTGAATTACATCTGTAATTCTATAGTCTCCAGACTGTCAAGCCACGATCCCGCTTGGCTTGCGTACACGCCATCAGGCCTTAGACTCGGTCAGTGATCAGGCAGGAGACTTCGTTGCGATACGACAAGGACCACAAGGAAGACGTCCACCGGACGATTGTTGAATTCGCGTCTGCGCGGTTTCGCAAAGATGGCCTGGCAGCGGTCGGGGTGCGCAAGCTGATGACCGAGGCCGGGCTGACGCATGGCGGCTTCTACGGGCATTTTCCGTCGCGTACAGCCTTGGTGGCCGAAGCCCTCGCCAGCGCGCTAGACGAGACGTTGTCATCCCTTACCGCAGCCGTGACGAAGGCGCCTGAGGGCAAATCCCTTGAAGCTTTCGTGGACTCCTATCTCGATCCCCGTCACCGGGACATGCCGGATCGCGGCTGCGCGGGTACCAGTCTTGCGCCTGAAATTTCGCGGGAAAACTCGGACGCGGCCGTCGCCTTTGATACAGGACTCTCGCGCATCGTCGCTCTGCTGGCCGACCAGTTGCCGGGAGAGACAAGTAAGAGCGAGGTACGCACCGACCGCGCGTGGGCAGTCTTCTCCCTACTTATGGGGGCGATTCAGCTGTCGCGCACACGGCCTGTCGGCCAGGCGTCCGACGCCATCCTCGCGGCAGCTCGAAACAGTGCGCTGAGCCTTGCGCGGTTGCCCCTGTAACGGTCTATGCTGCGCGTGAAGAACCGGAGTGCCGTCCCCGTTATCCAATCGTTGGCCAGTATGAAATCAATTCAACCTTGCAAGCCATTGCAGCACCGCGTTCGATTTCAACACAATTGAGATGCCGCTCTTCGCATCGCCTTGAATCAGCTATTCCCGGGAATAGCAAAAACCAGACAGCATCAAACTGCCATTACCTCGCTCCCGTATCCGGCGTTTGAACTTGAACAGCCCGAGTCCATGTCTACACTCGCGCGGGGCAACAGGATCAGCGCACGTGGAACATCTATTGAGACAATTCCCACAGGTGCAAGCGCTCCTGGAAACACCGCACATCAGTGCGCTTCTTCAGACCTATACGCGCCCGGAGGTGACCGGAGCCCTTCGCTCGACGCTTCAATCCCTGCGCATCACCGTTCAGTCGCGCCAAACCGATTGCCTCCCTGATTTCAAGAGTGAAACCTTTGCCACCAGCTTGGCCAGTCACATCGAAGCGCAGCGCCAGCCGAACATGCGATCGGTTATGAATGCGACAGGTATCATTATCCATACCAATCTCGGTCGCGCCCGTCTCGCGCCAGAAGCGCTCGCTGCGATGCACGCAGTCGGTGCAGGCTACTCAAATCTTGAACTCGACCTACAGAGCGGAAAGCGTGGGTCGCGCTATGCCCATGTCGAAGGTCTCATCTGCGACCTCACGGGTGCGGAAGCGGCCCTCGTCGTGAATAATTGTGCTGCGGCTGTCTTGCTCAGTCTCATGGCGACGGCGCAGGGCAAGAAAGTCATCGCATCGCGTGGTGAACTGATCGAGATTGGCGGTTCTTTTCGTCTGCCAGACGTTATCGAACAGAGTGGTGCGATCCTCAAGGAAGTCGGCGCGACAAACAAGACACGTGCCTCAGACTATGAGCGCGCCATAGATGGGGAAACCGCTGTCCTTCTCAAAAGCCACACAAGCAACTTCCGCATCGTCGGTTTTACAACTGCGCCGAAGCGTGAGGAGCTGGCCTCGCTTGCGCGTAAGTCAAACACGATCCTCATGGAAGACCTTGGCAGCGGTGTCCTGATCGACCTTTCAGCATATGGCCTTCACGATGAACCTGTCGTTTCCGACATTCTGAAATCAGGGGTCGATCTCGTCATGTTTTCGGGCGACAAACTGCTTGGTGGTCCCCAGGCCGGCATCATCGCCGGGCGCTCCGATATCGTCGACCGTTTGAAGTCTCATCCCCTCTGCCGGGCTTTGCGCATTGACAAACTTTCGCTTGCGGCGCTCGAGGCGACACTCAGGCTCTACCGTGAACCACACGACCCTTTCCAAAGCGTGCCTGTCCTGCGAGCCATTGCGCAAACTGTCGGTGAAGTGCGCGCCCGAGCGGAGCGGCTTGCCAGCGCGCTGATTGCATCAGGCATCGATGATGTGAATGTCGCGAAAAGCGTCGCCTATGTCGGAGGTGGTTCTGTTCCCCAACAAGACTTGGAAAGCTATTCAGTTTCCGTCTCAACACCGCAAAAAGCCGTTGACGCGCTCGTCGCTGCCCTGCGAAGCGCGAAAAGTCCAATCATCGGCCTCATAAGGGACGACCGCTTTGTCATGGACGCCCGCACCCTCACCGACGAAGATCTGCCTGTGATCATGGATGCTTTTCGCGACATTCTTGCCGGATGAAGACCTGTCCCGTCATCGTAATCGGGCATGTCGATCACGGCAAAACGTCGCTGGTGCGGGCGCTTACAGGCATGGAAACGGACAAGCTGCCTGAAGAAAAGGCGCGTGGTCTGTCCATGACACCAGGCTTTGCCTATCGGCAGTGCGGCGATGTCATGATCGACTTCATAGATGCTCCCGGTCATGAGGATTTTATCCGCGCGATGGTCTCGGGCGCGTCAGGCGCCCGCGCCACGCTCCTTGTCATATCGGCCATTGAGGGCGTGCAGGCGCAAACGCTGGAGCACCTGCAAATTGCCGATTATCTCGGGATCCATGAAGGCATTGTCGCTATCACCCATGCGGACCGGCTTTCCAAGGCTGAATACGCAGCCTGTGAATCCGGGCTGCGTGCCGCACTGGCAGGCACACGATTCTGCGACGGCCCATTCATCTTTTGCTCCTCCACGACAAAGGAAGGGATCGGCGCACTCAGCGATGCGTTGGGGCGCCTTGGTATCCGGACAAACAGCAAAGAAGCCGCTTTCTCTGCGTTCCTTCCAGTTGATCGCGTCTTCGTTGCAGACGGGCATGGCACAATTGTTACGGGGACACTGCATGGCGGATCGATAAACGTTGATGATGCCCTTGTCCTTGCCTCCAAAGGGCAATCCATAACCATCCGCGGGATACAAGTGCGCGGCCAGGCCTCATCTCAAGCCAATGCCGGCGAGCGTACCGCGCTGAACCTGCGAGGTGTCTCCGCCGATCAAATCAAACCGGGTGACATCCTGCATCCACCGAATGCATTCGCCCCCTCCGTTCAATGTGATGTTTCGATCAGCCTGTCGACCGGCGCCAGTCGCCCGGTCAAGCACATGGAAGAGGTCCGAGTTTTGTATGGTACAGCCCAGGCTGTCGCGAGCGTCCGCCTCTATGACGGCAAGCAATTGATCCCCGGCAAATCGGCCTGCGCCCAACTTCGCCTGATTGAGGGCATCACCACCTTTGCCGGTCAGCATGCAATCATTCGCAGCCTTTCGCCAGCGCAGACCGTGGGCGGAGCGATCATACTCGACCCCTTGGCGCACCCGCACAAGCTCCGCAAAAATCGACGGCTGGAAACCCTCAAATCGGCCTGGTGCGGCGACACGCCGGGAATCGCATCAGCTCTCGCTTACGAACATCTGGGGATCGCGCATGTCGCAGACATCTGCCGACTTGCGCGTAGCTCTGCTGCCAAGGTCCGCGCGGAATTGGGGGCACAATTTGTGGACGTCACGGACACGCTTGTCGCCGTGTCATCCACTGTTGAAGAGGTCAAGGAAAGCTATATTGGGCGCCTCCAATCCTATCATGAGGCATACCCGCTCAAGCCCTTCGCCCCGCGTGCTCACATGCGCGTCCCGCACACCGCGCGGGAACTGCTCGAGTTTGTCGAGGCGGTGCTCGTCTCGGAGGGGAAGCTGGTTATTTCCGCTGCCGGCGTGGCCTTGCTCACCCACGATCCCTTCGATCATCTGACAGCACAACAACAGGAGCGCATGGCCGGCATCACCGCCAGATTGATGGAATCGCCGCTCGCGCCTCCTGCGCCAGAATCATTCGCCACAGATCCGGTCGACTCCGACCTACTCGCTCTTCTCATTCATGAGGGAACGGCCATTCGCCTGAATAATGTCTCACTCAAGCAATCTCTCGTGTTTCACTCCGACGCCATCGCTGCGGCCATCACAACACTCAGGTCCCGCTATCCGGGTCAAACCGCTTTCTCGACGGGAGAGGCGCGTGCGACCCTGAAGACAACCCGCAAGTTTGTCGTACCCATCCTTGAGCATCTCGATTCGCGGGGCGCGACGATCCGTATTGGCGATACGCGCTATATGGCCAACGATTGACGCACGGCTGGCTGCCGCTACCGTCTGTTGTTCATGGAGGTGACTGGAGTCTGGTGGCTTCCCTGGTCTTCAAAACCATGGACGCGTCGGCAAGACGTGTGGTGGGTTCGATTCCCATCCACCTCCGCCAGCCCCGGCGTCACCCTAGACAAAGCCCACCTCACCTCCCCAATATGAGATGAGACAATCAGGAGAGAATCCATGGCGGACACCAAACCGAGCTTCTCTCTGAAATCCCTTGATGGCGACACGCATGCTTTCACCGGCGACCGGCCGCATCTCATGGTTTTCGTCAAGGAAGACTGCGAAACCTGCAATACGGCCGCGCCCGTCGTAGAGGCCTTTCACAAGGCCTACGGAGACAGGTTGCGCGTGCTGATGGTGGGGCAATCCGGAGTGGATAATGCTGCCCTTAAGGAGCGCCATGGTCTCACCCTTCCGATCCTGGATGATGCGACCTGTGAGGTTTCGTTCGACTGGGACATCGAGATTGTGCCGTCCGTGTTCTGGATGGATGACGATGGAGCAGTGCAAACTCATTTCGAGGGTTTCATTCGTGAAGAGTGGGAGAAACTGAGCGCAGATTTGGCCCAACGCCTGGATCTTCCTCAAGCCCAGATAGACTGGGAAAGCCTTCCGGCATGGCGTCCCGGTTGCGGATCCAAACATCTCTATCCAGAAATATACGACAAGCTCCGCGCCAGCGCGGCGGGCAGTGAAATGCTCGCTCGCCGAATCGAGATCGCTCCGGCAGATGACGTTATAGAGTTCATGTTCGATCAGGGCTTTTCAGATGGTCTGCCACTCGTGCCGCCAACACCTGAACGCGTCCTTCGCATGCTCGAAGGAACGCACCGCTCCGGGCAGGACCTCATTGCGACCGTTCCACCAAATATGGGTGAAGCGACCGTGGAAAAGATTGCCATCAATGCGGTCATGGCGGGCTGTAAGCCGGAATACATGCCGGTCATCATCGCGGCACTGGAAGCTGTCTGCACTGACGCGTTCAATATTCACGGCGTCACCGCCACCACGATGGGGGCGGCGCCAGTGATCGTCGTGAATGGTCCCATCCGTGACAGGATCGGCATGAACAAAGGCCTCGGTGCGCTCGGATCCGGAAACCGTGCCAACGCGACGATTGGCCGTGCGTTGCGACTCATCATCGGCAATGTGGGTGGTGGTAGGCCCGGCGGGGTCGAGCGATCCACGCTTGGCAATCCAATGAAGTACACGATGTGCTTCGCAGAAAATGAAGAACGCTCCCCGTGGCCGCCACTTCACGTGGAGCGTGGCTTCAAGAAAGAAGACTCTGTGGTCACGGTCTTCGCCATGACCGGCGGCCCTGTCCATATCGTTGATCAGGAATCGCGCCAACCTGAACAGGTTGCCGGGTCGATCGGGATGGGACTGGAAGGGGTGTTCCTGCCAAAACTGAGAAACCTGCCAATCGATGCTCTACTGGTTGTCTGCCCTGAGCATATCGACACGTTGTTGAGTGAAGGCGAGTATTCGAAGGATCGACTTCGTGCCCGGATACAGGACGTTACCCGCCGCCCGCTAAGCGAAATGGTTGCTAACGAAATGTCCGGCGCCGGCATCCCCAAGGCAACAGCTGAGAAAATGGGGGAAGAGAAACTCAAGGCTGAGGCGCCGAAATTCGCGGGTCCCGAATACATCCATATCGTCGTTGCAGGCTCTGATGCAGGCAAGTTCAGTTCAGCCTTTCATGGGTGGGCGACCGGTGAAATCGGATCGCAATCCGTGTCGCGCAAGATCGATTTGGGCTAGAGACCGGCTCCCAAACAGGTATGATCAAAAAACAAGCGAGCAAAAGAAGGTTGGAAAATGACAACAATCCTCGACCCCACTGACGAACGAAAGCCGGTGGCCCGTCAGATCACCGCGAGAGCGGGAGCGCTCAAGGGCACCGTTGCGCTGCTCGACATCCGCAAGCCGCGCGGCAATGTCTTGCTTGATGAGCTTGAGCGCCAGCTCATGGCCGCAGAACCGGGCATTGTCGTGAAGCGCTATTCGAAGCCAACTTTCACCAAACCATGTCCTGATGACCTGCGGCGCGAAATCGCGAGCGAAGTGGACTATGTTATCGAGGCTTTGGCTGATTGAGGTTCCTGTACGACGTGCAGTTTGCACGACACAGTCTGGTTTGAAATCCAGGGAATCCCATCGGTCTCCATCGCTTCGTCCGAGTTTGAGGAAGCTGCCAATTTTCAGCGCAGCGCTCTTGGCATGGAAGACGCGCGCTATGTCCTCGTTCCCCATCCCATCCAGGATGCGACGGATGATGAAATGCGAACCAAGGCAGAAGATGCGCTCGCCGAGATTATCGACGCACTGACAAAATAACAAAGGATGCCACGAAACGAATCGGGCTTGAGGATTCGATGAAAGCCATCGGCAATTAGGCGCACCAGCATTCCGAATGCGGCGCGTTCAGATACACCACGCCGAGCGTTGCGAATGGCGCGACCTTCTTGTTTCCTGCCGCCCGTTACCTCACGAA
This sequence comes from Hyphomonas sp., assembly GCA_040216775.1. Taxonomy (GTDB): domain Bacteria; phylum Pseudomonadota; class Alphaproteobacteria; order Caulobacterales; family Hyphomonadaceae; genus Hyphomonas. The sequence goes on from JAVJOM010000036.1 coordinate 55,445, forward strand.
GACGAAGAAGCGCTCGCATAAGGCTGGCTACTTGCGGGGGAGGCTGACACCCCTGATAGCCAAATTTGTTTGACCCGTTTCTGTGCGAACTCGCGCTTGTTCTAATGAGCGCGGATAATGCGCGCGATCTGGGAGACGAGGATATTCGCCATGAGAAAGCTCTTCACTGCTACGCCGCTGATGATCGTTCCGGTAATCCTGTATGGGATCGCAGCCGTCGCCGCAGGCAGGCCGGACGCTGACGCGACGGCCCCCATCATGAATATGCTGGGTGCGGGGATCTTCGAGATGCCGATGATATCGGGCGGAAGATGGCTGTTCGGGGTTGGGGATGGGATACTTCTGGTGGGGATGATCATGCTGTTCATTGAAATTATCAAATCGACCAATTCAAAGACGCTGTCTTTGATCAATCACGGGCTATCGATGGCGATCTTTGTGATCTCGCTGATTGTGTTCCTGCTGGCCAGGAACTTCGCGACGTCCATCTTCTTTTTGCTCATGTTGATGATGCTGCTTGATGTGATCGCCGGCTTTATGGTCACGATTGTTTCTGCCCGTCGCGATTTTGGTGTTGGAGGGGGGCTGCTTTGATTGGTCTCATGATCCACTTATCGCCGTTCTGAGCCGTTCGGTTCTCAACTGTCGCAGAGTGGGTATTGTTCAAAATAGGCGGCGATCTCGGGGCGATCACTTTCCAGCATCGTGCCTGCCGATTCCATGATGTCGGCATAGCGCTTGATCTCGGCGAGGTGACCGCAGCGTTTCGCCTCATCACTGTCCCAGCCTTTATAGAACTCGTGCAACTGAACGTGCTGGACCAGCATGTTGCGCTGGTAGGCCCCGCGCTCAGGGGCGCGTTCATAGCGGTCGCGGAACCATTGTGTCGCCGACAGCAGGCTCTGCTCGGCCTCGTCCATGCGTTTGAGTTCAAGCAGTGCATAGGCGATTTCACCATTGTAGGTCGCCTGATTCTGGCGGGCATCTTCGTCGTCAGCGTCGAGCGCGATGCGGCGGGCGGCAATTTCCAGGGCAGCCTTGTAATCTGCGACAGCCAGTTCGGGTTCGCCAATCTTGTAGTAGGCAAAAGCCCGGCGCCAAAGGCTGAAACTGCGGGCGCGCCAATAGGTGACAGTCTCGGCCGGGATAACCCGTCGGATATGATCAAGTGTCGCCAGGGACGCGGTGGCAACTGCGGCGCCCTCTTCGGCGCGATCGGAATTGGTCAGTACTTCGGACTGAATCCGTTGGCTTCGGGCAAGACCATAGAGCAGGTCAACACTGTCGGGATTGGCGGCCAGCGGCGCCTCGAAGCCGGCGATGACAACATCAAGCGTTTTCAGTGCGGTGTCGTTTTCATTGTTGCGAAACTCCATGATGCCCTGGTTGCCGTGCATGGCCAGAAGCTGGAAGCGGTTGTGAAGGTCGTCCGGGTGTCGCTCAAGATAAGCAGCATAATAAGCCTGCGCCTTTGCGTTCTCCGCGACGGCCTTGTCCATATCCGCATCGATATAGAGGGAGGCGTCACTGAGGCCGGCATAGAGATCGCCAAGGGCGACAAGCAGATCATCCGATTTGGGTTCGCCCGCTTCGAGCGGCTCGAGTATCGCCTGGGCGCGCGCCAGGTTTTCCTCGGCGAGGCCGACCTTCTGAATCGAACTGAAACCCGGCGTACCCTGAATTTCGCTCAGGCGAACCAGACCACGCCCCGTTTCGATGCGGAGTTCATCGGAAGCGCGCGTGTCGCTGGCAAGCGAGTCGAGATACGCTTGGGCGGCCTCTGCGAGCTCGACCTTGGCACGCGTGGATCCCGGCACGAGATCGATCTTGTCGTAGACATCGAACATCAGGGAATTGGCGAGCGTGCGGACCTGCTGGAAACGGTAATCGGTTTCCAGCCGTGCCGCTTCGGCCCGGTGGTACTGCCAGAAGGTTACGCCAAGGGCAGTCGCAAGGCCGATAAAGGCGAGGCTTGTGCCTGCCACCACGAGGCGACGTCGCTTCAGGAATTTGCTGACATGATAGCCCGCCCCGCCGTCTCGAGCATCGACAGGCTTGTCAGACCGGAAATTCCTGATGTCGTCCATCAGGGCGTCAACCGAGGCATAGCGCTCGTCCGGGGCGGTCATGGTGGCGCGCGAAATGATGGCGGAAATATCGTCTGAGTGCGATAGGTTTTCGGTCAAGACTTCGAGCAGTTTGCCAAGTGAATAGACGTCAGACAGTGTGTTCGTGCCGGCGCCTTCGGCGCGTTCCGGTGCCGCGAAGCCTGGCGTGAAACTGAGGCTGACGAGCGAGTTTGAACCAGATGGCGTGGCAACGCCGTCAATGTCGTTCGGCTTTGCAATGCCGAAATCAATGAGCTTGACCTGCCCCTCCTGCGTCACGAGCACGTTGGAGGGGGTGATGTCGCGGTGGACGATCAGGTTCTGGTGAGCATAGCGCACGGCGCTGCAGGCATCGGCAAAAAGCCAGAGCCGGTCATCGAGTCCCAGCCCTTGTTCGTCAGCCCAGGTCGTGATCGGCTGGCCGTCGACATATTCCATGATGAAATAGGGCGAACCGTCTTCGAGTTCGCCGCCATCAAGCAAGCGGGCGATATGCGCATGGCCGAGATCCGCAAGAATTTGGCGCTCCCGGCGAAAACGGGCGATCAGGGTGTCAGATAGGACTCCCGGGCGAATGATCTTGATGGCCACCTTGTGCGCGAAGTCGCCGGAATCGCGTTCGCCTTCAAACACGGCGCCCATGCCGCCCTGACCAATCAGGCCGGTAATGCGATAGGCCCCGATCCGCTCCGGAGCCGGTGGCTGGGCAGCATCAGCCCCCGCACCGCCAGTCTTGAGAGACAAGTTGGATGAGCCGTCAGCCACGAGCATTTCCAGCACCCGATCGCGCAGGACATGATTGTCGCCTGCGTGCCGGATGATCCAGTCACGCCGCGTCTCGGAGGGTTGATCGAGAACCTGCGCAAAGAGTTCCACCACGCGCTTGTCGAGTTCCGACGCGTCCATATTCATGTCCCCACATGTTTGGTCTTCTCCCTGTAGCCGTGCAACCTGCGCGCCAGTCCGGGCGGCATTTTCCGACAGTTGAAAGGTTTAAGACCCGTCCCGCCATGAGTTTGGCCGATCCGGCTGCGTGGATCAACGGCGCATTTTAAATTGATGAATTTTGGACTTGTGTGACCCGGGAGTTGGGAATCTCACGCCTCTTTACCTGAGGCTCCGACGAACGCATTCAGAGCCATCCGCACCGGGAGGGGACGCCCGGAAGGACCGCCACCCGGATTGCCGCATGACGGTCGATCGGATGGCGGTCCGTTGGCGCCCTGACCACCCGGTATCAATAGCCCCCGCCAGCGCCAGGGCCACGCAGGCGCTCACGTATTCCGCGTTTGGACTGTTCAAGGCTGGATTCCAGATCGGCGCCAAGGTTGCGCTTGAGGTTGGAGAGTGCGTGACTCATCTGCGCCGGGGCCTCTGCCTGCACGGCTTTGAGGGCCTGTTGCTGGGACGGGCCGCTGACAGACAGGTTCGCTTTGCTCTCGATGGCGCCGATGGTCCAGAATGCGGACGGGTGACTGTAACGCTCCATCACGTCATAAGCGATCCAGAGGTGGCCCTGGTCGCCCCAGAACGGTCCCCAGGAATTGCGTACAAGCCAGGCGCCACGCGCGTCATCGTAACCGACGATCAGCATGGCGTGGCCGCCCGATGGCTCGGGCCATCCGCCTCGCGGGCTGGCTATCTGCCCGGTGTCGCGCGCCTCTATCATCAACATGTCATGCGGAAGGCTTGTGCCGAATACCACGGGCAGGCCATTGGCGACGGCGGCCTTTGAGCCAAGGCCCACTCCCGTGCGCGCATAGGAGATGGCACCGAACTGTTCCGCGCCCTGGTAGCAGGCCTTGATGGGCTCAGTGGGCCACATGGCTTGCTGGTAAGGCCACATGCGTTCGGGACAGGCACCGAAGGCCAGCACCGAAGCCATGACATGGTGAATGAACGTGCCGCTGTCTGTCTGGGTCGTGCCGCCAATCTTGCGGGCATTATAGTAGACGTACAGCCGGGACAGGTCTGTCACGCTCTGCCCTGAAAGGCGCTGGTGGTATTCCAGTGCCCCGACAACCGCATTGGCCGCGCAGGAGCCGACATGCCCCTGGTCTTCAACGGGTGAGCAAAGGCCGCGCAGGTCGATCCGGTCAGGCAGTCCCCCGGCATGATCGGTTTTCAGCGTGGGGGCAGCGCTCGGGCTCTCCTCCAGCAGGCAGCCATCGGTACGGTATTTCGAATAGTCTTGGGACATTCTCAATCTCCTTTGGTTTCTGTGTCGGGACGATCGCCTTGCGGACGCAGGTCAACAGGCTGTCCTGTCGGCGCATCGGACGGGTGATCAAAATGCAGCAGGCCGTGAGCGTTGAGGGAACCGTCAATATTATAGGTTTCGAATACGGCATGGGCGGGATCGATGATGCGTGCCTGGCCCTCGGCAATCGGCACATTGTCTGGAAAGCTGATCTGGTAAGACAAAATATCGTACTGGATTTTTCCTAGCATGATCAGCGGTGTGTTCGGGCCATAGTAGAGTTCAGCGACAAGTGCGTTCCCCGTAACCTGGCTGCGCCAGACATTTCCCAACCCATCGTCCCACTCGCCGGACGGATAAGTGAGTGACGGCGGCGCAGGAACTTCCATGCTGAGGGGAGATAGTTCCTCCCCAAGAAGTTCTTCTTTTTGGCTGTCGGGTCCGTACACGTCGGACGGCTTGCAGCCTGCGAACGCCAGTGCCGTGATGAACAGAATGGGAAACCTCATGGACAGGGGCCTCCAGGTTCGTGGTTGACATGGAATTGACCCGACAGGTTCAGGTTTCCGTAAACGTCGAAGGTCTGGTATCTGAAGTGGCATTGGTCAGTCTTTTGGCCACTTCCGCTGGCGATATCCATGCCCTGGACATTGATAATGTACTGGAGTGCGTTGCCGTTCATCGCCCCGCGCATGTTCACGGGGGTGCCATCACCACTGAAGCCAGTGCCCCTGAATTCGCCGCTACGATCAAACGTGAGATCATAGTAGCCGCCATAACCGTCTGCCCAGGTGCCAGAATAGTAGGCGTTGGGCGATGCCGGCGGAGGCGGCGGAGGCGGAGGAGGAGGAGGGGGTGGTGGAAGAGGTGAGACCGGCTCATCACCTGGACCATGCACCGGCTTGACCTGTATTTCCGGGTCGTCACCCCTGTTGCCAATAGCGGAGCCGATGACAACAAGACCCACGAGGGCGGCGGACCCGGCAGCAAACCAGATCACCGGCTTGTTGGCAGATGTCCCGCCTTGCGGCTTGTCTGGCTTTGTATAATTCGGCACGCGGTTCACAGACCCGATCAGGGCCTGACGATACGCGGCTGCAGATTGCGGCCGGGAGTCGCGATTGTCGGACATGCCCTTCAGGATCAGCTCGTCCACTTCAGCCGGCACGTCAGAGCGGCCGCCCGAAGGCGGTTGCCAGTGGCGGCCGGGAACCACTCCGACGAGCAGTTCGTAAAGCATGACGGAAATGGAATAGATGTCGGCTGACGGGCCTGCCGCATCCGGATTGGTGCGCTGTTCGGGTGCCATATAGTCAGGCGTGCCGAGGCCCGTTCCGCTAGACGAGCTTGGCAGGCTTCCGGCAGCGCGGGCGATACCAAAATCGAGCAACTTCAAAGGCGCCGCCTTGTCGGTCGGTTCGCCGACGAGGATGATGTTTTCTGGTTTCAGGTCACGATGGATGACGCCGGCATCATGGGCGGCGCGCAGGCCATCGAGAATTTCGACGATGATGCGCGCAGCAACACGAAGAGGGACAGCCTCGCCACGCTGCATCATGCGGCCATGCCAGCTGCGCAGGGAAATGCCGTCAAGGTATTCCATTGCGACAAAGGGTTGGCCAGTGGAAAGTCCGATATCGTAGACTGCAACAACATTGGGATGGCGTATGTCGCGTGCGGTTACGCCTTCCTCGATCAGGCGCTGGATGGCGCGCTCACCACCAAGATGCGAGGCGTTGATGAGTTTTAGCGCAACCGGCTTGCCGGATATCTTGTCTGCGGCTTTGTAGACAACGCCCATGCCGCCGCGGCCGACAACTTTCTCGATTGTATAGCGATCGGCGAAAATATGCCCTGGCTCAAGTGTCGGCGAGGCTTTCGACCCCCGGCCTGTCGGATTGTCAGGATCTGGCGTGATCAGGCCCGACATGGGAGTGACCTGGTCGACCGCGCCTGAATCGTAACCGTCGACATCATCGCCGCGCAGGGGCTTGCCACAACTGGAGCAAAAGATTGAATCGGCGGGCAGGTCCGCGCCGCATTTTTCGCATGTTTTCATGGTCTGTCTCCCGCAAAATCAACCAGGCGTTTGAGGATGATCCGGTCAACTTCATCATGTTGGGTTTCGAATTGGACCTTGAGCGCGATCGCGTTTGGCCTGCTGACGAGCGGGCGGATCACGTCCCCGTCTTTGAGCGCAATCATCTTGCCGCGCCGCCAGGGCGTGTCGTTTAGCAGGAGGCCATTCTGGCTCTCCACGCGAAGCAGCAGGCGATCATTTTCTATGAACAGGTGGAAGTGGCGTCGCGAGATATGGACAGACGCTTCCTCGTCAATCTCGCCATCATGCGTGATCAACAGGCGGACATCATTCATTCCGCCTTCCGGCGCGTTGGAGGCCCGCCCCAGGCCAAGGACTCCAGTCTGGCTGCGGATTGGGCCGTCCAGCGGAGCATGCCCTGGGTCGAAGCCCTGCCAGATCAGATCTGTATATTTGGTGACGGCAAGATTGCCCGTGTATCCGCGATGGCCGAGCGAGCGTTCCAGTGTGTCCGCCCGGCGCAGTGTCAGGTGGATTGGTTCGGCGTGGGTGGCGATACCGGCTTCACGTTCCTTCTGGATGCGGGTCGGGTTGTAGATGGTCATGCCAGCGCCGATTTCGTCAGCATGGATATTGTAGTTCTGAACGATCTCGGAGGGGCCGTCCGGATCGACCGGGATGGCGATCGCCGTGGTGAAGACATAGCGCTCTTCGCGCCAGAGATAGCGTGTGGCAACTACGACATGCACGTCGAACCGGTGCAGCCCGGCAGTTTCAAATACACCCGTTCGCAAACCGACTTCAGCGGTCGACTCTGAATTGAGACGCTGGAAAGTGAGATCAACTTGCCGCGGTTCTGAATCGTCTCCCTTGATCCACAGCTCCTCGACAAAAAGCGGACGACCAACCGGCGAATTGTTGGAAACCAGCAAGGGCAGGGCCAGCGATCCGCCCACCTTGATGCTGGACGCCGAACCCGCGTCGAGACTCAATTCCGGCGCAACGCAGACCGGGCAGCAGCCTGCCGCGTCCAGCAGGCCGCCACACTCGTCTGTGGCCATGCATCGCTGAATTGGCGCGCCGCATTCATCACAAAACGTCGCGTTTCGGTCGAGCGACGCCTTGAAACAGCACTTGCCGGGGGATGATGTGAGCCGGGCCATCTGGTTCATGTCCGCAGCTTGTGACCGCACTGCTTGCAGAAGTTGGCCTTGGCCAGATTGACCGCCATGCATTTGGAGCATTCCACCGTGGCATCAGACGCGGCGGAAGACCTGCCACTGGCGGGGGCAGCGCTGCTGTCCTTGCCACCAGCGCCGTGGGCAACACCCACCGCTCCATCCATTCCCATCCGGAACATTTCACGCGCCTGTTCTTCAGACCTGACCTGCGCGGCTGTGGCGGCTTCCACCATGTCGCGCATGGCCTGCATGGTTTCACCGGACGAGGCCCCCTTGGCGCGAGCCTGCTCAGCCAGCACCATGGCGACGTCGGTGGAGAGGCCGGCATTGATTGCCAGGATCTGCTCAGCCGACATGGCCTTGAACGCGCTTATTTCGTTCGCTTTTGCGCGCGCCTTGGCATCCAGCACGGAGATCTCGTTCTGCGTGCTGGCGCCCGACAGCCTGATGGCGAGGTTCGCTTCCGCTTCATTGGCGCGCAGTTCGATTTCCTGCAGACGGGCGATATGGTCTGCCTGCTGCTTCTGGACCGCGCCGGTGATTTCGACTTCGGTGAACGCGCCCGACTTGCGCATCTGGTCAGCCTGGCTCTGCTGGATGAGAGCGATATCACGCTCAACCCCGGCTTGGCGTTTGCGAATATCAAGCAGGTCGACATCGTTGCGCGCTGTGGCGAGCGAGTCGTCAAAACGGGCCTTCCGTTCGATATCGAGCGTGTTGATCTCGTGGCCGAGCGCTTCGAGTTCCTGACGGCGTTTGGCGCCTTCGCGCGCATCGAGGAATTCGATCTCGCTGTTGAGGGCCATGTGCTTCAGTTCGTCTTCCGACACGTTCTGCAGCTTGGCCAGATCGACCTGGGACTTCAGCGTGATTTCGGTCGCATCATTCTCGCGTTCGATCTCACGCTTGATGATTTCGAGCTGGTGATCCAGCGCGTCCTGCCGGCGGTCGGCATCCGCACGCTCCATTGCGGCGACTTCTTCAGTATTGATCGCCCATTCAAGCGAGACAGCCCGCACAATCAGGCCGAGATCGCCAACAATGCGTTCGACTTCCAGCATGATATCGGCCTGGATCTTGTCCTGCAGGCCGATCTCGCCGCGCACATCCGCTGCATTCATGCGGCTGATCGCGGCCTCGAATACCCGGTCTGACAGATGCGGGCGGATGCGATCGAGCACGTCGGTCTTGGAAAGCGCCTTGCGCCCGGGTGTCTCCGGGTCGCTGCCCGAACGGGTGACGCCATGCATCATGCCGAGGATGTTGGAAGGCTTGTCAGGATCTACCTGCAATTCCAGCGTTGCAACTCCGGCAATCTCCACCTTGTCCTTGGACAGGGCCTTCAGCGCGGTTTGAACGGAGAAGGGCTTCAGATCGGCGATCATCATGCCAAGGTGAGTTGATCCGCCCACAAGGCTCTTGATCTTGTCGACCACGCCGCCGACGGAGAAGTGCCCCCCTTTGAAAGCATCGATCAGCTCGCCATTCTTGAACAACAGGGCGGCATAGTCCGGTGGAACAGCATACCGTTTTTCGAAGAAGGCCTTGAATTCCGATTGACGCATGAATTCAGCCAGCATGCGTGGATCGCTCAGGATTACGGGTTCGGACGCCATGACTATTTCTCCTCCCATTTGCGGTTGGTGACGAAGGTGACGAGGTTGTAGAGAATGACGGCAGCCGTGACGCCAACGCCGATCGGATGGGCCGTGACGACGCCGATAAAGCGTTCAGAGGCGGAGTACTGTTCCCAGATTCGCCCCATGAAGGTGACCTGGAAAACAGTGCCCGAGATCATCGTGGCCAGCGAAAAAAGCGCCATGAAAAGCGATATCAGCCGGGCCATGCGGCTGATGCGCGTTTCCTTGGCGCGGGCGCTTCTGCGGGCCTGATGTTCCTCTTCGCGCTGCCGCTTGTCGAGTTCCTTGTCAAAACTCTCGCCGCGCTTGATCGCGTCTTCGCGGGCTTTCCTGTCGACAGACAGAAAATCCGGCTGTGCCTTGCGATTTGGGCTGCTCGAACTGGAGGTTGTCAGGTTCGAAGCTGAACGACGCCAGATCACGAATACGGTCCAGGCCAGCCAGACAGCCGTGACCACACAGGTTACATTAAACAGGATGTCGATCAGCGGCCACGCTTCGGCCGGTATTGATCGCAGGGTCTCGTCCATGGCTTGCTCCTTGCATCGGGGTTCCAATTACAGAGGCGCAGGACTTCGGCGTTTCGGTTCAGCCGGGAATATAAATAATTTTCACGGCTGTGATTTGGTTTGCTTTTATGGTCCTATTCTCAGGGGCGTTGACAGGATAGCGGTGTGGCGGACACGGACGGGACAGAAGCCAAGCAATTGCTGAATGACTGGCGCGCGGGCGATCTTGTGGCCCGTGATCGCTTGTTCACGCTTCTGTACAGCGAGCTGAGGCAGGTATCGGCGGCTTTGCTGCGGTCAGAGCGCAACAGCTCATTGTCCACGGGTGACCTCGTGAATGAGGCGGTCATGCGGCTCGTGAAACTCGATCAGATAGAATGGGCCGACAAGACCCATTTCCTGGCTTTGTCGGCCCGCGCGATGCGGCGTATATTAATCGATAACGCCCGCAAAAAGCAGTCTGACAAGCGCCATCATCACAAGGTCACCCTGATCACGCGTCACTCAGGCATGCCAACTGACCGCATCGATCTGGATGTGCTCGAAAAGGCATTGATCCGCCTTGCGGCGATCGACAAGGAGAAGGCCGATATTGTCGAGATGCGCTATTTTGGCGGCATGAGTCATCAGGAGATTGCCGAGGTCACCGGTACATCGGAATCAACCGTCAAGCGCGGCTGGCGCACTGCCAGGGCCTGGCTGTTAAGCGCGCTCAGTGAGGAACGCGCCGGGTGAGGAATATATCAACGCAACGAGGTTCAGCCTCGGGGCAGGGCGCCCATGACGGGGAATGGCCATAACCCGCTGTTCTACTTCAAGGCGTCGCGCGAAAAGCGTCGATAACAGATGCAAGGCTGAACGCGTTCAGTCTCTTGCACGCAGAGGAGGAGTGGAATTTGTCTTACACCAAAATAGAAGTCGATCAGCCTGCAGAGGGTGTTCGTCGTATCATGCTGGACCGTGATAGTGTGCGAAATGCCCAGGACAAGGCGATGCTGTACGAACTGGACGACGCCCTCAAGGACGCTGCCTTTGATGACGACGTGAAGTGCATCATCATCGGCGCAAATGGTAAGCATTTTTCATCGGGCCATGACCTGAACGACCGTTCCGACCTCAACGATTTCGACAATGTCACCCTTTGGGGGGGCTATGATGAGCCGGGAATGGCGAAACTGATGAACCGGGAAGCGGAAATGTATCTTGGACTTTGTTGGCGGTGGAGAAATCTTCCAAAGCCGACAATTGTTCAAGTGCAGGGCCTGTGCATCGCCGGCGGATTGATGCTCGTATGGCCATTCGATATTGTAATCGCCAGCGACGATGCCGCCTTCTCTGATCCTGTCGTTGCGTTTGGTGTCAATGGCCATGAATACTTCGTGCACGTCTGGGAATTGGGACACCGTAAAGCGAAAGAAATGCTTTTCTGTGGCTCGTCCCTCAGTGCCCAGGAATGTCACCGTCTTGGTATGGTCAATCATGTCGTGCCTCGGGAAAACCTGAATGATTTTACCGTTGCAATGGCCAAACGCGTTGCAAAACGGCCGCTTGTTGGCTTGCGACTTGCCAAAATGGCCTGCAATCAATCGCTTGATGCTCAGGGCCAGTGGGTGGCGGTTCAGTCTGCGTTCGGCTTGCAGCAGTTCGGTCATGCCAATGCTCAGGTGGTGCATGGCTCACCGATAGACAAGGACGGCGCGGCGCTCCTGCGGGAAGAATCCAAGGGGCCGCCATTCCCATAGCGGAACCTGCTCTTCGCCGCACATCTCTCCCCCACTCAATCCAACCTAATCCCC
>JAVJOM010000004.1:0-18188 GCA_040216775.1 Hyphomonas sp.
CGCTGCGGGGCGTCATCGGCCATTGGTAACTCCTCATTTTGGCGTGTAGGATACCGCCGTACGTTTCAAACATTAAGCAATTACAGCCTGTTTCAGGAAGGTCCAGAGCGTCGCAATGCCAAACCCCGCGTCAAGTGAGGCTCTTCAGGCCCTGACCGACTGGTGGCAGGACATGGGCGTCGAAGTGGATTCCGCCCGAATTGACGCGCTGATGCGGGAAATGAAGGCGGCGTCGCCCGTCCTGAAAGAGATTGGCGACGCTGTAAAAGCCGCACCCAAAACCACATCGCGCCGGGGTCGTGGCCCCACCGACTGGGTCGCCGAAGCCACCAAAGCTGCCGCCGCCTGCGATTCGCTCGAGGCCCTTAAAGCCGCCATCGAGGCGTTCGAGGGCTGCCCACTGAAAGCCGCAAGCGAACACACGGTTGTCTATGACGGCGTGCCGGGCGCCGACCTGATGGTCATCGGCGAGGGTCCGGGCGCAGAAGAGGACCGGCGCGGCCTCCCCTTCGTCGGCAAGGCGGGCCACTTGCTCGACCGGATGCTGGCGGCCATAGGGCGGTCGCGCATCGAAAACACGTTCATCACCAACGTCAATTACTGGCGCCCGCCCGGCAACCGGAACCCGGACGTGGAAGAACTGGACGTCTGCCGTCCTTTCGTCGACCGGATGGTCGAGTTGGGAAAGCCGAAACTCATTATCGCGGCAGGCGGCGTTCCGACAAAGGTCCTGCTCAATGGCGCCGATGGCATCATGAAACTGCGCGGCAGCGAGCACATTTTCACGACACCCGGCGGCGTGACCGTTCCGCTGATTCCGATCCTTCACCCGGCCTATCTCCTGCGTCGCCCACAGGACAAGAGCCGCGCGTGGCGTGATCTTCTGCTCATCGAGCAGAGGCTCGGCGAGTTGGGCTGATTACTCTTCCAGTTCAGCCTCGGCTTTCTCGTCGACGAGCTTGCGCTCCTTTTTCTTGCGTGTGTCGAACGTCGCCGCGATCTCGCCGGATGAATCCGCACCCAGCACCTTGCGCGCCGTTTCGAAGATTTCGTTCTCTTCTTCGTCAATATGGTGCTCGTAGCGGTCGCGCATGGTCTTGAACCGCGTCAGCCAGCCCGGCGAACTGAAATCCATGTCCTCTAGATCCTGGATCATCTCGTCAAGTTCGTGGTGCTCCGAAACCGAATGGCGCGCTTTAGGCTGGCCCTTCGATCCTTCCATCAGCGGGGCGTAGAATGCTTCTTCTTCCGCCGCCGCGTGGGCACCGACATCATAATAGAACCTCTCCCACAGTTCGCGGCGTGAACTGCTGTCGCCGGTCGTATCAGCCAGCTGGGCCAGAAGGTCGCGATGAGTGTCATGGTCTGACTTCAGGCGTTCATAAATGCTCGTCATGTGGGGTTTCCTTGTGCAAGTTGGATTGCAGATGGAACGCAGTTGTCTGCTGAGAGTTCCCCGCTTCACACGCGCCTGCTAGGAAACCTCCATGCCCGCTCCCCTATCCGTCATTATCCCCACACTGAATGCCGCCCGTGATCTGCCACTGTGTCTAGAGAGCCTGATGCCGGGCCTCGAGACCGGCCTGATCCGAGAAGTCATCGTATCCGACGGTTTCTCCGAGGACGGGACAGAGTCGCTTGCCGAAGCCGCAGGTGCCACTTTTCTCAAGGCCGCCAAGGGCCGCGGCCGCCAGCTGATTGCCGGCGCCGATGCCGCCCGCGGCGACTGGTTGCTGTTCCTGCACGCTGATACGGCCCTCTCGCGCGAATGGGCAGAGCGCGTCTCGGACCATATCTCCCGACGGCCTGACAATGCCGCCGTGTTCCGCCTGAAATACCGCTCCGATGACAAGGGCGCACGCTGGCTGGAATCACGCGCCAATCGTCGGGCGCGCTGGATGGGCCTGCCATATGGCGATCAGGGCCTGCTGATCTCACGCAAGCTTTACGATCAGGTCGGCGGCTTTCCGGATGTGCGCCTGATGGAAGACGTGATGATCGTCCGCGCCGTGGGAAAGCAGAACCTCACCTTCCTCGATGCCGAAGCCCGCACATCAGCCGCCAAATACGAACGCGATGGCTGGCGCAGGCGTGCGTGGAAAAATGCCTGGATGCTAGCGCGCTTTCTCCTCGGCGTGAGTCCGGACAAGCTCGCCAAGGAATATACCTAATTGTCTTCCCAGAAGGCCTCGGTCTCAAAATCGGCGCCGTGCACTTCGGTCAGATATGTCTTGAACGCCTCCAGGTCGGTCACCCGGCAGGCATAGCTGTCAGTCCGCTCAATGTTGAAACGTTCCAGCGCACCGTCCGGCGCATCATTGCAGCCCGGCATCGCGAACTCGTACGTCGGCACATGCGTCGTGGCGCCAGGTCGAATGTGGGCCACCAGATAGTGATAGGACACGTCTTCTCCGTCGCGCATTTCCGTTTCGGCCAGATAAACCGGGTTCGCCGCGTCATCGCCGCCCTGCCCGGCCAGCAACTGGAATCGCACGAAAAGCGGCTTCTCGTCCGGGTCTTCCCCCTCAGGCGGTTTGATTTCGTAAGCACCATCCTCTCCCACCATCACATTGCGGCAGTCATCTTCAAGGCACAGCACAACACCATTATACGGCAACGTGACTTGCCGCCCCTCCGGGATAAGCGGCACTTCACTGTAAAAGCAGGCGGACAGGCCCATCAGCCCGATCAGGGCGGCGAGCATTCGCGGAGTGTTCATGGCATATCTCTCCCTTGCAGTCGTGACAGCTTTGCCCTCCTTGCTGTCGAAACTAAGGCCAAGCCATGACAAATGCGACCGTCCTGATCTACGCAAAGCCGCCCCGGATGGGGCTCGCCAAAACACGCCTTGCCAAGGGGCTGGGCCAGACCGAAGCCCGACGCATCGCCCATTTCACGCTGGCACGCACAATGAGAGCGGCGCTGTCCGGCCCCTGGACGACCATCCTGTATGCCGCGCCAGACAGCGCCTTGTCCGGCAGCCTCGGTGGCATCTGGCCACCCCACCTTGTCCGCTGCAGCCAGGGTCAAGGCGGCCTCACCGAACGTCTTGAACGCGGACTATCAAATGCCGCTCCGGGGCCTGTCCTGTTTATCGGCGCTGACGCACCCGACCTGACACCCGCCCTGCTCCGTCAGGCAATCCAGTCTCTGAAACGGCACGATGGCGTCTTTGGCCCTGCCCGGGATGGCGGGTTCTGGCTGTTCGGCATCAACAAAAATGCCCGCACGCAGTCTCCTTTCGGAAACGTCCGGTGGTCAGGCCCTCATGCCATGGCGGATGTCTGGAACAATCTTGCGGCAAAAGCCTCAGTCGCTCAGCTGCCGACACTCATCGATATCGACGAGGCAAAAGACTGGCGCGACTGGAACGCTGCGCGGTAAATGATCCGACGGCTCATGTGAAACGTCCGCAACAATTTGTTCGCGAGTGTGTTGTCTGTTTTTATGCCGGTCGAGTGGCGCCGTGCGCGTGAATACAGAGACGACTTTTCAGGAAATATAATGTTCAGACTAATCTATGTCAGCACAGCATCGGAGACGATCTCCAATGAGGACCTCGAGAACGTTGTCGCGGTGGCTGTCGATCAGAATGCCAAATTGTCGATCACAGGCTTACTTCTGTTTAACGGAACGAACTTCATGCAGGTGCTCGAGGGCGGGCAGTCCGATGTTGAAGGGCTCTACAGCCGCATCGTTGAAGACAATCGGCACGTCTCCGTCTCAACCATACTGACCGAGGATACCCAGACGCGGGTCTTCCACCCGTGGGCGATGCTGTTCAAAAACTTGCCCAAGGATTCGCCAGCCCAGGATGCGCGCATTGATATGGCAGACGTGATGGCGCTGAAGATGCCCGACCATATGCGCAAGATCATCGCGAATTTCGATTCGCTCCAGGGCTGATCGGGCGCGATCCATCCACATATTTTATATCACGCAATAGAATTTGTTCTTGTTTTGTTCTGTTGCTTGTGGGCAGATAAGCGCCATGAGAACCGGACAGAAACTCAAACCCAATGGGCGCGTCACGCTGCTGGAAACGCGGCAGGCTGCAGAGCGCGTTGAACAACGTGGACGCGGTGCCGTATCCAACCAAACAGGGCGGCACGAGCCGGAGACGCGTCACACCTTTGATGATGGCTGGGACGGGCTGGAGGCACCACCCACGCGCATCGACACAACGGTCACGAATGAAACCGCCCGCACGATCATCACCTTCAACAAGTCGCCCGACATTTCGTTTGACCGGTCGGTCAATCCCTATCGGGGTTGCGAACACGGATGCATCTATTGCTTTGCCCGGCCAAGCCACGCCTGGTCCGGCCAGTCCTCGGGGCTCGATTTCGAAAGCAATCTCTACATCAAATCCAACGCGATCGAACTGCTGCAACGCGAACTGTCACGTCCCGGCTACATGGCCCGCCCCATCGCGTTGGGTGTGAACACCGATGCCTACCAGCCGACCGATCGCGACACGGGCATCACACGCGAACTGCTCAAGATCCTCGCGGCGCACAATCACCCGGTCAGCCTCCTCACCAAGTCCTCCCTGATCGAACGCGACATTGATATCATTGGCCCGATGGCTGAGATGGGCCTTGCACGGGTTGGTATTTCGATCACCACGCTCGACCGGACCCTCGCCCGCAAGATGGAGCCGCGCGCAGCAACGCCTTCGCGCCGCCTGCAGACGATCCGCGCACTTGCCGATGCCGGCGTGCCCGTCACCGTTATGACGGCGCCCGTCATTCCGGGCCTGACCGATCATGAAATTGAAGCCTTGCTGGAAGCGGCCGCCGAACATGGCGCCAGCGGCGCGGGCTATGTGCTTCTTCGCCTGCCCTACGAAATCAAGGATCTCTTCCATGAATGGCTGGTTGCCCACGTGCCCGACCGGGCCGCGAAAGTGATCAACACAATTCGCGAAATGCGCCGGGGGCAAGACTATGACGCCCGCTGGTTCGAACGCGGCACCGGACGTGGCCCTATCGCCCAGATGATCGGCCAACGATTTGCGCGTGAGACAAAGCGACTCGGACTGGACGATCCACGTCCGGACCTGCGCACCGATTTGTTCCGTCCGCTCGAAACGCCGGATGGTCAGTTTTTGCTGGGATTTTGACAGGCGATTCCCAGGAAACCCACAAAAGCATTCACAGGGTTATCCACAGGCCATCAAATCGGTTAGTTTCGTCATCGAAATGATTACGACTGATTCGGCTCCGCAACTATTAGGGTTTCAGAAACCGGCGTCCGTCACTGATTCGGCTTCACGAAACATGCGTTGCTTAAACGGGGCTGGCAAAATGGAATTGAAAAGAAACACGATCATGCAGGGCGACTGCATCGATATCCTGCGGCGCCTGCCCGACCAGTCTGTCGATCTGGTTTTCGCTGATCCGCCCTACAATCTCCAATTGGGTGGCGGTCTGACCCGCCCAGACCAGTCGGTCGTCGACGGCGTCGATGATGAATGGGACAAGTTCGACAGTTTCGACGCCTATGACCTGTTCACGCATGAATGGATGTCGGAATGCCGCCGCGTCCTGAAAGACGACGGTGCCATCTGGGTCATCGGCTCGTATCATAACATCTTCCGCGTCGGCACCGTGCTTCAGGACCAGGGCTTCTGGATCCAGAATGACGTGATCTGGCTGAAATCGAACCCGATGCCGAACTTCAAGGGCACCCGCTTCCAGAACGCGCACGAAACGCTGATCTGGGCCGGCAAGTCCGAGGCTTCGCGCGTAACGTTCAA
Source organism: Hyphomonas sp. (assembly GCA_040216775.1). Lineage (GTDB taxonomy): Bacteria > Pseudomonadota > Alphaproteobacteria > Caulobacterales > Hyphomonadaceae > Hyphomonas. Next base: position 5,762 of record JAVJOM010000004.1, read on the forward strand.
CTATGATGCGCTCAAGGTCTTCAATGAAGACAAGCAAATGCGCTCCGACTGGATCATCCCGCTCTGCACGGGCGGTGAGCGCTTGAAAGATGAAGCTGGTAAAAAGGCCCACCCGACCCAGAAGCCGGAAAGCCTCCTTTCGCGCGTCCTGCTCGCCACGACCAATCCCGGCGATGTCGTCCTCGATCCGTTCTCCGGCACCGGCACAACCGCCGCTGCCGCCCGGCGTCTCGGCCGTGACTTTGTCGGCATCGAACGCGATCCTGACTATGTGCGCCTGTCCCGCGCCCGCATCGCGGCCATCACGCCAATCGAAGGTGACATGCTGGAAACAGAACGCAGCAAGAAGTCCCTGCCCCGCGTCCCGTTCGGCGCGCTCATCGACAATGGCTGGCTGAAGCCGGGCGACCGCCTGTTCTCGCCGCAGCGCCGTTTCCAGGCGCGTATCCGTGTTGATGGCTCGCTCACCACGGGCGCGGTATCCGGCTCGATCCACCGCCTCGGCGCGCATGTCCAGCAGGCACCCGCCTGTAATGGCTGGACCTATTGGCACTTCGAAGACCCGAAACGCAATCTGGCCCCGATCGACCTGTTGCGTCGCCGCTATCGCGACGAGATGGGTCTCAACTAGTCTCCTGCGATTGCCAGCCGGAAGGCCTTGGCAAACACAGTCGGTAATCCTTCAACGTCCCGGATGGGTGTCCAAACCCCGTCCGGGCGTTTTCCGTTCAGGCTGCCACGCTGGACGGTCAGTGTCAGCGCAAAGTGCGTGAACACGTGGCGCACCTCTCCCACCGCCTGCCAGTCGGCCTCCGCTGGCGGCGCGTCGTCGGGGGTTCCGGTCTTGGGCCATTCGGTGCTCGGCAGGGCCAGCATGCCGCCCAGCAGGCCCTTGTCCGGTCGGCGCACCAACAGCACGTCCCCACCGTCTACCAACACGTACGCCACCCCCTGCCGCACCCTTGCCGCACCCTTGGCAGGCTTGATCGGATACCGTTCCGGCACACCTTCCGCCCGCCCCTTGCACAGTTCTGACAGGGGGCAAACGAGGCAATTCGGGCGCGTGGGCGTGCAGACCGTCGCGCCGAGATCCATCAGAGCTTCGGCAAACTCCCCCGGTCTTTCCTCTGGTACGAGTGCACGAACGGCCGCGGCGATCACCTTCTTCTCGGCCTGCCACTCGCCTTTCAGCGCCAGCAGCCGCGCAAACACGCGATCCACATTGCCGTCTACTGCGGCGGCCTGCTGGTCAAATGCAATCGCGGCAATGGCGCCCGCCGTATAGGGGCCAATTCCGGCCAGTTTCACCAGTTCCGATTCGGTCTCCGGAAAGCCGCCCAATGCCACCACTTCGCGCGCACATTTCAACAGGTTGCGGGCCCGCGCATAATATCCCAGCCCCGCCCAGGCACTCATCACCGCCTCATCACGAGAATTTGCAAGCGCCCCCACATCCGGCCAGCGCGTCACAAACGTGTGGAAATATGGCGTCCCATGGGGGATCGTCGTCTGCTGCAGCATAATCTCGGAAAGCCATATCCTGTAGGGATCAGGGCGTATCCCAGCCGCGCGATCCGTCGGAGATACGCGCCAGGGCAAGTCGCGCGCATGCCGGTCATACCAAGCCAGAAGTCGCGCCGGGAGTGCGCCGAGTTTCACCTTGGAAGCCACGTTCGTCTTTTCCTTGCCATCAAGCCGTGCTTGTCTTGGCGAATGGCCACAAGATCAACCCTCGATCCCCTTGAAGAGGCACGCGCCCGCGTGCGCCTGCGCTATCAGCGCGCCCGCAAGGTGCATCCGGGCATCCCCCAGATCGGGCTCGCTGCCGAAAGGTTGGGCCGCAAGGTTGGTGCGAAGAAACTCCCGGCCGTGCAGCTATTGCAACGCCGCTGGCGCGAGATCGTGGGGGAGAAGCTCTACCCGTTTTGCCGCCCCGAAAAGATCACAGGCGGCAAGGATGGCCGGGTTCTCACCCTGCGGGTCATTCCCCAGGCCGCTCCGTTGGTGCAGCATCAGGTTGAGACAATCAGACAACGCGTGTCAGTTTCGGCAGGTGGCGACATCACTGCCATCAAGATTGTTCAAGGCGCCCTCGCCACCAGCGAACCGGCTAAACCCCGCCGCCGCGCCGTTCCGCTCACCAGTGCCCAACGCAAGCAATTGGAAGACAGCACAGCTGCGATCGAAAGCTCCGCCCTGCGCGCAGCGATTGTTGCTTTGGGGACAGCCGTGCTAACCGCAGACGACCCCGCTGCATCGATGCCGGACCCGCGTCCGGCGAAATAGCCAATCCCATATGAAGGCCCCTCAAATGGCTCTTGTTCTTCGCCCCTCCGCTCTCGTCTCTGTACTCACCCTGATGATCGCTGCCTGTGGCAATGCGACAGGTGATGACACAACACCGCCAACAGTCGAGGCACCTGTTCCTGCCGTTCTGGGTCACGTCAAAGGGGTCGAGGATGCTCCCCTCACAGTGATCGAATACGCATCGCCAACCTGCTCACACTGCAAGCATTTCTATGACGATGTGATGCCGATGGTCGAAGAGAAATTCATCTCGACCGGCAAGGTGAAGTTCATTTTCCGCGAGTACCCGCTGAATGATATCGACGTCGTAGCCTATGCCGTGGCCAATTGCGCCGGCGAGGATAAATTCTTCAATGTCCTCGACGACCTGTTCGAGCATCAGGAAGATGTATTCGAGGCATCCAAGGCCGGTACAATCAAGGCGCTTTTCCTCGATATTGCTTCACGGCACGGCATCGCGAATGAAAAGACCTTTGATGCCTGTATTGCCAACCGCACTGTTCGCCAACGCATTGCAGACACGATGATGACCGGGGACGATTTTGGCGTAAAGGCCACACCCACGTTCATCGTGAACGGTCAGGTAAAGGTCGCTGATGGTGACGCAAGGACGGCAGATGCCTTTGAGAGCTACCTGAATGGCGAGCTGGAAAAGCTGTCTGAATAGACGCCCACACGGCATTAACGATTTGGCAACCAAGACGACTCAATTCTTAACGCGAAGGTTATGATGATGGAACGCATCTCCAGACGAACCGCTTTGGCCGCCGTATCGGCGGTTGCGCTTGTTGCTTGTGGCAATGGCGAAACAACAGGTACAGCGACAAAGAGCGGTGATGATCCCGCGAAGATCGGCCATGTTATCGGTTCGGCCGATGCACCGGTGACAGTCATAGAATACGCATCGCCCACCTGCCCCGCATGCAAATTTTTCCACGATACGGTTCTGCCGGAAATCAAGGAAAAATACATTTCCACCGGCCAGGTGCGCTTCATCTACCGTGAATATCCTATCCACGATATTGATGTGCCAGCTTACGCAATGGCCCTTTGCGCTGGCGACGACAAATATTTCGACGTTCTGGATGACATATTCGAACATCAGAGCGGCATTACGGATGCTGCCCGCAATGGCGTACTCAAGGCGGCTCTGGTCGCAATCGGCGAACGTCACGGGATAAATGGCGAAACAGCGTTCGATGCCTGCATGGCGGATGAATCGATCCGACAGCGCCTGAAGACGACCTATGACCAAGCCGAGAAGGATGGCGTCGACAGCACGCCGACATTCATTTTCGACGGCGAGATGTCCCGTTTCGAAGGTGACATCCGCTCGCCCGAGGGCTTCTCCGCAAAGCTCGACTCGCTTCTCGCAAACGCGGCAGGACAATAGGGATATGAGGCCGGCATGCAGATAACAGAACTTCGCATCGCCGGCTTCAAGTCGTTCGTCGACCCGCAGACCGTACCCGTAGAGCCAGGCCTTACCGGCATCGTTGGCCCAAACGGCTGTGGTAAATCAAACCTGCTGGAAGCGCTTCGCTGGGCCATGGGCGCAAGCTCTGCCAAGGCCATGCGTGGCGGCGAGATGGATGACCTCATCTTCTCAGGCGCACAAGGTCGCCCTGCCCGCGAATCGGCCGAAGTCACGCTTGTGCTGGACAACTCGAAGCGCACCGCTCCACCAGAGTTCAATTCGTCCGACACGCTTGAAATCGTCCGCAAGCTGCGTCGCGGCGCTGGCACTTCCTACAAGCTCAACGGACGTACGGTTCGCGGCAAGGACATCCAGCTCCTGTTTGCCGATGCCTCCACTGGTGCGAACTCCCCCGCACTCGTTCGGCAAGGCCAGATCTCCGAACTGATCGGATCGAAACCCCAAAACCGCCGCCGCATTCTCGAGGAGGCCGCCGGCATTGCCGGCCTCAACACCCGTCGTCATGAAGCCGAACTGAAATTGAACGGTGCCGAGACGAACCTCGAGCGCCTGACAGAAGTGTCTGCGGAAGTGGAGCGCCAACTCGCCAGCCTCAAGCGTCAGGCCGGCAAGGCTCGCAAGTATCGCCGCCTGTCGGATGAAATCCAGGCGCTCGACGCCCTTGTTGCCCACCTCCGCTGGACCGAAGCGAGGATCGCTTGCGAGCTCGCGCGTGAAAAACTGGAGGAAACACGCCGGGCAGTGGAGGATTTGACCCGCGAGGATGCCGTATGCGAACGCCAGCGCATCGAAGCCAGTCAAGGCCTTGGACCACTCCGCGAAGCGGAAAGCGTCGCGTCAGGCAAACTTGGTCAAGCGCGCATCGCGCTTGCAAGGCTCGAAACAGAACGCAAGGTTGCCGCCGATGTCCATGCGCGGCTTGAAGCTGAAGCGACGCGTCTGGTCGAAGATCTGGAACGCGAACAGGCTGCCAAAGCCGAAGCCGAAGCGGCAACCGAAAATGCGCGACATGAATTGTCCGCTTTGCCAGTGATGGACGAAGCGCGAAACGACGAGATCGAAGCAGAAATCCGAACATCGCTGGAAAGCGCCCGTGCTCGCCTCGCGGCCGCAGAAGAGGCCGCCGACGCGGCGCAAGAGCAGCTCTCTGAAGTGCGCGCACGCCGCAAGGCCTCCGAGGAAAACGTAGGCGCTCAGACACGGCGCCGCGACCAGATCACAAATGAAATCAACCGCCTGACCCAGGAGATGGCTGGTTTGGAAGACGCCGTCTCACTCGTTCGCAAGCTGAAAGAGGCGAAGGACGCAGAGGCAGAAGCGGACATCGCGCTGCGCAATGCCGAATCCGCTGTGGAATCCGCTGAATCCAAACTTACCGAAACCCGCGAAGCCGAGACACAGTCTCAGCCGCCACGCGATGCAGCGGACAAGGATGTCCGCGCACTTGAAGCTGAAATAGCTGGTTTGCAGAAATTGCTTCGCAAGGCCGATGGCCACAGCGCGCCACCTGTCATTGATCGAATCCGTACGAAAGATGGATACGAAAAGGCTGTTGCCGCAGCTTTGGGCGATGACATCGAAGCCTCGACTGACCGGGCAGCGGCGATGTTCTGGAGTGGCGCAAATGCCGCCAGCCAGGCTCTGCCACTCGGCGCGACCAGCCTCAACGAATTCGTTGAGGCACCAGCCGAACTGTCAGCGCGCCTTTCACAATGCGGCGTGGTCAGCTCGGCCGATGGCGCCCGACTGATGTCAGACCTGAAACCAGGTCAGCGTCTCGTCTCTCGCGAAGGGCATTTGTGGCGCTGGGATGGATTTACACGCACACCTGACGCCCCGGTGAGTGCGGCGGCTCGGCTTGAGCAGCAAGCTCGCCTTGAGGCCGCCTTGGCCGAAATCGAACCGCTACGCGCCCATTTCGAACTTTGCGCTGAAACGCTAACCTATGCCCGTGACGCGCGCCTTGCAGCCGAAGAATCCCTGCGCGGACTGCGACAGGCCATCGCGCCTGCCCAGCGCGCCTTGAGTGAGGCGCGCACCCGCGTCACGGAAGCTTCGCAAGCCTCAGAACGTGCTGCCATGAAGCGCGACACAGCTGGCGAAGCATTGGACCGCGCAAACGCTGATCTTGCGATCGTGAAGGAAGCCCTTTCGCTGTTGTCACCTCAATCATCGGCAGATGAAGAGGCTGCACTGGAGTCCCGCCTCACGCAGGCTCGCATTCGTGTCACCGAGGCGCGCGACGATGAAATAGAGTCTCGAGGACGTCTCACCGACATCACGCGCGGTCGTGAACAGGCTGCTGCGCGGCGGGCTGGTCTCGAGCGCGATGTTCAAACGTGGACAGCACGGGCGGTTTCTGCGGGTGAGCGTGTTGAGCGCCTGGTTCAGCGCCGATCCGCAGCAGCAGCTGAAGCGATCGCAGCGAGATCGCGACCTGAAGAACTGGCCGTCGAAATCGAAACAATGTCGGCAAATGTCGAGCGACTGGAAAGCGATCGCAAACGCATTGCTGACCAATTGTCGGAAAAAGAAACTTCGGTTCGGGAAACGGAGACTGCTGCGCGCCAGGCCGCTATCGCGGCATCTGAATCCCGCGAAAGCCTCGCCGGATGGAAAGTTAAACTCGAGACAGCCGAAGGCCGTTTGGAAGAAAGCATCGAGATTGCCCGCAATTCCTTCCAGCGTACGCCGGAAGGTCTCCTCGCGATTGCCGAAGCCGGGCTGGATGCCGACGAGATGGGAGAATTCACACCGCGCGACGCTGAACGCAAGGTCGAAGACCTCAGGCGCGAACGCGACCAGCTCGGCGGGGTCAACATGAACGCCGAAGAGGAAGCCGCTGAACTGGAAGAGCGTCTCGGTAGCCAGGTCAACGAGAAGGAAGACCTCACAGCGGCGATCGCCAAGCTTCGCGAAGGGGTAGACGCACTGAACGCTGAAGGGCGTGAGCGCCTGCTGGTCGCCTTTGAAACAGTCAACGAGCACTTCAAAGCGCTGTTCACTGCCCTGTTCCAGGGTGGTCAGGCCGAATTGCGCCTCGTCGACGCCGATGATCCGCTGAATGCCGGATTGGAAATTTACGCTCAACCTCCCGGGAAAAAGCTTGGTACGCTGAACCTGATGTCCGGCGGCGAGCAGGCTTTGACCGCTGCCGCGCTCATCTTTGCTGTGTTCCTGTCCCGTCCGGCACCAATATGCGTATTGGACGAAGTTGACGCGCCATTGGATGACGCAAACGTCGACCGTTTCTGCAACATGCTGAACGAGATGCGCCAGCGGACAGACACCCGGTTTGTCGTCATCACCCACAACCCGGTAACGATGAGCAGAATGGACCGTCTTTTCGGCGTCACCATGCGGGAAAAAGGTGTCTCAAAACTGGTTTCCGTCGATCTGGAAGCTGCAGAACAGCTCGTTGCGGCGGAGTAGCGCAGACCCCGAACGGGTAAATTCAATAAAAACAAGGGATTGAGTTTCTGCAAACGCGGTTGACTTGCCCCCTCACCGCTCATAGTTTGCGCCGAAATCCGGGGGTGTCCCCGTCAGTAGGGATTCGCGGCTGCGGAGCGCTAGAAAACATGTCCAGTGAAGGTCCAGACGGCCTTGGTGACGAGATCGCCAAGGCAAGAGCGACCCGCGCTGAACGTGAAGCAGCAAAGCAGCGGCAGACCAGGGCTGACGAAGGAAATCATTCGGCTGGGGCTTACGCCCTGCGATACGGTGCGGAATTCGGCACCTCGGTCTTTGTTGGTGGCTTTATGGGCTACTGGATTGACGTGTTCGCGGGAACGAAGCCCTGGGGCTTGCTGATTATGGGGGCCTTGGGCTTCGCAGCGGGCACGCGGGCCATTATACGCGCCTATCATGAGCTGAATGCTCAGGCGTTGAAACAGACACAGGAGCCCAAAGCTCCGGAAGACGGGAATTAGGACGGATGAACCTGTTTATGCCAAGCGTCGCGCTGGATCCGATCCACCAGTTCAAGATCACGAAATGGCTTGAATTCAACGTCGGCGGCGTCGACCTGTCTTTCACGAACGCATCCGGCTTCATGGCGCTTGGCGTGATCCTGACAATCGCCTTTTTCGGCTTCGCTGCCTCTAAAGGCCAGCTGGTTCCATCCCGTATTCAGTCGCTCGCGGAAATCGGCTACGGCTTCGTGGCAGACATGGTGCGCGGTGCGGCCGGTGAAGAAGGCCTGAAATTCTTCCCCTTCGTCTTCACGCTCTTCTTCTTCCTGTTTTTCGCCAACATGATCGGCATGGTGCCCTACGCATTCACCACCACCAGCCACATCATCGTGACAGGTGCACTGGCGCTGCTCGTCATCTCCATCGTGATCGGTTTCGGCTTCTACAAGAACGGCTTCAAGTTCCTGAAACTGTTTGCACCTTCGGGCGCCCCATGGCCGATCTACATCATCCTGATCCCGATCGAAGTAATCTCGTTCTTCGCCCGCCCGCTGACACTGTCTCTGCGTCTGTTCGCCAACATGCTCGCCGGACACATCATGCTGAAACTGTTCGCTGGATTTGCAGTGGCACTGATCGCAGCTGGCGGTGCTTATGTCATCATCGCCCCTTTCGCGTTTGCCATGGGTGTTGCCCTGAACGCGCTTGAGTTGCTCGTTGCCGGACTTCAGGCATACGTTTTTGCCATTCTGACCTGTGTTTACCTGAACGACGCGTTCCACCCCGCGCACTAAGGACCCACTTCGCCGGTGCGGCCACAAGGTCTCACCAAACCGCTTGACGCCGCAGACGGAACACGCTTCACGAGCGGCACTTTGTAGAACTACAGCATTCCCATAAGGAGATCCCCATGGAAGGCGATATCACCCTCGGCCTCAAATACGTTGGCGCAGGCCTCGCAACGCTCGGCATGATCGGTGCCGCAATCGGTGTGGGTAACATCTTTGGCTCGTTCCTCGACGCCGCCATGCGAAACCCTTCGGCTGCCCCACAGCAGACCGGCAACCTGTTCATCGGTATGGCCCTTTCCGAAGCGCTCGGCATCCTGTCGTTCCTCGTTGCCATCCTGATCCTCTTCGTCGTCTAAGCAAATACTGCTTTTGGAGCTGGCGGCGCCGCCGTCGGCTCCCACGACTGGACACGAAACCGAGGTATTTTCGATGCTGATCGCAATGCTTGCAGAAACTGCGGCCCACGGGGCAGAAAATGGCGCGGTCGGCAAACCGCCATTCCCGCCGTTCGAAACCTGGCACATGCCATCGCAGCTGTTCTGGCTGGCGGTGCTGTTCGGCATTCTTTACCTCACCATGTCGCGGGTCATCTTGCCGAAGCTGTCGGATACGCTTGAAAAGCGCTCTGACCGCATCGCCTCTGACCTCGACCAGGCTGCGCGTCTCAATGACCAGGCCTCAGAAGCTCAGCAGGCGCTTGAACTGCGTATCGCACAGGCCAAAGCCAAAGCCCGCGAAACGTCGGACAAGGCTCGTGAGAAGATGAACGCCGAAATGGCTGCTGAAACCGCTCGGGTCGACGCGGAACTCGAGAAAAAGCTGGACGCCGCCGACGCGCGCATCGACAGTCTTCGCGCTGATGCGATGAAAAGCGTTGAACAAATTGCCGTCGATGCTGCTGACACAATCGTGGGCCGTTTCGGTGTGTCTGCGACCAAGGCAGAACTCAAAAAAGCCGTCACGGCGGCGATGGAGTAGTCAGATGCGGACGATTAAACACCTCATTCCCTTGGGGGCCTTCCTCGCGGCGTCGGCACTTCCGGCATTCGCCGCCGACGATAGCCATGGTGAAGGGTTCATGGGCGGTCTTGCCTATGCCGCCACCGACCCGGTCACCTTCGTGGCCTTTCTGGCTCTCGTTGTCTTCCTGCTCATTGCCGCCCGCATGGGTGCATTCAAAACCATTCTTGGCGGTCTTGATGCTCGCTCAAGTGCAATTGCGACTGAACTGGAAGAAGCCCGCAACCTGCGTGAACGTGCAGCCGAGGCACTTGCCCTCGCCGAACGGCGCCAGCAAGACGCCGACAAGGAAGCGGAGGCCATGATTACTCAGGCCAAGGCAGACGCGAAGCAGATCATGGCAGAGGCCCGCAAAGACATTGCGGACCGCATGGTTCGTCGTGAGGCACTTGCCGAATCCCGCATCGCCCGCGCCGAAACTGAGGCAACTGAACAGGTCCGCCGCGCCGCTGCAGATGCCGCTGTCTCGGCCGCGCGTCGCATTCTCAGTGAAGACACCGGCGTTGACCAGTTCGAGTCTGCCGCTCGCGAGATCGACCGCGCGCTCAGCTAAGTCTTTCAGTTTTATGAGTTCAATGAAAATCGCCGCCAGAAAATATCCGGCGGCGATTTTCGTTTGAGATGAGCCCGAATGACCTTAGTTGTCTGTATCGTTGATGATTGGTCCGGGCTGCATTACGTCATTCATGAGAGATCGCGGCACCTGACCCGCGGGGCAAGTTACAACACCTGACGAGCCATTGCTGACTGCCGGCATCGCTACACGCATTTCGGGCGTGATCGGTTGCGAGCGGAAGAACCATGCGAGCACCAGCATGCCGACAATGGCCAATGAGATGGCCGCCATCGTGCCCCAACTGACGATCGTATCTTCGACGGGTTCCGCTACGGGGGCTGCAGACGGACGCGCAGCGGCAGCGGCGATCGTCATGCCGGCAACTGCCCGGTGGCCGTTTCCGTTCGCGGGTCCCTTCAGGGAGGCCGCAGCAAGCGCTGCAGCGCCTTGCGCTTCAGGTGCCGGGGCAGGCTTTACACCGAGTTCTTTTTCGCGCTGCGCCTTCGCGTGGACCGCCAGCGGGTCGCTCGGATGGGCTGCGAGCCAATCGGCCCGCTCGTCCTCGTCCTTGGAACCAAAACCCATCCATTCGCGAAGATCCGTGCGGCCATCATTCGCGCCGAGCGCCTCAATGGCCTTGTAGAAGCCGTCAGGCGTCTTGCGCGATGTCATGCCAACCACAGAAAAACGTTTGCCAGTCCGGAATGGTTCATAGGGTATCGTCTTGTCGAGACCGACCTGAACCAGCGTGCCGGGGCGAGAATGCCCCACTGAAGCAGCAGCCCGCACCCAGTCACTCTTTACCGAATGCTCTGACCAGAGGACGAGCATGGATGTCGAGTTTGTCGCGTTACGGGCGTCCTTCGCATCAAAGGTCTCATCGACCTGCTTCTGATTGAACCAAACCTTGAACTTCAAGGCGCGAAGCCGCCGAGCGATCAATTTCGCTGTGTCGCGATCTTCGCTCGCGGAAACCAGAAAGACGTCATATGCCATGGGGTCATTCCTGCAACTCTCATGCCGAGAATACCAATCCACTGCCCCTTGGCCACCCAATTCCGCTTTGAGGCGACAAAACTCCCTGTTTTTCACTGCGAAATAGCGCTAAGGCCGCGCTCAGACAGATAAGAAAAGGAGGCCGAAATGGGCTTCAAATGTGGAATTGTGGGCCTTCCCAATGTGGGCAAGTCCACGCTTTTCAACGCGCTGACCCAGACTGCAGCAGCTCAGGCTGCAAACTACCCATTCTGCACGATTGAACCGAATGTAGGCGAAGTGGCCGTTACCGAGCCGCGTCTCAATGAGCTGGCCAAGATCGCCGGTTCCAAGGAGATCATTCCGGCTCGCATGAATTTTGTGGATATTGCGGGTCTGGTGGAGGGGGCTTCCAAGGGAGAAGGCCTCGGAAACCAGTTTCTCGCGAATATTCGCGAGACCGATGCGATCATCTATGTGCTACGCTGTTTCGAGAACGACGATATTACGCATGTCCGCGGGAACGTGGACCCGATTGCCGACTTTGAAGTGGTCGAGACCGAATTGATGCTCGCCGACCTTGAGAGCCTGGAAAAGCGCAAGGCCGGCGTCGAGAAGAAAGCCAAGTCCGGTGACAAGGATGCCAAGGCCCAGGTCGCCCTGATCGACCTTGCGCTGGCCGAACTCAATGAAGGCCGCCCTGCCCGCAAGACCAAAGTGGCCAAGGACGATCAGCGCGCCTGGAACATGCTCCAATTGCTTACATCCAAGCCAGTGCTGTTCGTTGCCAATGTTGACGAAGACAGCGCAGCGACGGGCAACGCGCATTCTGAACGTGTTATCGAGCGGGCAAAGGAAGAAGGTGCCGGTTGCGTTGTGTTCTCCGCTCAGATCGAAAGCGAACTCGCTCTGCTTGATGAGGGCGATCGGGCGGAATACCTCGAAGCTCTTGGTCTGGAAGAGCCGGGTCTGACGCGCCTGATTCACGCCGGCTATGACCTTCTTGACCTGCAAACATACTTCACGGTCGGCCCAAAGGAAGCCCGGGCCTGGACAATCCGCCGTGGCTGGACGGCCCCCAAGGCCGCAGGGGTTATTCACGGCGACTTTGAAAAAGGGTTCATTCGCGCTGAAACAATCGCCTATCCGGACTTTGTGTCATCTGGCGGTGAAGCCGGCGCCAAGGAAGCGGGCAAGATGCGCGCGGAAGGCAAAGAATACGTCGTCCAGGACGGCGATGTTATGCACTTCCGGTTTAACGTATAGGAAACATGCGTTTCATGGAGACCGGGGCTTGCAGTGCGGCTCCGGTTTCACTAGACGACTAGCTTCGCGTGGAGAGGTGGCCGAGTGGCTGAAGGCGCGCCCCTGCTAAGGGTGTATACGTTAACGCGTATCGAGGGTTCGAATCCCTTCCTCTCCGCCA
>JAVJOM010000023.1:0-12670 GCA_040216775.1 Hyphomonas sp.
AAGCAGGATCATGATCGTCGAGAAGGCGAGACCAAACACAACAGCCGTGGCCAGCTGGACCCACCATTCAGACGAGGCGCTACCGAAATTGATCGCGCCATGGGCAAAGTCCACGTTCAGCTGGAATACCATCGGCAGCAGTCCGCAGATCGTCGTGCCAGTAGTCAGCAGGATCGGGCGGATCCGCTGCGCAGCCGTGGCGATCGCAGCGTATTCAGGTGAACGTCCATCGCTGCGCAGGCGGTTATACGTGTCGATCAGAACGATATTATTGTTCACCACGATCCCGGCAAGCGCCACGACGCCTGTACCGATCATGAGGACGGAAATGTAAGGCAGCATCAGTTGGATGCCGACCAGAACGCCAGCGGTCGAAATGATTACGGCTGTCAGTGTCAATAGAACCTGCCAGAAATTGTTGAACTCCCACAGTAGGATGACGGCCATCATGAACAGGGCCGACAAGGCAGCGCCTACGAAGAAAGCACCAGCCTCGGCGGCATCCTCGTCTGCGCCTTCGAACCGGACTTCCACGGTGTCGGGAACGTTCTGCTCTGCGATCCAGTCCTTCAGGTCTGCGACGATGGCGGCGCCTGCGCCTTGTTCAATCGCATTGGCGCGCACATCAATTACGCGCTGTCCGTCACGGCGTTCGATTTGGCTGACGCGCGGCGCGGGAACGCGCGTAACGAACAGAGACAGCGGCACATTGCCGACGGGTGTGGCGATGCGAAGCTGGTCGATCGCCGTGGCGCTGCGGTCGCTTTGCGGGAACCGCACACGGATGTCGACCTCGTCCGGCGCATCGTCGGGTCTGTACCGTCCGACAAGGATGCCGTTAGTGATCAGTTGCACAGCTGCGCCAACCTGCGAGATGTCCACACCGAACTTTCCCGCTTCCGAACGATCGACTTCCAGCTGGAATTCGATGCCAGGCAGGGGACGCGTGTCGTCAATCTCGTGCAATTCGCTCATGCTTTCGAGTTTCGTGCGCAACAGCGCTGCGGTCGCGTTGAGGGCGGCGGCATCTTCCGAGAGGAGCGCAATCTGAACGTCTTTGCCAGCAGGCGGACCATTCTCACGCGCCTGTATCTGGTACCTTAGAGCGGGAACTGTATCGAGCAGGTCGCGGACTTGAACCAACGTCTTGCGCCCATCATGCACACCGTCATCTGTCGCCAGGTCAAGAAGAAGCTGGCCGATCGTATCAACCGGAGGTGAGGCGCCGCCGAAGCTGAATCCGCCCTGATTTGAATCGCCTGTCCTGGTCGAAATGTCTTCGATGCCATTGAGGTGCTTGATGGCCGCTTCGGCGCGACGTACGAGCATGGCTTCTTCTGCGGCTGACAGGCTGCCCTGTGCCTGGACGAAAACGTAGGCTTGCTCCGGCTCGATATCGAGGAAAAGTTCCGATTTGTGCGGCGTCGAACCGAACCAGACGAATATGAGGATCACTGAGCCAAAGGCGACGGCCGTTACCATCAGGGGGCGTGCTATCAGGCCCTTGACCAACCTGACATACCCGCCCAACCAGCCTTTGGCCTGTCCGGGGTCGGCATCGGCGGCAAGGGCCGCGAGGTCTTCGTTCGTGCCACTTGGACGGGCACCGATCACGGAGCCAAGCACGGGAAGGAAAATCAGTGCCATCACAAGCGAGGCCGACAAGACGAAGATCAGGGTGATGGGCAGGTAGGCCATGAACTTACCGGGCATCGAATTCCAAAACAGGAATGGCACGAAGGCGGCAAGTGTGGTGGCGTTGGACGCTACGACGGGCCAGAACATGCGCTTGCCGGCGAGGGCATAGGCTTCCTTGCGGTTTAGTCCTTCTGCCATCTTCCGGTCGGCATATTCCGTTACGACAATTGCGCCATCGACGAGGATGCCGACGGCAATCACCATGCCGAACATGACCATCATGTTGATCGTGTAACCAAAGGCACCTAGGATCAGGAAGGCCATTACGAACGAAGCCGGAACCGAAATGCCGACCAGCAGGGCAGAGCGCCAGCCAAGTGCAGCGACGCAGATGATCATCACCAGCAACACGGCTGTCACTATCGAGCTCTGCAACTGGCCAAGCTGTTCACCGATCAGTTCGGATGCGTCAGACGTAATCTGTGCCTTCACGGTCGACGGCCAGTTTTTTTCTGACTCGTCGATGGTCGCCCGCACGAAATTGGCTGTATCGAGAATATTGGCGCCGGTACGCTTGACCACTTCGATCAGCAGGGCCGGCTGGCCATTGAAGGTCGCATAGCCGGTGGCGTCCTTGTAGGTGCGGCGCACTTCGGCCACGTCCGAAAGTGTCACGACCGAGTTTTCCGTCCGTCGGATCGGCAGGCTCAAGGCGTCGTTTGCTGTCCGGATCAGGCCAGAGACCTTGACCGCAAAACTGCCTTCGCCCGTGTCAATCTGGCCGGCTGGCACGAGTTGGTTGTTTGCCGAAATGACCTGAAAAATTTCCTGGTAGGAAATGTTGTAGGTCTCAAGCTTTACCGGATCGACGACGATCTCCAGCACATCTTCGCGACGACCAACGATGCGCGCTTCTAGGATGCCCGCGTCCCGTTCAAGGCGATCCTGCAGATCTTCGGCGATGTTGTTAAGGCCGCGCTCGGGTGCATCGCCATAAAGATTCACAACCATTACCGGGAACTGCGCTGCGTTGATTTCGGTAATGATCGGTTCGCGCGCGTCGTCCGGGAAATAGCGCTTGGCCATGTCCACCTTGTCTTTCACGTCAAGGATGGCCTGATCGATATCGGAGGTCAGCTCGAATTCCAGTACAAGCTGACCAGCGCCTTCGGCGCCATAGCCGCTGAACGCCTTCAGGCCCTCCAGAGACTGGATTTCCTGTTCGATCGGCTTGACGAGAAGACGTTCGGCATCTTCAGGCGTGACGCCGGCAAGTGGCACCGTGATCCCAACGAAGGGAATCTGGATGTCCGGATCAGCTTCCTTGGGCAGGCCAATATAGGTAACCGTACCCGCAATGATGGCACATACGAGAATGGCGAGCACCATGCGTGCCCGCCCGATGGCACCGTCGATCAGACCGTTCATCGCACGGCTCCACCAGCAGGAACGGGGTTCACTCTCACGCCTTCACTGAGATAGTCCTGGCCCATTGAGATGACGCGCACCGTGTCCGGCAATCCGGTTACCCACGCGCCGCCAACACCCTCATCCACCACCTTGATCGGTGCGAACTGAACCGTGTCATCGTCTTCAACGTATCGGACCCCCAATTCTCCCGCATCCGACAGGGTCAGGAGGGCGGGAGATATAAGTGTTGCCGGCACGCTCGACACTGGCAGGATCAGAGCGGCCGAAACGCCAGCAGGAACGGTGGCTTCACCGGTCACGAGTTCGGCTTCGATCAGGAATGTCCGTGTCTGCTCGCTGGCCGCGCGCGAGATATACCGCACCTTTGATGTATAGGTCTCGCCGCTAGCCAGTCTGGCCTTGGCTTCCATTCCCACGCTCAGGCGGCTTGCATATTCTTCCGACACTTCAGCAGAGACGATCACTGGCGTCATGTCGATCAGCACACCGCAGGCGGCGCCGGGTGCAAGAAAGTCTCCGGCTTCGGCAAGACGAGTTTCGAAAATGCCGTCAAACGGTGCGCGGATCTGCGTTTTGGCCAGTTCAACCTTGGCGGCGTTCACAGCCGCTTCGGTCGCGTCCAGTGTGGCTTGGGCGGCTGCCTCGCGGTTGGCAGGTGTCAGGCCCTTTGCGGCCAGCGCCTTCGCGGCCTCAAAATCGACCTTGGCGGAATCGCGCTGGGCTTCGGCCTCTTTGACGCGGGCGCTGCGGGCTTCAACATCCAGGCCGCACAACAAGGCACCCTTGCGAACGAAACTGCCTTCGCGGGCGGGTGTGGCAACGACGGTGCCGGTCGTGCCTGCCTTGACGGTAACGGACTTGTCGGGTGCTGTGCGTCCCTTTGCTTCAATTAGCACGGGGTGCAACTGGCTGGACACCGTTTCTACAATGGCGTCAGGCGTTTGGCTCGACCGATCGGCGACGACCGTTTCAGTCTGTGAGCTGATACTGCCGCGCACGACGCTGCGAATGCCAAAATAGGCGACAATTACAAAAAGCAGGCCGAGGGCGATGACGACAGAACGGTTCACAGGCTGGGTCTTTCCGGGAGGCGACAATAGGTAATATAGGTCGTTACGTCGCCAGGGTAAGCGCCGCTTCAACCTTTAACTACTGCAACAGGATTGAATTATAACAAAGGATCTGCGTCGTTTTTGAGGCAGGCTGAAAGTTATGGTTAACAAGTGACGCTAGGGAAGGCCGCCCCTGTCATATCCAGCGACGCCACCGGAAGATGGCAAGTGTGGCACCTGTGGCCACCAGAAGCGAGCCAATCAGCACACCGAATGCGATCGGGCTGTTCACGCCGGGAATGCCCCCGACGTTCACGCCAAACAGTCCGGTCACGAAGCTGATGGGCAGGAAAACAGCCGACAGGATCGACAGCACAAACAGGCGCTGGTTCATCAGGTCGGAGCGCTCCTCCATGATCTGTTCCTGCAGGACGACCGAACGCTCCCGGATGGCGTCAAGGTCCTCGGCAAGGCGCGTGACGCGATCAACGGATTCCCGAAGATACAGTACGTCCGTCTCTGAGAAGAACGCCGCCGCGCTGCCTTCACGCACCAGCTGTGACAGGGCTTCACGCTGAGGCACGATATAGCGTCGCAGCGCCAGCACTTTTCGGCGGAATTCCGCGAGTTCCGCGCGCCCGACCCGCACGTTCGGATCAAGAATATCGTCCTCGAACCCGTCTGCCAGCTCGTCGAACGCCGCAATTTCCGGTTCCATCCGGTTTGTCAGGGCATTGGCCAGCGCGGCGACCAGTCCGCCGGTGGATTCCGGTGCTTCACCCGCTTTCACCAAGGCCTGCACATCGCGCGTCGCCTGGATCGGTTTTGACCGTAGCGTGATCAATAATGTTTCGCTTGCCCACATACGCAAGGCCAGCATGTCCTCCAGCGCTTCGCCGGCATTCAGGTTCACGCCGCGCAAGTTGATCAGGAAGCCGTGATTGTGCCGCGTCGATCGTGGCCGCGTGTCTTCCTGCAATAGGGATTGCGTCGCCACCTTGTCCAGCCCGCTTTTTCGGTACAGCCAACCCTGCGCCTGCCGTGACAAGCGATTGAGGTGCAGCCAGACGCGGGCATATTTGGCGATATCGCCAGACAGCACCTCTTCCCATGTTAGCGGCTTAGCCGTGCCATCGGCTGCGAACCCGAAACCAAACAGGAAAGGTTCGATGCCAAGGACATCGTCTGTATCAGAGCTTGTCACGGGTGCGGGCTCGATGATCATCTAGCTGGCAACAACCCCCGGCAGCTTGTCGACCCATGGCCGCGCCGCTTCCAGTTCCAGCGCCAGTTCGAACAGCAACGCATCGTCACCCTTCTTGCCGGAGAAGAGCGATCCGATGGGCAGGCCCGATGGCGACCATGACAACGGCACACTCATCGACGCTGCGCCTGACACGTTCATCGGTGCCGTGAAGGCGGCAAAGTTCAACACACTTTCCATCACCTTGTCGAAGTCTCCATCCGGTGCCTGATCACCAATGGGCACAGCGGGGCTGCCGGTAACCGGCGACAGCATCAGGTCCATCGAGTCGAACCAGGCATTGTATTGCTGCTCGAACGCCAGGAGGTAGCCGATGGTTTCGGGCATTTCGGCCTGGCGTGCCTGCGCGCGTGCGGCCAGCCCCAGTGTCCACGGTTCCAGAATATCCGGTCCGATCGGTTTGCCGGAATAGGCGCTGGCCTGCTGGGCAAAGGCTGCCGCACCAGCGGCCCAGTAGAGTAAGAACTTGTCGGTAAATTCAACGCCGTCCATGGGCGGTGTGAAGTCGACGACTTCATGGCCAAGGTCACGGCAGAGCTGGGCCACCTCGTCCAGCGCCGCGCGCGTTTCGGGGGCCACAGGCGTGCCGCTGACTGATTCCGGCGCATAGCCGATCCGCAGGCGCCGGGTCAGGGGTGTCAGATTACCCAGCGGCGTGAACGTCCCGTCATTGGCCTGCGCCATGCGGAACAGGTTGATCGAATCCCGAACGCTGATCGTCACCGCGTGATTGACCGAAATATCGACCGGTGGCGGCGCGCCGCCTTCGCGGCTTGGCAATTGCCCGCGTGACGGCTTCAGGCCGAACACGCCGCATGTGCTGGCCGGAATACGGATCGAGCCGCCGCCATCGCTTGCATGGGCAAACGGCACAACGCGGGCGGCCACCAGCGCTGCTGATCCGCCGGACGATCCGCCGGGAATGCGGCTCAGGTCCCAGGGGTTGCGCGTTGCGCCGGTGACCAATGGTTCTGTTGAAGATGTCAGGCCCATTTCGGGCGACGTGCTCTTGCCGAGCGAGACAACGCCTGCTGCACGCCATTTTTCAGCGAATGGCGAGTCTGCCGCCGCGATGTTTCCGCGAAAGGCGCGGCTACCCCACAGGGTTTGCGTGCCTTTCCAGTCGAGAAGGTCCTTGATGAACGTCGGCACGCCGGCGAATGCGCCGGTCATCGGCAACAATGCCTCGGTGCGGGCCTGCTCGAATGTCTCGGTGGCGATGGCGTTGATCTCACCGTTGACCGACTCGGCCCGCGCGATTGCGGCGAGAACTTGCGCTTCCGACGCGGTCTCACCTGCCGCGATTGCGGCAGCCATGGCTGTGCCATCCATGCGGGCCGGTGCCGCAGGCGGCGGTGTCTTAGCCGTAATCGGCGCGATCTCGGGGGTCGCCGTTTTCTGGCCACAGGCGGCCAGGGCGGCAATCGCGCTTCCGCCCAGCAGGGCGCTGCGTCGGGTCATTCGGGTCATTGGTGTGTCCTCCCACGTCTTTTTCTTATGGGGCACACCGTGTATCGGTCCGCTGGCGAGCGCAAGAGGACGACACGATGACATCAGACGCCCCCGCTTCGCCACCGGCAGAGGTCGAGATCACGCCAGACTTGTTGCGCCTCTTGCTGCGCGACCAGCACGCCGACCTGGCTGACTTGCCGATCCGCCTGCTTGATGCCGGCTGGGACAATGTCATGTTGAGGATTGGCGACGACCTGCTAGCCCGTATGCCGCGCCGGGCCATCGCCGAGGACTTGCTGAGGAACGAGCAGCAATGGTTGCCCCGCCTTGCGCCCGGTTTGCCATTGCCGATCCCGGCGCCCCTGCGTACCGGTCGCCCGGATGCGGCCTATCCATATGTCTGGAGCATTTTGCCCTGGATTCAGGGCGAGTCGGCTGACCTCGCCCCACCGGACGCATCGGAAGCGCCCGTCCTCGCGAACTTTCTGCGGGCTGTGCACCAACCTGCACCAGCCGACGCGCCCCAAAATCCCGTCCGGGACTGCCCGCTCTCCGCCAAGCAGGCCGACACGGAACGTCGCATGGAAACACTGCGCCGGGACACGGACGCAATCACTCCTTCCATTGAATCAATATGGGCAAGGGCGCTCGCCGCGCCCATTGATCTCCCGCGCACATGGATTGCCGGAGACGTGCATGCCCGCAACGTTCTGGTGCGCAATGGCAAGTTGGCCGCCTTCATAGACTGGGGAGACATTTGCGCGGGCGACGCGGCCACTGACCTCGCCTCCATCTGGTCACTGTTAGACGCTGCGCCTGCCAGACAGGCGGCCACGAAAGCTTACGGTATGTCGCAAGCGACCGTGGCGCGTGCCATGGGCTGGGCGGTGTTCTATGGTGTGATCCTGCTGGAAACAGGCCGTATGGATACCCCTCGCCATGCGGTCATGGGCGAGGCAATCCTGCGCCGCCTTTCGCAAGACGCGCCTATTTGATCACGCCGCATGCAACGCGCGCACCTGCGCCACCAATCGGCTGTGTCATGTGGTCGTCTTCACCTTCATGGATCAGGATGGCCGAGCCATCTTCATCGACCAGTTCCGACATGTCAGCCAGCGTCGAGAACGCCTCATATCCTGCAGCGCCGTCGGCGCCCACCCAGATATTCGGTATGTCGCCACCTTCAGGCCCCTTCGGATTAAGCAATCCATGTCCGCCCGATACCATGCCGACATGACCGCCAGACGCCTTGAAGGTTCCGATATCCGAACAATCGCCGACCGCATGCAAATGCAGGCCATGCCAGCCCGGATTCAGTCCGCCCGGCGCTATTTCGACGCGTATCAGGAGGCCATTGGGCCCACTCAGCAGGTTTGCCGTGCCGATCTCGGTGCCTTCGACGCCCACAATCGACGCAGTCGAGCGCATCATGGATGGAAACACGCCCTCTGCCGGTCCGGGCAATTTTTCGGCGCTGGGAAGGGGATCATCCGGCATCTCCTGCGGCTGGGCCGCTTCTTGGCCACAGGCGGTGAGGGAAAGCGCGAAAAGTCCGATAGCGAGTCGGTCCAGCATGATGAGTCTCCTGTCGATCTTTGGTCCAGTATAAGGCACAACGCGGCAATTGCAGGGGAAGTTTCATGAAATGAAAAACCGAGCCGATAAAATCCTCGTGTCCCTCGGTCATTTTGACAGCCGGGCAGGCGCCCGCGCCGCAATCGAGGCAGGCTGCGTCACGGCCAACGGCGTTCCGGTGGCCAAGCCGTCGCAAATGCTGTCACTCGATGATGTGATTACTGCCCAGCCTGCTCACCCTTACGTGTCTCGCGGCGGTCTCAAGCTCGCCCATGCACTCGCCGTTTTCGGCGTTGACGCCACGGGTCGTCATTGCCTTGATATCGGTGCTTCAACCGGCGGCTTCACGGACGTACTTCTCCGGGCTGGCGCCGCCCATGTCACGGCTGTGGATGTCGGCCACGGCCAGTTTCATGCATCTCTGCACGATCACCCTCGCGTCACATCTCTGGAAGGCACCGATGCCCGCGCACTTTCAGCTGCCAACCTGCCGACTGCGCCAAGCCTGCTTGTCTGCGATGCGAGTTTCATCGGGCTCGAGAAATTGCTGGAAGTGCCGCTCAGTCTCGCGGCGCCGGGCGCAGAATTTGTCGGCCTGTTTAAACCGCAATTCCAGGTCGGCCGCACCAATGTCGGCAAAGGCGGCCTCGTCAAAAATGTCGAGGCCACCGCACAGGCGGCAGATGCCTTCGCACTGTGGATGAAAGAAAAAGGCTGGCCCATCCATGCCTGGACGGCCAGCCCGATTTCAGGAGGCGACGGCAATGCCGAACGCCTGATCCACGCTGTTCGCGCCTAGTAGCCGTAAAGCTCCTGGCTTTGTGCGCCGTCATTCACCGGGCGCCATGTCTCAGTCGGGCTGTTGCGGCAGGCCATGACATGTTCGCCGCGCAGATAGATCATCCGGCATTCCTCCTGGCTGTAGGATTGCTCGCCGTAATAACCCTGATCATCGTAGCCTTGATCGGAATAGCCGACGTCGGGATACGAGGATGCCGGATAAGCCCGCGCCGGTGGCTGCGAGTACGGATAGCCGCTCGGCTCCATAACACCTGGCCCGCCATACAGGCCGTCTGTCGTGCGCGGAATGGATCCGCTTTGGTAGGAACCGCCCTGATAGCTGTTTGAAGGTTGGTAGGGCGTCGGTCCGGCCGAGCCGCAATTGGCGCTTGAGCTGCTCGCCATCTCGCTGCCGGCGATGCCGCCAACCAGCGCGCCCAGCAAGGCACCGACGACGACTTGGTCGCTATTGTCATTATCGCGGCGATAGCCGTGGCTGTATCCGCGACGATGGCTACGACCGTAGCCGCGATGGCTTCGGTGTCCGCGACGGTAATCGTCGCCGCTGTCGATATTGTTGCCGATTGCGCCGCCAATCAGGCCGCCAATCAATGCGCCGGCCACGCCGCCTGCCAGTTTGTCATCGCTGCTCTGGCGTGCGCATGCCGCATTCTGCGGTGCATATCCGTAACCCGATTGCGCCGCTGCGGCGCCCGGTATGGCGAGTGCAAGGGCCGCTGTGGCCCCGGCGAGAAGCGATCGTTTCATCATCGCGAATCTCCTTTTTGGTCGGCACGATGCCGCCAGACTAAGGCCAACCATGCCAAGACGAACCTGAACCAGAGCTGAAGGCTGGACGGACTTCCTGCTGCGCCCCATATTGACCGTATGGGACTGCTAGACATTGCCTCCAGAACAGCCGCGCGTGCACGTTACGCTGCAGAACAGGGCGTGCGTTCGGCCTGGTACGGCGCGCAAATGACGGCCGCCCGGCGCAGCGCCAGCGGCTTCAATCGGCCCGGCGAACCAAAGTTCGAGCCTTCCCGCGGAACCCCTGACATGGCTGCGCTGCGCAAGGCGTATTTCAATCTCTTCATACAGGACCGGCTGAACGTGGAAGCGGGGCTGTATCCCGCGCCGAACGACCTGCGCCTGCGTGACCTGCCCAACGCCCTGAAATCCGCTCGCGCCTTTCGCGAGGACGTTGCGGAAGTGGACCGTCGCCGACAGTCCCGTGACGGCACGGAGATTCGACAGGACCTGCCGGAACACTCCAATCGCTATCCAGAGTATTACACCCAGAATTTCCACTACCAGTCCGGTGGCTGGTTCACGGATGAAAGCGCAGGCCTCTACGATACGCAGGTTGAGGCGCTTTTCACCGGCACGGCCGATGCCATGCGCCGGGCTGCGCTTGCCGAAATATCGCGTGAACTGAAGGGCAGGGATCAACGCACCGTCAACCTGCTGGATCTGGCGTGTGGCAATGGCCGCTTCCTGTCCCGCGTGATGAGCGTCTTTCCGCGCCTTCGGGCCAGCGGCCTCGATCTCTCGCCCAGCTACACTGACGCCGCCCGCAAGCGCCTGTCGCGTTGGCCGCAGGTAGATATCCTGCACGAAGCCGCCGAAGCCATGCCGCTGCCTGATGCCAGCAAGGATATCGTGGTGTCGGTTTTCCTGTTCCATGAGTTGCCGCCGGAAGCGCGTGGCAAAGTGCTGGCTGAAGTCGCACGCACCCTCAAGCCCGGCGGCCTGTTCATCCTTGCCGACAGCACGCAATTTGGCGACTATCCCGAAATGGACGGCCTGCTGGAATATTTCCCGCACGGTTTCCACGAGCCCTATTACGAAGGCTACCTGTCCTGGGATTTGGCTGACGCATGCATCGGTTGGGGGCTGGCAAAGGAACGCGAAACGCTCGCCTTTCTCACCAAGGTCACCACCTGGCGCAAACAGGCCTAGCGCCCGGTCTGGCCCCGATGGCGCAGCTTGGCGTCCGCCAGCACGCAGGCCATCATTGCCTCGGCAACCGGAACAGCGCGAATCCCCACGCAAGGGTCGTGGCGTCCCTTGGTGCGCACATCCACATCCTCACCATCGCGGGTGACGGATTTGACCTCGTTGAGGATGGATGAGGTTGGCTTGATCGCTATCCGCACAACCACGTCCTGTCCCGTGGAGATTCCGCCAGCCACACCACCATTATTGTTGGCAAGGAAGCGCACGCCGTCATTGCCTGCACGCATCTCGTCGGCATTCTGTTCGCCGCTGAATGACGCCGCCGCAAACCCGGCACCGATTTCCACACCCTTCACGGCATTGATGCTCATCATCGCACCGGCCAGTTCTGCGTCCAGCTTGCCGTAGATCGGTGCGCCCCAGCCTGCAGGAACACCGCTGGCATGCACTTCGACAATCGCGCCGGCTGAACTGCCCGCCTTGCGGGTCGCATCCAGGAAGCTTTCCCACTGTGCGGCCATGTCGGCGTCCGGGCACCAGAACGGATTTTCGGTCGTCTGTGCCCAGTCCCATTTGGCCCGGTCGATGGCGTGAGGGCCGATCTGCACAACCGCGCCGCGCAGGGTCAACCCCCCACCCAGGGCACACCGTGCCACCGCACCCGCCGCCACCCTTGCCGCAGTCTCCCGCGCACTTGACCGGCCGCCACCCCGATAGTCCCGCACACCATATTTCGCGTCATAGGAGAAATCAGCGTGCCCCGGACGGTACCGGTCGCGGATTTCGCTATAGTCTTTGGACCGCTGATCGGTGTTCTCAATCATCAATGAAATGGGCGTTCCTGTCGTCACAGGCCCTCCTGTGCGGTCATCCTCGAACACGCCAGACAGAATTTTCACGGTATCCGGTTCCTGGCGCTGGGTTACAAATCGCGATGTCCCCGGGCGCCTTTTATCCAGAAAGCCTTGAATCCATTCAGGTGTCAGCGCCAATCCGGGTGGGCAGCCGTCAATGACACAGCCAAGGGCAGGCCCGTGGCTTTCACCCCAGGTCGTGACGCGGAACAGGTGACCGAATGTGTTGTGTGACATGTTGTGCCGCAGCCCTCGTTTAAGTTCGCTGCGTCCTATATGAAAACAAGACGCCTAACAAATCCGCAAAAAGGGCCCGCTATCGTGTCTCCTGTCATTCCGCCTACTCCCAGTGCCGCAGATTATGCCGCCGGGGGCGACCGTCCGCTGATTGCCGTCGGCGATGATCCCATCGCTTTTTTCCGGGACTGGATGACCGAGGCCAGGGCAAAAGAGCCCAATGATTCCAACGCAATGTCGCTGGCGACGGTAGATTCCGACGGCATGCCCGACGTGCGGATCGTGCTACTGAAAGAGATTTCCGACGCCGGGTTTTCCTTTTTCACCAACCTGCAAAGCCAGAAGGGGCAACAACTGGCGGAAAATCCTCGCGCCGCGCTGTGCCTTCACTGGAAAAGCCTGCGCCGACAGGTGCGTGTCCGTGGAAC
>JAVJOM010000026.1:0-2679 GCA_040216775.1 Hyphomonas sp.
CGGAATCGTCGGCTACACCGGCGACGCCCGCATCGATGGCGTTCCGGGCACATCGGCCCCCATGCCCATCGTTTTCGAGGACACGGCGGGCTCGACCTGCGGCGCGCTGCTGCCCACCGGCAATGCCGTCGACAGTGTCAACGGCGTAGAGGTCACCATGATCGACAACGGCATGCCTTGCGTCATTCTCGATGCTGCCGATTTCGGCATCACCGGCACCGAAACCCCGGCTGAACTTGACGCAAACGAACAGCTCAAGGCGAAAATTGAAGAGATCAGGCTTGCCGTTGGCCCCATGATGAATCTGGGCGATGTTTCGGCAAAATCGGTGCCCAAGATGACCCTGGTCAGCCCCGCGCAGAATGGCGGAGCCATCTCCACGCGGAGCTTCATTCCCCATCGCTGCCACGATGCCATAGGCGTTCTGGCTGCGGTGAGTGTTGCCAGCGCTTGCCTCCTGCCCGAGGGCCCGGCTGCACGACATGCCCGGATTGTCGAGGGACAGGAAAAGTCGATGTCGGTCGAACATCCGACGGGCGAGTTTACCGTCATTGCAAAGCTTGACGCCAATGGCGATCTGCTGTCGGCCGGCGTGCTGCGCACGGCCCGAAAGCTGGCCGATGGGATGGTGTTCTAGGGCAAGCACTTGCAGACTTAAAGCCATTCAAAAACGCGCCGAAACGCTCTGGGCATTAGAGCATGTCTGAGCTTGATTGAATCGATTGTGGATTCCCAAATCGGCTTGGATGTGATTCCTCATTGATGCTGGATTGGAGGCCAGCATCCATGATCAAGCCCTATTCCGATGATTTGCGCGAACGTGTTGTTGCTGCAGTTGGCACCGG
Source organism: Hyphomonas sp. (assembly GCA_040216775.1). Classification (GTDB taxonomy): domain Bacteria; phylum Pseudomonadota; class Alphaproteobacteria; order Caulobacterales; family Hyphomonadaceae; genus Hyphomonas. The sequence goes on from JAVJOM010000026.1 coordinate 846, forward strand.
GGAAAGTTGCCGGTCTGTCGCCGCCCGTTTTGGCGTTGCGGTTTCTTCGGTTGTGAAGTGGTCGCAACGCTCGAGGTCCACGGGGTCGGTCACACCAGATCGAATGGGTGGCCGGCGTCCTGTCATTCTCAATGCGCACAGGCAATTTGTTCTTGAACAGTTTCAGCAGACTCCGCACCTGACCGTGCGGGGTCTGCAAGCGCTTTTGGCCGCACAAGGCGTACAGGTATCCCATGATAGCATATGGCGCTTTATCCGGCGCGAGGGTCTGAGCTTTAAAAAAAAGCCTGTTCGCGCTTGAGCAGGCTCGGGCTGCGGTCGCCCGTCAGCGGCAGCGCTGGAAGTCCTGGCAGGCTTGGCTCGATCCATCGCGGTTGGTGTTCATCGATGAGACGTGGATCAAGACCAATATGGCGCCCCTGCGTGGATGGGGTCCAAAAGGGCGGCGGCTCAAGGGCTATGCGCCGCACGGCCATTGGCGCACCATGACCTTCCTGGCCGGATTGCGCATGGACGGCCTGACGGCGCCCTGCGTGTTCGATGGCCCAATCAACGGGCTCTCGTTCCGCGCCTATGTCGAGCAGGTCCTGATCCCCACGCTCAAGCCGGGTGACATCGTCATTCTCGACAATCTGGGCAGCCACAAAAGCAAGGCCGTGCGGGACGCCATTCGCGCCGCGGGCGCGCGCCTATGGTTCCTGCCGCCCTACTCACCGGACCTCAACCCCATCGAGCAGGTCTTCGCCAAGATCAAGCATTGGATGCGTATAGCGCAACAACGCACGATCGAAGAAACATGGCGCCTGGTCGGACACCTCGTCTCAACCATCAAACCCCAGCAATGCAGAAACTACTTCAAGAACGCAGGATATGCTTCAATAAAAACCTGACATGCTCTAGAAGACTCAGACCTATTTTCAGGCTGCGGCCATTGCCAGTTCGATGCGATGGGCCGGCGCGGATATCGATGTGATCGTTAACGTCCTTCGCCGTCTTGGACTGGCGGGAAAAGGTTCCGAGAGCGCTGTCTGCCGGGTAGGGAGATGTGCTGATGGGTATTCTGTAGCCCGGCCAATCCCACAAAACCCTTCATTCCGGTAAATGAGCTGGGAGCAACAGCGAAAGGTTCGCGCCTTCGCCATCGTCAGTCATTTTGAAACTGACGTACCCACCGAGGTCGCGGGCGCGGCGCTGCATATTGCCAAGCCCGTTTCCGGTGCCTGCGTGACACGGGCCCGTCACGTCATTGAACACCTCCAGTACGGCTCTTTGGTCCTGCGTCGCTCCGCCTTCGATCGCTATGCGGCGGGCCGGGCCATGCCTGATGGCGTTGGTGACGGCTTCCTGGAGGATGCGCAGCACGGATAGTGCGTTTCGGGGCGTGACGCCCGCTACATGGGGAAGGTTTTCGGTGGACCAGTGGAATACAATGCCCAGCCGCCGAAGTTGCGGTTCGAGCCGTTCACGAAATGCGGCGAGGGCGGCGCGCAGGTCGCCGTCGCCAAGATCGAGCGAGTGGACCACCAGCCGCAGATCGTCCAGCGCCGCCCTCGCGGCACTTTCGATCTCCTCTCCTCCCCGTCCGTCGCGCTCGGCCAGCGCGATGATGGTGGCCAGATGCCCGCCCATCCCGTCATGGAGGTCCTGCATGAGACGTTGGCGCTCATGCTCGCGCACAAGCTGGGTGGCCTGCGCCCTTTCCTTTTCATGCAGCAGGTTGAGCTCCGCTTCCTGTGCCGCGAGCCGCTGCCGCAATGTTTCGTTGGCATTGTCCAGCCCGTTCAGGCTGCGGGCCAACCGGCTCATCAGGATGAGCATGATCGCCAGCAGCATC
>JAVJOM010000028.1:0-13543 GCA_040216775.1 Hyphomonas sp.
TCTCCACGCGCGAGGCGAACCTCCACCTCCCGCAGCTTCGCAATGATCTCTTCAGGCTTGGCTCTCTTGCCCATGTCTCAGCTCCATATCTGAAGCCGGAGCTAACTCAAATACCGGACCACTTTTTGGGAGGCAGACCACAATTGTGAAAGAAGTCGTGTCGGAAAATAACTATAGGCGCTTTGGTGAAGGTCTTGATCGCGCTATCGTCCTGAGTGAGGTGTAAAATGGCCAACGCACCAACAAATATATCCCAAGCATTCGTGACCGATAATGCTCGAAATGAATCTTCAGAAAGTATATTGTCTAGCTTTATTGCGCCTGATATTTTCTGGGAACTATTCAGCCCACATCATCACATCATTCTTGGCTCTCGCGGCTCGGGGAAAACCTCTGTGGCTAGAATGGCCTCATTCCCATTTCTATCAAAGAGCAGGATCAAGAGAGCTCGTGCGCTGGTATCTCAGAAAGAATTCATTGGAGTGTTTGTTAACACGGACATTAGGTTCGTTGGCTCCACTAAAGAAAACTTTCTTCATGACAGAAATCTAAGTGGAACATATTTTGTCTGGAAGTTTAATCTCAACTGCTTGAAATCCCTCTCCGCAACAATCGATAGCGTGCTCGACAATATTTTTGGTGCGACCACGGATCGATATGAAATTGAACGCGAGGTTAGCAACTACATAACTGACAAGTTGCTTGGCATAGGGGGGGCCATTAGGCTGGCAGAGCTGGATGATGCGATTTCGGAATATGAATTTGAATGCCGGTCAGCATTGAATGCCGGCTTTCTTTCAGGTGATTTAGATGCGGGCATACTCGGAGGTGCTGTTTCGGCAGAAATTTTCGAACCTATTAGTGCAGTTGTACGACAACTGAATAGGTCAATTGCAAAGTTCTGTAAGCATTCGGATCAATCCATCAGTTTGGAAGACACAAACTGGCTATTTTTTGTGGACGAAGCAGAGTACTTAGCAGAAGATCACATTAAGATCCTGAACTCATATATGCGAACGCATACAGGGAAGATATTCCTCAAGATCGCGACATTGCCCTTCAAGCACAAGACACTTGAAACAAACTTGGCCGCGCCGCTCCAAGTAGACGATGATTTTTTCTATAAGAGCCTCGATAGAGACCCGATTTATAGTCTGAATAATGAAGCGACCCCTGCCCTTATTAACTTTGCATCGAACCTTTACGCAAAGAGAGTGCGCCACTTCATATCAAGTCGCGGCATGGCCCTGCCTCCAGGGATTGTGGACCTGTTATTGAACTTCGAGCATGTAGTCGGCCAATCGCCTCTAGAACAACCGCGCCCACTTCCTTTAGACTTATCAACAGCCATTTCGGAGATCTCCGATTTTGTTGATGCAACCACGCTCGCACGAGCTGAAAAGTTGCGGTCAAACAGAGCTGAGTTTGGAAACCAAATCTGGAGAAAACTTTCGGGCATCATCACACTAATTGAAGACAAAAAGCTAACTCAAGGCCAGAAAGGTATGAGTGTCTACTCAGGAGTTGAAACATGTATCCGCTGTACAGACGGCGTGCCGCGGCGGATGATCAACTTATTCCATGGCCTTTCCCAGGAAGCATTTAGAACGCTAAGCCATTCGACTAACCGAGTGAACAGGAAACGGTCTCAACCTGTGCTTAGCTCCAAACAACAAACCAGAATTGTTAAAGCTTACTCACTAAGTCGCGTATCAAGCAGCTTGGCGGTACCGGATGCTGGGCCAGAACTCCGAGAGATGATTGAGTGTATTGCGCGTTATTTCGAACTGCAGATACATGACTCTAAGATTTCTACAGATGTTGTGGCCTCATTCAGCATTCCCCGAACGATTGATCCGGCGACTTGGGCAATCGTCAAAGAAGGCATTGCATACGGCTACATTTTTCGTGCTGACAAAAACGTTCTGCCAACATTTGATCCAACGGGCACATACCGTTTAGCCTATGCTCTTTGTCCTCACTATGACCTGTTTCCACGAAAGGGAAAAGCCAGATCCTTGTCCAGTATAATACGATCAAGCCAAAAAATAGAGGAGGTGCAGCAACTTTCACTTGAGTTGGGCTTTGCTCAGGGCCAATCGATTGGCAATGCAACATGATCTACGCTATTGAGAATGCTGCATTTAATGCGGCCAATCTTACTGACATCGATTTGATTATCTCTAGCAGCGGATATGAAGAGCGATGTCGATATATCCCCAGCAAATTGAACAATTTTGCCATCAATGCGCAAGCAACTCTAGCCGTTGTCGTACTGGAATCTAGAGAGCCTTCCGAGCAGCAGAAGAAAAACCAAGAATTTTTTGATCAAAATGGCTACACAAATCTAACGACTACCTCACTAGAACGCTCAAATATTCTTGAAACATTCTACTCCCTCCTAAGTTCCAATGCGACCCACCACAGAATCGTAGTAGACTATTCTTGCATGACAAGAAATCTGTATGCTGAGCTTATATACTTTTTCAACAGCTTGTCTGAATCCAAGAAAATTCGAATCGATGTAAATTTTTGTTATGCGTACGGAAGGTATAAATCAAAAATACAGCCAAAGATTGTCAAAGACTATGTGCTCTTGCCCGGATATGAGGGAGTGGGCAGTCAGATAAAGAGTAAGCATTGCATCTACAGCCTTGGATTTGAAGGGGTGCTGGTCGAAAGCTTGCATGAATGGCTGGAGCCCTCTTCGCAAGACTTCATCCTTGCAAATCCCGGAGCCTCTCAGGGAAGTGCGGATAGGTGCTATTCTATCAATAAGGATTTCATCGAGCGAAATTCTGGAAACTTATATCAGGTTGCGATATCCGACGTCCCCAAGCTAACTCGCCTGATTGCTGACAAGGCAAAATATTTGTCTGAAACGCTCGACGTGATTTACGTTGGCTTAGGGCCAAAACCTTTTGTTCTTGCAGGTCTTTTGGCCGGGCTGAACAATATGAACCTAGCCAACATCTACGCTATGGGAAGAGAGTCTGTAGAGGTTGATGTGGCGCCTTCTGGTGTAATTCTAAACACTCACGTCCGCTTCGACTATAAGTATTGATCTCCGCGCTTTCGATCCATATCAGGATTGATAAATAAACGTTTGGCTTAGCTCGCGATGTATTTTCCAAACGAAAATTCAGTCCGCTAACTGTCGCCCGCCAATGCGGCTTCTGCTTCTACTTCAGCAAGCTTCGCCTTCAACAATGCTACCCGGGCATTGATCTCGGCAGTCTGGCTTGAGAGGGAATCAATTGTCGCCGTGTCTGAAGGATTGGTGAGTTGCGTTACTTCCTTCTGCTTGTTCAGCAGATCAATTTGGTACTGCAGCGTGGCTATCTCGTCCGCGCGCTCCGTGATGATAGCCTGACGAGACGCTTCAAGTTTAGCTTTGGCGTCTTCCTCTTCCTTTGTTTTCTGCTCATCCTCAAATTTTTGCATTGCAGTAGCAAAAGCACCCAGCTGAGAAATGGTGTCACTGGCTGCTGCTGCGGCTCCAGCGGCTTGCGCAGCCAAATCTTTGTATTCAAACTTTTCGAGTGCACCATTTTTTCTCAAAGCCAGCACAAGTTGGTTGTTCTGAAACGGTTCATTCTTGAATTTCAAAAACCTTAGTTGACCCAGTTGTGGCACCATAACTGGTTTTTCCGACGCCAGAACGATGTCCTCTTCCGTTGCTGAAGTAGCGCAAGCGATGGGATCCAAGGCTTTGCAAACCCTCAAATAACCAGGGTCCGGCTGTCGATACAGTATGCCTTCGACGGGGATCGAGCTGATACCGATTGCTTTGGAGTCGTTGATGCTCCCGCTACGATCAATTGCGGGACGCAACACTGCGCTCATTTTTAATTTTTCATCCAAGCACTTATCAACTTCGGATTGTTCTTGAGCTTTTTCCACAGGGGTCATGTGCTGCCGGTCAACCGGTTGTGTAACCGGGCAGAATTGTTTTCCGCTGAAGTCGATACTAATTTGGTCCTTCACTTCGAAAAGCGCATGCCATTTCTTCCTGTCTGCCGCACTCAACGTGAACGGAGGAGCGGCGGTATTCTGCAAAGATGTAAAAGTCTGTGGCCATTTGAGCGTAGTGGATTGTTGAAACGGCTTTTTCAGAGTAGCTAGCTTTTCTCCCGCGTTGGCGACACTCACCATTAACATTCGTTGTTCTGTGGCGAGCTGTGATAATTGGGATTTCTTGGAGTCGGAAAGAGCGCCGATAGTGGCGATTTTGCCAATTGATTCAATTTCCTCGTTCAATTCTTTTGTTTTGTCTTTCAGTGAATCGGTAAGAGATTTCACATTAGTTTGAGCGGTTTTGATAGCATTCAATGCGGTTTTGGTTGTGTCGGTGCAAACAAGATAGTCTTCAGGTGGAGGGGCGGCGGCCGCAGAGCTGGGTGTCGGTAAGCCATAGGCAATTGAAGCTATCCCCACCAAAGTTGAAGTGACGCTTTTTATCACCTCACCAGTTTTGTCTTCGGCCGCGAGATTTATCGATTTCAGAGTCAGGCTTTCGTCATAGAAGTCCATTGTTATGGAACTCGTCTTGGTTTCCGCACCCAGAGATGTGTGGTCGATCAGATAACTCTCTCCTGGAACAAACAATTCATCTGCCTTCGCAGATATCGAAAAGGCGATTTCATCGACCATTTTTGGAGTGGTTGTTGCTAACCCAGTAGCTGCATCTATTTCATACACAATCTTCCCATTTTGATCGAACTTGATGCCTTCGCATTGGGAAAGTTGCCGGGTGATATTCAGGTCATACTGCAGCATCGGAAGTGCGTAGCTTATGCCACCGATAGCGTCGGCGTTGGAGCTTGTTCTGATGTCTGATGTAACTTTCGCTGAAGTTGTACATGCGCAAACAAGAGCGCTGCCGCAAACTCCGATGAGAATAGAATTCCGAAACAACTTGTATTCCCCCACCCTACTTTTGGCGTATATAGAACGAAACACCCAATGGTTGCAATACCAAATTCGATTCTCGCTAAAACCGTTATGTTCGTTCAAGGACTAAATACTGAAGGATTGCAGATGAACACCGCAACGAGAGAGACGATCCAGCGACATGGATATTCGCGAGTTTTAGTCGAGCTTGATCAAGATGGCACCATTACGGAAGCTCAATCCCTCGAGCTCTCGGGCCTCTTTAAAGAACCCAACTTTCAAAATGAAAAAGTTGAACTCGGGCATGAAGGAACGCTTTCAGTGGCAATTGGCGCATCACAAAAGCGGCTCACGACTGATCAACCTAACCCCGAAGGCAGTCCTAATTTTGAACCACGGCTTCGCCTGTATCCCAATCTCGGGCTAGCGCTCGGCATAGTGGATGAAGCTGGCCTAGAGGCGCTAGAAAAGAGCCGGGTTACTGTTCGCATATTTGAGATAAATCCAACGAGCCTCGTCGAACCGTTTGACCAATTACCGGGACGGCGAACGACGATGCTATCGCCAGCCTTGCATCAGCTAAAAATTCCTACCCTGTGGGATTTGGGCCTGACCGGACTCGGAGTGCTCGTGGGGCACATGGATAGCGGCATTGATGCCACTCATCCAAGTTTGGTTGGCGCGGTGAAAAGCTTTGTCGCTTATGATCTGAATGGAGATTTGATCGCGAGTGGTGAACCCTATGAATCTGACAGCACTGTAAGCCACGGAACGCATACCGCTGGCATCATCGTTGGACGAGAAAGTGAATTAGGAAATTTCGGTGTTGCGCCTGGGGCAACCCTAGCCAGCGCCATGGTGATTTCCGGGGGTGATGTCGTTGCTCGAATGCTTGCGGGATTCGAATGGATCACCACCACAAATGCAAAGATAGTTAATGGATCTATCGGCCTAGCAGGAGTGAACCAGAGTTTTGAAGTCATAGTAAAGGCACTGAGAAAGCGTGATATCCTTCCCATATTTGCGATCGGAAATGAAGGTGCTGGCATCAGCCGATATCCCGGCAATTACCAAGGTGTGCTTTCAGTTGGTGCATGCGACGCCAATGGGCGTGTTGCCCCACTGTCCGGCAGTCAGGTCTTCCAAGGTACGGAAAACCGCATCGTCCCATCAATTATAGCGCCAGGCATAAAAATTTTATCGTCATCACAAGGAGGAAAACTCAAAAAACTATCTGGAACCTCCCAAGCTGCTCCGCATGTCACAGGTCTTTGTGCTCTTTTGAAGGAAGCCATGCCGACTGCCTCCGCGAATGATCTGGAAAGTGCCATCAAACTTTCATGTTCGCTGAATCCTGCTGAAAGCATTTATCGTGGAAATCGAGGAGTTCCTGACGCATTAAAAGCTCACTCCATACTGACGGCCGGTTACATGTCTTAAGTGATGTTGATTTTGGAGAGGAGCATGCCTTCATGAAGGTTTTTTTGCGGGGCAAAGTCCCTTTTTGTTCATGGCCAAATATGGGGGTATTGGATTGCCCCGCACGGCATTAAGTCATTGATCTGGTTCGGTTTCTTCAGTCTCCCCCGAACCACCATTCAGGCGCGTTTGGCGCCGAGTTCCCAGCCCGTTTCCTCGTCATCCATCAAGACGTCGGCCAATGTCGCGACCAGTGCGCGGGGGCGAATTGGCTTTTCGATCAGGGATGAGAAGCCCGCCAGTTCGCAGGCCGCCTTCCGTTCAGCGCTGATATCAGCGGTGACGGCCAGAATCGGCGCGAGCTGGTTGGGGCCAGTGGTCGTGCGCAGCGTGCGTACGACGGTTTCCCCGCTGCCGCCGGGCATGTGGATGTCTGCAAGGATCGCCTGGTAGGGCGCTTCCATGGCGCGCGCGATGGCATCGCCTGCATTGGTGACCGTTTCAACTTGCCAGCCCGCCGCCGTGAGCGCGTGAGACATGACCAGCGCGCTGACTGGATGGTCTTCGGCAATCAGGATCTTTCCGAGAGTCAGGCTGCGCATGCGCGGCTTGTGCGTCGCCTCAACGGCGAGGCGGGGGCCGGCCCGCATCACAGGCAGGGTGACACTGAAGACGGAACCGCCGCCCGGATTGTCGGCCAGCGTGATCTCGCCCTGCATCAGGGCGGTCAGCCCCTTGGCGATGGACAGACCGAGGCCCGATCCGCCATGCGTCTGGGCTGTGGAAGCACGCGCCTGTTCAAACGCTTCGAAAAGGCGCGCCTTGTCAGCATCCGAAATCCCGCAACCCGTGTCGGATACAGTCATGTTCAGCCTCAGATTTCCGGCGGCCTCGCGTGTCGACAGGGCAACGCTGACATGGCCGTTCTCGGTGAACTTGAGTGCGTTGCTCATCAGGTTGAACAGAATTTGACGCACGCGCATGGCGTCGGCCTCGACGCGCATTACGCTCTCGGAGTCGACCTGGATGCGAAGGTCCAGCCGTTTCCCGGCGATGCGCGATTGCCAGAGGTCACGCGCCTCCGACGCAAATTCGCGCAAGTCGAACGGGAACGGGCTGACAGGCAGCTTGCCTGCTTCGAGCCGCGAGAGGTCCAGCAGGTCGCCCAGGAGGCGGTCGAGATGGTTGCCGCTTTCGCTGATCGTGCGGGCGAGTCGGCGCGGTTCGGCGCCTGATACGGTGTCCTGAAGAATGTCGGCTACGCCGAGGATGCCGGTGAGCGGCGTGCGGATTTCGTGGCTGAGAAAGGCGAGAAATGTGGACTTGTCACGCGCCACATCGAGCGCCTTGGCGCGGGCCTGTTCAAGCCGCTTTCCGGAGGCCTTCATGGCGCGGGCCCTGAGCGCATTTTCCTGGGCAACCGCCGTGAGGATCGCGCCGGGACTGATCAGGCCAGCATAGCGACCATTATCAAGAACGACGACACCATCGGTCAGCGCGGACGTGTTGCCGTCGGCCGCAAGCTTGGCGATCAGGGCAACAGTCGTGCCGGTCTCGGCCATGACGGGGTTGGGCGTGATGAAGCTGGATATTGAGCGCGACGCGTGAATGTCGCGTCCATTGGGGCCAGCAAGCGCCTCGGTCAGGCGAGCCCGTGTGACCTGGCCCAGAGCGGCGCCGTTTACGATGACGGGTACCGCGAACATGGATGGGTCCGACAGGAAAAGGCCAAGCGCGGCCTGCGCTGTTGTCTCCGCACCGATCGGAGCGATCCTGACGGCAATATCCTCTACACGTACTGGCATTTTGTAAGAACGCGTCCCTCACCCATTAGGGATTTATTGTCCTTGAAATTCGTTTACGCGTTGCAAACGGATCACTAACGGATCGTAAACCAAAGCCGCGGGGGTCAGGGTGCGGGAGTGGCCCGGATGTGCTGGATCACGTCGCCGGTGAAGACTGCCTCGCCATCCTCCACCCTGAAGCCACCTTTCGGCATTTCGGGGCCTTCATGGCCGCGATAGTAGAGGGGCAGGCCATAGCCCAGAAGGGGTGGGCTCGTGACGGGGGTCAGGTAGCGGGCGTAGTGGATGTGGACGTGGGGTTCGGACGTGTTGCCGCTATTCCCGCAGGCGCCGACGACATCGCCTTCGGTCACGCTGTCGCCATCGGCAACTGACACGCTGCCGGGCTTCAGGTGGGCGATCACGAGGTAATCGTCGCCGGGTTGCGGCTGGATCATCACATGGTTGCCAAGGATCTGCCGGATGCCAACAGACAATTTGCCGGGCACCTGATCCGGTTCGCCATCATGGGCGACGGCGACCGTGCCGCTGACAGGCGCGAAGACCGGCTGACCATAGCATCCATAGTCTTCCAGCGCCTCAGCCGTATGAAAGGCTGGCTCGACCAGTAGATCATAGGCCCAGCGCTGGTCCGGATAGGCTGCATGGTAGTTGGTGGCGACCTTGTCGCCGCCCCAGCCGACGCGGACCGGACCGTCCAGTGGCACGCGAATGGCCAGCGTGGGCTTGGTGCCGCTGAGGCTGGCCGGATAGGCCATGCCCATCATCTGAGGCAGGAAAGGCGCAAACAAGGATAGCAGGCTAAGCGCCAGCGTGGCCCAGCCAATACGGCTGGCCCAGCGCTTACGAACCGCAACATAGATGAACGCGCCAATCAGGCAGAGCAGTCCTGCAAGCGGCATGTAGAGTTGCGAGACGTGCCAGAGCACCAGACGCGGCACGGGAGGAAGCCATCTGATCGCGACCTGAAAAACCAGCAGGGCAATCAGGATTGCCAGCGGAAACCATTTCAGAATGCGCAATCGGCCCCCCTCCACAGGGTGAAACCTATTTGATTTCACCCTGGTTCGTGACGATCTTGTTGACCAAGCCATATTTCACGGCTTCGTCTGCGCTCATCCAGAAGTCTCGGTCTGTGTCCTTGCGGATCTGCTCGATACTTTTGCCGGTGGCATCGGCGAAAATCTGGTTCAGACGTTCGCGCATCTTGATGATCTCGCGGGCCTGGATTTCCACATCCGTGGCCTGACCACCAACACCGCCACGCGGTTCATGAAGCAGGAAGCGGGTATTCTTCAGCGCGAAGCGGTTTTCCTTTTTCGCGGCCGAATAGATCAGCGCGCCCGCCGAGGCGACCCAGCCTGTGCCGAGCACTTTCACCGGTGCGGCCACAAACTTGATCATGTCGTGGATCATGTCGCCACTTTCGACGTGGCCGCCGGGCGAGGAAATCACGAGCAGGATCGGCGTTTTGCTGTCCGCCGAAGACAAGGCCAGCAGACGTTCGCAGACGCGCTTGGCTTGTTTGAAGTCGATCCCGCCGGTCAGCAGGATAGTGCGGGCCTTGAAAAGGGCTTCTTCAAGGAACGCATTCGGCTCGCCCATTGGCGGGCTTTCGGCTTCTTCGTCGTCGAGGCGTGAATATGGTGACATGTCATCTCCGGACAGGGAATTCGAACTGGCGCTATAGGTGAGGCGCGCTGGCGTCCGGGTCAAGGCTGGAGAGGTTAAACCCGTGGAAAACGCTGTATTTGCTGGATTGTGGGATTTGCGCCCTCAGGCTGCTTCGGCGACGATGCGGGCGACGTCTTCGGCGTAGCGCTGGGCCTTTTTCTCGCCGACGCCGCTGATCTGGCGCAGGGCATTGGCAGAGTCCGGGCGTTCGCGGGCGATTTCGGCAAGGGTGCGGTCGTGGAAGATGACATAAGGCGGCACGCCGCGCGCCTTGGCCGTGTCGGTGCGCCAGAGGCGGAGGGCATCGAACAGGTCCTGGTCGCGGCCTGACAGGTCTGCCAGCGCGGCAGCGGAGGCCACGCTGCGTGATTTGGACGGCTTCTTGCGGGTGGCGGTGACATCTTCGCGCAGCATCAGGGTGCGCTCACCCTTGAACAGGGCGCGGGCGGCCTCGCCATCCGGCACGATGATGCAGGGGCGCATCGTGTCGCCGCCTTCGGCCAGCATCCCGTCGAACAGGAGCGCATCGAACACGCGGTCCCAGCCGGGCTTGGCGAGGTCCTTGCCGACGCCGAACGTGGACTGGGTGGAGAGGGTTTCGTCGAAGCCGTCCTTTGTGGTGCCCATCAGGTGGAGGATCAGGCGGCCGCGCCCGACCTTCTGGCCGCAGCGGATGACGGCAGAGACGGCCATCTGGGCCCAGCGGGTGGCGTCATGCATCTGGCCCGGCTCTGAGGTGCAGACATCGCAGACACCGCAGGGCTCGACCTTTTCCTCACCGAAATAGCGCCGCACCGCGCCGCGCCGGCATTCATCACCATTGAAGAAGGCGAACAGCTGGCGCGTCTTGGTCAGTTGCACGCGTTTGACCTCTTCCGGCGCATCGCCCTGATGCGTCCATGACAGGGAGCGGGCCATGTCCGACGGGCCGTAAAGGGCGATGCCCTCGGCGAGCTCGCCGTCGCGCCCTGCCCGGCCAACTTCCTGCCAATAGGCTTCCAGCGTTTTCGGCGGATCGGCATGGATGACGAAGCGCACGTCGGGCTTGTCGACGCCCATGCCGAAGGCGACCGTGGCGCACATGACAAGGCCGTCTTCCAGCAGGAAGCGGCGCTGGCGTTCCTGGCGTACATCAGCGTCGAGACCGGCATGATAGGCCAGCGCGGGGATGCCGGCGCGCACCAGCGCCTCGGCAACATCCTCCGTGCCCTTGCGCGTGGCGGCGTAGACGATGCCGGAGACACCGCAGCGTGCCTTCACCAACTGGACCACGCGGGCCGTGCGACCGCCGCCTTTTGGTTCGGCAGAGAGGGTGAGGTTCGGGCGATCAAAGCTGGCCACATGCAGGGCAGGATCGGTCAGCTTCAGCTGGGCGAGGATATCGTCGCGGGTGCGCGTATCCGCCGTGGCCGTGACGGCGAGGCGGGGCACGCCGGGAAACAGTTCCCGCAGGCGGCCAAGGGCGCGATAGTCGGGCCGGAAATCATGCCCCCACTGGCTGACGCAGTGGGCTTCATCCACGGCAATGAGGGAGATGTTCATGCCCGCAAGGCGCTGGGCGAGATTGGTACCAAGGCCTTCGGGCGAGACATAGAGCAGGTCCATCTCGCCGCGCTCAGCCGCTTCCAGCGCCTCGGCGCGGGCATTGAAATCCATCGACGAGTCGAGCCGTTCGGCCCGCACGCCGACCTGTTTCAGCGCATCCACCTGATCGGACATCAGCGCGATCAGCGGCGACACGACAATGGCGCAGCCGGGCCGGATCAGCGCCGGGATCTGATAGCAGAGCGACTTGCCGCCGCCGGTGGGCAGCACGGCCAGCGCATCGCGGCCTTCCAGCACATCAGAGATCACGTCTTCCTGCAGGCCACGGAAGGCCTTGAAGCCATAGACGCGCTTCAGGATTGCGCGGGCATCCTTGATCTGGGGGCTGGGAGGCATGGGATGTGTTGTGAGCGTGTGCGTGAGTCGGGGCAAGCCCCTCAACGGCTAATTCAGCGCCGCCACCAGACCGCAATGCCGTCGCGCGACGGCGCTCGCGTCAGCGCTGTAACCGCCACCGAGGACGCCGCAGAGCGGGATGGCGCGTGAAGTACAGGCGGCCGCAACGAAACGGTCACGGGCGGCAAGGCCTTCATCAGTGAGGCTAAGCATGCCGAGGCGGTCATCGGCATGCGGGTCGACACCGGCATTGTAGAAAACGATATCCGCCCCGCTGGCGAGCGCTATGCTGACCAGTTGGTCAAGCGCGGCAAGATAGGCCGCATCGCCTGCACCGTTTGGCAGGCCGATATCGAGATTAGAAGACGGCTTGATGCGCGGCCAGTTGCCCTGGCAATGAAGCGAGGCGGTGAAGACACGCGGCTCATCCGCAAAGATCAGAGCCGTGCCATCCCCCTGATGCACGTCGCAATCGATCACGGCCACGCGCCGGACAGCGCCTTCTTCGAGCAGCAGCTTCGCGGCGACGGCAACATCATTGAACACACAGAACCCCGCGCCGCCGTCTGGCCCGGCATGGTGGCTGCCCCCGGCGAGGTTCACCGCTGCGCCATGTTCCAATGCGAGGCGCGCGGCAAGGCAGGTGCCGCCGACAGCGGCGCGCGACCGCCGGGCAATGGCAGGCGTGATCTCGAAGCCAATGGTTCGGGCGGCTTTGGCGTCCAGCGTCTGACTGAGAATGGCACTGACATAGGCGGGCGAATGGGCGAGATGGAGCCAGCTTTCGGGGGCATGGACCGGCGCAATGAAGGCATGGCCTTCGGCCTGCAACATCTCGGCGACCAGCGCGTATTTTCGCATCGGGAAGCGATGGTCGTCAGCCACAGTGCGGGCGTCATAGTCAGGATGGTGGACGAGCGGAAGCATCACGACATCAGGTAGCGGTTTCCGGGGCGGCGTCCAGTCATACGCAATGTGCATAAAAGTGATCCATGCCCCGCCCTAGCCCGGATTTTCCGCGTGGCCATATAGGCAACAACGCAACACTTACCGAACGGAGCATGACAATGATTGATATCAGACGTTTCGAAAATCTCGGTCGCTTCAAGAACGAGTGGCTGAACGCCAATTACCACTTTTCCTTTTCCGGATACCATGATCCGCGCCGCATGGGCGAAGGCGCCCTGCGCGTGTGGAATGATGACACGATCCAGCCGCATACGGGCTTTCCGCCTCACGGGCACCAGTCGATGGAAATCATCACCTATGTCCGCACCGGTGCGATCACCCACAAGGACTCGCTGGGCAACCATGGCCGCACCGAAGCCGGTGACGTGCAGGTGATGAGCGCCGGAACGGGTGTGCAGCATGCCGAGTGGAATGAGGAAGACGAAGCCACAACGCTGTTCCAGATCTGGATCCAGCCACGCTCTGCGGGCGGCAAGCCCGGCTGGGGCGCGCGCAAGTTCCCTAAGGGCGAACGCTCGGGCAACTGGGCGGTGCTAGCCTCCGGAGACGGCACGCATGACAGCCTGGTGATCAATCAGGATGCCAAGGTACTGGGCGCGACCCTCAAGGCCGGCGAGACGCTGACATACGAGGTCAAGGCCGGGCGGCACGGCTATCTCGTTCTGGCGGCCGGATCGGCGCGCCTGAATGGCGAAGTGCTGAATGCCCGTGACGGGGCAGCGGTGACCGGCGCAGAAAGCCTGACGCTGGAAGGCGTGAATGACGCAGAGATCGTGTTCGTCGATACGGTTTGAGGCGTATGCTCACAGCGCTGTGACTTCAGGAAGCGGCGGCGGCGTAGT
>JAVJOM010000030.1:0-68168 GCA_040216775.1 Hyphomonas sp.
AAGACGATGAAACTACGGCGCTTGCAGCACGCACAGTCTGCTGCTTAAACTGAAACCAGATGAGCCAAACCCTCACTAAGTCAGGCAGCCTTCTGTCTCAAAATACCTGACGACGAACACTTGATCCGGGTTATTCACATCCAGCTGATGCTGCATTGATTCCTCAGACGAGCAGCGTCGCAGTTTCTATGGCTCGTAGTCAACACATGGCTATCTACGATGTTGCATCTGAAGAATGCCGCATAATCGAACTGGCGGGGAGCTACGGCAGCAAAAATCCGATAATGTATGACAGTCGCCTCTGGATTGTGAACTATGACCACTTCTGTCGAGTGGACCTTGAGACCTTTGAAGTTTCGAGCTCAAGCCGCCTACAACCCGAAATCCTAAACAAGGAAGTTGGGAGAAGAGGTTCCGCGTTCGTTGGTGTCCCACTCCTATCTATCGCGCTGAACGGATGGCTAATCCCTCGTCCTTACAGTTCAGATATTCTGCTTATCGACTTCGATAGTTTAGAACCGACAGGACGAATTAGGTGCGGCGGTCGTCCGCATGCGTTGGCAGAGTTTGACGACGGGACTTTGTTCATCATCAACCATCCCTTCGACTCTTTCCAGCAAGCCTCGATCACGGATCTCGAAGCTTTATGATTTTCAATTAGTAAATCCGTATCGTCCCCTTCGACGCCGGGAGCAGCCGTAAGGTCTTGGGCTCAAACGGGTCAGACGCGGACATTCGTGAAATTCGAATAGCTTGGCTCTACTTGATTGGTTGCTCCGAAAATGGAATTTCGTGCGCGTGTTCTACGAGAACAGCTTTATAGTGCGTGAGCAGTGACCAAAGATGATTTCGTAGATCGTTCATTTCCTCAAATTCGGGAGTTGTTGGCTGTAGGGCATTTGCGATCAAATCTGCTCGTTGGCACATTGAGTATAGGGTATCACCTTGCACTAACACGCCCGGAAATCGCCTTCCGGGGTGTCGCATCACGGCGGCATTTGTTGCGTCTGAGTAAATTTCAACGTCGGCTTTGTGCATTCGGCTCACCTCATGTTGAAACATCAATTCACTACATCACAAGGAAATTCAAGAATTCTGACGTCTCCAAAGACGCCGGGAGCAGTCGTCAGCGTTCGCCTCCTGTGGGTCAGAAAAAGATGGATCAAAGATGCGTTGCCAAGAGCTCAGAGAAAAGACAAGCTTTTGGAATGAGTGATAAATTTGAGGTCTGATGTAAGAAGCCTCATGGTCAGTACTCTCCAATAGAAGATGTGACAGCATGCGCCAAACCGCAAAGTTACTTTCTATCTTTTCATTCGCTTTTTCTGGGTCGTGTCAAATGGGGATTGGTTGTTCCGATTTTGATGCGTTGTCCGAAAAGCATTGGTTTGCTGGATGTGTACAATCCGAAGTCAGCGGATATGGAATGGCTCAATTTTCGAGCGCAGGACGATTGGAAGCCGTGACCATAGTTAGAAACAGGCAACCGGAACTCAGGCTGGTCGTAGAAAATCCAACCGAATATGATCAATGCAAAGACATTCACGAGCCGCTTCGCCTCATCTATGCAGGGATTTTATCCCGCGAGGCCGAACAATACTCGATCGAATTGGAAACCCTATTCACGCGAGATGTTGAAGGCAGGATGGTACTCTGTCGCAACTGATGAGGTGATTTCCGTTTACCAAACTTGACCCTATAGAAGAATGCGTACGTTAAGCTGCCAGCGTCCTGAGTGACGACTGCTTCGACGCCGAAAGTTGCCGTCCAGTTTTATGGACCCAACGACTACTTTTGGCGAGTTCCAGTCGCTCGCCGTCTCTGGAAAGAACGTCTGGATTGGAGGGGCGTCCCGACGCTGCTCGGATATCGGCGGTATGTGCGCCGCCTAGGCTTTGAAAGTTTAGACAAGCCTAGGTGTTTCCACCCTACGTCGCCCAAACAAACGTTTTTGCATCACGCGATATCCTGATTTGGCTACCCAGCTTCTGTCGAGAGTCGGACGCTTGCCAGGACGGAGGCCACCGGCGGGTTCGTGGAAGGACTTGGACACTGGTCGGCTTACACCGCTATGGCTGGATGTGGCCTTTCCTGCCGGTCGTGAGTTGATGGGCGAACCGTGGGAATCTCGCGTTGGTTTGGGTGGCGCGACTACTTTTTAACCACCCAGCAAGTCGCTCCAAAGCGTTCCGGGCCAACCTGACTCTTCGGGATCATCCGCGCAGTTAACAAAGCGACTTTGAGCGAGCCACTTGGGGTACGGAACCGCCGATTGGAGGTATTCGGGTGTTCCGAAGACACAGAGAATCTCGTTGGGATCGTCGAGAAAGAATCCCACCGACAAGTCCCCGCTAGCAACAAAAATTCTCCCAAGACTGTGCAAAAAGAACCAAGATATTTGGTCGTCGATCGCTGCTGGCAGCTCTTCTGCCCCGGTCATTCCTGAGTACACAGAAAGTGACCCCTGTGATCGAGAATCGGCGAGTGCGCTAAAAAGAAAATACACATCCACTTCACCGACGGAGCCGGGCAATAATGTGAACTGTCTGCTTTTATCTCGGAGTAGCGCGATCAGTCCCCTCAGTTCGACATTCTCAGGATCAACTTCACCATTTTTCATGTTTGAATCTCGCCTTCGAATATATGAATTGCCGCAGCAGTTCAGGGTCAGATTTTTTTAAAGACTCGATGGTCTAGCCAGCAACTAAAAACGTCATTCGTTTCGAATAGCGAAATGTCGCATTTTAGCGAGTTCCAGCCGGATGGCCCAGGTTTCTCGACCAGGCGTTCTTGGCCCTAAGTTGCTAGTTGGAGGCGCGCCGGCGAACGTCCTGTTGGGAGAAATGCGGACACTGACAACGTCAGAATGTCTGCCATTCCACCGAGTCATCTCGGTCGTTTCTCAGACCTGAAGTTCGGGTTTCCGAGTCCAATTTTTTTGGGGGATGATCTCTGCGGAAGCGGAAATCGGACATACAGGAGTACAGCGAGCTGGATGATCTCAGGCGAGGTCTTGAAGTAGCGAAAGGGGTTCTTGGCCATACTGGAAGGCTAATCACTAGGATCGGTCACCTCAAGCCCGGTTCCCCTGACAATGCCTTTGGCCGTCTTTGATTCCGGATATCCCTTCACACAGGTGCCGTCTGGCAAAATAGCTTGTGGCTTGCCATCTTTCGTTTGACTAACTTCTACGCTGGCAGCTGCTCCCGCCCAGGCCATGATGTCACCGACGTTGCCGCGCTGACAATACCACACCAGGATCGATCACCTAAAGGCCGGTTCCTCTGACAGTACTCATTTGTCGAGCCTAAACGCCCCTACCCTGCGCCTCAAGGCCGTTTGCGCTCACCATGCCACATACGCACTATATCCATCACAAATTTTACGATAGTTAGCAAAACGAAAATGACGGCAAAGGCGGTTCCGAAAATCAATGCTTTCAGATCGAACCAGCTCGCAGCATATCCTAAGATAAGCGATACCAAGTACCCCGAAATGAAACCAAGTACAGCAGATAGCATCACCGCTCGTATTCGCCACATAATATCCTCATCTCCGGAATTATCCATATAGGTAACCGCCAATCATTCAGTGTTCTCGATGGTGGTGTCAGTCTAATGCAAACCCGTCTCCACTATTCGCGAACGAGCAGGTGCTAGGCGACGAGAAGGTCGCGCCACTCGCGAAGCGTATCTTATAAGGTGGTGATCCCTAGAATGATACGGTGACATGGGTTGGAGAATAGAAGCCGCCACACACTTTCTCACCGTTCCGCTGAAACCCTAATGAGCGTGCCAATTAGGCCAAAGGCGGAGATTATCGTCTTATTGGCACGTTTGGCACGGGTACGGATCACGAAAATGGTTTCGAACAATACGATGCTCACGTCTCAGACTGGGTGGACTGGAACGAGCGCGCTGCAGTTATGGAATACGATGGTGGCCTGACGCAGGCGGACGCCGAAAGGTTGGCAGAGTGAGCACCGACGAGCTGGAAAAGCCTGAAATCCGTTTGGGGCGCGAAGAAGACATTCGATCCGCACAAGTCCAACGGCCGGTTCTGGCGAGATCATGTCTTTGAAACCGGAACGGTGAACGGCAGACGCAGCGACTTCCTGCCGTTCAACAGTTTCAGAGATCAATGCTGGATGAGATCTCAAGTGCATCATCTACATCAACCCCGAGATACCGAACCGTACTTTCAAGCTTGGTGTGGCCAAGGAGAAGCTGGACCGCTCTCAGGTTTCCGGTCTTACGATAGATGACTGCGGCCTTCGTTCGCCGAAGCGAATGCGTTCCGTAGGTTGCCGGATTCAGACCGATGGAGGCGACCCACCTCTGTACGATGCGGGCATATTGCCGGGTAGACAGATGCGGGGATGACCGAACCCGACCACGGAAGAGGTAGTCGTCCGATAGTGGCTTATCCCTGGCCAGCAAAGTGCGGAGCGACCTTCGCGTGTTCTCCGTAATTTCGAACTGCACGGGACGCCCTGTCTTCTTCTGAATAATAGCGCCTCGCGACTTAACCGTGCCACCGGCGGCCACATCGTTGACCTTAAGCCTGACCAGGTCACAGCCTCTCAGCTTGCTGTCGATTGCAAGGTTAAAGAGCGCAAGATTTCGGATGTCACCTTCCAGTTCGAGACGCGTCCGGATCGACCAGACCTCTTTCATTTTCAAGGCCGGCTTCTGACCGGTAAGCTTCCGTGCCGTTATACGATTTGCCCGTCCTGGTGCGCGCGGGTCTGCGTTGGTTAAAAGTTCTTCCATGGCATTTCTCCTTTATCAGCCGCCACAACAGCGCGGTGGACGATAGAAGAGACAATACAACGAGTGGCTGGTTTGGATTGCCTCAGACGGTCACTCGAATAGCTTGGAAGGGTGAGTGCTGGCCCAAGACGGACATTCGAGGTCGCAAAGCAGCGCTTGTTTGTTAGTCGACTGTCAAACTGACCGGGCCGGTCACGCGACCCTTTTTATCAAAACTACTGATTTCAAAGCGTCCCTGCGGTAGCATAAGAGGAATCCTCTCCCCGGGGCGCAAATATAATCTCTCGATGGGGACTGCGCCCTCATCTTCTGCAGGACGCCGCGCCTCTATCACAACCAGGTCGAGCACCGGCACGAGACTGATCGGCACTTCTATTTCTTGATCGCCCATGCGCCGACGATAGTCGGGGCGGCTGTTTTTGAACGTAACGGCAGGCAGGCCGACCAAATAGTCGGTGAACCCATCGGAAGTTTTCCCATCTACCGTCAAGTAAGAAGTCGAAAGTACAGGAACCGAGCCTGAAGCCTCACAAGCGGTCTGGCTGATGGTAAGTGGGTCGATTCCAGTAGCGGCTTTCAGCCGCGCTGCCATCCACTCAATGCTACCCGCTGCGCCCATAGGAACCGGCCTTTCTGCGACGTGCGAATGGCCGACATGAATTAGCACGCGGACGCCAGGATTTTTACGCAAGAGATTTGCCAGAAGGTTCTCGACCTGCGCTTTTTCTCGGGCTTCTATCTGTAGCATAAAGTTTGCATCGTCCGGCGCGGCCTGTTCCTTGGTCTGCTCGTAAGCGACAAGTGTGTAGCCCATGCTTCTGACGTCCTGCAACAGTCGTCCAAAGACTGGTTCCTGCGTGTAATAGCCATCATCTACCATGGTAACGCCACTCGCTCTGAGCGGCGTTTGATCCGTAAATGCTTCTGCAGCATAGTGAGTAAATCCGGCATCCCTCAACGCACGCGCAAGAGTCCAAACAAAGGTTCTGTCTTGCGGACGCGCATGATTCTCGTTGATGATAACGATACTGGTCTGCGATGCAGCCTCAACGAGCTTGCCGATGATGTCCTCTGAATCGCCCACGCAAACGGGCGCGCTACTAGATCCCAAAGGCATCGCACTTGTGTGAAGAAGGTCTTCTCGGCCAACCATTGTGACTGCCTGATTCCAGAAACCGTTGGCCATTTCATCATCTGGATTGCTCAGATAAGAATTCGTGTTTTCGATTAGCGACTTTCGAACACTTTGGGTTTGCTCGACGAGCGGGACGTTTGGCGCCGGGGTGCAACCCGTCATGAGGCAGACGCAAAAAAAACTGGCGAACATATTTTTGGTCGGCGTTGGATTCATTTGATCCTCTCACACGTATTTGGGGGTTCCTAGTGACTGCAACGCATCCTGAATGTAGGCAAGTCCAACGTCCACTTCTGGTGAGATTGCGCCCGATACTTCAGCCGTGGTGAGTGACCGGATTGGATAGGCCCTGCCGTTCTACAGACATCCGGTGACCTAGTGAAGCTGGCCCTAAAGAGACGATTGACACTGTAACCGCAAAGAACAATACTTCGCTACATGGCGAAGCAATATTCCTCCGGCTTGGATCTTACATTCTGGGCGCTTTCCGATCCCACCCGACGCGGCGTCCTGCAACGGCTGATCGACGAACCTGGCCTCTCGGTCAGCGATCTCGCCGAGACGTTTTCGCTGAAACTGCCTGGCATGACGAAGCATCTGGATGTTTTATCGGATGCCGGATTGATCACACGGACCAAGGTGGGCCGCACGGTAGCGGTGAACCTATCCGCCACGCCGATGCAGGAGGCGATAGCGTGGCTCAACCGCTATGAGCGCTTCTGGTCAATAAGCATTGATCGACTTGTTGCGATTGTTGAGGAAGGCGGCGAGCGATGAAAGGTCAACTTCCGAGCGTGACCATCGTGCGCAGAATCAATGCCTCGCCCGCGAGTGTCTGGGCAGCGATTACGCAGCCGGCACTGATGATGCGATGGTGGGGTCCCGACGCGGGTCCGACCCTCAGCGTTGAGGTGGACGTACGTCCAGGCGGCCGCTTCAGCGTCGTGTTCCGGCTGCTCAATGGCGACGAACACAATCCGACTGGAATTTATCGCGAGGTCGTACTCGAACAGAAACTTGTCTTCACTTGGGACCTGCCTGGCTCGCCGGAACCGCAATCACTGGTGACTTTCCGCCTCAAGCCGTTTGAAGGCGGAACCGAACTCACCCTTACCCATGAACACCTGCCAGACGAGGCCGCCCGCACCAGCCACGAGCAAGGGTGGAATGGCCTTCTCGACAAGCTTCCCATCTTCCTTGGAGTTGCCCCATGAGCGAACTCATCCTCACCACCTACGACTGGGTTCCAGAACCGCCGCGCGGACTTGTACGCGACCTGCGTGTGCGCTGGGCCCTTGAAGAGGCTCAGCTGCCCTACCGGGTGGAGAGCACATCGTTTCGTGACAAAGACGCAGCGCATTTCGGTGCGCAGCCCTTCGGCCAGGTGCCGTGGCTGACCGATGGCGATCTCACCATCTTCGAGAGCGGCGCGATTCTGCTGCATCTGGGCGAGAAGAGCACGACGCTGATTCCCACCGATCCGCGCGGCCGGGCCGAGGTGGTGTCGTGGGTAATCGCCGCGCTGAACTCGGTCGATCTGCCCGCCCAGCCTTGGGCGCTGTTCCGGTTCATGAGCTTTCCCGGCGCATCGCCCGAGGCCGAGTTCGTAGAAGGCTTCATGAAGGCGAGGCTTGAGCGGATGGAAGCAGTGCTGGCCAACCGCGAGTGGCTAGTGGCCGGTCGATTCACCGTAGCCGACCTCCTCATGGCGGACGTGCTTCGGCAGTTGAACAAGTTCGACGGCCTCGCCAGTTATCCGGCTTGCCACGCCTATGTCGCACGGCTGACGGCGCGGCCGGCTTTTGTAAAAGCGCATACGGACCAGATGGCACACTTCGCCAAAGCAGACTGACCGATTTCGGCGAGTTCCAGCCGGATGGCCCAGGTTTCTCGACCGGGCGTTCTTGGCCCTTAGTGGTCATTGAGATCCAAAATTCTAACGGCAGCTTCCGGCGTCATAGCGGTCGTTAGGAATCTTCGTCTCTGTCCGATCCTAACGCAATCGCAGGCAACATTAATACCATTGCTATCCCAACCCACAGCCACGCGTTGAGAATCACCCCGACCGGGCTAAGAAAATAGGAAGCTAAGCTCAAGGCGACTGCAAGAAACAGATAAACAGCGCTTGCAAAAAGGGATGCGCCAGGACGCCTGAGTAAAAGCGCAAACAACTGAAAAATTGCCCCTACTCCAAAAAACCAAACCGCCATGGCCACAATAAATTGTAGTCCCTCATCGATCCCGACCACGGCTGCCGCAACAACAAAACAAACCAAAAACATGATCGGAATAGCGACGATTGGCTCCCGCTTGATCCAGTCGTCATGCTTCTTCGATAATTCAGAGAGACGTTTGAGCATCCGACGATCTTGAGCGATTGTCGTGGGGACCGCAAGCTAACGTCTCCTCCTGACCCGAAGCAGAAGCAAGCCAGACGTTCGAGGTGGCGACGTCGACCGGCGATTAAGGGCCAAAATAGGCCGCTGGTGTATTTCTACTCGGGGGCAAAGCGAACGTCCCTAAGTGGAACGCCCGCCCGCAATAAAGCTGAGTAGTCTAACTACTCATAAGCTCCACTTGAATAAATCAATTCATAGCTATGACTGTATATCTCGAAGACAATTCCGAAGGGGTCTTCGACGTAACACATACGGTATGGCTTCTTTCCGGGATAATATTCCCTAATCGGCATACGTTGCTTCCCGCCTGCTGCCACGATTTTTTCAACAATACCTTCGACATCCGGGTCTTGAATACAAAAATGAAATGTGCCGTGCTGGCGATAATTTAGGTTTTCATCCGGCGCATGGTTTTCGGGAAACTCAAAAATCTCGATTCCAACCCGGTCAGCGGTAGACAGATGCGCAATACGCAATTTATCCCAACCTGCACCGAACACATCCGTGCACATTTGGCCTATAGCACTGTCATCCTCAACAACATCATTTGGCTCCATGATCGTATAAAAACCAAAGACATCTGTATAAAATTTTACGGCCGCATCTAAGTCCGGAACAGACAAACCGATATGTGAAAACGTGCGTGGTGTAGGCGTCATAATAATCTCCTTTTTAAGCTGAGTGTTCAATATGACAGGAGGTTAGGTATCAATAAAATTATGGTTTGTGATGACTTTGATAACGTGTGATTATCAATGTATGATAAATGGAATTTGGCTAGAGACGTTCACGACCCTTTGTGAAACCGAACATTTTACTCGTGCTGCAAAGCGTTTAAACATGACACAACCGGGCGTGTCTCAGCATCTACGCAAACTAGAACATCATCTTGGCCGTCCATTGATATCTCAAGACGGCAAAAGCTTTTCGCTCACACCGGCCGGAGAAGCAATCCTTGCTCTAGGGCTATCGAGACGACTGGAAGAAAAACAGTTACGCGAAAGCATAGAAGTCGATGACCCCAACATTGGAGAGGTTCGAATCGCCTGTTCAGGAAGTTTTGCAATGCTGCTCTATCCGAAGCTATTATCATGGATGAATTTGGCCCCAAAATTGAGGCTTGATCTTGAAGCTGCGCCGCAAATGAAAATCACGAATGGAGTATTGGCTGGAGACTATGATCTTGGTGTGTTGAGCGAAAAGCCAGATCACCCTCGTATTGATGTGCATGCGCTTGGCCGAGAAAAGTTATGCTTGCTTCTGCCAAAATCTGCCGCTGGTGTTCATATTACATATGAAGAGCTACAGACGCGCGGGCTTGTTGCGCACCCAGATGCCTATGCTTACGCCGATCAGCTACTGTCTCTAAATTTCCCTGACGAATATATGGGTGCTGACAAATTACGTATTCGAGCGTATGTGAACCAAATAGGGCAAATACCTGCGCCAGTCGCGGCGGGTATTGGGTACACAATTCTTCCGCGCAGCGGACTAGAGTCATTTCCCAACTTCGAACAGCTAGTAGTCGCAAGTTTAGAGAACCTCCAGTGGCAAAATTTATGGCTCATAAACCGACGTGGAAGGGTCATGTCATCCAGATTGAACCGTCTAACTCAGTTGATTATTGAGACAGCCGAAAAGATAACTTCACCTTGGTGATTGTGTAGTTCATAGCCGCATTGTTCTTATTCTGACGTTATATCATTAAATGCTTATTCAGAATGTCCGCTATGAGGATATTTCCACAAAATATGAGCGGCTTAAAATCGCCCAAAGTAAGCCTCTGGGCATGTCTGCTTTTGGTCAGGAGGCGGCATTAGAAATTTGAGTTTCAACGGCGGCTTTTGGCCCTTCTTTGCCCTTCGACGAGATGGTCTCGAATGTCCGAATTGGCTTTAATTTCGAGTCATCGCAAACGCTACGGATCGGGTGACAGCCATCCGTTGTAAGATACAACTGGCCCGGCGATTGGTAGACTGATCTTTACGTCGAAACAGGCCCGGCCCTTATCGTCGACATATTCACACGTGTCACTCTTCGGCAGAAGGAAGCGTGGCAACGGAACAAATAGAAGCCGTCCACCCAAGACAGGGTAGCGCAGTTTATTATCATCGATGCAAAGCTCGATTTTGAACTTCAGCCATCCAAACCGCTCATAAAGTGTGTTCTCCACATCGGTCTTCTTGGCGCTCAGATGTGATCGAAACGTATTTGCGCCAAAAGTCCGCGCCCAGGTTTCCCCGTGCCGCGTTCGCCGCATCTCAACGGTAACCTCAACGTCGTCGCCGGGAGGCGGGAACGCCGCCAACCAGCCTGCGATCCTGGACAGAAAACCATCACCTCGCTGGATATGCGCCCGGCCAGACCATCGACGAACATCAAGAACGGTGTGCAGATCGCCAATCATGTCGGGTAGCTTTTTGAACTCCCGGCCCATTGCGGTTTCAAACACCAACTCGGCAGATGTTGAGTTTACTGACGTGGTCGTCTTGAGCTTGCCTAAAGCGGTTTCGGCTTCCTGCATGGAAAAGGCCTCCATGCAGGGTCGGGCTCCGGCATTCACCGCACCATCCAGAAGCTTCTCGCACATGATCTGGGCGGGAACGGTTGGAATGTTGGGTCCGTCGCCGTCTCGCACGATCAGGGTCCAGACGCGGTTTTCATAACGGCCAGTCCGGCATTCTCCGCAAACCAACACAACCATGCCGCCGACATCGGACCCGAATGGCTCAAGCACATCGGCCGCGCGTTTCAGGACAGGGGCCAATGGCGACAGGCTTTTGATCAATTTGAACCGGACGGGCAAAGATAGCAGCCAGAGTCCGGCGTGCATGAGCTTCAGATCGAGCCCTGCTCGAAAGAGCACGGATCGGGCGTTAAAGTGATCTGGAAACAGCCTCAGGTCCGGGGCACCTATGAGGCTGGCCCACCGGCGAGCGACGACCTGCCCTTGAGGATTTGTCAGCGCAATCACCTTTGATTCGCTCCAGCCTGTCGCGGTTTCAGCTTTCCGGCCTCGCCAGACAGGCAACTCTCGGCCCACCTGGCCAACGATGGCTCTCACGACCGATTCCCCGCGTGGGGCGCGGTTTCCTGGCATTATCGCGCTTTCGATCAGGTGGATATCGGTCATGCCTTCCGCGAGTGCAGCCACCACAGTCGAAGACAAGGCCGGCACGCTGGATACGCCGGACAGGACGGTCACATTCGCTTTGATCGCCAGTTCGTTCAGCCCGGATATTCCACTTGTGAATTCGGCATCATCAGACAGGTCGAGATAGTGTGCTCCACAACGAATGGCTGCATGCGCCACCCTGTACGGATTATCCAGATAGCCTTGAAAGGGACCCGCCGCATCGATCACGATGTCCGGGTTCTGGTCCTTCAGTATCTGGTCCAGGTTCGGAGAATCCGTATCGAGCGCCAGTGCTGAGCAGCGCGTTCCCTGACAAAATGCTGTCGCCTTGCCGCCGTTTCTACCGGCAACGAAAACGTCGAACCGATCGGTCTTCGCCAAGGCAAGGGCGAGGCGGCCTCCAAACACGCCGTAGCCGCCGATAATCAGGATCCGCTTATTCAATTAATCGGGCCCTGAGTTCCGGAGAGGGAAGCGGACATTCCCGCCGTCCGAACCGGTATCGGTTCCTGGCGATCTGATCATAGGTCCAGTCAGTAATCTGGCGTGGCGGGAGGTTGACCACGGAAAAAAGTTTCCATGGCCAGCCAAGGGCGGACATAGCGGCGGCGAACGCACCCATTTTTGTGTGGGCTTTGCCGTCTACAATCACGATGTTGGTTTCCATCAAATCGGGATTGAGCTGATGGTCCTCGTATAACTGTCGGCCAGTGGGCGATTGGCCGGTGACGAAGCGAAACCGGCCAAGCTTGTCATGGCGCACAACAAATCGCGCAAATCCGGAACAGAACACACATGTTCCATCGAACAGGATCAGATCACCTCGTGAATCCGTCACTTCAATCTCCGTTTCGAAGGACTATTGCACATATCGGTAAGCGAACCCCTTTGGATTGGCGACCCGGAAATTTGTCGCGTGCAGGAAGGTTTCCGTTTTTGCCGGATTCGGTCATCCCTTTGGATGCATGGAAGGACCGCTTCCGGCGAGCTGACCTGCGCGTCCGCTAAGGTGTTGCAAAACCAGACATAAGAACTCACTGGCACCATGACCGCCTTTGGCCCTAAATTGACGGTCGCAGGTTCACTAGTGAGTGGCGGGTCTGGAGCAGACCGGCGACGCTGGTAACTGATCACGTTCACCGCGAACAAATTTCTAAAGCTAGGTTCGGGAGACTAACCTCATTTTCCATCCAGCTTGGGCAGTCCGAGTCGAAAACGCAGCAGTTCGAGAAGCGTCGCTTTGAATTGTTTTAGAATGAGTATGTCAGAAACGCTCTTTCCATAGGACCAGAGCCCTTGACTGGACGTCACCAGAAATTCCGCAATCTCCGAAATCTCAGTTTTGTTCATCATAATATCGCTTGTGCGTGTCGCCTGCTTCAGTGAGGTCTCGAATGCCGCTTTCAAATCGGAACTATGCGCGTTCACAATCCGTAGCGCATCTGCATGATGGGGCGCGAGTTCAGTCATCGTGCTCGCGATGAAGCACCCCGGGCCCGGCATGCCCCGCTTCTCGTGAAGTCCGATGAAATAGTCGAAATAGGCTTCGATTGATTTGAGACCATCAGTTTCCGATGTCAGGATTTGGATCGCTGGGTCCGCGAAGTGCGCGCGATAAGCTTCGAGACACGCCAGAAATAACTCTTCCTTCCCGCCAAAGTCCGAATAAATGCCGCCCCGGCCTACACCGCTGGCAACAACCAGGTCTTCAATAGACGTGGCATTGAAACCGTTCCGCCAGAACACACCCGTCGCGCTGGAGATGAGGTCATCTCTCGATTTCGAACGGGGTCTTGGCATTTAGGCCTCCTTTGATGCCCAGACAATATCGGCCCGGCATTGGTGAAACGCAGACCATTTAGCGCTGGATACCGCAATCTTTGAGGCAATGCTCATCATTTTTCATGTCCGTTGACTTACTGTCCAGATCGCTGCATCTATTATACTGGAACGATTGTTCCACTACAACCTTCATAAATCAACTGTGTCCCCAGGTCTGGGGGATGAGGGGGACCTGAATGACAGAAACCACCCTAGTACTCGGCGCCGGTACGCCGTGCGGTGTTGGCGGCGCAATAGCCCTTCGGTTCGCGAAAGCAGGCTACCACGTACTTGTAACCGGCCGGACGCAAGAAAAAGTCGAGGCGACGCGCACAGCTATTACCGCACAAGGAGGATCAGCTGACGCCATGTCCTGTGACGTGACATCAGAGCAGGATCTCGACGTCGTATTCGGCGCGCTGGCGGCTAAAGAAATGCTGGTTGCGTCGGTCATCTATAATGCCGGCAACAATGCGCCTGTCGCTTTTGAGACACTGACGGCCGAGCAGTTTGAAGCCTACTGGCGTGTCTGCTGCCTTGGAGGATTTCTGGCCGCTAAACGTGCGATGCCGCTTCTGGCTCGCCAGGGGCGTGGCTCAATGCTGTTTTCAGGTGCGTCTGCTTCCCTGCGCGGCAAGCCTGACTTTGCGCACTTCTCGTCTGCAAAGGGCGCACTCAGAAACCTCGTCCAGGCACTGGCACGGGAGTACGGCCCGGAAGGCGTACATGTGGCACACCTGATTATTGACGGCGTCGTCAATGGCGATCAGGTCAGATCCCGGTTTGGCGACTATCTCGACAAGCTTGGAGAGGATGGAGCCCTCGATCCGGCTGCGATCGCAGAAGCTTTCTGGATAGTGCATAGCCAGCCCCGCACGGCCTGGACACATGAACTTGATCTTCGTCCTTTCAAGGAGGCCTGGTGACGCCATGACCGAGATATCTGACATCCTGTTCCATATTGCCGCTGGCCTATCCTTGCTGGGTGTCATTGCCCATGAGGTGGCTGGGGCTCCAAAAGTCCTTGGGCCTCTCAAGTCCTCGAACCTGCCTGACGATGTGATCTGGCTCCACCATTTCTCATGGCATGTCGGATCGGTTGCTGTGCTTGCGATGGTCAGCTTGTTTCTATTCGCTGCATGGCAGTCGTCTGGATTTCTGTTCGCGGCAGTGGCGACAGCAATGAGCGCAGGCTTTGCCGCGCTGGGCATCGGGCTCGCCATCTTCGGGAACGAGGCCCTGTGGCGAACGCCTGCGCCATACCCCTGGACCATAATAGCAATGCTTGGCGGCCTCGGGATGTATTTCATGGAGCGTTCGCTGTGAACAATTCGGACGCGGGCTGGACCTTTGACGGCGCATGGCCTTACGCACCCAAATGGTTCGACACGCCTGAGGGACGACTGCACTATATCGACGAAGGCCCGCGCGACGGGCCACCTATTGTGTTCGTGCACGGAAATCCGACTTGGGGGTATCTCTATCGGCGATTTATAAAAGCCGTGACGGGGTGGGGCTTTCGCGCGATTGCAATGGACCATTTGGGGTTCGGAAGGTCGGACAAACTGACCCGGTCAGATGTCTATGCCATTCCCAGGCATGCTGACCGGTGCGAAGCATTACTCGAATCACTCGGCCTGGAAAACGCGACGCTTGTCGTTCAGGACTGGGGCGGTCCGATCGGTTTGACCTGGGCAGCCCGTCACCCCGAAAGGGTATCGGGGCTCTTCGTCCTGAATACTTTCTTCCAGCGCCCGGTTGGCGAGGTTCCCTTGCCCGCCATCCTCAAGGCGTTTCGTACGCCGATTGTTGGCGAGCTGTTGGTAAAAGGAGCCCACGCTTTTGTGAAGGGGTTCTTATTTCGGACGGGGCTCAACGATCCGTCACGCCTGACCGAAACTGACAAGGCGGCGTATCTCGCGCCACATCCTACCTGGTCGTCCCGGTCAGGAATCCTCGCTTTCCCACGTCAGATTCCGTCCGGACCAAAGGGCCCGATAAGTGATTTTGTGGCGGCCGAAGGCGCCAAGTTGGAGGCTGCCTTTGCCAACAAGCCTGTCAAGATAGTCTGGCCGATGAAGGATGTCGCGTTCAGCGCGGAAACACTCGACGGCATGTGGCTGAAGGCCTTTCCACATGCGGAGGTCAAACGGGTCGAAAACGCGGGCCACTTCATTCAGGAGGATGCTCCTGAAACCGTCATTCCCGAACTGATGGACTTTATTGGCAAGACACACAAATCTTCTGAAGGCCCAAAATGAACCCCCGCATTCTCTGCCTTGTTTTCGCGCCGTTTGCGTTCGGCACCAGTGCGTTCGTGTTTATTGGGCTGATTGATCCAATGGCTGAGGGTCTTGGTGTTGGCGTCCCTCTGATCGGGCAGCTGCAAATGGTGTTCGCGATTGCATGTGGATTCGGCGGTCCTTTCCTGGCGCGGCTGTTGTCGTGCGTCGATCGCAAGAGACTGCTTGTCGGCGTGCTGGTGAGCATGGTGGCGATGAACTTTGCGTCAGCCCTGGCACCCCATTTCGTGACACTGGCGGGGTTACGTTTCCTGGGCGGATTCGTTGCCGCACTCACGATACCGCTGGCGACGACGATCGGTGTAAACATGGTGCCTGAAGCTAGGCGACCGGATGCAATCGCTGCTGTCATGGCTGGGTATACGTTGGCATTCTTGCTGGGGATGCCGCTTGGAACCATCCTGGGTGATGCTTTTGGTTGGCGTGCCGCATTCTGGTTTGCAGGCGGAGTCGCCATCGTCGCTGCATTGCTGATCGCACTTGTAGCGCCCGGAAACGTTAAGGCCCCACAGCTTGCTGGCGCGAATTTCAAAACCGCGCTCGGTGGAGAAAACCCGAAACTCATGGCGATTACTATGTTGGGTTTCGTCGCAACCTTCGTGACGGTTGGCTATATCGGACCTGTCATTACCCAGACGACCGGACTTACGGGCGCAGCCATTGGTGGTGTTCAAATTGCCACCGGCATCGGCAGCTTGATCGGTGTACCTGTCGGGGCGTTGTTTGCACGACTCGCTGTTCGAAAGGCACTGTTCATTCTGTTCGTGTTGGCCGGCCTGACGCAGGTGGCCTTCACGCTCGGCATGCGTTTTGATTTTGGGGGCCTGTCGGTGCCTTTCCTGATCGTGACGATGGCGCTTGGATCGGCTGCGCTGTTTGCAACGACCACCGTCGTTCAGGCACGGCTAGCAGCCACCTCTGGCGCCGCAGTGACGATCGCGTTCGCCCTCAACAGTTCCATGGTTTATTTTGGACAGGGCATAGGCGCTACCCTCGGGGGCGGTGTGATCGCAGCAATAGGATTGAGTGCGACAGGCATTGCGGGTGCGGTTGTCGCAGTTCTAGCCTTGGCTCTTGTTCCTGCATTGTCGAGCCCGACCAGGTGAAATTTGTGTACACTCTTGAACCTAAAACCGCCGTTCAAGTTTTGCCGGGCAACGACCGTTTTTGGCGATGAATTGCCGTTCCTGCGACTACAAGGTCATACGGAATTAATGGGTCCGGAGCCTAGTAACGCTAGATGGCGATCATCAGTAGGGCTAGGGTTTGGATTCTATCTTTTTGTAACATTCAACCTGTTTGCTGCTCCGGAACATTCCCGGGAACGCCTCTCCTTTCTCGATCAAGGATTCAAATATGAATTGAGTGAGATAGCGGTTTTTAAACACATCCCAGTATTGAATTTCACCTTCGATGCGCAAGTAGATGCTCGCTAACGCATTAAATCCAGCCTGCTTCATTTCATTTTCTACAGATGGAGGAAGGGCGAATGTCACCATCAGCGGCTCATTGTTCGGCGGAAGGTCCACGACCGTGTCAGGCCAGATTTCCTCGCGGCATATTTCGCGATTGTTGCCGAGAGTAGTAAACGACTTCTCGTATATGATCATCTCCCCGCCGACGAGTATGTCTACCGCTGGAGTCGCCCCGGTATTCGACAAAAAAGTATCGATATGAGTAAGGAGAAACCTGCCATCGACCGTTACACGATCGACCCGCACCTCGCTTACGTTTACATAGGCCTTGGTTTGGTTTTCTCCTATTTCTCGCGTGGCATTTGTAGCAGCACGAGTCTCATCGAAGGCAAAAATAAGAGCAATCAAGCCTGCGGCAGTGAAAACGCCTATCCAAAGCGTCCAATGGGCGACGCGCTCTTGAGCCAGTAAATCCGCTTCGGTGGCATTGAGCGTTTCGGCGTCATCATTTTTGGGGTAGTCGGCGGCGGGATTTCGGCCATTGTTTTGACGACTGGAGACAAACGCAAACCCCTCACCCGGCTTGTAGCTTCCCTCGTAGCGATATTCTGCATTGTCGCTTTCGGATCGATCGCCAGCCTTGATTGATGGGGCGCCAGGAGACGTAAAGACTGCCAATATTAGCAGAGCCAAGATTACTCCAGTTGCAATGAGTGCAAGCCGATAGCGCTTAGGCATTGCTACAAGAAAGCTGCTGTGAGATTCGCCATGCTGAGCTTGTTGCGGATATTTGTCTCTTTCTCATCAACCCCTATCGCCTCCCGCGTATCGACTAAGTGACTATATGTGATTCCCTTCAACTTGAATTGGGCGTTGCAAAGGTTACCGGCAAAGGTGGTATTAGGGGCGAGTCAGCAGCTTGCCGGCTGGAAATCTCAGTTTTGCACATCAATGATGCGGTCCGGCGTTCGCGACTCGCAACGATAAGTATTGACCTTGATTCCTAGATTTCCATTGGCGGTGCTGTCGAGTACCGCATCCTTGCCAAACTTCTCACACTCAGCCTGAGCTGCCGTAAGCATTGCGGTGAGATTCACGACGGCTGGATCGTATTCAACTACTACCGAGCGGCTATTGGCCAAAGCTACGTTGTAGGAACTTCCCCAAGCAGCAACACAGCCTGATGTGGCCGCTGAGAGGAGAGCGCAGCTGGACACGAGCACCAATTTCTTCATTACTGATCCCATTCTTGGTCTAAGGATTGCGGCAAGCTAAAGCTAAGAGACGATGGCAAAAGCGTCGTTAAATCGGCTAACAGACCAAGCCCTTAGGAACCCGATAGTCGTTCACGATTTCAGTGCCCTCAACCTCCTCTGTAATCAGCGTCATGCGGCACCCTTCAGACACCGCATTCGCGCCGAAGCGGAAAAGATAGGCCTTGTGACCGTGCCCTAGTTCCATGATCTTCTCTGGATCGCCATAGGCGAAGTAAGCCTCTTCAATTGGCTCACCAACAAAACTTTTCAGCTGATTTGAAACGCAAGCGCTCGAAGTGAGCAATGCCGTAACCAGTATCGCTTTCAATCGCATTGAACCGCCCCCTAGCACTCTCCGTAACTATCCGGGGCAACACACGAACAATCAACACCCTAATCGGCCGCAATGGTGTTTTGGCCATTAAATTGATGGCGGTGCTTACATGGTGATTATTTGGCTCGACAAGCGCAGGCGCACCCATCGGGCGCGCCGTCGCAACACTTTGTTTTGTATGGTTTATTCTGGAGCGGGCGAAGAGATTCGAACTCTCGACCCCAACCTTGGCAAGGTTGTGCTCTACCACTGAGCTACGCCCGCATCCTGAATGTCACCCGACAGGTCACCCCGTCGAGAAGGCGTGATAAAGCGCATCATGCAGCCGTTTGCAAGCGCTTAGTTCGGGCCTGCTGCACAATTTAATGGGCATTGCGCCTGCTTCAATTGATCTTCAGGCATTGCGGGCGTTTTCGCGAGTCGATCACCGGGATGCACGGAATCTGGGTCCGCGATTTAGCGCAGAATCAGCCCCGGATAACCGTGCGGATCTGGTCCGGACGCACTTCCCGACCGTCGGCATCGACAAAAGCCGCGCGTATCGCGCTTTTCGTACCCGCTTTCGTGAAACTGATCGGCGGGGTTTCCCCTTCGGCCAGCCAAGCGTCTCCCCACTGGGTCAGACCGATCAGGATGGGGCGCAGCGATAGTCCCATGGCCGACAACAAATATTCCGGGCGCGACCGCTTGCCCGGCGCTTTATAAGGTCGCTTTACCAGAAGGCCCGCATCGACCAGTGATTTCAATCGACCGGACAAAACCGTCCTGGGGCATTTGAGTTCTGCCTGAAAATCATCGAACCGGCGTACACCATACAGAGCGGCCCGCAGGATCAACAGGGTCCACCGGTCTCCCACCACCTCAATGGCGCTGGCGAGGTTACAGGTATCCGGCGAAATCGGAGACCGACGGGCGAGAGGAATCTGGGTCATCCCGACTCTCATGTATGGGTTCGCTTTCGAAATCCAGAGCCCCCGTGGCCATTGCATGAATTTCCCGCGAGCCGCCTTGCAATTGCCGTCATCCGGTGGGACAGGCGGAATAACCACCGACACAATCAAAGCAGAATTTTGCATGAACAAGATGGCCCTCGCTGCCTCGCTCCTGATGGCACTGGTTGCCTGCGCCGCACCCGATCCAGCTGAGGTGCCCGTCAAGCAGCCGACAAGCGCATCTGCCCTCTGGAGTTTTGACACCGCGGTTCGTTCCATTCGGGATGAATCCTGCCCGGGCGGGCCGCTGAAGACCGATCCCATGCCAATCCGGATAGGCGCTGCGTCGATCGACCTAAAGGATGCCGGCGCCAGTCCGGTTCTGCCAGCGACTGTCACGTTCGTTGGTGGGTGGCACCTGACTTCCGGCAACGCCAATTTCGGTGGATTGTCGGGCATGGAGATTCTGCCGGATGGCGACCTTCTCACCATCTCCGATGTCGGCGCCTTCGTCTGGATAGGTCTCTCCAATGGCGGACCCGACGGAACAGGCAAGCTCGCATACATGCACGGACAGGACGGCGCACATCTCTCCGGCAAGTCGGAAGGCGATGCCGAAGGCCTCGCTTTCCGCGATGGCGTGGCCCTTGTCAGTTTTGAGCGCAATCATCGGATCGAAGCCTTCGATCTCGCCAATTGCGGCGCGAATGTCCGGGCGGTGCCGGTTGCGCGACTGCCATTCGATTTGGACGGCAAATCAATTGGCGAGAACCAGGGAGCCGAGGCCCTGTCGATCCTGCCTGCAGGCACGCTGAAGTTCGGTCTGGAAAGCTTTGGGGGCGGCCCGTCGCCCATGGGCAGCGTACTCTCATCCGGCCAGGGCTTCTTTACAGGCGCCACAGCCACCAACCCGCGAGGCTATTCTCTGGTAGGACTGGATGAGACGACGGATCCCATCGGTCAGCCTGTCACGGTTACCCTGTATCGCAGCTATGATCCGATCCGTGGCAATCGCAACATCATCACGTGGTCCACCTCGGATATTCAGATCGAATTGAAACGCCCGATGACAGTCGACAATTTTGAAGGCATCGCCGCTGAATTCCTCGACGCAGATACGCTGCGCATCTGGCTGGTTTCAGACAATAATTTCTCCGAACGCCAGCAAACGCTCCTCTACGTCTTCGACATCGACACGCGCACCGAATAATCACTCTTACATTCTTTACGGTTGAAGCTTACATCTGGCATTGCACAAGGGCTGCGGCGCCCGCAACGGGACTGAACTCCGGCGACCTTACTCATCGTCAGGGAGCTGGCATTCTGGTTCGGACCCTGGTCCGGGCTCACCCGGCGCCCACCTAGTCTCTAGGTTGACGGGAGTGAATATGCCCAGCGACGTCTGCGGTTCTTGTGCGCTACTTTTTCGGACGTGACGCCCGTCCGAACGCGGGTTAAGGCTCACCCCATGTCCCAGGCTCCCGACAAGACCCAGCTCCGCCATCGCATGCGCACGATCCGCGCCGAAGCGGCCGCACGCGATCCCGACGCTTCCGAGAAGCTGGCGGAACTATTTCCCATGAAACTTCTAGAGCGTTACGGGCCCGTGGTGGCTGGCTATGTCGCGATCAATGAGGAGATTGATCCGACGCCGCTCATGCAGCGTCTCAGCCGCGCCGGCGCAGAACTGTGCCTGCCACGCGTCGAGGATGACGGACGCATGACCTGGCGCATGTGGTCACTCGGCGAGCCTCTGGAACGGCGCCCGTTTGGATTGTCTGAACCGGGCATTGATGCACCCGAAGCAGAACCCACGCTGATCCTGACACCCCTGCTCGCCTTCGACGCGATGGGTAACCGTCTCGGGTACGGCAAAGGTCACTATGATCGCGCCATCGCCCGCCTTCGCGACGCGGGCCGCGCCTTCGCCTGCGCCCTCGCCTATCAGGATCAACAGATCGACTCGGTCCCCTCAATGGATCACGATCAACCGCTCGACTGGGCCGTCACGCCCATCGGCTCGGTGCCTCTATTTATGATGCGCAACATGAAGGCGCTCAGTTCAAACCCTCCTGACGGTCCCGATGCCGCCTGACCTGCGTCATGAGGGTTGTTAATCATACCGCATGGCGCAATTCTTGCTCTCATAAGGTTTGATTAACCCTTTGAGTGCGGCAGATAATTGCAAAATACCAAACAAATACCGAATGCTAAGCGCAACACTTCCGGTGACGACGCCTTCATCCTGTCGTGTCTAGTGGCAGTGTGCAGTTTTGGCATCTTTACCATAAGCGCTCTCGACCAGCCGAAAGCGGTCGAGAAACTGGTCGCTTCGGTCGAAATGCATGCGCCGGATGCAATTGCCGAAATCGACGTGACAGAACTGGCGCCTGAGCGCATCGTTGACACACCTGCCCCCGTCACGACCACACTTGTCTCCCCACGTGTCCTCACCCTCCCGACCCCATCGAAGGCACGCGCCAAAATCCCCTCGGCGCCGGGGTTCATTACTCTGCTCGGCGACACGCTAAACGACGCCTTCTTCTACCGTTCCGACTATTCGAACCCGACCGGCCATTATGGCGGTGACTGGGCCCACGATAATATCGGCCAGTCCGCCGAAGGCGCCGATTTATCCGTCCGTCGCCAGGCTTCCCGCTCTGGTCCCTATACCGGCGGCGAAATGAAGACGTTGGAAACCTATGGTTACGGTCGCTATGAGGTCGTCATGCGCCCGGCCAAGGGTTCAGGCCTGGTCTCGTCCTTCTTCACCTATACCGGCGCGTATGACGGCACCGCGCATGATGAAATTGATATCGAGTTTCTCGGCCTCGACACAACCCGGATTCATTTCAACTATTTCCGGAAAGGACGGACAGGCGCTTCTGCGACGTTCGACCTGCCATTCGATGCAGCCGAGGCAGATCACCTCTACGCGTTCGAATGGACGGCTGAAGGCATCACGTGGTTCGTCGATGGCGAGCCCTATTACAAGACAGTCGAAGGCGATAACTTCATACCGAAGACCCCCGGAAGCATTGTCTTCAATGCCTGGACAGGCAAACCGGCGATGTCGGCGTGGCACGGAAAGCCAACCTTTGAATCAGGCGCTGCTGCTCACTATTCGTGTGTTTCATTCTCTCCGATGGGAAAAGAATCGCGCGCCTGCAGCGACTTGTTCCTGCCCAAGCGCCATCGCCACGCGAATGCGCAAACGGCCCAGTTGTCCATTCAGCCATCTCGCTAGTGCGCAAGTGATTAGCCAATACGGTTTCGTACAAGCTAGTTTGACCTGATGCCGCTCAAAATCATCTGGACACTTCTGGCACTCGCCACTCTGGGCTTTGGCGCATCTGCCGAACCTGCGGTAAAAGTCGTCAATTTTTCCGCCAAGTGGTGCCCTCTGTGCCGGGTACTGGATCCACGCATTGAAGAGGCCGTGCAAAATTTCAGCCATCGCGGCGTCATACTTGTCGAGCTTGACCAGACCCACATCAGCGGGGTCAGCGAGCAGAACCGGATGGCGCTTACGGCTCAGTTACAGGCGATCCTGGAGTTCCACGACGCAGCCTATCTCTGGGACTGGTACGGTGGCCATGCGGGTATTGCCGTCATCATCGCGGCAGACAATGGCGAACCGCTCGCCTGCATCACAACGGCGCTCAGCCGGCTCGAGATCGAAGATCGTCTGCAGGAGAGCCTGATATTGGCAAACAGGGTCCGTGCGGGGCAGCGGCGCCCCAATGGCAGTGATTGCCCGGCGCCAATGAACGCCGGGACCACACCAGGCTTCGATTAGCCTTTGATATCCTTGAGGACCTGCTCGCGTGCCACAGGCATGAGCTCGGCCATCTGCTCGCGGATACGGGCGTCAGTGCGGTCGATGCCGGCCGTATCGAAATCCCCGCGAATCTTGCGGAATACGTCTTCTTCACCGACTTCTTCCAGATCCGAGAGGACGACCGTCTTGGCATAGGCTTGGGCGTCATCACCCGTCATGCCCATCAGGTCTGCGGCCCAAAGGCCCAGAAGCTTGTTGCGGCGATTCTGCACCTTGAACTGCGTCTCTTGGTCGAGGGCATACTTGGCCTCTTGTGCGCGTTCACGATCGTCAAATGTGCTCATGGGAGGGGCCTTTCAGCGATAAAATCTGGATTTTCTGTCATATAGGGTGCCAGATCAGGTGTGCGCAATAATTGTTTATCGGTGCGACTTGGCGTAACAGTCGCGAGCAATTGGGGACGCTGGCGATTCTGACCCGCCTTTTACCCTATATCACCCACGAAAGGGCTCGTCGCATGTCGAAAAAGCGCGTCGTATATGAGGGGAAGGCCAAGATTCTCTACGAGGGTCCCGAACCCGGCACTTTGATCCAGTATTTCAAGGACGACGCGACAGCCTTCAACGCGCAAAAGAAGGCTGTTCTGGATGGCAAGGGCGTACTGAACAATCGCATCAGCGAGTTCATGATGACCCGCCTCGGCGCTGTGGGCATTCCGACCCACTTCATTCGCCGCCTCAATATGCGCGAACAGTTGATCAAGAAGGTCGAGATCATTCCCCTTGAGGTCGTGGTCCGAAATATTGCAGCTGGAACACTGTCCACACGCCTGGGCATCGAAGAAGGTCAGGTTCTCCCGCGCCCCATGGTCGAGTTCTACTTCAAGGACGACGCACTGGGTGATCCGCTCGTGACCGAAGAGCACATTGCGGCCTTCGGCTGGGCCGGGCCGCAGGAATATGACGACCTGATTTCGCTGGCGTTGCGCGTCAACGATTTCATGTCGGGTCTGTTTGCCGCTGTGGGAATTCGTCTGGTCGATTTCAAACTCGAGTTTGGACGATACTTCGAAGGCGACAGCGAGATTCCCCGCATCCTCCTTGCCGATGAAATCAGTCCGGACAGCTGCCGTCTCTGGGATTTTGAAACTGGCGAAAAGCTCGACAAGGACCGCTTCCGCCGTGACCTTGGCGGCGTAACCGAAGCTTATGCCGAGGTGGCTCGCCGTCTCGGAATCATCAAGGAATCCGGCGAAACCGACAATGTCGTGAGCTTTACAGGTGGCAAGTAGGCACGACGCGCGTCACGGCACATTCCATTGGCAACCAACCTGGGCTAAAGCGGGCCCGACTCACCATTACGGAGCCCTGCCCGATGAAAGCCATTGTCCACGTCGCCCTGAAAGCAGGTGTCCTTGACCCCCAGGGCAAAGCTGTCGCCGATACGCTCACCAGAATGGGCTATAAGGAAGTCGAAGCCGCCCGCATCGGGAAAGTCATCGAACTCGATATCGACGATAATCTGACATCTGAAGCCGCCGAAACGCGCGTAAAGGAAATGTGCGAGAAGCTGCTCGCCAATACCGTCATCGAAAGTTACCGCATCGAGTTTGCTGCTTAACGCGCTCGCTTTATTCGGTAGAGTCCTTCCGCGTATAGACCCCGGTAAACCAATCGTCCCACGAATCCGACGCGGCATTGTATTGCTCAAAATGCTGGGTCACGGATCCGTCGGCATTAAGTGTCCACTCGCCGGTGAAAGGTGCGGTCACACCGCCCGCCTGGTTCGTGATTTCACCTTCCAGCTTCATCGAACCGGATTCGGTCAGGCCGCCTGAATAATCGATCACAGAGCCTCTGCTGACCCAAAGCTGCCGCCACTTGCCTGTGGCCGGATCCAGAAAATTGTAACTCTGGCCTGTCCCGCCTGACACTGCGGTCCAACGTTCCACCAGCAGGCATCCTCCCTCCTCCGCTGTAACGACGTTCTCACCGGCCACATTCCCTGCCTCATCGGTTACATCCCATGCGCCCAGCCAGAAGTCGAACGCACGATGCGCCTCGCTCGAGCAAGGTGGAGATGGCGTTCGATCAGACGCAGTCTGGGCCGTTGCGCACCCGGATACGCCAAGTATCAAGGTTGGAATTAATGCTCGATACATGCTTCTCCCCAAAATCTGGCTGAAATGACAGCATCCTCCAACATCAGCCATTGTCAAACCGGAGGGGGGAATCCCTTTAGTGAGCGATTATTCACTTGCAAACTATGTTTAGCCATGTTAAACGGTTCGAGACTTAAGGGAGAACCTGAATGCCCAGATCTGCAACCCCTTCTCGCGAAGCCGCCAAGAAACCCCGCGCCCGCAATGCGCGTCCGAAGATTGAGCGTGCTGCGCTCAAGCTGTTCATCCACGAAGGCGTGGACGCGGCAACAACGCGCGAAATCGCGGAACAGGCCGGCGTTTCAGAAGGGGCTCTCTATCGCCACTACAAGGGCAAGGACGAACTCGCGCTTGCGCTCTTCATGGAAACCCACAATCGTCTTGGCAAGATGATGGTCGAGGCGCTCGCCGCTGAGGGTTCACTGGAAGAGAAGGTCGGTGCGGCGGTTACCGCGTATTGCCAACTCGCTGACGAAGACTTCCTGCTGTTTTCCTTCCACCTCGTCTCGCTAAACCGCTACCTGCCGTATGACAAACGCCGCGAGGACGACCCTGTCTCCATTACGGAACGCATCATCGCGGGCCTGATGCAGGACGGCTCCATTCCAAAGGGTGATCCGGCCGTGAAGGCAGCCATGGCACTTGGTGTCATCATGCAAGCCGGTCAGAACAAGATCTACAATCGTCTGCCCGGCCCCCTGTCACAGCACACCGATGCCTTCACCAAGGCCATTATCGCCGTTCTGCATTCCGGCTGAATTCAGACGCGGCCCCTGCCTCAAGAAAGCTCACACTCATGCGCGGCTTCCTCTTCACATTTACCTATTATCTGCTGTCAGTCATCTATGTGCTGGTCTCCCTGCCATTCCTGGCATTGCCCGGACGAGGCCCGGTCAGCTTCATCATCCGCAGCTACACGCGCGCAATGAATCTGAACCTGCGCCTCATCGGCGGTATCAGCAAAGAGGTCCGCGGGCGCGACAGGCTACCCGAAGGCGCCTTTGTCATTGCTGCCAAGCACCAGAGCTGGGGCGACGGCTATCTGATCTATCCGGAAGTGAAGAACCTCGCGTTCGTAACTGGCGACCACCTGGAAAAATTCCCGCTCGTCGGCGGCATCCTGCGCAAGCTGGGCGCGATTGTCATCGACACCTGTGGCGGCGGCGACCGTAAGGCCGAATCCCTGCGCGAAGGCATGGAAACCGCGCGTCAGGAGGGCCGCCGCGTCTTGATCTATCCCGAAGGCCACCTCGCTCCGATCGACCACCATTTTCGCTATAAGCCTGGCGTCTGGCATATGGCGCAAGCAATGGGCGTGTCGGTGGTTCCTGTCGCCACAAATATCGGGCTGTTCTGGAAACAGCAGGAAACGCGCAAGACGCCCGGACGTGCAGTGATCGAGTTTCTTGACCCCATCCCGCCCGGCTTGTCGAAAGACGAGTTCATGGCGCGCCTGACGAACGCGGTGGAGACTCACACAGCCCAACTCGTTGCCGAAGCCCGTGGCGGACAACCGGTTCTGGCGACCCTGATCCCTGACCCTGCCAGTGACTCGGAATCGAAACCGACCTCGGGCGATCCGACAGCCTTATCGAAAGCGTGACAGCACAACAACGAGGCCAATTAAACCTTTACGGGCTTAGAATTTATTGATATTCAATAATTGCTCAGGACGTCCCGGGGGCAAAACGGGATGACCAAAATGAAGACGAAACGCAATATTGTGCGCATCAGCACCCTCGCAACCTCGCTGGCAACAGCTGCCGCCCTCCCCGCATCTGCAAACGACTGGAAAGCGTGGGAAGGACAGGATCAGGCTGCACCACGGGCGATTTACTCTGATGCAACCGACCAGCAATCCGTACTTTTGACGTGTGGGCCCAACGGCTTGCTTTCGGCAATGATCACCGTAAAGCCGGCCTCGCTTCCGGAACAACTGGCCAAGAACGCGC
This sequence comes from Hyphomonas sp., assembly GCA_040216775.1. Classification (GTDB taxonomy): domain Bacteria; phylum Pseudomonadota; class Alphaproteobacteria; order Caulobacterales; family Hyphomonadaceae; genus Hyphomonas. The sequence continues at coordinate 27,398 of JAVJOM010000030.1, forward strand.
CGTATTCACGAGGAGAAAAAGCCAGTCTGATAATCGGCGATGCCGACGCTGTTGAAACAAAAGTACGCGTCATCCCGGCTATTGATGTGATCGAAGCGCGCTCACACAGCATCGCTGCCAAGGTTTTCAATTCAGCCGTGATGGGCGTGCCATTGAAAATGTCAGTCGATCGCACCGGAGACATAGAAACGCTGCTCCCCAAACCGAATGACGCCTTCAAGGCATTTGCCCGCACGTGCGAAAAAAGCCGCGCAGAGCACGGCAAGTCGTAGGGATGAAATACCTATTCGGTTCGGGGATTGACGGCGTCTCGCGATACGTGCTCATTTCAATCTGAGCGCGGATCGGGAGCAGTGCAAGATGCGTTACTTTAACAAGGCCGGCTACCTTGCAACTGCCCTGCTCATATTAATGGGCAGTTCGATCTATGCCGACGAGCAAAACACCGCCGATACATTATCCTGGGTGCAGGAACGTGACCAACTTTGGAGCGTGGATAGTTCAGATGCTGGTAACGCCCCGAATTTTTTCAGCTACATCCTGATCATAACGTCTTCCGGAGGTGATGGACCAGTACTGCAATTCAGCTGTCAGGCAACCAATCGGGGCGACAAGTCACTCCAGATCGGTTTCAAACTCGACCCGGAAAATACCTACGAACAGGCCCCGAAACAACGCCTCAGATTTCTGGAAATGAGCGGCATTCTGACCATTGGAGATGACCGCAAGAGCGAGCGTTTCCAGTACCATCCCGACTCTTCAAAGATAACACCCTACAACCGTTCGGTGCCCAAACGCTTGTTCAACGCCGTCGTGCGCGGGGATGCTGTTCAATTGAAAGTTCAGAACAACACGTACAACATCGCGCTACCCGGCACTGACGAGGCATTTTCGAGATTTGCCAAAACGTGTCCGGTCACCAATGGCGGAAAATTTGATCAATCCATTTTTGATCAGGATCAGCTCGCCGACACAGACGTATCTGGCGCAAACTGACGCGTATCAGGCCTCGACAGGTACAATCGTAACGCTCTCACCGCACCCGCAGGCGTCAGTCTGGTTGGGATTACGGAAGACGAACTTCTCGTGCAGCGGCGAGATCTCGTAATCGACCTCGCTGCCTAGCAGGAAGAGCACGGCTTTGGCGTCGATCAGGATTGTGACGTCCTTTTCTTCGACCACTTCGTCCAGCGGTTCCGGAGCCATGGCGTAATCCATGACATATTCCATGCCCGCACAGCCGCCATTCTTGACGCCGACGCGCAGGAATCCTGCGCCGCGTTCTTCCATGATCTCCTGAATACGCGCCGCAGCAGCGTCAGACAGGGTCACGGGTTTAGGGCGTGGTCGTCTGGCCATATTCAACAGATAGGGTCCAAAGAGCTGTGATTCAATTAAAGCATGTTCAGCGCAAGTCGCGCTTCGTCTGACATTCGCGAGGGATCCCATGGTGGATCGAACGTGAGGCGCACCTCGACGTCCGTGATGCCCTCCACGGTCCGCGCGGCTGTCTCGATCCATCCTGGCATATCACCCGCCACCGGGCAGCCAGGGGCCGTCAGCGTCATATCCACGTCCACCTTGCGGTCGTCATCAATGTCGACCTTGTAGATCAGGCCCAATTCATAGATGTCGACGGGAATTTCGGGGTCATAAACTGTCTTGAATGCCGCAATCAGCGCATCGGTGATGCGATTCAGCTCTTCTTGCGGGATCGCCGAAGGCGCCGCATCCGATGGGGCGGATACGTCAATCATGTCGCGGGAAGTCATATCATCTGCCATGTCTGACTCTCTATACCAGCATTCCGCGCGCTTTTTCCAGCGCCTCAATGAATACGTCCACTTCGGCCCTTGTATTGTAGATTCCGAAGCTTGCACGGGCCGTCGCCGAGACTCCTAGATGGGTCATCAACGGCTGGGCGCAATGGTGACCGGCCCGGATCGCTACACCATAGCGGTCCAGAATCTGCGCCAGATCGTGCGGATGAATACCCTCCAGGCTGAATGCCAGGACTGATCCCTTCCCCGGCGCCTCGCCATGAACCGTCAGTCCGTTGATGCCCCGCAGGGCCTCTCGCGCGCGCTGATACAGATCATGCTCGTGCGCCTGAACCTCGGCCGGATCGAACTGCTGGTACCAACGAATGGCAGCGCCAAGCCCGATCGCTTCCAGAATCGGCGGCGTGCCGGCCTCAAACTTGTGGGGCGCTTCATTATACGTGATCCGGTCCATGCTTACCGTCTCGATCATCTCGCCACCACCCTGATACGGCCGCGCGTCTGCAAGCGCGTGAGCTGTTCCGTACAGGATGCCGATGCCAGTCGGACCATACAGCTTGTGCCCCGAGAAAACGTACCAGTCACATCCCAGCGCCTGAACATCGATGCAGAGGTGCACGGCGGCCTGGCAACCATCCACAAGAATGCGTGCGCCGACTTCATGCGCGATGCGACCCACTTCAGCGACATCGTTCACCGTTCCCAGCACATTGCTCATATGGCTGATCGCGACCATGCGCGTCTTCGGCCCGACGGCCGCGCGCAAACCGTCCATGTCGAGCGAGCCATCATCGTGCAGGCCAACCCATCGCAGCACAGCACCCTGCCGTTCACGCAGAAAATGCCACGGCACGATGTTGGAATGGTGCTCCATGATGGACAGCACGATTTCATCCCCGGCCTGAATTGTTTCTGCCAGTGCGGATGCGACCAGGTTGATCCCCTCAGTTGCACCCTTCGTGAAGATGATATTGTCCACACCCGGCGCATTCAGGAAATCACGCGCGGCTTCACGCCCGGACTCGTAGGCCTCGGTCGTCTCGTTAGACAGCGTATGAATCCCCCGGTGGACGTTCGCATATGATGTCCGGCTCTGGTTCGCGATGGCATCGATCACGGCATCCGGCTTCTGCGCGCTCGCGGCGTTGTCCAGATATACCAGCGGCTTGTCGTTCACCTGCCGTGATAGGATCGGGAATTCCTTCCGGATGGCCGCGATGTCGAAGGGGCGGGTCATCATGACAGCCATTCCTGCGCTTCGCTCAGCAGGACGTCGCGCACCGCTTCATTAGCCGTGTCCAACGCCTCGGCAATAAAGGCTTCCGTCAACAAACCCCGCGCCTGCATCTCCGGGATGCCGCGCTGACGCAGATAGAACAATTGAGCATCATCCAGCGCGCCGCAAGTATTGCCGTGGGCACATTCAACGTCATCCGCGTAAATCTCAAGTTCCGGCTTGGCGAAAACTTCCGCACCATCTTCAAGCAGCAGGGCCTGGTGTTGCATGTCGGCGTCGGTTTGCTGGCCCGTTTTACGAGGCACGAAGAATTTGCCCTGAAACACGCCCTTCCCGCCGTCCACAACGGCGCCCTTCGTCAGCTGCCGCGTAACGCACCCCGGCGCGCCATGGCGCACATGAGTCGTAATGTCTGTGTGAAAACCCTTGCCCGACAAATAGGCTGCATTCAGCGTCAGCTTCGCTCCGGCGCCCTGATGCACCACGCGTGTTTCCAGTCGGGAAATTTTCGCCCCAAAGGACAGCGTCGTCTGTGTCACTTCACTGTCGGCATCCATATTCAGCAGGCTGGTCACCGCCAAGGCTTCATCCTTGGCGCCGCGCTGATAGATCGTCCGGTTGAGATGGGCGCCTTCTTCAAGGCTGAATTCCAGCAATGCCGACATGAAGCCGGCTCCGCCAAGATAGCTCTCAGTCAAATTGATGGCCGCGCTTTTGCGAATAACGAAAATGATCCGTACAAAGCTTGCCTCGCCCGCCCCGTCGAACACGAAGTGCATCCGCGGTAGGTCGTTTGACGTTATCTCGAATGTCAGCGTCGCGGGCCGCGATCCACCCCCGGCAAGGGCGGCCGCCAATGCACCAAGCGGCACATCCTCTGCACCGCCTACTGCTTGCGCTGTCGGTTGCGACAGCATGCGCATGCCATCAGGCAACGCAGTAGGCTGTTCAAATCCGGTTGGCGTAAACCGGAAAACCAGTGCGCCTTCATGCGGCATCGGATCCTTCGCCGACGACGCTTTCGGTGTTTCAAGCGCCTTCAGCGCCGCCTTGAAGTCGCTCCACTTCCAGGCTTCCATGCGCCTGTGCGGCAGGCCTGTTTCGGCAAAGGCCAGAAACGCGCGTTCGCGCCGCGCATCTTCCGGCTGCATGCCATAGCGCGCAGCCAGTTCCAGCTCAGCCGTCGTCGGATTCTTGATCAGGTCGCGCAGGGCGGTGGTCACGCCGCCTCTCCCAGCACCCCGTCATACCCTTCTTTCTCAAGGCGAAGGGCCAGTTCCGGACCGCCTGTCTTGATGATCCGCCCCTTGGCCAGCACGTGCACCTTGTCCGGCTTGATATAATCCAGCAGGCGCTGATAGTGCGTGATCACCAGCATGCCGCGTGACGGGTCACGCATCGCGTTGACGCCATCGGCCACTGTCTTCAGCGCATCAATGTCCAGGCCACTGTCCGTCTCATCGAGGATCAGGAATTTCGGTTCCAGCATCATCATTTGATAGATTTCGAGCCGCTTCTTCTCGCCGCCGGAAAAACCCACATTCACCGGGCGCTTCAGCATCTCGGCATCGAGGTTCAGCATCCTGGCGACATCGCGTGACTTCTTGATAAAGTCCGGTGCGGAAATCTCAGCCTCGCCGCGCGCCTTGCGCTGCGCGTTCATGGCCGTGCGCACGAATGTCATCACCGGCACGCCGGGAATCTCCACTGGGTACTGGAAGGACAGGAACATGCCCTTGGCCGCGCGGGTCTCCGGATCCATCTCCAGGATGTCCTCGCCGTTCAGGGTCGCACCACCGCCCGTGACCTCATATCCACTCCGCCCGGTCAGCACATAGGACAGTGTCGACTTGCCGGCCCCGTTCGGCCCCATGATGGCGTGAATCTCGCCCGCAGGCACATTCAGCGTCAGACCATTCAGGATGGTCGTCGCTTCGGTCTCTTCGCCAACAGTGGCGGTCAAATCTGTAATCTTCAACATAGGGCGCATGTAAGCTGCCCGGCCCCCAAGGGAAAGCCCCCGCGACAGAGAAACCCACATACCTGAATCACGCCAAGTTCGCGCGTTCGTGAGGAATCCTCAGCCAACACTGCCTTCCAGGCTCACTTTGAGCAGGCTTTGCGCCTCAACGGCGAATTCCATCGGCAGGTGCTGCAGTACGTCCCGCACAAAACCATTCACCAGCAGGGCCACCGCGTCTTCCTCGGCAATCCCGCGCTGGCGAGCGTAAAACAGCTGGTCTTCCGACAGTTTCGTCGTCGTTGCCTCATGTTCCAGCTGGGCGCTGGCAGAGCGGTTCTCGACATAGGGAATCGTATGCGCGCCGCAGCGATCGCCAATCAAGAGCGAGTCGCACTGGGTGAAATTGCGGGCGTTCTGGGCCTTGCGGTTCACTGAAACGAGCCCGCGATAGGTGTTGTCGGACTTCCCCGCCGAAATACCCTTCGAGATAATCCGGCTCTTCGTGCGCTTGCCCAGATGGATCATCTTGGTGCCTGTATCGGCTTGCTGGCGCCCGTTAGTGACAGCAATCGAATAGAACTCGCCCACACTGTCATCGCCCCGCAGGATGCATGACGGGTATTTCCACGTCACGGCCGACCCGGTTTCCACCTGGGTCCACGAGATCTTCGAACGCGCGCCGCGGCAATCGCCACGTTTGGTCACGAAGTTGAAGATGCCGCCCTTGCCGTCCTCGTCGCCCGGCCACCAGTTCTGCACCGTCGAATACTTGATCTCGGCATCATCCAGCGCCACCAGCTCCACGACCGCTGCGTGCAGCTGGTTCTCGTCGCGCATCGGCGCCGTACAGCCCTCAAGGTAGGATACATAGGCCGCCTCGTCGGCAATGATCAGGGTCCGCTCGAACTGGCCCGTATTCTCGGCATTCATCCGAAAATAGGTCGACAGTTCCATCGGGCATCGCACGCCCTTCGGCACATAGACAAAGGTCCCGTCGGAAAAGACGGCACTGTTCAGCGTCGCGAAGAAGTTATCGGATTGCGGCACAACGGTGCCGAGATACTTCTTCACCAGCTCCGGATATTCGTGCACGGCCTCGGAAATCGACATGAAAATCACGCCAGCCTTCTGAAGCTCTTTCCGGAACGTCGTTGCCACCGACACGGAGTCAAACACGGCATCGACCGCTACGCGAGGCTTTTCGCGCGCCTCAGCAGCGGTCTCAACAGCGCCCTCAACACCCAGCAGCACTTCTGCTTCCCTCAACGGGATGCCCAGCTTCTCATAAGTCTCGAGGATTTCCTTCGGCACATCGTCAATCGAGGCGTACTTTGCTCCGGCCTTCGGCGCCGCATAGTAATAGTAGGCCTGGTAGTCGATCTTGGGATAGCGAACCATTGCCCAGCTCGGCTCTTCCATGGTCAGCCAGCGCTCGTACGCCTTCAGCCGCCATTCGAGTAGCCATTCAGGCTCATTCTTGGCGGCCGATATGTAGCGGATCGTATCTTCAGACAGGCCCTTGGGCGCCATGTCCATTTCAATATCGGTTGTGAAACCTGCAGAATAATTCTCGGATTCAAGCGCTTTGGCAGCCTCGACCGTCTTGGCGTCGATGCTGTCCTTGACCTTGACGTCGTCGCAGTCTTCGTCGTGTTCGGTGGTCCCGCCGCAGCAGTCCATCACACATTCTCCTTCAAAACCGTACGTCGCGCCGCTTCCAGCCACGCATCTGCCACGCCGTCAAAATCGGCCGGCAGGCTATTCCATCCAAAGCTGGTGCGTATTGCTGATTCCGCAAGGGCGTCAGATGCGCCCATGGCCATCAAAACGACAGATCGCTTGACCTTGCCTGAAGAGCAAGCGGAACCTGCAGACACGCATACGCCCGCCAGATCCAGCGCCATGACCTGAGTTTCAGCCCTGAAGCCCGGTCGCGCAAAGTTGGATGTGCCGGCAAGGCGCTCGCTGCCCTCACCAATCACAACCACACCGCCCTCCGCTTTCAGGCGGGCTTCCATGTCATCACGATGCGCGGCAAGGGCGGCATATTTCGGCAAGTCGCGCACGGCGGCATCCACGGCTGCGCCAAACCCGGCGATCCCGGCCACGTTTTCCGTGCCCGACCGCAAAGAGCGTTCCTGCCCCCCCCCATACAGGATGGCTTTAAGCGGCGCGCCAGCCCGGTGCCAAAGTGCGCCGACACCTTGCGGTCCGCCCACCTTGTGCGCTGAAACGGTCAGGTAATCGACACCGAGCATGGCGACATTGACCGGAATCTTGCCCAAGGCCTGAACTGCATCGCAGATCGTCAGACCACCCGCTTCACGCAAGATCGCTGCGGCCTCTGCAACCGGCTGGATGATGCCCGTCTCATTATTCGCCAACATCACACACAGAACGGGAGTGCCGAGAGCTTCCGAATCCCAATTGTCCATGCGTGTCCGCAAATCGTCGAGGTCGAGTGTTCCCGCCTCTGTCACGTAGGCCGCCTGAATCAAGGCGCCCGAATGCCCTGCCGACTTGGCAATGGCCTCATGCTCGATGGCCGATACGATCAGCGTGCAGCGTCCGCCCAGCGCGTCGACGACTCCCTGAACGGCCAGTGCGTCCGCCTCTGTCCCGCCACCTGTGAAAATTACGTCCGCCGCTCGGCTCCCAATAGCGCCCCCTACTTGCACCCGCGCGCTTTCGACCACGGCGCGGGCGGCGCGGCCTTTGGAATGCACGGACGAAGGATTGGTCGCTCCCATATCGAAGGCCGCAAGCATGGCTTCGCGCGCTTCTGGACGAAGCGGGGCCGTTGCGTTGTGGTCAGCATAAATCATGATTTCAGGTATAGCCTTTCGGTGCCGCGTGTGCACCTGCAGAAAAATTTGCATTTTCCGGTCCATTTGGCTTATGACCGCCCGCTTACAAGAGAATTCATTCAGAGGGTGTCATGGCAGAACTGATCATTCCGGGCCCACAGGGCCGTATCGAGGCGCGCTACACAGAGCCGCCGCTTCCCGGTGCCCCTATCGCACTGATACTACACCCCCACCCAAAAGCGGGCGGGACAATGCAGGATCCGATCTCGATCATGCTGTATCAGATGTTTGAACGGCACGGCTTCGGTGTGCTGCGCTACAACTCCCGCGGAGTGGGCCGCAGTCAGGGCACCTATGACCAGGGTATCGGCGAACTCGAAGATGCCGCCTATGTGCTCGATTATATCGAGAACCTCAGCGAAAGCCCGCGCTATGTCTGGTGTGCCGGCTACAGCTTCGGCGCATGGATCACCCTCCAGCTCCTGATGCGTCGTCCGGAAATTGATGGCTTCCTCGCCATTTCTCCACCCGCCAACCATTATGACCTGTCATTCCTGGCGCCCTGCCCGGCATCCGGTCTGATTGTTGCCGGTGATACAGACGCCATCGCCAGCCCTGAAGACATTGAACGCGCCCTCACCAAGGTGCGCGTCCAGAAAGGCGAAGTCATCGACCGCGCCCGTATCAAGGGGGCCAACCACTTCTACGTCGACAAGCGCGACGAGTTGATCGGCCTGTGTGAAGAATACCTGCTCAAGCGTCTTGAAGATGCTGAAGAAAAGCTGCGTCTCGAAGCAGAGTCGGACTAGCCTGCCAACCGGCCGCCCGTTATGGCGGCCGGGACGCCGGTTGTGGTCGGCCAGCTCAATGGCAGGCCGCGCACGGTTCTCGCGGCCAGAAACGCGAACGCCTCTGCCTCGATGGAATCCCCCCGCCAGCCAGCATCTTCCGCGCTTAGCACGGCGCATGGCAGCGCCCCGCGCAACGCCGCCATCATGGACGGATTGTGACGCCCGCCTCCACACACGATCACACGCTCAGGCGTGTCAGGCAGCTGGGCAACACCCGCCGCTACGGCCCGCGCCGAAAAGGCGGTCAGCGTAGCCGCACCATCCTCGAATGACAGGCCACGCGCCATGCTCGCATTGAAATCATAGCGGTCGAGTGATTTCGGTGGCAGCTCAGCGAACCAGTCATGGTCCAACAACTGCACCAGCAACCCCTCATGGACCCGCCCGGCCGCTGCGAAGGCGCCGCCCACATCATGCGTGCCTTTCCCGTGTCCTTCGACCCATTCGTCGATGGGGCCATTTGCAGGGCCGGTATCAAACGCGAACAATGTGCCATCCGCCATGCGCGCCGTAATGTTCGCCACACCACCCAGATTCAGCACCGCGCTCGCGCCATCACCCGCCCGCTCCAGCAGCGCGCCATGATAGACAGGCGCCAGCGGGGCGCCCTGCCCACCCGCTGCCACGTCTGCCGTCCGGAAATCATAAGCGAGCGGCACCCCGAGCGCAGTTTGCAGGCCAAGGGGATCGATCAACTGAAGCGTCGCGCCCGGATGTCCAGGTTTGGATCTGCGATGAAGGACAGTCTGGCCATGCACGCCTGCCAACGTCGCGACCATACCCTTACCCCCACCCTCCTGCAGCATCTCCCACGCCTCTACGTGCGTATGAGTCACCACCCTGCGCGCCGCCTCAAACACATCATCAGGCGCCGGTCCGGTCCAGTTCCAGGCACGCGCCGCATCCGTCGCATCCTGTAATATCTGTCGTTCTACGGTCGAATATTTGCGCTCGGCCACCGCGCCAAATTCCAGAACCTGCACACCATCCGTCAGAATTAGCGCCGCATCTGTAGCATCCAGTGAAGTTCCGGACATGAATCCCGCCACCCATTGCGGCTTCTGATCGTGAATTGGATGGTTCAAGAGTCCCTCGTTCCGTGTTACGCGCCTGCGCTTACGGAGACACGAGACCATGACCGAATACAAGTCGGAATTCCTGAAAACGCTGGATTCACGGGGCTTCATCAAGCAGATGACTCACCCCGCAGAGCTGGATGCATACTGCGCCTCAGGAACGCCCGTTGCCTATATCGGCTTCGACGCCACTGCTGACAGTCTGCACGTCGGATCGCTACTCCAGATCATGATGCTGCGCCATTTTCAGCGATGTGGTGGCAAGCCGGTTGTCCTGATGGGCGGAGGCACGACAAAAGTTGGTGATCCCACCGACAAGGAAAAATCGCGTCCTCTGCTCACCGACGAGCAGATCGCGTCAAATATGGCCGGCATCCAAAGAGCATTTGAACCGTTCCTGACATTTGGCGACGGTCCGACTGACGCTATTATGGTCAATAATGACGACTGGCTTTCGAAGATAGGCTACGTCGAATTTCTACGCGACTACGGAGTCCACTTCACGATTAACACCATGATCAAGCAGGAAACCGTCGACCGTCGCCTGCGCAACGAACAGCCCTACACGTTCCTCGAATTCAATTACATGCTGCTCCAAGCCTATGATTTTCTTGAGCTCTACCGGCGGTATGGCGTGAGATTGCAACTGGGTGGCTCCGACCAATGGGGCAACATCATCAATGGTGTTGATCTTACACGCCGGGTTGCCGGCGGCGAGTCCTATGGCCTTACATCACCCCTGATTACGACAGCGTCGGGCGGCAAGATGGGCAAGACGGCTGATGGTGCAGTCTGGCTTAATGCCGACCGAAAGAGCCCATACGAATACTGGCAATTCTGGCGCAATACGGAAGACGCGGATGTCGGTCGATTCCTTCGTTTGTTCACAGATCTCGATCTCGCGACGATCGCATCTCTGGAACAATATGAGGGGGCAAAAATCAATGATGCCAAGGTCGCCTTGGCCAATGCGGCAACGACGCTTTTGCATGGCCCACAAGCGGCAGCCAAATCCGCTGACGCCGCAGCGGCCGTCTTTGGTGAGGGTTCGTCAGCTGATGCATTGCCGACCGTCGAAGTAGCGCAAGCGGATCTAGACTCAGGTATGTTGATCGCTGCGGCCTTTTCCGCTGCTGGCCTTGCTGCATCCAACGGTGAAGCGCGTCGTTTGATCAAACAAGGTGCGGCGAAGGTGAATGATGTGACGGTCAGCGATCAGAATGGGACGATAACCTCGACGGATCTTGTTGAAGGCGCGATCAAGCTGTCGGCCGGAAAAAAGCGACATGCCTTGCTCAAGGTGAGTTAGACCAGACGCTCTATTCAAATGTTTCTTCTGGAATAGGCGGTAGCTCCGATGGAATCGGCTCGTTCGGCTGACGCAATTTGGCTTCCGGAATTTTGGTGTCCGAGGGATTTTCGAAAATTCGCCGAATGACGCCCGGAGCCAGCGCGGAGAGCGGATTGACGGACACATTGGCTTTTTCAAGCGTTCCACTCACTGCATAGGTCAATGAAAAGACGCCCTCGCCATCCCGTCCAACGACCAGGTCACCGATGATCGGAATTCCGCCCAATGCGGAGTTCATCCCAAAACTGGGAACAAGCACCCCATTGAATTCAATCGTCCCATCGCCACCCTCAATGAAGCCACTCGTGGTCAAACCGAGTGCCGGCCCCTGAGCCTTGGCGCCTGCCACAACATAGCGCCCATTCGACAACTTCAATGGCACATCGATGCGGGAGAAAAGCACGCCTTCTCCGCCCAGCGTATCAGCCAGCCCCCGAAGTGAGGCCAGCGAAAGTATCTGGGTCAGAAATGGCGCATTTCGCATACGTACATCCGTAAGAACGATATCAAAATTTGCTGGTGAATTATCCTTGGTGAACTTCCCGGTCAGGTCGAGATTCCCCCCCTCGAGAAAATCTGCGCCGATCAAGGCGCGCGCCATAAACCCGGCATTCCCGCTCGCAATATTGACCGTCGCTCCGTCAGAAGGTGTGGCATCATATCTCGCGGAAAATGGCGAGCCATCGTCCGCCTTCCCGGAAGCGGTGAATAGGGACAGTCCTTTAGCTCCTGTCTTGGCTGTCAGCTTTGCATCACGCATGTCCAGACCCGATCGGAGTGTGAGTGCATCCAGATTGGCGCTGATGCTGAGTGGCGTAATGTTCCCCGAATCTGCCGTTCCTGCAGCCCCCAGCCCGGACATCATCCCAGACAAATCCAAATACGTACCATCAAGATTGACAATCAAGCCACCGCCCTGCGCCCGCGCTACATCACCCCCGAAATCTGCCTTGTTCTTAAGGTAGGCTCGCCTAACGAGCGCGGACACAAGCTTGGAATCCTCACCAAGAATGTAGTCACCGTCGAGGCGGGCATTTTCAGACGTGAACAGCACAGTCGATTTGGAAAGCGTGCCAGCCTTCTCGTACTGAATTGATGCCTTGGCCGGAACGCCTTTTGGTTTCACCCATCCGATTTCAGAGATATCAAGTCTGGCCTCACCAAGATCAAGCGCGGTGTCAGCAGAGACAAGGCGGTCTCCGAGAAGCTGAGCTTGAAGTTCTATCGGTATCTCTCCTGAAAGGTAGGCTCTCCCCAATACTCCGAAGCGATTGAGCAGGTCGGGCGTTACGACCGCCGTTGCGGAGAGGTTCGATGGCTGCTGGCCGTCATTGAACGAATCGCGCCACGTGAACTGGACCGGCGAAGGTCCCAGATCGCCAAATCCGCTGACAGTGACGCCTGTTTGATTGGCGTTTACCTTGAAGTTGCCTTTTGTCAGATCGAACCCCAAAGCGGCATTCTTCAATCCGCCTTGAGTCACGGTTCCCACGGCAGAAAATCGAACATCACTATACGGCACATTATCAAGCGCCGGACGGAACATCTCGAATGTCATCTCGGCATCGCCGGAAAGTCTGTCCGGTTGAAAATCAATCTTGAGGCGCGATTCTGCCAGCGTTCTCATGATATTAGTTGCCGGACCTCTGCCCTTCGCAAAAACCCTGAAAGGAACACCGCGCGGATTGAACGCTGGGAAATCGACAACGCCGTCATCCAGGACCCAGCCTCCATAGTCGCCACTGTCCAGGACGACTTTGAACCCATTTCCCGTGAGCCGGCCTTTACCTGATGCGTTTTCAACAGCCGGCAAATCGTCGAGAAACCTTACGGCCGCATCGCGAACCTGAAAGTCCAGGCGCAGGTGGTCGTCATTCAAATAGCCTGCTGAAAAACTGTCTCTCAGTAAATCCATGTGGCCGTCGATGGAAGACGCCACTCCGGACGTGACCCGATTGGCAGCATATCGCCGCGCACCAGCGCCAAGCCCTACTGGCCAAAATGCTAACACCGTATCGCGACTGATATCCCCTTCTGACGCAAGATCGAAACTACCGATCACTGGAGGCTCGCCTGGCTTTCGATCAGGTGTGAGTTCGATGGAGCCGGAAGCCTTGAGACGGTCAGCACCCATCGTCATATCAACAACCGTTTCGCGAAGGGCATACCGCGACAGATCCACCTCTCCGTCGATATTGACCTTCTCCAGGGCAATGACCTTTTCGAAGGCCGGCGTTAGATCCAGGTCCAAACGAGGGCTGATCAGATTGAATTTGCGAAAATCCTGCCCCTTGATGGCGTCCTGAATGTTGAGAAGGACGCGTCCCTGGATCGGGCCCATGCGATTGCTGCTGGCTTCAAGCGTTATCGCATCCGTTCCTGAATTGTATGCGATCTTCAAGTCGAGATCCTGCACGTCGTACTCTGTGTTGCCGACAGGCAACCGACCCTCTCCAGCAAGGATATCGACAAGTATCTGCTCGACGCCGACCGTTTTTGAGACATCGAAAGATACGGACACGTTGGCCGGAAGGCCTTCGAATCTATCACGGCTCATGCCCAGCCGGACCGCAAGATCAGCGAGTGGCCACTGCGCAACGGCAAACTCGGCCTTCAGACGCTCACCGAGGCCCGATGTTGCGAGCGAGACCGCAAGCCCAGCTGGCAGTCCTTCGCCTTTTCCACTGCCGGAAACTGACAGGACAATTCCATCCGCCTCCCGCGCAAGCCGCCCCTTCGCAGACCGCAGCGTGAGAATGTTTTTCTGGTCGGCATCCCTGACATGCACTTCGAAATGATCGAATGACACGCGCTCCAGGTCGACGACCGTTTCGGCTTGCTCCAAAACAACGAGCAGCTGAGGCAAAATCTCATTGGCACGATCTAGCCATTCCGCAGCCGTGGTCGGCAACTCCCCGGCAGGTATCTCCGGCAATGGATCGCCTGCAACCTTCCACTTTGTTTCAGTAATGCTGTCGACATTGATCCAGCCATAATCGAGATGCATCGCGAGCACCTCGACTTTGCCAAAGACAAGCGCCGACCCCGCCAGCGTAATGTCTGCTTTCTTTGCTTCGGCACCAAGACTGCCAGCATCATCGAACAGCTGTACGTCTCGTGCGTTTACGAGAACTCGCCGGTCGTCTTGCGACCATTCGAGGAAAACCTCGCCGATCTTAACAGATCGTCCGCCACGAGCCGCTGTCAGAGCACGCTCGACATCATCTCGGAAGACGCCCAGCTCGAGTGGTCCGCTGGCCAATCGAAACGCCAGCAAGCCGGCCGCCACCAGAACAAGCAGAATCAGACCGCCAAGTATTTCCAGAATAACCGTTGAGGCGGTCTGGCGAACCAAGAGCACGCTCCTTAAACTTCTCGCGACACGTAACAGGCAGCTGGGCTGCACGCTTCGGATATAAGCACAGACCTATTTGGGCACCATAGGAGGATTACATGACCCAAGCACTTGAGGCAGGCACGAAGGCACCTGATTTTATTATTGAAACGACTGGCGGTCGGAAGCAACTCGCCTCTTATCGAGGCAAGTATCTGATTTTGTACTTCTATCCAAAAGACGACACACCCGGCTGCACTAACGAGGCGAGAGATTTCTCCGAGCTTTCAAACCAGTTCGAATTGGCAGGCGCTAACATTCTTGGGGTTTCTCGTGACTCTCTCGCAAAGCACCAAAAATTCATTGAGAAGCACGATCTGAAAATCGAACTCGGCTCCGATGAAGACGGCAATGTATGCGATTCTTATGGCACCTGGGTGGAAAAGAATATGTACGGGCGATCTTACATGGGCATCGCACGTTCGACGTTCTTGATAGATCCAAAAGGGCGAATTTGTCGAATCTGGCCTAAGGTCAGGGTCAAAGGACACGCTCAGGCCGTGCTTGAAACGTTAAAAGTCTGACAGGTGACCAAAAATTACGCTCCGTTCACCCAAAAATTCAAGCTTTAACAGGGGATTTACCCAAATAGGCGAAAAATTGCATGAATTGTGTTCCCTAGGGCTTTCACCCCCGTTCGAAATGGGTATTTATGTGGTCCACGGGTTTGGGAAACGTGCTGTAGTGTTTATTGCAGCATGGGGTGTGATTTCCAGTCGACAGGTGGCGTGAATGGCTAAGTGGAGTGCTAACGTTAAAGCGGCGTTTGATCGAGCGTTCCCGGAACGTCAGATTTATCACCGAAGCGGTGGCACGGTCCGATATATTTCGGTGTCTCCATGGCAACAGGCAATCATTGCAGCTGGAGCGGCAGCGCTGGCAGGTTGGACCCTGTTTGTCACCGGCAGCTACGTGCTCGGCGGCCCTTCCAGTACAATTGCTGGCAATCCCGATGACCGCGAACTCGCAAAATACGAGCGCTGGGTGCAGGAATTGCGGGCGAAAGATGCGCTGTCCCGCTCCCTGCTGGAAGAACGCACGGACGCTTTCCAGAAGGAGACCGCCGAGTGGGAAGATCGACAGAAGGCCCTTGAAGAGCTTTTTGATAAGCTGAAAGGCGACGAAAACCTTGAGGTTTCGGCGCTGAGAGGTGATGGGACAGGCCTGTTAGTCAAGGCGTCGATTGAAGAAGCCGACAATCGCCAGTCACGCAACTTTTCTCCCATTACCGCATCGTTTGATTCAAGCGGCACGCGAGTCAGCCTGAAGAACCTGAAATACGATCAGGAGCGCATCCTGAACGAAGCTGAGGACATGGCGATTGACCGCGCCGAGCGCGCACGTGGCGTACTGCAACTCACATCTGTTGGCAGCGACCGCATCATGTCTGGCGCAGAGATGGGCGGGCCGCTCGTCTCTATTGCGACGATGACGTCAGGTGCAGACAAGCTTTCAAACGCAGATACAACTTTCTACAATCGCCTGACTCAAACACGCGCCCGCGTTGAAGAAATGCGTTACTACGAACAGATCGTGGCGAGCCTGCCGCTTGGACGTCCTGTCGGCGTGCCCTATCGTCAGACCAGTGATTATGGCATACGTATAGACCCGTTCAGGAAACGGCCCGGCTGGCACAACGGCTTGGATATGGCGGCCTATCATGCAGCGCCGATCATAGCGGCAGGGCCTGGCAAGGTGTCTTTTGCGGGCGCAAGAGGCGGATACGGTCGCCTGGTCGAGGTCGATCACGGACATGGCTTCAAGTCTCGCTATGGCCACTTGAGCGGTATTACGGTATCCAAAGGTGATATTGTCGAAGTCGGAGACTTGGTTGGCAAGATGGGGACCACCGGACGAAGCACGGGAGACCATCTTCACTATGAAATCTGGTTCAACGGCAAACCTTATGATCCAGCGAAATTCTTGAAAGCAGGTCGCCATGTTCACTAAAAACAAAAACCCGGAATCCAACACATCGGAGCCCGCAAAAGCGGCTCCTGCACAGGATGCAATTCGCGGCGCTGCGATGAAGCCCGCCGCCAGAGCCGCATCCATCATCTGCGCGGACATGAAGATAAATGGTTCGGTGATTTCCGAAGGTGCCTTACAAATTGATGGCGTTGTTGATGGCGACGTAAGCGCGACCGACATCACGATCGGCGCATCAGGACAAATCACCGGTGAAGTGAAAGCCGAGGTCGTAAAGGTCAAAGGAAAGATCCGCGGCTCAATTCGCGCACGGAAGGTCGAATTGGAATCAGGCGCCCATGTTAAGGGCGACATCGTCCATGCTTCGCTGCAGATCCAGTCGAACGCAGTATTTGAAGGCCAGGTTAAGCACGCCGACGATCCCCTGAAGGAAACGGGACCCAAGGGTGCATCGCCAACCGCTGCAAATGAGTCTTCCGCGCCACTTGGACAGTCGGGAGCAACATCGTTCGGGATTTCGTCTACAGCCTCCTGATTTAATAACCTTCAACCTGCCAACAAAAGAGCCGCCAACGGGATAATCCGTCGGCGGCTCTTTTTGTCGTTACGCAGAATAGCTACCACCCGAATAGCAAAGATCGATCGTAAAAAAGCCCCGAGCAATAAACTCGGGGCTTTATGGAAACGATATGCTTTCTTAAAACGTGGCCAGGTTCAAGTTCCCTGCCCTTTGCACTCTGGCGTAGCATTGAACTTGGCTTCAGCAGCGTCCAGGCGCTCCCTGATAGTCTTGCAGTTTTCGGGGATGTTCTCTTCGCCCAGAACAGCCAGACGCTTACAAATCTTCGCTTCGTTTTCGACATTGAGCCAAGCCGACTGCACTTCGAAACACACGAGCGCTCGCTTGGTGTTCTCTTCGGAGTTCATGAAGTCGATCCAGCTACGTCCCGCACTATTTCCTGCTGTTTTAAAAGACTCCCTGGCACCGGAGCGATCGCCTCGTTCATAGCGCGACTGTCCAATCAGCACATAAGCATTGCCGCGGTCCTTAACGCCACCCATGCTGATCGCCTTGGCCAGCGACTCTTCCGCCTCTTTCCATTGCTGGAGGTCTGCATAAGAGCGACCGAGGCGCTCATACATCGCCCCGCCACCGCCAGCATCAGCAGCTTGTTTAATAACCGGAATGGCTTTCTCGTGCTCACGTGCCACTTGATAAAGGTTAGCCAGCAATTCCAAGCGATCCAGGTTCTTGGTAACGCGGCCGGCATTCATCTCTTTTTCCAGGATGCGAGCAGCGTGGTAAGGCGCATTGAATCGGTTGTAGAAGTTCACGATGCGCATCAGCTCATCTTGTGTCTTCAAGAGACCACCGAGATACATTGCCTTTTGAACTTCGAACGCCTTGCGCTCTTCATTGTCCGCAAAATAGTTACCGGCGATAGCATCCCAATACTTTCGCTCGGACGGATTCCGCTCGACGAGAACCTCCAAAACCTCTGCCATTTTGGCTTTTTCATCGGTCTGGTTATAAAGGAACAACAGCAGGTCATAGACTTCCTGTTTGAAGTTCGAGCCGTCATCCCGACGAACTTCTTCAGCCCACCGAACAGCCTCTTTGAACTTGTCCGCGCGCTGATTGAGCACAGCCAGTTGCCATTTCTGGGTCCGATCCGGCTTGCCACCAGCCTGCTGCCACTTGGTCATGTACTCAAGCGCTTTGGCGAGATCTTCTTCCTGAAGATAGATCTGGGCAATGTTGTAATATGTCTGTGCAGCGTCGGCCTCAGGAATGTAGCCTTTGTTCAAAGCCGTCAGAAGGTCCTGAACAGCACCCTTGCGGTCACCATTCTCGATTTTGATATAGGCGGACAGCTTGATTACAGCGCCTTCTTCGTAACAATTTAGCGGTTGCGTCCGAAGTGAATTGAGTTTCGATATCGCTGTGGCGAAATCCTTCTTCACCATCGCCGCCTGTTCAGCCTCGAGATAGGTCTGACCCGTTTTCGATGTGAATTCGGTGTCTGTACAAGACTGCGCAAGCGCGGCACCTGCCCCCATCGTGGCCATCAGGCCCACAACGACGGCGCTCTTGAGAGTTGCTCTTATTCCCATGTTTCCTCTCCTGTCCGCGCTGCTCGCGGCGTTTGGCCCAATCAACCGGAATTGTTGAGCGGGATCAAGAACTTCTGCGCGCAACATAGTGCTTTTCCACAGCGCGCTTCTGCCCGATTTAAGGTGTGCGTATCCATAACTTTATGGGTCGCTATCACCCGTCTCGTCAATGTAATTCGTCATCCGAAAACGTCTTGATCAACTCCTGTGGACAGTCTGTCTGTCTAAACATTCCGCCTGTTGTGAAATCGAAGAAAACCGAGTCAAAAACGTTTCGGATTTCGAATCCTACAATGTTACTTTATATCATTTATAAGGTGAGTACTCAAGCCGGTCAGCATGCTTTCAAAGTCTCCAAAAAAAGAGCGCTCCAGTCGGAGCGCTCTTTAATGAATATGCAGCCGTGCGCGAACTCGCTCCTATTGGAGTTTGAATTCGAGTGGATAAACAACATTCTTACGCTCAGCTGCTTTGCCCCGAATGATTTTCGGCGCAAACTCCACTCGCGAAACTGCCCGTTCCGCTTCACGTTTGAACATGTCGTTCGTGCAGTTCGCCTGGACATTGTAGGGGCGACCGCGTGTGTCCACATCAAAGCGAACGTCACAGCTTCCTTCAATACCACGCTCCGCTGCACGTTGAGGGAACGACGGCGTCGGTGGGCGAATAGGTTGAGCATCCCGGTCAGAAATGGCCACCGGATCGATGGCCAGAGACTGCATCCGGCCAAGATTAAGCTCTGTTGGGGCAGCACCTGCAATCTTCGGAGTGGGAAGATTGATTTGTGACTTGGTCGCCGACACTTTCGGTGGGGGTGGTGGCTTGGCAGCGGAATCAAGCCGCTTTGGCTTGGACCGCTGACGCGTACGCACTTCACTATCCTGCTGCTGAGGCGTAATTGCCGCCAGCACACGCTGCTCACCTTTATCAACCTTGATCTCAGTGACGTTGATCAGAGAGCTCATCAAGATGAAAAGAAAGTAGACGATGGGTACCGCAATCGCGAACGCTACGCCCAACCTAAGAAAGGGACTGTTGAACATGTCTCTGTCTCCTACTCTATCTTAGCCGAGATATTAATAACGGTCGCGCCATCGATCTTGTTGATCGTTTCCATCACGTCCACGAGCACTCCGGCATCAGCATCCACATCCGCCTGAACAACGACCTCGCCCTTGGGATTGTCTTCACGCAATTGCTTGAATGTGAAGCCAATCTCGTCTGCGTTGACTTGCTTTTTGTCGATGTAGATTTCGCTGTCCTCGTTGATTGCAATGAGAATGGCGAGCGGCTTGACCTGAGATTTGTTATCAACCTCAGGCCTGACGATCGAAACACCCGGCTCCTTGATGAACTGTGCGGTCACAATGAAGAAGATGAGCAGGATGAACACAACGTCCAGCATGGGAGTCAGGTTGACGTCGTCTTCCGCTCCCCCACCACCGGCGACTGATTGGCGTTTTCTGCGTGCCATGTTTTGTCGCTCCTCTAATCTACAGCCGTAAGGACGAGGTTCACTCTATCCCTATAGCCTGCATTGTACGCCGCATCACGGATCAGAACGACAACGCCGCTCTTCGCCCTTGGATGCGCCTGGATAACAACCGCACTCTCGGGCGTTTCGGCCCGAACCCGCTCGATGTTTGCCCGAACCGAACCGATATCGGTTGGACGGCCATTCACAGAAATCAGGTTGGTCTCGTCGATCAGGATCAAAATCGCCGGAACTTGCTTGTCCGGTTCTTCTGGCGATGGCGGTGGCGGTGGCTCAAGACCCAAAGCTTCTTCTTGAGCGAACGTAGCCGTCACAATGAAGAAGATGAGCAGGATGAACACCACGTCCAGCATCGGCGTGAGATCGACGTTTGCCTCTTCGGCGCTTCTTGCCTTGCGTCCGCGCATCAGCCGATCTCCATCTCATCTTCAACCCACTGAACCGAGCGGTTTACACGACGATCCATACCTGACGTGAAGAGAATCCCGGAAAGCGAGGCAACCATGCCAGCCATCGTTGGAATTGTTGCACGAGACACACCGGCAGACATTGCCTTCGCATCGGCGCCATTCGTGATGGCCATGACGTCAAAAACTGCCACCATCCCTGTTACCGTGCCGAGCAGACCAAGTAGCGGCGCGAGCGCCACCATAGCCTTGGTCAGTTGCACGTTCTGTTCGGCTTTCGCGCGAACTTCAGACACCAGCTTGTCTTTCACCCAATGGGCGAACGTTGACTTCCGATCGGAGCGCGAGCGCCACTCCGCGATCGCTTCCGCGGCCACCTGCTTGTGAGCGAACCTGAAGTAGAACAGTCGTTCCAGGATCAATGCCCACATGAAGAATGTTGCTGCCATAATGACAATCAACACGGGACCGCCACGATCGAGGAAAGCTTGTAGATCTGCAAAACCCATGTCGGGTTCCTCCTCCTCGAGTGAAACGAGGGGGATGGCTTACGCCATCGCCCCGCGCAGGGATTCCGCTTTCTCAGCAACCAGGCCAGCGGCCTGCTCGTCAAGGATTTGCTGATTACCGCGAGCCATCGACGAAGCGACAGCGTGGATCAACAAGAGCGGAATGGCGGCCACAAGGCCAAACACGGTGGTCATCAGAGCGACCGAGATACCGCCAGCCATCAGTTTCGGATCGCCTGCACCGTAGATCGTGATGGTGGTGAAAGTGATGATCATACCGATAACCGTGCCGAGGAGACCAAGCAGTGGAGCCACAGCCGCGAACACCTTGATGATGTCGTTGAAGCGCTCAATGCGTGGAGATTCACGGAGGATCTGTTCGTCGAGCTTGAGCTCAAGCGTCTCGATGTCAGCATTGCGGTTCGTCTCATACGTCTCAAACACGCGTGCCAGCGGATTTCCGGTGCCAGCCTGACGGGTTTTCGCCGTCTTGCGCATGGCGCCGCCCATCGTGAACAGCGTGAATATTTTGTAGAAGCCGATAAGGATACCTATCGCAGCAAGTGCCGCAATCACCGCACCAACAGGTCCGCCCTGCTGCAAACGATCGCCGAACTTGGGAAGGTCGCCCAGAATACCGAACAGGTTCCCCTTGGATGGATCAACTGGAGCACGCACCAGCTGGTCTGGGCCCGCGTTGATCAGCGAGCCCATTGCGGAGCTGAAAGCGCCTGCGGGCTGCTGTTTGAACGCCTGCAGGAAGGTTTCGCCGCCTGACTGTTTCTTCACTTCAACGAACTTCTTGCCGTTGGTCGTTGCGGCCGTGAACACGCCGACGCGCATAAGCTCTGCTTCCGCGTTGGAGCCATCCGGGCCGATGCCGTCAACAACAGCCGTAAACGTTTTCACTTCCGACTGAGCCAACATTTCCTGCAGCATAGCCTTTGGAAGACGTTCGAGCTGCGAACGATTTGGAAGCGTGCGAGCCTCTGCAATTTCGGCAATGCCTTCAACCCGATCAGGGTAGTCAAAATTGGCAAACGAGTCCGCAATTTCTGGCATCGTTTCGCCAGCAGCTGTCCGGAACTGACCAAGGAGTTCCTGAAAGTCACCAGCTTGTTCGGACACTTGGGCTTCCAAAGCACCAAGCTCTGCTTCATTGGCGTCGAATTCAGCGCCAAGTGCGCGCCCTCGAGCTTCGACTGTCGCAAGCGCACCGCGCGCCTGGGTCATCTTGGCTTCTTGGGCGTTCTTGTCCTGCTGGAACTCGCGAAGGCGAGCTTGGTCAGCAGCTGACATTTCATTTGAGTCCTTGCGGATACTGTCCAGAACCGACTTCAAAGTCGCCTGGGCATCTGCAGGTGCCGCGAGTGTTACTGAGCTGAGACCGAGCAGCGTTGCCGCGCCCAGAGCCTTCAGCGAGGATTTAATATTCAACATCTTTTATACCTCTTGTTCCCTGGAACGCGCCGACTATTCGACTGAGAATTTCTGAACCGGACCAAACAGGACGTCCTGTTGTGCCTTGCCTTGAGCAACCCGGATCGATTTGGCGATATCGGCTCCGTATTTGCCGGGCAGCGATTCCCATTCACCGGTCGTCCGGTTGTAGCGGGAAGCCTTGCCGTTTGGCGTCAGGTAAACCAGAGCAACACGACCATAAAGGAACATGTCGACGGTCGTGGGCTTGCCATCGATGTCGATTTCTTCCTGCCAGGTGCTGATCGTGCGGCCGTATTCCATTTCAGCCTGATAGGCATCCATGATAAGACGATACTGTTCGGCGGTTGTCACGTTTGGCTGCTGCATGATGCCGACGAGGCCATCAAGGCGAGCTTCGCGCTCGGTCTTTTTGAATGGCAGATCTGCCGCAACAAAATTCTGAAGGTCTTCGACCATGCTGAGTAGCATCGGTACCGTCTGAGCGGTGATATCATCAATTGAACCGAGCTGCTCGGTGAGCGACACGATCTCTTCGCGCTGGCTCTTCACAACAAGCTCTTGCTGCTTTGAGTAGAGCTCGGCAGCATCCCGACGCTGCAGCAGCGTACGATACTCGCGAACCATGTCGGTTCGCTGGTCGTCAAGCTGATTGATTTGTTCCTGGACTTGTTCAGCACGCCGTGTGGCTTGCTCGCCCGTATTAAGCGCATCGCGCAACTGAGCCTGGGCCGGAATGGCCAGTCCAGCAATCAGCGCTACGGCGATAGCGCCGCGAGCTGGTGACAGAAGTTTCATCATGAGGTTTGCCTCTCACTCTCCAAACGGTCGCGCAAAAATTTGCGCGGGAAATTCGACAATCAGGCATCCTGCTAGCGAAGATGTCCCGGTTTCAATGCCTGGCCAAAAAAACACACCGGCCGAGTTATGTTGGAAGTCGCAAGGCAAAGACGCCCGACACTGCCCAATTTGGAGCGCTGCTCGCTCTCTCGCTTTGACCCTTGCCATTCTGGCAACAAGTCCGCAACGCCCTTATTTGCGAAATCCGACGCTAACAACCCTGAACGACGGGATCAATAAGGCTTTACGATTCGTTTAGAAAATATCCGCGTCGCCATCGAACGCAACTCTTGCAATACAGTAACAAATATGTTTGCGCCATCGCGTGCACCTCGAAAGGTGGCTGGGGTGCCAGGATTCGAACCTGGGAATGCCGGTACCAAAAACCGGTGCCTTACCGCTTGGCGACACCCCAACGCGAAGCAGGCGAGATAGCCACTCTTGCTGACTCTGGCAACACCCGATCACATTGTTTCAGTCACTCAGGACCATCAATTGTGTGACAAGGCTCACGTTTCCCTGTCGTGTGCGGCTGACCCTTTACATTTTTATCGATAATCGGCAAAGTCCGGATTAAGCCAATTTGACTGCATCGCACGGAGTTCGCGCACAAATGAAAACCTTCTTCTTGTCCATGGCAGGCGCCTTTGCCGCGATGTTTGTTTTTGTCCTGCTGGTGGTCTCATTTTTCGCCATTCTTATCGTAGGAGCGACAAACTCGTCTCCTCCGGCGCCAGACCGGGTCGTTCTCAGTCTGGATCTCAATATGGAATACCCAGATCAGAGTCCGGTTGGAGGCCTGGCGGCATTTTCACAGACGCCTGGATTTATTGACCTGCTGACAAAATTAAAAGCAGCCGAATCCGATGATGCTGTGAAAGGTCTATACTTGCGGGGAGCGATGATCGGCGTGGGAAGCGCGCGCGCCGAGGAACTTCGCAAAGCTTTCCATAGTTTTCGTGATTCCGGAAAGTTCATCATTGCCCACACTCAGGGTACGTATGGAATGAGTGGTCCCTCCGCACTTCGGTCGCTGACAGCCGCCGACGAAATCTGGATCCAGCCCGGCACGGACCTCTTCGCCACCGGCGTCACTTTTGAAACCGAGTTTCTCGCGGGACTGTTCGACAAAATCGACGTGAGATCCGAAATCTATCCCTTCTATGAATACAAGAACTCGCCCAACTCTTACAATGAAACTGCCTACACAGAGCCCCACCGCGAAGCGATGACGGCGCTCGCGCAGTCGATATGGAACGTCTCTCTCAGCGACATCGCGGAAGACAGGGGACTTTCAGTCGAATCAGTAAAGAGCGCATTGGAAAGCGGCCCAAAAACCGCGCAGGAAGCTATTGATCTCAAGATCATGGACAAGCTTGGTTGGCCAGAAGAGGCCGAAGACGCAGCCAGGGAACGGGCCGGGGAAGATACAGAGTTTGTAGAGCTGGCCGCCTACATTGCGCCGACAATAAGTCTGAAAGCACCCCTGATAGCCGTTATTGGTGGCGAAGGTCCAATTGTAACCGGCGGTTCAGAAAGTGGGTCCCCGTTTTCCAGCCCACCGGCATTTGCCTCGGATACGATCGCACGTGCAATTCTTGATGCGGGCGACAACGAAAAGGTCAAAGCCATTGTGTTCCGTGTCGACAGCCCAGGTGGATCGCCGACAGCGTCCGACCAAATCTGGCGCGCCATCAAGCGCGTTCAAGAAAAAGGCAAACCGGTCGTAGTGTCGATGGGCTCGGTTGCCGCGTCTGGCGGCTACTACGTATCGGCTGGCGCTGACTATATCATGGCTGATCGTTCCACGATCACCGGATCGATCGGCATCTATGGCGGGAAGTTCGCGCTCGAAGGTGCCTTCAACAAAATCGGTGTCACGTTCGATACGGTCAGCGTTGGTGGCGAGTTCGCCGATGCATATGGGTCAGGCGCGTTCACAGAAGCACAGGAAATCGAAGTGAAGGCCTGGCTCAAGCGGGGCTATGATCGCTTCCTGGGCATCGTCGGTGAAGGGCGCGGCATGACATATGATGAGGTCCACACGGTCGCCCGTGGGCGAGTCTGGAGTGGCGAAGATGCTATCGATAAGGGCCTCGTCGACGAGATTGGGGGCTTCATGGATGCCATAAGCAAAGCCAAGGAACTCGGCGGAATCGATGCTGAAGTTACGCCACGTCTTACATTCTACCCTCGCCGGAAGTCCGGGTTCGAAGCGCTTGAGAGCCTTTTTGGAGTTTCGGAAGAAACTGCTCGCGTTGCGTACATGCTGGGTGCAGTGGCCAATGACGACCGGATGCAGGTGCTGATCGAAGATCTGGCAGCCGCAGATGCAGTCAATTCCGGTCAAATGCTCGCAGTTGGACCTCGCTTGCGCGAGCAATAAGACTCATCCGGATCCGATATTTTCTAACGCCCGCCAGGAAACTGGCGGGCTTTGCGTTTTCGGAATGGGACGAAAACCTGAAATACGCCGCTGGCTCACATTGAACCCGACCAGGCTGCGCTCGACAACGACTCAAAGCCCAGCTCATTGACGACTTCGGCAAAGTCGGACGGGATATCGGCGGTCAATTCCAACAAACCACCGGACGGCTTCCTGATTTCTAATGACAAGGCGTGCAGCATCAAACGACAGCCATCCCGCACGCCATGGCCGTAAATCGGGTCGCCAATAATGGGACAACCTATATGCGCCAGATGGATGCGGATTTGATGCATGCGCCCGGATTCAGGATAAAGGCGCATGATTGCGCATGCTCCGCGCTTCTCAAGCAGATCCCACCTCGTGCGTGATGCCAACGCGCCCTTACGATCTGCGCGAGCAGCGATCATACGGGACCTACCCGTTTCTTGGACCTTTACGAGTGGCACGTCGATCAGGCCCGATTTCTCTGCTGGCGGGTTGCTACCAACGATCGCAACATAAGTCTTCCTGGTTTGCCGCTCGGCGAACTCTCCAGACAGGAACGCCGCGGCCGGCTGGGTTTTGGCCACAATGACGATGCCGGAAGTTCCGGCATCCAATCTGTGAACAAGTCTTGGCCGTTTGCCGTTCGAGCGCGCGAACGCATCTAGAAGCGAATCGAGAGAACGATCTATTCCCCGACCATCCTGCACCGGCAGCCCTGACGGCTTGTTGAAGGCAATGAGGTCATCATCTTCATATATCATCAGTGACCGAACGAACTCCCTGTTCTCAGGAGTTACGACAGGCACAGGTCGATTGCGGGTCATGATTTGCTCCGCTGACGGGCACGTATGGCAGCGATCTCCTGAAGGCGCTCAGCGATTTGGCGCTCGCGCCCCTTCCCTATTGGACTGTAAAAGGTTTGAGTGGCCATACCGTCTGGAAAATAATTCTGACCTGACACGCCACCTTCGGAATCGTGATCATATTCGTATTCCGCACCATAGCCTTGATCTTTCATCATGGTCGTGGGCGAATTTAGAATGTGTTTTGGGGGCATCCGGCTGCCAGTGTCAGCAGCGGCGCGACGCGCAGCCTTGTAGGCCAGGTAGGCTGCGTTTGACTTGGGCGCCGTCGCTAAATGTATGACGGCGTGTGCAAGCGCGAGTTCCCCTTCAGGGCTGCCCAAGCGCTCATATGTTCGAGCCGCCTCGCCACACACCATCAGAGACGTGGGATCCGCGAGGCCAATATCTTCACTGGCCATACGGATTAACCGGCGCGCCAAAAAAAGCGGATCTTCGCCACCTTCGAGCATGCGAGCGAACCAGTAGAGAGCGGCATCTGGGTCAGAGCCACGGATCGATTTATGAAGCGCCGAAATGAGATTGTAGTGCTCTTCGCGATCCTTATCGTATGCGGGCGCGCGTTTCTGAACAGCCGCGCTCAGTTCGTCTAACGTGAGCGAATGCGGATCATCTGCCAAAGTGAAAGCCTGCTCAGCGAGGTTCAAGAGGTAACGGCCGTCACCGTCCGCCATATCGATCATGGCCTGACGCGCGCGCGTTTCGACGGGCAGTTTACGTCCTTCAACTGTCTCAGCGCGGCCGAGCAACTCTTCCATATCATCCGGCTCAAGGCGCTTCAGTGTGAGGACTGCGCAACGAGACAGCAGAGCACCGTTTAATTCGAAGCTGGGATTCTCCGTTGTGGCGCCAACCAGTGTCACTGCACCGCTTTCGACATACGGCAGAAATCCGTCTTGCTGAGCGCGGTTGAAGCGGTGGATCTCGTCAACAAAAAGCAGGGTTCCTTTTCCGACAGAGCGCCGAGCTTCCGCTTTGTCGAAAACGACCCGCAGATCTTTCACACCAGAAAAAATGGCACTGATTGCTTCAAACTCTAAATCTGTTTCAGACGCCATAAGGCGAGCAATTGTGGTCTTGCCTACGCCGGGGGGGCCCCACAGAATAACGGACGACAAGCGACCGGTTTCGAGCATCCTGTTGAGCGGTCCGCCCTGACCGATCAAATGATCCTGTCCCACAACGTCGACCAGCTTTGCCGGACGCATGCGGTCCGCGAGAGGACGCGGCGCGGAATCGGCTAAGCCAGAGGCAGCAAACAAATCAGACATAACGCACTCCTATGCGGGAACGGGCTTCGTGGTAAGATCAGCCGGGAGGAAAAAACATGTCGCTACAGATTAGCCCTTCTGGGCAGCCATTCGGCGCATCCGTAACAGGAGTGGATCTGTCCAAGCCAGTTTCGGACAGTGTCGCAGACGAAATACGTACGGCCTGGTTGCAGTACCATGTGCTCGCGTTTCCTGAACAATCGATGGATGATGATGATCTGGAGCGTTTCACCTTGATGTTCGGTCCGTTCGGTGACGATCCCTTCATCGCTCCTATCCCAGGGCGTCAGCACATCATTGCTGTGAAGCGAGCCGCTGACGAGACGGCCCCCATCTTCGCTGAGACCTGGCATACAGACTGGAGTTTTCAGAAAACTCCGCCAGCAGGCACATGCCTTTACGGCATTACAATCCCGCCTGAAGGTGGCGATACGCTGTTTGCAAGCCAGCATCTGGCACTCGAGCAATTGCCCGACAGCCTTCGTCAGCGCATCGAAGGGAAATACGCTATTCATTCGGCTCGCAACGCTTACGCTCCGGCTGGCTTTTATGGCGAAAAGGATCGCGCGGCAGGACGATCTATGGACATCCGCCCCTCCGACGATGCCGAGGCGACACAGCTTCACCCCATCATATCGTGCCACCCCGAAACTGGCCGTGAGGCTCTGTTCGGCTGCGCAGGATATATCGTCGGAATAGATGGAATGGATTCAACTGAAGCCTGGGAGCTTATTACCGAAATTTATCGCTGGCAGACCCAGCCGCAATTCCAGTACAGGCAGAAATGGCAGCCTGGAATGCTCGTTATGTGGGACAATCGCAGCCTGCTCCATATGGCGACAGGGGGCTACAAGGGGCATGATCGCTTGTTGCACCGCACAACAATCGGTTCGTCCTGACACCTTCCCGTATCGAATATTCGAGCGTAGCGTGTCCTCCATAAGAACAAAATTTGGGAGGATACCTTGGCGGACACAATCCAGAGCCTGGAGCCTGATATCCCGAATCCGTGGGACTTGCCCTTGGAAACGCTTGATGTATCGCGTGCGGAACTGTTTCTACACAACCGCCACGGAGAATACTTTAAACGGCTGCGCCAGGAGAGCCCTGTCCACTACTGCGAACACAGCCAGTTTGGCCCGTTCTGGTCAATTACCAAATATGACGACATTATCGCAGTGGATTCAAACCATCACATTTTTTCATCTGAACGCGATATCGTAATTGGGGACGCGCCGGATGATTTTGACACGCCGATGTTCATCGCTGCAGATCCCCCTGTGCATGACGTGCAACGTAAAGCTGTCCAGCCTGCAGTTGCCCCGACCCAGTTAAGCGATATCGAGGCTCTTATCCGTCGACGGGTAAATAACATTCTGGATGATGTCCCGATCGGTAGAAAGTTCGACTGGGTTGAGAAAGTGTCCAAGGAATTGACGACTCAGATGTTGGCGACTCTGTTCGACTTCCCATTCGAAGATCGCCATCTCCTGCCCTACTGGTCTGACGTCACAACGACATCAGAAACTGTCGGCATCGAAGTGGATATGAAGCATCGTGAAGCCGAACTTCACAAATGTCTCGCCTACTTTACCGGCCTTTGGAAAGAGCGCGCCGAGCAACCGCGGAAATTCGACTTCATCTCGCTCTTTGCCCATGATCCGGAAACCAGGGATATGGTCAACAATCCGATGGAACTGCTCGGCAATCTCATGCTCCTCATCGTTGGAGGAAATGATACGACACGAAATTCGATTTCCGGCGGCATTGTAGCGCTAAACGAATTTCCCGAGCAGTATGAGAAGCTGAAGGCAAACCCGGCGCTCGTGCCAAATATGGTGTCAGAAATCATTCGTTGGCAAACGCCGCTCGGTCATATGCGGCGCACTGTGAAGGAAGATTTCGAATTCCGCGGCAAGCAAATGCGCAAAGGCGACAAGGTCGTAATGTGGTATGCGTCAGGCAATCGCGACGAGACGGCTATCGAAAACCCGGATCAATTCGTCATCGACAGGGCGAATGCAAGGCGCCATCTATCCTTTGGATTCGGCATTCACCGCTGCATGGGCAACCGTGTCGCGGAGATGCAGCTACGGATCCTATGGGAAGAAATTCTTTCACGTTTCGAGCATATTGAAGTTGTTGGACGTCCGGAGCGGGTTCTTTCGAATTTTGTACTCGGATTCGAAAGCGTGCCTGTAGTCGTTCACGCGAAATAGCGAGTTTCAGAGCGTCACGGTGCCCTGGATCATGCGTCCGTTTCGCTCAAGTTCTATATTCCAGCTGCGCTCGTCCGGCTTCAACACCGACTTCAAGTCTTTGACAGACTTCGTCGACATGCCGTTGACGGACCGAATGATATCACCTGGCCGAAAAAAGTTTCGCGCAACAGAGCGCCTCAGCACCGAATGAACATAGATGCCAGAGCCTTTCTGGAAAGGATCCAGTCCGTTCTCCTCGGCAAGTCGCGGTGACAGCTCCAGCACGCGCGCACCGGAAAAGACGTTCGGGCCGTCCAAGAGAACGATATCCGCTTCCGTGGCGCCAGGAGGCGGCGCGAGCTTCACCCTTTTGGTTTCGATTTTCCCGCCTCGGATCAGCTTCAACTCTGCTGTTTCACCCGGACTCTTGATGGCCGCCAGGAATTTCAGTCCTTTCTCATCAAAGACTTCACGACCATCTATGTCCGTCACCAAATCCCCGCGTCTCAAGCCAGCGCGATCTGCCGGCCCTCCTTCGTAAACTTCAGTCACCATCACCCCGATCGGTCGATCAAGTCCCTGAGCCTTTGCGATATCATAGCTGACTGCCTGACCAGCCAGACCAAGCCATGGCCGCACGAATGTACCCTCATTGATCGCAGCATCGACCACTCGTTTGACCATTTCTGCTGGAATGGCAAAACCAATCCCATTGGAACCGCCCGACCGTGAAAAGATCGCGGTGTTCACACCCACCAGTTCACCCTTGATGTTGATCAACGCGCCCCCCGAATTTCCTGGGTTCACAGCCGCGTCAGTCTGCAGGAAGAACGCATAGTCAGAAATACCGACGTCAGTGCGCGCCGTTGCAGACAGGATGCCACTCGTCACTGTCTGTCCAATACCAAACGGGTTTCCGATTGCCAGAACAAGGTCACCTACTTGCGCTGCACGGGTATCCGCAAACGGCAATGTCGGCAGTTTGACGCCCTCCGGATCGATTTTGAGAACGGCCAGATCAGTTCTTTCATCGGCCAAAATCAGTTCGGCCGGAAACTCGCGGCGATCACTTAGCACAACCCGAAATGACTCCGCACCTTCCACAACATGGTTATTGGTGACGATTACGCCGTCAGCGCCCACGATGACACCTGAACCCAATGAGTTTTGTACCCGCTCACGTGGAGCCACGCCGCCTGAGAAGAATTGCTCCATTGGCGAGACGCGCGATGTGACCCGCTTCTGCGTGTAAACGTTCACAACAGAAGGCGATGTCAGTTTCACGAGCGGTGCGAACGAAAGCTCTATCTCGGTCCGACTTTGCGGTAGCTCCTGCGAGTCGGCGAATAGCGGCGTGACGGCCACGATCAAAAGCGCAAACACTGCCAAGCCAATAGCGGCCAACAGCTTCGAGATATGTTTTGTCATGTTGTGTGTGTGCATCATGAGTATGGCTCTATTGCGGCGTCGCTCAGGTGGCAATTCGTCCGTTTATGACAATTCAGTCAGAAACTTGGCCAGCCCCGCCCTGCCCATCGCGCTCGGAAAGCGCCTTCAAGTTAGCCTCGTGCCCTTCCCGACTGATTCGGTAGAATGAAACGCAGCCGATCATGAGCATCCAGATTGTCAGCAGGGAGGCTGCGTAGCCCAATCCGAGTACCCTGAGTTGCTCCTCCGGCACGGCGCCGGGGCGCATGCCGGGCGTAATTGAAGCGATCGAGAGTACGATCGCAGCC
The DNA here is from genome assembly GCA_040216775.1 of Hyphomonas sp. GTDB lineage: Bacteria > Pseudomonadota > Alphaproteobacteria > Caulobacterales > Hyphomonadaceae > Hyphomonas. The sequence continues at coordinate 59,077 of JAVJOM010000030.1, forward strand.
AGCATCACGCCCGAACCCTGGGCCAGTTTCCGGATAAAGCTGATGCCGGCGAAGAAAATTCCTTCAGACCGGCGACCCGTCTGCAGTTCGCTGTCCTCGACGATATCGGCGATCATCGATCCCATCAGCATTTGTGTCACGATGATCAGAGCCAGGTCGAAAATCGTGACCGAAATAACGATGTTGAAAAGCAGGTCAGTGCCATTTGGCGGCATCAGGCCGAACACCCGTGCCAACACTGGAGCGGGCGCGATGGTGAAGGCCAGAATGCCGATAATGATGGCCCCGCGCTTCTTTCCCAACGTCTTGCCAATGATCGGCGCCAGGACAAGGGCAATCACGGCGGAGATATAGACTGCGACTGTCAACTTCGCGGTCTGATCGGTTGTGAACTCCCAGAACAGGCCGTTGATATATTGGTTCAACGAAGCCGAAATGCCGGATGCCAACAAACCAAACAGAGTCGCAAGGAAGAGCGCCCGAAACGACCGGTTGGACACGGTCTCCAAAATTTCGCGAAAGATCGTAGCAATCGTCATCTTGCGCTGCGGCGGCGCTGACTTGAGATGCGGGATATGACTATGGGTACCAAGCGTCGTCGCCAGCACGGCAAGGAAGATGACGATGGAGGCCCACAGTCCGTATGTATGCCAGCCATCGGTATTGAAGAAGCCGGATGGATCGGTCTCTGTCGGACGCAGCAACAGGGCGAGCAGCGCAATCTGGATGCTAAGGCCGCCTACCCAGGCAAAGAAATAGCGATACGACATAAGCGACGTGCGGGCGTCGTAGTCACTGGTCAGCTCTGCAGCCAGAGCGTTCTGAGGCACTTCATAAACCGTGAAGAGGAGACGCACGGTGATGGTCAGGGTGACGAGCCACGGAAACAGATCGCTTCCTGTCAGTCCAGCCGGAGGGTTCCATGCGAAATAATAAGCGATGGCGACAGGCAACATCGCAGCGTACATGAACGGATGGCGCCGCCCAAATCTGGAACGGAAATTGTCAGACCAGTAACCGACGACAGGATCAGAAACGGCGTCAACAATCAGGGCAATGAACAGCGCGACCGCAACGTGCGCTGCAGGCACGCCCAGAACTTGGCTGTAGAAGAATAACAGGAAATAGTCGAAACCATTATTCTTGACGCCGTCGGCAACGCCGCCAACGCCAAACGCGAGACGCGTCAAGATGCTGGGCTTACCCTCAGATCCAATGGCCATGCTTTACCCTCTCTGGGGACCGCCAATTACAGGCCAAGCACCATCTTCGCCATGATGTTGCGCTGAATCTCGTTCGAGCCGGCATAGATCGAGGTTTTCCGGTAATTAAAATAGCTCGGCGCCACGGGCACCGCATAGTGCGGCATGGGCAAGTCAGCGTTCGCCCCTTGTCGGGCGATTGCTAAACTATCCTGCACGAACGGCACACCATAGCTTCCGACAGCCTCAAGCAGCAGTTCAGTGATTTCCTGCTGTGTCTCGGAGCCTTGGCATTTCAGCATTGAGCTTTCCGGGCCGACGGCCTGACCCGCCGAGAGTGAGGAAAATATCCTCCGCTCAGTCGCATCAAGGCTGTCAATCTTCAGCTCCAGGCCTGCCACCTTGCGAGCAAAATCGGCATCTCTGATCAATGCATCACCGTTCGCCTGCTCGGCACTCGCAATCTTCTTCGCTTTCTTGAGCATGTTGCGAAGACCTGGAGCGTAGGAATTACCTCTTTCGAATTGAAGAAGGTATTTTGCGTATGTCCAACCCTCGTTTTCTTTACCGACCAATGCGCCTTCAATAGGCACCCGCACGTTTTCGAAGAAAACCTGATTGACTTCCTGCTGCCCCTCAACCGGCATGTCGAGCGTCGGCAAAGGAGAAACAGAGATTCCGGGCAAGGTCATCGGAAAGATGATGAAGCTGATGCCTTCTTGTGCCTTGACGCCCTTCCTGGTCCGCACCAGGCAGAATATCCAGTCTGCCCATTGTGCGTGCGTCGTCCAGATCTTCGAGCCGTTCAGTATATAGTCATCTCCATCGCGCTCCGCACTCATCTGGAGTGATGCAAGGTCGGATCCGGAACCAGGTTCAGAATAACCCTGACACCACCAAACTTCCGATGCGAGAATTGGCGGCAGATGTTGCTTCTTCTGCTCCTCGGAGCCAAAGGCCATAATCACAGGCGCCACCATGGAGAGTCCCATGGGGCTAACCGTCGGCGTACCAGCCGCCGACAACTCCATATTCAGAATATAGCGCTCAGATGGTGATAGTCCCGGACCGCCGTGCTCCTCCGGCCAGTTTGGCGCGACCCAACCTCTATCGTTGAGCTTTCGCTGCCAAGCAACCTGCCCCTCCTTGTCGAGGTAACCGTTCTTGGACATAGCCATCTTCGCCTGAAGCTCCGGCGTATAGGCTTCGGCAATCCAGCTGCGCACCTCTTGCTGGAAAGCGCTGTCTTCAGGCGTAAATGACAGGTCCATAGTTGAACTCCGATTACTCGACGATGTCGAAATACTGAACGGCTGGAGCACCCGCTAGACAAGCCCCCAGTTTGGGACCAGCGGCCTTGAAGTACTCTGTTTGGCCATGGGCTTTCAGATCGTCCGAAGACGCATACTGTTCCATGAAGATATAGTCCGTTTCAGATCCCTTTTCCTTATATAACTGGTACGTCAAGCATCCTGGTTCGTTGGCTTTCACTTTAGCCATCAAGTCCTTCCCTGCCTGCTCGAACTCAGCCTGTTTCCCGTCCTGGATTTTCAATTTGGCGATGACACCGATCATCCATGCTCTCCCGTTTTGCGTTATCAGTTTCTGCCACACTATGACCTTCCCGATTCTGGGCAAGGTTGACCCAAGGTAGCATCACAAAAAAACTGATAGAGTCCTCTCTGCGCCCGGCACTCGCAATGCTCAAGACAGAGGCGATCGCGTATCGACACTCAGTTGCTGACTATTTCGCGTGTGACGCGCAAAACGGAACAGGACTTGCTGTAAACGAGTCTCCGGAACACGCGAAGCAAGGATATATCGTGGAAACGATCACTCGGGTCACACAAAAACCGCTCGAAATAGTCGAAGCGAATTGGGTGTTGGCCGTGATTCCTACGCTGAATGAAGCTCGTCACATCGAACAGTGCATTCGCTCCTTGATGGCTGGTGACGATTGGCTTCTCAACGTGCATCTCATCGTCGCCGATGGAGGCAGCACTGATAATACAGTGGACATCATCACGAGCATGATGTCCGAGTTCCCGAATTTGCGCTTGATCCATAATAGCAAGCGCCTTCAATCGGCAGCAATAAATCTGGCCGTCACCGAATTTGCTGGAGAAGAAACACGCTACATTGTGCGTTGCGATGCTCACTCCGTTTTTCCAGTCGGCTTCATCCAGTCGGTCGCCACCTCTCTCGCCCGCACTGGCGCAGCATCGGTCGTTATACCTATGGATGCCCGAGGTGAGACATGCTTCCAGAAAGCGACCGCCTGGATCGTCGATACACCGCTTGGATCCGGCGGCTCAGCGCATCGCGGCGGCAGGCGGTCAGGCTATGTCGACCATGGTCACCACGCAGGCTTTGATCTCAAAGTTTTCCGCTCTGTTGGTGGATACGACGAATCCTTCTCCCATAACGAAGATGCGGAATACGATGAACGCGTCAGCCAAGCTGGCGGGTGCATATTTCTGGATGCCACAATACGCCAGGACTATTTCCCCCGCGCATCGCTTTCCGCTCTGGCGCGCCAATACTACAACTATGGCAAGGGTCGCGCGAGGACGATGCGCAAGCACCGCCAACTGCCAAAAGTCCGCCAGATGCTCCCGGTCTTGGCTCTGCTCGGTTCAGCAACGGGACTTCTCATTGCCCCCTTATTCCCCATCGGCCTCATACTGCCATTCGGGTACCTTGGCGTTCTCGCCATGGCGTCGGCTGCCATTTGCTTGATCAAAAAGTCACCTTGCGGGCTTCTGTCAGGCATCGCGTCCGGGACCATGCACATGAGCTGGGCAACAGGATTCATCAAACAATCCCTTGTGGGGTCTCGATAAATTCAAAGCCTGAGAAATTGGTTTTTGTTCTGAAACGACTATAAAGAGTAACTCCTTAGAAAGCTGACATGTCACGACTACCTCAACTCTTGCAAAGGTCATTTATCGATCAGTTCGGGCGCCTAACCCGATCTGCGTCGTCCCTGCGCGCGAGAATAAGAGACAGAGTGGGGCAATCTCACGCCGAAACTGCGGAAGTCAGCTCTGCAGTGCCAGTCAGTATCTCAAGAATCACGACCGCCCCGCAAGGCGAATGCATCTATGCGATCGGTGATATTCACGGTCGCTGTGATCTGCTGGAGCGTCTGATCGTACAAATCGAACAGGATGCCGCCAACCTTCCCGAAGGCACGCGCGCAACAATCGTGTTCCTGGGAGATTACATCGATCGCGGACTTCAGTCGCGCGACGTGATCGAACTCTTGCTAAGTGATCGGCTGAGTGCATTCGAGACCATTTTCCTGATGGGAAATCACGAAGAAGCGCTACTCAAATTCCTGGAAGACGAATCGTTCGGCAGCCAATGGGTGCGCTATGGAGGGGGTGAGACCCTCTATTCCTATGGGTTCCAACCGCCAAATACACGCGGAAGCTTGGGGTCCCATGAGGCGATGGCAACAGCCCGGTCGGCTTGGAGTAAACTCTGGACTGCCTTTCGCGACCGTATGCCACCCGAGCATCTGGAATTCTACCAATCGCTCAAACCCTATCATGCCGCTGGCGATTACCTGTTCGTTCATGCCGGCCTAAGGCCGGACGTGGATATGAACGAACAAAGCACGCGAGACATGCTTTGGATCCGCGACGAATTTCTTGACGATACCCGGCAATTTTCGCATCTGATTGTCCATGGGCACACGCCCGCCGAGACAGTCTACCGGGACAATCGCCGCATTGGCCTGGACACAGGAGCCTTCTTGAGTGGAAAACTGTCCGCCGCGCGATTCTTTGGTGAGGACGTAACTTTCCTGACCACTTGAGTGTGTCAGATCGAAACACTTTGGCCCCAAACCGGAGCCACAGATTGGAGATTTCAACTATGTCGCTAATACGCTCCCTTACGCTCATGACAACTGCGGTCATGTTCATGTTTGTCACGGCATGCCAGTCGGCAGCGCCAGTAAGTCGCCAAGTGGTCGATTCGGCATCATCGGCTCAGACACAGACGAATACTGCCTATACTTTGGGCACGGGTGATAAGTTGCGTGTCAATGTGTTCGGGCAACCTGAACTTTCGGGCGAATTCGTTGTCGACGGAACGGGAGCCATTTCGTTGCCTCTGATAGGACAAGTCGAAGCTGTCGGACTAAGCTCTCAGGACCTCGAAACCAAAATTGCCACCAAGCTGTCGAGTGGGTTTTTGCTTGACCCCAAGGTAAGTGCCGAGGTGATCAACTATCGGCCATTTTATATCCTTGGAGAGGTCGGTCGTCCGGGAGAATATCCGTTCAATTCCGGGCTTACTGTACTAAATGCTGTGGCAGCAGCAGGTGGCTTCACCTATCGGGCCAACAAGAAAGTCGTTTACATAAAGAGTGCCGACGGAAATCAGGAAACGCCTTTTGAGTTGAATACGAACACCGTTGTGAAGCCTGGCGATACGCTCCGGATTGGCGAACGCATCTTCTAAAGCTCAAACTATTCAACTAACAAAAAGATTCACAGTCTGCGCCCGCGTTGATCCTTCGATCATTGCGGGCGTGGCTCGTTTTGGCCGGCGATTTGCACGGTCAATATCGGTATGAGATGGAAAAAATCAAAAAAAGCCGAAAATGAATGAATATTTATCCAATACTTCGCCTGACAGGAGAAAATGCATACAGAGAGTTAATAAATTGCGAAAATCGAGGTATAAGGATTGCAATGGTTGGGGCGAACGCAATAAGCGTGAATCTCAAAAGCGGTAAGAAAATTGCAAACGAGTCGAGTGGACGCGGCATCGTGTGCAAACCGCCAGTTGATTTCAGGGGACCAGAATGGGCTTGAGACTTAGTAAATCGTCGAGGCAGGCAGAAGCCACCGCCTACGCAGCAACCCGATTGCGCACCACAGTAGCCGACGACCAAGCTTTCTTTTTCAAGCGTTTGTTTGATATTGTTGTTGCGGGAACCGCCCTGCTCTTTGTGGCACCCGTCATCCTCGTTATCGCGCTGGCCATCCGCATCCAGGATGGTGGCCAGGCATTTTACTCTCAGCGACGCTTTGGACTGAATGGCGAGACCTTCAACTGTTTCAAACTTCGCTCAATGGTGCCGGACGCTCAAGAGAAGCTCGACTATCTACTCGACAATGATCCAGTCGCTCGCCGCGAATGGGAAGAGTCGCAAAAGCTGACTCACGATCCTCGCATCACGGCACTCGGCCAATTTATTCGGAAAACGTCGATCGACGAATTGCCACAACTTTACAATGTTCTGCGCGGCGACATGTCCCTTGTTGGCCCACGCCCGATCGTGGAAAATGAAATCCAGAAATATGGAGACAGTTTCCGCCAGTATTGCGCGGTGCGCCCAGGCATCACCGGGCTCTGGCAGGTTAGCGGTCGCAGCGACACATCCTATAAGCAACGTGTCGAAACCGACGTAGAATACGTTCGCAGCCGATCTTTCTGGGGTGACGTCAAGATCGTTCTTCTGACCATCCCTGCGGTCTTCAAATCCGAAGGCGCGCGATAGCACCGCTATCTGAGCGAGCAACTGCTCCCACAAGAGTGAACTGAATGTCCGAATCTCGTTTCAGGAAACTCGTCTTAGCGTGCATCCTGCTTGCGCTTTTGATTGCCATCAGCATCGCTATATACGTCCGGACCCGCCCGACTTCACCCATCATTGTTGATCGAGGCGAGGGAAAGTCTTTCAACTTGTCATTTTCCAACAGTTTCGACGAAACCGATTGGTATGTTTCGGACTTCACATTCCCCTCCACTTTTTACCGCGCCGGCTGGGTCGCAGAAAATGTTCATTACCTGGCGCCAAGCGTTTCGTTGGAAATCAATCGCAATCCTGTCGACCACCAGCCTTACTCAGGCGCCGAAGTTCAAAAGACCGGCTTTTATGGCTATGGACGTTACGAAGTGGTGATGCAGGCCGCAGCCGGATCCGGCGTCGTCTCATCATTCTTCACTCATACGGATGCCACGTTTGGCGACCCGCATGACGAAATCGATATCGAGTTTCTGGGAAACGACACGCATCGGCTCCACGCCAACATCTTTGCAGATGGCGAAACCGCAGGCTCTATTTACATTGATCTACCATTTGACGCGGCAGACGCCCCCCACCTTTATGCCTTCGACTGGCAGCCGGAGTCTGTCAGGTGGTACGTCGATGGAGAACTCGTCCAAACCGTGACATCCGACCAAAGGCAAATTCCACAAACTCCCGGGCGTGTCATAATGAACATCTGGACGGGATCGAAACAGCAATATGGATGGCACGGTCCCCCCGAGTTTGAAGACGGAACACGGGCGACCTATTATTGCGTCAGTTTTCGAGCTTTGGGTGACACCAATTCACAATGTTCCGACAGGAACCCGCATTAGCGATTTCAAGGCATCGTCGCAGGTTTTGAGACGGTGTCGTCTTAGCCAAACAGAGCCATCATTCCAGAAATGATTCCAGCCCATAACAGGGCACTCATCCCAACGATCACGGCAAGTCTGGCCCATACGGGCCATTTCTCTTGTGTAGACCCCGCGTAGCTCTTTACGTCACCACGTATCGTCGTATCGAGCGAATACTCGACAGAAGTCCTTCGGGAGGGAATGGCCGGGTTCGGAGTCATCATCATGAGTTTTGAACATCCAACTTTAACGACAGCTTAAAGGCGGTCACTTGTTTCGGGCTCATAGCCCGAAACGTGGTGTCGGAATCGGGCAGCAATGCGACCAAAACACGTTGGAAAGGCGATTGGTTCCCTCCTCTCCAATGTTTAACGCTCTTGTAAAAGGCCTGTGACGTGCTGGAGCGTGATCAGGCGGTGTCTCGGCGGATAACCGGCACTCTGCGCTCGAACTTACGCTCGCTAGCCCCCAGGGTTGTGACCGCAGCAAAGTAAAACAGATTCACCAGTGTATTGAAGGTTCCCCAGACATAGGATTCGGTGAATGTCGAGGTCAGGATGATTATGCTGGTGATGAGCAATACCGAATGGTCCATCGTCGGCGCCTTGAGCCAATTCATGACGGCACGGTAGAAACACCAGCCGAGGATCAACAACAGCAACGACAAGCCGATATATCCCAAGTGAACACGAACTTCCCAATAGGTATTGTGGAAGGTCAGCTTGGTGCCGAAAGGCTTGAAGTCATTCTCGTTGATGGTCTGGGCAGCTCCGACATCATATTGCCAGAACCCTTCCAGGCCTACCCCCATAAACGGATGTTCCCGGCTGATGAGTTCTGCCTGACGCCATATTTCGGAACGACCAGAAAACGTGGAGTCTTTTCCCAACACACGGAGGAAATCCTGCATCACGGTGTTCTCAGGCATATTGAGCACAACGATCGCGCCAGTCAGAACGATGGCCACTGCCGCAATAAACACAGATGAGCGTAAGTGGCGGATTTGACTCACGCTGATCCAGAAAAACTTCATACCCAGCAAGGCGACTATGCCGATAACCGCGAAGACCAGCGAGGTGGCAGAGTTCGCCATGTACTGGAAAACGAAGCAAATTGGAACGAATGGCGCGGCCAGCAGGCGAATCCACAGGAATTCCTTCTCGTTCAGCACTGCCGCCAGGCACAAAAGCATCGCGAAAAGCATCTGAATTGCGAAGAGGTTTTTCGCACCACTTCCATACGGGCCGCCCCAAGCGAACGTGCTCGTGAATCGAAACGCAATGATTGTCGTGATTATGCCTGCGAACATGAGGCAGCGAAGCGCCTGGCGTGTATTCAGACGCGCAGCGATCGCAACGATCGTCAGTGGCGTCAGAAGCATCAGGACACCAGACCTGATCGCGTCAGAAGGATAACCCGACCAGGTAAACGAGATCAGCCCGACAATTGGCAAAAGAGATCGGAAGAGCACACGTCTGAACTCCA